>NZ_JWID01000001.1 GCF_001466305.1 Defluviitalea phaphyphila
TCTAAATTGCAATATTAAATGCAACACTTATGTTTAGTAGAAATCATGCTTGATTTTAGGTGTTAAAGTATAAAATTAGCCTTAAGCCCTTCTTGATTATTTTCTTGAGCGACTGCAGAAGGTAGTCAAGGGTTGCCGTTAGGCAAGACGAAGTCTTTACCCTTGACTACCCTCAAAGAAGCTCTATAATCTACAAGAAAGAAGGGCTTAAGCTGTTTTTGACGTGTTTTCATATGCTATATTATAATTTCTTCATTAAAGCATTCTTCAGGTGTTTTATAACCTAATATTCTTCGTGGAAAGTTATTTATCCATTGTTGTATACGCTTTATTGTTTCTTCAGAAAAATCTTTAATGCTCTTTCCTTTAGGAATAAAACGCCTAATAAGTCCATTATGACGTTCGTTTGTTCCACGTTCCCATGAAGAGTAAGGATGAGTATGATAAACTTCTATTCCTAATTTTTCTAAGGCTTTAGATAGGTTACAAAATTCTGAACCATTATCTGCTGTTATAGTACGGAATATCTTAGAAACTTGCTTACCGTATAAATTATTTAATTCTAAAAGTTTTTTGTTAACAGCATTACTATCTTTTGAATCTAAGACAAACAGTAGTTCATAGCGAGTTTTTCTCTCGGTTAAAGTTAAAATAACTGAATCTTTAGTTTTTTTCCCTACTATTGTGTCAATTTCCCAATGACCGAAAGTTTTACGTAATTGTACTTCTTTAGGCCTTTGTTCAATGCTTTTTCCCATAATACGTCTATTTTTACGAATCCTTTTTCTTTTAGGTTTTATTCTGAGTTTAAGATTTAGATCTATGTTTTTTACTTTTAATAAACCTTTATCTATATAATTGTACAATGTTTTTGTGCATACAATATCCGTGTCTTTCCATTCATGCTTTCTCTTACATAAACCAACAACTGCATCTGGGGACCATTTTTCATTTAGTATCTTATCTTCTGCAAATTTTATAAATTTCTGAACCTGAGCCAATTTATATTTTGCTCCGCAATTTCTACGATTTTTTTCATAAACTGCTTGTCCTGTTTCAGGGAAATATTGTTTATATGATGATAAATCGCTACGCAACTGAGTTGTTGTCCCCCTTCTAATTTCACGACTGATTGTACTAGGAGAACGACCTAATTTTTTAGCAATATAACGTTGGCTTTTTCCCTCTTTTAATAAGGCAGCAATTTGTCCTCTTTCATAAGCACTTAGGTGTTTAAATTTTCTTTTAGTTGTGGTATTATTAATTTTGGCAACCATAGTTGAGAACCTCCTGTATGTTTAGATTTTGGCACCTAAATCATACATGATTTCTCACTATGGTTGTCAATTATTTTTTTTATATTTTTTTATCTGTTGCATTTAATTTTACAACGAACCATTAATAAATTTTTTATTAGTTTTTCTTAGAATTATTTAAGTTATGTATTCATAAATTTTTATTAAATAATTTTTGAAATAAATTTTATGAAAAAGGGAGATACTATGAAAAAAGTGTATGACCGTCAAAAAGCTGTTGAATATGCTATTAAATATGGATTGTTCCCAAATACTGAATATGTTTATTACCAAGGAAATGATTGTACTAATTTTATTTCTCAATGTTTAAGAGCAGGTGGAGCAAAAAATCATTATCATCCTACTCATCCTTGGTGGTATGAAAATGGAAAATCTTCTATATGTTGGGCTGTCGCTAACTCCTTATATTGGTATATACGTGTAATGAGTACAGAAAATAAATTCGGAATAAAAGCGAAAACAATTTCTATAAAAGGGGATTATTTATATAATCCCTCTATTAGTCATTTATTAGAAATAGGTGATATTATTCAATATAGAAATAATAATAACAAAATACAACATTCTGCAATTATTTCAGGTTTTGAAATTCGAAAAGGAATAAAAGAACCTTTAATATGCCAACACACCTTTGAGGCAATAAATATTACTTGGCGAAAAAATTTTAAAGAAACTATTTTCCACCATATTATAGGAATTAATTAAAAATTTTGTCTGTATACAAAATATTAAGGAGTGAAACATGAATATTTATCATCTTACTCAAAATAAAATTCTTAAAGACATTGCAGATAACCTATCTTGGTATAACAAAGAAAATAGTTATTTTATTATATGTTTAACAAAAGAAATAAAACTTCTTCAGCCAATATTTAATTTTGATATATGTACTGACGGAAGATATTTAAATATTGATGAAAATATTCGTTTTGACAGCTTTGAAAATTATGATTTTATAAGTTTAAATTCTTTTCACTTTTTAGATAATAAGATATTTTTTGAAGAAATAAATTTATATATAGGAGTTAACTATATCATTCTCGTAGGTGAACCTAAAAGTTCTATAGTGTATGAAATTGAAAAATATATTGCACAAAAACTCAATATGATAAATACCCCCTCTCATGAATTAAACAGAATTTACTTTTGGATTTTTGATAGACTTCTTAGCCATTTTTTTTCTTCTTTAGAACTTTTAGAAGATAGACTTCAAACACTAGAATCTAATATAATAAAAAATTTAGAACAAAAGCAATTTGTAGAAATTAATAGTATAAGAGAACAAATAAATCAATTAAAAAAATACCTTCGTCCCCTTTTATATATAGGTGACCAAATTCTTGTAAATGAAAATGGATTTATTAAGCCAAATCATACTAAATATTTTAAAAATATTGACATCAGAATGAATAAATTATATGACTATCTATTGAGTTTAAAAGAAATGGGAGATCAATTATTATATTTATATGAATCAGTTCTTACATCTCAAACTAATGATATAGTAACTCGTTTAACTATTCTTACCATTTTCTTTGGTCCTTTAAATATTATTACAGGAATTTATGGTATGAACTTTAAATATATGCCGGGTATTGAATGGAAATATGGATACCCCACAGTTATTATTTTTATGTTAATTCTTACGATATTAATTTACTTTATATTTAAAAGGAAAAAATGGCTATAAAAAAGGCGGTTTTCATTTATTGAAAACCGCTTTATTTCCAAGAACTTCGTAAGGATACTATTCTATTAAATACTAAATTATCTTTTGTAGAATCTTTAATATCTACTGTAAAATAACCCTGTCTTAAAAATTGAAACTTATCTCCAGGTTTTGCATTTAATACAGAAGGTTCAATTATACAATCTTTTAATACCTTAAGGGAATTTTTATTAAATGTTAACTCTTCCTTTCCTTCTTCTTTTATAAATAAATAATCATATAATCTAACTTCTGCTTTAACACCATGATCTTTTGATACCCAGTGAATAGTTCCTTTTACTTTTCTACCTGTAAATCCACTTCCACTTTTTGTAGCAGGGTCATAAGTACAACGAAGCTCTATAATTTCTCCAGTTTTTTCATCTTTTATTACTTCTTCACATTTAATAAAATATGCATTTTTTAGTCTTACTTCTTTACCAGGAGATAAACGGAAAAATTTCTTTGGAGGATTTTCCATAAAATCTCCTCTTTCTATATATATAACTCTAGAAAAAGGAACTTTTCTTTTTCCCATTTCAGGATTTTCTGGATTGTTTTCTACATCAAGCATTTCTACTTGACCTTCTGGATAATTTGTAATAACTACTTTAAGAGGTTCTAATACTGCCATTATTCTTGGTTGCTTTAATTTTAAGTCTTCTCTTATACAATGTTCTAAAAGTGCTATATCAACTACTCCTTTACTTTTAGCTACTCCTGTTCTAAGACAAAAATCCTTGATAGCTTCTGGTGTATATCCTCTTCTTCTTAATCCTGAAATTGTAGGCATACGTGGGTCATCCCAACCATCCACATATCCTTCTTCTACTAATTGCCTGAGTTTTCTCTTACTAGTTACCATGTTACTTACTTCAAGTCTTGCAAATTCTATTTGTTTTGGAGGATTCTTAATATTAAGAGCTTGTAAAAACCAATTATACAATGGCCTATGGTCTTCAAACTCTAATGTACAAATAGAATGAGTAATTCCTTCTATAGCATCAGAAATAGGATGTGCATAATCATACATAGGATATATACACCATTTATCTCCTGTTGTATGATGACTAGTATGAGAAATTCGATAAATAACAGGATCTCTCATATTTATATTTGGAGAAGACATATCTATTTTTGCACGAAGTACTCTAGATCCATCTGGAAACTCTCCATTTTTCATTCTAATAAATAAATCTAAATTTTCTTCTACAGAACGATTTCTATAAGGACTTTCCTTTCCAGGTTCTGTTAAAGTTCCTCTATATTCCCTAATTTCATCAGCACTTAAATCATCAACATAAGCTTTTCCTTCTTTTATAAGTTGTATTGCATACTCATATAATTTATCAAAATATGAAGAAGCATAATATAATCTATCTTCCCAATCAAAACCTAACCATTTTACATCTTCTTTAATAGACTCTATATATTCTGTATCCTCTTTTGTAGGATTAGTATCATCAAAACGTAGATTACAAACTCCTTTATATTTTTGTGCTGTACTAAAATTAAGCCAAATAGACTTTGCATGTCCTATATGTAAATATCCATTAGGCTCAGGAGGGAATCGTGTATGTACTTTATCATATACTCCTTCCTCTAAATCTTTTTCAATAATATCATGGATAAAATTTGAAAACTCTTCTGATGTTACTTTATCATTTACTTCCATGAATAAATATCCTCCTTATATAAAATATCTGTATTAAATCCTAACACAAATTTTATATAGTTTCAATGTAGTTTTTCGTTACTTTGATAAATAAATTAATAAAATTTTTTATAAGTATATAAATATTATAATCTAAATTCTAACTTAATATTATACATTTATAATAAAAAAGTCCTTTTTAATAATTTAAAAAGAACTTTTTATACTTTACAATATTTCTCCTCTTGTTGTTATTATTATTTCTCTATAATTTATAATTTTTTCTGCCTCTAACATAGCTTTTTTTACTGCGGATACAATCCCACCACAACAAGGAACTTCCATCCTTACAACAGTAATACTTTTGGGATTATGTTTTATTAACATTTCTGTAATCTTTTGTGTGTAATATTTATTATCATCTAGTTTAGGACAACCTATCATTGTAATATGATCTTTAATAAAATCTTGATGAAAATTAGCATAAGCAAAAGGAGTACAATCTGCTGCAATTAACCAATTAGAATTATTAAGATATTCTGCACTAGGATTAATTAATTTCAATTGAACCGGCCATTGCATTAGCTCAGATTGAATTTCTATTTTAGTTTCAACCTTATTTTTAAATTGTTTTTTTTCTCTTTCAATAGTCTTTGCCATCATTCCTGGACAAGTAAAAGAAATATTAGCATGATTATTTTTCCCTTTTTCCGTCATTTTCTTTTTTACTAATTCTTCATTATATGGTTTGCTTTCTCTTTCAATAATTTTTATAGCATTAGTAGGACACTTAGGAAGGCAATCTCCTAATCCATCACAATACTCATCTGAAATTAACTTAGCTTTTCCGTCAACTAATTCAATAGCTCCTTCATGGCATGCTTCTACACATAATCCACATCCATTACATTTTTCTTCTTCTATTTGAATAATTTTTCTTAACATTTTATTTCCCCCTATAAAAAATAAATTATAATTTATTATAAAAAATTCTCATATAAAAATCTGTGATATATATTACAATTTAAAATCAAATTATTGACTATTTATTATCATGAGTTATAATAAATTCAACGTCAATTATACTGAAGAAATGAGGAGAAACATGCAAATATTTTCATTAAATATTTTTTCAACCATAAAGAATAATTATTTTAATGATTTTTTTCGTGGTTTTAAGTCAGGAATACCTATTGCTTTAGGATATTTTCCTGTTTCCTTTACTTTTGGATTAATGGCAGTTAATGGAGGACTACCAGTATTGCTCACTGTTTTTATTTCTTTATCTAATTTTACATCTGCTGGACAGTTTGCAGGAACTTCCTTAATTATTGCCAATGCTCCTTTATTTGAAATTGCATTAACTACTTTTATAATAAACATTCGATATATGTTAATGTCTTTATCTTTATCCCAAAAAATTACTTCCGAAATGTCTTTATTTAAAAGACATATTATAGCTTTTGGGATTACTGATGAAATTTTCGCTATTGCTTCTTTAGAAAAAAATAATATTTCTTTTTCATACATGTTAGGACTTATTATAACACCATTTTTAGGATGGGCTCTAGGTACGGCTACTGGCGGAATAGCTTGTTCTATACTCCCAGCTAAATTACAAAGTGCTATGGGAATAGCCCTATATGCTATGTTCATAGCCTTAATTATTCCTCCTGCTAAAAAATCTAAAGCTTCATTAGTTGTAATAACATCTGGAGTTTTAATTAGTTCAATTATAAAATGGTGTCCTTTTTTACATCAAATATCAACTGGTTTTAGAATAATTATTGCTACTATCATAGCTTCAAGTATTGGAGCATTATTTTTTCCAAAAGGAGAAGAAGAACTATGATATATTCTTTTACTGCTGTTATAATTATGGCTATTGTGACTTATATACCAAGAGTTTTACCTCTTGCCATATTCAAAAAAAAGCTTAAATCAAAATTTATTTCTTCGTTTTTATTTTATGTTCCTTTTGCTGTCCTAGGCGCTATGACTTTTCCTGATATTTTATACTCTACTAATAATATATTTTCTGCAACTGGTGGTATGATTATTGCTCTTATTTTAGCTTATTTTCAAAAAAATCTTTTAACAGTAGCTATAAGTGGTATTATTGCAGTATATTTTATAGAATTATTTATATAGCATAAATTTAATATAACTAAAAATAGAACTAGGAAGTATTCTCCTAGTTCTATTTTTCTCTAACAATTTTAAACTTTGGCTCATTATTCTTTAATTCTTCTATTTCTGAGTTTAATTTATTATAAATTAAATCAATTTTAGTATCTAATCCTCTAATTTCTTCTCTCATTTCTAATCTAAAATCATGTAATTCAGTCTCTAACTTATCTAATCTACTATCCACTTTATCTAATCTACTATCCACTTTATCTAATCTACTATCTACTTTATCTAATCTGCTATCCACTTTATCTAATCTACTATCCACACTATCTAATCTATCTAATATTATCTTAAACATTGCTTTAATATCATTATCCATTTCTAATCTCCTCTCATACAAACATTATATCTTTACAAACCATTTTTTTCAACCCTCCTAAATATTATTTAAATATTCTATTTATTTTAATTCAAACTTAGATACGCTCTTTTTAAGAGTTTGAATTGATTCTCTTAAATTATTCGCTAGACTTGCTAATTGCTCAGAAAAACTTGTTTGTTCTTCACTAGTTGCAGTTACTTCTTCTACAGAAGCTGCACTTTCTTCTATAATAGCTGCAATATTTCCAATTGCTTCTGTTGTTTTATTTTTTTGCCCTTCTATTTCTGTTATTGATGAATTAATATCTTCTATTTCCTGTATTACTTTACTTATAGATTCTGCCATTTCTTTAAAACTATTTTCTGTTTCATTTACAATTATACTTTGTTCTTCAAATATCTTATCTGAAGTTTTTACCATGGATACTGTATTTTTTACATCTAACTGTATTCTAGAAATAATATCACTAATCATCTTAGTTGAATCTTTTGAATCCATAGCTAATTTTCTAATTTCTTCTGCAACTACTGCAAATCCCTTTCCTGCTTCTCCTGCTCTTGCCGCTTCTATAGCTGCGTTTAAAGCTAAAAGATTAGTTTGTTCACTAATATTTTCTATAGCTTGCACTACTTTAATAATTTCATTAGCTTCTCTATCTAAATTTTTTATTTCTTCATTGATTGCTTGTGTTGATTCTACTGCATTTTGTGTTTTTATATTTAATTTTGATATAGTATTTTCTGCATAATCTCTAGATTCTTTAGTCCTACTTATCATTTCTATAACATTTTCTATCCTTTTAACTACATTATTAATATTTTTATCTAAAGCCTCCATTAAATGGTATCCTTCTTCGGCTTGTTTTGCTTGTTCACTAGCACCTTGAGCTATCTCATTAATTGCTGTAGAAACTTGAGTTGATGATGCCGCTGATTGTTCTGATTCAAT
Source organism: Defluviitalea phaphyphila (assembly GCF_001466305.1). Taxonomy (GTDB): domain Bacteria; phylum Bacillota; class Clostridia; order Lachnospirales; family Defluviitaleaceae; genus Defluviitalea_A; species Defluviitalea_A phaphyphila. The sequence continues at coordinate 8,142 of NZ_JWID01000001.1, forward strand.
CTTAATAATTTCTGCTCCTTCTTCTACTTGTTTTAACACATGATTTACTTCATTGATTAAATTATGTATATTTTCTATCATTTTATTAAAACTTTGTGATAATCTTCCTATTTCATTCTTACCCTTAATTTTAGAAGATACAGTTAAATCTCCATTTTCTGCTTTTGACATTAAATTCATTATATTTTTTATAGGACCGGATATACTAAAAGCAATTAAACTTCCAATCGCTACTGATAAAATTATACATATTATTACTATAGCTAAAATACTTTGTTTTACAAAATTCATTTCACTCATAAGAGAAGAAACAGATTCATCTGTTATTATCTTCCATCCATTTGTAGTAGTAGCATAGCTAACTATATTTCCTTTTTCAATAAAACTATCACTTAATCCTCCACTAAAAACTGTATCTAAATATTCATAATTCATTTCTTTACCTAAATCATCTTTGTTTAAATCTCCAATATTTACTTTATTTTCGTTTAATATATATATATCAGAACTTTCTGTTGTCTGAATATTTTTAAATGGAGAAGTTATATATTCGCTATCAACAGATATAACTAATATTCCTACTTCTTGAATAGTTTGAATTGATTTTATAGTTCTTAATAAATATATATTTTGATATGAATCGTTTAATCCTGTCATCCATACCATATCTTTATTATTTTCTTCTAAATATTTCTTGAATAGTTCATACATTTCATTATTATTGCCATTATCATGCTTTTCATTTAAAACAGAATCCGTACCAATTCCTATCTTTGTTCCATCTTTCCTATATAAATATATACCTTTTATATTAACATCAGAATTTCTTATGGCAAACAAAGCATTTTCAGCTGTATTTTTAGCCTGTAATTTTGCATAATAAGACTCTTCTTTATCCATTTCTTCTAATGTACTAATAAAATCTACATTTCCCTGTATCATCATAGACATTCGCTCTATCTCTTCTATTTTAGAATTAATATTTAACATTAATTGTACTATCATCTGTTTTGAATAAAAACTAACTTTATCTTTTACAGTTTTCTCTGCATTATAATACGAAAATATCCCCACTAAACTTAAAGGTATAATACTTAAAAGTATAAAAGATATAATTAATTTTTTTCCTATCCCCATATTATATCTTGAATTAAATAAATTCTTAAAAGATCTATTTTTCCCTCCCCTTTTTTTTAACTTAAAATTAACACTAGATAATTTTTTCATTTGTTTTCCCCCTCTAGTTTTAATATTCTGTACCTTTAAATATTAAAAACATTCACTTACTAATATCGACTATAATTCTAATAATAATAAGACTTTTAATTAAAATTTATGTTTATTACTAATTATTTATATTAATTTTTCATGAAAAAAATCAATTATTACACCAATTTAGTTTAATAATTAAAATATCTATTTTATTATAATGTATATATTATTTTTGTAAATATAATTTTATATATTTTTTATAGCATCTAACTCTTTATGTATTTGTTCTTCTAAATGTTTTTCTGGATTCCACAAAAAATCATATCTAAACAATACAAATCCTCCATAATTGTCATTTATTCTTCCATCGTTTATCATTTTTTCAAGAATATTATCAGTTTCAATCCATTCATATTTTCCTTTTCCTGCATAAATATCTTCACGTCCTATTTTATAAGCTGCTAATCCTATATATAATTTTATATCATTATTTTTAATTAATTTATTCCACTGATTTATAAGTTTATCATAAGAATATGTAGAATGATTATATCCAAAATAAATTTGAGGACAAATATAATCAATATATTCAGAACTTGATAACCATTTATAAATATCTATGTATTGAGTATTATAATTTTTATCAATAATTCCTTGAGGACTTATTCCAAATTTTATTGAATCATCATAATTCTTAATAGATTTGTATATTTCTTTAATTAATAAATTTACATTTTCTCTTCTCCAATCTTCTAAGCTAAGCAATCCTCCCTCATTCTTATACTGTTCATAATCAACTTTATCAAATTGTGGGTCTGTAGTAGGGTAAAAGTAATCATCAAAATGTATTCCATCTACATCATAATTTTCAACTATCTCCATAACTCCTTTTATAATTAAGTCCCTTACATCTTCACTTGCAGGATTATAATAAATGCCATTATCAATTTTTATTACTCTATTACTTCCATCTGTTAACCACTTTAAAGCTATATTATTATCACTTATTGGTTTATTATTATTTCTTATTCTATAAGGATTTATCCATGCTTCTATCTTTAATCCCTTTTCATGTGCTTTATCTACCATAATTTTAAATGGATCAAACTGTGGCGCTATCCCTTCTGTTCCTGTTATAATATAAGACCATGGAAAATATTTTGAAGGATATAAAGCATCACCAAAGGGTCTAACCTGTACAATCACTGTATTTAATTTAGCATTTTTTATATTTGAAAACATTTCCTCAATAGATAACTCAAAATCTATTTCATTTTTATTAATAACATTTTGCAAATCTAAATAAGAAATCCAAACAGCTCTTACTTCATCATCAATATCTTTCTCAAAATCAGATATTCTTTTTTCATCTTTATATTTATATACTAAGCCATTCAATAATATTGTTGAACTTTTTAATAAGTTAGTATTTTCTTCTAATATAAAAGTTGTTAAAAAATCTTTTAAAAATTCAATATTACTTAATTCATTTCCATAAGTTAAAGTAAAACTTGAACAACTTATACATAAAATTAACATTAACATAAATACTTTTTTTAACCCCTTCACTTTTTCCCCTCCCGTAAAAATAGTGGTGAATAAATAGCATTCACCACTAAATTGTACCATAAAATATAATTCTATAATAAATAAATTTTATCTGGGTCACTTCCAACTCTTTCTCCAGTATTTAACTTTTCAATTTTTTTCATATCTTCTTCAGATATTTCAAAATCAAAAATATCTGCATTTTCTTTAATTCTAGATGCATTTACAGATTTGGGGATAGTAACTACTCCTGTTTGAATATCCCATCTTAAAGCTATTTGAGCAATAGTTTTATTATATTTTTGTGACAATTCTTGCATAAGAGGAATATTAAAAATTTTACCTTGCATAAGAGGAGCCCAAGCTTCTAATTGAATCTTATTTTCTTGACAAAATGCAAGTAATTCCTTTTGAGAAAGCTGTGGATGATATTCTACTTGATTTACCATAGGAATAATTTCACAAGATTTCATAAGATCTTCTAAATGATGAATTTGAAAATTACTTACCCCAATTGCTCTAATTCTTTTTTCTTTGTAAAGTTTCTCCATAGCTTTCCAAGTTTCTTTACTAATAGGTTTAGGCCAATGTATTAAATATAAATCAAGATAATCTGTATCTAATCTTTTAATTGTTTCTTCGAAAGCTCTTAATGTTGTATCATATCCTTGATCTTTATTCCACACTTTACTGGTTATAAATATTTCTTCTCTTTTTATTCCACTAGCTTTTATAGCTTTTCCTACTCCTACTTCATTTTGATATGCAGCAGCAGTATCTATATGCCTATACCCTACCTTTAAAGCTTCTAAAACAGCCTTTTCTACTTCTTCTCCATCTGGTATTTTAAAAGTACCAAAACCAAGCAAAGGCATCTTAACTCCATTATGTAAAGTTACTGTACTTTTAATATCCATTAAACCCATCTCCTTTTTATGATAATATTATAAAATATATTATATACATTTATTTTCCCCAATAAATCGTTTAAAATCTATATAATATTATCACTTATTACTATCTAATAATTTTTAATATAATAAACTTAAACTCTTTATTATTTTAGTTAATTAATTTTTATTATATAATAATATAATATCATATATTGTTTACAATTCAATATTAATTATTATAATATTTCTTATGCATAAATATTAATATAAAAAAAGACTATCCTACAAAATAGGATAATCTTTTTATAATTATGAGAAATAATTTACTCCTGCTTCAAATAACTTTTGGTCTTTTGCTCCTACTATATTTTTGGCTACATTACTCCCTATCCTCTCAGAATGTCCCATTTTCCCAAGAATTCTTCCATCAGGACTTGTAATTCCTTCTATGGCATTTATAGACCCATTAGGATTAAATGCTATATCATATGTTGGATTCCCTTCAAAATCTACATATTGAGTAGCAACTTGTCCATTAGAAAAAAGGGTTTCCATCATTTCAGGACTAGCGACAAATCTTCCTTCTCCATGAGATATAGGAATTTTGTGAATTTCTCCTACTTCTACATTGGCAAACCAAGGAGATTTTGTTGATACTATTTTAGTTGTAACCATACAAGATACATGTCGTCCAATAGTATTAAAAGTAAGAGTAGGGCTACTTTCATCAATCTCTCTTATTTCTCCATAAGGTACTAATCCTAATTTTATTAATGCTTGAAATCCATTACAAATACCAAGCATTAATCCATCTCTATTATTTAGAAAATTCATTACTGCTTCTTTTATTTTAGGATTTCTAAAAACAGTTGCAATAAATTTGCCACTACCTTCTGGTTCATCTCCCGCACTAAATCCACCAGGAATCATAATAATTTGAGAATTATTAATCTCTTTTACCATATTATCTATAGATTCTTCAATATGAGTAGGAGTCAAATTTTTAAATACAAAAGTTTTAACTATCCCTCCTGCATTCTCAAAAGCTTTCTTAGTATCATATTCACAATTTGTTCCAGGGAATACTGGCATAAATATTCTTGGTTTTGCAATTTTTAATCTTGATTTATTTGTATTTTTTTCACTATATATTTTACTTATAGGCTTTTCTTTTATTAATTTTGTTTTAGTTGGAAATACTTTTTCTAAGGGGTTGCTCCAAGCTTCCAACATTTCTTCTATAGAAATTTCAATATTATTTACTATAATATAAGGATTCTCTTGTGTTTCTCCAAGTAAAATATATTCTAATTCGTCAAGAACTTCTATATCTTCTTTATTTATTTCTATAATAATAGAACCATAATTAGGAGCAAATAAAGTTTTGGCATTTACTTCTTTTGTAAATTTCATCCCTATCTTATTTCCAAAACTCATTTTACTAATAGCTTCTGCTATTCCTCCTAATTTAACAGTATGAGCTGATAATATTTTTTTATTTTTTATTAACTCTGTTATTTTAGAATAATTTTTATCTAGTTGATTAAAATCTGGAAGCTCAAACTCATCTCTTTTTAAAGGAATATATACTACTGCACTTCCTACTTTTTTAAATTCTGGCGAAATAACATTATTTACATTTACTACATTTACTGCAAAAGCTGTTAAAGTTGGCGGAACATCTAAGTCCTTAAAAGTTCCTGACATACTATCTTTTCCACCAATGGCACCTATTCCAAGTATTTTTTGTACATAATAAGCTCCTAATAAAGCACTAAAAGGTTTCCCCCATCTTTTAGGGTTATCTCCTAATTTTTCAAAATATTCTTGAAGAGTAAGGCGAATATTTTTATAATCCCCTCCAACTGCTACTACCTTAGCGATAGCTTCTATAATTGCATATACTGCACCATGGAAAGGACTCCATTTAGCAATTTTAGGATTATATCCATGACTCATAATAGTTCCTGTGGTAGTATCTCCATTTAATACTGGAATTTTACCCACCATACATTCTGCAGGAGTTAATTGATATTTCCCTCCAAAGGGCATAAGAACTGTTGAAGCTCCAATAGTACTATCAAATCTTTCTACTAATCCTTTTTGACTACATACATTTAAATCTTTTAAATTAGCAAGCCAAGCTTCTTTAATATCATCAAGTTTTTCTTTAACTTCATCTAAAATAGTATTAAAATAATTTTTATCCTTTTTAGGTTTTTCTACAACTACATTTGTTTTTTGTTCTGCCCCATTAGTATTTAGAAAATCTCTACTAATATCTACTATCGCTTTGTTATTCCAAATCATTTTTAATCTATTCTCAGAAGTAACCTTAGCAACAACAACTGCTTCTAAATTTTCTTCTTCTGCCAAAGCAATAAATTCCTCTACTTTAGTTTTATCTATAACAACTGCCATTCTTTCTTGGGATTCAGATATTGCTAACTCTGTTCCATCTAATCCCTCATATTTTTTAGGTACTGCATTTAAATCTATTTCAAGACCATCAGCTAATTCTCCAATGGCAACTGATACTCCTCCTGCTCCAAAATCATTACAACGTTTAATCATGGTACTTACTTTAGGATTTCTAAATAATCTTTGAATTTTTCTTTCTGTTGGAGGATTTCCTTTTTGCACTTCTGCACCACAACTAATTAAAGATTCTTCATTATGTTCCTTAGATGAACCAGTTGCTCCACCACAACCATCTCTACCAGTTCTCCCACCTAAAAGTATTATCACATCTCCTTCTTCTGGAACTCCTCTTAACACATTTTTTCTAGGAACTGCTCCTATTACAGCACCTATTTCCATTCTTTTTGCTATGTATCCTTCATCATATATTTCTGCTACATGTCCAGTTGCTAATCCCACTTGATTTCCATAAGAACTATATCCATGAGCTGCTTCAGTTGTTATTTTTCTCTGAGGCAATTTCCCTGGCAAAGTATCTTTTACAGGAGTTCTAGGATCTCCACTTCCTGTTACTCGCATAGCTTGATAAACATAAGCTCTACCTGATAAAGGGTCTCTTATAGCTCCTCCAAGACAAGTAGCAGCTCCTCCAAAAGGTTCTATTTCCGTGGGGTGATTATGAGTTTCATTTTTAAACATAACAAGCCATTCTTCATTTTTTCCATCAATATCAACATTTACTATAATACTACTAGCATTAATTTCATCTGATACCTCAAGATCATCTAATTTCCCCAATTTTCTTAATTCTTTCATCCCCATAAGAGCTATGTCCATAAGGCAAATATTCTTTTCTTTTTCTTTGTATACTAATTTTCTTCCTTCTAAATATTTTTCATAAGCTTTTTTAATAGGAACTGTAAAATGCCCATTTTCTATTTCTACTTTTTCTATATTAGTTAAAAATGTAGTATGTCTACAATGATCAGACCAATAAGTATCTAAAACTCTTATTTCTGTTATACTAGGATCTCTATTTTCTTCTTCTTTAAAATATTTTTGACAAAACAATATATCATCAAAACTCATAGCCAATCCCAATTTATTTCTTAAAGCTTCTAATTCATTCTTATTTAAATTTATAAAACCTTCTAATATCTCTACTTCCCTAGGAATATCAAGTTCTATATCTAAAGTGTCTGGCTTTTCTAAAGAGGCTTCTCTTGAATCCACGGGATTTATACAATATTTTTTTATAGTTTCAAATTGATTATCTGTTATATTTCCTTTTAAAATAATTACCTTTGCTGTACGAATTATTGGTTTTTCTTTACGAGTTAAAATTTGAATGCACTGTGCTGCTGAATCAGCTCTTTGATCATATTGTCCTGGAAGATATTCTATGGCAAATACTCTTTCATTTTCCTCTATAGGAAATTCTTCATCATAATCAACTGGTGGTTCGGAAAAAATAGTATATTTAGCTTTATTATATGTTTCATCATCTATTCCATCTATATCATACCTATTAAGGATTTTCACATTTTCTAATTCTTTTATAAATAAATTTTCTTTTATATCTTTATACAAATTTTGTGCCTCTATATCAAATCCAGGTTTTTTTTGAACAAATATTCTTTTTATGCTATTCATTATTACAACCTCCATTTTTTATTATTTGAAATTCTAATTTTTAACACAAATATAATTTAATCTTCTTTACATATTAATTTTAACATGATATATTTAATAAAAAAAATTAATAATACTAATATCTTTTATAAGGAGAAGTAATAAATGGATGTTAATTTTGAATTATATAAAGTATTTTTTCATGTAGCTTCAACTCTCAGCTTTTCTGAAGCCGCTAATAAGCTTTTTATTTCTCAATCCGCTGTTAGTCAATCTATAAAAGCTTTAGAAGAAAAATTAAACACACAACTTTTTTTTAGAAATACTAAACAAGTTAAATTAACAAAAGACGGTGAAATTTTATTTTTGCATATAGAAAAGGCCTATAATCTTATTAAAAATGCCGAAAGAAATATTAATGAAATCCACTCTCTAGAACAAGGAGAAATTCGTATAGGAGCTAGCGACACCATATGCAAATATTATCTTCTTCCTTATTTGAAAAAATTTCACCTACTATATCCTAAAATTAAAATTCTTATAACTAATGGAACTTCTCCTAAATGTGTAGAATTTTTAAAACAAGGTAATGTTGATTTTATTGTATCTAACATTCCTAATAATTATGTTGAAAATTCTATGGAAATAAAAAATATTAAACCTATTCAAGACGTATTTATAGCAGGAATGCACTTTAAAGAACTAAAAAACAAAAAAGTTTCTTTAAAAGACTTAGAAAAATATCCTTTTTTAATGTTAGAAAAGAAAACCACTACTAGAGACTTCTTTGATTCTGTATTAAAAGAAAATAATATTAATATAATTCCTGAAATTGAATTAGGAAGCATAGACCTGCTTGTTGAAATGTCAAAAATAGGTTTAGGAATCACTTTTGTATGGGAAGAATGTATTATAAACCAATTAAAAAATAAAGAAATATTTATAGTCGATGTAGCAGAAAACATTCCAAAAAGGGGGATAGGAGTAATTACTCACAAACAAATCCCTCTTTCTACTGGTGCAAAAAAATTTATCGAATTACTAAAGGTATAAATTAATTTGACTTTGTATATACTTTCATATATACTTTGATTATCAAAATATTTGTAAATCAAATAAAGGAGAGATATAATGAAACTTCCCTCATTAAAAATAGGAAATCTCATTGCAGATATTCCTATTATTCAAGGTGGTATGGGTATTGGCATATCTAGAGCTAAACTTGCTTCAGCAGTTGCTAATGAAGGTGGCATTGGAATTATTTCTGGCGTTCAAATTGGTTTTAACGAACCTGATTTTGAAACTAATAATAAAGCTGCTAACATAAGAGGACTACAAAAAGAAATTAGAAAAGCAAGAAAATTAAGCCCCAAAGGAATAATTGGTGTAAACTTATTGACTGCAATGAATAATTATAAAGAAATGATTTTAACTGCTGTCAAAGAAAAAATAGACCTCATAATTTGTGGAGCAGGTCTTCCTGTGGACCTTCCTGAATTGGTTGAAAATTCTGCTTCTAAAATTATTCCCATAGTTTCTTCTAGTAAAGCTGCAACAATTATAACTAAATTATGGGATAGACGATATAATCGTATTCCTGATGCTTTAATTGTAGAAGGACCAAAAGCAGGAGGACATTTAGGTTTTTCTCTAAAAGAACTTAATAAAAAACCTATTCCCAATTTAGCAGATATAGTAAAAGAAGTGTTATCAGCTATTAAACCTTTTGAAAAAAAATATAATAAAAAAATACCAGTTATTGCTGCTGGAGGTATTTTTGATGGCTATGATATTGCAAAGCATATAAAAATAGGAGCATCAGGAGTTCAAATGGCAACTAGATTTGTTACAACTTATGAATGTGATGCTCATGATAATTACAAAAAAGCTTATATAAATGCATCTAAAGATCAAATACAAATTATAAAAAGTCCTGTTGGTATGCCTGGTAGAGCTATTAGAAATAAGTTAATAGAAACTTTAGAAAAAACTAATAAAAAAATATCCAAATGTTATAATTGTTTAAAACCATGTGATCCTTCTACTACTCCTTACTGCATTTCAGAAGCTTTGATAAAAGCCTTAAAAGGAGATACTGATAATGGATTAATTTTTGCAGGAAGTAATGTTTATAAATTAAACAAAATAATATCCGTTAAAGAATTAATAAATGAATTAGTTAATGAAACTTTAATTGCTTTAACATAAAAAATCCCTCAATTTATCGAGGGATTTTTATCTTTATTTATATAAAAGCTTGTAGTGACAACTTACATAAAATATGCTATCATAATTATATCAATTTCAAGACAAAGAAGTCATGCCTATTTATCATTAGGTATGACTTTTATAGTCTAAGAAAGGATTTGCATTATAATGAAAAAAAGTATAAAAAAATATTTTATATTTCAACTTCTTACTATAGGAATTATTATTTTTATAGGAAATTTTTTTATAAATTTAACTTCAATATCTATACTATATAAAAATTTAATAATTACACTAATATCTATGCTTATTTTAGGCATATTCTCAATGCGAATTTTTTATTTAGTAAAAAAAGACTTATCCATTATTGAAGACTTTTTAAATGAATATTCCAATTGCAACTTTTTACATAGTATAAAAAAAGAATTTATGCTTTATGAATTTAAAAATTTACAAGATACTATAAAATCTCTTAGAAAAAAAATGCAAGTATTATTATACAATATGATGAATGCTAATGTTAAACTATCTGAATTATCAAATAAACTAAATGATAATTCAACTTCTTCACTAAATAGTATGAACAATATTTCTAATAATATAAAAGATATTATCCTGTATTTAAATAATGTTATAACTCAAGCTACAGAAAATGCAAATATTTCACAAAACTTATCCAAAACTAATACTGAAGTAGAATACCAGTGCAATAATGCTCAGCTAAAGAGTAAAGAAACTATTTCTACAATAAAATCTGATATTACTAATATAAATAATGTTCTAAATGATATGATAGAAATAGAGGAAATTATATCTAAATCTTCTAAAAATGTCGAATTGTTAAAAAAACATCTTAAAATTATATCACAAATGTCTGAAGCTATAACAAATATTGCAGATCAAACTAATCTTCTATCTTTAAATGCATCTATTGAAGCTGCAAAAGCAGGAAATGAAGGAAGAAGCTTTAAAATAGTTGCTGAAGAAATTAAAAAGTTAGCTATATCAAGTGCCACTACTGCAAAATATATAGATGAAAACATTGCTAATATTAACAATGTTATTAATAAATTTTTTGACACCATGGAATTAAGTATTTATAGAACTAAAAGTATTAAAGAAAAAAGTAAAACCGCTAGTGAAAATCTCTTAAAAATTAATGAACAGGTACAAGATATCGTTAACCTTATATTTAATATTAGTAATAATATTACTAATCAGGTTAAATCGAGTCAAATTATATCTATGAATAACAACAATCTATCTGATAATATAAAAAATACAGACAATATTATAAAAAATATCGAAAACAAAATAATAACACAAAAAAATATTGTTTTAGAAAATTCCAGTATTTCTCAAAATATTATGGATATATCTTATAATTTTCAAAATTTTATTAAACCATTAGAAGATGAAATTGATAAAGAGTTATTACGCATATGTCAAAAAATTGCCTTAAATTTTGTTGAGCAAAATATATCTAATGAAAAATTAGTACAGCTTTCTAAAAATACAGGAATCTCTGAGTTTTATATTACTGATGAAAATGGAGTAACTATTTATTCTAATAATCCTTTAGGCATAGGATTTAGATTCACAAATGATAAATCCACACAAGCATATGATTTTTATAAAATTTTATCAGGAGAAAAGCAAATGGTTGTACAAAAAATGAGAAGACGAGATATAGATGGACAAATTTATAAATTTGCTGGAGTTTCTAGACAAGACCAAAAAGGAATTATACAAGCTGGCTTAAGTATAGATGATATAATAAATTTTAGTGCAAAATTGTAAAATTTAATAAACTAAATTTTAGTAAAAGATTAAATTAAAAGTCAAAGAGAATTATTATAATCCCTTGACTTTTTAATTTTTGTATTTCTTTCTTATATAATATTGCTATTTTTATATTTAAACTTTATTGTTAATATTCTTTTTTAAATATTCAACTAATAAGTCATCTAGTACTTTGCTTACATATATAATTTCTTTATTGGATATCTTATCCATTTTTGAAGCAATCAAATTATTTAAAACTTCTCTTGTATACTCTATTTTTACATTAATATTCTGTAAATTATTACTATATGACATTTAAATTCCCCACTTTTAAGTATTTCAAAACTCATTTATATTTATTATTTACAATATTGCTTAAAATAAACCCAAAGCAAAAATATATTTTATGGCATATAATCAATAATTTACAAATAATATTTTTTCTATTTTATTCCTATATCCCTTCTATAATGCATTTTTTCAAAATTAATATCTTCTACTCCTTTATAAGCTATTTTTATTGCTTCATCTAAAGTTTTTGCTATTCCTGTAACTCCTAAAACTCTTCCTCCATTAGTTACAATTTCATCTTCTTTTTTAGCTGTTCCTGCATGAAATACAATTATATCTTTACTATCTTTAAATTTATCCAATCCTTTTATTGGATATCCTTTTTTGTAAGATAATGGATACCCTCCTGATGCTAATATTACACATACTGCTGCATTATCTTCCCATTCTACTTTAACTTCATGAAGTCTTTTATCAACACATGCCTCTAATATTTCAAGTAAATCTCCTTTTAATCTTGGAAGTACTACTTGAGCTTCAGGATCTCCAAATCTAGCATTATATTCTAATACTTTAACTCCATCTTCTGTTATCATAAGTCCAAAAAACAATATCCCGGTAAAAGGTCTACCTTCTTCTTTCATAGCTTTTAATGTTGGTTTAAATATTTTTTCCATACAATAATCATTTATTTCTTTAGTATAAATACGACTTGGAGAAAAGGTTCCCATACCTCCAGTATTAAGTCCCTTATCATTATCTAGTGCTCTTTTATGGTCTTGAGCACTTACCATAGGAATAATTGTATCTCCGTCACAAAAAGATAATACTGAAACCTCGTGTCCAGTTAAAAATTCTTCTATAACTATTTTATTCCCTGCTTCTCCAAATTTTTTATTTTCCATTATTTCATATATAGCTTCTTCAGCTTCTTTATAAGTGTTGCAAATTATAACTCCTTTTCCTAAAGCCAATCCATCTGCTTTTACTACTATGGGAAGTTTTTGATTATTAGCATATTCAATAGCTGCTTTATAATCTGTAAAAACTTCATAATTAGCTGTTGGAATATTATATTTTTTCATAAGTTCCTTAGCAAAGGCCTTACTTCCCTCAATTAAAGCTGCTTTTTTATTTGGCCCAAATATTTTTAATCCTTTTTCTTCAAATTTATCTACAACTCCAAGCATTAGAGGGTCGTCCATTCCCACAATAGTAAAATTAATTTGTTCATTATATGCAAAGTCTACTAAAGCTTCTATATCAGTAGCTTTTATATTAACACACTCTGCTAACTCTTCTATTCCAGCATTTCCTGGAGCACAATATATTTTACTTATCTTTTTGCTTTGAGATAATTTCCATACAATTGCATGTTCTCTTCCTCCACCACCAATTACTAATACCTTCATAAAATTTTCACCTTCCCATCCTTTATTTTTATTTTTCCTTCACAATACAATGCTATGGCCTTTGGATATATTTCCCATTCTGCTTCTTCCATAACTCTTTTTTGAAGAGTTTGTGGTGTATCTCCATCTTCTACATTAACTGCCTTTTGTAAAATAATAGGCCCTGTATCTGTTCCTTCATCCACAAAATGAACAGTTGCTCCTGTTATTTTTACTCCTCTATTTAACGCTGCCTCGTGCACCTTAAGACCATAATATCCTTCTCCACAAAATGCCGGAATTAAAGATGGGTGTATATTCATAATTTTATTTTTAAAATGATTTACAAAATTTTCCCCTAACACTACTAAATAGCCAGCTAATACTATAAGATCAACTTCTTTTTTTTCAAAATAGTTAATTAATGCCTTATTAAATTCTTCTCTATTTTCAAACTGCTTCGGTGAAATACAAGTATTTTCTATTCCATATTTTTCTGCTCTTTTAAGTGCATATGCTTCCTTATTACTACTAACTACTGTAACTATTTTTGCATTTTTTATAGTTCCGTCTTCTATTCTATCTATTATAGCTTGGAGATTAGTTCCTCCTCCTGAAACTAAGACTCCTATTTTAAACATAATTCCACCCCTAGTTTGCTTTCTATTACTTCTCCTATTACATAAGCTTTTTCACCTATAGAATTGAGAATATTAAGTGCTTTTTCTTCTTCTTCTTTTTCAATAACTACAACCATTCCTATTCCCATATTAAATGTATTATACATATTTCTTTTAGTAATATCACCTAATTCTTGAATAATATTGAAAATAGGTAATATATCCCAAGTTCCTTCATAAACTTTAGCTCCTAATCCTTCTGGAAACATTCTAGGAATATTCTCTATAAAGCCTCCTCCAGTTATATGACTAATACCCTTTATATTAACTTCCTTTTTCAAAGCTCGTATTGATTTTACATATATCTTTGTTGGCTTTAAAAGTTCTTCTCCTAAAGTACATCCTAACTTTTCAATATATTCTTTCATATTTTTTTCATTAGGATTAAATATTTTTCGTACTAATGAATAACCATTACTATGAATTCCACTAGAAGCTATACCAATTAATGAATCGCCTTTTTTTATTTTACTTCCATCTATAATTTTTTCTTTATCAACTATTCCTACACAAAATCCTGCAAGGTCGTATTCATCTTCTTTATAAAATCCAGGCATTTCTGCTGTTTCTCCTCCAATAAGAGCTGCTCCTGCTTCTCTACATCCTTGCGCAACTCCCTTTACAATAAGTGCTATTTTTTCTGGAATATTTTTACCGCAAGCAATATAATCTAGAAAAAATAAAGGTTCTGCTCCTGAACATATTACATCATTAGCACACATGGCAACACAATCTATTCCTATAGTATCATGCTTATTATTTAAAAAAGCTATTTTAAGTTTTGTCCCAACTCCATCTGTTCCAGATACTAATACAGGTTCTTTCATATTTTGATTTCCTATAGAAAATAATCCACCAAATCCTCCTATATCTGTTAATACTTCAGGCCTAAAAGTACTTTTTACATGCTCTTTCATTAAATGTACTGATTTATACCCTGCTTCTACATCAACTCCAGAAGCTTTATAATCTAAACTCATTTTTTCCCTCCTTTCCCACTTTAACAGGGTAGTTCCCATCAAAACAAGCTGTACAAAATCCACATCTAGCTCCTACTGGAGTCTTCTTTAAACTATCTATTGTTAAAAATTGTAATGTATCCGCTCCTATAATTTTTCTAATTTCTTCTACAGTACTATGACTTGCTATTAAATGCTGTCTATGAGGAGTATCTATTCCGAAATAACAAGGATAAGTAACTGGTGGTGAGCTAATTCTCATATGAATTTCCTTAGCTCCTGCTTCTCTTAGCATATTTACTATTCTTTTACTTGTAGTTCCCCTTACAATAGAGTCATCTATCATAATAATCTTTTTTCCTTCTATTTGTTCTTTAAAAGTATTTAATTTTAATCTAACACTTTGTTCCCGCATTTCTTGACTAGGTTGAATAAATGTTCTTCCTATATATCTATTTTTCATTAATCCATCTCCATAAGGAATTCCACTTTCTCTTGAGTATCCTAATGCTGCTACTAATCCTGAATCTGGAACACCTATAACTAAGTCTGCATCTACTGGAAATTCTCTAGCTAATCTTTTCCCAGCTTCTAATCTTGCTTTATAAACTGAAGCTCCTTCTATAATACTATCTGGACGTGCAAAATAAATATATTCAAAAATACACATTCTAGATTCCCCAGTTACTTCTGTTTGAATTGACCTTATATCTTTTTCATTTACTACTACAATTTCTCCTGGATTTATATCTCTTATAAATTCTGCTCCTATAGTATCTAATGCTGCTGTTTCAGAAGAAAAAATGTAAGAATCCCCTTTTTTCCCTAAACAAAGAGGCCTCATACCTAAAGGATCCCTAGCGGCGATTAATTTATGAGGAGTCATAACTAAAAGAGAATATGCTCCTCTTATCTGTTTCATTACTTTAACTAAAGCATCTTCTAAACTATGATGTTTTATTCTTTCTCTTGATAAAAGAGCTGCTATAACTTCTGAATCTGTGGTTGTCTGAAATATAAATCCTTTTTTTTCTAGATCATCTCTAATTTCATCTGCATTTACTAAATTACCATTATGAGCGATTGCCATATTCCCTTTTGTATATTTAATAACCAAAGGTTGTGCATTTTCCCTTAAACTTTCCCCAGCTGTTGAATATCTAACATGTCCAATAGATATTTTCCCTTGCAAATGACTAAGAATAACTTCATCAAATACCTCTGACACTGTTCCCATTTCCTTATGATAAATAATAGTTCCATTATCATTTACTGCTATTCCTGCACTTTCTTGTCCACGATGTTGTAAAGCATACAACCCAAAATAAGTTAATTTTGCTGTATTGTAATCATTTTTATTAAAAATCCCAAAAATGCCACATTCATCATGAAATTTATCATCAAAAAATTCTTGGTCCATGATTAAACTCCCTTCTGCTATATAAAATTATAATTATTTTGACAATCCAAGACGTTTTAATATTTCTTTATAAGCTCCTTCCACATTTCCTAAATCTCTTCTAAAACGGTCTTTATCTAATTTTTCTTTAGTTTCACTATCCCAAAATCTGCAAGTATCAGGAGAAATTTCATCCGCAAGAATTATTTCACCTTCAGGAGTTCTTCCAAATTCTAATTTAAAATCTATAAGTTCTATATTTACATCTTTTAAATAATTACCAAGAATTTCATTAATTTTGAAAGATAATTCTGCAATTTTATTTAATTCTTCTTTTGTTGCTAAATTAAGAGCAAATATATGATAATCATTTACCATAGGGTCTCCTAATTCATCATTTTTATAACAATATTCTAAAACCGTCTTATTAAGTTTAGTTCCTTCCTTAAGTCCTAATCTCTTAGATAAACTTCCTGCTGCTATATTTCTTACAATTACTTCTATAGGAATAATTTCTACTCTTTTTACCACGGTATCTCTATCATTTATTTCTTCTACCAAATGAGTTGGAATTCCCTTACTTTCTAAAAGCTTCATTAGATGGTTAGAAACTCTATTATTAATACTTCCCTTATTTTGAATAGTTCCTTTTTTAAGACCATTAAATGCAGTAGCATCATCTTTATAGGATACAATATATAAATTTTTATCTTCTGTCTCATAAACCTTTTTAGCTTTTCCTTCATATAATAATTTTAATTTTTCCACTATTATTCCCCCTTAATTTAAAATTTTCAGAAAAAAAACAGATTCCTTATGCATGAAATCTGTCCAATGATATATACAAAAATTCGAATATTCTTACTAGACATTTTCACCCATAGTCAGGAAATTTACGGTTTCCCGGTAGAAACGCTCAAACCATATTATTGAGCATATATGAGCATTTTCATATTAACTTGTATAATATATTTTTACCATAGCTAATATATACTGTCAATACAATATTCGAATTTTTTATATTAATTTTAATTTAATGTTCGAATTTATTTATTTTTTTCTAAAAGATATTTTTCAAATCCTTCCTTTTCAAGTTTTAAAGCTTTATTCTCTACCATATTTTTTAAATCTTCTTTATAATTTAATACTTTATTTTCAATCTCTTTATCAAAACTTCCTATTATTTGAGCTGCTAATATTCCAGCATTTTTTGCTCCATTTATAGCAACTGTAGCTACAGGAATTCCCGGTGGCATTTGAACTATAGAATATAAAGAATCAATTCCACTTAAAGTTGATGTTTTAACTGGAACTCCTATCACTGGAACTGTCGTAATAGAAGCTACCATCCCTGGAAGATGAGCTGCCCCTCCAGCCCCTGCAATTATTACTTTTAATCCTTTTTCCTTAGCAGTTTTAGCATATTCATATAATCTATCTGGGGTTCTGTGGGCTGATACAATAGTAATTTCATACTCTATACCAAAATCACCTAAAATTTTTGCAGCTTCACTCATAACAGGAAGGTCTGAATCACTTCCCATGATAATTCCTACTAATGGCTTCATTTTATTTTCCTCCTCTTGCATATATTTTTATAAATTCTGAAGCTTTTCTTGCCCTTTCCAAAGCTTCTTCTAAAGTTTCTCCTGTAGCTGTTAAATGTCCCATTTTTCTTCTTGGAAAGCTCTTTTCTTTTCCATATATATGAAGTCTAACTCCTGGAATCTCTAAAGCTTCTTTTACTCCATAAACCATTGCTTCTCCAATTTTACTTCCTTCTCCTAATATATTTCTCATAACAGTAGGACTAATAAGAGATGTATCTCCTAAAGGCAATCCTACTATAGCCCTTATATGTTGTTCAAATTGAGAAGTTATACACCCTTCTATTGAATAATGTCCAGAATTATGTGGTCTTGGTGCCACTTCATTAATCAATATTTTTTTATCATCTGTAACAAACATTTCAACACAAAACATTCCTACTCCTTCAAAAGCTTTCATAACTCTATTAGCTAAATTCATAGCTCGATTTGTAAGAGTTTTTGTTATCTTAGCAGGAACTTTGGTTTCTATTAATATATTATCTTTATGTTCGTTTTCTCCTACAGGATAAACTGCTATTTCTCCATCTATGCCTCTGCAAGCTAAGACTGAAATTTCTTTTTTGAAATTTACAAACTCTTCTGCCATTAATTCTTCATATCTACCTCCAAGTCTTTCATAAGCAGCTTTTACATCCTCTACTCCATTTACTACTACATTCCCTTTTCCATCATAACCTCCTCTACATCTTTTTAATATAAACGGATATCCAAATTTCTCTCCAGCTTTTATTATATCTTCTTCATTAGATATATATATAAAATCAGGAACAGGAATTCTTTTCTTTTTTAAAAGCTTCTTTTGCTCATATTTATCTTGAATAACTTCAAGACTTTTTGGTGTTGGATATATTTCATAACCTTTTTCTTCTAATTCTTTTAATACTTCTACCCCTATATGTTCAAATTCATAAGTTATAACATCTACCCTATGGGCTAATTTTTTTATTGCAATATCATCATCAAAATCGGCTACTATATGTTCATCTGCTATACTATGAGCTGGACAATGTAGAGTAGGGTCTAAAATAACTACATAAAATCCCATTTTTTTAGCCTCTAAAATCATCATCTTTCCTAATTGTCCTCCACCAATTATTCCTATTTTTTTCTTAAGTACATTCATAATTTTCACCTCAACTTATTATTTATATTATTGATTACTAAAGATTAAATTGAAAAATTGTATAATATAATTCAAATTTTTCGTATTTTTTGATATTGCTAATATTTTATTTGTAGTATCATAATCAATATTTTGAAATATATTTATATTATCTGCCCTTATACCATAAACTCTTTCCTTAGTATCTCCCTCTGCCTTTAATTTCACTAAAATATCTTTATTTTTATCTAAAATCAAATCAAGCTCAGAAATAGTATCTAAAGGTATATATGCTTTGTTATTAACTTGACTCATAAAAAAATCTTCATCTAAACATACTATATCTAAATCTCCTGTTATAGATAAAGCAATAAATTTTTTTATATTAGCCATGGAATATTCATCTTGGTTTTTCATATCAATATAATAAAAATCTACTCTAACAGTTTTATTTTTATCTTTTTCTAACTTTTTAATTCTAGCACTAATATCTTCTTCCCAAGCTGATATTTCTTCATATTTTGTTGAAATACCTTGCAATGAAATTGTAAATAAAGGATTTTTTTCATCTCCATGAATAATATTGTTAACTATATTTATACCAAATGCAATCAATAATATACTTACAATAATATGCCATTTATAATAATAAAAAATATACTCTATTTTCTTTTTTTTATTTAAATCTTTATATTTTAACATCCTTCCCCTCCATGTTTTTAATTTATTAATCATTATAACAGATATATAATAAATAATTAATACTAGATAAATATTTATATGGCGAATATTATATAAAATATATGCTAGTTAAAATATTTTATCAAATTTATACTAAAACATAAAAAATCACTTTATCAATACAGTATTTTTTGAATTTAAAATATTATTAAAAATATTATTATTAAAATTAAAATTATATTAAAAAAATTTAAACCATTTGTTGTAAATGATAGTATAGAGTCACTATTTTTCATCACAAATATATGAGCAACTCTTTATATTCTTAACTATTATAATAAAAAATTATTGTATTTTATAATTGATATCTTATAACAAATATCTCCTATAATTTGACTAAAAAAAATATCCTTGATATAATTACTTTATTAATTTTATACTATGGAGGTAAAATATGCCTTATCATAATAATTTTTATAATTTCACGGGACTTTTATTTAATATTGTTCCTATATTTATCTTTATTGTTTTTTTTATTATAATTATCATGTTTATTTTTACTATGATTAAAGGTGTTAAGCAATGGAACTATAATAATCATCAACCCATATTAATTGTTGATGCAAAGATAGTGTCTAAAAGAACTAAAGTATCTAGTTCTTCAATACATAGAAATCACCATGGTATAGGACATCATCATTCAAGAACCTATTATTATATAACATTTGAATTTGAAAGTGGAAGTAGAATGGAATTTAATGTAGATGGGCAAGAGTTTGGGTTATTAGCTGAAGGAGATACGGGAAAATTAAAATTTCAAGGGAGCAGATATCTTAGCTTTGAACGATTTTAAATTAATTTTTCTTTCTCCTAAATGGCAAATATGCTAATATAAATCCTACTATAGCTACTACTTCTAACGAAATAATATAGAAAGGCCAAGGCCCTAAATAATCCATAAGAGATATAGATTTTGGTTTTTTACAGATAAATAAGTAGTTACCTCCAGTAATAATATTTATAATACCTACAAAAACCATATATATATTTGTTATTATAAAAACTTTCAATATTGATTTAGTTTTTGGTTTGTATCGATTTACAAATGTCATAAATAAAATCCCTATAATAACAAGTCCATGAGTTATAAAAAAGTGATAAAAAATAAAATGAGATGGATTATACCCGTTAAGATCAGGAGTTATTATTGCCCATATTACACCACACATAGCCCAAAAATATAAAATTTCATATAAAAAATAGGACTTTGTAAATAATAAAAAGATACACAATATAACTGATGCTTCACATAAGTTAAGAGGAAGAGATACTGAAAATGACCATAAATTATTTACATGATACCAAATATATAAAAATAATTGTTCTATAATTAACATAACTCCCATAATATATCTAAAACAAAAATTTATCTTTTTTTCTCTTAATTTGTCTTTTAATATAAATATCAAAAAACATATAAAAAAAATTATAAAAATAGCAAAAATATGATAATTAGAAAAGAGTTTGAATCCTTCTCCTTTATAATTAACCCCAAAGAAATCTTTCATCTTAATCCCTTCTTACTATAAATTCATTATTATATATATGATATTAATTTTTACATATTAATAAGGGCTCCATATAAGGTGCCCTTTTATTTTTATATATTTTCTTTTATAGAATCAAAAAACTGATAATTATTTTTTCCTTTTTTCTTTGCTAAATACATAGCATCATCTGCATTCTTAATAAGAGTTTCGATGTCTATACCATTATCTGGATAAATACTTATGCCTATACTAGGTGTTACAAAAAGTATATGCTTATTAAGTATAAAGGGATCTTTAAAAGTATTTACTATTCTTTGAGCTAATTTTTTTACATGTTCTTTTGTAATATCCTTTAAAAGTATTATAAATTCGTCTCCTCCTATTCTACATATAAAATCTGTTTCTCTAAGAGATTTTTTTAATCTATTTGCCGCTTGTTTTAAAAGTAAATCACCCATATTATGTCCTAAAGTATCATTAATATTTTTAAATTTATCTAAATCAATAAATAAAACTGCCATTTTTTGATTTTTTTGTTTTACTTCAGATAAAATTTTAATAAACTGATTATTAAAATGAATTCTATTAGGAAGCTCTGTCAACACATCATGATAAGCCATATATTTTATTTTTTCTTCTGCATACTTTCTATCTGTTATGTCTATTATAACCCCATTTATTCCAATGACTTTTTTATAATTATCTACATTAGGTATAGTTCGTATTTGTATCCATTTTTCTAATCCTTTTTTAGTTATAATACGAGTTTCAACTACTTTTGATTTTCCATTATATATATCTTTTATGGCTTTTTTTATATTTTCTCTATCTTTTGGATGAACAACTTCTCTCCATAAATTTATATTTTCTTTAAAATCTTGTTTTTTATAACCACTTATTTTATTTATTCCCTCTGAAAAAGTAAATTCCTTAGTTTCTACATCAAAATTCCAAGATACAATATTTACACTATCTAATATACTTTTTAACAATTCTTCATTTTTCTTTTCTTCCATTCTTGCATTTTTATTAATCTTTAAATTTAATATCATATGTATTATTATAAATATTTCTAATAAAATTAAATATATTAAATCTGTATAGCTAACACTATCGATTTGTCCTTTATTGTAAAAAAAATATATACTTAAAATAATAGAATAAATTCCTGATAAAAATATAACCTTATAATTTTCATAAAAGGAACTTATTATTAATGTAAACCAAATTATTGACATGCTTGAAAAAATATGGGAT
Source organism: Defluviitalea phaphyphila (assembly GCF_001466305.1). Classification (GTDB taxonomy): domain Bacteria; phylum Bacillota; class Clostridia; order Lachnospirales; family Defluviitaleaceae; genus Defluviitalea_A; species Defluviitalea_A phaphyphila. Next base: position 30,761 of record NZ_JWID01000001.1, read on the forward strand.
TCTTTTAGTAAAAAGAAAGAGCCTATACTAAAAACACTTATGATAAAATATGTCACAAATATAGGCCTTATTTTATAATACGATAATACACTTATAACTGTACATAATATAAAACCAATAAATAAATATATAATATTATTATCATATGATTTTATAAAAAATAAATTCATCGAAACAAAATATATCCCCCATAAGGTTCTTATTAATAACTTATTTTTATTATTTATTATTTTTACCCTTTTATCCATGATTATAACCATCTCCAAATAACACCAAATATTAAAACATATTTTGACAATTATATTATATAATATAAATCATTTATTTAAAAAATAAAAGGGTATTCTTAAAAATTTATAAAATTTTTATTTAACAAATTTACGACTTCCTGGTTTTATTAATGGAATTTTTCTTTCCTTACATATGGGGCAATCATTAGCATCATAAGATATTATATCTGCAGTTAGTGCAGCTCTTAGTTTGGTTTTAAAATCTATTTTCCCATTACTTCTATCTATTAACACAGAAACGCCTACTACTTCTCCTCCCTGTTCCTTTACTATATCTATTACTTCTAAAACTGACCCTCCTGTTGTAATTACATCTTCTGCTACTAAAACTCTAGCTCCTTTTGGAATACTAAATCCTCTTCTTAAAGTCATTTTCCCATTTTCTCTTTCTGCAAATAAATTTTTAGCATTTAATTGTCTTGCTAATTCATAAGCTATTATTATTCCTCCTATAGCAGGACCAATTACTATATCTATTTTATCATCTTTAAATTCTTCTGCTAAACCTTTTGCTATTTCTTCTGCATAATTGGGATATTGTAAAATCTTTGCACATTGCATGTATTGATTACTATGTCTTCCTGATGTAAGTAAAAAATGCCCTTCTAAAAGAACTCCTGTTTTCTTTAAAATTTCAATTACACGATCTTTATTTAACATAATATTCCTCCTATTATTCTATTATATTATCTATATAATTCCTCTTATCTCCTTCAATGATTTGATCTTATTTTTTATCATATATTCTTTTATTCCATTTAATACATCTATGGTAGCTCTTGGATTCCTAAAATTAGCTGTTCCTACTGCTACGCCACTAGCTCCTGCCATAATAAATTCTATGGCATCTTCTCCTGTAGCTATGCCTCCCATACCAATTATAGGAACTGATACAACTTTAGCCACTTGATAAACCATTCTAAGTGCTACAGGCTTTATAGCAGGACCTGAAAATCCGCCTACAACATTAGCAAGTATTGGCTTTCTCCTATTAATATCTATTCTCATACCAATAAGAGTATTTATTAAAGATAAACCATCAGCTCCCCCTTTTATAACTGCCTTTGCTATATTAGTTATATCTGTCACATTAGGACTTAATTTTACTATTAAAGGTTTTTTTGTATGCCTTTTTACTTCTCGTGTTACTTCTTCTGCCATTTTAGGGTCTGTGCCAAAAGCTACTCCTCCTTCTTTTACATTAGGGCAAGAAATATTAAGCTCTATTAAATCTATATCTGTATTGGATAATTTTTCTGCTACATCACAATATTCTGGTATAGTTCTTCCTGCTATATTAACTATTATCTTAGTATCATACTGCCTAAGAAAGGGAATATCGTTTTTTATAAATTCTTCAACTCCTGGATTTTGTAGCCCCACACTATTTAACATTCCACCATAGGTTTCCGCAATTCTTGGCGCAGGATTTCCTTTCCAAGGAACACTTGATACTCCTTTTACCGTAACTGCTCCTAATGCATTAAGGTCTATAAATTCTTTAAATTCTCTTCCTGACCCAAAGGTTCCTGAAGCTGTAGTTACAGGATTCTTTAATTCTACACCGGCAATTTTAACTCTTAAATCTAAATCATCTTTATTCATCCCATATCACCTCATCGCTCCAGAATACAGGCCCATCTTTACATACCTTTTTATATTGCCAATCTGATTGATTTTTATCCTTTATCTTACAAACACAACCTACACAAACTCCTATACCACATGCCATTCTTTCTTCTAAAGAAACTTGCATAGGAATATTTTTCTTTTTGGCCCATTTTGCTACTGCTTTTAACATAGGCTTAGGGCCACAACTATAAATTATACTTCCATTTACATTATTCTTTTTCATAAGTTCTAAAACATTTCCTTTAAATCCTTCTGAACCATCCTCAGTTGCTACATGTACCTTAGCTCCATATTTTTTGAAATCTTCTATTAATATTGACTTACTTCTAAATCCTAAATAAACTTCTATTTCTCCATTTAAGTTTTTTGCAAGTTCTAATAGGGGAGGAACTCCTATTCCTCCTCCTACTATTATATTTTTTGTTTTATCTTTCTCTATAATAAAGCCATTTCCTAAAGGACCTAAAGCTTCTATTTTTTCTCCTACTTTTATATTTGAAAATTCTTTAGTTCCAGCGCCTACTACTGCATAGACTAGTTTAATTGTATCTTCTAACTTATTTATCTCACATATACTAATAGGTCTTGGAAGAAGTCTTGACCCTTCTCTACAATATAAATTAATAAATTGTCCAGGTTTTGATATTTTGGCTAAACCTTTCGACTGTAAAACCATACTATAGATGTTAGATGATATTAATTTATTTTCTAATACTATTAGCTTTTTAATTTCTCTCATTATTTCCTCCTAAATCATATACTTCTAAATCTTTTACTTTAAAGCTAGCGTCCATAACTTTTAACATTGCATTAACTGTATCTAAAGAAGTAAATATATCTACGGAAGATTCTATAGCTGTTCTTCTTATTCTAAATCCATCTCTTTTTGAATCATTCCCTTTAGTAGGAGTATTTATAACCATATTAATTACTCCGCTTCTTATGATATCTAATATATTAGGAACTCCTTCACTTATTTTTTTAACTTCTACTACAGAAATCCCTTCTTTTTTTAATAAATTTGCAGTTCCTTCAGTTGCCATAAATTTAAATCCTTTTTCAGCAAATTTTTTAGCCATGGGTAAAAATTCTTCTTGGTCATAAGGTTTAATAGTTGCAAGAATTGTACCATTTTCTTTTGGAATTTTTATTCCTGCTGCAATAAATCCTTTATATAGAGCTTCATCTAAGGTTTTTCCAACTCCTAAAACTTCTCCTGTAGAACGCATTTCTGGTCCTAAGCTTACTTCTACCATAGGTAATTTCTCCGTCGAAAAAACTGGTACTTTTACTGCTATTAAATTTGCTTCTTTATATATATCAATTCCATAACCTAAATCCCTTAATTTTTCTCCAAGCATAACCCTTGTAGCAAGGTCCACAACTGGTACTCCTGTTACTTTACTTATATATGGTACTGTACGACTTGACCTAGGGTTTACTTCTATTATATATAACTCATTTTTAAATTCTATAAACTGGATATTTATCATACCTATGACATTAAGTGCTAAAGCAATCTTTTTAGTATAATCTAAAATTTTTTCTTTTATTTCTTTTGAAATATTTTGACTTGGATATATTGTTATACTATCTCCAGAATGAACTCCTGCTCTTTCAAGATGTTCCATTATTCCTGGTATTAGTATATCTTTTCCATCACATATGGCATCGACTTCTATTTCCCTTCCTGTTAAATATCGGTCAATAAGCACTGGATTTTTTGAATCCCTTTCAAAAGCTTCTCCAAGATACTGTTTAAGTTCCTTTTCCTCGTAAGTTATTTCCATTCCTTGCCCTCCTAAAACATAGGAAGGTCTAACTAACACTGGATATCCTAATTTCTTTGCTTCTTTTAAGCCCTCTTCAAGATTAAATACTGCTTTTCCTTTTGGACGCATTATTCCTAACTTTTCTAATAAGGTATCAAATTTTTCCCTATCTTCTGCAACATCTATTTGCTCAGGTTTTGTCCCATATATAGGAATATTCATTTCTCTAAAGAATTTTGCTAATTTTATAGCAGTTTGCCCTCCAAATTGTAGTACTACTCCATCAGGCTTTTCTTTTTCTACTATATTTAATACATCTTCTTCTGTTAGAGGTTCAAAATAAAGTTTATCCGATATATTAAAATCTGTACTTACAGTTTCTGGATTATTATTTACGATAATTGTTTCTATACCTGCTTTTTTTAGAGCTAATACACTATGAACACAGCAGTAGTCAAATTCTATTCCTTGTCCTATTCTAATAGGTCCTGAACCTATTACCATAACTTTTCTGTTTTTAGATACTTCTACTTCATCATATTCATCATAAGTAGAATAATAATATGGAGATTCTGCTTCAAATTCTCCAGCACATGTATCTACCATTTTATATGTAGCATATATATTCCATTTATTTCTTAATTCATATATATCTTTAGGACTTACTCCTAAAAAATCTGCTATTCCTTTATCAGAAAATCCTTTTTTCTTTAATAAATATAAATATTCTTTTGTTAAATCTTCTATATTCATTTGTTTTAATTTTTCTTCCTGTTCTACTATCCATTTAATTTTTTCTACAAAAAATTTATCTATCCCTGTAATTTTACATACTTTTTCTACTAAATAATCTCTTCTTAACATTTCAGCTAAATCAAAAATTCTCTCATCATCTGGAACTTGAACTCTTTTCTTTAATTCTTCTAAGGTTCTTTTAGAAGAAGATTTTCTATTTAAAGAATATTGACCTATTTCTAGGGAACGAATACCTTTAAGAAAAGCTGATTCAAAATTATTACCGATAGCCATAACTTCTCCTGTTGCCATCATTTTAGTTCCAAGAGAACGTTTTGCACTATGAAATTTATCAAAAGGCCATTTAGGAATTTTTATAACTACATAATCTAAAGCAGGTTCAAAACAAGCATAAGTTTTCCCTGTTACAGCATTTTTAATTTCATCTAGACCATATCCTAGGGCAATCTTTGCCGCTACTTTCGCTATTGGATAACCTGTTGCTTTAGAAGCTAGAGCCGAAGAACGGCTAACCCTTGGATTAATTTCTATAACCACATACTCAAAACTATCTGGATTAAGGGCTAACTGTACATTACATCCTCCCTGTATTCCTATAGCATTAATAATATCTATAGAAGCTGAGCGAAGCATTTGATATTCCTTATCAGATAAAGTTTGACTAGGAGCTACTACTATACTATCTCCTGTATGAACTCCTACAGGATCAATATTCTCCATATTACATACGGTTATACAATTTCCATATTTATCCCTCATTACTTCATATTCAATTTCTTTCCAACCTTTTATACTTTTTTCTAAAAGAACCTGCCCAACTCTACTTAAATGAAGTCCTTGTCCTAATATTTCCTTTAATTCTTCTTCGTTTTCTGCAATTCCACCTCCTGTTCCTCCAAGAGTATAAGCAGGTCTTACAACAACAGGATATCCTATTTTATTTGCAAATTTTAATCCTTCCTCTACATTTGTTACTATTTCACTTTCTACAATAGGTTGTCCTATCTTTTCCATTAACTTCTTAAAGCCTTCTCTATCTTCTCCTTCTTTAATAGAATCTATAGGAGTCCCTATTATTTTTACATTATGTTTTTTTAGGATTCCTTTATCATGAAGTTCTACTGCTAAATTAAGCCCTGTTTGTCCTCCCATACCTGCTAAAAGACTATCTGGTTTTTCTTTTTCTATAATCTTTTCTATTACTTCTATAGTTAAAGGTTCTATATAAATTTTATCTGCAACCTCTTTATCAGTCATAATGGTCGCAGGATTACTATTTATTAATACAACTTCTATTCCTTCTTCTTTTAACGCTTGACAAGCTTGAGTTCCTGAATAATCAAACTCTGCTGCCTGACCGATTACAATTGGTCCTGACCCTATAACTAATACCTTTTTTATGCTATTATCCCTTGGCATGTTTTTTCTCCTTCCATAATTTTTATGAAACTATCAAAAATATATGCTGTATCCTTTGGCCCCGGACAAGCTTCTGGATGAAATTGAACACTAAATATAGGAAGTTTTTTATGTCTTAGGCCTTCTATAGTTCCATCATTGAGATTAATATGAGTTTTTATCATATCTTTTGGCAAGTCCGTTACTACATACCCATGATTTTGAGAAGTTATATATACTTTATTTTCATATAAGTCCTTTACTGGATGATTACATCCCCTATGTCCAAATTTAAGTTTTTCTGTATCTCCTCCAAGACTTAAAGCTAATAACTGATGTCCAAGACAAATTCCAAATATAGGTTTTATCCCTATTAGTTTTTTAATATTTTCTATTACATCAGGGAGATCTTTAGGGTCTCCCGGTCCATTAGATAAAAATATTCCATCTGGATTTATACTCAGAATCTCTGTATAAGAAGTATTGGCTGGAAAAATAGTTAAAGAACAATTTCGTTTTTTAAAAGAACGAATAATATTTTCCTTTATTCCAAAATCCATGACTGCTATATGTTTTCCTTTTCCTTCAATTTTACGAATTTCTTTGGTAGTAACTTCCTTAACTGCATTTTTATTGTGAAAGGCTTTCAACTTTTGAGTAATTTGACTTTTACTTAACTCTTTTACAGTAATAATCCCTTTCATAGTTCCATAATTCCTAATAATTTTAGTTAATGCCCTTGTATCTATGCCTTCTAAGCCTATGATTTTATTTTGCTTAAGATATGCCTCTAACTCCATTTCACATCTCCAGTTATTCGGATAATCTGATTTTTCTCTTACTATAAATCCTTTTACTTTAGGACTATTAGATTCCATGTCATCCAAGTTGATACCATAATTACCTATAAGAGGATAAGTCATTGTAACAATTTGTCCATAATATGAAGGGTCAGTTAAAACCTCTTGATACCCTGTCATTCCTGTATTAAATACAACTTCTCCAACACTTTCTTCTATATATCCAAAGGCCTTACCTTCAAAAACTATTCCATTTTCTAATATAAGTTGTGCCTTCAACTATAATACCTCCTCTAGATCTCTTTTCATATCTATGACAGCCTCTCTTGAAGCTTTAGCAAACTCTCTTTCACTATATTTGCTTTTATATTTATCTGACTTATAAGCTCCAATAATTCCCCTTGAAGAATTAACTATAGCTCCTAATCCATTTTTATCAAAACATCCTTTTAAATCCTCTGCCTTAGCTCCCTGAGCTCCATACCCAGGTACTAAAAAGAAAGTATGAGGCATTAGTTCCCTTAATCTTTTTCCTTGTTCTGGATAGGTAGCTCCAACTACTGCTCCTATATGGCTATATCCTTTTTTACCAATAATTTCTTCTCCCCATTTTGAAACTAACTTACCCACTTTTTCATATAATTTTTCTTCTCCAACTTGCAGGTCTTGGATTTCTCCACTATTAGGATTTGAAGTTTTAACTAATATAAATAATCCTTTATCATTTTCTTTACAATAATTTATATAAGGTTCTATAGAATCATATCCAAGATAAGGATTAAGCGTAATGCTATCTTCACGATAAACTTCATATTCTTTATCTTCTACTTTAACTTTTCCTATATGTCCATTAGCATAAGCTTTTGCTGTAGAAGTTATATCACTTCTTTTTATATCCCCTATAACTATAAGTCCTTTTTGTTTAGCATAAGAAATAGTATCAATATAAGCCTTTATTCCTTCTTCTCCATACTGTTCATACATTGCTATTTGAGGTTTTACTGCTGGTACAAGGTCATATACTTCATCTATTATTGCTTTATTAAATTCGTAAAAAGCCTTAGCTACTCCTTTTAAAGTTTTCCCATAAGTTTCGAAAGCTTCTTCTTTTATAAAATTTGGTATAAGCTCTAATCTTGGGTCTAATCCCACAACTGTCGGATTTTTTGTATATTCTATTTTTTCTATTAATCTATCAATCATTTTTACTCTCCTTTTTTATTTAATATTTATCTATAAATTCCCCGTTCTTAAATACAATTTCCCCTCCTACTATGGTGTATTTAACCTTTCCTTTAACCTTAACACCATGGAAAGGACTATTTTTACTTTTTGACTCAAAGTCATTAACATTAACTTCATATTCTTCATTAGGATCTATTATAGTTATATCTGCTATTTTCCCTATTCTTAAGGTTCCCTTATCAATTCCTAAAAGTCTTGCTGGATTTGTACTCATTTTTTCTATAAGTTGCATTGGTGTTAATATATTTTCTTCAACCAAATGAGTAATACTTAAAGATAAAGCTGTTTCTAATCCTACAATCCCAAAGGCTGCCCTATCATATTCACAATTTTTCTCATCAATATGATGTGGAGCATGGTCTGTTGCTATTATTTCTATAGTATTATCTTTTAATCCTTTCTTTAAGCTCTCTACATCTTCAGCACTTCTAAGAGGAGGATTCATTTTAGTATTAGCATCATATCCTTCTACCGCTTCATCAGTAAGGGAAAAATGATGAGGACAAACCTCTGCACTTACTTTTTCTCCTCTTAATTTTGCTTCTCTAACTAGCTGAACACTCCCTTTAGTACTAATATGACATATATGAAGTTTTACTCCTGTAGACCTTCCTAATATAATATCTCTTGCCACTATTACTTCCTCAGAATCACTACTAATACCTTTCATTCCAACTCTTTCTGCCATTTCTCCAGCATTCATTACTCCTCCGCCTACTAAAGTAGGATCTTCACAATGAGAAAATACTGGAATATTAAACATACTGGCATATTTCATTGCTTTTTTTAAAAGACCTGCATTCATAACGCTTTTCCCATCTTCACTAATAGCACATATTCCTGCTTCTGCCATTTTCCCTATATTAGAAAGTTCTTCTCCCTTTTGTCCTTTAGTAATACTTCCTATAGGAAGAACATTTACTAAAGCTTCTTTTTCAGCTTTCATCTTTACATACTCTACAAGAATTTCATTATCAATAACTGGATTAGTATTAGGCATACAGCATATAGTAGTAAATCCTCCTTTTGCTGCTGCTCTACTTCCTGTTTTTATAGTTTCCTTATATTCATATCCAGGTTCTCTAAGATGTACATGTACATCTATCAGCCCTGGAGTGACCCATAACCCTCTTGCATCTATTACTTCATCTGCCTTTACTTTAATTTTTTCTTTAACTTCTTTTATAATTCCATCTTCAACCAATATATCTTTTATTCCATTTATCTTTTGTATAGGATCTAACATTCTTCCATTTTGAATTAATATCCTCATTCCCTTTTCTCCTCTCTGATAATAGATACAATAATGCCATTCTAACAGCTACTCCATTTTTTACTTGTTCATTTATTACAGACTGGTCTCCATCAATAATTTCTGTACTTAGTTCTATTCCCCTATTTACAGGTCCTGGATGCATAAGTATTGCATCCTCTTTAGCATATTTCATTAATTCTTTATTAATTCCAAACATTTGTCGGTATTCTCTTATATCCGGGAAAAGTCCTCCTTTTTGTCTTTCTAACTGAATTCTAAGTCCCATTACCACATCTGCTTTATATATAGCCTCTTTTATATCGGTTGTTACCTTAGCTCCTATACATTCCATATTTTTTGATATCAAAGTAGAAGGCCCCGCTACAACCACATTAGCGCCTAATTTTTTAAGACCAAATATATTACTTCTTGCTACTCTACTATGAGTTATATCCCCTATAATTACTACTTTTAAATCTTTAAAATTTTTCTTTTTTTCATATATAGTAAATAAATCTAAGAGTGCTTGAGTAGGATGTTCATTAACTCCATCTCCCGCATTAATCACGGAAGCATTTACATTTCTTGCTAAAACATTAGCTGCTCCTGACATACTATGTCTAATTATCATTATATCTGTTCCCATTTGATCTAAGGTAACTCCAGTATCTACTAAACTTTCTCCTTTGTTAACACTACTAGTTGAAACTCCTAAATCTACAATATTAGCTCCTAAATATTTTGCCGCTAAAGTAAAAGACATTTTTGTCCTTGTACTATTTTCATAAAATAAAGTAACTATACTAAAATCCTTTAAAATTTTTTCCCTTTGTTCTTTATTTTCTATTCTTTTTTTCATAATTTCTGCAGTTTCTAAAATTTGCAAAATCTCATCAGAATTCATATTCCTGATTCCTAAAATATCCTTATTTGTAATCATATTTATACCTCCTATTTGTTAAAAAAGAAAAAGACAACAAAGATATTGAATAATTCAATATCCTTGTTGTCTTCTATGTTTTATAAAAATGGAAAATACAAAATCAGGTAGAAAAGAGAAGTGTAAATTCTCCACTACCACCATATTTCCCCTGTTATATTTACTTGTAGATATAATATTTCCAAAATAAATGCACGCACCGATGTCTCGCATCTTTATCCTCTTCCTTTCCGGCCTCACAGGACCAAATTAAAGGTCGAAATGCGTATTCCATTTCAACTATTAAATTTTTTATAATGTTATCATACCCACACTTTTTTGTCAAGAAAATATTTTAAACCTTTTATGTTGTAATTTGGTAATTTAAATTATTATTTCAATATAGACATAAAATAAAATTATTATTATAATAAAATTAATATTAATAAATATAAATTAAATCTAAAGGAGGAAAACTATGTCTTTTCAAAAAGTTAATATAGAAGATACAACTAGAAGTGATGAAAAAATATCCGTAATGGTTTATGGATATAATGAAGATGAAATAGAAATAATAAAAGAATACTGTAATAAACAAAAAGTTGATAATTTTATAAAAGTAGAAAATGAAATGCTTGAAATGACCTTAGAAGATATTTTAAATAAGAAAAAAGGAACCATTTCATCTGAAAATATGAATGCAAAAGCTATTATCATGAATGGATTTTCTGGAAGTGAACTCCAATCATTTCTGAAAAATTTTAAAGATACAAAATTAGAACGTCCTATATTTGCTACTGTAACTCCCATATCTCGAACTTGGAAATTTAAAAACTTAATAAAAGAACTTCAAAAAGAGCATAAAATGATGACAAAGAAAAAAAAATAGCTAAAATTTTAGCTATTTTATTCTTTGCCTTACTATTTCATACATTAAAATTCCTGATGCCATAGCCGCATTTAAGGATTCTGCTTTTCCTAACATAGGAATTTTTACTAAAGCATCTGTTTTTTTAGCAGTTGAATCTTTTATACCATTTGCCTCATTCCCTATAATTAATGCTAAGGCTCTATTCAAATCATATTCATAGGGATATTTTTCTCCTTTTAAATGAGCTGATAATGTAAAAATATTCTTTTCATTTAACTTTGTTAATAATTCGTCTATATCTACATCTATTAATATAGGAAGATGAAATATAGACCCCATGGTAGAACGTATAACCTTAGGATTATATAAATCAACTGTTCCTTTAGTTAAAAATATTCCCTTTGCCCCTAATGCATCTCCAGTTCTTATAATAGTTCCTAAATTACCTGGGTCCTGTATATTTTCTAATATAATATAAAATCCTTTATCTTCTTTTAAAATTTCGTCAATACAAAAAGTTTTTTGTTTACATACAGCTAATATCCCTTGGGGAGTTTTTGTATCCGATAAGGAATTAAATACTTTATCGCTTACTTCAAATACATTAGAAGATATATTATTAATAACGTTATAATTTTCTTGCATAAAAGAAGTAGACACAAAAATAGAAATTATTTCCCATTTTTCGGGAATTTCTTTAATAATTTTTATGCCTTCTACTATAAAAACTTTTTCCTTATTTCTGTGTTTTTTACTTTTTTGTAGCATAATAAGCCATTTTAATTTTTTATTTTTAATACTTTCAATCATAATTTCACTCTCTTTATTTTTTTGAATTCTCTAATCTTTGAATATCTGTATTTCCTCCAATTACAACTAAAACATCTTCTTCCTTTATGACATCATCTGCTCTAGGGGATACATTAATTTTTTTATTACTTTTTATTGCTATTACATTTATTCCATATTTTGCTCTCATATTTATATCTCTTAAATTCCTTCCAATCCATTCTTTTAAAGCCTTAATTTCTACTATACTATGAGAAGATGAAAGTTCTATATAATCTAAAATATTTCCCGAAATCAAATTAGTAGCTATTCTAACGCCCATTTCTCTTTCAGGTAAAACTATTCTGTCTGCTCCTATTTTTTCTAAAACTTTTTTATGAATTTCATTTTGTGCTTTTGCAAGAACATATCCCACTCCTAGTTCTTTTAATAAAAGAGTTGTCATAATACTTGATTGCATATCTGTTCCTATAGCAACAACACCAACATCAAAATTTCTAATCCCTAAAGATTTTAAAACATCTATATCTGTTACATCTGCTTGTACTGCATGGGTAACATATTCTGAAGCATCTTGAACTGCTTCTTCATTTCTATCAATCACTAATACTTCGCAACCAGACTCTGCTAAAGTTTTAGCTATACTTGTTCCAAATCGTCCCAGTCCTATAACCACAAATTGCTTTTCTTTATTATTCATATTATCCCCCCTGTAATTAACCTACTAAAACTTTTTCTTCTGGATATTTTATTGTTGCCTTATTTTTATTTTGTTTAATAGATAAAGCTATAGCTACTGTAACCGGACCAAGTCTTCCTATAAACATAGTAATAGCAATAATGATTTTACCAAAATCAGTTAATTTAGAAGTTATTCCTAAAGTGAGTCCTGTCGTTCCAAAAGCAGATACAGTTTCAAAAAAAGTTTCCATAAAAGTAAAACTTTCTGATAAACTAAGTATCATAGTAACACCAATAACTACACCTAATCCAATTATTATAACAGTCAATGCTCTTTGCACTAACTCATGGGGAATCCTTCTATTAAAAATTTCAGTATGATTTTTACCTTTTATAACTGACCTAACCGTAAGAAATATTACTCCTATTGTAACAGTTTTTATTCCTCCCGCTGTTCCTGCTGGAGATCCTCCAATAAACATTAAAATTATAGTCATAAACTTAGAAGCATCTGTTAATTTATCTAAAGGAATAGTATTAAAGCCCGCTGTCCTAGTAGTAATAGATTGAAATAAAGCTCCTAAAATTTTATCTTTAAAATTCATATGTCCTAAAGTTTCTACATTATTATATTCCACTATAAAGAAAAATATAAAAGGTATTATAATAAGTAAAGTTGTAATTACAAATACTAATTTTGTATGTAAAGTTAATTTTTTAAATAATTTAATCCAACTGAATCCTTTTTTTCGTTTTTTAATATAATTAACACCAAAATCGATCCAAACTGAAAATCCCAAACCCCCTAAAATAATTAAAACCATAAGGGTAAAATTAACTAAAATATCTCCTCTATAAGGGCTGAAACTATTTCCTCCAATTATATCAAAGCCTGCATTACAAAAAGCAGATATAGAATGAAAAATTCCCATAAATATTCCTTTTGAAAATCCATATTGAGGAATAAATTTTATAGAAAGAAGAAATGCCCCTATCCCTTCAATTATAAAAGTTCCTTTGATAACATTTTTTGTAAGTCTGACTATTCCTTGCAGAGAATACTGATTTAATGATTCTTGCATTATTAATCTTTCTCTTAAAGTAATTTTTCTTCCTAGAAATACAAATAAAGATGTAACTAAAGTCATAAATCCTAAACCACCTATTTGTATTAAGCATATAATTACAATTTTCCCAAATAAACTCCAATGTTCCATTGTATTCACAACCGAAAGACCCGTAACACATACAGCTGATGTTGCTGTAAATAATGAATCTAATATATTAGTACTAGTTCCACTATTACTAGAAATAGGTAAACTTAATAAAACTGTTCCAATTAAAATTAAAAATAAGAAACCTATAACTAAAATTTGTGCAGGAGCCAACTGTGGCATATCAATTATCAGCTTATTTCTATCTTTTATAAGAAATTTTGGAACATACATCATATTAAAAATCCTTCCTTATATTAATAATAATTTGAAAAATTGTTATATGCTATATTTATGAATTTATGTAAAAATTTTCATTATAAGATTTTAATTTTTTAATATTAAATTCCGATTTAATTATTATATCATAAGCCATAATAAAATCAAAACTAATTAGAACATGTAATATTGACAATAAATAAACAATTTGTTACACTTTTTGTTAATAGATATTAATTATCATTTATTTTTTAATATCAACTTAGGAGGGTATAACTATGAATAAGCCTTTAAAAGTATTAGAAAATTTTTATTGGGTAGGTGCTCTTGACCCTGATCTTAAAATCTTCGATATAGTTATGGAAACTAAATATGGAACCACTTATAATTCATATATACTAAAAGGTAGTGAAAAAACTGTATTATTTGAAACAGTTAAAAATAAATTTACCGATCAATGTATAGAAAGAATAAAAGAAGTGGTTGACCCAAAAAATATTGATTATATTATTGTAAATCATACTGAACCTGACCATGCTGGTTCTGTTGCTGCCTTTCTTGATTATTGCCCTAATGCAACTGTTGTCGGAACTGGTCCAGCTCTTAGATTCCTAAAAGAAATTACAAATCGTGATTTTAAATCTCTTCCTGTATCTGATGGTGATACTTTAAATTTAGGAGATAAGACTATCAAATTTATTATGGCTCCTTTTCTTCATTGGCCAGATACTATGTATTCCTATATAGAAGAGGATAAAATTTTAGTTACTTGTGATTCCTTTGGTGCTCACTATTGTGATGAAAAAATCTTTAATGATGCAATGGAAAAAGAAAAGGAAGAAGAAATTCTAGATGCATATAAATATTACTTTGACATGATTATGTCTCCTTTTAAACCTTATGTTATTCAAGCTCTTAATAAAATTAAAGACTTGGACATAAATATCATTTGCCCCGGTCATGGCCTAATACTTAGAAAAGAAATTCAAAAGTATATTGACCTATATAAAAAATGGGCTACTGTAGAAGAAAATAATAATAAAACAAGTGTTGTCATCGCTTATGTTTCAGCTTATGGATACACAAAAACTTTAGCTGAAGAAATTGCTAAGGGAATTAAAGACGCTGGTATTTTAGATGTATCTTTATTCGATATGGTTTATGAAGACCATAATAAAGTTATGGAAGAAATAAATAAAGCAAAAGGTATATTATTTGGTTCTCCTACTATTGTTGGAGATACTCTTGCTCCTATATGGAAGCTCCTTACTTCTTTAAATCCAATAATTCATAAAGGTAAAATCGCTGGTGCTTTCGGTTCTTATGGTTGGAGCGGAGAAGCTGTATCTAATATAGAAGGAAGACTTAAACAATTAAGATTTAAAATACCTGTACCAGGGCTTAAAATCCTTTTTAATCCATCAAAAGAACAATTAAAATTAGCTTATGAATTTGGGAAAAAATTTGGCTCGGCTGTATTAGAAAAATAATTATACACTATTAGAAGGGAAAAATAATATATGGCCAAAAATATAATTATTGTTGGAGGATGTGTTGCTGCTAAAGAAGCTGCTTTAGCAGCGAGAAAAACTGATCCAAATTGTAATATTACAATTATATCTGAAGAAAAATATTATCCTTATTATCGTCCAATGCTTTCTGAATGTATTATTAAAAATGTTAATGAAAAACATTTTTATTTAGCTTCTAAAGAAGATTACGTTAAAAATAATATAAAAATAAAATTGGGGGAAAAAGCTATTAGCTTTATTCCCAAACAAAAATTAATAAAAACAAATAAAGGTAATATTTATAATTATGATAAACTATTAATAGCCACAGGAAGCAAAAATTTTATTCCTATCCCAGAAGCTATGAAAATCCCCGGAGTATTTTCTATAAGAAAATACTCCGATTCAATAAATGTAAAACATTGGATAAATACTATAACTTATAAAAAAAGTATTTCTAACTCTCATGCCGTTATAATAGGTGGTGGATTATTAGGATTAGAAACTGCTTGGGAATTAATATCTTGTGGAATAAATGTAACTATAATCGAATTATCTCCTATACTACTTCCAAACCAAATAGATAAAGAAGCTTCTTCTTTTCTTTCTAAGATAATTTCTTCCAATAATATTAACCTTATTTTAGGAAAAACAATAGAAAAAATTAATGGAACAAACAAAATTGATTCTATTATTTTAAATGATAATACTACTATTCCTTGTGATGTTCTTATTTTCTCTGTTGGTATACGCGCTAATATAGATTTGGTAAAAAATTCTGGCATAAAAATTAATCGTGGAATTATTGTAAATACTAAAATGGAAACTTCCATAAAGGATGTTTTTGCTGCTGGAGATGTAGCCGAACTTAAAGAGTGCCCTTCTGGAATATGGCGTCCTGCCTTAGAACAAGGAAAAATAGCTGGAACTAATATGGCTGGAGATAATATAACCTATAAAAAACAACCTATTCCTACTTTTCTTAAAGTTTTTAATACTCAAATTTATTCCATAGGAAATATAAAAAATTGTGATAAAGAAAATTGTATAAAATTTATAGATGAACAAAAAGGAATATATAAAAAATTATTTTTTAAAGAAAATATTTTAGTTGGTGGAATATTGATAGGAGATATAAAAAATTCGACTAAAATTTTAAAAGGAATACAAAATAAAATAACTAAAAGAGATTATAATATATTTATATTTTAAATAAGACCTTTTTATAAATAAGGTCTTATTTTTAACTTATATGTACTTAATTTTTTAAATTATAATATGTTATTCTATTTATATTATTACATGTTAATTATAAATTTGACTATAAAATTTAATTTTTCTATAATCTATTTTAAGTTATTAAAAAAGGGGGGAATTCAATGAATTCTAAAAAAATACTCGTTGCAGATGATGAATTTAGAATGAGAAAATTAGTAGGAGATTTTTTAAAAAGAGAAGGTTTCTCTATTATAGAAGCTGAAAATGGAAAAATAGCTTTAGAAAATTTCAAAAAAAATACTAATATTGATTTAGTTATATTAGATGTTATGATGCCTGAATATGATGGATGGACTGTTTGCAGAGAAATTAGGAAAATATCTAAAGTTCCGATTCTTATGCTTACTGCTAGAAGTGAAGAGTTTGATGAACTTTTTGGCTTTGAAATAGGTGCCGATGAATACATTACAAAACCTTTTAGTCCTAAAGTTTTAGTAGCTAGAGTAAATGCAATTTTAAGACGCATTGATAATACAGATACTAATAACGAAACTTCCTTTGGAGAATTAAAAATTGATAAAGATGCTCATACTGTATATATTCATAATAATCCTATTGATTTAACTCCTAAAGAATATGAACTTTTACTTTACTTAGTTGAAAATAAAAATAAAGCCTTAAGTAGAGATCAAATATTAAACTATGTTTGGGGTATAGATTACTTTGGTGATGATAGAACAGTGGATACCCATATTAATCGTCTTAGAACAAAACTTAAAGATTTAAATCATTATATTCAAACAGTGCGGGGATATGGGTATAAGTTCGAGGTGAAAAAATGAAATATTCCATAAGAACAAAATTATTTATGAGTATTTCCTTTCTTACTCTATTTTTTGTTTTCTCTTCCTGGTGTCTTAATGCTTTGTATTTAGAAAAATATTATATATCTCAAAAAAAGAACTTATTAGAAGAAACTAAACAAAAAATTAATGAACTTTTTACCGAAGACATAGAAAGTATTGCTATTGATTTGGAAATAATAGAAAACACAACAGGAACTAGTATTATTATTTTTAATAGAGAGTTAGAAATTAAATATGCTTCTTTTCCTAGAGCTGGTAATAGACAACCTTTTATAATTACTAAAAACAATCCTAATGCTAAAAAGCAAAATCCCTTTTATCGCCTAATAAATTCTATGGAGTCTTCTGGAAAAGATTCTATATTTAGAATTGAACAAGATCCTGAACTTAGCATTAATTTCTTGGAATTCATTTCCTTTTTAGACTCTAAAGATATTCTTTTACTCCGTGTTCCCATAGCATCTATGTCTGAAAGTGCAAATATAGCCAATAATTTTTTTATGTTTACAGGAATATTGCTCCTTGCCTTAGGAGCAATATGGGCTTACATATTTTCTAAAAAATTTACTAAGCCCATACTTGAAATAAATAAGGTTGCTAATCATGTAGCAAATTTAGATTTTTCACATGAATATATTGCTAAAAGTAATGATGAATTGGGAACTCTCTCAAAAAGCATAAATGAACTTTCAAAGAAATTAGATTACACTATTACAGAACTAAATAAAAAAAATGAAAGACTTAAAATAGAGATAGAAAAAGAACGACATATTGATAAAATGAGAAAAGAATTTATATCTAATGTATCCCATGAACTTAAAACTCCTATTGCTCTTATTCAAGGTTATGCAGAAGGCCTTAAAGAAAATATTATTGAAGATAAGGAAAATAAAGATTTTTATTGTGAAGTAATTATTGATGAAGCTAATAAAATGAATAAATTAGTAAAAGATTTACTTAATTTATCCCAATTAGAATCTGGTTTTTGGAAATTAGAAAGAAAAGATTTTGAATTAAAAGATTTTATTTATCAAGTTTTAAATAAATATAAAACTCGCTTTGAAGAAAAAGGAGTTAATTTAAAACTTCATGATATAAAACCTATATTAGTTAATGGAGATATTATAAGAATCGAACAAGTATTAATCAATTATATTAATAATGCTTTAGACCATTTAGATGTTAATAAAATACTTGAAATTAAAGTTGAAGTTAAAGATGAACATGTTAGAGTTTCTGTATTTAATTCTGGAAAACATATTCCTAAAGAAGCTTTAAATGAAATTTGGACAAGCTTTTATAAAGTGGATTCTGCTAGAACTAGAGAATATGGCGGCTCTGGTCTTGGATTATCAATAGTTAAAGCAATACAAGAACTTCATAATAATAAATTTGGAGTTGAAAATATAGAAAGAGGAGTTTTATTCTGGTTTGATTTAGATAAAGCAAAAAATCCTCTATAAATATTACAACTTTATCATTAATGACATGCCATACTCTAAAGATTACGACTGATTAGATATTTATAAATAATTTATTAAAAAATTGGATAATAAAAAACTAAAAATTAAAAATATACATAAACTATCTAAAAACTAAAAAAATAATAAAAAAGTACTATAATTTTTTTGGAAATAGTAAGAAAATTGAAACTTTTTATTAATAAACTTTTGTGGTATTATTAAATTATATTATAAAAATAAAAGGAGTGATTTTATGGCTTTTGAATGGAAATCTGAGTATAGTCTTGACATACCTGAAATTGACGCTCAACATAAAAAACTATTTGAAATTGGTAATCGTGCTTACGAACTAGCAACTTTTAATGATGGATATGATCATTATGATGAAATTATGTCTATACTAAATGAATTACTAGAATATACAAAGTATCATTTTTCTTATGAAGAAGAACTAATGGAAAAATATAATAGTAATGAACTTGGAACACAAATAATAGAACATAAATTTTATGTTAAAAAAATACAATCTTTTTCTGAAGAAAAAATAGATGAAGACCAACAAAAGGCAATATTAGATATTCTTGATTTTCTTTCAAATTGGATAAGTAGTCATATATTAGTTTCTGACAAAAAATATGTTCCTGCTATAAAAGAAGGACTAAAAAACAGCTAATTTTAGCTTTTCTTAGTCCTTTTTCTTATTTATTTTTAATAAATAATTATTTACTAATACATACTATAAGATTTAAGATAATTTTATTTCTTTAATAATATTTTGATCTAAATCTTTTATTTTAAATATATCTTTTTCTAAAATTCCATAAGAATTAGGATTATTTTCTTTAGGAAGACTTATAGAACCTGGATTAATAATAAAAATATCTCCTTCTTTTTTAGCTATCGGAATATGAATGTGACCATAAATAAACACATCTCCTTTACTTAAACTGGGTAAATTATCCTCATTATATATATGTCCATGGGTTAAAAATAAACGTTTTTTATCATATAATATAGTAGAATAAGTTGACATTATAGGATAATTTAAAACCATATCATCTACTTCACCATCACAGTTACCTCTTATAGCTATTATTTTATCACTAAATTCGTTAAATAAATTTATAACTTCTTTTGGATTATAATCTTTTGGCAAAGGATTCCTTGGCCCATGATATAGTTCATCTCCTAATATAATAATATAATCTGCATTTTCTTTTTTAAAAAGTTCTAATCCTTTTTTAGCATAATATGCTGAGCCATGTATGTCAGACATAAAAAACAATTTCATAAGTATCCCTCCACAATATTATTACAATGTAATTTAAAATATAACTTCAATTATTAAGTAATTACCTATTTTTGGATTTTATTTAATATTCACATTTTCAACTATTCCATTATTATCTTTAAAATTTCTTGAATAAATTATTTATAAGCTAATCGTAATACATATAAATAATTATAAAAATAATCATCTATAAAAACAACTACTTTATACTTATTTTCTAATTAATTTTAAAATACTACTTATTAAAAACATAAACTTAAACTTTAATATATTAATTTTACAGTATAAGTTATATAATTATAAAAATCCCTCTTTATATTAGAGGGATTTTTTATATCTATTATTTGATTTTTAGGAACTATTTCTATTTTCCCATCTTGAGTTTTAATGCGATACTGTTCTAATTTAAATCCTGCTAACTCAAAAGGACTTAAAGATAGGTCTTCTATTATAGCTATAGTCTCACCTGTTTTTACATTTTTGCCTTCACTTAAGATAAAATGGTTATACTTATCACTCCAGTAATACTCTTGTAAAACCTCTCTTGAAGATATTACTTCATATTCATCTTCTTTTGGCATATTTTTACTATTTATTATGGTTGATTTTGCATATGATTGGTTTTCTAATATTTTTAATACAGGATAAGGCCCATTTTCCCATTGTATAGAAGCTTTATCCATTATTCTAAGCCATCTAGGGTCTATTTTTTGCTCTTTATCCCACATTTCATTCCAATAAGCACTATAATCTTCTATAACAGAAAGTACCATTTCAAATTTCTCATCTTCCCATATATATGCTCTTATGTAAGTACCTTGTTCAAAAGCTCCTAACATTTGGTCTACAAATTCTCTCACTACAATTATATCTCTATTTTTCTTGTCTATTGGGATTGTTTGAACTCCTTGTATATCAAAAAATTTATCTACTATTCCTACATACTTATACGAATTATTATCTTTTTTATATACAACTATAATTGATTTTTTAGGTTCTAAAAATATTGTTAAAATAAGTTCTTTTTCATCATTTCCCAAAATATTGGATTCATTTATATTTAATTTGATTTCATTTATTTTATTTTCCCATGTATTATATTTTATGTCTTCTAAAACTATTTGCAAAATATTATTCTTGCTTTCTATATTATCTTCTGAAGACATAAATTCTTTAATCCACAAAGGATTTATCTCTCTATTAGCTTCCACTTTATCTATTATATATACTAATCCAAAAATTATAATCAAAACAAAAATAAATTTATATGCCTTATTTTTAAAGAAATTCATGTCCTTCCCCCATACTTTTTTCACTTGATTTATTTATATGAGAGAAATATTAATAAAATGTATTTTTTTAAATATATTCCATAGATAATATGATTTAATACTCTTTAACCCTATTTTTATGTATTTATTTCTAAAATATTTATTAAATTCATTTATATAAAATTATTTTATATATCTTTTTTCGACAAATAAATATATAATACATATATAACAAATATATTACTTTATAAAAAGGAGACAAACTATGTTAAATATTTTCTCTTATATTAAAAATGTAATTTTTATATTTATAGGAGCTTTTATTATGAGCATCTCTATAAATGGAATTTTAATTCCAAATCACATTTTAAGTGGCGGAGTTACTGGTGTGGCTATGTTGTTACATATCCTTTTTAACTGGAATATAAGTTTATTAATAATGTTTATTAATATTCCTATTTTTATTTTAGGGTATAAGTTTATTAATAAAAGATTTACCTTTTTAAGTTTAATAGGTATGTTTTCTTTAACTATTTCTCTTTATTTTTCACAAAATTTTAAAATCCCAACACAGGATATTTTGGTTTCTGTTTTATTAGGAGGAACTATTAGTGGATTAGGAATGGGTATAGTATTTCGAGGAAGTGGTTCTACCGGTGGAACTGATATAATAGTAAAAATTTTAAATAAATTTCTTTCTTTTAATATGGGCTCTATAAGCTTTGCTCTTAATATGATTATAATAACTTTATCTAGCTTCTTCTTTGGAATAGATTTATCTATTTATACTTTAGCTACAATGTTTGTAGCATCACAAACAACTAATTATGTAGTAGACGGACTAAATTATAAAAGAACTATTTCTATTATTACTGATAAACATGAAGAAATATCTCAAAGAATTTTACGGGAAGCAAAAAGAGGAGTAACATTAATGCACGGAGAAGGAGGTTATACTAAAGCCCCAAAAACTATAATAACTTGTACTGTTGGAATCAGACAAGTTTCAAAAATTAAAGAAATAGTTAAACAAACTGACCCCAAAGCTTTTATGACCATATCAGAAACGGCTCAAGTCTTCGGGTCTGGATTTGTAGGATTTAATAAAATAGATTAAAACATAAACTACCCGCTTAGCGGGTAGTTTTTATATAGTATTTGGTAATCCTACTTTTCTTTTAACTTTTCTTAAAGTTTTTGCTGCAATATAAGAAGCTTTCTCTGCATTATTTTTTATTATGCTATCAATATATTTTTTATCCTTTTCTAGCTCACGGAATTTTTCTTGTAATGGTCTAAGTTCTTCTACAACGACTTCTGCAACCTTCATCTTAAAGTCTCCATAACCTAATCCTGAAAATCTTTCTACTGTACTTTCAATTGATTCTTCTGTAATACTACAATAAATATTAATTAAATTTTTTATTCCCGGCTGATTGTCATTATAAGCAATTTTCCCTTCTGAATCAGTTACAGCTCTTTTTAGTTTTCTAACAATTACATCTGGTGGGTCTAAAAGAGCAATATATGCATTCGGATTTTCATCAGATTTAGACATTTTTTTAGTAGGCTCTTGAAGACTCATTATTCTGGCTCCTACCTTTGGGAAATATCCTTCTGGAACAGTGAAAGTTTGTCCATATAAATTATTAAATCTATTAGCTACATCTCTTGTTAATTCTAAATGTTGGCTCTGATCATTCCCCACTGGAACTAAATCTGTTTGATATAATAAAATATCTGCCGCCATAAGAACTGGATAAGTAAACAATCCTGCGTTAATATTTTCGCTATGTCTTTGAGACTTCTCTTTAAATTGAGTCATACGATTTAATTCACCCATATAAGTATAACAATTAAGAATCCAAGCTAATTCTGCATGGGCGCTTACATGGGATTGATAATATATTATATTTTTTTCAGGATCTAATCCCGCTGCTATATACTGCATTAAAAGCTGCCTTGAACGTTTTCTAAGTTCTGTTGGATCTTGTCTAACTGTTAAAGCATGTAAGTCCACTATACAAAATAAACAGTTATACTCATCTTTAAGTTTAGTCCAATTTTTTAAAGCTCCTAAATAATTTCCTAAAGTAATATTCCCAGAAGGTTGCATCCCACTAAATATTACTTTCTTTTTTTCAGCTTGTGTTTCTGTGGTCATTATTTCACCTCTTCTAGTTTATAAAAATCTCACTTTTATTAGTATATAATTTTTAAAAGAAAGCTTCAAGGATAAATTATTTAATTTATCCTTGAAGCTCCATAACTTTTATGATATTCTCATATTTTATATTATTACTCTGATAAAGTAACTTTGTTTAATCCTGCTCTTTCTATTACTTGATATAATAAAGTTGTAAATACTACATTTCCAATAGTAGCTGGAATTACTACTGCTATAAATAATCCTCCAAAACTTGCTCCCTCTGGAAGTCCTACTAATAAATAAGCACTTCCTAAAAATATTGTTCCGCTAATTAATGTTCCAACAAGTCCTATTATTACTGCTTTTAATATTTTAGGAATAGAAACTTTATTTAGTCCATAAATTAGAAATCCTATAATTGCTCCCGTAATACATTTATCGATAATATTAGGAATCTGTCCTGCTGGAAATGTAGTTGTTAAAGCTGAAATAATTCCACAAGCAATAGAAGTAGCCGCTATATTTGTTGCGTTAAAATTAATAAGTATAGCTAAAAACATCATAGATAATAAAAAGTCTGGTTTCATACCTCCAAAAATTCCTGGTACAATATAATGTAATATCGCCCCTATTGCTAATAAAATTGCTGACATAGTTAATTGCTTTATCTTCATAATAATTCCCCTTCCTTTTCTATTTTAAATTTTTCAAATAAAAAAGCACTTCATCCCTAAACTAAGGGACGAAATGCTATTATTTCGCGGTGCCACCCAAATTAGATAGTTAAATAAACTATCTCTCTCTTACGGATACGGAAGTTTCCTTCGATATCCTGCTTCTTTAACGGGAAGCTACCGGCGCCCACTACTTTCAGAGATAGATTTCATGGTGCTTCTCATGGAACCATTCAATATATCTTTCTATATCGGACCTCACACCAAACGCCGACTCGCTGAATAGAAATGATATATCTACTATTTCCAATCATAGAATTTTAAACTTTATTAATTAATCATATTTTATCATAATCCTTTAATACATGCAATAGATTTTTATTTATTATTTGAACTAATTAATTTTTCTAAAGTTTCTAACATATTATCCACTTTTTTCTTTGATACTACAAATTCTATATTGCCATCTCTTAAAGGAGCATAAAGTTCTTCATTATAAGGAATATATTCTATACTTACTTTTTCTCCATTGGTTAAAGTAAATATAGTTTTTACTTCTGGTTCTATCTCTTTTAGATTTATTCTTATATTTTTATCTATTTCAGCATCATAAGTAATTCCAATTAATTCTTGATAATATTTTTTGAAATCTTCTTCTTTTACTTCTTTATTATTTACTTTATAAGTTGTTATAGTTTCATCCTCATCTTCCTCTTTTTCAGCCTCTTTAATAGTTCTTGTAAGAGACATACTATAAGTTTTCTCATTTGCTTCTATATATATGTTAGATACAGTATCTATATTAGGTATGTAAACAAATTTGCTAATTATATCAAAAGGATTAATCTCAAAGGATTCTAAAGTAGAAGAATCCATAGTATATATAATATTTTCATCTATATTTTTAAAATAAACAGTATCTTCGTCTTTATTATCTCCTATTAAAATATGAAGTGTATTTTCTTCATCCTGCATTTTTATCTCCATTCTTGGATTTTCTAAGCCATATTCTGAAAGATCCGAAGGATTATCCACAACAAAATCTTTAATTGAAATAGTTCCTAATCCATCTAAGACTTTATTAAAGTTTTCTGTATTTATTGTATGTTCATTAATATAAGGTTGCTTCATAATCCAAAGCCCTATACCATATTCTTTCCCTTTAGTATCTTCCTCATTACTAACTATTTCTATGGTAGGCTTTCCTTCTTCTTTTATAAGTAAATATTTTAATTTTGAAGTATCTATTTTAACTAATGATTTTTCTCTTATATCATTAATTTTAAAATTAAATTTGTCTCCTCTTATGGTAGGAATTAAATATACTTTATTATCATTTTCTTGCATACAATAATAACTTTTCCCATCTGGAGTTTTATTACCTAAATAAAATTCCTTTTCACTTCCATCTTTTAAAACTGCTTTAGCAATAACTTTTTCCGAGGAATTTAACCCATATTTTGAAAGGTCTACTGGATTTTCCTCTACAATTCTAGTGGCATAAATTAAAGCAAAACTAGAAGCTATGCTTTCTACCTTATCTTGGTCAATATTTATTTCTTCTCCTACTATTTCCCATTCATCATCTTTTTTTTCAAAAATTATTTCTTCTTCTGAAGTTAAAATCATCTTAATTATATCATCTTTATTTATATCGGATAACTCTATATTTTCACTATCTTCATTATTATCATTATTATCGGCTACTTGAGGTTTATTATTTATGTATAAATATATACCTATTAATATGGCTAAAAAAATCAGAGATAATATAAGATTCTTTGATTTTTTCATTTGTTTTTCCTCCTTAGCCATACAATTATTCCTATAATCATTATGATAAGTGGTATAACTATTACAGTAATGCCTGAAAAAATCATAATCTGAGCCATATTAATACTTAAATACTCACTCATTAAGCTTTTAGGTCTTATGGAAATATTTTCTTCCTTATCTACTAACCAATTAATGCTATTTAAAAAGAAGTCCATATTTCCCCCTGCACTAATAGAATTAATTTGACTATCTAAAAATTCAGAGTTCCCTATAACTACTAATTTTGTTTGAAACTCATTATTATCTTCTGTCCACTTATCAGTAATAGCCACAGCTGTATTAAAAGGGCCTTCTATATCCTCTGCTTCTTTTTCTAAAGTTTCTGATTGTAAATTTACCTTTGCATAAGATGAATCAGATGTAATTAGTAATGGTTCTATAGTAATAGAATCTTTTTTCGCATTAAGTATTTCTATACTTCTGGCCACTGGAAATAATATTGGAAGTTTTTTAGACTTTATAGGATCTATAATATCATGATCCTGTTGCTCTGGTATAATATAAATTGGATTTCTAAACTGATGTGTAGAACTTCCTTCTACTATAATATTTTTTTGTATATCAATCCCATAACTATTAAATATTTTATATAAATTAGGTAATTCAATATCTCTTATTTGCATAAGAAAAATAGCTCGACCTTCATTTTCAAGATAATCTTTTATTATATTGGCTTCTTCTTCAGAAATATCTCTATAAGGAGATGAAATTAAAAGTACATTAGCATCTTCTGGAATCTTATTTTCTGTTATTAAATTTAAATCTTTTACTTCATAATTTTCATTTTCTAGTTGTTTTGTTATGTAGTAAGGTAATTCAGTCTCATCGTGTCCTTTTAATGTATATAAAACAGTGTTTTTATCAGATATAACATATTGTATTGCACTGGTAACTTTCTGTTCTACTGCTAAAGACTCTGCAGTGGATTGAAAAGTGTATTGATTAAAACTATAATTAACTAGCTCATAAGGAGATATTACTTTAAATTTATTATTAGATCCTACAACTATCAAGCTTCCTGTTTCAATTCCTTCTCCATCTTTGTCATATTGAGAAGCAAATTGAGGATATAAAATAGGGTCCTTATATTCTATATGAATTTTTTTAGAATAACTACTATATTTTTTTAATATTTCATCAAAAGTAGGAGCTTCTTTTCCTGTTTCATATAAAGCATATATAGTAACATCTTTATCTAAATTATCTAATATATTTATAGTTTGTTCTGATAAAGAATAAAGTTTATTTTCTGTTAAATCTAATTTTAAATTTAATTTACCTGCTAATAAATTTATTACTATCAATACTGCTAGAACTATTCCTGTCATGGCTGTCATATATCCGCCAAACTTAAATTTTTTATTCATTTTATCCCCCCTAGCTCCAGCGTCTTTTTTCTATAGATTGAATAGTTAAAAATATGAATCCATAGGAAAAAGTAATGAAATATACCACAGAACTAACATCAAAAATTCCCATTTTAAAACTTTGATATCGTTTAAGCAAAGAAAACCACTCAAATATTTTTATCATAAATCCATCATATAAACTAACTTTAAAAATATAAATTGCTACCATTATCAATATTCCTACAACTAATACACAAATACTTATATATATATTTCTCATATTAAAAAATATATACGTAGCTAAAGCTAATACAAGTATTCCCGCAAATATAATAGAAGATATTCTATCTTTAGGAAGTGCTTGAACAATTGTATCCATAATCCAAAAAACAATTAAAACTACTACTGTTGCTACTGCTGCCACTACTTGACTATCTGTTAATGATGATATAAATATCCCTACAGAAATAAATGCAGCTCCTAATAAAAAGAAACCTATATATCCTCCTATTATTTCTCCCACTGCTAAATTTCCAAAAAAACTTAAAATAATAGGATATAATACAGTAATAAGCAAAGTAATTAAAAATAATCCTAAAGCTGCTAAATATTTCCCATACACTATCTCCCATACTTTAAGTGGAGTCGTCAAAAGTAGTTGATCTGTCTTTTGTTTAGTTTCTTCTGAAATTAATCGCATAGTAATCATAGGAACAACAAATAAAAAAATAAATGTAATACTAGATAAGACATCGTTATATACAGGACTTTGAGAATATAAATTAATAATTGAAAAAAAGATTCCGGATATTAAAAGAAAAAATCCCATAAAAATATATCCTGTTGCTGAAGTAAAATAAGAACGGAATTCTTTTCCAAAAATTGCTATCATAATATATCCTCCTTTTGACCATTTGTTACTTGCAAGAATATTTCTTCTAAAGTTAAATCTATAGATTTCATCATCAAAATAGGATAATTTTTCTTACTTAAAGCATAAAATATATTTTCACGAATATCTTTTTCCTCTTTTCCTTCAGCTAAAATATCTACTGTCCCTTCTTCTTTAATTCCTTGAAACTGAGCCTTACTTATATCTTCAATATTTTTTATTATATTCAAAACTTCTTTTTTTGGTCCTTTAACTCTTAAAAGTATTCTATTACTTTGACTAAGTTTTTTAGATAGATTTTCTGGAGTATCAATAGCTACTACTTCCCCTTTATTAATAATTAACACTTTATCGCAAACGGCACTTACTTCAGATAAAATATGGGAACTTAGAATAATGGTATGTTTTTTGCCTAAACCTTTTATTACATTACGGATTTCAATAATTTGCTTAGGGTCTAATCCTACTGTTGGTTCGTCTAAGATTAGAACTTCTGGATCTCCTATCATTGCTTGAGCTAAACCAACTCTTTGCTTATATCCTTTAGATAAGTTTTTAATTAATCTACTCTTTACATCATTAATTTTTACTGCATTCATAATATTATTTAACATTTCTTTTCTATCAGAGGCTTTTACTTTTTTTATTTTACATACAAATTGTAAATATTCCTCCACCGTCATATCTACATATAAAGGAGGTATTTCTGGTAAATATCCTATTCTTTTTTTAACTTCTTGTGGTTGTTCTAAAATATCAAATCCATCTACTTTAACTGTTCCTTCTGTAGCCGAAATATATCCTGTAATAATATTCATAGTAGTAGATTTTCCAGCTCCATTAGGTCCTAAAAATCCTAATATTTCTCCCTTTTCTACTGTAAAATTTATATTATTTACTGCATTAAAATTCCCATACTTCTTACTAAGATTTATAACTTGTATCAAAATATCCCCCTCCCTATAATATAACTGCTAATAATTTATCAAAAAATTTTTAATAAATTGTTAATAAATTATGAATAATAAAAAGCAGCCTAATGGCTGCCTTATCCATATTATTTACAATGATATATTTTTATTTTTCCTTCTTATTCTTCTTAATTTTCTAGATATATCATCAAATATTGTATAATTAAGCGGAATAATAACTAAAGTTAAAAGTGTTGATAAACTTAATCCTCCAATAACTGCTGTTGCAAGAGGAGACATGGTTTCAGCTCCTTCTCCTAACTCTAAAGCCATAGGAAGCATCCCTAAAATAGTTGTAAGAGTAGTCATAAGAATCGGTCTAAGTCTTGTAGGCCCTGCTTCTAGTATAGCCTCTTCTCTGCTATATCCTCTGCGTCTAAGTTGAATAATATAATCAATTAATACGATCGCATTATTAACAACTATCCCTGATAGCATTATTATTCCTATAAAGGAAGGCATGCTTAAAGTTCTTCCTGTTATAAATAATCCTAGAATTGCTCCTGTTAAGGCCAATGGCACTGAAAACATAATTGTAAATGGATGTAAAAAGGATTCAAATTGAGCTGCTAAAACCATATACACTAAGATAATGGCCAATACTAATGCTAACCCAAGGCTTGAAAAAGATTCCATCATCTGTTCTACTTCTCCGCCAAATTCATATCCATATCCATCTGGCATATTATATTGTTTTAACTTTTCATCTATCATATTTTTAGCAGTATTTACATCTATTCCAAAAAGATCTGCACTTACAGTTACTACTCTTTTTTGATTTTCCCTTGCGATACTTGCTGGACTCTTATCAATAGAAATATCAGCTACTTCTGATAAAGGAATATCTACTCCCATAGGTGAAGGAATTCCTATACTATTGATATCTTTTAAATATTCTATTTTGGATGGATCATATATAATCCTTACATCTATTTCTGTACCATCTACTTTATACTTTGTTGCTACAGACCCTTGCACTGCAGT
Source organism: Defluviitalea phaphyphila (assembly GCF_001466305.1). Taxonomy (GTDB): domain Bacteria; phylum Bacillota; class Clostridia; order Lachnospirales; family Defluviitaleaceae; genus Defluviitalea_A; species Defluviitalea_A phaphyphila. The sequence continues at coordinate 61,077 of NZ_JWID01000001.1, forward strand.
TTTTAAAGTACTAGAGATAGTTGCCATATTAAGACCATATACTGAAGCCTTTTTTCTATTTATAGCAATTTGTGCTTCTGGAAATCCATCTTCAATAGAACTTGTTACTTCTCTTGTTCCTTCCACACTTTTTACAATATCTACAATATCATTTGAAATCAATTCTAATTGTTCTAAATCATCTCCCGAAATTTCTATAGAAATTGGACTTCCTCCCGTTGCTCCCATCATAGAGTCACTTATTGAAATAGAAAATTCAGCACCTGGAATATTGGATATAAGAGTTCTTACTTCATCTGCAATTTCATCTATTGAACGTTCTCTGTCTTTTACAGATCCTACATCAACAGTTAAACTAGCATGATTCGAGGAAACACTAGAACCAATCATTCCGCCACTACCACCTATATTTACGAATATCTCATTTATTTCTTCTATTTGTTCTAATCTTTTTTCAACAACTTCTACTACTTCAAAAGTTTCATCTATAACTGTCCCTTTAGGTAAATTTACATTAATAGTAAATTGCCCTTCATCAGAAGCTGGGAAAAATTCCATTCCTACTAATCCAAAAATAGGAATAAGTAAAGTACCAATAAATATAATAAATGTAATTAAAGCTGTTTTTATTCTATGATGAATACTCCAGTTGAGTATTTTCCTATATCCTTTGTCTATTTTATTCAATATAGAAGTCCAACCATCAAATATTTTAGTTGTTATTCTTTTTCTTTTTATATTGTCAATTTTTTCAATCTTTAAAATTTTAGAAGCCATCATCGGAACTAAAGTTAAAGCCATAATCAAAGAAGCTACTAACGAAAATGTCACTGTTAGAGCCATTTCTTTAAATATTGTAGCTGCCCATCCTTCTACAAACACAATAGGTAAGAATACAGCAATTGTTGTAAGAGTTGAAGCAATAACTGCCATACCAACTTCTGTGCTTCCTTTATCCGCTGCTTCTATTCTACTTTCTCCTTTTTCTCTATGTCTATATATATTTTCTAAAACAACAATAGCATTATCTACTAACATCCCAACTCCTAAAGCTAAACCACCTAAAGAAACCATATTAAGAGTTAATCCACTAAAATACATTAAAGCAAAAGTAGCAATAACAGATACAGGAATAGATACTCCAACTATTAATGTACTTCTTATATTACGGAGAAAGATAAAAAGTATAATTACTGCTAAAATTCCACCCATAATTGCAGTAAACGAGACATTTCCAATAGATGCATTAATAAACTCTGCACTATCATAAATTGTAGTTATATTTATATCATTTAATTCATCTTCTAATTTCTCTAATTCTTCATTTACTTTTTCTGATACTTTAACTGTATTAGCAGTGGATTGTTTTTGAATTGATAAACTAATACTTGGATTCCCATTAATATATGCGTAAGAATCCATATCTTTAAATGTTTCTTCAACTTCTGCTATATCTCTTAAATAAATTATCCCCCCAGCTGTAGTAATTGGAATATTTTCTATTTCTTCTATACTTTGAAATTCTCCTACAGAACGAAGGGTAAGTGTACTAATTCCTTGTTTTACTTCTCCTAAAGGAAGATTTAAATTTTCTGCCGCTATATATTGAGCAACCATTGAAGGAGTTATATTATAACCTATTAATTTATCTGGAAATAATGTTACTTTTATTTCTTTTTCTTTACCACCATTTACACTAACAGATGCCACTCCTTCTATTCGTTCTATTCTTCCAACTATTTTATCCTCTACTATATTTTTTAATTCTACTAAATCTTTTTCTCCACTAATTCCTATTTGCATAATAGGCATCATATTAGGGTCAGCTTCTAATATAATAGGTTCTTCTGCCTCTTCTGGCAAATAATCTTTTATCATATCTATTTTTTCTCTCATATCTAACATTGCAACATCCATATCCGTACCTTCATTAAACTCAAGTATAACCATTGAAGAACCATTAGAAGATGTTGAAGATATATTTTTTAAATTACTAACAGTACCAACTGCACTTTCTATTGGTTTTGTTATTAATGTTTCTATTTCTTCAGGTCCTGCTCCACTATACTCAGTCATAACTAATGCATAAGGAAGAGTAAACTGAGGTAATAAATCTACCGATAATCTTCCTATTGAAACTATTCCAAGTAATATAACAATAAACATTGCCATGACAGTGGTTACAGGACGATTTATAGATATTTTTGAAAGCTTCATTACTATTCTCCTTTCACTAAACAATACTAATTTGATTATTCTACAATTTCAACTTTACCACCGTCTTCAAGATAATTTTGTCCTCTTACTACTATTTGGTCTCCTTCTTTTAATCCTGTGACAACTTCTACTTTTTCTCCATTATCAAGACCTAATTCAACTTCTACTTTTTTAGCTTTATCTCCATCAATTACATAGACATAATCTATATCTCCTTCAGTTAATACTGCTTCTCTTGGAACTATTATGGTATTATCTACTGTATCAATAGAGAACTCTACTTCTGCAAACATCCCCGGTTTTAAAATACTATCTTTATTATCTATTTCTATTTTAACAGGATAGGTTAAAGTATTTTCATTAGCAACAGGACTAATCGTTTTAATTATACCTTTAAAAGGTTCATCAAAAGCAGATTTTACATAAATATCTACATCTTGTCCTGTCTTTATTTTATTTATAATTTGCTCTGATACATTTACGTCTACAAATACTGTATCCATTTGCACAATAGTGAAAGGAGCAATAGCAGCACTAACCATTTCTCCTGGGTCTATCATACGGCTGCTTACTATTCCATCAATTGGACTTTTAACCGATGTATCATTTAAACTATCATAAGCATTAGCTAATTGAATTTCTAATGCTTCTTTTGTGGCTAATGCTTGAGATAATTGATTTTGAGCTAATTCAACATTCTCTTCCGAAAGATTATTTATAAATAAATCATATGCTTCTTTTGCTGATTCATAATTAATCATTGCTGTTTTATATGCCGTTTCTAATTGATCTAATTGTTGTTTTGAAGCTGACCCAATATCATATAAAACTTTCGTATCTTCATATGCCTTTTTTGCGTCGTTAAGTTGAATTTCTGCCATTTTTAAAGAAGCTTCTAATTGGTTCTTTTGCTGTTCTTGCTGACTTCCTTTAGCACTTTCTAAATTTAATTTACTCATATTTACTGAAGCTTCAGCTGACTTAAGTTGTGCTTCTAAATTATTTATAGTATTTTGAATATCTCTTTCATCTAAAGTAAACAGTATATCTCCTTCTTTTACACTATCTCCAACATCAAAATTTACTTCCTTTACTTTACCTACTATTTTAGGGGTTACTGATATTTGCTGTTTAGGATTAATTTTCCCTCCATAAATTAAAGTATTAGAAATCTCTCCTTTTGAAACACTTTCTACCTTAACATAAGTTACTTTTTCTTCTTCTACTTGATTAGTTGATTCTTCATTTACTTGACTACATCCAACAACTGATAACCCTAATATAATTATTATTAAAACTAAATTTTTCAACTTCATATAAAATCCTCCTAGCCTTTTTATTAATCATTAAAAACATTATTTAATTTTTTTATTCCTTCTTTAAAATCTTGTTTTTTATTTTCATTTAAATTATTATAAAAATCATCAAATATTGTATTTAGCCTGTTATAAAACTTTATAAGTATATCTTTTCCTTTATCAGTTAACGATAAATAAACTTTTCTTCTATCTTTATCTTCTATATCATAAGACCTTTTTAAATATCCTCCCTTAACTAATTTAGAAACTACTATAGATAAACTACTATTACTTACGTTTAATTCTTTTTGCAAGTCTGATATAGTACACATTTTTAATCTATGAACAAAAACTAATATAGTAAACTGTCTGTCACTAATACAATGATTTTTATTACCATTAATATTAAATTCTTTAAAATAATTTTTATGCAACCATTTGGTTAAATTAAATATAAATTTTAGAAATTGTTCATTTAGATAATTTATTTTATTTTCCTTCATAATTATCACCTATATATTTATAATAAAATAGTTTTACAATAAACATATTATAGTGGGAAAATAATTTTATTTCAACATAATTTTCAAATAATATTCTATATTTTAAAAAACATATTTTTTATTGTAAAGTTACTTTATATAATACATAATAAATAATATAAAAAGATTGGAGGAATGATTTTGAAAAAAATTACTAGCTTTACCGTAAATCACATTAAACTTTTACGAGGAATCTATGTTTCTAGAAAAGATTCTGTAGGTAATGAAATAATAACTACTTTTGATATAAGAATGAAAAAACCAAATACAGAACCTGTTATTAATACTGCAGAACTTCATACCATTGAACATTTAGGAGCAACTTTTTTAAGAAATCATGAAATTTATGGTAAAAAAATAATTTATTTTGGTCCTATGGGCTGTCGAACAGGTTTTTATCTTGTAATCCATGGAGATTTTTCCTCAGAAAATATACTTCCTTTAATAAAAGAAATGTTTGAATTCATATCAAACTTTGAAGGAAATATTCCTGGTGCTTCTGCCATTGAATGTGGAAATTATTTAGATATGAATCTACCCATGGCTAAATATGAAGCAAGAAAATTTTTAGAAGAAATTTTAAACAATATAAAACAAGAAAATCTATATTATCCTAAATAATAATATTACAATTATCTCCTCACATATATATTTTTTTATTACATAAACTATTATCGAAAATATATAAAGGAGAATTATTATGATTAAATTCCCTAACTCATCTTTTCGTAAATACAGTTATCCTCAAAATAATAGTTTAAAATTAAGATCAATTAATTCTTTTTTAGTTTCTCAAAATTATATGCAATACGAAGATTGTGAAACATATAATAAAAAAGATAATAATATTAACAATTCGATAAAATAAAAACTTTTTTAACAACAAATGATTGTATTATAATAGGCATATAAAATAGTGCCTATCCTTTTTTGATAGGCACTATTTTTAACTTCTTAATTTAGCTCCTAATCCTTCTAAACCATTTAATATTTTTTTCATTGTCTTATTTACTTCTTCTTCTGTTAAGGTTCTATCAGAAGCTCTAAAAGTAATAGAATAAGCCACTGATTTATACCCTTCTTCTATTTGCTTTCCTTTATAAACATCAAATAATTTATAAGATTCTAAAACTTTTCCTCCTCTTTGTTTTATTATTTTTTCGATATCTTTTACTGGCATTGTATCTTCAACTAGCATAGCTATATCCCTTGTTACTGCTGGATATTTAGGAAGAGGTTTGTATTCTCTTTCTAAATTAGCATATTCTATTATACTAGGAACATCTATAACTCCTATATAGACTCTAGTGTCTATTTCATAATTTTTAGCTACATCAGGATGAACTTCCCCTATATAACCTATTTCCTTTTTATTAATAGAAATAATTGCTGTTCTTCCAGGATGCATCCAAGTTAAATCTTGTTTTAAATCATATTCTACTTTACTATCCATTCCTAGCTTTTCAAATAATACTTCTACTACTCCTTTTAAATCATAAAAATCTACTTTACCATACATACCTATAGTAAGTTTATTTATTTCCTCAGGTAATTCTTTTAAAGGCAATTCTTTTGGTATGTAAACTTTTCCTAATTCATAGAGAAAAGCTTCTTCATTTCTTCTGTTATAATTAGTAGAAAGAGAAGTAAGCATACCATTTAAAGTTTGAGTTCTCATTATACTAAAATCTTCTCCTAAAGGATTAGAAATTGTAATAACTTTTCTAAGGTCGCTATCTTCTTTAATATTTAACTTATCAAATACCTTAGGGCTTTCAAAAGAATAATTCATTATTTCATAAAAACCTTGAGCTTCTATAGTATCTTTTATTATATATTCTATATTTTGAGAATAAGATCTTTTTCCAACAGTTGGTGTTCCTGTTTCTAAAGTAGTTTCTATCTTATCATATCCATATAATCTTGCCACTTCTTCTGCTAAATCAGCATTTCCTTCTATATCAGGGCGAAATGTTGGTATAGTAACTGTTTTCGCTTCTTTATTTACTTTAAATTCTAGACGAGTTAAATAATCTATTATTTCATCTTCTGATAAGGAAGTTCCTAATAAAGCATTAATTTTTTCTATGGAATATGATATAGTCTTAGGTTCTCTTTTATTTGGATATACATCAACAATCCCACTAACTACTTCTCCTGCTCCTAATTCTACTACTAATTGAGCAGCTCTATTTAAAGCATCTATTACAATATTAGGATCTAATCCTTTTGAGTATTTTACTGAAGCATCTGTTCTAAGTCCTAATTTTTTAGCTGTAACCCTTATATTAGCTCCATTAAAATTAGCAGATTCAAATAAAATAGTATTGGTTTCTTCTGTTACTTTAGTTTCTTCTCCACCCATAACACCTGCAATGGCTAAAGGTTTTTCTCCATCTGTAATTAAAAGCATGGATTCATCTAGATTTCTTTCTTCTCCATCTAATGTCATAGTCTTTTCTCCAGGCTTTGCATTACGCACTACTATTTTTTTCTTCTCTAATTTTGAAAGATCAAAAGCATGCATTGGCTGTCCCATTTCAAGCATAACATAGTTTGTAATATCCACTATATTATTTATTGGTCTAATTCCTGCTGCTAAAAGACGTTGTCTCATCCATTTAGGAGAAGGTTCTATTTTTACATTTTTAATAACTCTTGCAGCATATCTTGGACATAACTCTTTATTTTCTATTTCTACTGAAATATAATCAGAAACATTTCCTCCTTTTTCATCTACAAAAATTTCAGGATAGCCAAAGGGTTCATTAAAAGTAGCTGCTACTTCTCTAGCAATCCCTACTACGCTAAAACAATCAGGTCTATTAGAAGTTATTTCATACTCTACTACTATATCATTTAGTCCAAAAATTTCTTTTACATCTTTCCCTAATGGGTATTCTTGTTGAAAAATATATATACCATGCTCTGGTGCTTCTGGATAATCTGTACGATCAAATCCTAATTCTTCAATAGAACACATCATACCTTGAGATTCTATTCCACGAAGTTTTCCAGTTTTTATTTTTATTCCTCCAGGAAGAGTTGACCCATTAAGAGCAACAGGCACATAATCTCCCTCTGAAATATTATTAGCTCCTGTAACTATTTGAAGTACTTCTTCTCCTACATCAACCTTAGTAATTACTAATTTATCTGCATTAGGATGTTTTTCTATGGATAAAATTTTCCCTACTACAACTTTATTAATCTCTTTTCCTAATTCTTCATAAGTTTCTACTTTAGAACCAGACATAGTCATTCTATCTACAAAAGTTTCTATATCACATCTAATTGGCACATAATCTTTAAGCCAAGACATAGGTATATTCATGCTTCTTCCTCCTTAAAATTGTTCTAAAAATCTAACATCATTTTCTACAAATAAACGTAAATCTTTTACTCCATATTTACTCATAGCCAATCTTTCAAGTCCCATTCCAAAGGCAAACCCTGTATATATATCAGGATCAATTCCTGCCATTTTTAAAACTTTAGGATGTACCATTCCACAACCTAAAATCTCAATCCAACCACTACCTTTACAAATATTACATCCCTTACCCCCACAAGCTACACAGGATATATCCATTTCTGCACTTGGCTCAGTAAAAGGGAAAAAATGAGGGCGAAATCTTACCTTAACCTTATCTCCAAATAATTCCTTTGCAAACACTTCTAAAGCCCCTTTAAGGTCTGCAAAAGTAATATTTTTATCTACTACTAATCCTTCTAATTGATGAAAAACTGGTGAATGGGTAGCATCTACTTCATCAGAACGATATACTTTCCCTGGGCATATTATACGAATTGGAGGTTTTTCCTTTTCCATTACCCTAACTTGAATAGGAGAAGTTGCTGTACGAAGCATAAAATTTTCATTAATATAGAATGTATCTTGCTCATCTCTTGCTGGATGTTCTTTAGGAATATTAAGAGCTTCAAAATTATAATATTCTGTTTCTATTTCAGGGCCTTCTGCTATTTTATATCCCATTCCAAGAAAAATTTCTTTTATTTCATCTACGACCAAATTCATAGGGTGGCGATGACCTAATCTTCTTTTTTTACCAGGCATAGTGACATCTATTACTTCTGATTTTAATCTTTCTTCCTGTTCTTTTTTCATTAATTCATTTTTAACTTCCTCTATTTTTTCCTCAATAGCTTCTCTTATATTATTTGCCAATTGTCCAATGGCTGGACGTTCTTCAGGAGATAAGTTTTTCATTCCACGTAAAACCTTAGTTAATTCTCCTTTTTTACCTAAAAACTCAACTCTAATTTCGTCTAACCTTTTTAATTCCTTTACATTATTTAAAAGGTCCATAGCCTTTTCCCTAATAGCTTGCAAGTTTTCTTTCACAATAAAAACTCCTTTCTCTATTATAAATTCACACATCAAAAAACTCCGTCCCCATAAAAAGGGACGGAGTATAATCCGCGTTACCACCCTAATTCCTACAAAAGTAGGCTCTCAAAACCCTTAACGGAGGTTAACCGATATTTCTTACTAAAACTTCAGAAATATAGCTCCAGTGGGAAATTCGATAATGAAAGAACCTGAGAATGCTTTCAGCCTTTGACATTCTCTCTCTGAAGGGATTTCATTATCTACTTTTAGCTTAAAAGCTAACACACCTTCATAGCCTTTAATATTTACTTACGTATCATTTTAACATATATCTCTATGTTGTCAAGATTACAAATCTAAAGCTTTTTAATTTAATTTATTATTTTTTTTAAATAATAAAATATAAGTCATCCATCCAATGAAAATCAATAGTACTCCTGTAAAGATTGTTGAAAATATCGTAACAACTATTTCAATACCTAATCCAATAAATACAAATAACAACAAAATCGTAGTAGCTAAGTCCGTACTACTATAAATTCCATAAAACACAACTACAATACCTACAATTAAACATAATATTATATTTCTAGTTAGTTTATTCATAATTTTTCCCCTTTTCTTGTATAACATTTTTATCGTTATATACGAAAAAAAATAAAATATGTACATCTCTAGAATCAGATCCAAAAGACATTATCAAAATTAATAAAAAACGTTGAGAAATACTAAAAAAGCAAAAAAGTACGCAAAAAAATAAAATATTAAAAAAGCTTGTAAGGCTCTTTTCATAAGGGTTTACAAGCTTTTAATGTTCTACAAGTGTCAAAAACGAGATTTTAACATATATCTTTATGTTGTCAAGATGACAAATCTAAAGCTTTTTAATTTAATTTATTATTTTTTTTAAATAATAAAACATAAATTATCCATCCAATTATAATTAATGGTACTACTATAAAAATTAGTCCAAATATTAGCCCAATTATTCCAAATCCTAATCCAATAACTCCAAAAACCAAACCAAACATAGCAGTGACTAATTTTATAATAATAGGAATTCCGTAAAATACAGCTACAATACCTAAAAATAAATATAATATTATATTCCCAACATGTTTATTCATAATTTTTTCTCCTTTTCTTGTATAGTATTTTTATTATTATATACGAAAAAAAATAAAATAAGTATGAATGTCAATAAAATTACAAATGGTAATATTTCTTAAGCTTATATTTTATAAACAACTCAAAATATATTGTTAACTTATATTTAAATATATGTTGACAATATCGTTTTTTTTATATATACTTCAAATATATTTTATAAAATTTTAATAATAGATTAACATCAGAAAGGGGTAAAACTATGGAAAATAAATCTCATTTATATCAAATGGTCTATATAGGAGTTGTGACAGCAGTTATTTGCATTCTTGCTCCATTATCTATTCCTATTGGATTAGTTCCTATTTCCTTTACTAATCTAGCTATTTATTTTGCTGTTTACATACTTGGAATGAAGAAAAGTGTTCTAAGCTGTATACTATATATATTGATTGGCTTTATAGGTGTACCTGTATTTTCTCAATTTACTGGAGGTCCCGCTAAACTTTTAGGTCCAACTGGAGGATATATTATAGGTTTTATATTTATGGCTTTAGTTTCTGGGTTTTTTATTGACCGTTTCTTTGATAAATGGTATTTATGTTTTACAGGTATGGTATTAGGAACGATTGTATGCTACATCCTTGGAACTATTTGGCTATCCTATCAAGCTAATTTATCTATTAGTTCTGCTCTTGGCGTAGGAGTTATTCCCTTTATTCCTGGAGACTTAATTAAAATTGTGATTGCTACCTTTATTGGTCCTCTTATAAGAAAACAATTAATGAAATCTAATATGTTTTTTAATTATTAATATTTAACGAATATAAGATTATTAAAGTAGATGATAAGCTTTTTCATGCTTTATGAATAGTTATAAAATAAGAAAAAAGATTGTATTTTTAATAAAATACAATCTTTTTTCTTATATAATTATAATCCACGAGGAACTACTATAATAGTTTTAAATAAATCTCCATCAATTTTAATATCTAAGTTTCCACCATGATTGTCTACTATAGATTTAGCTATAGCTAATCCAAGCCCAGAGCCTTCCGTATTTCTTGACTTATCTCCTCTTTTAAACCTTTCTAAAAATTCTTCTACATTTTCTCCTAATTCATATTTAGAAATATTTTTAAAGCTAATTACTACCTCATTATTTTTTTGTTCAATATTAATATACACCCTTGTATTATCCATGGAATATTTTAAAATATTATTAATTATATTTTCAAATACCCTCCACATTTTTCTACCATCAACTACTGCATATATATGAGAACTACTAGATGATACTTTAAAATCAAGGAGTGATTCTTTTATTTTTTCATCATATTCTGCTAAAGCTTGATTAATTAATAAAACTATATCTGCTTTTTCTTTTTTTAATTCTATATTCCCTGTTGCCATCTTAGATACTTCAAATAAATCATCAATTAATACCTTTAATCTTTTAGACTTCTTTTCTATAATCTCTATATATTCTTTTTTCTTATCTTCTGTAATATTTTCATCTTTAAGAAATTCCGTATAATTTATAATAGAAGTTAAAGGAGTTCTAAGGTCATGACTTACATTAGATATAAGTTCTGTTTTTAATCTTTCACTTTTTATTTCAGACATTCTCGATTTATCCATACCTGCTTTTAGCTTATTTATATTTTCTGCTAAATTGCTTAATAATCCTCTCCCCTTTAGATTAATATTTGCATTATTATTTCCCAATAGAATGTCTTCACTAAATTTTAAAATTTGATTAAAATACCCTAATTTACTAAAAACATAATAAAGAATTCCTCCTCCTAATATTAATGCAATGGGAATATATAATACAATTAACTCTATTCCAAAAAGAATAACAACTGCTCCTACTCCTAATACAAATATACTCCCCATAATAAATAGTATCTTAAATACTGCACTTTTAAATATAAAACTTTTTTCTAAAGATTTTTTTATCCTACAAAAAATACTATCTTTCCATTGTAATTTAAACTCATCTAAAGATTTAAATACTGGTATTAAAAAATATATTTGAACAATTAAAATTCCTAATAATATAGTATATACCATTAACTTTTGAATTTTTATGCTTAAATATTTAATATTAATATCAAAAAAGGTAATTCCTATTTGGCTACTTAAAAACAACATTAGTAACACGCTAAACAGACGGATATCTATAGGTAATCTATCATAATATTTTTTTAAGGGATCAACTGTCTTTAAAATATCTTTTCTATATTTTATACCTATTATAACAGCAGTTATAAAGGTGAAAATTGAAATTAAAAAATATATTAAAAACATAGTAGCCTCTTCTTTGTAATCATAAAAATTTTCCACGATTAAACTATGTTTATCCTTAGGAATAGCTATAAATCCTTGCAAATTTCTAGTAATAAAAAACCTATTGACTGATGTCATATTATCTTTAAGCTTCGTATGATAAGGAAACTCTTGTATGTAAAGGCTTGACTCTTTTAAAATATTGATATCTTGAATGTCATCTGAAAGATTAGAATATTTTTTCCCATTCGATTCTACTATATAATACTTTATATAATCCTGTTTATATAAAAATCTAGATTTAACATTTTGTATCTCATTTTGTAATTCATCTATTTTTTTATTTTTTATTTCTTCTACTAATTCTTCTTTTGTTTTTGTATATTGCTTTTTTATTTCTTCTATTTTTTTATCTCTTTCCCTTAATAATTCTTCAACATAAGCTACAGCATTATTATTAGTAGCTTCTACTATTCTATTTTCATATTCTAATTTAACAGAAGATATCTCTTCATTCATTGTAGTTTCATATTGTTCTTTTAAATTTTCTATATCATTATAATCTACTTCCATATTTTCTTTAACTTTATCTATATCTCCATAATCTAAATAAATATATTCAAATAAATCAATAAAATCCTCTATATCCTCTGCAAATTCTTCTGTTTTAAAATAACTTCCTTTTAATCTAAAATGAAATTGTCCTAAACTATCTCTTAAAGTTCCAAGACCATAGGAAAATAATAAAAGAAATATTATTCCTAAAATTATTTTACTTGATTTATTTTTCAATTTTATATCCAATACCCCACACCACCTTTAAATACTTTGGATCTTTAGGATTAATCTCTATTTTTTCACGAATTTTTCTAATATGAACTGCTACCGTATTTGCTGGATTAAAACTTGGTTCATTCCATACTTTTTCATAAATTTCATCAATGGAGAAAACTCTTGGAGCATTTACCATTAAAAGTTCTAAGATTTTATATTCCGTTGGAGTTAACCTAACATTTTCTCCATTTACTATTACTTCTTTTGTTTCTTGATTTAATATAAGTCCATTTATGTCAATTACTTTTTTAAGCCCTTCATATACTCCTAACTTCATATATCTTCTAAGTTGTGATTTTACTCTTGCCACTAACTCTACAGGATTAAAAGGCTTAGTTACATAATCATCAGCACCTATTTGAAGTCCTAATATTTTATCTGTATCCTCACTTTTAGCTGATAACATAATAATTGGTATATTTTTATCTTTACGGATTTTAAAAGTTGTACTAATTCCATCTTGTTTAGGCATCATAATATCCATAATAATTAAATGTACTTCATTGTGTTTTAAAATTTCTATTGCCTCTATCCCATCTTTAGCTTTAAGTACATCTATGCCTTCATTTTTTAAATAAATTTCAATAGCATCTCTTATTTCCTTTTCATCATCTACAATTAAAACTATATTTTTCATAATACACCTTCCTTTAATATTAAAAAAACTATTATAACATAATTTATCACCTCTCTTATTATTGATAAACTTATTATAAAAATCAATTCTAAAATATCTCTTAATAAAATTCTTAAATTTTTCTTAAGATTTAACAAAAAAAAGATAGGCACATAGCCTATCTCCAAAACAATATTTTAAGCAAATTTTTCTATATATCCGAAAACAAAAATAATCAAAACAATAATTGGTAAAATAAATGTAAGATAAAATCTTAATCCTTGAGGAAATTTTAGTCCTACTCCTGTATTGGCTTCTTTAATAAAGTTATCCCATCCCCAGCCATAACGGGTAACACAAAAAAGTACATATACTAAAGATCCTAAAGGTAATATATTATTACTAACTATAAAATCTTCTAAATCTAAAATAGTACTGCCTTCTCCAAAAGGAGTAATAAAACTCCACATATTAAAACCTAAAGCGGCTGGTAAAGATAAAATAACAATAGCAATAAAATTAATAAGTACTGCCTTTTTCCTTGATAAACCTATAAGATCAATCCCAAAAGAAACTATATTTTCAAATACAGCAATAACTGTAGACAAAGAAGCAAAAACCATAAATACAAAAAATGCTATACCCCAAAAACGACCCATGGGCATATGATTAAAGATATTAGGTAAAGTAACAAAAACAAGCCCTGGTCCACTATCTGGATTTACTTCAAATGCAAAACATGCCGGGAATATAATAAGACCAGCCATCACAGCTACAAAAGTATCTAAAATTGTGATATTTAGTCCTTCTCCTAATAAACTTCTTTCCTTAGAAACATAACTCCCAAATATAGCCATACTTCCCATACCAATACTTAGAGTAAAAAATGCTTGACCCATAGCTGCATAAATGGTGGACCATATACCATTTTCTTCTAATCCTTTAAGATTTGGCAATAAGTAAAATTTAAGTCCTTCTCCTGCATTAGGTAAAGTAACTGAACGAATTACTAAAGCAATCATTATTAAAAATAATGCAGACATCATAACCTTTGTTATTTTTTCTACTCCATTTTGGAGTCCTAAAGAACATACTCCAAAGCCTAAAATAGAAACAATAATCATCCAAAATACATTAGCTCCGGGATTTGAAATAAGTGAACCAAAAACTTCTCCTACTTCTTCTGGAGTAATATTAACAAAATCTCCTCTTATCATAAAAAATAAATAAGCTAACATCCAACCTGATACAGTAGTATAAAACATCATAAGTAGATAATTCCCTGCCATAGCAAACCATTTGAAAATATGCCATTTACTACCTTTAGGTTCTAATACATCAAAAGAAGTAGCAACACTTTGCTTACTAGCACGTCCAACAGAAAATTCCATAACCATAATCGGCAATCCTAATATTAAAAGAAAAATTATATATATTAGTACAAAAAGTCCTCCTCCATAGACTCCTGTAATATATGGAAACCTCCATACATTTCCTAATCCAATGGCACATCCCACTGAAATTAGTATAAATCCTAGCCGTGATGAAAAATTTTCTCTTTCTTTAACCATAACCTTCCTCCTTGTATAAATTTTCAATACTATTATAATGTATTTCTTTTAATATTAAAATATAAATTTATTTTTTATATCTTTTTACTGAGATTTTTTACACTATTATTTTATAAATAAAAAAGCCCATTATTTATGGACTTTATATCTCATTTCTCCAACCTTTAGGAGAAATTAACGCTATAATTGTAAATAATTCTAATCTTCCCAGCAACATAAGCAACGATAACAATATCTTACTGAAAGGATTAAAAAATACAAAAGTTCTAGTAGGTCCTACCATTCCAAAACCAGGTCCAATATTCCCAAGAGTAGCCGCTACAGCACTAGCCGCACTTTCTAAATTTATCCCTTCTAGAGAAATTATTATAGTAGATATAACAAAAATTAAAAAATACAATATAAAAAAACTTGTAATTGCTGATATCGTTTCTTCTTTAATTATTTTTTCTCCATTTTTTATTGGTATCATTGCTCTAGGATGAAATATCTTTTGAATATCCCTTTTTATAATCTTTAATAACACTAAAATTCTAATACCTTTTATTCCTCCTGCTGTAGAACCTGCGCATCCACCGACAAACATAAGCATAAATAAAATTGACTTACAAAAAGATGGCCATAAATCAAAATCATCTGTAGCATATCCTGTAGTAGTAATAATCGAACTAACTTGAAATAGAGCATCTCTTAAAGAGACTCCTATACTCTTTTGAGTATTCATTTTTAATCCCAAAGATATTAATATAACTGATACAAAAATAATCCCTAAATATAACCTTAATTCTTCATTTTTTAATACCTCTTTCCACTTTCCTTTAAATACTGAATAATATAAAGAAAAATTTATACCTGATAATATCATAAAAATAGAAATTACTATATGAATATATACACTGTTATAAGCTCCTATACTTTGGTTTCTTGTAGAAAATCCTCCTGTTCCCACAGTTCCAAAGGTATGAATAATAGCCTCAAATAAATTCATTCCTCCTATAAGTAAAAGCACTATTTGAATTATAGTAAGAGATAAATAAGTTATATATAAAAGTTTTGCTGTATCTTTTATTCTTGGAACAAACCTATCAGCAGTAGGCCCTGGGCTTTCTGCTTTAAAAATTTGAAAGCCTCCTACTCCAACCATAGGTAAAAGTGCAACTGTAAAAACTAATATCCCCATGCCTCCTATCCAATGGGTAAAAGAACGCCAAAATAAAATTCCTTTTGGAAGTTTTTCAACATCATTGATTATGGTAGCTCCTGTTGTAATAAATCCAGAAACCGTCTCAAAAATAGCATCTATAAAAGAAGGAATACTTTTCGATAATACAAAGGGTAATGCTCCAAATATAGAAATTAAAATCCAACCAAAAGTAGCTATAGCTAATCCTTCTTTAATTTTTATTACATTTTTCTTAACATTTAACTTATACATAATATATCCAATTATTAAATTTAATGTTATACAAATTAAAAAAGCATATTTATCTTCTTGATTATAATACATTGATATCAAAAAAGATGGGATCATAAATATAGCTTCAAAAATAAGCATAATGCCTAGTATCTTTCTTATTATTCCGTAATTCATTTGAAAAATCTGCCTTTCACTGGTTTTATAAATTTTTCTAAAGATTTAACATCCGATGATAAACAGAAAATAATTAACCTATCATTAGGCTCTATAATAGTATTCCCATTAGGAATAGTAACCTTCCCTTTTTGTACCACTGCTCCTATAATAATGCCCTTAGGTAATCCTAATTCGGATATAGGTTTTCCTACAATACGAGAATCTTTAATTGCTATTACTTCAGTAACTTCGGCCTGTTCCCCTAATAAAAGAGAAACTGAAACAACTTTTCCCCCTCTAATAAATTTAAGAATATTACTAGAGGCAATATTAGTAGGATTAAAGGCAACATCTATACCCAAATTATCAATTATCTTTACATAATTTGGTCTACTTATTTTTGCTATTGTCTTTTTTACTCCAGCTTGTTTAGCCATTAATGTCATAAGTAGATTTTGCTCATCATACCCTGTTGCAGAAATAAAAGCATCTATTGATTCTAATCCTTCTTCTTCTAAAAGATTAATATCAGTTCCATCTCCCTTTATAACTAATACTCCATCTAATTTTTCGGATAAATACTTACATCTTTCTTGATCTTGCTCAATTATACTAACTTTCACGTTAGATAGTTTTAATTTTTTAGCTAAATAATATGATATATTCCCTCCACCTAAAATCATTACATTTTTAGCTTTACCATTATCAGTATCTAAATTGAAATTTTGTGCTAACTTATTGATATTATCACAACTACCTATTACATGAATTATATCATTTTCAAGAAGCTTAGTATCTCCATAAGGAATAATAATATTATCATTTCTTGTAATAGCTGCTATAAGTAAATTTTCCATGTTATTAAGTTCTACTATTTTCTTTCCAACAAGCTCTGGAGAATTTTTTAAGCAGATATCTACAATAGAAACTTTCCCTTTAGCAAAATCTTCCGAATAAAAATTATAACTTTTAAGCAAATATCTGGCTATTTCATTAGCAGTAGCTAATTCTGGATTTATAATGTGGTCTATTCCCATTTCTGACTTTATAAAGTCTATTTGTTTGCTATATTCTGGATTCCTTATTCTCCCCATAGTTTTTTTACAACCTAATTTTTTTGCTATACTACAAATAATAACATTTGTTTCATCACTATATGTTGTAGCTATTAATAAATCATATGATTTTATATTTAACTCTTTTAAAGTTTCAATTTCCAATCCATTAGCTGGAACAGTAAGCACATCTAAATACTCATTTACCCTTTCTAAAACCTTAGGATTTCTATCTATCAAAGTAATATTAATATCTGTATTTATCATAGCTTCTGCTAGCTTATACCCTAATTTGCCAATACCAACTATAGCCACTTTCATGATTATCACCTTTCATTTTTATCATTATATCACTTAAGTTACTATAATATAATATTCAATAATATTATTTAATAGTTCATACATAAAATTATCTTTAATGAGATAATATATCTTTATAATCATAAAGTCAACCAAAATAATTATAAAAAAGAGGTGGAAAAATGCCCACATCTTATCGTAAACTCACTAAAAAAAATTCCTCACTATCGCCTTCTTTTAAAAAAAATGATCAAAATATTAATAAAGAAAAGTTAACCGGAGATTTATCTAAAGATTTAGAAACTCTTGAAAATATATTTTTTTCTTCTAAAAACCATGATTTCATTATTCGCCCAGTGTATATCTCTGCCCTTAATATTAAAGGAACTTTAGTATATCTAAGTGGGTGTGTATGTGTCAATACCCTAACCAAAGATATTATAGAACCATTAATAAATACTATACAGACTTCAGGAAATGACATTATATCAAGTATCATTAATAATATCATAACTAATAAAAATGCTAAAAAAATTACTGATATTCCCCTTATTACTAAAGCTATCATACAAGGAAATACCATATTACTTTTAGAAAATTGTAAAGAAGCTATTTGTTTTTCTACACAAGAATTTGAACATCGTGCCATAGAAAAACCCGTAATAGAAAATACTATAAAAGATTCAAAGGAAGCCTTCGTTGAATCTGCAGAAGTTAATCGTTCTTTAATAAGAAAATATCTTAAATGTGAAAATCTAATATCTGAAAGTATAGAAGTTGGAGAAAAATATAAAAACACCATTTACGTGATGTACATCGAAGGAATTGCAGACCCTGATGTAGTCAATGATGTAAAAAATAGAATTAAAAATATACCATTTGATACTATATTAAATGTTTCACTATTAGAACAATATATAGAAAATAGGAGTTATTCCCTTGTACCCACTTTACTATATACTGAACGACCTGATAGAGCTACATTTTTTTTAAGTGAAGGACATGTAATTTTAATTATAGATGGATCTCCGTCTTGTTTAATTGCTCCTGCTACTTTTTGGGCATTATTTCATGCTGCTGAAGACCAATATCAACGAATGCCTTACGGAAATTTTATAAGAATAATTAGACTTATAGCATTTCTTATTGCTCTTTTACTTCCTGCTTTATATGTTGCCATTACTAGTTATCATTCGGAAATGATACCCAGTGATTTAGCTGTATCCATAGCTTCTGCTAGAGAAGTCCTTCCTTTTCCAAATATTATAGAAGTAATTTTAATGGAAATATCCTTTGAATTAATAAGAGAAGCAGGAGTAAGAGTTCCCACTACCATAGGGCCTACTATAGGCATTGTAGGAGCTTTAATATTAGGGCAAGCTGCCGTAGATGCAAATATAGTTAGTCCTATTTTAGTAATTATAGTTGCTCTTACAGGTTTATCTTCCTTTGCTATTCCTGATTCTTCTTTAAACTATGCAGTTAGAATGATGAGATTTGTATTTATACTTGTGGGAATTTCCATGGGTTTTTTAGGAATTGCCATTGCTTTAATTGTATCCATTACTTATTTAGTTAATGTTACTACTTTTGGAATTCCTTTTTTATCTCCTATTGCTCCTAATTATCCTTCTTCCCATGACACATTTACTAGAGGTTCTCTTTTAAAACAAAAAATCAAACCTTTTAATATTTCAACTTTAAATCCTTTAAAAAGAAAAACTAGACGAAAGTAGTGATATAGTGATTAAAAAATATGATGGTAAGATTGGGGCTAAAGAGCTTTTTTCTATTATTTTCTTTGCTATCGGAATAAAATTTTCAGATTCAACTCCAAATCTACTTATTGATGCAGGATTAAATGCTTCTTGGGTAATTCCTATTATTTCTGGATTAATTATGATTATTCCTCTTTTATGCCTTCTTTCATTACTAAAACTTTATAAAAATAAAAATTTACTAGAAATTATTTCTCATCTTATGGGTAAATATTTAGGATTGATTATTATTTTATTACTACTTTTTTCTAGTTTAAAAAATACCGTCATATTTACAAGGGATTACACAGATATTCTTAGTACAATGTTTTACTTAAAGACTCCCATGCCTTTTATATTATTTATCATAATTATAAGTAGTGCTTATATTTCAAGTAAAGAAATTAACATAATAGGAAGTTTAGGTTGGTTTTTATTCCCTATTATGGAAGCTTCAACAGTTTTATTAATTGTAATGTCTTTTAACAAAATTGATATTCATTATATATTTCCTCTAGGAGGACCTGGAATAAAAACTATATTAAAACAAAGCTTATACTTTTCAACCATACTATGCGAATTAATTTTTCTTGCCATATTTTTCCCTAGGATAAGATTCTATGAACAATATAAAAAAGGTATTTTATGGGGATTTATTTCATCTATAATACATTTTTCATTGTTTATGTTAATTTATATAACGGTTTTTGGATATGCTACCTTATTAACTCTTAATTACCCTTTACATCAATTAACTAGACTAGTGCAAATAGGTCGTTTTATAAAAAATGTAGAAGCACTATTTTTAGGATTTTGGGCTATGGCCTCTTCTATACGTCTTGCAATTTATTTTTATATAACTTCTTCAATTTTAGCCTTTTTACTAAAAAAAAATGTAAAAACAATAATATCCTTTGTTTCAATTATAGTTTTTTTAATTGCATTAGTACCATCAAACTATGTATCATATATTTTACTTACTCATAAAATGCAATCTTACTTTTATTGTATTTCTATTATATTTTTCCCTGTAGTTTTGTATATAATTGCTAAATTGAAAGGAGATTACAAAAATTGAAACTCTTAAAATTCATTCCTATATTATTAATACCATTCTTACTTACGGGATGTTGGGATGAAATACAAATAGAAGAATATGCCTATGTATCAGTTATAGGTATTGATAAAGGTACTGATGATAAAATAAGTGTAACTTTTCAAATTATAAATCCTCAGATTGGAACGGCCACCTCAATAGAAGCAAACGAACCTCCTAGTGATATTCTTACTTTTCTATCTCCAGACCTTGTTTCTGCTAGGGATTTATCTAGCATTTCTATTGCAAGAAGATTGACTTTCTCCCATACAAACGCAATAGTAGTAAGTGAAGAATTTGCAAAAACAGACCGTTTTTTCCCATTATTGGAAGCAACTCAAAGAGATGTAGATATGAGACGAGAATTTAGCATTATTATCTGCAAAGAAAAAGCTTATGAATTTATTAGAAATAATAAACCACCCTTTGATACAAGAACTTCTAAATATTATGATTTTTTAACATCTAAATGGAAAGAAACAGGATTAGTTCCTCTATCTACTCTTCATAAAGTTTCTCAAAAAACTCTAGATGATACTGGTCTACTTTTAATGGCTTATGCTACTACAAAAAAAGAAGATGTAAAAACCAACTTTGATAGTGAAGGAGATTTTATTGCAGGGCAAATTGATAAAACAGATGATAATCCAATTCAAATGATAGGAGCTGGAGTTCTAAAAAAAGGTAAAATGATCGGGGTATTAACAGGAGATGAAACTAGATTATCTCTTATGTTAAGACCTCATGTAGTAACAAATAATATGTTAGCAACTTTTCCTGACCCTTTAGCAGAAGATTTTAAAATATCCGCAAAGGTAAGTAAAAGAAGTAATAAAATAGATATAAAAATAACAGATGACTATCCTATTATAGATGTTACTGTTCCTATAATACTTAGTATAACTGCTATTCCCAGTCAAATTGATTATGTAGAAAATATGGAAAATCAAAAAACCCTCATTAATTACTTAGAAAAACGTTTAGAAGAAAAAACTATGAAATTAGTTAAAAAAACTCAAAAAGAATTTGAAGGAGAACCTTTCTTTTGGAGTTATGTGGCAAGACAAAAATTTTGGCTTTATGAAGATTTTAAAAATTATAATTGGATGGAAAAATATAAAAATGCCAAAATCACTATAAAATACGATGTTAAAATAGAAGATTTTGGTAAACATAGAATAGACCTTAAAATATAATATTTTTAATATCTAAATATAAAAAGCATAAAATTTAATAGTACTTTTATTTATCTTTACATTATGTTAAAATTTAATAATATTGTGTTTATTGAAGGGGGATTATATGGAATATATAAGTTTTATAATTAAATCTATAATCTTAGGAATAATAGAAGGACTAACTGAATTTTTACCAGTATCTTCTACTGGACATCTTGTTATTTTTCAAAATTTAATAAAATTTAAGGGAATAACGGAAAATTATGTAGAAATGTATACCTATGTAATACAACTTGGAGCAATTTTAGCTGTCATTGTTCTCTACTGGTCTAAAATTTATGACACTTTAATAAACTTTTTCCCTCAAAAAGTAGGCTATGAAAAATCAGGGTTTAAATTCTGGTTTATGATATTTATTGCTTGTATTCCCGGTGGAATCTTTGGAATATTATTAGATGATTTAGCTGAAGAGTATTTATTTTCTCCAGTTCCTGTAGCACTCACCTTGTTTTTAGGAGCATTATGGATGATATATGCCGAAAGAAATTTTAGAAGCACTAAAAGACATAAAGATTTAAATGTAACAATAAAACAAGCAATAATAATAGGTTTATTTCAATGCTTAGCAATAATTCCTGGTATGTCAAGATCTGCTTCTACCATTATAGGTGGTTGGGTAGCCGGTCTTTCAACTGTTGCTGCTGCTGAATTTTCATTTTTTTTAGCTATACCTGTTATGGTTGGTATGAGCCTTTTAAAAATTATAAAAATAGGGGGTTTATCAACTATTACTTCTCAAGAAATGATATCTTTAGTAGTTGGTTTTATAACTTCTTTTATAGTGGCTGTAGTAGTCATTGATAGATTTATTACATATTTAAAGAAAAAGCCTATGAAAGTATTTGCATATTATAGAATGGTATTTGCTATTATAGTCTTATTATCTGGAATCTTAGGATTTTTCTAAAAATTTATATTTACATAAATAAATCATAAACTTAATATTAAATAAAAATTCGCAGTTTTTAGTATATAAATTATTAACTGCGAATTTTTATTTTTTTATAAAAACTATTGACAAATATTAAAATAGTGATAAAATAAACTTATAATAATTATTAAAAAATAACAATTATTAATGGAGGTATTGAAATGAAAAAATTTATTTGTACTGTCTGTGGTTATGTTTATGAAGGAGAAGAAGCTCCTGAAAAATGTCCTCAATGTGGAGCTCCAAAAGACAAATTCCAAGAACAAAGTTCAGAAAATTTAACTTGGGCTGACGAACATAGAATTGGTGTAGCTAAAGATGTTGACCCTGAAGTATTAGAAGGATTAAAACAAAACTTCATGGGAGAATGTACAGAAGTAGGAATGTATTTAGCAATGTCTAGACAAGCTGATCGTGAAGGATATCCTGAAGTTGCTGAAGCTTATAAAAGAATTGCTTGGGAAGAAGCAGAACATGCAGCTAAATTTGCTGAACTTCTAGGAGAAGTAGTAGCTGCTGATACTAAGAAAAATCTTCAAATGAGAGTGGATGCTGAACACGGTGCCTGTCAAGGTAAAAAAGACCTTGCTACTAAAGCAAAACAATTAGGATACGATGCAATCCATGATACAGTTCACGAAATGTGCAAAGATGAAGCACGCCATGGTGCTGCATTCAAAGGATTACTTGATAGATACTTTGGAAAATAAAATAAATATACATAAAAAAGAAAGGCTTAAATTGCCTTTCTTTTTTTATTATGCTGCATTTGGTAACTCTATATCCACTTCACTAATTGGGTCAATTGCTTTAATTCTTCCATCTACTTTTGCAGCGTTAAATCCATTCTTTTGAATATAATTAATTAATTCTTGGTCTAATGTGTTATATTCAGCAACTACCTTTTTATTTACTAACATATCATATCCATCTCCACCAGCTGCTAAGAAATCATTTGTTACCAATGTATAAGTTTTATTTTCATCTAATGGCTTTCCTACAACTTTAATTTCTACTACTCTATTCCCTGCTTCTTTACTTGGATCAAAGGTTACTGTCATTCCTGCGATATGTGGAAATGCTCCTAATGGTTCAGGATAAGTACTTAATCCCTGTTCCATCATAGCTTTTATATCTGCTCCTGTTACTTCAAGAACTCTAACTGTATTTCCAAAAGGTAAAACTGTAAGAACTTCTCCCTTTGTTACTTCTCCTGCTGGAATTGAAGCTCTAATTCCTCCGCCATTCATAAGAGCTACATCTGCACCACTTACATCTAGCATAGCTGCTGTAATAAGATTCCCTAAATTAGTTTCTTTAGTTCTTACATTTTCTCTTTCACCATCTAAATCAATAGGACTATTGGCAACTACTTCATTTTCTATTTTTTCGTTTTCAAGTTTTATTTTATCTATTAAAGTTTTAATAGTTTCATCTTCTTGTAGGTAACTTGCTTCTTCCTTGCTAAATAAATAACCATATTTACTTACTAATTCTCCATCTTTAAATGCTAATTGAACAACTCCTAAATTATTGCTTTTTTCTCCTGCTTGTACAATTAAAGTACCATTTTCTACTCTATTTTCAACGACACTATGACTATGTCCATCAATAATTACATCTATTCCTTCTACATTTTGGGCTAACTTAATACTCGTATCTTCTCCCTCAATTCCTAAATGAGCAAGAGCAATAATTACATCAGTTTGTTCTTCTAATTCCTCTACCATTTCTTTAGCTGTTTCTACAATATCGTTAAATTTAAGTCCTTTTGTATTATCTGGGTGAGACTTATATGTGGTTTCTGGAGTAGTAAGCCCAAATATTCCAACCTTAATACCACCTACTTCTTTAATTACATATGGAGTTAGGAAATCTGTTCCATCTTCATATTTTATATTTGCACCAAGAATTGGAAAGTTAGCCATCTCTTCTAATTCTTTTAACCGTTCTTTTCCATAATCAAATTCATGGTTCCCTGCTACCATAACATCATAGTTCATTTCATTCATGACTTCAATTGCTGCTTCCCCTTCATTTAAAGTAACAAGATTTGACCCTTGAATAGCATCTCCAGCATCAAGTAAAAGTACATTTTCTTGTTTTGCCTTTGTTTGATTGACTTTTGTAGCTATTTTAGCGTACCCCATGCCATCATAAGCTCCTTCTTCCATAAAGCCATGAATATCATTGGTATGAAAAATTGTTAAAGTGTCATATCCTGAAAGTTTTCCTTCTTCAATAAGTTCATTTACATTAATAGATTTTACATTAAAAGCTTCAATGGTCTTATCTAAAAAATCTTTTCCAAAATTAAATTCATGATTTCCCAATACCCAAATATCATCATTTATTGTATTTAAAACTTGAATCATTAGATGTATAGGAAGATCATTAAATAGTTCTTCACTATTATCTTGCACCGTATCTCCCATACCCATTAAAATAACATTGGAGTTTTCTTCCTTTTGTTTTTTTATTATAGTTTGAACCTTTGCTAGCCCTGCATCAGAGTCTTCAGAATCTGTAGCATAGTCATATGTATAAATTCGTCCATGAATGTCAGATGTACCAAGAATAGTAATTTTAACTACGTTAAAACTAGCTGCATTTACTGGCACTGTAACCATAATATTAGCTAGTAATATTGTAAGTCCTAATGCAATGGATAATAAACAGTTATATTTTTTCTTTCTTTTCATTTTGCCCTCCTCCATTCTTTTATGTTATATACTACATATACATTTTAATATATCAAATAAATATTTTCTATATTTTTTAATATTTTTAAATATTTTTTAACATTGACAAAATATTGATTTAACAAAAATTACATACACAAAATATATATTTGTAATTTAAAAATTGATTTTCTGTTTCTATAATAGATAATTTTTTATCATATCTTACCTAATACTTGTATTTATAATAAATTATTATATTATCATAATATGATATTATTTTACTTATAAATCCTTCCACTATATAATGTAACTTATAATATAAATTTTTAAGGAGGCACATATGAAACATAATTTTAAAACTTATATTAAACTTTTTACTTCAACTTTTTATATAAGTGCATTTACTTTTGGAGGAGGATTCGTTATTATCCCTTTAATGCGGAAAAAATTTGTAGAAGATTTAAAATGGATTGAAGAAGAAGAAATGATTGATTTAACAGCCATTGCACAATCTTCTCCCGGAGCAATTGCTGTAAATGCTTCTATTTTAGTAGGATATCGTGTTGCAGGACTTTTAGGAGCTTTAATAACTGTTCTTGGAACTATTTTACCTCCTCTTATTTGTTTATCTATTATATCTATGTTTTATACAGCTTTTAAAAATAATGCTATAGTTAGTGCTGCTCTTAAAAGTATGCAAGCAGGAGTAGCTGCTGTTATAATCGATGTTGTTTTAAGTATGGGAAACGATATTATAAAGCAAAAAAGTATCCTATCTATAATTATTTTAATAATTTCTTTTATTAGCGTATATTTTTTTAAAATTAATGTTATTTACATTATCATTACTTGCATTATTCTCGGAATTATTCAAGCCTTTTTAAATAATAGAAAGGATGATCATAATAATGATTTACCTAAAAATATTTCTTAGTTTCATGCAAATAGGTCTATTTAGTATAGGTGGAGGATATGCAGCTATTCCTCTTATACAAAATCAAGTTGTAGAAGTTAATCATTGGCTTAGTTTATCTACATTTACAGATTTAATTACCATTGCGGAAATGACTCCAGGTCCTATTGCAGTTAATTCAGCAACTTTTGTAGGTCTTCAAATCGCAGGATTACCTGGTGCTATTATTGCTACTTTAGGTTGTATTTTCCCTTCTTGTATTATTGTTTCTATTTTAGCTTATGTATATTATAAATATAGAAATTTAAGTACAGTCCAAAGTGTTTTAAAAAGCTTAAGACCTGCTATAGTAGCTTTAATTGGTTCTGCTGGCTTATCAATTCTTATTTTAGCACTATGGGGTGAAAATGGATTTTCTTTTAATTTTACAGATATCAATTTTTCATCACTGTTTGTATTTGTTGTAGGTATTTTTATTTTAAAAAAATTTAAACCTAATCCTATTTATGTTATAGGAGGGTCTGGAATTTTAGGTATCATATTTTATTTTATAACTTATTAAAAAACTCCTGTGCTTTTAAGCACAGGAGTTTAATTTTTTATTTTTATTCCATATTAGCTAATTTTTGATAAGCTTCAAATCTTTCTTTTGCATCTTTTTCTGATTGTTCGAATAGCTTATCTGCTATTTCTGGGAATGTTCTTGTAAGAGCTGAATATCTTACTTCATTCATTAGATATTCTTTATAATCTGCTGTTGGAGCTTTAGAATCTAATATAAATGGATTCTTTCCTTGTTCCTTAAGAAGAGGATTATATCTATATAAATGCCAGTATCCTGCTTCTACAGCTTTCTTACTTTCAATTTGAGCACATCCCATTCCACCTTTAATACCATGGTTAATACATGGAGCATAAGCAATAATTAAAGATGGTCCTGGATAACTTTCTGCTTCAACTAAAGCTTTAATTAATTGATTTTGATTTGCTCCCATAGCCACTTGTGCTACATATACATATCCATAGGACATCATCATTCTTCCAAGGTCTTTTTTCTTTATTGGTTTACCAGAAGCTGCAAATTTAGCAACGGCACCTGTTGGAGAAGCTTTAGATGCTTGACCTCCTGTATTAGAGTAAACTTCTGTATCAAATACAAGAACATTTACATCTTCGCCTGAAGCTAATACATGGTCTAAGCCACCAAATCCGATATCATAAGCCCATCCATCTCCACCAATAATCCATTGAGATTTTTTAACTAAGAATTCTTTTTTATCTAGAATTTCTTCAAAAATTTCTTTAGCTTTTGCATTGCTTCCGTCATAAGCTTCTAATAAAGGTAATAATGTTAATGTAGCTTTCTTAGAACCAGCTGCATTATTCATATTTTCTACCCAATCTTTTAAAGCTGCTTTCAATTCATCAGAAATATCTAACTCAGCTGCTTCTAATGCTATATCTTTAAGTCTATTTCTTATTTGTTTTACAGCTATATACATACCAAATCCATATTCTGCATTATCTTCGAATAAGGAGTTAGCCCAAGCTGGTCCATATCCTTTTTCATTTACTGTATATGGAGTAGATGGTGCACTACCTCCCCAAATTGAAGAACATCCTGTAGCATTAGCAATATACATTCTATCTCCAAATAATTGAGTTACAAGTTTTGCATAAGGAGTTTCTCCACATCCTGCACAAGCTCCTGAGAATTCAAGTAATGGTTGTTCGAACTGACTTCCTTTTACAGTGTTAACATTTAAAGGATTTTCTTTCTTGGATAAAGTCATTGCATATTCCCAATTTTCAATTTCTTTAGTTTGAGTTTCAATAGGTTTCATAACTAATGCTTTATTTTTAGCTGGGCAAACTTGAGCACAGTTTCCACAACCTGTACAATCAAGAGCTGATACTTGAATCTTATATTGATAATTTTCTAATCCTTTACCAATTGCTTTCTTTGTTTTAAATCCTTCTGGTGCATTGTTTGCTTCTTCTTCTGTTAATAAGAATGGACGAATTGCAGCATGAGGACATACATAAGAACATTGATTACATTGTATACAATTATCAATTTGCCATTCTGGTATTTCTACAGCAATTCCTCTTTTTTCATATTTAGCAGTTCCTTGTGGGAATGTACCATCTTCTCTACCAACAAAAGCACTAACAGGAAGTTTATCCCCTTCTTGTCTATTCATTGGTTCTAAGATTTTTGTAATAAATTCTGGTACATCTTTTGTTGCTGCTGCTTCTTCTTCAGCTTCAGTAGCATTAGCCCAACTTGCTGGAACTTCTATTTTCTTAATTTCTTTTATACCTCTATCTACTGCTGCATGGTTCATATTAACAATTTTTTCACCTTTTTTACCATAGGAATCTACGATAGCTTGTTTCATATATTTAACAGCATCTTCTATAGGAATAATATTAGCTAATTTAAAGAATGCTGCTTGTAATACTGTATTAACACGGTTTCCTAAACCAATTTCTTTAGCAATATGAACACCATCAATTGTATATAAATTGATTTTTCTTTCTGCAATGATTCTTTTCATTTTTGCAGGAAGTTTTTTGTCTAATTCTTCTAAATCCCAACCACAGTTAAGTAAGAAAGTTCCACCTTCTTTTAAGTCTGATACCATATCATATTTATCTACATAAGATGGATTATGGCAAGCTACAAAATTAGCTTTATTAATTAAATATGTAGATCTAATAGGATCTTTACCAAAACGAAGGTGAGAAATTGTTACTCCACCAGATTTTTTGGAATCATAAGCAAAATATGCTTGAACATACATATCTGTATGATCTCCAATAATCTTAATAGAGTTTTTATTAGCTCCTACTGTTCCATCAGAACCAAGTCCCCAGAACTTACAGCTAATTGTATTTTCTCCTGATACATCTAATTCTTCTCCTATTGGAAGAGATTTGAATGTAACATCATCAACAATACCAATTGTAAAACCATTCTTTGGATTGTCTGATTTAAGATTTTCATATACTGCAGCAATTTGTGCTGGAGTTGTGTCTTTAGAACCTAATCCATAACGTCCGCCTACAATAACTGGACGTTCTGCTTTATCAATATAAGCTGAGCATACATCAACATAAAGAGGTTCTCCAACTGCTCCTGGTTCTTTTGTTCTATCTAATACAGCTATCTTCTTAACTGTATTTGGAATTTGTTTTAAGAAATGTTCAATAGAGAATGGTCTATATAAGCGAACTTTAACAACTCCTACTTTTTCACCTTTACTATTTAAATAATCTACTGTTTCTTCTATTGTATCAAGCACAGAACCCATAGCAACAATTACTCTATCTGCATCAGGAGCTCCATAATAATTGAATAATCCATAATTTCTTCCAGTGATTTTATTAATTTCATTCATATAATCTTCAACAATAGCTGGAACTCTTTCATAGAAAGGATTAGAAGCTTCTCTTGCTTGGAAGAAAATATCAGGATTTTGTGCTGTACCTCTAAGAACTGGATGTTCAGGATTTAAGGCATTTTTTCTAAATGCTCTTACAGCATCCATATCAATTAATTTTTTATATTCTTCATAATCTATTAATTCAACTTTTTGAATTTCATGAGATGTTCTAAAACCATCAAAAAAGTGAAGGAATGGAACTCTTGCTTTTATAGCACTTAAATGAGCTACAGAAGCTAAATCAATTACTTCTTGAACATTAGTAGATGCAATCATTGCAAATCCTGTTTGACGGCAAGCCATAACATCAGAGTGATCTCCAAAAATAGAAAGAGCATGACTTGCTACTGCACGAGCACTTACATGAATAACTCCAGGTAATAATTCCCCTGCAACTTTATACATATTAGGAATCATAAGAAGTAACCCTTGAGAAGCTGTGTATGTAGTTGTTAATGCACCTGCTGCTAAAGAGCCATGAAAAGTTCCTGATGCTCCAGCTTCAGATTGCATTTCAACAACTTTTACTGTTTGACCAAAAATATTTTTCTTACCATTAGCAGCCCATTCATCAACATGTTCAGCCATAGGTGATGATGGTGTAATAGGATAGATACCAGCAACTTCTGTAAATGCATAGGAAACATGAGCAGCTGC
Source organism: Defluviitalea phaphyphila (assembly GCF_001466305.1). Taxonomy (GTDB): domain Bacteria; phylum Bacillota; class Clostridia; order Lachnospirales; family Defluviitaleaceae; genus Defluviitalea_A; species Defluviitalea_A phaphyphila. Next base: position 91,561 of record NZ_JWID01000001.1, read on the forward strand.
TGTATTTCCATCCATAGTCTTCATAACTTTTGACATATCTTTACCCCCTTGAAATAAAAATATATTTATATAATACAATAGATAGCGTATATTGTATACATCTATTATATCATATTTAATACATTTAGTAAAATATCTTAAATATTTTTACTAAAATACCTTTTCCCCTTTGAATTTATTATATTATAAATCTTAAAAAATGCCAACCTTCTAAAAAAGTTTGAAGTTTTATTGGAATACTCAATTTTACCTTTAGATTTAATTTATAAAAATTTATAGCCTAAAGATATTATAACATGAAAAATTAATTTATACTATTTTAAAAACCTAATAAATCTAATAACTTTCTTTCTACATGTCTATTTTCCCCTTTATAAGGAAAATTGTGCATATAGATTGCTGGATTAAAATTTAATTCGATAATACTATGGTTGCCTCTATTTGGAAATTCATCTATATTTTTAATTATCATATCAACACCACAAATTTTAGCTCCTACCGCCTTTGTAGCATCTACTGCTATCTTTTTATATTCCTCTCCTATTATATCTGTAAAATCTATGCTTTCTCCTCCAGTACTTACATTAGAATTTTCTCTTAAATAAACTATTTCTCCTTCTTTAGGAATATAATTAATATCTTTCCCTTGAGATTTTAAATAATCTAATTCTATTTTCCCTAACTTAATTTTTTCAAAAGGAGTAGTATGGCCTTCCCCTCTTAAAGGATTTTTATTTTTTTCTTTTACTAATTCTTCAATGGTCTTATTCCCATCTCCTATTACATTAGCAGGAATTCTATGAATTATTCCTACTACTTCTTCACCCATAACTAAAAATCTGTATTCTTTTCCAGAAATAAATTCTTCAATTAAAACTGTATCATCATACTTTAAGGCTTGTTTTATAGCATCTATATACCATTCTTTAACATTATTTTCAGGGAGTATTACAACCCCTGTCCCAAAATTTGTATTTTTAGGTTTTATAACTGTTGCTTTATAAGCAAAATTTTCCCAAAATTTTTCTCCTTCTTCTATAGATTTTACTATTACTCCTTCTGGCACACAAAATCCCGATTCTTTTAAAATAATTTTAGTTACTAATTTATTTTCCATAATAAGGGGTGCAATATATGTATCTAATGAAGTCTTTGTGGCTTGTTTTATATATTCTATTTTATTTCCTTTTTTAAGACGAATAAAATTATCCTGTTCATCTAATATATCTACTTCTATATTTCTATTTTTGGCTTCTTCTATAAGAATTTTTGTAGAAAGTTCCATTTTTACCTCCTGAATTTATTTTATTTGTTTATTTAATATAGCTCGTCTAAGACCAAATTCTAAAAAAGTTTCATTACATTTATGCATTTCATTAATAATTTTAGAAGATAATATTCCTGATGTATTTAATACCTTTTCATATTCTTTATTAATTATATATTCATATTTTTTGTATTTTTGGCATTTATCCATAAATATTGCAATATCCCTGATTTTTCTAAAAATATCTTTGCTCCAATTTTTTAAATTAATTTTACTACCATCATAATTTTCTAATATTAAATTATCTTTTCTTCCATAAAGAGACACTAAATCATGATTTCTATTAATTTTTTTCATTATTTCTTTACTTATTTTTTCTGAAGTTTCAAATAAACAAAAGAGCATAAAAACATGCATAAAATATAATTGATCTATAGAAATCCCTGTTTTTTCAAAAGGATTAATATCTAAAACTCTAACTTCTATATACTTTATTCCCCTTTTTTGTAAGGCTTGCAAAGGAGTTTCTCCCTTATTAGTAGCTTGTTTAAATCTGATACAAGAATATAACTCTCCTTCTGTTTGAAGAATATTATCATTTAATTGAATTTGTTCACCATTCTTATAAATACCTAACTTTGTGAATTGGGGATTTTTTGTATTTAACAATTTTTTTACATCTTTTATATGTTCTGATAAACTATTATAACTTATATAATATTTATCTCTAGATATGTTTCCATATCCTAGTGGACTAACTCTTATTGATGTAGCGAAACTCAAATCTTGATTATTAAACGAACCAAAACTATTATCAAAATTTGGCGAAGCTCCAAAAAGATATATTAAAAGCCAACGATATTTTAAAAAATTTCTTGCCATACAAAAATAAATTTCATCTATAAATTGTCTTTTATTTTTACCTTGTCCAAAATGTTCAAATAAATAATCAATAATTTTATTTCCTAAAGAAAAATTATAATGAATACCTGATATCATCTGCATCTTTTTACCATATCTTATGGCTAAACCTCTTCTATATATTTCTTTTATCTTTCCTTCCTCTGTGTTATTAAATTTTGCAATAGGTATATCTTCTTCTTTAGGAAGTCTTGGTGGCATACTCATGGACCATAATATTTCATCTTTAAGAATTTCTTCTGTTTTTATATGCAAACTTTTTAATTCTTCATAAACTTTTTCTAAAGAGTTATATGGAAATGTAATAAACTCTAATTGACTTTCACCAAAATCCGTAGTAATATTAGGATTTTCTAATTTATCTCCTAATTCTTTTGGATGATTGGTTAAAGCAATATCTCCTGTATTAGTTATCCTGTGAGTTTCCCTTTCTAATCCCCACATTCCATCTAATAATAAGTTAACTTTATTATCACTATCAAATAAATTTAGTATTTTATAAAAATTCCAAGTCATAAAAACCCTCTATTCATATATATATTATAATTATATTATATATAAATTTATCAAATTATCCAATGAAAAAAGTTCTCATAAAAGAGAACTATTACATATAAATTTGTTAAAAATATTATTTTTCTAAATTAATTTCTTTGTTTTTAATTCTTCTTGCTAAATCTTTTACTTTTTCTTCTATGATCTTTGCAGTTTTTATGAATTCTTCATCGGATTTCCCTGATGGGTCTTCTAATCCCCAATCTTCTTCATATTTTGAAGGTAAATAAGGACAAACCACATTACATCCCATCTTAATTACAATATCTACCTTTGGGATATCTGTTAATAATTTAGACTTTTGAGTTTTATTCATATCTACATTATATAATTTTTTAATAATTCTCACTGCATCTTGATTAATCTGATCTTTTAATTGAGTCCCAGCAGAATAAGATTCAAATACATCTGAAGCAAAAAGTTTTCCTAAAGCTTCCGCCATTTGAGACCTACAAGAATTATGCACACATATAAAAGCCACCTTCGGTTTCATTATAATACCTCCATAATTTTATTTAAAATATAATTTTCCACATTTTAAATCATCACAACTTACTCCACTATCTTTATATCTTTTTAATTTTTTATAGTCTTTATTATATGGTTCAAGTTTAAAAGTATTATGACTTAATATTTCATTTATAAAAGGATATTCTTTTATAGTATCCTCATTAAGTTTGTAATATACATACTTTGCTACTTTATAATGGTTTACTATTTTAGCATTAGTTAGTTTATTTAGATGTCTTGACACATTTGATTGACTCATACTAAGCAAAATTTCTAACTCGCAAACACACAAATCTCCATATTTTAAAAGATTTAATATTCTTATTCTATTTTCATCAGAAAGAGCTTTTAAAATCTGTATTAAGTTCAAATCTTCTCCTCCTTAACTCATATGAACGTATTCATTTTTAATCATATGTTACTTTTATAATACTTAATTTTTGTTCATTAGTCAACATATTTATAATTTTTCTATTTAAAATTACAATTTTTTATTTTAATTCTTTATTTATTTAAAATTTAATATTTTTCAATTTTTAATCAAAATTTTTATTGGAAATCATATAATGTAAATGTATATTTTTATAAATAAAGGAGGTCAAAAATGAGAAAATTTTATACTATTATTCTTATTTTATTTTTAACTCTAAGTACTTTTAATGAAAAAATGAATGTTTACGCTACTTCTACTGAAACAAATAATATATATGTATCTACAAATGATGAATTAGAAGATGCGGTAAATAATGCTGTACCAGGTGATACAATTATTGTGGCAGATGGAAGTTATGAAGCTTTTAAAATTAAAAATAAAATTGGAACAGAAGATGCTCCTATTACAATAACTGCTGAAAATACATTAGGTGCAACCTTTGATGAAGGACAATTACACTTTTATGAATGTGAATATATTGTTTTTAAAGGCTTTGGAATCTATACAGATTCAGAAATTAAAATCGAGGGGTCCAATCATATACGTTTAACAAATAATCATATAAGATTAAATGAAGAAGATACGGATTCTTTAAAATGGATTAGAATTTATGGAGAAAACAGTGGTTATAATCAAATAGATCATAATATATTTGATGAAAAAACAAAACTTGGAAATTTTATTACCATTGATGGAACAAATGAAGATGATCATGGTTCTTGTGTTTCTTCTCAATATGATGTTATTGAATATAATTATTTCTATAACATTGGTCCACGGGCAGATAATGAAATGGAAGCTATCCGGGTTGGTTGGAGTGAAATGTCTGAATCAAGTGGCTATACAACTATTCAATATAATCTATTTGAAGAATGTGATGGTGACCCTGAAATTATATCTATTAAAACTTGCGATAATATAGTTAGATATAATACCTTTAGATCTTGTCAAGGAGTAGTAAGTTTAAGACACGGTAATCGCAATGAAGTATATGGGAATTTCTTCTTTGGAGAAGGTAAAGAAGGAACTGGTGGTATTCGTGTTTATGGTTCCGACCATAAAATATATAATAATTATATGGAAGGATTAACTGGTAGTGGATACTCTGCACCTATAATCTTAGATGGTGGAGATGTTGACACTAGTGGAGCTTTAAATAAACATTTTAGAGTATACAGAGCTGAAGTTGTTAATAATACAATAGTAAACTGTGATTATGGTATAGAAATAGGTACAAATTATTCTTATGCTCCTTCTGATTGTATCATTGCTAATAATCTAATTGTAAATTCAGAAAATGAAGCCATTGCAGAGTATAATGAACCAGTAAATATGACATATGAAGGAAATATAGTATCAGGTTCTGGAGATATTATCACATTTTCTTCTATAACTGATGATGAAATTAAATTTGTAGAAGAAGTTGAATTAGAATTAAGTAATGATGGACTTTATAGATTAAAACAAGATAGTGTATCAATAGATTCCTCTGTTGGAAATTATTCATATGTCACAATAGATATGGATGGACAGTCAAGATCTTTAGCTGATGTAGGAGCCGATGAATTTTCTTCTGACGATATTGTTATATATCCTTTAACTTCGTCAGATGTAGGTATAGATAATTAACAATTTTTTAGTTCTAAGGGGATATTTATTTTTTAATATATTCCCTTAATTTTTATTTACCTACTTTTTTATCTATATTCTTAAATAAAAATAGCCTCTTTTATGAGGCCTGTAAAAATTTATCTATCTATGACAAAATCTATTTCTTTTTTGACAAATAATTTCTTTAGAACCACAGTGAGGACAAATATGTCTATTATGTTCATCATTTAAATCATAAATTTCTCCACAATTTAAACATTTAAATTTACATGAACCTAAAGTATAGTTTCCTCCACTTATGTGTATTGCATTTCCCTTAGTTAAAGCTATAGTTACTTTTTTTCTTGCACTATCTATAATATTTTGAAAAGTTTGTCTTGAAACCTGCATTTTCTTCGCACATTCTTCTTGATTAAGTTCTTCAATATCTTTTAATCTCATAGCTTCGAGTTCTTCAACTTTAAGAATAATTTCTTCTATGTCACATTTTCTTTTTCCTAATGGTATAAAATAAGTATTTTCTGGGAAAAATTCTACTTTTCTACATTTTATTGGCCTTGGCATTTATTTACCTCCCTGCATCTTTTACACAATCCAATAAGCATTATATTAATATCATATATTTCCAGTTCATTCTTGTCTTCTATAACATTATTTAATTTCAAATATTCTAAGGAAATATCTTTTTCATCAATATCTATTATATCATGACATTGGATACATTTAAAATGTATATGCAGGGGTTTTTTACTATACATTTTTAATTCGTAATAACTTACTCCATCCACTACAATTTCTTTTATTATTCCCATATTACTAAATATTTTTACATTCCTATATATTGTAGCAAGACCAATATTCGTCCCTTTTAATCTATCATATATCTCTTCCACACTTAAATGCTTATTAGCAAGAAAAAATTCATTAATAATTAATTCTCTTTGTTTTGTAAATTTAAATCCATGTTTTTCTATTATTTTTTTAATTTTATCATAATATTCTACTATCAAAATATTATTTATCCCCCCGCTCATAAATACCTTTTTAACTATTCATTACAGTGTCCTGCATGTTGATGTTCCCTACATACACTTCCTGTTGATCTTAATTCATTTTTTAAATATTTATCTATAACTTCATCACTAACCCCTTCCACTCCTACTATTACTTCTATATTATTTTGATTAAATAACTGTTGGGCTGTTTCACCCATACCTCCAGAAATTATAACATTTATGCCTAATTCATTTAAATATTTAGGCAAAAATCCTGGTCTGTGTCCTGGGTTTTTAACAAACTCTTTATTTTTTATCTTATTTTCTTCTACTTCATATACTGTAAATCCTTCACAATGTCCAAAATGTCCACTAACCATTTTTCCTTCACTAGCAACTGCTATTTTCATTTTTAAATTCCTCCTTCTTAAAAATTATTTTTTATTTGATTTATATGTTCTTTAATATTTTCCCACATACTTCTTATAGCTTTATTAGCCATACTATTTTCATAATAAATAATAGGTTTTAATTCATTAATTGACTTTATAACTGTATCATCATAAGGAATTTTACCTACCAAATGCACATGATTTTCTTCACAGAATTTTTCAATATTTTCCGACATTACTTTGTTTATATCATATTTGTTTATACATACTAATGTAAGAATTCCAAAATGATTACAAAGTTCCATTACCCTTATAAAATCTTCCATTCCTGACTGAGTTGGTTCTGTAACAATAAGTACAGCATCGCTACCTGTAATAGATGAAATTACAGGGCATCCAATACCTGGAGAACCATCTATAATAATAAGGGTATTATCCTCTGTAACCTCTCTTATATTTTGACGAAGTTTAGTAATTAATTTCCCTGAGCCTTCAGCACCTATCTCCATATCAGCTCTTGAAATAACACCTTTTTTAGTTTTTGTTATATAAGTATTAGCAGTTTTATAATCTTCTAAAGTAATGGCATTTTGAGGACAAACTAAAACACAAGCTCCACATCCTTCACATTTAAAAGAATTTATTATGCCATTTTCTATAGCATCAAATCGACATATATTTTCACAAGTCTTACATCCGTTACAAATTTCTTTATTAATAACTGCTTTTTTTTCTCCATAAAAAACTTCTTTTTTTATATCTATTCCTTTATGAAAAAGATATAGATTAGGAGCATCCACATCACAATCTGCCTTAGCCACATCTTTAGCCAGCTCAGATAATGATAATGCTATTGTAGTTTTACCGGTGCCACCCTTTCCACTTATTACTGTTAGTTCCAAGGGAACACCTCCTTTAAATTCTTAACTATTTCTTTAAATGCTTTTTTATATTCTTCTATTTCTATAATCATTTTCCCAGAAGAATATGTTTCTGCCACTTTTCTACTATAATTTATAGTTCCTAATATTTTTATATTTTCTTTTTGACAATATTTTTGAATTCTATTATCTTTAGGATTATATTTATTAATAATAACTCCAAAAGGTATATGAAAATTTCTCACCAAATTTACTGCCATATTTAAATCATGTAATCCAAAAGCAGAGGGTTCGGTTACAAGTATCGCTCCATCTGCATATGAAAGAGAATTTACCACATTACAAGAAGTACCTGGAGCACAATCTATAAAATTTATACCATTAGGAAGGTCTTTTAATACATCTTTTATTACTGGTACTGCCATAGGTTCTCCTATATTTAATATCCCTCTTTTACAAATTATATTATTGTATTTACCTTCTTCTATTATCCCAATTTCTCTCTTTTTAAAACTTATAGCTTCATATTTACAAACTATCTTACAAGCATGACAGCTGTGGCAAAGTTTATCAAATAGAATAATATTTTTCTTAGTTCTTACTAGAGCATTAAACTGACATACTTTAGCACAATCTCCGCACAAAGTACAATTATTATCATTAATAACTGGATAATCTACTTTTACTTCTTCTTTTTTTAAATCTGAAGGATTTAAGAATATAAATCCATTAGGTTCTTCCACATCGCAGTCTATATAATTCCCTCCTGCCATAACTGCAAGATTAGTGGATATAGTAGTCTTTCCTGTACCTCCTTTGCCACTTAATATAGCTATGTTCAATTTATCTTCCTCCTCTAAAACCCCTTCTTGCTCCCATTCCTGCGTGAGCAGGGCCTGCTTGCGATATCTCTTCCAATTTTTGTTCTTTTAATAATTCTATAGCCCTCTCAACCTTCATGCTTCCACAAGAATAAACTTTTATATCAGAAGTTTTAAAAAGATTAAAACTATTAGGCCCCATATTTCCTGTAATTACAGCGTCTACATCTTCATCAATAATTTGCTGAGCTGCAGCTATTCCTGCTCCTCCTCCTGATACTTGTCCTCTATTTGCAATGGCTTTTATAAACCCTTTATCTGTATCATAAATTATAAAATAATTACATCTTCCAAATCTTATATCAACCATATCATCTAAATTTTTTCCTATAGAAGAAACTGCTATTTTCATAAAACATCTCCCCTTTATTTTTTATTCACTGAAGTTATTATCTTTTCAGTAATACTTTTTATAGTATCATCTATATCCTCCGTACTTTTACTTTTATCTTCCATAGCTATATTCGCTATATCTTGACACATAGGTAATTCTCCAAGAAGTTTTAAATCTAATCCTTCTAAAAATTCCTTTGTATTTTTGCTATCAAATATTCTAATTTTTTTATTACAATCTGGGCATAAAATATAACTCATATTTTCAACTACTCCAATAACTTGTATATTCATTTTTTTAACCATATTTACTGCTTTTGCTACTATCATAGATACTAAATCTTGAGGAACTGATACCATAACTATTCCATTAATAGGAATAGATTGCATAACAGTAAGTGCAACATCTCCTGTTCCTGGTGGCATATCAATAATTAAATAATCAAGGTCTTCCCATAAAACATCAGTCCAAAATTGTTTTACCATTCCTGCTATTAGAGGTCCTCTCCATATAACAGGCTGTTGTTCATCTTCCATAAGTAAATTAAGAGACATAACTTTAATTCCAGTATCAGTAGTAACTGGCAAAATCCCTAGTTCATGTGGTTTTGCTTTTTTATCTTTTACCTTTAAAAGTCTTGGTATACTAGGGCCTGTAATATCCGCATCCATAATTCCTACCTTATATCCTTTTTTACTTAACTCCTCTGCAATAAGAGCCGATACCGTTGATTTTCCTACCCCTCCTTTCCCACTCATTACTCCAATTATTTTCTTTACAGAATTGTATGGACTATTTTCTATCATACATTCTCCTTGTGTTGTACAATTATCTTTTGTAGGACAATTATCACAATTAGACACCTTTAACACCTCTTTTTTAGTTATTAGCATATGCTATTTATATTATATGATTGTTTTATGTTATTGTCAAATGCCATTTATAATTTTATAAAATAAAACCTTACAGTAAATAGAAAAACTATTTATCTGTAAGGTTAAGCTACCCTCGTATCATAAAATAATTCATAAATAAAAATTTTATATTTATATTTTTATATAATAACCCCGTTCCATCTACAAATGAAAAAACTAATTTTTATTTTATCTTTGGACCATAAAATTTAATTAATTCTATTGGTTTGTCTTTTGCTTTAATGGTAAATTCTTTACATACAGAGGGTATAAAATATTGATCAGTTGCATTTATATATCTCTCTCCATTAATTGAAATCAATTTTCCAAAACCAGATAGTATATAGATACCATAAAATTCATTTTCTCCTTTTAAGTCAATTTGAGAATTAACTACTATTTTTTCCATTTTAAAACATTCTGTATTTTCATAGTCTATAAGAGTAATTAATTCATTATCATTAATTTTCTTTTTTCTTTCAGGTATTTTATATGAATCAATTATCTCTTTTAAACTTTTCCCATCATAATTAAAACAATCAAACATTTTTTCAAAGCCTATGCCTTGATGACAAGATAAATCATCTATTTTGTAACCTGCCGGTGTAGTTTTTTCAACTCTTAATGTATAATCTGTAGGTTCCTGAATTTCAATTAAAGTACATCCTGGACCTATAGCATGGGGTAATCCTCCAGGAATAATATAAGTTTCGCCTTTTTTTACCTTTATTTTATGTAAAAAGGATAACATTTTTTCTAAATCTTGTTCTTCAAAACATTTTATAAATTCTTCTTTTGTAACATGTTCTTTAAATCCCATATACACACAAGGTTCTTCTTCTTCATCTTCTCTTGTATCTAATATATGCCAACACTCTGTTTTTCCATAATCAGAATTAAAATATTGCCTTGCCTTTTCTTTTGTGGGATGTACTTGTATAGTCAATCTCTCTTTAGAATCTATAATTTTTACTAAGACCCCCATTTCTCCTTTTAACTTTTTACTATGTTCTTTCCCTAGCATTTCTTCAGGATATGTTTTAATTAAATCTAGTAAACTGACTTCTTCATTATTTAATTGTATTTTACAAATTCCTTCAATTATACCTTCCCTTTGACTGTTATTAGCTTGTACAGTTGAGAGGATCCATAATTCTGGAAAATGATTATCCTCAATATTTTCTTTTCCCATCATTTCATCTATTTTTTTACCACCAACATACGTACGCCAAACTCGTTCTCCTTTTGAAAACAAGGGTTCATATAAGTCTTCTTTTTGCATTGAATTAGCAGACCTCCTCTGATTTGTTTAAAAAGTAGTTAATATATTATAGTATACTCTTATTAAAATTGATATTATTTAAAATTTATTATAATATTTTAGATGGAAGCCATAAACATAATTGTGGAAATGCTATAATAATAGTTAATAATAACAATATAGCTAAATAAAATGGTAAAAATGCTTTTATTGATTTTTCTATTGGAAGTTTTGCGATTGCACATCCTACAAACAAGGAATTTCCTACTGGTGGAGTACATAATCCAATTCCTAAGTTTAATATCATAATAACTCCAAAATGTATAGGACTATAACCTATTTGAGTCGCAACGGGCAATAGTATTGGAGTTAGCATAAAAATAAGTACACTCATATCCATAAACATTCCTGCTATTAAAAGTATAATATTAATCATTAACATTATTAATATAGGATTATCTGTTATACTTAACATTCCTTCAGAAATCATTGCAGGAACTTTCAAATATGCTAATATATATCCAAACATAGAAGACATAGAAATAACCGCCATAATTGTTGCTAATGAACTAAGAGAAGATACAAATACTTTTTTTAATTTTTTAAATGTCATTGTTCTATAAACAAAAGTAGTAATAATAAGACCATATATTGCTGCAATTCCAGCTGATTCTGTAGGAGTAAATACTCCACCTACAATACCACCTATAATAATAACAATAGTTATTAATCCTAAAATTGAATCAACTGTAGCTCTTATAGCTTCTCCCATAGAATATCTATCTCCTACTGGATAATTCCTTTTTACTGCTACAAAATAAGCTACTATCATAAGTACAATCCCAAGTAAAACTCCTGGAATATATCCAGCCATAAACAATTCACTGATAGATAATCCTCCTGCAGCAATTGCATAATAAATCATATTTTGACTTGGTGGTATAATAATACCCTGGATAGATGAGGTTACTGTTACAGCTACGCTATAATCTTTGTCATACCCTTCTTTTTCCATAGCTGGAATTAATAATGCACCAATGGATGATACATCTGCAACTGAAGAACCAGAAATTCCACCAAATAACATACTTACTACTATGTTCACCATAGCTGTTCCGCCTCTGATTCTTCCTACCAATACATTGGCAAATTTCATTAACTTATCACTAATACCCCCTTCAGTCATAATAGCAGCAGATATTATAAAAAAAGGAACTGCTAGAAATCCAAAATTATATAAAGAAGTAACCATTTTCTGAAATAAAAGAAATAAATCTATCTTTAAAAAAAGTGCTGTGATCAGACTTGAAATCCCTAATGAAAATGCAATAGGTATTCTTATAAACATTAAGAGTGCTAAAATTCCAAATAACATGATAACTCCTATAGTTTCTGATCCCACAATTCTTCCCTCCTATTATTACGAATAATATTTATTATCGAATTAATAAATAATACAATACTATATAAACACATCATTATAGCTGCTAAAATTACTGGAATATACATAAATATTTTAGGAATACCACTAACCGGTAATTTATTTTTACCAATAGACATGGTTATCACAAATAAATATTTAGTCATAATTACAGAATATATAGTAATTATAAGATGTCTTATTATATCTAAAATTTGTTTCACTTTTTTAGGGAACTTATCATAAAACATAACAATAGCTATATGATTTTCATAATATAATTCATTTGAAATAGAAAAGAAACCAAACCATATTAATAATAATAAAGAGGTTTCTTCTGACCAAATTAAAGGACTATTCATAACATATCTAAAAAATACATGTAGAGATGTAATAATTAACATAATTCCTAACAAAACAGAACAAAAATTTCTAAACAAGTCAATACATTTTGAAATAATTTTATCAATGTAGTCCATAATACACCTTCTTTCATTTAATTATAAAGGTTTATCCAATAATTAGAAATTACTGGATAAACCTTACTAACTTAAAATTATTGCATTGCTTTAATTTCTTCTATTATTGGTTTTAAATCTTCATATTCATCATACATTGGAGCAACTGCTTCTTGAAATTCTGTCATATCGACTTCTGTAATAGTTGAACCAGCTTCTATTACATCTGCCTTACATTCTTCTTGTTCTTTAACCATAGCTTCTCTTTGCCATTCAGCAGCCTCTTTAGCGCATTCTTGAAGAATCTCATACTGTTCTTCAGTTAATTTTTCTTTTATAGCATCGCTAGTTATAAAAACTCCAAATCCTGCAGTATGTCTATCTACCATATAGTATTTTGCAACTTCAAAATGTCCTGATGTTTTATAACTAACATAATCATTTTCTGCTCCATCTATTACTCCTGTTTGAAGAGCTGTAAAAACATCTGAATATGGCATTGGAGTAGGAGTTGCTCCTAAATATTTAATCATATTAACATTAGCTGCTGAATCCATAACTCTAATTTTCATTCCTTTTAAATCTGCTAAAGAAGTAGCTTTTTCTTTCGTATAAAAACATCTCCAACCAGAATCAAGAAAAGCTAAAACATTAATACCTGTTTCTTCAGCTAATTTTTTATTAATGGATTGTCCAATTTCTCCATCTGTTACACTCCATCTATGCTCATCACTAGAAAACATATAAGGAAGTGTGAATACTTCATATTCTTTTAAATATTGTGTTAATTGTATTACATTTACCCTTGCTAAATCTAATACTCCAGCTTTTACTTGTTCAGTAGTTTCTGCTTCTTCTCCTAATTGAGCATTAGGATAAACTTCTATCCTAACAGCCCCATTAGTTTTTTCTTCCACAAGTTCACTAAGTTTTTGTCCTGCTTGTGCTAATGGACTTTCAAGAGGTTGATTATCTGCAAGTTTTAACACAATAGTTTCTTGTTGTAAAGACTGGTCTTGAGATTGTTCTTGAGATTGTGTTTCAATATTACTTTCTGTTGAATTTGCAGTAGTTTCTTCCTTATTATTACACCCTGTAAATAACATTAGTATCAATGCTGAAATCAAAAACAAAGTAAAGATAGTCTTTTTCATTTTAATACTCCTTCCTCATTTTTTCGTTTTGTAAACTTAAATGAAAGAAACTTTTGATATTTTTAAAACTAAATTTGAAGTTATTCTATAAAACATTACGTTAATTTTTCATTTTAATTTATAAAATCTATATTTTTCGGATTATCAATAAATACTGTATTAATCATCTAGATTATTTTTATTAATTTAGGACATCGATTTCCTAAAATGCAAAAATATATATTAATTTTGTCTAGGGATATCCGTACTCTCTCTAATAATCAAATTCACATTTTTTGAATAATCTTCGAAAATTTTAGTTGTATCATTTTCTATCATTTTTAATAATAATTGTACAGTTTTTTTCCCTAATTCATATTTATTAATCTTAAGAGTTGTAATTTTAGGGTCAATTAAATTAGAAAAAAATGTATCATCAAAACCTATAATAGAATAATCTTTTGGAACTTTATATCCATTATTTTTAAGTACTAACATAGCTCCTAAAGCCACTAAATCATTCATGCATACAATCCCTGTAACTTCTTTACTAGTTGCTAACATTTTTTTTGCACAATTGATTCCCGTATTACAATCTGGAACAGAATCTAAATCTGTTAAATTTTCATTTTCACTAACAAAAAGATATTTTTTATAATCTGTTATTCCATATTCTGCAAGCGCTCTTTTATATCCTTCTAGTTTATCTTTACGAATGCGATTAGTAATAGGTGATAAAAACATAGCTATTTTACGATGCCCTAGTTCTAATAAATGTTTTGTAGATATATAAGCCTCATTGACTTTATTAAAACATATCACCCCCAAATTTCGATATTCTGGATAGGGTTGACCTTTGGTCCCTATAGATAATACTTTCCCTCCACGTTGAATAAAATTTTCTAGTGTCTTAGGCATATTATCTAAATAAATAGTAATGATTCCACTTACTCTATTCCCAATTAATGTTTCTAAATATTTATCTGTTCTTTGTTCTTCTCTATCACAGCTACAAATATGTATAGAATAATTATTAAGAATTGCTTCATCTTCCATTCCACGAACTATTGATGGATAAAATGGATTGGATATAGAGGGTAAAATCACTCCTATTGTGTAATTATTATTAGTTTTTAAACTTCTAGCAATAGTATTAGGATAATAATTCATTTTTCTTGCAGTTTCTTCTATCAACTTTTTTGTTTTAGGATTAACCCTATGTGTAGAATTACTTAATGCACGGGAAACTGTACTAGGAGATAAATTTAATTCTTTTGCTATATCATAAATTGTTACTTTCTTTTTCATCATCTTTCCCTTTCTGTTTGGAAATCGATTTCCTTATATAAAAATAATATCATTTTACATATCACATGTCAATATTTTTTATGAAATTTCACTAAATTATAAACTTTTTATTTTTACATTCGCTTTTTATTATGCAATATATTTAAAAATACCCTTAATTATTATAATAAATAGTATATATTTATGATATCGTTTCTTTAATACAAAATCTTATAAATTCATCAATAAATTGTTCCTTTTTATCCTTTAAATATATAAAATTAAATTCTCTAACTATATGTAAATCTCTAATAGGTACAATTTTTATACTCCCCATTTCTAATTCCTTTTTTATTGTTTCTTTTGAGATTATCGTGTATCCAAGATTTTTTTCAACTAATGATTTAATAGCACTAATACTTCCTATTTCCATATAATTATCTATATCTTTTAAAGCATAACCCATATTAATAAGTTTGTCTTCTAATATTTTTCTAGTTCCAGAACCTCTTTCTCTTAGAATTAAATTTCCTTTTATAACATCTTCTATATCTACAACCTTTTGTTTTGCAAAGGGATGATTTGAAGAAACAGCTAACACCAATTCTTCTTCTTTAAACTTTTTAAAATTAAATTTTTTCTTATCAAAAGGTCCTTCTACAATGGCAAAATCAAGTTTTCTATTTAATAATTTTTCTATAATATCTTTAGTATTATATACTTGTAAAAGTAAAGTAATGTTTTTATATATCTTTTTATGCTTCGCCAAAATTTCTGGAAGTACATATCCTCCAATAGTCATAGTGGCTCCTATATTATATGTTTTTAAAACTCCTGATTTATTTTTTATTTCTGTTTTAACAGTTCTATATAAGTTTTTTATTTCCTTTGCATATTTAAATAATATCTTTCCTTCATCAGTTAATTCTATTTCTCTCCCATTTTTTTTAAAAAGTTTGGCATTATAATATTCTTCTAAAAATTTAATATGTTGGGAAACTGCTGGCTGAGTTAAATTTAAAATTTCAGCAGTTCTCGTATAATTTTTTACTTGCGAAAGGGTTATAAAAGTATTTAACTTAACATCTATCAATTTCTTCCCTCCCAATATATTTATAAATAAAAAATTTAATTAGATCTTATCTTAAAATTTCATAACCTTCTTTAATAAGAACGTTAATAGCTTTATCTATGTATCCATTTTTAACTAGAATATAATCTGTATTATATGTAGAAATGACAAAAATACTTATTCCTTATTTTAAACTTAAATTTGAAATTTTTTAAAAATAATCTTATTTTAATAAATAAATTATAATATATATTTTAAACTAATTTAAAAACAAAATTAATATTTCTCAATCATTGAATAATAATTCTTTTTAAATTACAATTATATATGAACTTTATTGATAATATTACATTTTTATTAATTCCCCCTTTATTAATATTTTATGGAGGTATTTATTATGGCTAATTCACATATTGAATTTACTATTCCAAAACTTGGATTTGGATTAATGCGGTTACCAATGGTTGGAGAAGAAGTAGATATGGAACAAACTATATCTATGGTAGATTACTTTATGGAAAAAGGGTTTACTTATTTTGATACAGCCTATCCTTATATTAATGGTAAATCAGAAGTAGTAGTTCGTGAAGCTATAGTAAAACGTTATCCAAGAGAGTCTTTCCAATTAGCAACCAAAATGCCTGTTCTACTATGTAAAACTTATAAAGACCTTGAAAAAATATTTAATATACAATTAGAACGTACAGGAGCTTCTTATTTTGATTTTTATCTTTTACATGCCCTTAATCGTGATAGAATAATTCATGCTGAAAAAATCAAGGCATGGGATTTTATAAAAGATATGAAGAAAAAAGGCTTTATAAAACATATTGGATTTTCATTTCATGATACTGCAGAATATTTAGATAAAGTTCTTACATCTCATCCTGAAACAGAATTTGTACAACTACAAATTAATTACGCAGATTGGGAAGATAAAAAAATCCAATCTCGTTTATGTTATGAAGTAGCTCGTAAACATAATAAACCTATAATTATTATGGAACCAGTAAAAGGTGGTAATCTAGCTTCTATGTTACCACAAATACAAGATATTTTAAAATCTGCCAATCCAAAAGCTTCTATTGCTTCCTGGGCATTACGTTATGCTGCTTCATTAGATGGAATTATAACTGTATTAAGTGGTATGTCTAATATGGAACAACTAATTGATAATATAAATTCTATTTCTAATTTCAAACCATTAAATGAAGAAGAAAAATTAATTATTCAAAAAGTACAAAAAGAACTTTTAAAAATTAAAACTATCCCCTGTACATTATGTCAATATTGTGTAAAAGATTGTCCACAAAGTATAAATATTCCTAAAATTATTTCAATTTATAATACATATAAAGTTTACAATAATTTTGAAAAATCTAGAAATAATTATTCTAAACTTATAAAAAAATGGGGTAAAGCTTACGAGTGTATCTCTTGTAAATCTTGTGAATCCAACTGTCCACAGCATATTAAAATAATTGATACTTTAAAAGAAGCTGCGAAACAATTTGAATAATTAAATAAAAAATTATAAAAAAGGGTGTGATTTATTATCACACCCTTTTTTTATTATTACTATTGTATTGGAAGTAATACTGGTCCTGCTGGATTTGGTGCATATATATGCACTTCTGTTATACTAGTCCAGCCTTTTCCATAAGATCCATCAGATAAATTATAGTAACCATAACCATTGATTCTTACATAACGACCTTTTACTATTTGTGAGAATAGATAAGCTTCCATATCTGTAGTAGTTCCACTGCTCTTACCACTGTAAACAGTAACCCAATTATTACCGTCTTCTGATACTAGAATTTCTAGTTTTGTTTTTCTCACGTCTCCTTTAGAAAGAGCTATACCTAAATATCCAATCTCTTTTACTTCTCCTAAGTCGTATTGAATCCATTGTGCTGTTGTTTCTGATGGACTTTCTGATGACCATCTTGTTGATAGATCACCGTCTAATGTATTTTCTGGAACATTTCCGTCATTTTCACTGTCTGTTACAGCTACTGGAATTAATAGTACTGGTCCTCCAGATTCTACTATTTCTTTTTCAACTACTACTCCCTCTGATTGATTTCCTTGTACATCTACAGTTTTGATGACGAATTTATAATCATCATTATAAGTAACTCCTTGTATTGTATGTCCTGTTGCATTGCCATCTAATATATCAATTAATTCTCCTTCGCTGTAAATTAATATTGCATCTATATCTTGTTCTGGATTGTTCCATTTGATTACTAAACCTTCACTGTTTAAATCACTTTCTAGATCTTTAATATCTGAAACTTTTTTATCACTCAATGTTACTTTAGTTTTAGCCATCATAACTGAAGTAGGATCACTTTCTAATCCATTACTTACAGCACTTACAGTATAATAATATGGTATTCCATTAATTACATCATTATCTGTATAAGTAGTTTCTTTAGTCTTAGCTATAACATCAAAATCATATCCATTAATACTTCTTCTTACAATGTACTCTTCTGCATCTTCTACTGCATCCCAAGTTATTGTATGAGTTTTACTAGCAGATATTATTTGAATATTTGCAGGAGTATCTGGTAATACAATTTCTTCAGTTTTCCCTACTAAAATTAATTTTGGATATGTGTCTTCACTTGTTTCTTGAGTTGAACGGAACCAACCATAAGCATTATTTTGATCTTGGTCAGATATCATTAAAGCTACTATTCCATCTTTATTATCAGAATGATTTTTAATGTAATCTGTAATATCTAGTTCAACTTTATGATATTCTCCAAAGTTTACAGTAACTTTTCCTAGGAATGTAGCAGTTTCTCCTAATCCTACAACTTTTGCAGAACCTGGTTCATGGTTTGGAGAATTATTCCATGTTAAATCTGTTTCTGACCATGTGTCATCTGTTAAACCATGTATAGATATATCAATTGGTGGATATACTTCAGAGGAACTACTAGTTTTTCCTTCAAGTTCTATATAAGCTTTATCTATCTCTCCTTTAAAATTACTAATGTCAAATTTTAAATATCCTATTCTATCGTCACTACCTTTAGAAGTTCCTTTAAACTTCAATTGTTTTGATGTTGCAAAATTACTATCTACAGTTGAAGATTTATTTTCAACATAAGTATCATCTGTTGGATATAAGATAGTATCATTAGTCATAGGCTCAACTACTGCTTCTAAGGAATCTTGAGTTTCTCCTATTTCTGTATTACCACTTACAACATAAGAGTACCCTAAACTCTTATATACATTAGTATCTTCAAAACTTGTGCCTTTTACATTTCTAGCAATTACTTTATAGTTATCATCTTCTATTCCTTTTCTCTTAATATTATAACTTTCTACACCTTCTAATGCATTCCATTCTAAATTAACTTTATCTCCATCACGAGTAGCTGTAAAGTTAAGTGGTTTACCAATTCCCATAACTGGTTTAACTGCTAAGCTACCTTCTCCAGTTGGTATATAATCTAAATCATTAGAAATTGCCAACTTATCAATATTAGCAGCTTTAGAAGCTTTTATAATTATTGTGTTTTTACCTGCTTCTAAGTAAATTCCACTTATAACTTTTCCCCAATTAAATCCATTATTAGAACTACTTAATGCAATAGGTGTTTCGTTATTAATTGCTACATTAAGATTTTGAGTTCCTTTTGTTCTTAGAAGAATATTATAACGACCACTAGATGGCACATTTATTTCATAAGTAACCATAGCATCATCATTTACTGCAGTAATATATTGTCCATTAGAAGCTTCTGCTTGTGATGCATTAACAAATCCATTTACTGATGTTGCATACTCTGCTTCAATATATGCTATATCATCTTCAACTAAGTGTGTAATATGTCCTCCATTTACATCTCCATTAATTGCTAAAATATATGAATCTTCTCCTTGGGCAAATTCTTTTTCTGCTGTTATTATATAATAATATGTTTTTTCATTATCTAAGGATGAATCTGTAAAAATATTAGATTTAATATTTTTAGCAATAACTTCATAATTATTTCCTGTTGTACTTCTCTTAATAGTATAACCTTCCGCTCCAGATACCTTATCCCATGTTATAACAACGCTACCGTCTCCAACAGAATATTGTACATTTTCAGGAGCAGATAATACATCTAAAATTGGTTTTACTTCTATAACTTCAGATTTTGCACTTCCTTTAGAGTTAATAGCAGTTACTACAAAATAGTAAGTTGTTCCAGCTTTTAAGTCTTTAGCTATATACTTAGTATCTGAAACTGTTGCTACTACACTTAAGTTGGAAGGATTTGTACCTTGTCTTACTTCATATTTATAAGCATTATCAACTTCATCCCATTCAATAGTTACTTGATTTTGGCTTGAAGTAATTTTTACATTAGTTGGTTGTTGTGGAGCTTTTGTAGCTTCTGGTGTAGCTTTTATAATCTTAGAATCTCCACTTGTTCCATAAGCATTTTTTGCTTCTACACTATAGAAATAAGTTTTTCCATTTTCAACATCTAAGTCAATATATTCATTTTCTTTAACAATTTCAATTTCTTCTAAATTTGATTCATCTGTGCCTCTTTTAATTACATACTCTTCTGCTTGAACTGCTTCCCAAGTTAATTTAACCTTCTTATCATTTACTTTAACATTTACTTCTGGAACTTCTGGAGCTACTCCTTCTCCAAAATTAATATTTATATCTCCACCTTCTGCTACTTGAATAACAGTATATCCATCTTCTACACTAAATTCAATATTTTCACCATTAACTACCACTGATTCTGTTGGTACTCCAACTGGATTTTTAACTCTTAATTCTACAGTTTCATTTAAAGCAGCAATTGTTCCTTTATATTGAGTTTCATCACTAATATCTAATGCAAAGGTTATAGGTTTATTTGATACAAAAATATTTTCGCCTTTATAATCTAATGATGTTCCTTGTCTTACTGAAAAATGCTGTAACTCATTATTTGAATTTTCGTTAGTATATGCAAAAGTAGCATCTGTTGTAATATCTCCCAAAGAATTTTCAGCATTGTTTAATTGTTGCATAAAAGTATCTTTTTCATTATCTTTTACTACAGTTCCACCTACTACATCATCTGTACTTAAATCTACTACTTCTGGAATATCAGCATATTTAGAAAGAGGAACTATAATTTGCATAAACATAGTATCTTTTGCTATTTGTCTTGCATTTAAATATCCATAACTATTAAATGCTCCTGCTTCATAGTTTACTTCTCCTTCTTTATCTATAAATATAGATTCTTTAGAAGGAAATACCCAAGCTGCCATTTTTGCTTCTTGACCATATCTATCATCTTCATAAGTCCAAAGACGATAATTACCTTCTCCAGACATTTCTCCACGACCACCATGTAAATATAAATCATATTGCACTTCTTTATCACTAAATAACTGGTCTGCTACTACAAAATAATCTTGTCGTGGGAAACCAATAGCACGAATTTGTTTACCACTAAAATCATAAGAATTCTTTTCTGGGAAAGTAAATCCATCATAAACTGCTTCTTTTTCTTGGAAATCAAAGAAATCAGTATCCATATCATAACGTGATACAGGAGTAGTATTTTCGCTTACATCTTTTGGATGCTCTCCATTAGCAGTAATAACATTATGTGCTTCAGCTGTTAAATACCAGCTAGTTCTTATCCCTTCTCCATAACTATTTCTAGAATATCCAGAATCACTTGCCATCATTTGATTTTCTGCATGGATGATAAAACTTAAATGATCATAATGATAGTGATTATCTGCTTCAGCTACCCCTTGGAAAAGCAAATATCGAGAATTTGGATTATTAAAATTCCAATCACTTCTAAAAACTGTTTGCCCACTATTATTCATAAAAACTGTTCCTGAAACATCTGGCTTAATCTGTTCAATAGTACTATCATATGTTAAATATTGGTCTATATCCCATGTATCATCATAGGATGCTCCTGTGTAAGAGCCATCTGGTTCCCAAGGTCTAAAATCTGTATTAAAGTAAGACCATTGTAAAATATTTGCCAATTTTGCAGTAGAATGTAAATCTGTATCTGTATCTTTATATTGAGATGCCACCATATGTGTTGGAGCAGGTTTTATCCATGAATCCTCTACATTTGGCATCCATCCTCTTCCATTTCTTATTTTAACTGCCCATTCAAAAATATTTTTATATTCTGGGAAATAATTTACACCAGACACATTTTTATAATGATATAAAAATGGAATTAAATTTACCAATGAATAAACATAATAATGTGCACCTTCTCTATAATGACCATCTTTATTAAAGAAATACAAAGTATTGGTATTTGCTGCTTCTAAGGCACGATTTAACCATTTTGAAGCATCTGGATGATCAGATAATGTAAGTGCTAATGTACCTAATCCCCAAGCTGGTTTAGATAAATGGTTATGTGGTCTTGGACCCCAAGTGTATAAATTTTCATATACTACTTGAGCTTCTTTTGCTAAACGTTCTCTAATAATTTCATCATCTTCATCTGATAAGTATGGTTGAATCCAGTCATAAGCTGTTGCAAAATTTTGAGCCCAAACAGCTCTATAAATTTCGTCTACTCCACTTCCTGAAACTGTAGGGTCCATTTCATATATAGGACCATCAAACGCTCTTTTTAAAGCTTCAGTAGCCCTTAATCTATATTCACTTTTCCCTGTCATCAAATACATAAAAGCATTATATTTTGCTATTCTTGACATATTCCCATAATACTTATGTATATCCGTATCACTATCAGTAGCACTAGGAATATCTGTTGGTATTTCCATAGTCAAATAAGGACTGTTAGAAATTTCTTCCCATAATTCAGCTGTAAATGAATCTTCATTTTTCTTTTCTTTAATTTTTTGAATATCACTTTTTGTAAACCATAAAGATGGATGAACTTCTTTTTCCGGTAATACTGGCTCTTCTGAAACTTTAAAACCATCATAAGTTTCATAGTTTGCTGCCATTACATAACTTTGATTAAAGAAAAGAGAAACTACTAAACTTAAGCAAACCATAAGACTTATAAACTTTTTCATTTCTTATCCCCCTTTAAAAGCCCCTTTTTTAACATTTAGTTAGTAAAATTTTTAGCTTTAAATTATTTATTAAGTTTTTATAATAATCACACTCCTTAACTATATATATTTATGATAATTGAAACAATAAAATAAAAATAATTATATAAAATAATATATATATAACTCTATAATTACATATAATTATCTATTACGCATACACACACTTATTTCGCTTTTAAAAAATTGTATCATAATTCTAATTTGTTTGTCAAGTTGCATATTGTATGTATCTAAATATAATAAAAATATATTACTATTAAATATATATTAATATTAATATATATTTTAAAATATTTTTTTATATCAATATTGCATAAAAATACTTTTGTTAAAGATAATAATTTATAAAAAGGAACTCTTTAGCTTTTCAAATCTAAAAAGAGTTCCTTTTTATAAAAAATACTTATTTTATTTTTCTATAGCAGCTTTTATTTCATCCAGCATTATTTTTGTTCCTTTTAAACCTCCTGGTGATACATACCAAACTTCAGGGTCTACATATATGATATTATCATTTTTATAAGCTTTAGTTTTTTTAACTATTTCATTATCAAACATTTCCTTTGTACTTATACTTCCACCACTAATAGCTGTTTTATCAACAATGAAGATATAGTCTGGATTTTGTTCTAATATATATTCAAAGGAAATATTTTGTCCATGGGTACTAGTTTCTATATTTTCAGCTACTTGTTTAAATCCAAACTCTGTATAAATCATACCAAATCTTGAATCTTCTCCAAAGGCACTCATTGAACCATCATTAGCTAAAAGTACAATTGCATTTTTATCTTCTTCTTTAACCTTATTATTTATATCTTCTATATCTTCTTTTATTTTTGCTAATTCTTGTTCAATAAAATCTTCTCTATCAAAAATTTCTCCTAAAATATTAAAATTATCAGTAATGATATCTATATAGTCAGCTCCTGAAAGCTCTAAATATACAGTAGGTGCTATTTTAGAAAATTCTTCGTATAGTTTTGCTTGTCTTGCTGAAATAAATATAACCTCTGGTTCTAATTCAAATATTTTTTCAAAATTAGGTTCAAATAAAGTTCCTACATCTACATATTTATCATCATTAAATTTTTCTAAATAAGCTGGTATATTAGATTTAGGCAATCCCTTTACTTCAATCCCTAACTCATCTAAAACATCTATTGTAGCATAATCAAAAACAACTATATTTTTAGGATTTTTATTTACTACTACCTCTCCTAATTTATGATTAATAGTAATTGTCTCTGGTTCTGATTCAGATTTAGTTTCTATAGCTGATGTATCATCTTTAGATTCTATATTTTCTGTAGTTTCTACTTCTATAGATTCTACACTTTCTGTAGTATTAGAACTACACCCCATAACTCCTAAGGCAAAAATTACAATTATTGATAATAAAATAGTAAGTTTCTTCATTTTCTTCCCTCTTTCGTAAATTTTTTAATTAATAATATACGCATATTTTATTATTTTTGATATCATATATATCAAATCCTATATCATAAATATCTTCTAAAATTTCTCTCTTTATTATTTCTTTCACCTCCCCTTCCTTAGCAATTTTTCCATTCTTTAAAATAACAATATAATCTGAATAGCAGGAAGCAAAATTAATGTCGTGAATAACTATAGCTACTGTTTTCCCTAATTCATCAACTAATCTTCTTAAAGTCTTCATAATATCTACTGAATGTTTCATATCTAAATTATTAAGAGGTTCATCTAAAAGTATGTATTCTGTATCTTGAGCTATAACCATAGCTATATAAGCTCTTTGCCTTTGTCCTCCACTTAATTGATCTAAATATCTATCTTGTATATCTTCAAGTTTCATATATCTAATGGCTTCATCTACTAATTCCCAATCTTTAGATGTAAGTTTTCCCCCTGAATAAGGAAAACGTCCAAAACTTATTAAATCTCTAACAGTAAGTCTTATATTAATATGATTAGACTGTTTTAAAATAGCTACTTTTTTAGCTAATTCCTTAGTATCCCAAGAACTTATTTCTTTACCGTCTATAAAAACTTCTCCTTCATCTTTTCCTATAATTCTACTTATTATAGACAATATAGTGCTCTTTCCTGCTCCATTAGGTCCTATAAAAGAAGTAATCTTTCCTTTTTTTAATTTAAAACTAACATCATTAACAACTTTATTATCTCCATATTTTTTTACTAATTTTTTTGCTTCTATCACATTTTACCCTCCCTTAATAAGGTATGTATAAAATAAATTCCTCCAATAAAATTAATAATTACACTAATAGGGGTGGCAAAATTCATTACCCTTGAAACAATTAATTGTCCACCAACTAAAGTAATACTACCAATTAACATAGAACCTAAAATTAAATAATAATGTTTATAAGTCTTTAGATATACTCTAGTAAGATTAACTACTAATAACCCTAAAAATATTATAGGTCCTACTAAGGCTGTAGATATAGATACTAATATTGCTGTAACAACAAGCATCTTTTTTACAACCTTTTTATAATTTACTCCTAAATTAATTGCATTTTCCCTTCCTAGAGAGATAACATCTAGGTTTGGTAAAAGCTTGTAAACATAAATTAACACTAATAATTCTACTAGAAACGCTATCCATAAAATTTTGGAATTCATATTATTAAAACTTGCAAACATACTACTTTGTATTGATAAAAACTCATTAGGATCTATTATAAATTGCATAAATGATGAAATACTTTGAAAAAAGGTTCCTAGAACCATTCCAACTATCACTATAAAAAATACATTATGGCTTTCTTTACTAAAAAGAAATCTAAACAATATCATGGAAAATAAAATCATAGATCCTACAGCCATAAAAAAATTCCATATTGGATTGGCACTTATTAAAGAATTAGAACCAAATATAAACACTATACAAGTTTGAATAAAAAGATATAAAGAATCTAAACCTAATACACTTGGTGTTAATATATGATTATTAGTTATAGTTTGAAAAATCACCGACGAAAACGCTATAGATGTTCCCGTTAGTATAATTCCAATTATTTCAGGTATACGTCTTGATAAAGCGTATTCAAAGTTTTTACTATTTAATCCTATAACAAGGAAAAATATTATTAATATTACTAATATAATAAAGAGGAATCCTATTTTTCTTTTATTTTTCATTATTTGTTCCTCCTTATAAGTAAATAAATAAAAATAAAGCTTCCTATTACCCCTACCGTAAGTCCTATAGATACTTCATAGGGATATATTATTACCCGGGATATAATATCACAAATTAAAAGAAATATAGCTCCAAATAAGGATGTAGATAAAATATTTTTATTCAAATTATCGCCTTTATATATACTAACAATATTAGGCACTATAAGACCTAAGAAAGGAATCTGTCCTACGGTAATAACAATTATAGAAGATATTAATGCCACAATAGTAACCCCTAAATTTACTATATTGTTATATTTTAAACCTAAATTAGTAGAGAATTCTTCTCCCATTCCTGCTATAGTAAACTTATTAGCATATAAAAAAGCTATAAATACCAACGGTATGCTAATGTATAAAAGCTCATATCTTCCCTTTATAATCATAGAAAGATTTCCCTGCATCCACGCCGATATGTTTTGAATTAAATCATATTTATATCCAAAAAAAGTTGTTATAGAGTCTATTACATTTCCCATCATTATTCCAAGAAGGGGTATTATTATTGTGTTTTTGTATTTTATTTTTTTCAAAACTCCCATAAATAAAAAACTCCCTAATAAAGCAAACAAAAATGCTATAAGCATTTTTAAAATAACATTTTGTGATGAAAATAACATTAAAGAAACTAAAATTCCAAGTTTAGCAGAATTAATAGTACCTGCAGTTGTTGGAGAAACAAATTTGTTTTGGGTTATCTGCTGCATTATAAGACCACTAACACTCATACCTATTCCTGCTACAATGATACTAATAAGTCTAGGAATCCTAGTTAAAAAAAGTATCTCTATACTATCTAATTCTAAATGATATAAATCTACTATAGATACTTCCTTAACTCCAATAAATAATGATATTGATGACAAAGCAATTAATATAAAAATTAAATATCTATTTTTCATATAACCTCCTAATTTTAAAACACTCATTACTCCCATAGTTGCAAAATAATAAATTTATAGTATAATTTGATATGAAAATGATAATTATTATTATTTATTTTCCCTTAATTAGTATAGCATCTATCTCATATAAAAAATTAAATATATTTAGTTTTTTATAACTAAATTAAGTTATTTTAAATATTATTCATATGATAATTAGGAGGTATATATAACGATGATAGTTAGTGACAGAATATGTAATTTTCATATAAAAAGAGCTATAAAATATATGGAAAATAATTATGATAAGGATTTAAGACTACATAGCATGGCAAAATTTTTAGGATTAAATAAACACTACTTGAGTTATTTATTTAAAAAAGAAACTGGTATAACTTATTCTGACTTTGTAAATTACATAAGAATAGAAAAAAGTAAAGAATTAATAAAAAATACTAACTTATCTATATTAGAAATAGCATTATCAGTAGGATATAATAATCAAAATTACTATACCATTGCTTTTAAAAAAATACATGGTATCTCTCCTTTAAAATATAGACATACAGTTACATCATAAATACTTGATTGTTATTTAACTTTAGAATATATTCCAAAAGTTAATTTGGAATATTTTTACTGATAATTCATCTAAAATGTAAAAGATATGTAAAGATAAAAATATAGAATATTAAATAACATTTTTTATAAAACTAAATTTAAAACTCTTTATTTTAAAATACAAAAGGAGAGAAATACCATGGATAAAAAAATTGAATTATTAAAAGCTTATAATTTTAGATTTGCATGTAAGGAATTTGACCCTAAAAAGAAAATATCTGATGAAGATTTTGAATTTATTTTAGAAACAGGAAGGCTCTCCCCAAGTTCCTTTGGTTGGGAACCATGGAAATTTGTAATTGTTCAAAATATGAATATAAGGGAAAAATTAAAAGAATTTGCATGGGGTGCAAAAAAGCAATTAGACACAGCTAGTCACTTCGTTCTTCTTATGGTAAGAAAAGCAAACTCCTTAAAACCCGATTCTAAATACATTAAATACATTGCAGAAGAAATTGAAAAATTGCCACAAGATATTCTTGATATGAAATTAAAGTTTTATAAAAACTTTCAAGAAAATGATTTTGATTTAACCGATGATAGAAAATTATTTGACTGGGCTTGTAAACAGGTATATATCCCCTTAGGAAATATGATGACTGCTGCTGCTTTTATTGGTATTGACTCCTGCCCAATAGAAGGCTTTGACAGAGAAAAAATCGAAAATATTCTGAAAGAAGAGAATATAATCAACACAGAAGAATTTGGGGTAGGAGTTATGGTAGCCTTTGGATATAGAAATCCCGAAGCACCTATGTTCCCAAAAACAAGAAGACCTATAGAAGAAGTTGCTAACTGGGTTAAATAGTTTTTCAACCATTATTCAAATGTAAATTTAGATTATCTAAGTAATTTTATATAAAAATCAGATAAAATTTATAAACTAAAGTAAATAAAAATCCAGTAGAAATATTAGTACATTTAATTTCTACTGGATTTTTTATATCAACTTATTTTATTTAACATTATTTATACTCTGTATTACCATCAATTTTTTAAGTCTTTTCTTTAATCTAATAACTGTATTAAATTCATGTTTTTTATAACTTATCTGTAATTCTTTAATTAATGAAAACATCATAATAATAAGAAGTATTGAAAAAGGTAGTGCCGTAATAATTACCGCTGATTGAAGGGTTTTTAAGGCTACTTTTCCTCCAAGGAATAAAACTGATAAAGCTATAAGTCCTTCCATAGCAGCCCAAAAAACTCTTTGAGTTTTTGGAGAATCTTCTTTTCCTCCACTGGTTAAATTATCAACTACTAAAGAACCAGAATCACTACTGGTTACAAAGAATAAAACTACCGCTATAATTCCTACAAAAGATAATACCATCTGTATAATATATGAATTATTTAAGTATTTAAACATTTCAAACATTGAAGTTGCTATATCACTATTAATGGCTTTTTCTATTACTCCATTGTATAACTTATTAGTATAAACTCCTGAAGCTCCTAGTATTGTCATAGCAAATGTAATTATTACAGTAGGAATAATTACAGTTCCAATGGCAACTTCCCTAATAGTTCTTCCTTTAGAAATACGAGCAATAAAAGTTCCTACAAATGGAGTCCAGGTTATCCACCATGCCCAATAAAACACTGTCCAATTACCTTGCCAAGCAACATCATCAGGTTTAACTGCTGTAAATAGTCCTATATTAAAAAATTCTTTCATGTATAATCCAAAAGATGAAAAATAGGTGGACAAAGTATATACTGTAGGTCCTATTAATAAAATGGCAAATAATAACCCTCCACTAATAAACATATTAGCTTGACTTAAAAATTTAATACTCTTTGATATTCCACTAACAACTGATAGAGTAGCAATGCATGTTATGATTATAATTAAAGTTATTTGGACTTTATAATCCATTGGGATACCAAATACATAATTTAAACCTGAGTTAATTTGTTGAGCTCCAAGTCCTAAAGAAGTAGCTAGTCCAAATAATACTGCCAATACTGCAAAAACATCTATTATATCTCCCCATATACCAAAAATCTTATCTTTTATCAATGGATAAAAAAGACTTCTAAGAGAAAATGGTAATTTTTTATTAAAAGAAAAATATCCTAATCCTAAGGCCACTAATCCATAAATTGCCCATGCATGAGCTCCCCAATGCATATACATAACTTTAAAATTATCAAATGTAGACCCTGTACTAAGTTCTTGTGGTATATTAAGATGATAAATAGGTTCTGCCACTCCATAAAAAAATATGCCAATACCTATTCCTGCACTAAATAACATGGCATACCATGAGAAATTACTATATTCTGGTTTAGCTTGAAACCCTCCTAAACGTATTCTGCCAAACTTAGAAAGTCCTATAACTATTAAGAATATAAATGCTCCATTAATAGTTAATACATATAACCAGTTAAACTGTTTATTAAGAACATCATTGATATTACTAAAAATTGTCGCAGATTTATCTGGCATTACAATAGTAAAAATTATAAATCCTAAAACTAAAAAAGCAGATACTAAAGACACAAATAAATTCATGTCGAATCCAAACTTTTTAAAATTTCTTGACTGTAGCTTTTTACTTAAATTTTCTAACTCCATACTTCTCTCCTTTATATATTATTTCTTATTATTACAACTGACAACTCTAAACTCATTCCAAAGATGTCTCTATCCTATGCCAAAATTATAACATTCTAATTTAATTATGTCAAAAAACCAAAGTTTCTATTCTTCTTAAAATACTTTAAAATTTTGCAATATATAAATAATTTTATGTTAATCTCTTAGGCATAATAGTTAAATTACTAAACACTTTTAAATATATTTTATATAATTTTTATAAAATTTAATTATATTTTCAATTTCAATTATTTTAAATTAATTTATACTATTTTCTAATAACTTTTCTGATAAATAATGAATTCCAATCGCTCCTAATGGTGCAGTTATCAATATAGATAATACTGCAATAGCTAAAATCACATCTCCTCCTTCTACTCCCAAACTTAAAGGGAGTCCTCCAATAGCAGCTTGAACTGTTGCTTTTGGAATATAAGCAATAATACAAAATAATCTTTCTTTTAAGTTATATTCACTGCCTAATAAAGCTATTAAAACTCCTATACTTCTCCCTATTAATCCTACTAATATTATTATAAATCCTATTTTCCCAGCTTCTAAAGCTACAGTAATATTTACTTGTGCTCCGACTAACACAAATAATAAGATTTCAGCTAATATCCATATTTTATTAAATTTATTAGATAAACGTTTTCCTACTTCAGGAAGTTTCTCAATTATCACAAATCCAATAGTCATTACTCCTAATAAAGATGCTATCTCTAATTTAGATTTTAGTATATGTTCTATTTCATTAAGTAGTATTGCTAATCCAAGTATTAATAATACCTTTTTTGTATCTCTTAAATGATATATTTTAAAAATTTTTATCAGTATAAGTCCAATAACTCCTCCAAATATAATTCCTAATATAATGGATAAAGGTATATTTAATAGTCGAACCCCAATATTTATTTTAGAACCACTATAAATTCCTAAAAAAGCACTAAATATTGTAATAGCAAAAACATCATCAATAGATGCTCCTGCTAATATTAATGTTGGTATTCTTTTTTTCATCCCAATATTATTTTCCATCAATCTAAGCATAGAAGGAACTACCACAGCGGGAGAAACTGCAGCTATAATAAAAGCTAGTATCCCTCCTTGTACAAATGAAAAATTTAAAAATTTCATAGAAGCAAACATAATAAAAGTACCTTCTATTAAGCCAGGGATAAAACTCATTTTAAGGGTAGCACTTCCAACTCTTTTTAAATCATCTTTATTAATCCCAAGGCCTGCTCTAATTAAAATAATTATTAAAGCAATTCCCCTTAAATCCTCTGATATATTCATCATATCTTTTTGCAGTAAATTAAACCCATAAGGTCCTATACAAATCCCCAATATTAACATTCCTAATAATCCTGGTAATCTTAACTTTTCAAATATTCTTTTTGCTGGTAATCCTAATAATAAAATTACTGCTAAACTTGTAGCCATAATATTTCTCCTTTCTAATCATAAAACATAAAAAACTCCTACAAAAAATATTAATATTTTTTGTAGGAGTCATTAGCATTATGCGATTCAGGTGAACTCCATCACCATTTATTAAATTTACTAATAAATTATAATATATTCTATAATACATGTCAATGAATTATCAAATCCCTACTCAACACAATTTATACATTCATTATCATATAATACCACTTTATCTCTTCCTGTTCTTTTTGCTCTATATAAAGCACTATCTGCTTTTTCTTTTATTTCATTTATATCTTTAATGGTTTCTGGATAATTAGCTACACCAATAGAAACTGTTATATTTATAGATTTTCCTATAGATGTTATAAAAGAATGATTTTTAACAGCTATTCTAATTCTTTCCGCAATATCTACTGCCTTTTTAGACGAACAGTTAATTAACATAACTGAAAATTCTTCCCCTCCATTTCTTGATACTATATCAAAATCCCTACAATTTTTTACTAATATCTTTCCTAATTCTTTTAGAACCATATCTCCTACAGCATGTCCATATGTATCATTTACTTTTTTAAAAAAATCTATATCAATAAATAATAAAGATAATTGCTCTTTATTTTTTATAACCCTATTACAAATAGAATTGAAAACTTCATCAAATTTTCTTACATTGTTTAAGCCTGTTAAAAAATCCTTTGTTGATTCAAGTCTGTACTTAGCTAATAATTCATTAGAAGCTATAATATATTCAATATATCTATATAATATAAAGCTAACTATAAAGTTCATAATCCAAAATATAATATTCATCTCAATTAAATAATGATACTCAGGAATTAATATAGCCCAAGAAATAGTAACAATAATATTATATAACAAAGCTGTATTAAGCCATTTATTTCTCAAAGTCTTAGTTTTATTTATAATTATAGGAAATAATATTCCTACTATTATCATATCTATAAAGGCTACAATAGAAGGATTTGTTGCACCAAAGTATATTATACGAAATATCCCTATTATGATACTTGTAATAATAGCTGATATAAAGCCACCAAATAATGCGGACAAAGTAATAGCTACACCTCTAAAATCTATAATAACATCTTGTATAACATTCACACTATATAACATTAATATAATTCCTAATATACTATTTAGAATCGCAAATATAATTTGAAGTATCAAAGAAGAATTTTTATTAATTCTATTTTCTTTTAAAAAAACTTGATTTAATATGGCTATAAATGCAATTATTATTGATGCATTTATAAATAAATCTTCAATCATTTACTTCTATTGCTCCTTTTATCCATTTATATAAATTTACATTTTATCTATTAGTATTTACACAATATTTCTTCTCTTTAAAATTTTTCTGGCCAATCAATATGTCTATTTAAAATATCTACAAAATCTTTTAAGCCCTTGGCATCATTTTCATCAAATCTAGCTTTAATAGGACTATCAATATCTAACACCCCTATCAACTTACCATCTTTTATAATAGGAATTACTATTTCTGATTTTGAAATAGGGTCACAAGCAATATGTCCTTTAAATTCATGTACATCTTCTATTACTTGTATTTTTCTTGTCTTCGCAGCAGTACCACATACTCCTTTTCCTAAAGGAATTCTTACACAAGCTACTTTCCCTTGAAAAGGCCCTAACACTAATTCTTCATCCTTATATAAATAAAATCCTGCCCAATTAATATCCTCCATTAATTGATATAATAGGGCAGAGGCATTAGATATATTGGCAAGCCAATCTTTTTCATCAGCAATTATTCCCTTTAAATATGTATTTAGTTCTTTGTAAAATTCTTCCTTACTATTAATATTTATTTTATCTGTTCCTTGAAACATATTTTTCTCCTTTCATTCAAATATTTTGTTTATAATTTTAATTATATAATACTTTATATTTTTTAATTAATTTTATTATATCATTTTATTTATAATAATATTGAACAAAATTTATTATTTTTAAATATTATATTTAAAATATAAAAACCCTTCTTTACAAATAAAACTAATATTTTGTAAAGAAGAGTTTTATATATAATATCAAAATCTATAAATAAATAAGTAAATCATTCATAAATTCCTGCTCTATTTTTACAAGTCTATGAGCTAACTCTATACTTTCTTTAGAGGCATTTTTATATTGATTAAGATATCTACTTACAGATTTAATTCCCATATTACATCCATCAATCATTAATTCTGCAATTTTATCATCATCATTCTTTAACATTAATTTCATTTCTGTAGTAAGCCAAGAAAAAGTATTCACCATAGACTTAGGGTCTTTTTCTTCTTCTCCACATTCATTTAACATCTCATGACATTTATCTCCTATTTTAATATGTTTATCATTATATTTATTGATAAGTGATTTAAGCCCTTTATCTTTAATATGAGAAATTACTTGTTCCATACTATTAGTAGCAGATTTACATCCTGCATTACATTCCCTTAAAAGTTTAATAGTATCTTCGTTCATAAATCTCATCCCATTTCAATCTAGTTTTTAATATTAGTATAAAGATATTTTATATTTTTATTCAGATATTTATTAACTACTTAATTAGTATGGTAATAAATACAATTATTATTTTTATATATGCAATAAGTAATAGCATAAATAGTTTAAAAATTCTCTTTCCCTATTATTTTTAACTGGATTAGATGAAAAATAATCCTTAATTTTATTAAGTCTAAAGTTTAAGGTATTCCTATGAATAAAAAGCTGTTCACTGGAGTTTTTAAAATTATAATCATTTTCATTTAATACTGGAATAATATCTATTATATTTTTTTCTATTTTCTCATCTATGAATTGTCTTAAAGGTTCAAATATAGATAAAACATCTGTAAAGGCTATCCTAGAAATAAAAAAATCTGAAAGATATTCATAAAAAAATATCCCCTTTTTTGTTGTTTTTATATTATTACTTAACCATTTTGCATGATAATAGGAGTGAGAATACTTTTCAAACTTATTTTGAATAGACCCCACATAAAATTTACTATTTATATTATTTTTAAGAGCCCATCTCAAATAAGAAGATAAATACTCTTTAATTAAATACTTATAGTCTTTAAAAAATCTATCTTTATCAATTTCAAAAGATTTAAATATAACTATATCCCTATTATTTAATACGCAGGATATATCTTGACTTAAATGAAGTCCGCTTTCTTTTATTTGTCTTAAACCCTCTTCTAAAATTTCTATTTCTAATTTTTCTTCAAATCTAATTATAATGGGAATTCTATATATATTATCTTTATAATTTAATCTTTTAGCTAATTCATATATTTCATCATTTCCCACATCACTTCTTATTAAACAGTTAATAAAAAATTCCTTTGAAGCTTTATGTTTATAAAATACTTGTTTGCTTAATTCGTATTCTAACATGGTTTCCAGGGACATTTTTAATATTAAGGCTATATTTTTTACTTCCTCTGGAATCCCTGTTATCCCTATTACTCCAATGATTTCATTATTAAATTTTAATAGCATATTAATACCGTTTTTTGTTCCTAGGTGTTCTTCATTGGGTTCTACATAAAGGATTTCTTTCTTTTCTTCTATCATTTTATAGGATATTTCATGATATGAGCCTATTCTTTTTTTATTCTTACTGGCAATAATTATTCCCTTTTCATTCATTATATTAACATTATAATCCGTATACCCTGAAAGATTATCTATAAAACGATTTGCTATTTCGTTAAAATATGTGAATGTATTCATAATCCACCCTCTTATAAACATTAATAATGTAAGTATATATTAATAAAAAAATAATAACAATATACTATAATTTGCTTTTATTGATATATTTTTATAATTAAGAATTATATTTTGTATAGTAAACACAATTTTTATTTATAATTTTGTCCCACTAGACATATAAATAAACTTATACATTTGATAAAATTATCTACATAAAAATATATTCTAGAAGTTAGGTTGTGATAAAATGAAAATTTTAATTGCATCAGATTCTTTTAAAGGAAGTATGAGTTCTAAACATATCGCTGATATTGTTTCTGATGAAGCAAAAAAAATATTTGAAAACTGTGAAATTGTAAAAATCCCTGTTGCAGATGGTGGAGAAGGAACTATAGATGCCCTTATATCTGTTTTAGATGGAAAAAAGAAAAAACTTGAAGTCACAGGCCCTCTATTTCAGAAAATAGAAACAGAAATTGGTATAGTTGATAATAAAAATTTAGCTATAATTGAAATGGCTAAAGCTGCTGGATTAAATTTAGTGGATATAGCTAAAAGAGACCCTAGATATACTACCACTTATGGAGTGGGAGAACTAATAAAATACGCTCTTGATAATGGTTATAAAAATATAATTATATCCATTGGTGGAAGTTCTACTAATGATGGTGGTATTGGAGCAATACAAGCTCTTGGTGGAAAATTTCTTGATAAAGATAAAAAAGAAGTAAAAGGAATAGGAGATTGTCTAAAGGATATTCATAGTATAGATATTTCTAATCTACACCCTAAAATTAAAGATACTAATTTCACTGTAATGTGTGATGTTAAAAATCCTTTAACTGGCGAAAATGGTGCTACTAGAGTGTATAGTAAGCAAAAAGGAGCTACTAAAAATATTGAAGACTATTTAGAATTAGGAATGCTTAATTATGAAAAAGTCTTAAAAAAATATATGCATCTCCCTGATGAAGAAATCCCTGGTGCAGGAGCGGCCGGAGGACTTGGTATAGCATTAAAAGTTTTTCTAAATGCTACTTTACAATCTGGCATAAATACTATGTTAGAAACTATTAATTTTGAAGAAAGATTAAAAGATGTTGATTTAGTTATTACCGGAGAAGGGCAAATGGATTGGCAATCAGCCTTTGGAAAAGTTCCCTGTGGTATTGGATTAGTTTGCAAAAAATTAAATATCCCTGTTATCGCAATTGTTGGAAGTATGGGTAAGGGTGCTGAAGATATTTATAACTGTGGAATTAATACTATTATCCCCACCATAAATTCTATAATGACCCTTGATGAGGCTATTAAAAATTCCGATGTTCTTCTTGCTAGTGCCACAAGACGAATACTTAAAGCTGTAAAAATAGGGTTAACTATGAAATAAAAATCCTCCTCAAATTTAAGGAGGATTTTTATAATTATTTATTTATAATTTCAAATTTGTTAGTTTTATTAGGGTTTTTAAATACCTCTTTACCATCTATTTCTAAATTAGTTCCTTGGTATAAAGCATATTTTACTATTTTTTCTCCTTCTTTTATTACTGACACCCAATTAGCATCTGTTTTTATTCCTTTATAATTAATTGAGCCATTTTCTGAGTATATAAACTTTTCTATAAATTGACCTTTTTTAATTTCAACTCCTATAAAGTCATTTCCCTTAATATGTTTTACTTCTAAAGGTTCATATTCAAAACTAGAATGTGGATATAAAACATTTAGAAAATACATATTTTTTTCTCTTTTATCATTTTCAATGCAAAGAGTTTTTAATATAATTTCTCTTATGTCATCTGGCCTTTGAGGTGTCATTATTTCATTTATTACTGTTCGTTCTACATTATATTTTGCGTTTTCCGGAAATACAGGATATATGCTTAATGCTCCTGTACCATTTTTAATTACAAATGAATTATCACTTTTTTGTTTTTTTGCAAATTGTTCTCCATGTAATCTCCAAGTATATTTATGTTCCATATCACTTTTTAGTTCATCTAGTAAAATAAAGTATCCCATTTCACTATATATTACTCTTCTTGCATTTCTATTTAATTGCATCTCAGGATAATATAATTTACTAGACTCTAATGTACAAAAAGTATATCCGTCTTCACTAATATAATCTTCTACACAAGCAATTTGATCTTTTTTTACATCTCTCCATACATTATAGATACCCTTACAGTTTAAATCAAATAATTCTGGGTCTTCTAGGGTTCCTTCGTCCCATATTTTTTCTCCTACACATCCTGTATCATCTACTGTTATCATATTGTGCACTTTAGCTCTTGATGTCCTATGAAATCCTTCATCTATAGCTAATCTACTACCATATCCCATTAAAATAAAACTATTAAAATCTACATGATAATGAGTTAAACTGCGAGTTCTCCATCCATTTGCTAGATCTAATTCCCAAGATTTTTCCCATTGAGCTTTTCCTCCTGGAGGACTTGCTTTAATAGAAAAATGAATTGCATCTTCATCCCATGATGAACGGATAACTACAAGTCCTAAGTCAGGGAAATATTTAGTTAATGGTAAATCTTTTGGGTGTTTTTCAGGAACTGTTTCATCATACCATATATATTCTAAAAATGCTTCTGGCATAATACCTGGGAATATTTTACTTTGATATGCTTCTCTAAATAAAAACTTATTTTTAACTAAGTTTCCAAACCATTGAGCATATCCATTATTATATTCACTTGCTATTTTATAATAAGCAGATATGGAATTTGAACTTCTCGTATCATGAACATCCGCAAAATTTACATTTTCCTCCCAATTAGGAGCAGATTGATATAATCTAAAATAAAATGTATTTTTTAAGAAAGGAGTATTAAAATAATCAATTCCTTCTTTTTGCCTAATTAAATCTGCTGCAGCTAATAAGAAATTAATAGCATATCTCCAATATCCAGTTCCTTCATAATCACTACCATCTTGAGGCATCCAATTAAATACTTTATCAAAATTATCTTTAATCGTGTCTATCCACTTTTGAGCTTCTTTATATTCTGGAACTATAGCGTAAGCTGTAGTTAATAATCCTGTATAATTTATCCAGTTATGATTTTGCCAGTAATCTGTTGACCAACAATTTCCTCTATTTTCTTCTCCATAATTATACATTTTATTACCTTGAAGAATTAATTTGTCAAGGAATTCTTGCTTTTCTTCTGGTTTTAATTTATCTCCTATCCAATTATAAGCTAATCCAAAACCAAAAAGTAGCCATGATGCACTTAAATCTACATCAACTAAAAAACCATAACCCCATCTTTCATATCTACAAGCTGTAAATATCCATCTTTTGGCTTCTTCTAAATATTGTTCTTGTTCAGTCAATAAATAAGCTAAACTTAAGTTAGCTGCTGCCATACCCATATATGTAATACTTGTTGGTGGATGTTCTTTTGCAAGTTTTTGACTTTCATACCATTTACATTGTTCTAATAATCTTATTAAGTGAGATTTTCTAATCGTTAATTTTTCATTACGCAATTTTTCAATATCTTTAATTAACAAATATTCTTTCATTAAATATCTCCTTTCAAAATTTATATAATAATTTTCTTTATCTTTTGTTAAATAATATTACTATAATCCTTTATTTATCTTTTATTTTATTATACTATTTTGACAATTGCATTTCAAAGTATTATTTATAATTTTATATTTAATTCTCGTCATTAATCAAAATAATTTCTATTAAATTATTTTTATACAATTTATAATACATAAAAAAGAGGATACTTTATATTCAATAAAGGTCCTCTTTTTTTATATTTTATCCGTCTTATTAATACCTTAGTTGTATTTGTTAGGAATGCTATCAACATATATCAAATATACTTACATACTCGATTTTTATTCCATATATCCGCCTTTCATAGGAGAAACGGCGTGTTCAGAATATATTTTAAGTACACCTGAAGTATATTTTTTCTCTTTTGGCTTCCAAAGTTTTCTTCTTTCTTCTAATATTTTATCTATTTCATCCGGAGTTTTATGTTCCCCATTAATTCCTACAATTCTCAAAATTCGTTTTTCAATGTCTATTTCTATTAAATCATCTGTTTCTACTAAAGCAATAGGTCCTCCCTCAGCAGCCTCTGGAGATACATGTCCAATAGCAGGACCTTGAGATGCTCCTGAAAAACGTCCATCTGTAATTAAAGCAATTGAACTACCTAATTCTTCATCAGCAGATATGGCTTCTGTAGTATAGAACATCTCAGGCATACCACTGCCTTTTGGTCCTTCATATCTAATAATTACAGCATCTCCTGGTTGGATTTCTTTTTTTATAATTGCTGCTATTGCTTCCTCTTCACAGTCAAAAGGTTTTGCTTTTAGTATTGATTTAAACATAGCTTTAGGTACTGCACTATGTTTAATAACTGCACCTTCTGGAGCAAGATTTCCTTTTAAAATTGATATTGCTCCTTTTTTACTAATAGGATTATCAAAAGAATATATAATATCTGTTTGTTTTATACCGATTTTTTTAAGATATTCATCACATTTATCATAAAAACCATTTTTCTTTAAATCTTCTAAATTTTCTCCTAAAGTCTTATTAGTTACTGTCATTACATCTAAATGAAGATTTCTTTTTATTTGTTCCATAATCATTGGTACTCCTCCAGCATAATAGAAGAACTGAGCTGGCCATTTACCTGCTGGACGAACATTTAAAAGATAATGAGCATTACGATGCATTCTATCAAAAGTATCTGCATCAATTTCTATTCCAAATTCATGAGCAATAGCAGGTATATGAAGTAATGCGTTAGATGAACCAGAAATAGCTGCATGAACCATAATAGCATTTTCAAAGGATTTCTTTGTCACCATTTCTCTTGGTTTCATTCCCTCTTTCGCAAGATTAACAGCCTGTTTTCCAACTTCTTTAGCCATAGCTAAAAGCTCTTTACTAGTTGCTGGCATTACCGCAGTTCCAGGAAGCATTAATCCTAGTGCTTCTGCCATAACTTGCATAGTACACGCTGTTCCCATAAAAGAGCAAGCTCCACAAGAGGGACAAGCATTATGTTTATAATAGTTAAACTCTTCTTCAGTAATTTTCCCTCTCTGATACATTGCACTATAGACCCCAATTTGTTCTAAAGTCAGTAAATCAGGACCTGCATTCATAACTCCTCCAGTTAACATAATAGATGGTATATTTACTCTACCTATAGCCATCAAATGAGCTGGAACAGCTTTATCACAACTAGCGATAAAAACTCCTGCATCAAAAGGAGTCGCACCTGCATGTATTTCTATTAAATTAGCAATAGTATCCCTAGATACTAAAGAATAATTAATTCCATCATGCCCTTGTGCAATACCATCACAAATATCAGTGGCAAAATAACGTGCAGCTTTTCCTTTTGAAGTATTTACTCCTTCTACGACTTCATTTACAAAATTTAATAAATGAACACTTCCCGGATGACTGTCTCCAAAAGTACTTTCCACCAATATTTGAGGTTTAGATAAATCTTCAACACTCCAACCCATACCTATTTTTAATGGGTCCATTTCTGGAGCAATTTTTCTTATTTCTTGACTTCTCATGCCATTTCCTCCATTCAATATTTATTTTATAAATCTTTACTCTCTAAACATTTTCATATATTTCTCTTATACATTTTAAATAAAGCTGCCAGCAAATTTAATCTGCAGGCAGCTTTAAAATCCCCGTTTCCATTTAAAATAAAATTTTAATTTTTTATTTTATAACACCTTTTCTAATAATAATATTTGCAAATCTTTCTGTTTCACCTGTAGCTACAATAGCATAGGCTTTTGAAGCTCTGTCATAAAATTCTTGTCTATCTAAATAATTAATATCAATTGTAAAATCCTCCGTTGCATTTTGAGCAATAGTTTTATATTCATTAGAAATATCACCTTTATAATCACTATTTGGAGGAATTTTCATTAATGTAACCGGTTCTTTTATATAATCTAAGGGAAATAATTTTAATATATCTTCTAATAAAGGCTTTATTCTCATTCCATCGTATCTTATAAGCCTTTTTGCATGTGAAGCACTTGGAAAATTTCTATCTCCTAATACAATTTCATCTCCATGTCCCATTTCCATTAAAATCTTAACTAGCTCTGGTGAAAGACTAGCAGGTATACACTTAAGCATAATTACAACCCCTATTCTATATTAAGTCATTAAATTAGGTAAAAGCATAACTATTTGTGGGAAATACGTTACTAATAATAATACGGCTACCATGGCTAAGAAAAAAGGAATAAACGCTTTAATAGATTCTGCTATACTTATTTCTGCTATTCCACAAGATACAAATAAACAAACTCCTACAGGTGGGGTAAATAACCCTATTGCTAAATTCATAATCATTATTACTCCAAAATGAATTATGTCAATCCCTAGTGATGTAACAACTGGTAATAATATAGGTGTAAAAATTATAACAGCTGGACTTAAATCTAACCATGTTCCAACAAATAACAATAAAAGATTAATCATTAAAAGAATTAAGAATGTATTATCAGTTATTCCTAAAATTAAGTTTGCTAACATTTTAGGAACTCCTTGGCTAGCAAAAAGCCAACCTAGGGAACTAGCTGTAGCGATCATAACTGCAACCATTCCTGTTGTTACAGCTACTTCTACAAAAATTCCTCCTATATCAGATAATTTAAGCTCTCTATAATATAATGTTCCAAGAAGAAATGAATATAATGCTGCAATCCCTGCTGCTTCTGTTGGAGTGAAAAATCCACTTATAATTCCACCTAAGATAATAATGATTGTCATTACTGCTGGAATACTTTTAATTACTATTTTTATAGCATCTCTTACAGGAATTTTAGTATCTACTGGATAATTTCGTTGTCTAGTAATTATATATGTAACAAGCATTAAAGCTAAACCAACTAATATCCCTGGAATCATTCCTCCTAGGAATAATTTTGCAATAGATGCTCCAGAAGCAACCCCGTATACTACCATTGGAATACTTGGTGGTATTAATACTCCTATTGTAGAAGATGTTGCCGTAACGGCAACAGAAAAATCTCTATCATAACCATTATCAATCATAGTAGGAATTAAAATTCCTCCTACGGAAGCAGTATCAGATGTTGCTGATCCTGTTATTCCTGCAAAAAACATACTTGAAACAATATTAATATAAGCTAGTCCACCTCTTAAAAATCCTACCATTACTCTAGATAAATTTATTAAGTCTGTAGTTATTCCTCCAAGAGCCATAAATCTTCCTGCTAAAATAAATAGAGGAACTGCAATTAATGTAAAAGAATCCATCCCTACATACATTCTTTGAACGCTTACAATCATAGGAACAGCCCCATTGGTAACAGCCATTCCAACCATTGCAGCAAGTCCTGTACATATGGCTATAGGCACATTAATAAACATTAAACCAATCATTACAATAAATGATATTAAAGCTACCATAACTATTCGCCTTTCTTAATTAAATTATTATAAATGATTTTATAAATTGCTTACATTTTATGTGATTTTGATTTAAACATTTCAATTAAAAAGTACACTGCTAATATCAAAAACAAAATGCCCGTAATAGGAATAACAGCATAGAAATATGACATTGGAATTCTAAGAACTGATGCTAATTGTTTATGCATAATTTTAGTTACTTGTATTCCATAGAATGCTAACGCAAAACCAAAACATCCAATCAATATATATATGATAATTTCGTTTATAAACTTAGCTGTTTTACTAAATTTATTAGCAAAATAGTCTATTCCTAAATGGGCTTTCTTCTTCATTGCAATACTGCTTCCTAAAAAACAAAACCACATAAAAGTAATACGAGATAATTCTTCAGTCCAAGCAAATGGAACTTTCATAAAAGTTCTTGAAAATATTTGTAACAAAATAGTTAATACCATGATTATCCCTATTACTTTTATTACATTTTCAATTATAATGTCATATAATATATGTATTATTTTTCCCATACTTAATTCTCTCCTAGAATTTAATTCTATTTATTTCATAAATGCATCTATAATATCTTGTCCAATTTTATCTGCATATTCATCATATAGAGGTTGTAATTTTTCAATAAATGAAGATTTATCTGGAACTTCTACTATAGTCATTCCTTCAGCTTCTAAAGCTTCTAAAGTTTCTTCTAAGCTCTCTGCATCTAATTGTTGAGCATAAACCCCTGCTTCAGCTGCCTTTTCTAAAACAATTGTTCTAAGATCTTCTGGTAAACTATCTAAGAAATTTTTATCAATTGCAATTACATTAGGTGTACAAAAATGTTCTGTTAAAGATAAATATTGTGTTACTTCATATTCTTTTTGAGCTAATATAATAGCTGGTGCATTTTCTGCTGCATCAACTACGCCTGTTTGTAATGCCATATATCTTTCAGATGCTGCAACTGGTACAGCAGTAGCCTCTAATAATTCCATAGTTCTAATCATAATTGGACTATCCATAACCCTGATTTTTAATCCTTTAAAATCTGAAACATCAGTAATTGGACCTTTAGAGCTATATACACTTCTTGGAGCACGAATCATCCATCCACCTATAACTATATTAGTCTTTTCTTCAAGTTTTTTAGATAATATTTCTCCAATACCAGATTCTATTACTTCTCTTGCATGGTCCATCCCTTTTACTACATAAGGTAAATCAAAAACCATAAAGGAATCATCTATAGAATTTAATACAGATGTATTAATTTCTGCTGCTTGAATACTTCCCATTTGTAAACTAGATATGTAATCCTTATGGTCTCCTAATTGTCCACTATCAAATACTTGTACATCGATTCTTCCATCTGTAGCTTTTTCTACCTCTTCTTCAAAATAATAAAAAGCTTTTACATTATTATCATCTAGGTTACTTGGAGATGCCATCTTGAGTACAAATTCACCTTTTTGAACATTACTATTTTCTGTTTGTTCAGTTCCTTCATTTGAACTAGTATTATTAGTATCTTCTTTTTGTGAACTACCACATGCA
This sequence comes from Defluviitalea phaphyphila, assembly GCF_001466305.1. Classification (GTDB taxonomy): domain Bacteria; phylum Bacillota; class Clostridia; order Lachnospirales; family Defluviitaleaceae; genus Defluviitalea_A; species Defluviitalea_A phaphyphila. Next base: position 136,509 of record NZ_JWID01000001.1, read on the forward strand.
GCCAAAGATGTTATAAGTGCTACCATTACAAATAAAGTTGTAATCATTTTTAACTTTCTTATTTTCATAAAAATCCCCCTTGAATTTATTTTCATTAATTCGATACATGTAATAAAACATGTATCGAATTAATTGTAGCATATCTAACAATAGAAATCAATATTTTTTTATTTTTTTGTGCATTTTTATTTACTTATATTAATTGCTTTTACTAATAATTCGTTGTCTACTGGTCTAGGATTACATGTTATGTGACCTGTAGAATTTTTAATGTTTTCTAATACTTCGTCCATATCTAAGTTTTCAGGTAAATATGGAGTTAAACTATCTGGAGCATTAATTGCACTTCTGATTTCTTTAACTCTTTCAATTGCTAATTTCCCATTTTCTAAGTCGGATTTATTATAATCATATACTCCTAAAGCTTTTGCAATCTCTGCATATTTCTTTGTTGAATATTCAAGATTTAATTCCATAGCTGTTGGAAGAAGTATGGAGCATGCTTCTCCATGAGGAATTTTAAACATAGCTCCAACAGGCTGAGCTATTATGTGAGCTATTCCTATTCCTGCTACTAACGCACATCCACCTAAGTAACTTCCTATAAGCATTCCCATTCTGGCGTCTATATTTTCTGGTTCATTACAACAAGTAATTAAATTTTTATTAATTAGCTCAATTGCTTTTAAACTATACATTTCTGAAAAATAATTTGCATTTAAAGAAACATAAGATTCTATAGCATGACTTAGAGCGTCCATTCCAGTTGCAGCTGTAATTTTTTTATTTAATCCAACTGTTAAAGTAGGATCTAAAATTACTATATCTGCAATCATATTATTATGATAAACGCTCTTTTTTAATTTATTATAGTTATTAGTGACAACACTAACTTTTGTAGCTTCTGAACCTGTTCCAGCAGTTGTAGGGATAGAAATTAACATAGGGCAAGGTTGTGTAACTTGCTTCCCTTCCATTTGATACTGTTCTATAAGTCCACCATTAGTACTAAGCATTCCTATAGCTTTTGCAGCATCTAATACACTTCCACCACCTACTGCAACAACACTATCACATTTTTGTTCTAAGTAAATATCTCTTCCTCCATTAATAATAAATAAATCTGGTTCTGTTTTTACAGTATAAGGGAAGAATTCAACATTTGCATCTGTTAATTTTTTCATTATGTTTTTACAAATAGGATTTGTTTCATCAAACATTACTAAAAACGGTTTTTTTAGCTTATTTGTTTCTAAAATATTAGGTAACTCTTCAATAGAATTTTCTCCATAAAACACTTGTCTGTTATTTAATAGTTCTAACACCTGATACATCTCCTTTAAAATATTGTTACTTGTATTTAAAACATGTTCCTTAAACATAATAGCTTATTTTTTTATTTGTGTCAATAATAATTTTGTTATTTATAATAAATTCATTGATTAAATTTTGCACTAAATTATATAATTATATTGTAATTTTGCTCATAATATTTTCTAAAGTTATTTAATATTAATAATTATTTTACCAAAATATTACAATTATTTTTTAATTAAAATATTTATTTTAAAAATAACATGTTTCTAATCATGTATTGTACTAAACTTGAATTTTAAAAAAATATTTTGTATAATAAAAAAAAATATATTAGAAAGGTTATTTATATGACTACTAAAAAAAATGTAAAAAAATACAAATATATAACGGTATATCAAGACCTTTTAAATAAAATATTGACCGATATATTTCCTGTAAATTCTATGCTTCCCAGTGAAAAAGAACTAAAGAGTATGTATTCAGTAGAGAGAACAACTGTAAGAAAAGCTCTTGACCTACTTGTAAAAGACGGGATAATAGAAAAACATCCTGGAGTAGGTGCTAAAGTTATTAGAAAGAAAAAAGTTGTAACTGAAAATTCTAATGATATAACAAATGATACTATTTTATTCTTTTTAGCTAAAACAAAAAATAATAATGACAGATTAACTCAACCCTTTTATGCTTCTTTGTTTTATTACATAGAAAAAGATTTGCAAAATTTAGGATATAAAACTATATATTCAACCCTAAGCCCTAATGATAATATTAAAGAAATATTAAAAAAATATACTTATGCAGGCATAATATTTGCAAGTTTTGGAATATTGAAAGACCATATAGATTTTGTAGCTTCAACTAATATTCCCTTTGTTGTTGTAAATAATGATTATATGAATGGACTTACTGTTATGCCCGATAATTTTTTAGGTGGATATCTAGCTACAAAGCATTTAATTGAATTAGGGCATAAAAAAATAGGAGCTTTAAAAGGTTTAAGTAAAGATAAATCTTGTCAGGATAGACTACTGGGTTTTAAAGTAGCTTTACAAGAAAATAATATAGAATTTAATGAAGAATTCCAAAGATCTACTAATTGGGAAGCAGAATCAGGATATGAAAATATGAAAGATATGATCCTTAATAACAAAGAATTACCTACAGCTATCTTTGCTTTTAATGATGCTACTGCTCTAGGAGCCATCCGTGCAATAAATGAAATGGGACTAAAAGTCCCTGATGATATCAGTATAATTGGTTTTGATAATATATCACAATCTGAATATGTTTTTCCACAACTTAGTACAATAGATACAAATGTTCAAACCATTAGTAAAACTGCAGTTTTATCTCTTTATGCAAAAATTAAAAAATTTGATCTTCCAAATATCAAAATGGTAGTACCTGTTACTTTAGTTGTTAGAGGTTCTACTGCAGAACCTAATAAATAACATTTCTAATACCATAAGCATCTCCCTTTTATTTTATAAATAAAATTTTTAAAACTGGCACTAATACTAAGTTTTATAATAGTATTAGTGCCAGTTTTTTATAATATTTCTTTATTTAATTTAATTAAAGCCTCTTTAATTTCACTTCCTGAATTTAATAATAATATATTCCTAATATTTTCATCTAATTGTTTATTGGAAATAGATCTAATTATCCATTTTGCTTCCATTAGTAAATTAGGAGACATGCTTAATTCATTAACTCCAAAATATAACCACACTGGTATTAATAACGGATCAGAAGCAGCTTCTCCACAAATTCCTACCCATTTATTATTATTTTTAGCAGCCTCTATTGTGTTTTTTATTAACCTTAATACTGCTGGATTATAAGGAGAATAAAGATTAGATACATGTTCGTTAATTCTATCAACTGCCAGAGTATATTGAACTAGATCATTAGTTCCTATACTAAAAAAGTCTACTTCTTTAATAAATAAATCTGCTAAAACTGCTGTTGCAGGTGTTTCTATCATCATTCCAATTTCTATATTAGAATTAAAAGGTATATTCTCCTTTTCTAATTCTAATTTAGCTTTTTCTAGTAATTCCTTTGCCTTATTCAGCTCTTCCATAGAACAAATCATAGGAAACATAACTTTAAGATTTCCATATACGCTAGCTCTTAAAATAGCTCTTAACTGAGTTTTAAATATATCTTCCTTTTTTAGACATAATCTAATTGCTCTAAATCCAAGAAAAGGATTCATTTCTTTTGGCATTTCTAGGTAATCTAATTGTTTATCTCCACCAATGTCTAATGTTCGAATAATTACTGGTTTTTCTTTCATTAAAGTAGCAACAGATTTATATGCTTTAAATTGTTCTTCCTCAGAAGGTAAGCCTTCTTTCCCCATATATAAAAACTCTGTTCTAAATAATCCTATGCCACATCCTTCATTATCTAATACATATTTTGCCTCTTTAGGATTTCCTATATTTCCTGCTAATTCTATGGTAAAACCATCTATAGTTTTGGCAGATTTCCCTTTAACTTGATTAATCTTTTTTATATACTCCTTATGCTCATCTAATTTATGTCCTAAAATTTGTAACTGTTCTTTTGTTGGATCTATATATATTTCCCCTGTACTTCCATCAAAAGCAACTTTTTGATTGTTGGACAACTTTTCTAATAAATTATTATTTACTCCAACAATAGCTGGAATTCCTAAAGTTTTTGCAAAAATCCCTGCATGAGATGTTTTGCCTCCTAATTCCGTAATAAATCCTAAAATTTTAGTAGTGTCCATTTGAGCTGTTTGAGAAGGAGTTAAATCCTCTGCAATTAATATTACAGGTTCTTCTATATGAGATAAATCTTCTTCTACATTCCCTGATAATATTTTTTGTAATCTTCCTTCTATATCTTGTAAATCAGCTGCCCTTTCTCGCATATATTCGTTATCCATTTGCTTAAATAATAATATTAAATTTTTCGTCACTTCATGTAAAGCATATTCAACATTACAATTATTTTCTTCTATATAATTTTCAACTGATTTTACAAGTTCCATATCTTCTATCATCATTTTATGAGCATGAAAAACAGCCGCTTTTTCTTCTCCTAATGACTTTAAAGTTTTTTTATAAATAGCATCTATCTGGCGAATACCCTCTTTTCTAGCTTTTTCAAATCTCATTTTCTCTATATCTATATTTTCTATTGTTTTTTTACTAATTTCTTGCTTTGACTCCTTTAATATTAAAGCTTTTCCTATGGCAATCCCTGATGATACTGGTATTCCAGTTAGAGTCGTCATCTAAAAGTCCTCCTATTCACCAAATCCATTCTCAATTAATTCAGCCAATGCTTTTAAAGCTTTTTCTTCATCTAATCCATCAGCTGTTATTGTTATTTTATCTCCTTTTGCAGCTCCCATGCTCATAATTGAAAGAATACTTTTGGGATTGCAAATTCTACTATTATCATCATTTTTTATTAATTGTAATTCACATTTATATTTCATTGCTTCAGCTGCCAATAGTTGAGCAGGTCTAGCGTGAAGTCCTTGTTCATTTATTAAAGTAACTGTTTTTTTTATCATTTTATGTTCCTCCTATTAGTTAACATTCAACATTAAAGTAATTTAATAAGTATTTTTCTGCTTCATAAGACCATAGGCCATTATTATTATTTACTATATCTGCTAATCCTGCATATAACTCATTTTCTTCTTTTAACTTTGGTAAATCTTCAAGTGCAATTAATGGCATATCAATTTGAGTATATATAAGTTTCTTTCCTCCAGGTATATTAGGAAGATTCATAATTGTATCAATAGCACTATTTAATCCACCTACATGGGTTATCATAACTGCAGGATTAATTAACCCTTTTGCTGACATCTCTAATGATTCTCTCATATCATCAGCATTACCTCCAGTAGAACCCATGATATGAGTTGGTGTATAATGTACATTATAAAAATTTACTTTAGCAGAGAAATTTGTATCTGTTGGACCTGCAAAAAAGTTCAGACATCCATCTTTCCCTAAAATTTTATCTCCTTCCTCAACTAAGGAAGCAACAGGAGCATATACAAATACATCATCATATCCTGTATTACCACTTAAATTCATTAAATATGAAACACTATCTTCAATTTTAGATGTATTTACAAATACTAATTCTACTCCATTTGCTTTTGCTTCTTCCTCTGGGAAAAGTTTACGAGCTCTATCTAATCTTTCTTGATTAATATCTGTAACTACTAATAATTTAGGTTTTCTATCACAATGTAGTGCATAGTCAATAGCTCCTAGACCCATTGGTCCTGCTCCTGCTAATAATGCCATTTTACCGCCTTCAACAATGCCCATATGATGTACATACTTACCTATTTCTGTATGATAATTTGAATGAAATCCTCCTATAATACAGGACATAGGTTCTGCTAGTGATGCTTCATAAAATGCTTTACCTTTATAATCTAATAAAAATCCTAATTCCATTACTTGATGTGGAATAATAGTATAAGTTGCATTTCCCCCAAAATATTTAAAAGAATATCCTGGTGCATCAGGTGTCCCTTTATAATTTAGAGCAGGTTGTATAGCAAATTTTTGTCCTGGTTTAAATTGGTTTTTCCACTTATCACCTACTTCAACAATAACTCCTGCAAATTCATGTCCCATAATTGTGGGATTTGTAGCAATATCATTGGGAACTCTTTTATGCTTTTCCCCTTGTATAACGGCCTTATAAGTGGACATACATATACTATTTGTTATAACTTTTACTAAAATTTCATCATCTTTTATTGCTGGGAGCTCAAAAGTTTCCAATTCTAAATGATTAGCTCCATATAATCTAACTGCTCTTGTTTTCATTACTCTCACTCTCCTATCATTTCTAATTCTACTTTATTTTTTAAATCTTCTATTTCATCTAAATTACCCATTATAGTTCCTTCATGGGAAATAGTAGCAGTGCTTGCTGCAACTGATAATTTTATAGCTTCTTCTAAAGGATATCCGTTATCTAGAGCATATGCTAAAGCTCCAACCATGGAATCTCCTGCTCCTACAGTACTTTTCACTTCTACTTTTAATGCTTTTACTTTTATACAATTATTTTTGGTAATTACTAATGCTCCATCACCACCCATAGAAACTACTATTATTTCTATTCCATATTTAAAAAGTAATTCTTTTGTTAAACTAATACACTGATTAATATTCTCAATTTTTTTATTAAATAATCGTTCTAACTCATCAATATTAGGTTTAATTAAATATGGACCAGCTTTTACTCCTTGCTTTAATAAATCACCATCAGCATCTAGAAATACTTTTACTTTTTTTTCATTGCACATTTTAATCCATTTATTGTAAATATCACTTCCTACATTTGATGGAACACTCCCAGCTAAAACTAAAATATCTCCAGTCTTAACTGTTTTTAAAATTTTCTCTTCAATATTTTTAATTATTGTATAATCTACTTCTCCACCTTTTTCATTAATATCCGTAAATGTATCATTAACCTTATCAACAATTTTTATATTTGTTCTAGTATTCGTATCTTTTTTTACAAAATCAGTATCTATCCCCATAGATTTTAGTTGTTCTTCTATAAATTCTCCTTTATTTCCTCCTATTATGCCTAAAGCTACACTTTTCCCTTTTAAATTTTTAATCATCTTAGAAACATTTATTCCTTTGCCACCAACATCTTCTCTAGCATCAACCACACGATTAACTTCATTGATTTTAAAATTATCTATTATAATGGTTTGGTCTACAGCAGGATTTAATGTAACTGTATATATCATAAGCATCTCCTCTTATTTCTTTGTAAATTTTTCATATACAAAATCAACATCTTTTGTTGTACGTAATTTTTCCACCATATCTTCATCATTTAAGATTTCTGCTAAATTTGATAAAATCATTAAATGTTCATCTCCTACACCAGCAATCCCAATAATTAAATAGGCCTTTTCTTCCCCAAAATCAATACCTTCTGGATACTGAAGGATACATATCCCTGTATTTAATATATCTTTTTTAGCATCTCCAACTCCATGGGGAATAGCTGTTCCATTTCCAATGTAGGTAGTTAATTTCTTTTCTCTTTCTATCATTGCTTCTATATATGATTCATTTACATATCCACTATCTACTAAAAGTTTTCCCGCTTCTTTAATAGCTTCTTCTTTAGAAACACTTTTTAATCCAAGTTTTATATTTTTCTTTAATAATATTTTGGAACTACCCTGTTCTTGTTCACGATCTTCGTTACTATTTACTTCATTTTTAGAAAATGTTTTGGTACTATTATTTTCTTTTAAATATTGAACTAACTCATCATAAACAGGAGTTGAAATAAATTCATCTATAGAAATATGCTTTGCATTTGGAGCAACTTTCTTAGCTCTATCTGATAATTTTTCATGGGTAATTACTATATCTGCGTCTTGCGGTATTTGGTCAATTGAAGTATTTTTAACTTCTATATTAAGTCCTGCTTTTTTAACTTTTCCTCTTAAAGTACTAGCACCCATGGCACTTGAACCCATACCAGCATCACAGGCAACGATGATTTTTTTAACGTTTTTAAAACTATTAGTTTTTACAACACTAGATTCTTTACCTTTTAGTGCTACCATTTTTTCCTTTGCTTCTTCGAAACTCTTATCATCTTCATTTTTACTACTAGCTTTTATAAAAAATGATGCAACTATAAAACTTACAATAGTAGATACTAAAACACCTGCTAATACTGCAAATCCTTCACCTTTGGGTGATAAAGCCATTAAAGTAAATATACTTCCTGGTGATGGTGTTGCCACTAATCCAGCTCCTAAAATACTAAATGTAAATACACCACTTGCTCCTCCAGCAATTGCAGCTAATATTAATATTGGATTCATTAATACATAAGGAAAATATATCTCATGAATTCCACCTAAAAAATGGATAATTATTGCACTTGGTGCAGACTGTTTAGAAGACCCTTTAGAAAATAAACTATATGCAAGCAAAATTCCAAGTCCTGGTCCTGGATTTGGTTCAAGTAAAAAGAATATAGATTTCCCGAATTCAGATACTTGTTCTACCCCTAATGGGCCAAGTACTCCATGATTAATAGCATTATTTAAGAAAAGTACTTTTGCAGGTTCTATAAAAATTGATGCTATAGGTAAAAATCCTGCTTGAACTATTGTATCGACTCCTTTTCCAAGCATGGAACTTAAACTTTCTACTATGGGGCCTATTCCTAAATATCCTACTCCAGCAATAATTCCTCCAATAATTCCAGCTGAAAAATTGTTTATAAGCATTTCAAACCCTGTAGGTATTTTATCTTCTATGAGCTTATCAAACTTTTTAATAATAAATCCTGCTAAAGGACCCATAATCATTGCACCAATAAACATAGGCATACTTGTTCCTACAACTATACCCATAGTGGCTATAGCTCCTATTACACCACCTCTAGTATCATAAACTAGTTTCCCACCAGTATATCCGATAAGTAATGGTAATAAATAATAAATCATAGGCTCAACTAATGAAGCTAATTTTTCATTTGGAAGCCACCCTTTTGGTATAAAAAGCGCTGTAATTAATCCCCAAGCAATAAAAGCTCCAATATTAGGCATTACCATGCCACTTAAAAACCTTCCAAACTTTTGAATGGTTTCCTGTGTTTTGGCCATATTTTACTCCTCCTTATGATAATAAATCATAACTCTTGTTTTGATAAAAATCTTCTAGAATTCTATTTAACTGTTCATATAAAGTAATTTCATCATGATTTTTAAGGGCTTTCCCAAAGTTGCTACTAATAATAACTCTAGTAATTTCACTTAATACCTCTAACTCATATCCTTTTGTATCTATAGGAGCAACCATAACTGCAATAGTATTAACTTCATACTTTACTCCTCTTTTATCTGTTGTTTCAATTGTATTTTTTAATCTTATTACCATAAAATAAAGTTCATCAATTACTTGAGACCTACAATGTAATAAAATCATTCCTTTTTGTCCTAATAAAGTGGCTCCTTTTTCTTCTCTATCTTTAAATGCTTGTATTAATTGGTTTTTTTTAATAGCATCAGAAATTATTTTTTCACTTACAATTTTAATTAATTCATCCATATTACTGCATTTCACATCTTTAATAAGAAAAAAATTATCCAAAATCTGTAATATACTTTCACTATATTTATTAAGAATATTTAATTTTTCTTTTAACGATATTTGTTGTTTTTTAAATCCTTTCGTTGAGGGTACATAATTATCTAAAAAATTTTTTATTTTTACTTTATCTTCCTTAGTTAGAATATTATTTACAAGTACTGTTGGTATGGATGTAATATTTATAGGTACAGTAGTAATAATGAGGTCAATATTTAAATTTTTTAAAAATGTTTCATCTAAATCTATGGTAGAAATCGTATCTATTATATTTACATTATTAAATTCCTTTTTTATTTCTGAAGCTAAAAGTCTAGAAGCTCCTATCCCATTAATACATGCAATTACCACTCTAAATTTTTTATTAATTGCCCTTGTTTCTCTTTCCATAGCGGCTCCTATATGAGTTGCTATATAAGCTATTTCATCTTCCGGAACTATAATTTTTTCCTCATTTTCTATTACTTTTACACATTGTTTGGTCACTTGAAAAAGTTTAGGGTAAGAACTTTTTATATCTTCTAATAAAGGATTAACTATATCAAGATTTAATTTTATTCGATTAATAGCAGGTCCTAAATGTCTAACAAGACCAACTAAAAGTTTTTGATTATCTTCTAAATATGCTCCTGTTTCTACCTGCGCAATATAAATCATCTTTTTAGCAAGTTTTATTAAGTGGTAATCTTCTATAATAGAAATTGGGGAATTGTTAGATACTTCTCTTCTTTTAGCTCCTTTGATGTGCATAGTTAGATATTTTATTTCATCTGAAGGGATATACAATTGTTTTAAAACATCATCTTTACTTAGCAAATCTTTAATAATCTCATATTCTGGACCATTTAATTGATGCTCAATGTATGGCTGTATAGATAAAGTTAAATACATATTTTGCTTTATTCTTTTTAAAGTTACTAAAAAATAAAGCATTACCTCAATAAATGAATTATCAGAAAGTTGATATCTCATGCGTTCTTCTAAATAGTTTAAAAGTGTCTTTATTCTGTCTATATATTCCACTTCCATTAATTCTATTAAATAATCCTTTACATCTTTTTGATAAGAAGAAAGATTTATTGGCTTTGTAAAAGTTTTATTTTCTATAAAATTTAACAAATCTGATTCTTTAACATTTTCATAAATTAATGCAACCATAGCTTTTCTTATAGAGATTTCTCTTCCTTTAATATATACCCCAATACCTTGTTTTCTAATTAATTCTATACCATATTTTTTAAACCAAGTTTCAATATTATCCAAATCATTACTAATCGTTCCCTCTGTAACACCAAATAATTTGCTAAAACTATATATCTTTCTTGGTTCATATGTCTGTAATAATTCAAATTTAAGACGAATATATCTAAGTTGGGGAGTAAAAAAAATGTCTTCTTTTTCTCCTTTTAACGATTTACGTATTTCTTCTCTTTTGGTATCATTAGCTAATATTCTGATCCCTATCCCCTTTTTTCTATCCAGTGATACTTGAAATTTTTGAAGCCATTTTTTAATAAAATTCATTTCCCTTAAAATAGTTCTAGAACTAACCCCTATTTGTTCGGCAATATATTGATTAGTTATATAATCAGATTCTTCTAGAAGAATATATAAGATTTGTTTAGTTCGTGAAGTTAACTTCATGACTTACTTCCTTCCCCAATAAACCAATATAATATAACTAATAAATATCACTTTGTATTTAAACTAGTTTAAATACTTAAGTGTAATTTTATTTTATTATAGCCACACTTAAATTTAAAGAAAAAGAAAATTAGATATGTCAACTATACTTTATGACATAATTATAAAAACAAAATTTAGGCATATTGTTATTCTAAGCCCTTTCTTATACTTTTAGCTATAAAAACATATACTATAACACTTAAAATAAAAATTATACCTGCATAGATTAGAAGTTCTGACCATGTTCCAGTCCCTGATAAAACTAAATCATTTCCTTTATATGCCCAATAAAATGGGTCCCAATAAAAAAATTTTTGCCATTTATCCCCTAACATTTCAATGGCTAAAACTCCTCCAATCAAGGGTAAAAATAATAATTTTACACTTCCAGCAGCATTCATTACATCATCATTTGTTAATCCTTGTACAATTCCTAGCAATATGCTTAATATGCTAGATATTAGTATTACAAGCAATAATTTTAATATATTTATTTCTCTAAAACCTGTTATAAATATTAAAGCAATACTCCCAAATACAGAAAAAAATATACCCAAGATACTTTTCCCTATAAGAAAAGTTAGTCTAGTTGTAGGAGTTAAGTTTATAGCACTTATTGTATTATCCATCTTTTCTTCTATGATATTTAAGGTTATAAGCATTCCTCCAAGAATAGATATAAATAATATAGAAAGATTAACTAAAGTCTTTTTAAGGGGTGGAACTTTTCTTCCAAATTCTATAATTTCTGCATTGGTATCATCCATTTTAATATCTAATTCATAAAAAGTTTTTAGCAATTTAGCATACTCAACTATCACTTCTGGTTCATTTCCCTGTGTCATTATATAGTGCTTTTTAGCTTCTGGTAATATTCCTATTATATTATCCCTTTTTTCTACTCTTTTTTTAACTTCCTCTACAGTATCAAAAAGCTCTATATGGGCAAATTGCTCTAAATAATCTATCATTTCTTGATTTTCACATTTTAGAAGAGCGAGATTAATGGTAGTATCATTTATACTTGGGGTAAATATATTAATTAGAATTGCAATTATAATAGGAACAATTATAATATACAATGATAAAAAATCTTTTAGATTGACTTTTAAATCTCTTAAAAAAATTATCCATATCCTTTTTAACATATTAATCCTTCCTACTCTAAAAGATTTCTTTTATATCTTTCATTTGAAATAACAAATAAAATTATCCCTGTAATTAAAAATCCACCTGACACACTTAGAATATATATAAAATCATTATTCCCAATAAGTATTGTCTTAAATCCTTCCAGCATAAAATAGGTAGGAATTATTTTAATCCAACTAGGATCCCAACTTGGAATAAAATATGCAATATTAGGCAAAATCATTAACATCATAACCACATATAAAACACCAAAAGCCTGCATAATATTTTTATAGAAACTTGCTATTAAAAGACCTAAACTAGATGAAAAAAATCCAGTAACAATTAGTAACACTAAAAGCAAAATATAATCAGGTTTAAATCCCATTATTGGAATAAGTACTATCAAGCTTGATATTATACTAGTAAAAGATGTAACTCCCACCTTACTCATAAGATACTGCCAAACTGGAGAAGGTGTTATGGCATAGGCCTTTATTACCCCTTCTTTTTTATCTAAAAAAATATACGCTGCTATAATAAATAGACCCATAAGACTTCCATTAAATACTAATACAGAGGGTAATATATTTTCTCTATCTGATAATAATTCATAATTTGTAGATATAGATCTAACATCTTGATTATCCATGACTTCTTTTAAAGTATCCGCCTCTTCTACATGAAGTATCTTTAATAGATTTTTTAACCTTTGAGATTCATAACCTTGTAAATAATATTCGTATTTTACATTATTTTCATCATCTATTTTTATTATTCCAGAGGTTTTTCTTTCTTTATCTGCTATGTCTATAACATCTTCTTTATTATTTAACACATAAATTTTCTTATCTTCTGTAATATATAAAAGGGCATCTTTTTTCTCATTATCTATTTTCACTTTAACAACTTCAGCTTTTTTATCTATATCTTTATATAATATTTCTTCTAAATACATATCCTTTGCTTCTTTTGGCATATCAAGATATATGTATTCAGAACTTTTACTGTCAAAAGTCGCAGGAACTGCAAATAAAAATACAAATAATATTAAAAATGCAACAAATAGTTCGATATAAAAATAATAACCCCTAGAAGCAAGTTTAAGTTCTTTTATAAAACTATAAAAAAGTTTCATATTATATAAGTCCCCTTCCCGTTACTTTTATAAATATTTCTTCTAGGGTTGCTTCTTTTGTATGCATTGTCCTTATTTCATATCGACTTATTATATTTTGAAGAGATTTTTTATCCTTTTCTAATACCGTAGAAAGCTTTTCTGTTATAATCTCTCCTTCTTTTACATATTCTACTTCTACCAACTTATCTCCATATTGAAGTTTTAGATTCTTAGGTGAGTCTATTAGTTTTATTTCTCCATCCACTATAAAGGCCACTCTATCACAAAGCTCATCTGCTATAAACATATTGTGAGTAGTTAAAAATACAGTTACTCCTTCCCTATTTTTTTCTTTTATTATGCTTTTTATGTTTGCGGCAATGGAAGGATCAAGTCCTGTGGTAGGTTCATCTAAAAACCATAGTTTAGGATTATTTATCATGGATCTTGCAAAGGTTAATCTATGTTTCATCCCCTTTGAAAAATTCCCTGCCTTTATATTTTCTTTTCCTTCTAAACCTACAAGTTTTAGAAGTTCTATAGAATCCCTTGTCGGAACATCAAACAATTTTCTGTAAAAATCTAAATTTTCCTTTGCAGTAAGCTTACTATATACATTAGATTGTTCAAAACTCATACCTATTTTATTAAACATCTCTTTTGACATATCCCTAACATTATATCCTGCTACTATAGCTTCTCCTTTTTGAATCCGTAAAAGCCCTGTAAGAATATTTTGAGTAGTGGATTTTCCAGCTCCCGATGGCCCTAAAAATCCAAATATTTCTCCTTCATTTACTTCAAAACTTACATTTTTAACTTGGTAATTTTTATCATTATTATAAGAGTGATATAAATTTTTAACACTAATCATAAAGCCACTCCTTTTTTAGCCCTTATATTTTATTTTATCCTTTTTTTACTATATCATTTAAGTATTATTGTTTTTTTAATATTTTCCATATAAAAAACGCATCTAATATAAACTAGATGCGTTTTTTATTATTCTTATTTCACCCATAAATAATTATTGTTTAATCCAATTTTTCCAAATCCCAGTCGGCTATAAAAATAAAACATTTTCTTTTCATTTGAGGTAATTAAATAGAAATCATTAACTCCCTTTTCCTCATATATTAATCTCATCATTTCATTTATAAGTATTGTACCAAGGCCTCTATTTCTATATTTTTCACCTATTAATAAGTCCTCAAGTTTTGCAATATTATTATGTAAAAATGCTGTTCCAAAACCCTCTACCTTTTTATCTAATGTTAGTTGATAAAATAGAATCTTTTCTCTAGAAAATAAACGTTCAAACATTTTTCTTCTCTGATTAGCCACTTCTTCACCAAATTCAATATCTTCTTTATAATTAAAATTTAATGCTTCTTCTAGCATACTAAAATTATCAATTTTTTGTACAGATACAAAATTTGGAATCTCTGTCTTTCTATTAGCATAATTTGTTTGCATCCAAAGATATTCTGTATGCTCAAAACCTTCTTTTTTAAGAAGCTCATGTATAGATTTAGGAACTTTTTTATTTAAATCAACTCTATATTGTATATGTAGATTCCCTTCTTTTCTTTGCTTATAAATATCTGTTTCAACTAATTTTCTTAGTATTTCTTCTTCAAAGGAAACATCTATGGTTGCTAAGTTATAATCGTACAATCCTTTAAACTCACTGTTTTCGTAATAAATGAATCCTTTTCCCTCTCTTACTGAAGTCACATATTTCAAATAAGAGTTTTCACATTGTGCATACTTTTCACTACTCATAAAGCTTCTCCTTATAACTTCTTTAAATATTATTGTTAATTTTCATCTCCTTGCCAACTAAAATAGAATAGCAACTCAGCTACTCTACTCAAAACACTGGCTTTCCCTTTATATATTAATTCATAAGCAACTATAATCGCTTTTTCTTGATAATTATACTTTCCTTCCAGGGAATTTATTAGAGTTTATTTAATATCTAATATTCAGCCATTTCATCTGGATTTTCCTCCACTAATGTTTTTTCATCTAATGTAAATAATGTTATGTTTTTTGATGAAAAGGGAGTATATGCTTTTTCTACTGAATATTTTTCTTTATATATAGGAACATTGGGATTCCAATAAATCTCACGAACAACTTCTTCATCTAAATCCAACCTAATATAAGTATTATAATTCAAATAAAAACAAGTGCTTTCTATAGACTCTTCTTCAAATTCTTGTTCAAATATAAGAAAATTTTTATCTTTTATATTTGGCCATTCTCCTACTTTCACCTTCTTATCAAAACTATTATCTCCTATCAATTTTAATAGTATATGATTTTGATTATCATTTAATATAGCTATTCCACGTAATGAGTCTAATTCTATTTCACGTATACTACCATCTTCATCTACTTCCCTACTCCATGTACATACAGCCACTCCATTTTTTATAGTATAATAATTCATTATGTGAAACCTCACCCAATCATCATTAGAGTCTGGGTTATATTCAATATACTCAAAAAAATAATTTTCATCTAATTTATTTGTAGGAAATATGTATTTTAAAAAAAGCTTATCTCCTTTCGCTTTTAACCCTCCTAATCTTGGAGATTCTAGCATAGCAAATCGTTTTGTAGTCAAGTTATCACTTTTTAATGCTTGATATACTTTATATCTCATAGATTCTTTATCATATATGTTAATAAAATTATATTCCTCATCATATAAAACAACCCCATCTAATGCTTCTACAAAAGATTTAACTGGAATATAAATAACCCCATTTATTATCTCAGGTTCCTTTAATAATTTTTTCTCTTCCCCATTATGGGTATATGTCAAATCATCTATTCTAAATATTAAGGTATTATCACCTTTTATAACCGTTGCCTGCCTAATATCAGAGTCCCATATCACTTCTGCTTTTAATTCTTCACTGCAAATTTCTAATGGCATAAGGATAGTATTATCTTCTACAACTATTGTTACATCATTTCTTTCAACTCCATTGATAAATAAGCTAGGAACTTCTTTAGCAAATAAAGGTTTATAACCCATAAAAAAAATACCTATCATCAATATAGTCATAAATATTTTTTTCATATATTATCTCTCCATTCCCTCCATTTTCTTTATAGTGATTAAAATAACCTCTAAATTCATTTTTAATAAAATATTATATTTTCCTTTTATTAATAACTCTTTAATTTACAAGATAATATAAAAATTATATTAGCTATTTCATAAAATATTATTTATTATAAATACTTTTAAATCTTTTTATCTTATATATAGTAAAAATTAAACAACTAAATGTTGAAATGAGACATATAATGTTTATTGAATAGGTTACCGGAAGAATTACTTTTGTCAAATTAACTGTATCTACTATCCATATAATAAAAAAAATCATAGACATTATTAATAAATTTATATAATGTTTCTTCTTTTTTAAATACATAATAAAAATTATAATTGAAATAAATATAACGAAAATTATCTCGTCAGCTGAAACCTTCATCGGAATATCACTTGTAAAAATGTTACCTAAAATAAATTGGAATACAAAAAGAATAAATATTATAAAGTCAATTAACATATTTAAATCCTCCTAATTTCTTTATTATATCGTCTAGTAATTTAATTTTATTCTTTAAATCTTTATATTAATTAAAATTGTTAAGATTTTTATTTCTGCATTATTTTTATATGCTTATTATAATTTATAAGTTGTTTGTTTATTATTTTTTAATTTTATACTATTTATTAATTTAATTGGATATAGTAATAGACCCTTCTGTATCCTCATTAATTTTTATAAGTACTTTCCAATCCCCATATTTCTTATTTGTTTCTATTGTTTCTTGAACAAAATCATCAATTGAATATTCCTTTACTAAAGTATCATCTGGATCAAATAATTGCACTAAAATTATGCCCTCTGATACTGCCCCTTCAACCTTTATTTTGCTTGATGTTTCTTTACTTACAGAAATTATTTTTTCATACTGATTAAATTCCGGTTCATAATCTTCCTTATGAAAATTCAATGTAGAAGAATAAGTATATTCATCAGTATTTTTTTTGCTACCACATCCTGTTAAACATAACGCCAATAATAATACATAAAATAAATAAATTACAGGTATAAAAAATAATATTTTTTTCTTACACATTTTCTAATATCCTCCCATCTAAAATATGAATTGTACGACTTGCATAACTTGCTACTTCCTTATCATGGGTAACTAAAATTATTGTTTTCCCTTGTTTGTTTAATTGTTGAAGCAAATTCATAAACTCCAGCCCATTTTTATGGTCTAGCGCTCCCGTTGGCTCATCTGCAAGAATAATATCTGCCCCACTGGCTAAAGCCCTTGCTATAGCTACTCGCTGTTGTTGTCCTCCTGACATTTGTTTTGGACGCTTATATAGTTGTTCTTCTATCCCAAGTTGTTTTGCTACATCTGTAACTATCTTTTTACGTTCATGTAAAGAAAGATGTCTTCTAAGCAATGGTAATTCTATATTCTCAAAAGCTGTATATTTTTCCATCAAAGCAAAGTTTTGAAATACAAAAGTAACTTTTTTATTTCTAATTTCACTTAATTTTTTATCTTTCAATTTATTTACACATATTCCATCAAGAATATACTCTCCTTTACTAGGACGGTCCATACACCCAATTATATTTAATAATGTAGTTTTACCTGAGCCAGAAGCCCCCATGATAGCAACGAATTCTCCTTTACGAATTTCAAGACATATATCATTAAGAACTTTTGTAATAATATCTCCTGTCCTATATTCTTTATAAATATTTTTAAGCTGTATCATACACTACTCTTCCTCCTTTATTAACATAGCAGGTTCATAACGAGACAATATGTATAATGGAACAGTCATTACTATTGCCAAAAATACCATAAGCAAAACAATAAGAGAAATAAGAGAATATGTTCTTAATGTAGATAAATAAATTAAATTAAAGGCACTTATTTTTGAGTTAACATAAGAATAATATACATATATAAAAGATAAAACTACAGCTATAATTTGCAATAGTAAAACTTCAAAAAATATAGATTTCATAATACTTTTCTTAGTATATCCAAATGCAATACGAATTCCATATTCTTTTTTATTTAAAAGCACTGAAACAGAAAGAACAGAAATAATGGATATAGCAGAACAAATAATAACAATCCCTGCAAAAAGTACATTTAATTTTAATATTTTATAGTTGTCCACAGTCCATTGTTCAAAAAATCCCTTATGGAAGTAACTCTTACTTTCATCCCTAATTCCATTGCTTTACTATTAATATATTCAACAATATCTAATGTTTTAGCATCTGTACTTACAAATATTTTCCCTGCAGTGGACTGTTGTGTTATTGTATCTGTTATATCTATTTCTGAAAATGGCGCAATAAACTTATGATTTAATGAAATAGGGGGCATTGTTATGGCATCTGAATCATTAAACCATTTCGCAGAATCAATATATCCTTTTACTATATACTTAGCATTATTACGAGATAAAGTAAGAACATCTCCAACTGATATTACATTTTTAAAATCTGCTCCAAGATATATAGGAAGATAAATTTGCCCTTCCTTTTTTATTGGCTCCATATCAACTGGCTGCAATGGAAAATTAATTATTTTTAAAATAGATGGGTCTATAAAAATAACTTCTGCAATCAAAGGTGCTTGTTCTCTAAATGTTCCAGCATAGCTTTTTTTATTTAATTCCAGATAAGAAGTATTATTTTTAAGCTCTGTAAAATATTCTCCAGATTCATCGTAGGCTGCACAAATAGTTCCAAGGTCACTTCGGATAAAATTTTTTAATTCATCAATTTTCTTTCCAGCATTTTCAGCATCTTCAATATAGCTTAAGTCTATTCGATATATTTTCTTTAAATCTGACGAAAACATTTTTTTAACCATCTCTCCTTGTACATGGAAAGATAAGGCATTTGTAACAGTAGTCAAAAAAAGTAAAAATGAAATAATATTTAGTAAAAGAATTAATAAAGACCTTCTTTTATTATGAAATATTGTTTTTATTGCAAGGCTCACTATAGTTTTACCCCCTCAGAAGGTTGTAGATTTAAAATATATACAGCTGGAATAATCATAGAAATAATCACTGCAATTCCCATAGCAATAATAAAACCTATAGCCATGGGAACAAATTTTTCAAAGTTTTGAATTTGAGTAAAAGATAATGAAATTCCTGTAATAATACTTAATATTGCAGAAATAAAAATTAATTGAAATAATTCCTTAGATAATAAAACTATTACTGAAAAATTGGTATACCCAAATGCCTTTCGAATAGCTATTTCATGTCTTCGTACAACTACCCAATAATAAGATAATATTATGGTATTTAAAAGTGCAAAAGCAAATAATCCAATAAAAATCACATTATCCTGATTAAATACACCTTCAAAAATATTTTCTCGTGTAATAACATCTGAACTTGTAATTCTAGCTTCTGGTATAAGTTCTTCTAAACTCTTCTGAATTTTTGTGTATGCTGAATATACATTATTCTTATTGGAATAAATATTAATATACAATCTATCTTGTTCATCTATTCTATTAGGAAAAATATAAAAATAATCTTCTCCATTTATAATAAATAAGTTGTTAACAAAGGGATATGTTTTATCATCTAAAATATTCTGTATATCAAATGTAATACCATTAATACTTAATTTTTTATTTCCCTTTATTGTAGTTTCTGAAGCTATCAATGAAAATTTCTTTAAAGAATCTATTCTCTCCGATGAAGGTAGAGAAAATGGCTCATTTTGTTTTAATACAACTTCTGGATTAAAAACATTATCTATCTGGTCAAAATATAATGGCATATTATCTAAAACAACATTACAAGTATCAACATCTTTCATAAGCATTAGTAATTCTTGGGGAGAAATTGGCTTCGGCAAAAAAATAGTTGCTCTAACTTGATTGCGATATACATATTCATTTTTTTCTCTAATAGTATGTACTACTTGTAATGTTGACGTTATTCCATTATATAAAGCTATAAATGCACTAAAAAAACAAATAATAATTAAAACACTAACATTAGAATATCTTTTTATTACTGCAAACAAAATCCTCTCCTCCTCAAGTCAAAAGATAACCCGCTTAAATATGAAATTTTTTACAAAAGTAAAATTCATTCTTTTTCTCAACTATCCCTATCATGGATAAATAAAAAACAGTAAATTTTCACTCCAAATCCAAACACATATTTGTTTTAAGTAAATAACTTGAAATATATATAATATTATATATTTTTTTAATATTATATATTTAATTCTAAAATTAATCAAATATTGCTATACTTTAAAAATTATAAATTAAAAGCTTCAGCATTTTATGCCATCCTATCTTTTATTTTATAATAGGAAGGCAATAAATACTGAAGCTTAAAAAATATCTTTATCTAACTTTTTCTTTAACTTTAATCTTGATTTTTTTAAATTCATTTTGTAAATATTCCCTAATTTCTTGGTTTAGTTTTCCAATCTTTTTGAATTTTAATTTAGGAAATGCTTGAAAAATCCTTTTATATTGTATAATCTGACCGTAGAAATTTTCCAATGGCTTCTTATATTGCCGTAACACAATCTTTCTTAAGTCTATTATTTCTGTTACAGATTTTATAGTATCAAAAATAAAATAAAGAATTATAAATACATTAATAAACATTTTTATTGATATATTTAAAAAAGAAACATATTTTATAATTATAGGATGTATAAGATTAATTAAAATATAGGATAATATCCCCCAATATATAGAATACTGCAGACATACCCTTCCATGTAGATTTAAAAAGAAATCACTATAATCCCACCATTTACAATTAAACATTTTTTCTAAAATATATCCTGTAATATATTCAAGAATCGTTGTTAATATCATAGCTACAAATATTTGAATAAATATATTATTCGAAACAATACTAAAACTATTATTAAAAACTGCAAATACTTGAATAATTAATATTGCTCCAAATCCATATATAGGGCAGAAAGGCCCACTTAAAAAACCTCTATTAACAAATTCTTTTTTCTTTATACTATTATAAATTGTTTCAATAACCCATCCAATAAAAGAATATAAAGCAAAATATATTATAATATCAAAAAAATACTTCTCCATAATTTTCCTCCTTACCAAGCATTATAATAAGCTCTTATCTATTCAAATAATATCTCTACTAAATCTAAAGTTTCAGATAAATCTTCTTCATCAGCAAGTAAAATTTGTATAGCTGTACCAAACATTGAGCCTAAAATAAATCTTGATAAAGATTTTGGAGAATATCCTTTAATATTTTTTATTTGAATAGTATTTAAAATATACTTTTCTATAATATTTGATAATTCTTTAAATAAATTATTTAATAAATTTTTAAACTTAGGAGTCCAAAGTGCTAATCCCGTAAAATCATATAGTAATTTAAAAAGTTCAGGATTATATTTTAGTAAATCTTTAAAATATTTTATTAAGGCTACTACCCTTTTTTTAGGAGATACTTCCCTCTTTAAACACTCCTCAATTTGTATCAAATATTTTTTTATCATCATTTTTACTACTTCTATAAATAATCCTTCTTTATTTTTGTAATAATAATTTAACTGACTAAGAACAACTCCTGCTTCATTGGCAATATCTCTTAATGAAACATTGGCATAACCTCTAGAAGATATACATTTTGAAGCAGCAATTAATATTCTTTCTGACTGATTTAACTTATTCATTTTATCCTTTATCATATTTACCACTCCTTACAATTCGGACATCCGACCTAATAAAATCATATCATTTTTATAATACTAAATCAAGTTATACTTGAAAATATTTCATTTTTGATTTTTATAAACAATAACTCATAACCATAAATTTTTTCTATAATAAATCTAAACATTTTAGAATGATTTTCAACTTTATTAAAGTTAAAATATTTTTATTCTATTAATTTAACAAATAAATTTCCTATAAAAAATAGTCGTCACTTTCTAATACCACGTTAAAATAGAAAGGACGACTAAAACATATTTTAAAATACTTTAAAACATTTTTATTTAATTATATTCAAAAGAATATTATTTATTCTTCAATAAATGTACCTTCTTTTATTTGTTCGACAATTTCTAAATATTTTTCTTTAATATCCTCTGGAACATCATCACTAAAAGTTCCAACACTTATAGCTCCATTGGAAAGATCTCCATAAATCGTTTTATTTCCATAAGTGCCTTTTTTGACATCTTCCATACAAATTTCTAACATGGCTGCATTATCTGTAACAACGCTACCAATTACTACATCAGATTCTTGTATAGCAAGTAAATCGCTTGGTTGTCCAATATCATATCTATTTTCATAATTCGATAATGCTTCTCTTGCACCAGAATCTACTGCACTAGCATCTCCAAACATAACGTCTACGTCATTCATAGTAACCATGGAATCAGCAATTTCTTTTCCTTTAGCGGAGTCACTAAAAGACCCTGCATAAGCAGAATAAACTTGAATATTTGAATTAACTGCTTTAGCTGCTTTTTCATAAGATTCCAATTTAATTTTTGTTGTATCTAGTTCCATTCCTCCAATAAATCCTATACTGTTCGTTTTTGACATCAATCCTGCCAAAGCACCTGCCATATATCCTATTTGCTGTGCATCAGGTAATAAAGATACAATATTATCTGTTTCAACTGTACCATTTAATAATGCAAAATATACATTAGGATAATCTGCTGCTACTTCTTTAACTGCATCTGTATATTGATTACCCGGTGCGAAAATTAAATCAAATCCCATATCAGCATAACTTCTCATTGTAGGTGCAAAATCAGCAGTTGTAAGATTATCTGTATACTGTGTTTCAAATCCACACTTTTCAGCTGCTGTAATCATTGCATTATAACATGCTGCACCCCAACCTCCATCAGAAATAGAAGAATCTAAAATCATTGCAACTTTATAAGTTTTATCTTCTGTTTCACTTTCTGACACATCATCACTCTCAACTTGAGATGTGCTTCCTGTCGTTGACGTAGAATTAGATGATGCACATCCTACCAAAATTGTAGCAAACATTACAATAGTTAAAATTAAAGATATTATTTTTTTACTCATAATATTATCCCTCCTAAAATTTGTTATTTAATAATTATTTATTTAAAATAAGTTTTTTATAATCAAAGATATTTTTTATACTTATCGTTCTTCTCTAAAATATGGTTTTCCATTCGCCTTAGGACCTGCTTTTTTTATTCCAAAAAATGCAAGTACAAATAAAGTAGAAAGATAAGGAATCATAGCTAATAATTGATATGGTGTACCTGAGCTCATAACTTGAAGACGAAGCTGTAGAGCATCAGTAAATCCAAATAATAGTGCTGCAAGTAATACTCCTCCAGGCATCCATCTACCAAATATAACAGCAGATAATGCAATAAATCCACGTCCAGCAACAACTCCATCAGAATATGTACTAATATATGCTGTTGTTAGATATGCTCCTCCTATACCTGCTAATATGCCACAAATAATACAAGCAATATATTTATTTAACATTACATTTATCCCCATAGACTCAGCTGCTTTAGGAAATTCTCCAATTGCTTTGTAATTAAGTCCTAGCTTCGTTTTACTAAAAAAAACATAAGTAAGAGGTACTAATAAATAAGCAATATATACAATAGGAGTATGATTGAAAAATACAACTCCTAAAACAGGAATTTTATTAAGAATAGGAATAGGCACTGTTTTCATTAATGTTGCTTGAACCAAAGTTGAACTAATTCCAAAATATATTTTATAAATAAATGAGGCTAGGGCTGGAGCAAAAATGTTAATTGCCATACCATATACTATCTGTTCTGCTCCTAAATGAATTGTACAAAAAGCATAAATCATATTAATTAATATACCACTTATAGCTCCTGCTAAAATTCCCAAATATGGATTTCCTGTAATATAACAAATGAGAAACCCACTAAGAGCACCAAATGTCATTATTCCATCTAATCCTATATTAACTAAACCAGCTCTTTCTGAATATAATTCTGCTAGTGCCACAATAAGAATAGGCGTAGCCATACGCACAGTAGATAAAAGTAATTCCTGAATAAAGATAATATCAAATACTGTTTCCATTACAATGGCTCCTTCCTAGGCTTTGAAAATACATTGCTAAAAAATTGTCTTATTTTAGGAAGGTTAATAAATGCACTTCCCGCTACAGCAAAGACAATTACTAATGCCTGAATAATATCTATTACAGATGTTGGCATTCCGCTTCCCACTTGCATAGTTGTTGCTCCAGTTCTAAGAATTGCAAATAAATAAGCTACTAAAACAGTTCCTATAGGATTTAACTGCCCTATGAGTGCAATAGCAACTCCATCAAACCCATATCCTTGTCCAAAACCAGACATTAATCTAAACTGTGTTCCATGTAATTCTACACTTCCTCCTAACCCTGCTATTGCTCCAGATATAATAAAAGAAAACAACATAAATTTTTTTACAGGCAATCCATTAAATTGAGAAGCAATTTGATTTAAACCTACTGCTCTAAGTTTAAATCCTTTTGATGTATAAAATAGAAAATAATAAATAATCAAAGTAAGGATTAATGCTATAACAATTCCATAATGAACTCGTGATTGACTAAAAATCCTTCCTAATTTTACTGGAACAGAAGCAGTTTGTGGAACATTACCTTCTCTTAAGGGCCCCGTATATAAATATCCCATAAATAAAATAGCTACATAGTTTAACATGATACTAACAATTATTTCATTTAAACCTCTAGTTATTTTAAGAATCCCAGGAATAGCACCCCAAATTCCTCCAGCTATAGTCCCTAAAGTAAGACTGATTATAATTAAAGGAATTCCTGTTATTCCTTTTAAAGTTGTAGATATCCATATACTTACTACTGCACCCATGACAAACTGTCCTTCTCCGCCAAGATTAAAAACACCACATTTGTAAGCAAAAGTAGCTGCTAATCCAGTAAAAATCAAGGGAACAGCTTTTATAACAGTCTCTCCGATATTAGCTGGTGTACAAAATGCACCCTTAAATAAATATGTATAAGCTTCCATAGGATTGCCACCAATTATTGTGATTAAAATAGCTCCTATTATAAATGAACATAATACAGATATTACAGGTACAAAAATTTTAATTAACATATTTTTCATTTATTTATCCTCCTTTACTCTGCTTTTCCAGCCATTGCCAACGAAATTTCGTCAATGGGTGGATTATCTCCAGAGTAAATACCTACTATTTGTCCTTCAAACATTACTGCTATGCGATCGGATAATTTTAATATTTCATCAAAATCCGCACTGATTAAAATAACCCCACATCCTTTATCTCTGGCACTGATTATTTTATCATGCACATATTTTGTAGCCCCTATATCCAATCCTCTTGTAGGATGAACCGCTACTAAAAGTTCTGGCTCCATTTCAAGTTCTCTAGCCAAAACAATTTTTTGCTGATTACCTCCTGAAAGATTTCTAACTTCTTGGTCAATTGAACTACATCGAATATCATACTTTTTTTTCATCTCATTGGAATATTGATTAATTATCTTTTTCTTTAAAAATAGTCCTTTTTTCAAAGAAAACTTTGATTTTTCAATAGATTTTAGTATCAAATTTTCTTTTACACTCATATCACCAATTAATCCCATTTTATTTCTGTCTTCTGGTATATGGGAAATATTAGAATTTATAAAGTCATTAGGATCAAATTGGGCTACTTTTTTACCATATAAATAAATATTTCCCTCATGAGGTGTAATAACCCCTGTAACAACTTGAGCTAATTGGGACTGTCCATTCCCATCTACTCCAGCTATTCCAAGAATTTCTCCCTTACCAACTGTTAAAGAAATATCCTTTATCCCATTATGCTTTGATTCCTTATTAAAACTTATATGTTCTAAAGCTATAATATTTTCTTTTGTTTTAGAAACCTTTTTATATTTACTAGATACCATTTTTTTGCCAATCATAAGAGCTGCTAATTCTTCTGCATTTGTTTTATTTTTATCCAATGTTTTTATTGTATGTCCCATTCTAAGAATTGTAATACGATCGCTAATTTCCAAAACCTCGCGCATTTTATGTGATATAAAAACAACAGATTTCTTTTCTGATATTAATTTTTTTATAACTCTAAATAATCCCTCTACTTCTATATCAGTTAATGCTGCTGTCGGTTCATCTAAAATTAGTAGTTCTGCTCCTCTATATAATGCTTTTAATATTTCTACACGTTGCTGTTCTCCTACTGAAATTTCTGTTATTGGTTTATCAATTTCAACATTTAGTCCGTATTTAGATGCTAATTCAAGAATATCTTTTTTAATACGGTCTTTTTTTATAAATATTGATGAATCTTTTGTGACTCCTAATATAATATTTTCAAATACCGTCATGGCTTCTACTAACATAAAATGCTGATGAACCATACCAATCCCAAGCTTCATAGCTTTTGATGGAGAATCAATTTTAACTTTTTTACCCCTATAATAAATGCTTCCACTAGTAGGTTGATATAACCCAATAAGTATATTCATAAGTGTACTTTTCCCTGCTCCATTTTCTCCTAAAAGTGTATGTACTTCTCCTTCTCTAATAATTAAATTAATATCTTTATTTGCATAAATATCTCCGAATTTTTTTGTAATATTTTTCATAACAAGTAATTCTCTCATCTACAAACCCTCCTTTCATCAAAATCGTAGCTTTATTTTTAATTTAATATTAAAAAAAGATATATAAATATCCTTAGATATATATACATCTTTGTATAAAAATTAATTATTTAGTTAAATCCTTTTTATACTTCTTCTCCTTCAAGATATCTAGCTATAATATCATTTTTATCTCCACAATAAATAAACCTTTCTAACTTTTCTAATGGACTTAATTCTTTAATTACATTTTGATTACTATCTATAACAATTGCATCAAATAAATAACCCTTTTCAAAACTTCCTGTTTTTCCAAAAAAACTACCATTTAGCTTCGTTGCCAGATAAAATGCTTCGGATTCTGTTAATATTCTTTCGTTATTATTAAATATATGTCTAATCTTTGAACTTTGTATTGCACTCTTAATAGTATTTGTCATAGATATCATATGTCCTGCTCCAACATCTGAACCAAGTCCAACTTGAATGCCCATATCTAAATATTTTGTTACAGGCATAATTCCACTAGATAAGTTTATATTAGCATCTGGACAATGTACTAAATATACATTTTTATTTTTGGCCATTTTAATTTCTTCTTCTTCAAGATAAATTGCATGAGCCATTATTGTTTTTTCCATTCCATAAAGTTGATTTTTTAAATATACATCAGAATAATTTTTATTACTAGGGAATAAAGATTTTACCCATTTTACTTCATCTTTATTCTCAGATAAATGGGTTTGTACTGGTATCTTTTTTTTAACTGATAAATCCCCTAACTTTTTAAGCAAATCTAATGAACAACTAGGGGCAAATCGTGGAGTAATTATTGGTTTTATTAAATCTTCTTTGCTATTATTATCAATAAACTCTATAGTTTCTTTTAATGAATCGTCAGTAGTTTGAAGTAAATTTTCTGGTGCATTTTGATCCATATTCACTTTTCCAACAAATGCAGATATCTTCCTCTTTTTTATTTCTTCTATAAGTATTTGGTTACTATTATTATGAATTGTTCCAAAAATACATGAACGAAGAGTTCCATTATCATATAAATCCTTTACAAATGCTGAATATATCTTCTTTGCATAATTTTCATTAACAAATTTCATTTCATTTTCAAATGTATATTTATTCAACCAATCTATTAATTCTAAATCTAAGCCTACTCCCTGTTGTAAATATTGAGGTGCATGAACATGTAAATCAACAAAAGAAGGGATTATAATTGCGTCTTTATAATCTTTTACTTTAATTGGTTCATATTTTTTAGGCAAATTTTTATATATACCTAGCACTCTTTTATTTTTAATTATCAAAAAACTTTTTTCATGTATTTCAAAGAAATCTTTCTCTTTTGTAAATATAAAGTTTCCTTTTAGTATTTTGAGGTCATTCAATATCTCATCACCAACTTCTATTATCAAATTATTCTAATTTTAGGATATTAATTTGCTTTATAGAATATTTTTTTATAACCTTATGAACAAATTTATCTCTAGTTGCAATGTAAATTTCATTTGCTTCTAATAATATTTTTCTAAAAATTTTATCAAATCCACAATTTTTAATCTCTAAAAGACCTATTTCATCCAAAAATATTGGCGATATACGTTTTTTAAGCATATCTTCTATTTTATATTCAATAATATTGAATGTCTTATTAGAAAAACGGTAAGGCCCTAAAGACACTCCATTATCCCAATTATCAAAGTCCCTGTTATAAAATAAATAATCCTCCCTTATTATGAAAGGATATTTTTCTCTATTCGATAGTTGAATAGCATCATATCCTATAATATTGCCATTTTTCATTCTCTTAACTGATACAAATCCATCACCTTTATTTATTTTTTCATATATTTTTATTAACCTTGTTGTCTTTCCTTGATTTCTTTCTCCTACAACAATATTTACCATTTTATTTCAGCTGCCATATGTTTATGTCCTTTTTTATTATAGACAACAGATAATATCTCTGAGGCAATGGAAATTGCTATTTCTTCTGGAGACCCTCCTCCTATATCTAAACCAATAGGTGCATAAAAGTTCGTTAATTCAATTTTTCTTCCAAAATTCTCATATGTTTTTTCCACGAATTCTTTTAATTTTTTTTCTGAACATAACATACCTATATATTTAGGTTTTAGTTTTAATTCAATAATTTTATTCATTACATTGTAATCATACTTATGAGAAGGAGTACAAATTACAACATAACTATTATCTTTAATTCTTTCTTTTTCTAAAAATTCCGAATAATTAGATAAAACTTTTCTATCATATATCTTAAGACTATCATAAACTTCTTTACGATCATCAATCAAAGTAACATAAAAATCCATAGTCTTTAATACATTTGTTAAAGCTTGTCCAACATGTCCTGCTCCAAATATATAAACATATGCTTTTGGACCAATATATTCATAAAAAAGAGAAACCTTTCCGCCACATGCCATAGGAAGAGTTTTTGTATCTTCAACAATCTTTCCTTCATTTAATAAATATTTTTCTAATACACTTTTCTTTTCATTAATTAAACTTTTACATTTTTCTCTAGCATAATATTCTATGGCTCCTCCTCCTACTGTTCCAAAGGAGGAGCCACTTTCTCCTACTAACATTTTTTTACCAACAACAGATGGTGTACTTCCCATACTTTCAACAACCGTAACCATCATACATTGTTCGCCAGATTTCTGCATTTTTATTAGTTCTTCATATATTTCATTCATATATATCCCTCATTATATTAAATATTGTATCAATACTGCTAAACCTAAAGTAGTAAATGCATAAACAGGCTTTACTTCTAAATTGTTTTTAACTTTGTTATTTACTAATAAGAATACTATAACTAAAAATCCATTTATTAATCCATTAATAACTAAGAAATTAAATCCATTTTGAAATGATGCAATATATTTTCCAACATTACCTGTAAATAGATATATCCCTACTAGGTAAAACATATACATCAATCTCCAGCCAATACTTCCTATAATCGCTGCTCCTACATATTCTTTTGTATTATTTTCTCCTGCCAAGAATGGACATACAGCAGCAACTATCATAGATTCAAGTATAATTGATATCATAGGATTAATAGTTTTAAAAATACTTAATCCTGGTAATAATAAATCTATAGCTTTTATTCCTGCTGATATAAATCCTATTAACAATAGTGAAGACCTATTTCCTATTGATTTATAAGCTCTAACTAATATAACACTTGCTATTGGAAACATAATCATTCCAGATACTGAATAAGGTATTAAATGTAAAATATATCCTAAAGTAGCCTCTAAAATACCCCATATTCCTCCATAAAATATTATTTTAAATAAGTTTTTTGATAATTTAATATTCATAATTAAATTCCCCTTTCTATTTATTTTATTTTTTTCCAAAGTGCTGCAGCACATTTTTTAGCGTCCTTTAATTCTTTTGATATATCTTGTAATAATTTATAATTGCTTATTCTATGTACTCCCTTTACCCACACCTCCTTTGGATGTAACTGTTCTAAAATTCCATATACAAAATGCCCAAAGGCATTTTCTTTAGTCATAGGAGTAATAGAATGATATGGTACCAACATCAAATCTGATTCAAACCCCTCACTTAAAGAACCTAATAAGCATCCCAATCGTCTGCTGACAAATTTGTAAGAATATAAAATACTTTTTCGTAAATATTCTATATTAAAAGAATTAGGGGCATTTATATTAGACGAATAAACTAAAGTTTGATAATCTCTAGCCAACGAAAAACCTAATCCATCATTGCCTACTATAAAAGGAATATCTAAATCTATGGTTCGTTTAACTTGAGGTAATCCCACCCCATTATTCATATTTGATGATGGATTAAATGCCATTAACCCTTTAGTTTGTTTTATTAATTTAAAATCTTTTTTTTCTAGGTATATTCCATGAACATATATACTATCTTCTCTAAGAAGATCATATTTTTGAAATCTTTCTAAAATTGATAATCCAGAATGATTTTTTGTCCAATTAATGTCCTCTATACTTTCTCCTACATGAACATGAATAGGAATTTCTTTAGTAATTTTTGATAATTTTTTTAAACTATCATCTCCCAAACTGAAGGAAGCATGTAAACCTATTAATCCTCTTGCATCTTTATTTTTTTCTTTTTCCATTTTTTCATAAAACGATATATTTTCATCAATACATTCATCTATATTAAATCTGTCACTTGTTTCAAAGCAAAATATTCCTCTAAGTCCTATTTTATCTACAACAGCTTTTTTTAATATGCTTAAACTACCACTAATCATTTCTCCACTTGCATGATGATCTATTACCGTCGTTATCCCATTTTTTAAAAAATTTTCTCCACTTGTAATACCACTATAATAAATCTCTTCTTCTCCTAACCCCCTATCAAGTTTCCACCAAAGTTGATTTAAAATATCTTGAAAACTTTTAGGATTATACGGAGTCAGCCATCCTCTTGCAAAAGTTGAGTAAATATGTGTATGTCCTAAAACTAATCCAGGTAAAACAATACCACCTTTTCCATCTATCTCTTTATAATCCTTTTTATTTTGATCTTGGATATAATCTTTATATTCTTTCATTGTACCTACTTTTAATATCTTTTTATCAAAAGCAATAAATGCATTTTCCAAATACTTTTTAAAATCATATAGAGTAACATTTTTTAATATCACCATACAAGTTCCCCCTATTAAAAACTTATGGCATTCTTAGGACATATACTTTTACAAAGTGTACAACCAAAACAATATTCTTTATTTATAATAATTTTATTATCTACTTTACTCATTGCAAAATAAGGGCAACTTTTAATACATTTTTGACAAAGTATACAAGCTTTTTCATCAACATTTGGATATATTGGTTCATATACTGTATCCGGTATGTTTAATGGTGTATCAATTACTTCTTGGATACTACTAAATCCATAATTTTTAAGCGTTTGTGGTAATTCGTCAATGATTTTTTTATAAAGATCTATTCCTTTAAGCATTGCTGCTGATAACATCTGTACCAGATTTGCTCCTGCTAATAAGAATTCTAATACATCTTTAGCAGAACTAATGCCACCAACTCCAATAATCTTACACTCTGGAACTTCTCTTTTTATTTTAGCAATCATTGCTAAAGCTATAGGTTTAATAACTGGTCCAGACATCCATGCTTCTCCTTTTGTATTGCCCATAACAATTGACCTCTTTTTTAAATCAATACTCATAGTTGGGCCTACAGAATTAATTGCAACAACTCCATCTCCTCCAGATTCTAAAACCATCTTAGAAAAAGCTACTGGGTCTGGCATATGTGGGCTAAGTTTCATGAATACTGGTTTATTAGTTAAACTTCTTATTGTCTTAATAGTTTCTGCTATTATAGATAAATCTTTTCCCACATAATGAGTTGAAATTTCAAAAGCATCTGCAAATGGATCTAGAGCTGGGATTAAAATTTTCATATCTTCTTTTGTATATCCTGTACTAATTATTAATGGAGATTTAACCTCCTTTTTAATATTAGGAAGATATTTATTAACCCAACATTCTAATGAATATTCTGACCATAATTCTACATTTAAAATATTATTTTCTCCTGCAATAATACATGGACGTGGAACCATTGCTCCATTTATCGAAATAGTTTTTGTAACCATTGCTCCTAATCCCATTTTATTAAGGAAAATTATCTTTTCATCATCTCCTACTAATGGACCTGAAGCTGGCATTAACGGATTTTTAAATTTCATTCCCATAAAACTAGTACTTAAATCCATATTAATACTCCTATCAAACAAATTTAAAAAACAAAAAGGAGCCCACTTTTGTAGGCTCCATTACCTTCTAAATATCACTTTTATTTTATTTATTTTTTATATTTCAATTATAATAAAGTGTTATTATTAAGTCAAGTATAATTTTACTATTTGACCAAATTATTTTTTTCCATTTCCTTTATAATTAATTCTTTACAATATTCAAAATACTTTTCAACAGAAAAAGCCTCTGAATCAATTAAATATTGAATAGTTGCTCCCTCTAACAATGAAATAATCGCACTTGCTAATAAAACTTTTTTATCTTTGTCATAATTAGGGGCATATGTCTCAATTAATTCTTGTAACTCATTTCTCCATCCATAAAATGAATTTTTAAACTCTTCTCTAAAACTTTCATTAAATCTTGAGTGAACCCAAAAATCTATTTCAGCGTAATCATATTTTTTTTCTTCTTTAATAAATAGTAGTTTTTGCTTAATAAATACATCTAATTGACTTTCTAATGTATCATCAGCATTTTTTCTTGCTTCTTGTCTTATCTCTCTACAACGTCTCGCTACTTCTTTTTGAGCGTCTAATAATAATTCATTTTTTGATTTATAATAATAATGTAAATTTGATTGAAAAACTTGAGCTTTTTCAGCAATACTACGCATTCTTGTACCACTTATTGTTTTTTCCTCAATTACATCAAGCGTAGCTTGTATAATTTTATTCTTTGTTGGTTCTTCTTTCATTATATCCTCCTATAATATCCCTTTATATTTTAAATATTTATTTACTATTATAACATCAAACATTATAATAATAAATTATCTTCTACATTTACAACTCCAAATGTTGTAAGCTTAAGTTTTGGCACCACTGGCAAACTTAGAAAAGATAAAGTCATAAAAGGGTCTATTTCTTTGTTAACACCAAGTTCATAAGCTTTCTCTTTAAGTGAATTTAATATATCGATTACAAGGTTTGCTTTCATATCACTCATTAATCCTGCTATTTTTAATGGAAGCTTATTTAATGTTCTACCATTTAAAACAATTACCATACCACCGCTCATATTTCTAAGCTCATTTACAGCTAAAACAATGTCTTCATCTTTAGCCCCTATTGCAATAATATTATGAGAATCATGAGAAATACTTGTTGCAATGGCTCCTTTTTTTAGACCATATCCTTTCACATAAGCAATTCCAATATGACCAGTATTTTTATGCCTTTCTATTACACATAACTTGAGAATATCATTTTTAGTATCTATTCCTGTCGCACATCCTTCATCTTTTGTAATAATTTCTCCAGGGATTAATCCAATTAGTGGCAAAGGAATATTATTTTTACGAATTTGCTCAATATTAAGTGGTTCTAAATGCATTGTATTAAAAACTTCTGGATATTCTTTTTCATAATAATTTATGTTTAACTTATTATGTTCTGTTTCTTCTAATACATTTATTCCTTTCTTATAAACAGAAACAATCGAAACTTCATCTAAATCGTCTAATACAACAAAATCTGCATCAAATCCTGGAGCAATCGCTCCTTTATTTGATAAACCAAAACATCTAGCAGCATTATATGAAGCTACCTTATAAGCAAGAATTTTATCTACTCCTTTTTTAATTGATTTTCTAATAATATAATCTATATGTCCCTGTAATAATAATTCTTCAGGATGCTTATCATCTGTAGCAAAAACACACCTTTCATAATATTTATAACTAATAAGTGGTAAAAGAGCTTCTAGATTTTTACATGCTGTTCCCTCACGTATCATAATCCATAATCCTTTTTGGAGCTTCTCTAATGCTTCATTAAATGTCGAACACTCATGATCAGTTTTTACACCAGCAACAATATAACCATTTAAATCAATACCAGAAATAAAAGGTGCATGTCCATCTACCTGTTTACCAGATTCTAAAGTATATTTTATTTTCTTAATTATCTCATCATCTTTTTCAATAACTCCATAATAATTCATCATTTCAGCAAGTCCTAAAACTCTTTTTTCTTTTAATAATTCATTGATATCGTTACTATTTATAATTGCACCAGATTCATCAAACTGAGTAGCAGGAACACAAGAAGGT
Source organism: Defluviitalea phaphyphila (assembly GCF_001466305.1). Classification (GTDB taxonomy): domain Bacteria; phylum Bacillota; class Clostridia; order Lachnospirales; family Defluviitaleaceae; genus Defluviitalea_A; species Defluviitalea_A phaphyphila. Next base: position 171,582 of record NZ_JWID01000001.1, read on the forward strand.
ATCATAAAGTATACATCAAGAGGAATATTTTTTGTTACATCTAACATAAAATTAATTCCTCTTTTCCCACAAACATTAGCTATTTCATGAGGATCTGTAATAATAGAAGTTGTTCCATGTTTTAAAGCAATCTGCGAAAATTCAATCGGATCTATTAAGGAACTCTCTAAATGAATATGAGAATCAATAAAACCAGGAACAATTATTTTATTTGAAAAATCAAGCTCTCTTTCTCCTAAATAATTTCCTATACCTATAAAAATTCCATCACAAATTGCAATATCAGCTCTAATAAATTCATTTGAAAAAACATTTAAATATAAGGTATTTTTCAATACTAATTCTGCTTTTTTTCTACCAGCTGCTACGTCAATATATTTTTCTATGTTTATTATTTTACTCACCTCCTTCAAATGCATCGATTTTTTATAAATTTATTTTTTCATTATAAATAAATAATAAATTTTCATAATCTTCTTTTGTATCTGCATCTAAGAGAATCCCTTTATCATTTACCTCTATTTTTTTAATGGGAATATTAGTAGAATTTATAGCATTTTTTAATCCTCCATCTCCACTATAGGAAAGAATAGAATAAATCAATGAACAATCTATTAAAATGGGATGTCCTCCTATACTATTATAAACAGGTTTTGCCAAAAGTTCATTGCTCTCTATTAACTTTTTTATACTTTCATCTGAAAATAATGGAATATCACATGGTGTAAAAAGTATTTTTTCGCATCTATTTTTTAAGTATCTTAAACCTATTTTTACTGAATCAAACATTTCTGTTGTCCTATAATTTTCATTTCTAATACAAATAACATCTGTATCAGATAAATGAGATTCTAATTCGTTAGCTTTAAATCCAGTAACAATAACAATAGGATCAATCTTTGCTTTTTTAAAAGTCAAAATAATTCTTTTTATAATTGACCTTTCACCAATTTTCATCATTGGTTTGAAGTCTTTCATACGAGAAGATAGACCAGCTGCAACAATTAGTCCTCCTATTTTCATAATATCACCTTTTTAATATCATAATCGATATGCCGTATTATTCATTGGCAATAATGTTCTAAAAATACCATCACGTTTATAGTATGCTAATTGAATAGCTGGTGCCGTAGGTATTAATGGAATTTCACCAACACCTTTTGCTCCATAAGCAAGCTCTACATTATTCTTTTCTACTATTATAGTTTCTATTTCTGGAATATCTGTAGAACGCCAAAGTCCTAGATTACCATATGTAGCTTGTGGTTTCCCATTTATCATTTTCATATCTTCTGTTAAAGCATATCCAAGCCCCATAACTACTCCACCTTCAATCTGTCCTTCAACATTTGTAGGATTAATTGCTTTACCAACATCATGAGCTGCCACAACTTTTTTTACTTTTCCATCGTCATCTAAAATTACCACTTGAGTAGCATATCCATAGGCAATATGACTTACAGGATTCTTTTTATCAGAACCCATAGGGTCAGTAATTGCTGTAAATTCATCATAATATTCTTTTCCTTCTAATTCTTCTAATGAAGCATTTTTCAAATCTTCTTTTAATTTTAACGAAACTCTCCTTGTTGCTTCTCCAGTAATAAGAGTTTGTCTTGAAGCCGTACTTGTCCCAGAATCAGGAGTAATATCTGTATCTGGCTTTTCTACTATTACATCATTAATATTAATTCCTGCTGTCTCACAACATATAGCTCGCATTGTTGAAGCAATCCCTTGCCCCATACATGCTGCACTAGTTCTAAGACTTACCTTGCCATTTACAATTTTAAGTTTAACTCTTCCCGTATCAGGTATTCCAACCCCTACTCCTGTATTTTTAATTGCACAAGCAATACCAGCATTTTTCTCATTACTATAATATATTTCTTTTACAGCTTCTAATGTTTCTACCATAGCTGTCCCTTCATCTGCTATTTGTCCATTGGGCAATTCCTGGCCTGGACGAATTGCATTTAAATGTCGTATTTCATAGTAATCTAATCCTACTTTTTCTGCTAACATATTAATATTACATTCTGTAACAAAAATTGTCTGAGGAACACCAAATCCACGAAATGCCCCAGAAGGTACATTATTGGTATATACTGCTTTCCCTACAATATCTATATTTTGATAATTATAAGGTCCTGCTGCATGAGTACACGCTCTTTGTAATACTGGCCCTCCAAGAGATGCATAAGCTCCTGTATCTGCTATTAATCTTAATTTCATAGCAGTTAATCTTCCTTTTTCATCACAACCAGTAGTAATTTCTATATCCATAGGATGTCTTTTAGGATGTACCATTAAACTTTCATTTCTTGTTAATGTAACTTTTACAGGTCTTTTGCATAAATATGCTAATAAAGCTGCATGATGCTGAACACTCATATCTTCTTTCCCACCAAAGCCTCCACCTACATAAGCACTTTTTATATGGAGTTTTTCAGGTGGTATTCCGAGTAATCTTTGTATTTCTCTATGTTCATCATAAACTGATTGTCCTCCAGTATATACTATAAGTTCATCTCCTTTTGGTATAGCTAAAGCACTTTCTGTTTCTAAAAAAGCATGTTCTTGTGGTGGCGTATGATATGTGTTAGTAACTACATAAGCTGAATTTTTTAATGCTGTATCAACATCGCCACGTTTTATTCTTTCAGTTCTATATATATTACCACTTGGATGAATCTTATAATCTTTAATCTCCATAGCTTCCTTTGCAGAAAATACTGGTTTTCGTTCTTCATAGTCAACTTCTATTAAATCTTTTATTTCTTCTAGTGCTTTTTTAGACTTTGCAGCAACTAATGCAATAGCATCTCCACAATACCTAGTTTCTTCACCTACTTTAATTAATGCAGGCCAGTCGTAAGTTATATGTCCAATAAACCTTTCTCCTGGAATATCTTCTGCTAAAACTATTTTTATTAATTCTGGATGTTTAAGAGCTTTATCAATATTAATTCCCTTTATTAATGCTCTTGGATATTTAGAACGAAGAGCACTACCATATACCATTCCTGGTACCTTTAAGTCATCAACAAATTTACTACGGCCAAGAATTTTATCTATTGCATCTGGTCTAATACTTCTTTCTCCAACTTTACCTTTACCTTCCTCTATAATAGGTTCTTCTTCTCCTCTAAAACATTTTGCTGCTAAATTAATTGCTTCAATAATTTTTTTATATCCAGTGCACCTACAAATATTGCCTTTAATAGCATTTTTAATATCTTTTTTAGTAGGATAAAGATTACGGTCTAATAAAAATTTTGCACTAATTACCATACCAGGAATACAAAATCCACATTGTACTGCTCCAGCTTTTGAAAAAGCATAACTATATACCTGTTTTTCTTTAGAAGAGAGTCCTTCAACAGTAGTAATCTTTTTACCTTGAACTTTTTTCGTTGTAAGTCGGCAAGCTGGGATTTTTTTGCCATCTAATAGAATTGTGCAACTACCACAAACTCCTTCATCACAACCTTTTTTAACTGATGTTATATCTAAATCATCTCTTAAAAAATCTAATAATTTTTTATCTTCATTTGAGGTAACTTCTTTATTATTTACAATGAATTTATACATAACCATCCATTCTCCTATCTTTAAATTAATTTTTATAAGTAATAAAATCATTTAATAAATTAAGGCATGCTTTTTTTCTATATTTTGCTGTTGAACGTTGGTCATCAATAGGAATAATAAGCTTATCATAAAAATTAATTACTGCCTCTTTCTTTTCTTCTATATCACTTATTTTGGTACCAATTAATATTTTTTCTCCTTCCCTACTTCTTAAAGCAGTTGGTCCAACAGCGCCAAAAGCCATTTTTACATCCTTAATTATATTGTTTTCTATTTTCATAAGTCCTACAAAAGAAAGTTTTGAAATAGCTGATGATTTTCTCCCTCCTACTTTTTTATAATAGGAATAAGTCATATTTTTATAAGATTCTTTATCTATTTCAATAGCTATAACCATTTCATTTTTTTCTAAAGCAATTTTTCTTACTCCTAAAATAAAATCACAAATAGGCACACGTGTTATGTATAAATTACCATCTTTATTTATAAATGCTTTTACTATAATTGCATCCATAGCATATAAAACTGGAAGAGTATCTCCAGCTGGAGAGGCATTACATATATTTCCACCTATAGAAGCTATATTTCGTATAGCAGGAGAAGCTATATGTTTAATAGCTTCTCGAAGAACTTCAGGAATTATTTCATTATCAATCATTTCTTTATATACACATCCAGCTCCAATATAAATCTTATTACTATCTTCTTTTATTTCTTTTAATTCTTCTATTTGATTTATAAAAATCATATTTTGAGCAAATTTTTTGGTAACCATTAAATCAGAACCACCACAAATAAGCATATGTTCTTCTTCCATACTTAATATTTCTAATACTTCATTAATCGTTTTGGGATAGTATCCTTTTACCACAGACCTTTCCCCTCCTTTGAAGCTATCATTATAGCATCTACTATCATATTATATCCTGTACAACGACATAAATTTCCTGAAATTGCTTCCCTTATATCTTCATATGTAGGTCTTGATTTTTTAGAAAGTAGTGCATGAGCTGCTAAAATCATTCCCGGTGTACAAAAACCACATTGTACTGCTCCAGCTTTTGCAAACGCTTTCTCTAATACTTTATATTGTTCTGTTTCTCTAAAACCCTCTATTGTCACAACTGTCTTCCCTTTTATAGAACCAATAGCTGTAATGCAAGATGTTACAAGATCTCCATCAATAAGTACTGAACAAGCTCCACATTCTCCCTCTCCACATCCTTCTTTAGTTCCTGTTAAATTAAATTCATTTCTTAAAACATCCAACAGTCTTGTTGTCGCATCACTATTAGTCGAAACTAAATTTCCATTTAAAATAAATTCTATCATTTTTTATGACATGAACTTCTTTAAAGAAGTTCATGTGCCGTTTCACCACCTTTATCATTTAAAGTTTTTCCATTAGTTTTTCAGGAGTTAACGGAATTTCCGTAATATTTTTATTAATTGCATTTTCCACTGCAGCCACATAAGCTGGGGCTACTCCCACAAGAGGAAGCTCTCCTGCCCCTTTTGCTCCAAATGGTCCTCCTTCATATGGATTATCAATCAATTCAATATTAAAAGGTATGGTATCCTTAGCCGTAGGAATCATATAATCTGTCATATTGGCTTGATAAATTTGACCATTTTTATTTTCCATTTTTTCCATAGAAGCATATCCAATACCTTGAAGCATTCCTCCTTGTAACTGTCCCATAATAATATTTTTATCAATCGCCTTACCAACATCAAATATTCCCCAAACTCCAAGTAATTTTGTTGTTGCTAAAAGCATATCTACTTCAACTTCAACAACATTTAATCCATAAGAATAAGCTGGATAAGCATCTCCTTGAAACTTTTCAATATCCCAAGGTATCAAATCAATATGTTTATAATGTTCAATAATCGTCAAAGGTTCATGAGGTTTCCATTGTTCTTTCATTTTTTTTGCTGCTCGTTCTAATAATTTCCCTACAATCATGATAGATCTTGATGCAACTGTTGGACCAGAATTAGGAACTTTATCTGTATCTGGATTGTTAATATAAACTTTCTCTAAAGGTATTCCCAAAGTATTAGCCACAATTTTGCTAAATGTAGTATGCAATCCTTGACCCATATCTGTATTACTAACAAATATTTCTACTGTATCATCTTCATTCTTTACTAATTTTGCTATAGATTTTATATAATCTCTTTCAGCTGAACCCGTAAATCCACAACCATGTAGAAATAATGACATGCCTATTCCTCTTCTATATCTCCCAGTTTGAGGTTTGGAATATTTTTTATATTTTTTAGAATATCCAGATATTTTTTCTGCCTTGTCAATCATTTCATCAAGTGGTACATGGTAATGATATTTTCCATTTGTTGCTGTGGTATCTCCTTTTTTAGCAATATATTTTTTCTTAAATTCTAATGGATTCAATCCTAATTTTTCCCCTATATGATTCATTAACATTTCTATGGCAAAAAATGTTTGTGGTGCTCCAAATCCTCTATATGCCCCATTTGGTACAGTATTAGTTTTCATAGCTGCACCTGATACATATAAATTTTCTATCTTATATACACCTATTGCGGCAATTAATGCTCTTTGTAACACTACTCCAGATAATCCCAAATAGGCTCCAGCATTAGTCCTTATATCTGCTTCTATAGCAGTAATTTCTTTTTTATTATTAAGAGCAACTCTATACTTTAATCGTGCTGGATGACGTTTTGGAGTAACAAGCATATCTTCTTTTCTATCAAGAATTAATGCAACAGGACGTTTTACTTTTTTTGCTGCAACAGCAACTTGACAACCTATCATTGAAGGATAATCTTCTTTTCCTCCAAATCCACCACCAGTAACATTTTGAATAACTTGCACATGTTTATCATCCATACCCATAGTTAACATAACTGCTTCTTTAACATAATAAGGACATTGCATTGAACCATAAATTGTAATTTTATTATTTTCATATATCCCGATTACTCCTTGAGGTTCTATATAAGCCTGTTCTTGATAACCTGTTATAAATGTTTCTTCTAAAATTTCATCAGCATTTTGAAAAGCTTTTTTATAATCCCCTTTTTCATAATGATATGATACAAGTTTTTCATAAGCTTCTTCTATAGTAAAAACTGGTTCTTCTTCTTCGTAAGTAATCTTAATTTTTTCTGATAATTCTTCTATTTTTCTTTTATCTGGCCCTACAATCATCATGATTGCTTCACCCATATATTCGATATTCCCTTCAGAAAAAATAGGTTGTTCACTTTCAACTATTTTTAAAGCATTTTTCCCTGGAATATCTTTAGCATCTATAATATAATAATTATCTGGTATATTAGGTAAACTAATTTCTTTTATCTTTCCTTTAGCAATCGTAGAACGAATTACTTTAGCATAAAACATTCCTTCGAATTTCATATCTGCTACATATATAGCACGACCAGAGGTTTTTATTTCATGGTCTTTTTTCTTAACAGATATACTAATATCTTTCATTTAATGAGCTCACCACCTTATATTTTCTCAAATATTCTACTTATTAACGTTCTTCTCTAAAGTAAGCTTGTCCTAAACTTTTAGGAGGTTGAGATTCTCTTTTATTTCTCATACTTGTAATAATCAAAACAATAATTGTAACGACATATGGTAACATTTTAAATAATTCTTGACTTCCTCTACTTAACCCTTCCATATAAAGATATAATATGTATAATGCTCCAAATAATATTGAGCCCCGAATAGCATTATAAGAATTCCAAACAGCAAATATAACCAACGCAATTGCAAGCCATCCTCTATCTCCAAATCCGTTATTAGTCCATGTACCTCCTAAATATTCCATAACAAAATATAAACCACCAAGGCCTGCAATCCCTCCGCCAAGCATTGTAGACAAATATTTATATTTAGCTACATCTATCCCCGCAGCATCAGCGGCAGCAGGGTCTTCTCCTACAGAACGTAAATTTAAACCTATTTGGGTCTTATTTAAGAAAAAAGTTGTTAAAATCGCTAATATAATCCCTAAATATGTCAAAAATCCATATGAAAATAATGTCTGTCCTATAATAGGAATTTTTGATAATAAAGGAATCTTAGTTTGATATGCACTAGCTGTTACTGCAACAGATATTTGTCCAACTCCTCCTGCAATTTTTGAAATAGAACCACCAAAAAAATTACCAAATCCTACTCCAAAAATTGTAAGTGCTAAACCAACTACATTTTGGTTAGCCCTTAATGTAACTGTAAGAACACTATATAAAAATGCACCTAATACAGCGCAGATGAATGCACAAATAAAGGAAATAATAAGACCTTTAAAAGGGCTTGGATTTTCGACTCCTTTTTCGTACAAAAAAGCCCCCATAAGTCCCGCAATACCTCCCATATACATTAATCCTGGTATTCCAAGATTAAGATTTCCTGACTTTTCAGTGATTATTTCTCCTACTGCTCCAAATAAAATACTTATTCCTTGAGCAATTGCTTTTTGTATAAATATTAAAATTACATTCATCATTCTGCCTCCTAATCTAATCTTTTTTTAACTTGATTTCATAATTAATAAAAAATTCACATCCTATCAAAAAGAAAATGATAATACCAGTAATAATGTCAGATGCATTTTCATTTAATCCATATAAAGAGGCAATTTGAATAGACCCTTTCTCCATAAATATCAATAATCCTGAAACAAATATCATGGCAACAGGATGAAATTTTGACATCCAAGCTACAATAATAGCAGTAAAACCCCGACCTCCTGCTGTTGCAGTAGATATAGTATGACTTGCTCCACTTACAATAATACTTCCTGCTAATCCACAAATTGCTCCAGAAAGTGCCATTGTCCTAATAATAACTTTTTTTACATTAATATTTATATACTTAGCTGTATTTATACTTGAACCAACAACAGCAATTTCATAACCATGCTTTGTGTATTTTAAATATATAAAAACTAAAATTGTTATTATTAATACCAAAATAATATTCATTCCATATGTTAAATTAAATATTGGAGGAAACCACCCTTGCTTAGTGGCACTATTAATAATACCAACAGTATTGGAACCCTTAGGTTTTTCCCAAAAGATAACGCAAAATGCGACAATTTGTATGGCAATATAATTCATCATTAGAGTAAATAAAGTTTCATTAGTATTAAAGTATGCTTTAAATATTGCAGGAATAACTCCCCATATCATTCCAGCAATCGAACTAACAATAAAAATTATTACTAGTAATAGCCAATTAGGAAAATAGTCGCCATAATAAATCATAGCTGCTGCAGTGGCAACTCCTCCCATTAGGATTTGCCCTTCTGCTCCAATATTCCAAAATTTCATTTTATAAGCAGGAACAAGTCCAACTGAAATAATGAATAATATCAAAATGTCTTTAATAGTAACCCAAATACGTCTTTTATTTCCTATAGCTCCATTAATAATCTCTAAATATATTTGTAAAGGATTTAAATGCGTAATAGGTATAATAATTAATGCACAAAAAATCAATGCCATGATTATAGCTATTATTCTTATCCCTATAGACTTTTTCATTGATATTTGATCTCTTTTTTTAAGATATATATAATTCTTTTTTCTTTTCCCATTTATTCTTATATTCATATGAGCCACCTTCTACATTCTTTGTCATCATTATGCCAATTTTTTCTTTAGAAATTGTTTTTGCATCCTCTATTCCAGTTATTTTCCCATTATTCAAAACCATAACCCTATCACTAAGAGCTAGCAAAACATCTAAATCTTCTATAACGCATATAACAATAACTCCTTTCTTTTTTTGTTCATTTAATAAGTTGTAAATCGTATAAGATGAATTAATATCTAATCCCCTAACAGGATACGCTACCATTAATACTCTTGGATTTTGCAATATCTCTCGTCCTACTAATATTTTCTGTATATTCCCTCCGGATAATCTTCTAATAGGCGTTTCTATTCCCGGCGTTACAACCTTTAATTGATCAACTATTTTCTTTGCTATTTTTTTTGGTGAAGAACGATCTAAAAATATAGACCTACCTTTAGAATAATTTCTTAGCATTATATTGTCTGTAATACCCATATCCGCTACAAGTCCCATTCCTAATCTGTCTTCTGGTACAAAGGATATATCTATTTGAGAAATATCTTTTGAATTCCCCTGTTCATCAAAATATTTAATTTTTCCACTTTCTATTTTTTGTAATCCTGCTATAGCTTCTAAAAGTTCTTTCATACCACTGCCAGAAATTCCTGCTATTCCAAGAATTTCTCCTCCTTTTGCAGTAAAGGACACATTATCAACTACTTTTCGACCATCATTGTTAATACAAGTAAGATTATTAACTTCTAATCGAGTTTTTGAATCCTTTACCTCTGCTCTTTTTATATCTAAATTAATTTTTTTTCCCACCATCATCTCCGTTAAATATGATATATTTGCTTCTGATGTTTTTATAGTTCCTATGTATTTCCCTTTTCTAAGTACTGCTATTCTGTCAGATAAATCTAATACTTCCTGCAATTTATGCGTGATAATAATTATAGATTTACCTGCTTTTTTCATATTTCTTAATATAGTAAATAATTTTTCAGTCTCTTGAGGTGTTAAAACTGCTGTTGGTTCATCTAAAATAAGAATATTGGCACCTCTATAAAGTACTTTTATAATTTCTACAGTTTGTTTTTCAGAAACAGACATATCATAAATTTTTTTATCTAAATCAAGTTCAAATCCGTACTTTTTAATTAGTTCTTGTAATTCATTCTTAACTTTAGCTAAGTTCAACATACGATTATTAGGTCTACCAAGAATAATATTTTCTGTCGCTGTAAATATATCAATCAGTTTAAAATGTTGATGAATCATTCCAATTTTAAGTGCAAAGGCATCTTTGGGAGAACGTATAATAACTTTTTTCCCATTTATTAATATTTCTCCTTCATCCGGTGAATATATCCCAGAAAGCATATTCATTAGTGTTGTTTTTCCACTTCCATTTTCTCCAAGTATCGATAATATTTCTCCTTTTTTTACTTTAAGGTTCACATTATCATTGGCGATCACTTTCCCAAACCTTTTTGAAACATTTTTTACTTCAACAGCATAATTTTCTACCATAAATTAATCCTCCTTAATGTAAATGCAGAACTGTATTTAACAATTCTGCATTCACTGTATAATTAAAGGCTATTATATAATTTTGTTACATTATTTATTAATCAGTTGTTAATTCAGTAATACCATCTATCCTAAGGTCAAAGGAAGGTGCTGATTTAAGTTCAGATTCATGAAAATAACCATCAAATACATATTCTTTATATTTTGCATAATTTTCATCTGTTTCCATTAAATCTTCAATTGAAGAACCATTTATGGTAAATGTAGATGTATCAAACACATGTAATTCTCCTGACTTAATTGCTTCTTCCACTTCTGCAACCTTTTCAGCTGTACCTTCAGGAACTATATTTTCATTTAATTCTGTAATTGACACTGCTCCTTCAGCAAATCCTTCAGACCAATCTGCTGGAAGTTTTCCACCTTCCATTACTGTTTTAACTGCATATGTATAATAAACTCCCCAATTATTAGCAGCTGATGTCAAAGCTGTATTTGGAGCAACGGAAGTCATATCTACATTATATCCAACTATTGGAACTCCATTAGCTTCACATGCTGTAGCTCCTCCTGTTGTATCAGCATGTTGACTAATTAATACACAACCATCAGCAATAAGTGCTTCTGCTGTTTCTTTTTCTAATGTCATATCTGCCCAACTATTTGTATATTGTACTTCCATTGTTGCTGTTTCACATACACTTCTTACCCCTAAGAAAAAGGCTGTATATCCACTAACTACTTCAGCATAAGGATATGCTCCAATGTATCCTATTTTACACTCATCTTCTGTAATAATTCCATCTGCAATCATTTCATTCAATTTTAATCCAGCTACAACACCTGCTACATATCGTGCTTCATAAACATCTGTGAAATAATTACATATATTATCCAGTCCACTTGCTGCCGCTTGATAACCTGTCGCATGAGCAAATTGAATATCTGGATATTCACTTGCTGCCTGAATTGTATAATCTTCATGTCCAAAACTTGTAGTAAAAATAATGTCACAACCTTGTTCTGCTAAATCAACTATTGCATCATAACATGTTTCGTTTTCTGGAATATTGGTTTTTTCAATAATTTGTTCATCGCTTAATCCTAAAGCTTCTTGCATACTATCTATACCTTTCATATGCGCTTCAGTATATCCTTCATTTTCATCTCCAATATAAACAACCCCTACCTTAAAATCATTAGAAGAATCAGAGACTTCAGATGAATTATCTGCAACGTCAGATTTTGTTGTTTCTGATGAATCTGATGTTGATGAATCTGACGTTGATGTGCTTGTTCCACATCCTGCTAATGTAATCACCATTAATATAAATATTAAACCTACAGATAAAATTTTCTTTTTCATAATATTTTCCTCCTTTTAATCTTTATAAAAATTCATAAATAAAAAAGGAGTCACGTATTTTTCACACGTAACTCCTTTGTCACTTTGCTACTTATATTTTATTCAAACCTATTTTATTAAAAAGTATTTTATCATTTGATAAAATATTTGTCAATATTTTTATTAATTATTTGTATTTATTACTTTATTTAGATATCTATTTTACTGCTATTGCTTCAATTTCTATAAGTGCATTTTTAGGTAATTTAGAAACCTCAACAGCACTTCTACAAGGATATTCTCCATCAAAAAACTCAGCATAAATCTCATTTATTTTTGAAAAATTATCCATATTAGTCGTAAAAATTGTAGTTTTAACAATATCTTTAGATGTACAATTTGCCTCTTTCAATATTTCCATAACATTTTTTAAGGATTGTCTTGTTTGTTCTTCTATTGTATTAGGCATTTCTCCGTCTATAGGATTAATTGGAAGTTGTCCTGAAACAAACACTAAATTTCCTACAATTTTCCCTTGTGAATATGGTCCTATTGCAATAGGAGCTTTATTTGTCGAAATTATTTTTCTCATAATATATAGCACATGGACTTTAATATACAAAATCCATGTCCATTTTCACTCCTTTCTTTATTTAGTAGACAAATAAGAGTAAGCACCATTCCAAACAACATTTCTATAATTAACGGGATCTGTATCTCCCTCTGTTGAAAAAATTAAAACTTTTGAATCTTTATTTAGTTTAGCTTCTTTTCTAAAAGATAAATATTTTTCATCACTCATTATTGTACTAATTAGTCCCATACCAATTGCTCCGGATTCTCCAGATATAATTTGTTTATCTCCTTTTAATGGAGCTCCTAACATTCTCATTCCTTTAGCTGCTACCCAATCTGGACATGATACAAACAAATCTACATGATTTCTTAAAATATCCCAAGAAATTGTATTAGGTTCTCCGCAAGCAAGTCCTGCCATAATTGTAGATAAATCTCCTTTAACTGTATGTATTTCTCCATCTGCTTTTATTGCACTTTGGTATAAACAATCTGCTGCTTGTGCTTCCATTACAATGAAAATAGGTGGATCATCATAAAATAAATTTGCAAAATATCCTACAACAGCTCCAGCCAAGGAGCCAACTCCTGCTTGAATAAAAATGTGGCTAGGTCTATTAATTTCTAATTCTTTCATTTGTTCATATGCTTCTTTTGCCATAGTACCATAGCCCTGCATAATCCATCCAGGAATTTCTTCATATCCTTCCCAGGCAGTATCTTGAATTACCACTCCTCGTTTACTCATCTTAGCTTCCTTAGCAACTAATCTAACACAATCATCATAATTTAAATCTTCTATAGATACTTCTGCATTTTCTTTTTTTATATTCTCTAATCTTGCTTTTACTGTTCCTTTGGGCATACGTACCACTGATTTTTGTCCTAACTTATTTGCTGCCCAAGCTACTCCTCGTCCATGATTTCCATCTGTAGCGGTAAAAAAAGTAACTTGTCCAAATTCATCTTTTAGTTTTTGTGATGTTAAAAAATTATAATCTACTTCTAAAATATCTTTTCCTATTTCTTTTGATATATATTTTCCTATAGCAAATGAGCTTCCTAATACTTTAAAAGCATTTAATCCAAAACGATAAGATTCATCCTTAACTAATAATTCACCAATTCCTAAGTATTCAGCCATCTTTTTTAATCTTATCAAAGGAGTAGCATTATATTCTGGAAAACTTTTATGAAACTTATATGATATTTCAATATTATCTTTAGACATTAATTTTAAATATTTATCTTCAGTTTTTGGTATAGAATTTTTTACCCACTTTATTTCAGACATTTTGTTACCTCCAAATATAAACACTAATCTAAATAGATTACATTTTTATTTCTAATTTTATCTATATATAACAGACCCATTCCTTTTACCAGTGTGATTACTATTCTCTACTTCTATAATTCCATTTACAAATACATAATCAATCCCAACTGGAAATGCTATTGGATTTTCAAAAGTTGCAACATCAGCTATAGTATTAGGATCAAAAATTACTAAATCTGCATAATATCCTTTTTTTAAATACCCCCTCTTTTTAAGATTAAAAGTATCTGCTGCTTTACCTGTCATTTTTCGAATAGCTTCTTCTAAAGAAATAATTTTTTCTTCTCTATAATATTTTCTTAAAAATCGAGGAAAAGAACCATATACACGAGGATGGGGTTTTCCAGGTCCAAGTAAACCATCTGTACAAAGATTCATCTCTTCACACTTAATAAATAACTTAACATTTTCTTCTGTTCCATAGTAATCTACCATTCCTACGGAATTCTGTTCATCTAATATTAAATCATATGAAGCATTATAAGGATCTTTCCCTTGCATTTCAGCTATTTCTAATAATGATTTCCCTAAAAATTTTTCATTTTCTTTTTTAGTTACACTAGTTATAAATATCTTATCGAATCCTGCAAAATCTATAAAATTATCCCATTCAGTATTAGTTTTTATATCTTCTGTTATCTTTTCTCTTTCTACAGGGTCTTTTAAACGTTCCATTAATTTATCATTCCCACCATCATGTACCCATGGTGGTAAAATAACTCCTAATGTAGTGCTACCTGCAATATATGGATATTGATCAAAAGATACACTTATGCCTTCTTTCTCTGCCTTATGAATCATCTCTATTAAGTATTCTGCTTTATCCCAAAGCTTTTTTGAACAGATTTTAAAATGAGAAAAATGTATCTTAACTCCTGATTTTTCCCCTATTTCAAAAGTTTCTTCCATTGATTTTATAATATTATTTCCTTCACTTCTCTGATGAGTTACAAAAATTCCATCATATTCTTTTACAGCTTTACACAATTCAATTAATTCTTTTGTATTGGCATATGTACAAGGAGTATAAATAAGTCCTGTAGACATACCTATAGCCCCTGATTCCATTTCTCTTCTTATAACATCTTTCATTTTTTCTATTTCCTGTTCAGTAGCCGGGCGATCATCAAGTCCCATAACTTCCATTCTAACATTCCCATGTGGAATAAGATAACATAAATTAGAACCAGGTTTTACATTATATAAAAGTTTAAGATAACCTTTTGTAGTCTTATAGTTCCAATCTATTTTATCTGAGTATCCATTAATTCCAGAAATGTTTCTTCTCCAAACATCGATATATTTTTCTGGTAATGGAGCCATTGAAATTCCATCTTGTCCTAAAACTTCTGTTGTAATTCCCTGCATAATCTTAGGCAATATTCTCGGGTCTTCAAAAACCATTAAATCTGAGTGACTGTGAGTATCAATAAATCCAGGAGAAACCACTTTTCCCTTTGCATCAATTACTATGTCATATGTTAAATCTGGTACATTCCCAACTCCAATAATTAAATCATCCTGTATTGCAATACTGCCTTTATAACTTTTTTCTCCACTTCCATCAATAATTATTGCATTTTCAATTTTTGTTAACACATTATCACCTCTATTTAAGTAACGCTCTCATAATGTGATAATAACAATCAGCAGCTTTCTCTAATTGTTCTATTTCTATATACTCATCTATAGTATGAGCTAAACTTTCTATTGAGGGCCCCATTCCAAGAGTAGGAATTCCTGCTTCTCCTGCATAATGACTACCATTTGTACAGAAATTATATTGAGAAATAGCTGGACTGTATCCATTATTTTCTAATTCTATTTTTACATCTTGTATGAATTTTTCTTCTTTATCATACAGCCATCCAGGGAAAAAACGTTCACTTTCAATTTTGTTTCCTGTATAACACAACTCATTCCCTACAGCATACGAAACCTTTGCCTCTAAATTTTTGTCTTTTTCTTTTAATTTTTTTAATACTTTTTCAATGGGTTCAAGAACACTTTCTTTAGTTTCCCCAACTAATAAACGACGATCATATGTTGCTCTGCAATATTGAGGAACAACTGAAGCTCCCGGATATGGACTTGAAATAATATCAGTTAATTCTAAAATTCCTTTACCTAAAACAGGATGTTCGTTAGGAACAATATCAGAAATAGCTTTTATTACATTCATCATATTATAAACTGCATTTATTCCTTTTTCAGGATTAGCTGAATGTGCAGGTATCCCAAAAGTTTCTACAACTATTTCTGCACGTCCCCTTTGTCCAATTTTAATATCCAAGTTTGAAGCTTCTCCAATGATTACATAATCCGGTTTTACATATTTGCTAATTTCTCTTGCAGCAACTCCTTCAAAACATTCTTCATGTACTACTCCTGCCACATATATTTCTCCAGGAAAATTTCTATTTGTATCTTCTGCAAAATAGCTTGCTGCAGATACAAACGCTGCTACTGCTCCTTTCATATCACTTGACCCTCTACCATATAATTTGCCATCAATGATTTCTGGATTAAACGGGTCATGTTCCCATTTATTTTCTTCTTCTACAGGAACAGTATCTACATGCCCATCAAAAAGAATTTTTTTACCTGGTAATTTCCCTGATATCTTACCTATAATACTTCCATAATCATCAATAATTATTTCATCAAAACCTTTTTTTATCATAAAACTCTTTAGTATATCAATGACATTTTTCTCTTCT
Source organism: Defluviitalea phaphyphila (assembly GCF_001466305.1). Classification (GTDB taxonomy): domain Bacteria; phylum Bacillota; class Clostridia; order Lachnospirales; family Defluviitaleaceae; genus Defluviitalea_A; species Defluviitalea_A phaphyphila. The sequence continues at coordinate 188,279 of NZ_JWID01000001.1, forward strand.
CCTGAATAACTTTTTTGGGAAATTAATTTCTTACATAATTCAACTACTTCCTCTTTTCTTTTATTAGAAAGCATCTTTTTCACCTCTAGATTTAATTAAAAAGGAGTAATCTTAGACCTTATCTAAGATTACTCCCTTGTAATCATTTGTTTGACAATCTATTATTACAATATGTCAACTCCAAAACATATAAAAATTTTAAAATAATTTTATCATATAACCAAATTTTTTTCAATATAAACTCTTTAATAATTTTCAAATTTAAATAAATAAATTTATTTTACTTTTTAAAATCAATATTTTTAATCTCTCCATCTAAGTTTATAATTGTTTCACTTGGCTTTGTTTTTGATATAATATTCCCATTTCTAATAGAATAAAGTACTGGTACTTGACGTCTAATTGCATCATATTCATCTTCTGCTGGTAAAATGATAAAGTTGGCTGGTTTACCTTCTTCTATTCCATATTCATTTAAAATATGTAAAGTCTTAGCACTATTATAAGTAATTAAATTTATAGAATTTTTAATTTCTTCATATCCCATCATTTGACATACATGAAGACCCATATGTAATACTTGAAGCATATTAGCTGTTCCAAGAGGATACCAGGGATCAAAAATATCATCATGACCAAAACATACATTCATTCCCGCCTGCATTAATTCCTTTACTCTTGTCACTCCTCTTCTTTTTGGATAAATATCAAATCTACCTTGAAGATGTATGTTAACTAAGGGATTTGCAACAAAATTTATTTCCGAAAGTTTAAGAATTCTAAATAATTTGTAAGCATAAGCATTATTATAAGAATGCATTGCCGTTGTATGACTTGCTGTAACTCGACTGCCCATTTCATATTCATAAGCTTTAGTAGCTACAACTTCCACAAATCTTGATTGTTCATCATCAATTTCATCACAATGAACATCTATTAACTTATCATACTTAGCAGCAAGTTCAAATATTTTTTCAATTGATTTTACTCCATATTCTCTTGTAAACTCAAAATGTGGAATAGCACCTACTACATCTGCTCCCATTTTTAAAGCTTGCTCTAATAATTTTAGTCCTTTAGGATATGAAATAATCCCCTCTTGCGGAAAAGCCACAATTTGAAGAGTAACCCATTTAGATATTTCCTCTTTTACTTCTAGCATTGCCTCTAATGCAGTTAATTTAGGGTCGGTTACATCTACATGAGTCCGTACAAATTGAATACCATTGGCAATTTGCCATTCTAATGCTTTTTTTGCTCTTTTTTTTACATCATCCTTAGATAACATTTTTTTTCTTTCTGCCCAACGTTCAATTCCTTCAAATAACGTTCCGCTTAAATTCCAATTAGGTTCACCAGCTGTAAGCGTAGTATCTAAATGTATATGAGGCTCTACAAAAGGAGGAATAGCGATTCCACTTTTTGCATCAATAATATTTTTGTCATTTGGATTATTTATTTTTCTTGCTATTTGTATAATTTTATCGTTTTTTATTAAAATTTCCCATAAACCATTGCGTTCTTTCAATCTCACATTTTTAACAATCATTTTTTCACCTTCTTTAAGCAATTTTATCTGCTAACTTTTGGTGTTTCATTAATACTATTTTTTTCTAACATTGATATAACCACATAACACAATGCTGCCCCTATAATACCATTTAAAGTTGGTATTCCTGGAACAAATTTTGCAACTATAATACCTAATGCCCATGCAACTAGCCCAGTCCATTTTACATCTTTAAATTGAATTGATGTAAAATCTGGATATTTCATTTTTTTGACAATAAAATAATCTGCAATAATAATACCGCCTATTGGTGGAATTGCAGACCCAAGAAAAGTAAGCCATCCTACAAAATTATTATACAACCACATAGCTCCAACTGTTCCTACAACTCCATTAAAAATAACTAATTTATTTTTAGCTATTTTTGTAATATTAGAAAATCCAAGACTAGACGCATATAATGCATTATCATTTGTAGTCCATATATTTAATCCTAAAACAATAATTGCTGGTAAAATTAACCCTTGCAAAAACATTACTTCTGAGATATCTGATTTTCCCGTAACTGCTGCTCCTACAGCGCCAAATAAAAACATTAGTGAATTCCCTAAAAAGAAAGCAATTACTGTCGTAATAACACCTATTATTTTAGTTTTTGAAAATCTTACAAAATCAGGTGTTAATGTCCCTCCACTTGCAAAAGACCCTACACACATAGTAAGTGCTGTTGCAATAGGTATTGTTTGTGCTGGACTAATACTTAAAAGTCCTTCTAATCCATTAACTGAATCAATTGCTCTAAATACTGAAAAACTTCCAAGCAATGCGATAGAAGGAACCGCAATAAAACTTAATATAGTTAATGTTTTTATCCCAAAATAAGCAGTAGATGTCATTAAGATTCCTGCTATTGCAATTAGTAAATACTCATTAATTCCTGTTACTTTTTGAACAGGAAGAGCAAACATAGCTACCCCAACACCAAACCAACCAACTTGAGTTGCTCCTAATAGAAGCGAAACCACATAGGACCCTTTTTCGCCAAAAGAATATTTAGAGAGCAAATGAGTAGATAATCCTGTTTCAGAAGCAATATATGCCAAAGCACCAGTATAAGCACCCAATATTAAATTCCCAAATAATACAGCAATTATAAATTGTCTAACATTAAGCCCAGTTCCTAATTCTCCTCCAGTCCACATACTTGCTGAGAAAAAAGTAAAACCCATCATTACTACAAACATTGACCAAAATCCCTTTTTTTGATTTTGCGGCACTGACTGCAGTGCATAATCATGATCTTCTATTTTTACATTCGTATTCATATAAATACCTCCATAAACTTAATAATATTTTGTAATCTTAAAATATTTAGGACTAGCTTAATTTTTTAAATTAAAAATTAGACCTTATAAACTTTTTTGTAATTATTTATTTGTTTTTGTTATTTTTTATTTTATCTACCACCTTTTGTATAACAAAAAGGCCTGTTCTATTGCTAGAACAAGCCTCTTTGCCGTATATTTAAATTTTTAAATAATTTAAACACATTATAGCATATAATTTATATAGAACAATTAGCTTTAGCACAAAATAAATTGTACTATCGCACAATATTCTTTTTTAAATATTTACTTATTTACATATAATTTCAAAATCACATTCTTTATTAAATATATCTTTTAAATAAAAAACTCTTTTCTAGGTTAATTTTTTATAACCCTAGAAAAGAGTTTTTGTTTAAGATAGTCCTTGTTAATTATATTATATTGAAAATTTTTAAATAAATCAAATTTTTGTAAATAACCTCTATACCATACATTTAATATTTTCTATAAATCCCTGTCCAATTTCTATAGAAGCACAGTATTTATCTACAAAACAAACTATAAAAGATTCTTTATATCTAGGAGGACTTATTGTAAGTGGCCACATATGCTTAATTATAATATCCTTTTCTATTTCATTTAAGTCAAATAATTTAATGGCATTTTTAAGTGCTATTTCTGGATGTTTAAAAGCATGTTTTCCTTCTTCTAGTGTTTTAGTCCTCCAATCATATAGAAATAAATCATGAAGTAAACCACCTCTTGCAGCAGAAATATAATCTAATCCTAAATATTTACAAATAATGAAACTATGATATGATACGTTTAAACAATGTTCAAAACAGGTCGTTAAAAAATGATGTCTATATCTATCCATCTTTTTTACATTTTCATCTACTACTAAATCTTCAATATAACTTTTATATTCATTATAAATATCATCATCTATTTTCTTTTTTAACTTTAATTTTAATCCCTCTAAATTAATTTTTTTCATGTCTTCTAATCTCCTGATTAAGTTTGTAATTTCAAATCTTAATTTAGAAAATTTTTGAAAAATCCTTTTATATTATGTAATTTAACTATAGAAGTTACACAATGTACACTTTTATATTGTTGCAACACAACCTCCTTTAAATTGATAATTTCTGTTACTGATTTTATAGTATCAAAAATAAAATAAAGAATTATAAATATACTAATAATAACTTTTTTTTGTGTACTTACAAAAGAAATATATTTCATAATTACAGGATGTATAAATGTAATAAAAATATACGATAATATTCCCCAATATATAGAATATTTCAAACATATTCTGCCATGTAAATTTAAAAAGAAGTCACTATAATCCCACCATCTATAATTAAATAATTTTTCTAGAATATATCCCGTATTATACTCAAGTATTGTTGTTAATAACATGGCTACAAATATTTTAATAAATATATTATCTGAAATAAAGTGAAAATTATTATTTAAAAAAATAAATGCTTGAATAATTAATATTGCCCCAAATCCATATATTGGACAAAAAGGACCATTTAGAAAACCCCTATTAACAAATTCTTTTCTATCTATACTATTATAAATTGTTTCAATTATCCAGCCTGAGAAAGAATATAGGGCAAAATATATTATAATATCAACAAAATTTTTTTTCATAATCTTCTCCCCTATAATCTCATATTTTTTAATATCAGATTAATGAATCTCATTACTAAAAATATATGTATCAAATATAATTTTCTGATAAATTTCTTCATCACCCCCTGCTTCATTAGCTATATTATTTCATAAAACATTATCTAAAAAGTATGTATTTAAAAGCAGCAAGTAATATCTTATTATTTTAATTTGCTAATTTTATCTATTATATAATTTATTGCCTTTTTTTATTCATACATCCGAACTAATGAAAAATATATCATACTTACAAAATTTTTTCAAGTTAATGTTTTTTTGACATTAATTTATTAAAAAATATTCTTTACCAATAATTGTTCTATATTTTGTATAATAAATATAAAAATAATCATATTGCTATAACTGGATCTATCGCTGATATCATAGGATTATTACATGGTATGAAATTAAAAAAAACAAAGAAATAGAAATGAAACAGAATCGAATAATAAGAATTGAAACTAAAACAAATCCAGCAGTTAAATTTTAAAAAATTTAACTGCTGTAATATTAAGTAATTTTTTAAATAAATTTTTTTAAATGCTCTATTATATTGCCTTTATAAAGAATATGTAAATAATGCATAGGTCTGGTTACAGCTACATACAAAATTTTTAAATCAAAATCTGTATAACTAAAATTTTTATCAGATGCATTCCATAAAATAACTGCATCAAATTCTAACCCTTTTGATAACACAATTGGAACAATTGAAATTCCTCCATTATACTTATCCGTGGTATCATTTATAAGATTTATATTTTCAAAATTATCTTCTATTTTTAAAAGGGCAGAATAAATAGCTCTACATTCTTTTTCCTTTTTTGCTAAAATTCCTATTGACTTGCAACCTTTATCCTGATAATATTTTATAATTTTTATAACCTTAATTATTCCATCTTTATAAGATAAAAATTTTTCAATAATAGGGTCTTCTCCATTTCTATCAACAGGTATTGCTTTAGAAAAATTTTTAGGTATTAACTTATTTGCAAATTCTACTATTTGCTTTGTAGATCTATAACTATTAAGTATTTCAAAATATTCTGGCTTTAATTCACTATAAATATCTTTAATTAATTCTTCCCAACTTTTTATACCTCTATGAGAATTTATTCCTTGATTCATATCTCCCATAATTGTCATGGAATTATTTTCTAAAACAAGTTTTAAAACAATAAATTCTAATGGACTTAAATCTTGCGCTTCATCAACAAAAATATGCTCATACTTCTTTTTATAATTAATACCATCAAGCTTATATTTTATATAGCATAGAGCAGCTAAATCTTCTCTTTCTACACCCCCTGCTTCTAATATTTTCAATGTATATTGAGCAACAAAAGAGAAATATCTATTTTTATAAAGTATTTTATAAACATAATCATCTTCATATAATTCTTTATAAAGGGAAATTACTTCTATTTCTTTTATATTTTTTAAATAACTATTTAAAAATTTAACAGCCTCTTGTCTTAATTCCTTTTCTTTATTTGTAAAAAATGTTTTCTGTTCAATAAAGACTTTTACTCTAAACTCAATTACCCTTTTTAAAGTCCTAATTTTATTATTTAATGGTTCACTAGTATTTAAACAACTAATTTGCTCATCTTTGCTAATTTTTAATTCTCCTTCAAATAAATCTATATCTTTTAGTTTACTAATAATTTCTTTACTCTTTTTATTTATAATATATTCGATTAAATTAATAAAAGATAAATCCCCTTTAAACTTAGATACATTAATCATTGCTTCCTTTAAAAATTGATAAAGATTCCCTTTCTCATTATTTACAAAAAACTCAATTTTTTCATCTTTTACAACATTTAAATTGATTCCTATTATATTAAATGCAAGTTGTTCAAAAGTTAACTGTTTTATCCCTTGAGCATCTATATCAGGTAAAAATTCTGATATATAATCAAGAAAAACCTTATTAGGAGCAACTACTAATATCTTATTAGGCTTTATACTTCTATTATTATATAATATATATGAAATTCTATGTAATCCAACGCTACTCTTCCCAGAACCAGCAACCCCTTGAACAACTAATACCTTATTTAAAGGTTGTCTTATAATTCTATTTTGTTCTGCCCTAATTGTTTCAATAATATCTTTTAACTTTTTATCAGAATTTTCCTTTAATTTTTCAATAAAAATAGCATTATCATTATCTTTTTTATCTATATTTATATTATTATCTTCTTCCTTAGAAATAATTTTACCTATTTTTTTAGCAATTCTATCTGCAATAAAATCATCGGAAAAAGAAATTAGTTTAGAATTTTTTATTTTATATTGTCTTTTTAATTTAACATCTACTAAAAAAGTTCCTCCAGGTGCTTCATAACTTGCCACACCATTTTCACAATCATAAAATATAGATGCTATAGGTGTTCTCCAATCAATTACTCCATACTTTGACTCCTGATTAAATCCTACTTTACCTATATATAATGTTTCTATCTCATCACTATCTTCTTCCTTAAAATCTACTCTACCAAAATAAGGACTATCAATAGCAGATTTCATATCTTGTAATGTTTTAGATATACCTTTTTGCACATTAGAATATACATTTAAATCCATCATAGCTTGTCTATTATTAGTTGCTAATAATTCCTTTTGCTTTGAATATACTTGACTACTATTGCTTTCAAGATTTTTTATTTCTTGTTTCATTTCATCTATAGTTCTCTCAAGATGCAGCACTTCATCTTCATAATCTGGATGATTTAAAATATTATTATCTACTTGAAACTTCTTATCACTATTTAGAATTTCTTTTTTTATCTCTTGTAGTCTCCCCCTATGCACAAAACATTACCCCTTTATAATTATTATTTAGAGTAAATTTGACTTAGGCTTTTCTTTTAAAAATTATATCATAATTTGTTATACTTTGTAATAATTAATAATATTCTATCATTTTATATTTTCTTCTTTCTTTTATTCCTATATAACCTATGAATCTAGAAAATATAAAATATTCTATTTATATATTAAAATATAATAAATAGTAAAAAATTGAATAATAATATTGCAAATAATCAGTATTATATGTATAATAATGTATAAAATATAATAATTAATAAAATATATAATAAAATGAAAATAAGTAATTTAAAATTATTATTTATTTTATGAAAGGAGAAGAATGTTATTATGGGAGATCCAACGTCTGTAGATGTAATTTATGATTCATTTGTTTATATTATTACATATATTGGTGCATTATTTATTTTTTACTCTGTTTCATTCTTTGGAACAAAACGTTTTGGAATAATACAAGGTATTATATTTTACATATTGTTTTTAATTATATCATTAACAATATTTTATCCGTCCCCATCAGATAGACATATTGCTATAACAGGGTCTATAGCTGCTATCATAGGATTATTACATGGTATGAAATTAAAAAAACAAGAAGATAAAAATAAAAGTATCTCAAATGATAAGAATTGATATAAAAACAAATCCAGTAGAATTAAATTCACTAATATTCTACTGGATTTTATTTTTTATTTTATTATTTGTGTAATAATTCAAACTTCAATCTTTCAAAGGAATATCTTTTATTATTTTTTATATCTATTTCATCTTTGTATATTTTATACTTATTTAACATATTATTTAATTTATTTCCGTCTATAACTTCTATACCATTATAATTTTTAATTTTATCAGGAATTTTAATTACATTAGTTACTATTATAAGCTTATAATCAAAGCCAATGTTTTGTCTATATACATTTTTTGCATAAAGTAAATCTTTAATTGTATTTATACTATCTAATCTTTTTACCTTTTTACATTGTATAAGTATTTTTTCTGTATCTTTAACACATACTACATCAACACCATTATCATTAGATCTTGTGGTTAAATATGTAGTATAACCCTTTTTTTCGTATATCACTGCTGTTAAAGCTTCAAATTCATATTCATCAATTAAATTATCTTGAATATCTCTAAATTGAATTATATTTTTTTCTCTTTTATTTTCATTATCCAACCTGAAAAACTCTTCTTCACTTATATCTCCATTTTCTGCAGCAAGGAAAAAATTTAAAAGCATATTCTTTTTTCTTGCCATCAAAATATTTAACTTTTCTTCTGGAGATAAATTATCTGATTTAATTTCTATATTTTGATTAACATATTCTCTTACATCATTATATTCATATGTGTTATCTTCTGTAAAAGATAACATAGGATAATAAACTGTAACTTCTTTATCTTGTCCTATTCTATATACTCTGTCTGTAGCTTGGTCTTCCTTGGCAGGATTCCATAATCTCATATAATGTATTACATGATTTGCTTCAGTTAAGGTAAGCCCAAAACCTGCTACATCAGGAGATAATATTATAACATTAAAACCTTGTTTTTCTCTAAAGTTATCAATTAGTTCTTTTCTTTTATCTAAATTTGTAATTTTACCATTTACAATATTAACCTTTATATTAAACCAATAATCAATACATTTATAAATTAAATGCTGCATTTTTATAGACCTTGCAAAAATAATTGCTTTTTCTTCTCTTTCTTTAATATCCTTTAATATTTCATATAATATATTTATTTTAGTTGATTTTTCTTGTATGGTTTTTGCATCTGTATTTAAAATATCATCATTTGAAAGTAAATCAATATGCGAAGATATAAAAAGCATTTTTTGTATTAATGCTAGGGCACTGCTTTCAGTTTCTATAAGTCTATTTATATATTCTTTTTCTTTACTATTAGCTTTTCGTTTATAAATTTTTATTTTCTTATTAGGCAATTCCTTAGGTAGTATATCCTTTTCTCTTCTAATATAATAATCTTTAAGTTTAATAAATATTTCATCATTTATAGACTTTAATTCATTTTCTTCTGCATTCTTTGCTCTATCTACATATTTACGTTTAAATTCTTTTAATGAGTTTAATAGACCAGGCTTACTATAATCAACTAAATTCCACAAATCCACTAAAGTATTTTCTATAGGGGTTGCACTACATACTATTTTAAAATTAGCATTTTGTGCTTTAGCAGCAATGGAAACTTTAGTAAATGGATTTTTAATCTTTTGAGCCTCATCACAAATCATTACATTCCAATTTATTGTTCCTAATTCTTTATTATTCATTCTAAGTGATTCATAAGTTGTAAAAACAATATCAAAATCCTTAAGATTTTCTATATCTTCTTTAGAAATTCTTCCTCTTACTTTTATAGTTTTAAATGCTTTATTAATAAAAAACTTTTGTATTTCTCCTTCACCATTTGAGTTATCCCAATTATTTAATAGACTGGTTGGTGCTACTATTAAACTAGGAGTTAATTCTTGACGTTCTTTTAACCATGCTAAAAAACATAATAACTGTAATGTCTTTCCTAGGCCCATATCATCACAAAGCAAAAATCCATTTACGCTATTAGTTAAATATAAATTTTGTAACTTATGTAATGTTTCTTTTTGATAATCAAAAAGTGTAATGTTTTTCTTTAATAAACTTGGAATTTGTACTTCATCTAAAACTGGTTTTGTGTTTTTATCATTCTCTACATACTCTAATTTTTCTGCATTTTCTATAATAAGCAAATCCATTTTTTTTAAACTATCCTTCTTACTACTTTTTTCTTTATTCTCTAATTCATAAAGCCTTTCTTTAAAATATTCTTTAGGATACTTCTCTATGTATTTCCCATTAATCTTAATATAATTACTTTCTTCTTTGTCATATTTCTCTAATATTTCTTTTATAATATTTTTACTTTTTATTTCTGTTGGGCTTACAATACTATTTTTAATCTTTATAATTTCATTTTTAATCTGTTCTTTGTTCATTGTTGTTCTAACTTCATTACCATCTTCTGTTTTAAAATTCAACTCTGCCTTTTCTTGACCTTTTTCATTCATTTCTTTTAACTTATTTTCAAAAATCTTTAAATTCTCCGGCCCTAAAATTACTTTTTCACTACCACAGAAAAAATAAGGTTCATCTATTTCTTTCTCAATCCATTTAAGGTCACTAGTTTTAGACATTGCTGGATAACTTCTATATGGTAAATATCCTAACCCTATAACTCTTGGTCCAAATATAGAAAGATCTATATTATTATCTTCAAAAATTTCACTATCTCCTGATAAAATATCTAATCTCTTTTGCCCCGTTACTTTTCTATTTTTTTTGATAGTTTTAATAGTGCCTTTATTTTTCATGACAAATTTTACTTTTTTCCCATTTATCGTAGCACTATAAAAATCTTTTATATCATTATTCTGATCTAATTTTGTAAGAATTTCATTATTGACATTATCATTATCAGAAAAAATAGGAATAATTTCTAAGGTTTGTCCATCGTCTTTTAAATCTATTTTTACCTTATCAATTATTACTGGTTTTTCTTCATCTCTAAGACGTTTATTTAAAATTATATTTGTTTTTTCAGCATACTCTTTGATAATCCTTAGCATTTCAAATTGTGATGCAACATTTTTTCTTTTTTCAATATTACTGTTATATTCATTCAATTGTTTTAAAATTGCATAAATGTCTTTAGAAAGTATCTTAATATCTCCATTTGAAAAACATTCTACTATGTTACCATATTTTTTGTCATACTTCCCTGCACCTCCTTCAAATTTATAACTAAATTGTACTTCTTCATCTTGAATAAAATTATTAACATTTTCGATTTTAAGAAATCCTTTAAATAAATCCGGTAGGTTAAATTTTTTATATATTTGTATTTCATTATCATTTTCATCATAATATAAATCATATACTTCTTCATATTCGATACATAATTTATTATCTATAATCTTAATATTATACATTTTAATTAGATCCACAACTTTTTCATCTTTATCTAAAGATATATTCGGTATCATTTCTATGTATTCTGGATTATAATTAATGGTAAAAAAAATTGATTGATTCCCTATTTTTAATACACGAGTTAATTTTTTTAAGAAACCCATTATGACCACCTACCTTTTTTATAGCCTAAGCTATTTATTATATAATCAAACTTATATTCCCATTGACCATAATGACGTATCCAATCACTGCCATGTTTTAAATATCTTTTTTTATCTGATTTACTTATAAGATTATTTAATTCAGATCTAATATGATTAATATTTAGTTCCTTTTTATCATAAAAATAGCAGGCATTTCCACTATCTGCAAACTCAACGAAGATATGGTCCTTAAACTCCATTACTAATGCTTTTGAAATTTCCTCAAAATATTCAATCCTATATATATTATTAATATATGCTTTCCAAAATTCTTTTCTTCTTTTATCTCCTCCAACAATTTGTTCGAAAAATTTTTCTATATTTTCTTCTATATTCCATCTTCTAAAAATCTCTTTTACATCTTCTAAACCGTACCATCTTACATTTGCAGGATCATATGGATCTCCTAGTTCTGTATATATAAATGAAAACCAATTTTTAGGATATTCTTTTATGTTTAGATTATCTTTATAAATTAATAAAATTTTTTTAAATATTATTTTCTTTAATTCTAACTTCATTACTTGAATTGTTCTTTTATTATATTCCCATAGATTTTCATTTAAATAATTACTATATATAAAATTTATAATACATTCACCATAAAGAACATCAGTTGACCTAATAAAAAATTTTTCACATAGATTATCAATGTGTTCCTTTTTATGTATTTTTAAAAATTGCTTTTTTATATTTTCTAAAAATTCAATAGAATTTTCACTCTGATTAAATAACTCTATTATGTATTTATAAACTTCTTTTCTTCTTGTTATATGATTTCCTATTATTTTTACAAGCCTATATATTTTTTCTTTATTCTTAGAATCATTATATAAATAATTTAAAAGTGGTCTTATAAAATATGCTTTATTTTTTATATCATTTATTCTAGTTACTAAAATTCTATAATAGTGATCAAATAATCCTAAGTTTTCTATAATATTTACATAATGAGATAAAACTTTTATATCTCTTTTAGAAAAATCTACAGCATTATCAAAACTTTTTAATTTATTTAATGCTTTTTCATATCTTGTATTATCACGTTTATTACCATAATTAGCATTATATAAATAAGATTTCTTAATTTTTTTTATACTTAAATCTATAAATTGAGGAGAATAATCATCAAAATTAGGCAAAATATACTTATTCATTATACTGTTCACCTTTTTCTAACTGTGTCTTTATCTGAAGTAATGTTTCTTCTTCTTTTAACTTAAATTTAAATTCTACCCTTCTACTACTATCTCTATCTACTTCTCCATTATCTTTATAAATTAAATCAGAAAAGCTCCTTCCATTTGCTGTTAAGTATTTTGTAAGAAGTTCTTTGTTTTTATATTCAAATTCATCACTCATTAAAAAGTTTACTACACTAAATGACCTATCCTGACTCAATTTTAAATTATATATGTATGTACTAATATCATCAGTATGTCCTTCTATAATAATTTCTCCTAATTCTTTTCTAATTTCCTCATTCCCCAATAAAATATCAAAATATATTGGCATAAATTTTTGTAAAAATTCTTTTCCCTCAGGTTTTATATCGCTTTTTGAAGTATCAAATAAAATACCTTCTTTTAGCTTTATAGCCCCTGTATTTTCATCAATAACTATATCAATATTTTCTTTTTCAAATTCCTCTTTAAGTAATTGAATAATTTTTAATCTAGTACTACTTAATTCTATAACTTTTTCCTTCGTCTGCTTTAACTCCTCTTGTAATTTTTCTAATTCACTTGTTACTATTTCTTGTTTTTCTATTTCTCCTTGATAATCTAACATTTTAAAAATAAATAGCAAAATAAAAATAATTAGAACACTTGACATTAAATCACTTATAGAAATCCAAAAACTATTTTCTTCTTGATGTATTATTTTTTTAAGCATCTAATCACCTCAAACCTATGAAGCCTCATTTATTTTACTATTCATTTGCTCAAGCATATCTCCAAAAATTTCTCCAAGGTCTTCTAGGGTATTATCTATACTTTCAATCATACTTTGCAAACTTCTAACTGCTTCAGCAACCTTTTCATCATAATTCTTAAAAATATCATAAGTACCTTTTTTAATTAGAGATGTATAATTAATAATGCCGTCATTTATATTTTCATTTAATTCTTTAAAATTCTTTTCATAATTCATCCAAACCTCTTGTGTACTCTTTTCTACTTCAGTAAAATGTTCAAATTTATTAGATAATCTTTCCATATCATCACATAATTCACTTAATCTTTCGCTAGTAGAAGATATCCTATTTCCAAGCTCGCTAACATTAGAAACTATGTCTGTATCAACTTTTTCAATACTTTCATTAAGAAGTTCTGAACTATCTTGTAATTTATTTATTATATCTGTATAACTATTATTTAATTTTTCTGCAATATTTAAAGTAGTATCTCTAATAGACTTAAAGTTATTATCATATTCTTTTATATTTTCTGTTATTTCTTTTATATATTCCATAGAATTTTTAATACTACTATCAATAGTCGCTGTCGTTTCTTGTAGACGTCCCATATATAATTCTTGCATTTTTCCATATTCGTGAGCTTTATTTATCATTTCACTTAATTCCATTGATAATTTTCCTTGTTCTGATGATAATACTTTTAATTTTTCATAAAGATTGTGAATATCTTCAATAGAAGTACTACTACCTCTATGTAAAGCTTCCATATCAGTTAATAAAATATTTAAACTATCTTGTAATTCATTTATATTTTGAGTTGTAATATTAACACTTTTTGCAGAATTATTAGTATGTTCTATTAACTGTTGTTGTGATTGAAATAATTTTTCAATACCATTCATTCCATCAATAAATTTCATAATAAATTCATTATTTTTTTCAGTCATTATTTCCATAGTTTGTTTAAGCTTTGTTATCTCATTTTGAGTTCCTGCACTTATTACTTGCTCTATCCTAGATATAGCATCAGTAATAAATTGATTAGTTGATGTTTGCTGCATCTTTCCAAGTTCTTCTGAGACAATACTTAATTTATCTAATGCCGGTGCAATTTTATCAATTACTGACCCTTCAAAACTCTTTTTAATTTCTTCCGTTAATTTAACTATATTTTCACTAATTAAATTCATATTTTCCTGTAGAGAATTATCTATTTTCTTTCCTAAATCTTCAGATATATCTGTAGCTAATCTTTCTACAGCAGCTGTTTGCTTTTCTAATTCCTTTTCTAATTCTTTTAATCCTTCTTTTTCATTATTTTTATTTAAACTGCTATCTATAATTTTATTAAGTTTTATAATTTTTAAATTCATCCAATCAAAAATAAGTTTTGTGACAATAGTTAATGCCAAGGAAAATGAAATACCACACAAACTTGTTGTAAAAGAAACTTTAACTCCTCCAAGCAATGTCCCAATAGCCCCTTGTATTTCTGTGCTTGTCATTTCTCCACCTAAGTCAGAAACTCCCTGCACTATTCCTAAAAATGTTCCAAATATACCTAATCCAGTAAGAACCTGTGGCATAAAATTAATTGTTTTTGAAATTATGTTATCAAAAATTAAGGTCTGTTCATTAAAATAATTTTCTGCTTCTACTGTTGCATAATAATCTGTTTTAACAGCACCAGCATTTTCTTCACTATCTATTCCAATTTCTATTGGCCTTAAGGATTTTTTAAATTGAGAAAATAAAATATTTAAATAATTAGTACTACCTATAATAGAAGCAATCTTTTGAAAAGAATCATTATATTCTATTTGAGTTAAAACATTATTTAGTTCTTTATTAATTTTAAAAATAGGGATAAGAACTTTACATAAAGCCCACATGTATATCCCAAATATCAATAATGAAAAAAATCTAGTTGTATTATCTTTAAATAATTCTATTCCAAAAAATTCTAATATCATCATTGGTAGTATGCTTATAACAATAATTAATATTAAATGTACAACATCTTTTCTTTTCAAAATATCCACTCCTTATTCTATTCTTTAATCATTAGTTCTAATCCTAGAATTAATTAAACATAATAATTATTTCGAATTAATAAAAAACTACAATTATTATACACCATATGGAAGTATTTTGTCATTTCCCCACGAAATATGATAGTTGATTTAATTTTATTTTAAAATTATCTGCAATCTTTTCAAGATGTAATCTTAAAATTAAAAAATCCAGTAGAAATAATATTTTTAATTATTCTACTGGATTTTTTAATTATTATTTTATTAAAAGTCTAATGTTTGTTGAATTCCTTCATAATTTTTTATTCTAAATATTGCTTTATCTAATGTTTCTTCTTTTATATTATTTTTTTGTTCAATAACATCAACATATTCTTTATTTTTATCATTAGAATAAGGTTTTATTTTTAGAAGATAAATTAAATTAAAACACTCATATATGGCATGCTGTTTTAAGTCACTAAAACAAATTAATTGTGTTCTATATTGTTTTGCAATTTCAAATAAAGGCTTTAATAAATGCTCCGATGTTATAGGTCCAAAGGGATTATCCATTATTATTACCTTATCATCTTCATCTATATTATTTGACCTTATATAAGATAAAATTGTTACAAATACAGTAAAATATACTATAAATTTTTCTCCTCCTGAATTATCAACGATAGCTTCTTCCCATAATTTTGTACCTGAATTTTTAGGATTAATATCAATTTTATATGTTTTAATTCTTACATGAGATAGATTTGATACCTGATTTAAAAGCTCCTTAGTAGACATAAACATTTGAATTCTTTTTCTTATTTTACTATTATCTTCATTTTTCTTTTTTAAATCTTTTATTATATTAGAACACTGCTCTATATATTGTTTTATAACTTCTTTCCCCTTAGAAGCTATTTCATCCATCTCAACTAATAACATATTTCTTTTTCTTCCATGTATCATTATTCTAGCGTTTTTATTAATTTTCATTATTTCATCATAAACAAGTTTAGTATAGTCAAAACACATTCTTGCAATGCTCTCTTTATTGTCCTCAAGCTTTTGTTCTGTTAATTTAATGGCAGCAATTTTGTCATTTAATTTTTCTATACAACTATTAAAATGTTTTTGTACGTTTATAAACCTATTATTATCTTTTGTATTATTAATTATTTTTTCAGATATCTTCAAAATTTCTTTTATAGATGATATCTTATCCTGATATCTTATATTTAATTTTTCTAAAAACATACTTATCTCATTTTTTTCTTGGGATATCTTATTATTAAGATCATTATATTTATATAATAGTTTTTTAATATCTTCTTCTACGTTCTCTATTTTATAATTTAAATTGTTAATATCTAAATCATCTTTTAATATTTCAATATTGCTTTCTATAGTTCCTAAATTTGTTTCTAAATTTTTAATTGTTTTATCAATTTCTTTAATTTTTCCTTCTGTCATATGGATATTTTCTAGAATATCTTTTTCTATCTTATGAAAATCAATATTTCCTATTTCTGATTTTGGTTTAGGTTCTCTATTATATTGTTCTTTTATGGTACTTCTAAATTTATCTACTTCTCCTTCTTTTTTAGCTCTTTTTTCAGACACATCTTTTAATTTGAAATTATACTCCTCTATTTCCACTTTTTTATTTTTAATCATTGACAATACTTTATCATATTTTTCTTCATCATAAGTACCATTTTTATAATCTTCTTTTTTAATTGGTAATCTACTTAATTTTTTATAATATTTTTCTTTCTCTTTTCCCTCTCTTTTAATATCTTTTTTTAAGCTCTCTATTTCTCCTGTATTAATTTTAGAACTCCACTCTTTAAGTTCACTTTCTAAAACTTCTATTTCTTTATCTGTTACTTCATCTATATTCCCCTTTGCTTCTTTATATTCTACATATTTTTCATTATTTCTTTTTATATCTTCTGATATTTTTTGCTTTCTGAATTTTTGTTCTGTAAGAGTTTGTTGTAAATTATTATTTTCTTCTTTTAATTTATTTATTTCTATATCTATTTGTCTTAATCTTTCAGTATATTTATTAAGATGATTTATATTTTCTAAATACTTTTCATTTTGCACATCAAATCTCTTAAGATCTTCTACAATCCTCTTTTCATTGTTAATATTATCAATAATATTTGACTTTTTAATAGTAAGATTATTAAACTCTTTATCCTTATCTGCTATAATTTTTTCAATTTCTTTTATCTTTTTCTTTAAATTATCTATTTTTATATTAATGTTTTCAGCTTCCCTTTCTTTTTCAGTTATATATTCCCTATCATATGAAAAGGACAGCAAAATATCCTTATTAGATATCAATTCATTTATAGTTTTTTCTACTTCTTGCTTTTTTGCTTTTATATCTTCTAATTTTTTTTCTAGTTCTAATTTATAATTTTTTAATGATTCATTTTCTAATACTTGTTTATTATAGGATAAAATAAATTTTACTTTATCATTTAGTGATATAATATTTTCTGTATGATTTATAGATATGGTATCTAATGCTTTCTTTGAAATAATAGGTATTATATGGGAAGTGTAAATATCTAAATCTAACTCTATTATTTCCTGTAAATTTTTCTCTGAAACCACAATACAATAAGGTAAAAATGGAATATTATATAGAATTTGTTCCTTAAATTTTTTATTTTTAAATGCTGTATTATTGTTTATAAACTGTACTCCTGTTTCAAATTCAATCCCATTTTTTCTTAACATATCTAAGAAAGTATCATCAATATAGAAATTATTATTTCTAATATTTTCTAATTCCTTTTGAATATGAGCCATATCTTTAATAAGGTTTTCTTCCATCTCTTTATAATGTTGTATTTTAAAATCAAAATAATTATTTAATTTTTCTTTATTAAATATATCTTGAATATCTAAATCTTTATATTTATTTAAATATATTTTACAGTTGTCTAAGGCCTTATTATAATTTTCAATATCTGATTTAATCTCTGCTAATATAATACTTTGTTTGTTTAATTTAGAATTTAATTCTTTTAATTCATTGGTTTTATCTTTTTTATAAGAACTAATATTATCTATTTGTAGAGCTATTTTATTTATTTGATTTATAAGATTTTGAATTTCTTTTTCTCTATTATTTATTATTTCTTTTATCGGTACTATAGGCTCATAGGTTAAATATCTATCAATAATAATATTGTATTTTTTATTTAATTCTTCTTCTAATTCTTTAGTATCTTCTATAATTTTTTTAGCCACAGATTGTTTAGCAAACACATCATTTTTTTCATTTAATAAATTTTCTAGATTCTCATTATTACTATGTAATTTATTTTCTAATTCTAACAATATGCTTTTACAATCTTCAAATCTTTTATTTAATTCTTTTATTATATTTTCATATTTTATTTTTAAATCATATTTTATTTTATTGATTTCTCTACTTATATTTATATTTGTATTTTCAATTTTATTTAATCTAATTTTTTTACTATTAATATTGCTTTCTAAATTAATAATCTGATTATAACAATCAATTGCTTCTAATAAATATCTTTCAAATTCTAATTTTTCTAAGGTTTGTTTAGTTTTATTTATGATTTCTTCTAATCTATTTTCCTCTTCCCTAAGTTTTAAAAGCTTATCATTTTCTATATGGTATTTATAGGATTCCTGTGAAAATCTAATGTCTCTTAATTTTATATTTAACTCTCTAATAGTTTCATTTAAAAAATCTCTTTTATCTTTTATTTCTTTTATTTTTTGATGTAAATAATTATATATCCTATTAATTTCTAATTTTATGTTTTTAAAGTCTTTTTCATCTTCGATTAAAATATCTATTTTTTTATTAAATTCACTAATATCTTGAATAAAGTCTTCATATATTTTTTTATTTATTAATTCTTTTTCAACTCTTATTACTTCATCTACATATACTTCCAAGTCTTTTGAATAATTACTAATTTCTACATTAAGATTTTTTTCTATGGCATCTAAAATCCAATACTCTAATAACTTTTGGGATGTCTTAGCATTATCAAATATTTCATTAATTCCACTTTCCTGTTCATTTATTTTTATCATTAGGTCTTTCCATTCATTAGGATATATCTTAAAATTTGTTAATTGATTGTAATATTCTTTTTTCTCATATCTTCTAAAACATTGTATCTTATAGATTCCCTTATTTTCTTCTTTCTTTAAAATATCCAACATATCTTTGAAATCCCTAACCTTTATGGATCCTTTTTCTTCATAAACCACAGGAAAATTTCTTATATTATATTTATTAGGTTTATCATAGGGACCAGATATAAAGGTGAAAAATTCCATCTTTTCATCATTTAAATTATCATATCTTATGCTAGAATAAATCCTCTTTTTTAAGCAAATCCCTACAACTAAATATCCACTGATATTATCGAGCTTAAATTCTAGCATTACATATGTAGGTCCCCTATTAGTACTTTTAAAAAAGCTTTCTATTTTTCTGTCTTTAATATTTTCAAGAGGTAATATTGGCTGTTTTAAAAATTGAATAATTACAGATTTTCCACCCCCATTTTCCATATTAATAAGTGCATTTTCTCCATCATAAAAATCAAAAGTTTCATCATGTATATGTCTATGGTCGTTATTATATATAAGATTTACTAATCTAACTGAATTTAATTTTGGCATTTTTTATGCACCACCTAAAATAAAGAATTTTTCGATTTCTTCTTTTCTTTCAATATCTAAATAGAAAAAATTCATTATATCATCTAGTTTTTTTGTAGTTCTAATATTTTCCTCATTATCTAAATACATTAGTCCTTGTCTTTCTAATAATCCTATAATCTTTTTAATTACTCCCTTTTTAGTTTTAGTTCTAGTTTCATGGTCATCTAATAAACTATCCCATTTATAATAAACTTTAATAATATTAAAACTATGTTCTTCTTCTAATTTTTTCTTATCTTCTTTACTTGCTATCTCCTCTAATCTATTAGATATAAATTCTTTTAAACTATCTACAGGAACAAAATCAACTACTTTAGCATTTTTATTTTTAGAGGAATAAAATTTATATAATATACAAACTATAATATAGCAATATAAGTAGTAATCAATCATATTAGCTTCACCACCAAAAATATTTTTAATTTCTGATGGTTTAAACCCCAAAAATTCATTATTTAAACTTGGTATTAGATATATGGAATTATTAATCTTTAATATATTACAATTTGCTTCTCTTTCAATTATATCTAAAAGTTGCCTAACTTCTTCTTGACTATAGTCATAAAATAATTCTGGTTCATCTACTATATTAATTTCTCCCTTTTCAATAAGTTTATTGTATATTCTTATAGCTATTAAAAAATCCTTACTATTCATTAAATTCCCACCTTAAATTTAAAATCTGATATTTCAACTTCTTTTTTTATCTTAATATTTTCATCCTTTATATCTTCATACTCTACTTTAAGAGTTTTATCATTATCTTCTTTTTTTATTTCTATATTTGAAACAACTTTATACTTAACTTCATTTAAAAGTAAAGAAACAACGTAGTTAATGTTAAAATCCTTTGACTGATATAATATAAAACTTTTATTTTCTTTTAATATATTATCAAAATTTATATTCCCTATATCGTATAAATATAATATAGTCTTAAAAAATAAAGGCTCTGACACAAGCTTATAATAATAAACTGGGTCATTAATTTTTATCTCTTCAAGTATTTCACTTAAAAATAATTCTCTATTTTCATTTTTTAATAATATATCTATTAAAATTTTTAAATACTCTAAATATTTATTATTTATGGCTTCTATTTCCTTAGCCTGAATATCTTCTACCTCATCTGTATCTATTTCTAAAATATTATTGTCTTCTGTTTCAATATCATTATCTACAAGAATTGTTTGCCTATTATATGCTTTAAATATATTTAAGTGTTTATTAATATTAGGTTTAAATAAAGGAATGAATAACTTATATAAATTATTATTTATAAAATCTATATTTTTAATTTTCTCAAATTTTTCTAATAAATCTTTTTCAATATCTAAACGTTCTCTTAATGCATAAGTTAGACTATTTTCTATGGCTTCATCATATAACTTTAAAACTGGCTGTTGTGTTCTAAATAAAGTTTGATATTCTTTTATAACATTTTTAATATTTAGTTTGATACTTTCTATGTCCTTTTTTGCTCGTAATAATTCCTCATTATCTTTATCAAATTCTAGCTTATCTAATATGTTTTGCTCTGTTTGCTTTATAGTTTCATAAAGTTCATTATAATTTTGATATTCTTCATTAAGTACTTTAAATGTCGATTCAATTGTCAATCTACACTCCTCTAAAGATACATTATTAATATTTTCTTTAATTCTTCTTATAAATAATTCTATATCTTTTCTTTTATGTCTTATCCTATTTAACATCATTTGACATTGTTCAGTAGCTTTTGAAAACTTCTTCCTTTTTAATAATTCCTTTAATCTTATTTGTTCTATAGATATTTCTAATTCTTCTTCAATATCTGCTATTCTAAATAAAAATTCAAAACCTTGCTTTGATAATAAATATCCATTTTCTTTATTAGTGGAATCACTAACTATATAATCCTCTATTATTTTGATTCGTATGGGATATATAGAGTTATCCATATCAGTATAATCCTTTGTTTTAAAGATATAGGGTTGTCCATTATTTTGAAGAATCTCAATTACTATAAATTTAACTAAATTAACTATTTCTTCTTCATCAAAATCTTTATTATAATAATCTTTTAATATATTCTTTAGAAAATCTGAAATATTATTTATTGTACAATTTTTATCCTCTGAAAGTGTTTTCTCCATGATATAATGCAAAACAGTAAAAACAAGATTAATTAATTCATGATTTTTTAATTTATCATTATATTTTTGAGAATTATTTACTTTTGTTATTATAAGTTCTAATACTCCTACCCATTCCATCTTTTTATGAAATTTATCTAAAAAATTAAACATTTATCTCACCATCACTATTTAAAAAATATCTATAATTTAAAATTTCTTGTGGTATATATTTTCTCATTTCAAGAATTTTTACTATTTGTTCCTGATATCCCTTTGAAAAATATTCTAAAAATAAGCTTATATCTATTTTCTTTTGTCCTTCTTTCATAGTCCCCAAATTAAAATTTTTTGATCTTAATATCATTTCTTCATATATAGGAGTAAATATATCTATTTTATAATCTTCATACTTTCTTTTTAATTTCTGAAAAATATCAATTCCCTTGTAATCTATATCTCCCATATAAATATATTTTAACTTTTTATCTTTAAAATAATCTGCTTCCTTTACATATTCAAAAGAATCTAATATCTTATTCCCTTCTCCATAAATAATTGCTGAAGTTAACACATTACATATTGATTTTTTTTGATTTAATACTTTTTTTAATGTATACCAAGTGTCCTTGTTTTCAACAATTAATACATTTTCATATTCTTTATTTACCATATGATAAAAAAAAGGTTCTGGAGTATTATAGATATTTAAATCATTATAATCCAATCCTAGATTTTTAAATATAGTTTTAATAATACTTTCTTTAGATTTTAATAATTTTTCTTCATGAAAAATTTGATAAGACCGCTCATTTATTGAAGCTGGATACTTTAATTGGTCTTTATGAGAAACATAAAAATTATTTAGCCTATCTATATATTTTTTATGCTCTAGATATTTTCTCGGATTCTTATAATAATAACTAGTATCAAAATCAAAATATAATGTTTTAATTTCTTGTCTTGCTTTGGAATAATCAATAGTTTCTTTTAATATATGAAATTTCTTATACATAGGGTCTCTTCTACCATTAAAACCTAATGATTTTACTCCCTTAAGTACTCCTTCTTCAATAAGCATAGAAACTATTTTATAATATTTATCATATTCATTATATTTTAACCCCAACAACTTCATTAACTCTTCTTCAAATATTTTACTTTTAGGATAACTTAATACTTTTTCTTTATAATTCATAATAATCATCCTAATCTTTTTAATCTTATAATCTAATTTTAAACTTTTTTGATAATAACATCCAATAATTGTTAATAAAATATATTTTTACTATTCTTGTTTTTAACATTATAACATAATTAACTTTCTTTTTTATATCTTTAAAAATAATATAATTATTAAAAATATATTTTAAATTTATATATCAACATTTTTTGCATAATAAATGCACTTATGAAATAAATCTACCTAAAAGGAGATTTATTCATAAGTGCATTCTAATTATATAAATAAATCATGGCTGCATTTGCAATACCTTTTTTGTACGTTCTTGTGATAAATGAATTCTATCATATTTTTTTGCACTTTCAGAAACTTTCACATACTCTGGTTTAAGTGGTTTTTTATTACTACTAGCAATTCTTTTAATTTCTTTCATAGTTAATTTCTTCTCCATATATATCACTCCTTGACAATTATATTATATCATGATATCGCATATTTTTACAATAATTGCAGTAAATCGTCTGCAAATTTTATAAGTATATTACGAATAATATTACTTTCAGCCTCTACACTAATAGGTGTTTTAGCTTCTAGTACGATATATACTGGTTTTTTCTTTTCATTTAATAGTTCCTCGAATATATAACAAAAAGGAATGAATAAATAATAGGTATTGTCTAATTCTGTACTATACAATTCATTATTTTCTAACTGACATTTTAAAGTACATATTTCATCACTTTTAAAACCAAAGTTTTTTCTTAATTCATTTTCATCTAATTTTTGCAAAATTGAAACTTTAATTTTATCTTTTTGTCTATTAAAATATTTTGTTAATAATATTTCATATTCTGTAGAAATATAGGTTCCTTTTTCATAAATTCTTTTTCTTACTTTTTGGCAGTATTCTTTCATATTATATATGATGTATCCTTCAGCCTCTATTTTTTTTAATAATTGATTAGTATTTTTAAAATGACTATTAATTTCTTCTTTATATCTTTCCTTTAACATGGAAATCTTAGTATTACCAAAAGAAATTTCTGAAATATTAAAATCTGAAATAACTATAATATATATTATGACTGAAATAATAAAAATTACAACAGCTGTTGAAACTATTTCATTTAAATTAAAAATCCCTCCATTTCCTTCCCATATATTATATTCTTCACTTATTTTAGGGAAAATATATAATAGAAAAAAATAAGTATATATAAAATAAATTTTCCTAATAATTCCTTCTATTTTATTATTTTTATCATATATACAAATTAAATATACATACAATAGTAAACCAAAGCCTAATATATAAAAAATCCAGTTTTTTTTGATAAATGTTGGTTGTGTGAATAAATGAAGTATCACTATAAAAATTGGAAACAAATAGATAAATACCCATTTAAACCTTTTATCCACTTATATCAATCCTTTATCATTTTATTACAGTATAATAATAAATTTTTCTTATGTAATTAATTTAATTTTAAAAGTATAATTAATTATCATAGGTATTAATATAATATGAAATATGATATACACAGTGTTAATTAAGATTTGAAAAATATTCAAAATTTTTAATAATTTTAAAATTAACCTGGACATAACAACAATATCATTTTAAATATCCTTAAAACATAGTATAAAAAACAGCCAATAATAATTATATCATTTTTGTAAAAAATATAAAATATTGTAAATAAATTTAAATAAAAAAATCCAGTAGAAAGTATCCCCTTAATCATTCTACTAGATTCTTTTAATTAAAATTCTAATATTTAATAAATTTTTTATAAATATTAATGTGAAATTATTTGACTTTTACATAAAAAATAGGTTCTATAATAAATGTTGGAATGTATCAATAAATTACTAAATTTAAAAAGGGTAAAAGAAGGTAATGGTCCAACTAGGGCTTTAATAATAAGGAAATTTGATTTTTGTTTGTAATTTTTCTCCTTAATTTGTATAAGTGCCTTATTAAGAGCAATATCTAAGGTTTCTTTTCTTATTGTATTAACTTTTTTAAATTCAATAATAATTCCTGGTAAACTTTCTTTTTTAGGTATCATCATAATGTCATATCTACCATAGCCGCTTTCTCTATTAGAGTTTATTTCATAATCTTCACTAAGGGATATTAACATTCCAAGTACAAAGGCCTTCTTTAAGTTCTTGATCTACAGCTTTTAAATATCCACTAAAAAGAAGAAAACTCCATATGTTTTCAGAATCCTTATCAATTTCATTCATAACAATATCTTAAGTCATTTCCACTGCTATTTACCCAATAAGCCCTAACCCCTTCATAATCCTCCACTTAGTAAGTTCCTCATAAACTCAATAATTTTATTATAATATCCTTTAGTATAACCTTCCTGAATAGGAACATCTTCTAAATATAGTCTACTAAAAAGGTTAGAAAAACTCTTTTTACAATTTTCCCATTCTGAATGTTTTTCATCTTTAAAGGTTAGGTATATAACTGGGTGTTCCCCTTGTTTTTCCATAATATCTTTATAATTATATATCTTTAACTCCTTAAATAGAAATCTATTATTTTATAATATTATACCATTATAAATATTTTTGAACACACAAATAAATCCAGTAGAAAGTATATTTTAATATTTCTACTGGATTGTTTTAAAATTATGAAAATATTATCAATAATCTAAAGTTTTATACCAAGCATCTTTATACATTAATCTACCTATTATTACTGCAGTTTGTGACCTAGTTACAGGTTGTTTTGGTTTAAAAGTGTTATCTGCATTTCCACTGAATAATTCTAAAGCAACTGCTTTATAAACTCCGTCTACAGCCCAGTTACTAATTTCATTATGGTCTTTAAATTTCTTATCTTGTGCTTCTACTTCTCCAACTATTTCATAAGCTCTAATAGCTATTGTTGCCGCTTCTTCTCTAGTCAATTCTTTGTTTGGCATAAATTCTCCATTTGAATCATTTATAAGTCCTAAATAAACTGCTTTCTTTAAAGCATCTAAATACCAAGCATTATCTTCTACATCAGTAAATGATATTTCAGCTTTTTCACTATCAATATATAGATAGTCAAGAAGTCTAATCATTATTGTTATAAATTCTGCCCTTGAAATATTCTTATTAGGCTTAAATTCATTATTAGCATAACCGCCCATAATTCCTTTAGAAGCTAATATTTCAATATAATGCTTAGTCCAATCATATGAAGCTACATCACTAAACTCAACTTTATTATCTTTTATAATATAATTGCCGTTCTCTTTTATATAAGCAGTAAATTGCCCATCATCATACCCGGTTTTAACTAAAGATAAGGAACCATCATCATTAATCTTATATACATTTGTACAATTACCTATAAAAAGTCTATCTATTCTAATAGGAATTACTTTTTTAGGCTGTATAAATTCTACAGAAAACTCTTCATAATTTTTCACTTTTATTTTTGCATTATATCCTTTATCATATATGCGAAGCTCATCTCTTGGCTTATCTGTATCCTCTTTATCATCTTCGCTATTATCTACAATAGAAGAATTAGAATCAGATTCACTTCCTAATACTGTAAAACAAATCGGGTCTATGTAGTAAATATAAGAATAGTATTTATTTTCTTCTTCATTAAATATTGAAACGGAATAATTGGATTTAATCATATATTCCTGACCTGATTTTAATAAATCCTTCTCATCTAATATTTTAAAATAAGCTTCAAAATTATCATTAAAGTATTCAAAATCACTATATATTTTACTCCTTGGAAAACCTTCTTTCACTTCATAAATACTATATACAACACGGTATTCGTTATCTCTTAAATCCTTTGGTAAGGTATATGTACCTAATAATATATCTTCTAAATTTTGTATATTTGATAAATATAATATGTTTTTCCCTTCTTCATTAGTTTTTACAATATCACTATTAAAACTAAATGAAGAATTATCTATAATTCTTTCATTGGTAACATCTAATGCATTAGCTGTTACTACCATCCCTAAGTTAGAGAAAATTAAGGATAATATAAAAATAAAACAAATATTTTTAAATCTTTTCATTTTTTCTTCCTCCTATTAATAATGTATTTATATCAATGTAATCAAAGTATTTTTTATGATTTTATTGTTATTTTATCACATTTTATCTTTTTATTCCAGTTAATTAAAATAACATCTTGTTATTAGGAGATTAAAGCAAATTTAGTAGATATTAAATCTTTTTAAAATCTTTTTATTATACTTCCAAGCTGAATATGATTCTTATTACTTAATTTACTATCTAACCTCATATACATTTTTCTAATGTTATTAATCTGTTCTTTTCTTGGAAAAGTAAAACTCCTATTAAATTTTTGAATCCACACATCTATTTCATGGTTAATCATTTTAATATAAGTATTATTTGATATTATTAAAATTTTTAAAAACTGTTCTAGCGATATCCATTTAGGATAATGACTTATTAGCTTAATTAAATTTATGTAAACATGACTTTTATATCCTTCTCCTTTAAATAATTCAAATATTATATCTTCATCAACTGATAATATGTCTTTTTCTAAACATCTTCTTGCATTATTTGATTCACCTACATTATTTGAAGTTAACTTATCAATAGCATATTTTATTCCTTCTTTTATATCTAACTTACATATAGTAGATAATACTATTTTTCTAATTTTAACCTTTTCATGGTTAAGATATTTTAAAATAAACTTAGTATCTTCTTTTATTCCAGTATCTTTAATTCCCGATAGTATTCCATATAAATTATAATTATTCTTATCTATTTCTCTTAAATACATTTCTCTAAAGTTTGTAATTCCCAAATTCTTTAATTTATATCTAGTATAATCCCTAACGGTAAATGAATTATCATATAAAAATGGTATAATCTCTTTAACAAAATTTTTATCATTTATTCTTTCTAATATATTAATAGCTGCTAATTTGCATGGCACATTTTTATTTTTCTTTAATGTTTCTAAAATCATATCTATATTATCTTCATTTATAATTTTATCAATTTCTTTTATTGCTTTTCTAATAATAATAACGTCTTTGCTCCTTAACCCTACATTAATAATTAAATCATCTGTTGTATTAATTTTAAGTAAATAATCAAATAAAATTCTTTTAATTAATATATCTTTATTTTTTTGATAAATATCAAGAAGTATATCGTAGTTTCTTTTATTAGCAATAAAATTTTCTAATTTATATAATATATCTGAATAATCATCCCTTTCCCAGTTTTTCATTCTATCTATAATAGGCATACATTCTATAATATCTTTTAGATACTTATATTCTATACATTTTAAAATTTCTTTTTTTGCAACATCTCTAATCTCTCTAACCCAATCATTAATTCTTAGCATAATAAATTTTATCTTAAAGCCATTTTCATACTTTGATAGTTTCTTTAATGCATCTTCACGTATATATCCATTGGGATGCAAAGTTAAAACTGATAATATATAAATCCCTTCTTCATTAAAACGATTTATTAAATCCAATTTGTAATTATTAGCCTCTTTGTATTTTTTTTCAACCTCATTATCAATATAATAATAAAAATAACTACTTCTAAAATATTCTGCAAAAAATAATAATTCCTTAATAGTTAAATTATCTATTATTCTTTTTAAATGATTTAATGCCTTTAAAGCAATTACAAAATCTTTATCAAAAGATAATATAAGTAAATATTTTATAATTCTTATGTTATTGACATTTTGTATTTTATCTAGTTCTTCAATAAATACATTTCTTCTCTTTTTAGATAATACTATTAATCTTTTCTTATCATAATTTAATATTTTTCTTAATGATTCATAAACTTTAGGGCTCATATCTTTGTAAAGTTTATCCTTCATATCCCACTTCACTCCAACTAGAAATATCCATTTTTTTATTTTTTAATAATTTATATATAATTATACAACATATGGAATCATATTGTCATTCCTTTATATTTCCTTAATATAGACAAATAATAGATACTCATATATGATAATATATAACAGGGGGTAGTATAGATGTATGAATCAAGGGAGAATTATTTAGAAACTATATTAATCTTAAAACAAAAAAAAGGTTCTGTAAGGTCTATAGATGTAGCACGAGAACTAGGATTTAGTAAACCAAGTGTTAGTAGAGCTATGGGGATTTTAAAGGAATCAGGACATATAAAGATTGACTCTAGTGGTGAAATTATATTAACTGAAAAAGGATTAAATAAGGCAAATGATATTTATGAACGACATAAATTACTTACAAAATTTTTAGTAGATGTAATCGGTGTTAAGAAAGAAATTGCTGAAAATGATGCATGTAAAATGGAACATATTATTAGTAAAGAAGTATTTGAAGGTATAAAAAACTATATGAAAAAAATAAAAATATCCAGAAAAAAATGATAATAAATTTCATTATCATCTTGACAAGATTCTTGAAAAATGATAATTTATAGTTACCATATGCTAACTCATGTTTTTACTAATGCTTTTAAAATTTTTGTTTTTTATTTTGATTTTAAGTTAGCTTTTGCTAACTAAATGGAGGGAGGTTTATGATAAATAGTTTTGATGAACATATTGCAAAGTATTGTTCTCCTACTCTAGGTGGATTAAAACCATCAAATTTATTTTCTTGTAATAAAGAACAATATTTAAATTGGTCTTTAAAAATTAAACAATTCAATTTATATTCCTCTTCTAATAAATTATGTATTACTCCTGTATGCAAATGCAAACATAGGATTTTACTTTTAGTATATAATAAAAAATTACTATTAGAATATATAAGTGCCCCCAACGTTTATGAATTTTTACATAATATAGGCTACCCATTAAACGGAAATATCGACTCTATAATCAGACATTTTAAAAAACGTATTAATCAATCTCAATGCTTCCCCCATGAAATAGGAATTATCCTAGGTTATCCTCTAGAAGACGTACTTGGCTTTATAAAACATGGAGGAAAAAATTATAAACTAAGTGGTCCCTGGAAAGTTTATGGAGATGTAGAAAAAGCCAGTAAACTATTTGAGGAATATAAAATATGCAAAGAAAGATTTTGCAATTTGATTTCTAAAGGATTTACTATTACTCAACTATTAAATGTAGGGTAAAATAATAAATTTATTTATTGAAAGGAGAATAACTGATGGATAAAATTGCTGTTATTTATTGGAGTGGAACAGGTAATACAGAACAAATGGCTAAAGCTATTACAGATGGAATAAAAAGTAATGGTGCAAATGTAGATTTATTTTTTGTTTCTGACATTTCTGCAGAAAAAGCTGCAACATACGATAAATTAGTTCTAGGATGCCCTTCTATGGGAGATGAAGTTTTAGAAGAAGGTGAATTCGAACCATTTTTTAGTGAATTAGAAGGAAAGATTAAAGATAAGAAAGTTGCCCTTTTTGGTTCCTATGGCTGGGGTGATGGACAATGGATGCGAGATTGGGAAGATAGAATAAAAGCTTCTGGAGCTATATTATATAAGGAAGGTCTTATAATTAATGAAGCTCCTGATGATGAAGGAATAACTAACTGTAACAACTTTGGTAAAGAGTTTGCTAGCTATTAATATTAGGATAAGACAAAGCCGTGCTTAAATAGCACGGCTAATTTTACCAGTCATTCCATTCGTCAAATCCTTTTCTTTTCCCCGTAAAGAAAAACTCTGTATGTCTGCACTTAGGGCAAACATATACATCAAAGGTTAAATGCTCTTCAATATCAAATAATGCTCCTAATAATCCTCTATTATTATCTTGAGAATCAAAACGATATTCTTTTAAATATTTCATTTGCTCTTTACATCTTAGACATTCAAATTGTTTTTCCATTTTGGTTAGATCCTTTCTTATTTAATTATAACTTTTATTATATTTTACTTACATAATTCAACTAATAAACTAACTGTATATAGCTAAAATATTAGCATTATTTTTTAGTTTTATATATTTCCTATTAGTTATATCATTTTAAATACATATTATTAATAAAATACAAACCTCCTTTAGTCTTAAAATATTTTTGCTTAATGGTTTCTATATTATTTATAGACATATTATCTTCAAAAATGTTTACAAGAAAATCTGCTTCTACAAGTATTTGAAAATCTATATCATCTATTTTATTATATGTATGATGATTGCCTATAAGATAGCAAACCCTGTCTATAAATTTATCATCTAAACTAAATTCTTTTAAAATATTTCTTGCTACAGGAGGTCCTTCTATTTCTTGATACTTGCCAGCAGATGAAAAATATTTCTTTTCACTTTCTTTAATTCCTATATCATGTAAAATAGCACTTACTTCAAGTATTTCTAATTTTTCTTCTGAAATGTTTTCAATCTCTCCTATACTTTTTGCAAATCCATATACTTTTATAGCATGATTAATTCTTTTAACATCACCGTTAAAATATTCTATCATCTTCTTTATAATATCACTTACAATTTTTTTCATATTCTTCCCTCCTAATATATTATTAAAGCTATTTGTTTAATAATTTTCACATACAATTATATTTTTAACTTTATAATTTCTTATCTTAATAAAATTCAAGTAATTACATGTAACTTTTTTTATGTTTATTAATAACTAAATATATAATTCCTAATATTGTTAATAACAAAAAGATAATAGTAACTAAATATAAAGAAGACTGTCCTGATATATATATTGCTGTTGGGCCGTCTGCTCCACCAATAGTTTCTACTATTTCTGACTTACTAATATCATCTTTTAATTTAAAAGATAAGTATAAAGGCAATAAAAAACTAAAGAAGGCACTTATAAAAGTTATTAAAGCACTTAGAATAGTAAATATAGTAATTATCTTTATTAATTTTTCTTTTTTCATATATTTTCACTCCTATTTAAAAATAAATAGCCTCTTTAGGACAACTTTTTACACATTCCATGCATAAAATACACTCTGTTCCATTTTCTCTACTT
Source organism: Defluviitalea phaphyphila (assembly GCF_001466305.1). GTDB lineage: Bacteria > Bacillota > Clostridia > Lachnospirales > Defluviitaleaceae > Defluviitalea_A > Defluviitalea_A phaphyphila. The sequence goes on from NZ_JWID01000001.1 coordinate 220,783, forward strand.
CTTTTATTATCTAGCATATTCACATTCATAGGACATACCTTTATACATTTACCACAAGAAATACATTTCTTGCTATCTGTTTTTACTCTTAACAGTGAAAAATAACTTGTTGGTTTTAAAAATATAGTAATGGGGCATACATATTTACAAAATGCTCTATTATCTTTTAATATTAAAGCCATTATTATTCCAACTATGTAATATATAATATTTCCTATAATAAAACTCCAAAACATAATATTTTCTATATCATCAATTTTTAATAAAAATAATATACTTACAAATAAAATAGAAAATAAAAACACTATATAACGTACAAAAGATAACTTTTTGATACGAGAATTTTTAGGTTTTTTATAAGGTAATAAGTCCAGAATAGCTGCAGTCCAACAGGCGTATCCGCACCATCCTCTCCCAAATAATAATGGGCCTATAATTTTGGCAACTACATAATGAATTACTGCTGCCTGAAACACTCCTAAAAATAAATAGTACCAAAAACCTTCAATCTGCATATTTTCCCGGGAAATAACTCCAAGATAGACAAGCATATATATTCCTACACCAAATTGTACGAACTGTCTTGAATATTTATATTTTTTCCCCATCAAAAAAGTACCCAAAGATACAAAAAAACCTATATATATAAAATTAAAAAAATAAAAAATGTTATCAAGCCATATCCACAGTCCAATAGATATAAAAATAAATATACCAAATATATATAGAGGTATCTTAAATTTTTTCACTTTATTTCCTCCTAATAATTCTCCTCTTTTAAATATCTAAGAATTCTATAAAATTACCATGTTCCTTAATTATTTCGACTAAATCTGATACATTAAGCCATACTGTTGCTGTATTTTCATTAGGATGAACACCTATAAGTTTTTCTTTAAAGAAATTATCTATTATTACCTTTACTTTTCTTTCTTTGTCATTGATTATTCCAAAAGGTGTTACAGAACCCTTAGAAAGTCCTAAAATAGATTCTAAATCTTTCTCTGAAGCAAAACTAAGAGGTTTTGAACATAATTTTTCTTTTAAAGCTTTTAAATTAACTCTTTTATCTTTACACACTACTAATAAATAATAATTTCTTTTTTTATTATCTCTTAAAAATAAATTTTTTGCTATAACATCAGCATCTGGTAAATTAAGTTCTAACATTTCATCAATAGTATACACTGCTTTATGTTCAACTAAGTTAAAATTAATTCCCTTATTATTTAGCAAATCACAAACTTCTTGGACTTTTTTAGTCATTTGTATTTTCCTCCATATATTTAAACAATTAAATTTTCTATATAATAATATTTTACTTGTTATTATTTTATCATAATAAAGTTAATATAACATATCCTTGTATTGAAATACAAATTAATTTTATATTTTTAAAATATTAAAAAAACCGGCAGAACATATCTGCCGGTTTGATTTCATCTATATATTTTATGCTTCTACTGCTACATCTTTTTGACTAGTTTTTCTTGCTTTATAAAGGAAAAATATAATGGCTATTACTGCAGCTCCAATTCCTATAGGATATCCTATGGAACTAGATAACCTAAATCCTTCTTCTGCAATCATTATATAGGTGATGGTTACTGCTGTCATAAATGTTGCTGGAATAGTACAAATCCAGTGAAATTTCCTGTGTTTTACTAAATATTGAGCTGCTGCCCAAAGCATAATCATTGCTAATGTTTGATTAGCCCAAGCAAAATATCTCCATATAATAGCAAAATCAATAAAACATAATGCTATACCAATTACAAATAAAGGAATAGATATTAAAAATCGATTCTTAATTTTATCTTGTTTAAGTCCTATTGCATCTGCTATAGCTAATCTTGCACTTCTAAAAGCTGTATCTCCTGAAGTAATAGGACAGGCTACAACTCCAAGAATTGCAAGAATACCACCTGCTACTCCTAATAAAGAAACTGAGATTTTATTTACTACTACAGCTGCTGCTCCAGCTTCTGCTAATGCTTCTGTGCTTCCAAAAAAAGCCATTGATGCAGCTGCCCATATAAGAGCTATAATCCCTTCTGCAATCATCGCTCCATAAAATACTTTTCTACCTTCTTTTTCACTTCGAATACATCTAGCCATTATAGGTGATTGTGTAGCATGAAAACCACTTATTGCTCCACAGGCAATAGTAATAAATAAGAATGGAAAAATTGCTTTTCCTGATGGATGTAAATTTTGTAGCTGAATTTCTGGAATCGTATATCCTTTTGCAAAAATTCCAACTATAATTCCTACTCCCATTATAAGTAGAGCCGCTCCAAATATAGGATATATTTTTCCAATGATTTTATCAACAGGTAATACTGTAGCTAAAATATAATATACTATAATAATTCCTACCCAAGTATATTGATTAATTCCTGTTATGTCAGCCAATAATCCAGCTGGTCCATTTACAAATACTACTCCTACTAAAATTAATAGTATAACAGAAAAAACACGCATTACCATTTTAGCTGAAACTCCTAAATATCTTCCCACAATCTCTGCGACAGTTTCTCCTTTATGACGAAGCGATAACATTCCAGCAAAATAATCATGTACTGCTCCTGCAAAAATACTTCCTAATACAATCCATAAAAATGCAGCTGGCCCCCATAACGCTCCTGCAATTGCTCCAAAAATTGGTCCTAACCCTGCAATATTTAAAAATTGTACTAAAAATGCTCTCTTCCAGTCTAATGGAACATAATCAACTCCATCTTCCATTGCAATAGCTGGTGTTTTACGATTGTCGTCCGCTCCGAATATCTTTTCTACTAATTTTCCGTAAAAGATGTACCCCAGTATTAAAATAACAACTGATAAAAGAAAAGAAATCATATTATTCCCTCCCTTAAATTTATATTATTATTTTATTATTTTTTTGTATTTTTTTGTGCATTTTTTACCTAATATACAAAAAAAACAACCTAAACGGTTGTTTTTTTATGATAAACGGATTGATATAATATTAATAATTTTCATATAAATTACTTAATATGAAACATCTCTTTTAAAACCTTACTATGCCTTCTGCTAACAGGAATTTCTTCATCTCTGTTTTTCATTTTTACAGCATAGGTATTATTAAACCATGGAATAATTTCATCAATATACTCTGTATTTATTAAAAAACTCCTATGACATCTAAAAAATCCTTCTAATTCTTCTTCTAAATGGCTTAATGTGTCTGATATAAAATATTTTTCTTTTTCAGTTACTACATAGGTTTCTCCTCCTTCAACGGTACAATATAGAATCTCTTTAGGGTCTAATAAAATAATACGGTCCTTTTTCCATACAGGAATTCTAATCAATGGTTTTTTTAACTGACGTACAACTTCCTGAATAGAATTTATTTTTATTGCATCTTGTTTAATGTTATCTCTAATCCTGTTTATCGTAGAATCTAATCGTTCTTCACATAACGGCTTTAAAATATAATCAACAGCATTTATTTCAAAAGCACTTATAGCGTATTCGTCAAATGCGGTAACAAAAACTATATTAACTTTAAAATTTAATTTTATAATTTCTTTTGCTAAAGAAAAACCATCAATCTCAGGCATACTTATATCTAAAAATACTACTTGAGGTTTTTTTCTTTTTATTTCTTTTAAGGCTATTAACGGATCTGTATAAGTACCTACCACTTCAATATTTTCATATTTCTCTAACATATATTCTAATTCTTCTAAGGCCGGTCTTTCATCATCTACTAAAATAACTTGTATCATTTTTCCACCTCACCCATAGGAATCTTAATAGTAACTACTGTTCCTCGCCCTTTATCACTACAGATTTCTAATTGAGTTCCATATATACTTTTTAATCGAGCATTTACATTGGAAATACCTATTCCTTTTTCTTTATTAGAATTATTTAATAAATCAGATATCTTAGAGGAGTCTATTCCTACTCCGTTATCTCTAATCTGTATTAGTACGTTATTTTTTTCCTTACGAACAATTATTTTTACTATTCCTCCTTCTTTTTTTGACAATAACCCATGTTTTAAAGAATTTTCTACTATAGGCTGCAATAACAAAGGAGGAACTTTACATTCAATATCAGAATCTATATCATAAATAACTTTTAAACGGTCAGAAAAACGAGCTTCTTCAATAGATAGATAAGCTTTAATATAATTAATCTCCTGTTCTAAGGGAATAAATTCATCTGTATTTTTAAATTGTGTTCGCAAATAATAGCTAAGCTTTAAAAGCAATTCCCTAGCTTTGCTAGGATCAGTTCTACAAAAAGATATAATAGTATTTAAGGCATTAAAAAGGAAATGAGGTTGTATTTGAGCTTGTAGCGCTTTTAATTCTGCTTTATTAAGTAATTCATTTTGGTAATCTATTTTACTTAATTCAAGTTGAGTAGAAAATAATTCTCCTAAACCTTTTGCTAATTCTACATCAGATGAAGTAATACTATTTTTTTTATTTTTATATAATTTTAATGTTCCAATAGGTATATTATCTACTGTTAATGGTACGACTATTACAGCCTTTAATGGACATTTGGGATAAGGACATTCAATACTTTCTTTTTCTTGAGCTATAATATATCGCTGTTCTTTTAATGCTCTCTTAGTTAATTTAGTACATATGGGTTTATTAGGAATATGATGGTCATCTCCTAGTCCTATGTGTGCTAATATATTTTCATTATTAGTAATAGATACTGCAGAAACTTGTGTAGCTTCATATATAATTTGGGCTGCTTTTTTAGCAGAATTTTTATTTAATCCCTTTCGTAAAATCGGTAAAGTTTCCGAAGCAATTTGCAAAGCTAACTGGGCTTTTAGTGCCCCTGCTTTTTCATGATCATCATAAATTTGGCGAATAATCATTAAAAATATTCCTACTCCAAAAGAATTTATGAATGTCATAGGAATAAATATAAGTTTAACTAATTCTAATGCTTTACCAAAAGGCTTAGAAATAAGCAAAATTAAGCCCATTTGTAAAATTTCTACTCCTGCTGTTACAAAAATTCCCCACATCCACCTATCTTGTTTTTCATCAATATACTTTTTGGATAATCCTCCAAATAAACCACCTGTAATAGTTGAAATTCCACAAGCAACTGCAGTAAACCTTGCAATTGGGATTAACATCCTATGAATTCCAGCAATTAATCCTGCTCCTATTCCTACAGCCGGTCCCCCAATAATTCCTGCCACAACAACTCCAATACTTCGTGAATTAGCAATAGCATCATTAACAGGGATTCCCCAATATGTTCCAATAATACCTACAGTGCCGAAAAATAAAATAAAAAAAGTTTTCTCTATACAATTTAATTTTTCTTTTAAAATATAATTTTGAAATACACTAAATTTAGAAATAATAATAGCAGCTAAAACAATAACTCCCAACTGATTAAATAATCCAGAAATGAGCTTTAAAAGCATTTAATCATCTCCAAACTTCATACTTTTTAAATCATATATAATTTATTCTATCATAATTTTAAAAAGTCCGTAACTTATTCTAAACATTAAAAATGCCGTCAACCAAAAAGTTGACGGCAAAATTTATATATTCTATAAAAAAGTTTTATTTATTAATTAATATAATCTATTATCCAAAAATCATATTTAATACTAAAACTCCGACTACGCCTGTAGCCCATGATAATGTAGATGTAATTGACCAAGCACGTATTTGTTCTTTTGTATCACTTATACCTAAAGTTCTATTAACTACCCAGAAATAACTATCATTGAAATATCCAAAGAACACTGAACCTACACACGCTGCAAGGGCTGCAAATACTGGATTAACATCCATAGTCGAAAGAATAGGTGCGCAAATGGAAGCTGCTGTAATCATAGAAACTGTTCCAGAACCTTGAATAAATCTTACAAGAGTAGCAATAATTAATGGAAGTAGGATTGCTGGTAATGAAGAATCTGCAATTAATTGAGCAATATAATCTCCTGCTCCACTTGTTCTTAATACAGAACCTAATGCTCCACCACCACCAGTAACAAATATAATAATACCTGCACTTTTCATTCCTTTTTCCATTTCTTTAATTGTTTCTTCTTTAGAAATTGTTTTAGTAAGACCCAAAATAGCTATTATTAATCCTATACCAACAGCAATAACAGGGTTACCTATAAATGTAAATAATGCTGAAATACCACCTGTAACTTCAAAAAAGTCTACCAATTGTTTCACTAAAATAAGTATTATAGGAATTACAATTGGTCCAAATGCTATAAAGTTTGATGGTAACTTTTCAGTATTATCATCAATATGGTCGTAATTTAATTTTATATCAGCAGCATTAACTCTTTTATATCCTGTTTCTGACTCTTCATCAGGTAATTGATATAATTGTTGACCAATATATTTAGCATAAATTAATCCAACTATAGTCATTGGTATTGCAAGAACTATACCCCATAATAATAATGATCCAACACTAACTCCAAAAATACCTGCTACACCTACAGGCCCTGGTGTGGGTGGTACAACTGAATGAGTTACCACTAAACCAACTGCTAAGGAAATACCAAGTCCAACTGCTGATTTTCTTGTTTTTCTTGAAATCGCTTTAACAAGTGGGGATAAAATAACAAAACCTGAATCACAGAAAATAGGAATTGAAACAACAAATCCTGTGATTGCTAATGCAATTTCTTCTTTTCCCTTCCCCAACATTTTAATAAATGTTCTTGCCATCCGCTCTGCTGCCCCGGATACTTCAAATATTTGCCCCATCATAACACCAAAACCAATAATTATACCAATACTTCCAAGAGTTCCTCCAAATCCTGATGTGATAGAACTAACTACTTCTCCAGATTCCATTCCTCCTATAAGTCCGATAGTTGCTGCAGAAATAATTAAAGCTAGAAATGGATGCACTTTTGTTTTAAGGATTAAAACTAATAATAAAATAATACCGATAATTAAACCTAGAATCATTTGACTTCCATTCATTTTTTGACCCCCTTAATTTTATAATACATTTGTAAAACTAGAATGTTTTTGTGTGCTTTACTGTGATTTTAATGTTTTTAGTTTTGCTTATTTGTTTGTTTTTGTTATCTTAATTATATACAATATAACTTCCATTGTCAATACTAGTTATTTTTTTATCAATTTTTTTATTTTATTTATGCAAATTGCTCTATATTGCCAATTTAAAACAATGTTTTAAACACACATTATCAAACAATAATTAACATAAATTATTTACTATCTGCATAATTAATAAAATAAATATTATTTAGGCTGAAAAATCATACTATAACTTATTAAATAAAAGTATTTCACATTTTTTAAAATTTATTCATAAATACTAAAATATATTTGCACTATAGTTTTTATCATCATTAATAAAAAACCATAAATAAAAAATCCGAAGAAACCATACTATGATAATCTTATTATCAAAATGACACTAAGATTATCACCTTAATTTCTCCGGATTATTATTAAAATACGTAGCTAATCTTTATATAATTATTTATATAATTATTTATATAATTTATTTCTTCTTGTAATTCTGTCTATATTTTAAACCATACTTTGCCGCTAAACGTATAGCTTCTGCCATACTTACTTCACTTGCAATACCTTTACCAGCAATATCAAAAGCTGTCCCATGATCCACTGAAGTTCTTAAAAAAGGCATGCCTACTGTTAAAGAAATAGTTCTTTCAAAATCCAAAGTTTTAGTAGCAATATGTCCTTGATCATGATATAAAGATAAGACTGCATCATAACGTCCCTGAAGAGCTAAGTGAAATACAGAATCTGCACCTATAGGGCCAACTACTAAGTACCCTTTTTCAGATGCTTCTTTAATAGCTGGAATAACCTCATTTACTTCTTCCATACCAAATAAGCCCTCTTCACCACTATGAGGATTTAACCCTGCAACAGCAATTTTTGGATTTTCTACTCCAAGCTTTATAAGTTCTGCTGTACAACGTTCAATATAATCTAGAAGCCTCTCTTTTGTAACCATATCGCACGCTTTTCTTAGGGAAACATGCCGACTTAAAAAGAATACCCTCATTCCCCTTACTTCAAACATTGTTAAAGGGTCATGTGTATTTGTTAATCCTGCAAATATTTCAGTATGCCCTATATATGGTACTCCTGCTTTTTTTAGTGACTTTTTATTTATTGTACTTGTAGCAACTACATCGATTTTCCCCTCTAAAGCTAACTGAATACATTTTTCTATATATTCATAGGCTGCTCGTCCACACATTGCCTGTTCTTGACCCATTTGCAACTTATCAATATCCACATTCTTTAAATCAATAATATCAATAGTTCCCGGAATATATAATCCTTCTTCAGGTGTGTTAACTATATTTATTTTTGCAGTAATATTACAAAATTCACATGCATATTTTACAACATTTACATCACCTACTACAATTGGTCTTCCCACATCATACAAGTCTTTATTCATCAAACTTTTTACAACTATCTCTGGCCCAATACCTGCTGGGTCTCCAATAGGAATCCCTATTAGCGGTTTATTATTCATACATTTCTCTCCTTTACTGCTATTCTTTCCATTAAATAATCTACAACTTTAACTAATCCATCTTCTTCTCCGATCATACCACCTTTTGTTATAACATCTAAAATTGCACCTTTTTCATTTATTAAAGTACCAGATACTGCTAGAGGATAAACTTCTCCTTCAATCTCTAATGCTTCCGAATTAAAGCTATTAGCAATTGCTAAAGTAGTATCTCCACCGCTCGAAAACAGTCCTTTAAATCTTTTATCTTCATTGATAAGACATTTAGTTATTTGAGCTAAAACATTATTTATTCTTTTAGATATAGATTCTACAGTTACATTTAATCTTTTGGCTTCTTTCTTTAAATCTACATGATATTCTCCTTTTAAATCTGTTGTTGTTAAGCATACTAATGAATATTGGTCTAACTTATTTTTTATACTATTTACTATTTCTTGTATTATTTGTTCATCAGAATTAGCATATAACATTTCTTTTACATCTAGTTTTTGATATAAAACCTTTTTCTTATTCATCAAATAACAGATTTGGTCATGACTTAATTTTGTTACACTTCCTATAGTTAATAATATTTTTGCTTTATTTTCTACACGTCCTTTTTCTTTTACACAACGTACAGTCTCTCTTATAAAAGGTCCAGGACATACAGTAAAATAAGGTATATTAAGTCCTGTTACTGCTGTTGCAACTTTTTTTATATGCTCATCTGTCATTGAATCAAAAATAATAATTTTTGCACCACTATTAATATTTTTATTAATTTCTGAAACCAAATAGTCATACCCAGTTTCTATTACATCGATACAAATTTGAGCTGTTTTTCTTTTACTTTGAATATTCACAATTTTTCTAACATTAGATTCATAAACTGGACTTTTAGGGTCTTTAGCTACATCTGTATTTTGCAATATAACTCCTTCTACTAAAGAAAACCCTCCCAAACATTTTCTATCAGATTTCGGATATGCTGGTATAACAAATGCCACATAATTCTCACCTAACGCATCCATCATACCATCTATTTCAGCTCCTATATTTCCCCTTAAAGTGCTATCTATCCTTTTATTAAATAAAAAATTTCCATAATTTTTAAGTATCTTTGTTGTTTTATAAACCTTATCATATGCAATTTGCGGCTCATCACCTCTACTATCTGTAGATATGACGATACCATCATAGTCTTTAATTATATTTTCCCATTTTACTTTATCCGTATCTGATAAAATAGTTAATACTTTTTCTCCAAGATTTTTTAGCAATACTCCAGTAGCATTTGCTCCTGTTAAATCATCTGCAATTACAATTGTAGAAAGCATTCTTATCCTCCTATTAATCGAACTTCTACTCCTTTTTCTTTCAACTCTTTCATAAATTCATTGTTAAAAACTTTATTTGTAATTATTACATCAAAATCTTTTATATGAGCAATTTTTACAAGTGACTTTACTCCAAATTTCGATTCATCCACAAGCAAAACACTTTTATCCGCTAGTTCAATTAATTTTGATTTTAATTTAGCCTTTTCAAATGTAGGTGTAGTTAAATAATATTGATTTGTTATAGCTGATCCCCCTAAAAAAGCATAATCAATATTAATACGTTCAATAAATGTGTTCCACTCAACAGATAATACGGCGCCTGTTTTCTTTTCTAGTTTTCCACCTAAAAAATGAACTTCATTTTCAGTACGATATAATAATGATGCAATTTTCAAATCCCCCGTAATAATAACTAAATCATTTCTATTTTTTAATATATTTGCAAGTTCATATGTTGTAGTACCTGCATCAAGAAAAATTGTAGAAGGTCCTTTTATTAATTCACTAGCTGATTGTGCAATTTTTTTCTTAATCTCGATATTTTTTTCTTTTTTAACATCATATTCTTCTTCAAAATATAAACTCGTAGACAATACTGCTCCTCCATGGGTTCTTTTTAGTAAATCTTCCGCCTCTAACTTATCCAAATCTCTACGAACTGTCATAGGGGTTACATTCATTTCTTTAGCTAATTCTTCTACTTTAACACTTCCATTCAAATTCAGTTTATCCATAATATATTTTCTTCTTTCTATTGGTAACATAGGTAACCTCCGTATTTGTTCATTTTTGTTTATTAATATTGGTTTCATTATATGTTTTTATAATTCTTTTGTCAAATAAACAAAATTCTTGTAATTAAAGGTTATAAATATTGTAAAAAAGATAAAACTGAATTTGAATGAAAAAATTATATTGGTTCAGTAAAAAAACGAAAAACATCCATTTCATTTAATGCGTAATAGAGTATTTTTTTTCTCTTTTTTAGTTTCATATACTTCATTACATTCTTTGCTTGAACATGATATGTTACTGGCTTTTCTACATTTGCACTTTCAAATGCTTCTTTATAAGATTTAAAATATCCAAGAGTTACTGCAGCTGACATAAAAGCTCCTAAAGAACTTGCTTCACTATTTTTATATTTTTCTACTCTCTTATTATATGCATCTGCTTGTATTTGATTATACGTATCAAAATTAGTTAATCCTCCAGCTACACTTACCGCATCTACTCTTCCAATCAAACTAGCAATTATATCAATATTTTGTGCATTTTCTAATACAATCCCTTCTAATATGGCACGTGCTATATCCCCTTTTGTAGTATTTAAATTTAAATTATATATCATACCTTTTGATAGAGGATTCCAGTATGGTGCAGCACTTCCTTTAAAATGAGGCAAAACAACAACTCCATTTGCTCCTACAGGTGAATTAGCTGCTGCCTCATTAATTTTTTCATAAGAATTTAACTCATCATCAAAAAACTCTGAATTAAACCATCGATATATAGTCCCAGATGTTAAAAGCCCTGCTTCTACAATCCATTTCCCTGGAATTGCTGAAGCACTACATAATGTTCTCATTCTTGAATCAAAAACTGGTTTGTCAGAATATGCTATTACAAAAGAACCTGTCCCTGTATTAGCTTCAACTCTTCCAGGTTCTAAAACATTTAATCCCAGTGCAGCACACTGTTGATCACCACCTGCTATAATAACTGGCGTACCTGAAGCTAACTTTAATTGCTCTGCTACTTCAGGTAATACATCGCCTACAATTGAACCAGGTTTAACTAAATCACATAACAAACTTTTATCTATGCCGAACTGCTCAATTAATTCATCATCCCATTTAAATGATGACAAATCCATTAGTAGGGTTCTACACGCTTGAGAATGATCTGTTACATATCTACCAGTTAATAAATAAATTATATAATCCTGAATCCCCAGCATTTTATAAGTTACACAATATAATTCGGGTTCATTCTCTTTTATCCATAAAATCTTTGGTACTACAAAATACGGGTCTATCTTGATTCCTGTCTTTAGATATATTTTTTTAATATCAAATTCTTCTTTCATCCTTTGGCTAATAGCATAACTCCTTTTATCTTGCCACATTATAGCATTATATAATGGTTTTCCATTAACATCTACAGGAATTACTGATGCCCTTTGGGAAGTTACTGAAACTCCTACTACTCTTTTTGGATCTCCATTATATTTCCCCATAACTTCAATAATAGTTTCATAAAGTGCTACTTTAAAATCTCTGGGATCTTGTTCTACAAATCCATTTTCATAGAAAGTTGGATTATACAATCTTGAACTAGTATATTTTTTATGACCATTTATATCATATAGAATGCTACGCATACTAGACGTACCAACATCAATTGTTAAAATATATTTATCGTCCATATTTACACACCACCCTGGTATTTACGACCTCACACTATAAAACAATTGAGAATATTTTAAGACCACTTCCTTAACAGCTTCTTTAGCTAATAAACTAACTTTAGAAAAATGATATTTTTCCTCTTTAGCAAGTTTATCTCTTATTTGATTTACCACATTTACTGAAATCTCTGTATTAACATTTATTTTAGTTATACCATTCTTAATACATTCTTTAATTACATCTTCCGGTGTCCCTGACCCTCCATGTAAAACTAAAGGAGTATCTCCAACTTTTTCATTTATTTTTTTTAGAACATTTACATTTACTTTAGGAACACCTTTGTACATACCATGAACTGTTCCTATAGAAACTGCTAATGCGTCTACTCCTGTTTCTTCAATAAATTGTTTTGCTTGTTCAGGGTCAGTGTAAATTTGTTCCGCTCCTTCTTCATTTGAAAACTCTCCTAAAGCCAAAGACCCCAATTCAGCTTCAACAGAAACATTTGCTGCATGAGCTATATCAACAACTTTTTTCGTTTTCATTATATTTTCTACAAAATCTAAATCTGAACCATCATACATCACTGAAGTAAATCCTGCTTGTATGGCTTGTACAATATGATCAATAGATTTACAATGATCTAAATGTATAGCTATAGGAACATCTTCACCTATTTTTTCTAATGATTTAACGATATCTACAAATTCTTCTGGATTTATATTATTAAGATAGTTTTCACCAAGTGCGATAATGCCCGGTACTTTCAATTTTTTTATTGCTTCAATTGCTCCTCTAATTGTTTCATAATTGTAACAACTATATGACCCTATTGCATAACTATTTTCTTTTGCTTCATCAAGCAAACTTTTCAAATTTTTAAGCATTATTTCGTACCCCCTCTAACCATTTTTTTAACTCTTCATTTTCTAAAACTTCGGGGTTAACAATGAATTTTGCTTCTTCGCCTTTAAGAAATCTTCTAATATCTTCCATTAATAACTCTGGAGATTTTGTTAAGGTTTCAGTGGTTGTTCCTGCAATATGAGTTGTTAAAGTAACATTATCTAATTTTAGTAATGGATTATCTTGTCTTACTGGCTCATTAGGAAATACATCAATACCTGCTCCAGCAATACGTTTATTAGCAAGTGCATCTACTAATGCGTCTTGGTCTACCAAACCTGCTCTTGCAGTATTAATAAGTACTGCTGTTTTTTTCATTAAACTTATTTCTTTTGCAGAAACGAAATTTCTTGTAGCTTCGCACATTCTTAAGTGTAAACTTATATAATCAGATTCTTTAAAAAGTGTTTCCTTATCTACAGGGATACATCCTGCTTCACGAATAATATCATCATCAACAAATGGGTCATATACTAATCTTTCACAATCCCAACCAGACATCTTTTTAGCAAACAATCTTCCTATATAACCAAATCCTGCTATCCCCACTTTTTTACCTTTAATTTGAGGTATAAAATCAATATTTGAAAATTCTTTTCGCCATCCTCCATTTACAATGGAATAATGAGCTCTTGCAATATTTCTTGATTCAGCTAAAAGAAGTCCTACTGCAAAATCAGATACTGCTTCCGCATTTCTTCCCATAACATTAAATACTAATACTCCACGTTTTGTTGCTTCTTCAACATTTACATTTTCAAGTCCAGCTCTACAAACTCCTGCAATTTTAAGGTTTGGCATTGCATCAAACACCTTTGTAAAAATCGGAACAAAAAGTCCTAATAACATAGAAGCATCTTTTCCTTCTGATTCTATAACTTCTGGAACTACTTCAATTTCTGGACCTTGTTGTTCTACTTTTAATCGGCGGTCTTGAAGTTTGCTCCAATCACTCTCATAATATCCTGTAACATAAGATTCTACATAATCTCCTAATACTCTTGGCAATGGTTCTTCAAATAAAGCTGGAGGAATCATAGCATCTCCCACTAATAAAACTTTTTCTTTTTTCATTTTCATTTCTCCTTTGCAATATTTTTATTTTTGTTATTTTTGTTGTTTGTTTTTGTTTGTTGTAAGTAAATATTAACACATATCGTTCGTATTGTCAATAAAAAATAATAAAAAAGATAAAATACGAACTTTTTCAAACATCATTGATTTATTTTTTAGTTTCTTTATGCAAAAGTATATAATTAATCTCAACAATTATCTTATTGACAAATTTAGCTACCTGTATTATTCTTTACAAGGTTGTAATAATACTTAAAAGGAGGTTAATATTAATGTATAAAAATTTAAAGGTATTAAATCATCCACTGTTACAACATAAACTAACACTATTAAGAGATAAAAATACGAATTCAAAAGATTTTAGAGCTCTTGTAAAAGAAATTGCTATGTTAGAAGGCTATGAAGTAACAAGAGACCTCCCATTAGAAGATATCTCCATCGAAACTCCCATCTGCAAAACTAAGTCAAGTGTCATTACTGGAAAAACTGTAGCTATTGTTCCCATTCTAAGAGCCGGACTCGGTATGGTTGATGGTTTATTAAATCTTCTTCCTACCGCAAAAGTAGGGCATATCGGTTTATATCGTAACGAAGAAACACTTCATCCCGTTGAATATTACTGCAAACTCCCCTTAGATGTTGAACAAAGAACCGTTATTGTTACAGAACCAATGTTAGCCACAGGTGGGTCTGTTTTAGCAGCAATAAAATTATTAAAATCTCATGGCGTTAAAGACATCAAAATTATGACTATATTATCTGCACAACAAGGAGTAGACGCTGTTCTAAAAGCTCATCCTGATATCGAACTATATACTTTAGCAATCGATAAAGAACTCGATGAAAATGGATATATCACTCCTGGATTAGGAGATGCTGGAGATAGAATCTTTGGTACAAAATAAAAATTTTAACTAAAAACTTCAATCTTACTACAATTTTAGTATTACCAAAAATCTATATTAAAATTAATATAAAAACTCCTTTCTAGTAGTACACAAATGATACCAGAAAGGAGCTTTTATATATTTAAAAGTAATTATTCAAAAAGCTCTATATAATTAATATTTTTAATTACTCAATTTCATTGAAAATTTATATGCTTTTTGTACAACTATTGTTGAAATTAAAGCTATTATAAACATTACTGTTCCTGCAACTATAAATATCTTGCTAATTCCAAAAGAATTTAATATTTTTCCATTAATAAATGTTCCAATACCTCCTCCTACAAACATATTAAAAGATGCAAGAGACATGGCTGTTCCCCGTAACTTTGGCATAACTTCTTGAGCCGTTGTTACCAAAGTGGACTGCAAAGATAAACCAACAAGGAATATAGTACTAACTACTTTCAACAAATTTCCATTGGTTAAAGCTTCTTTATATACTTTCGTAAAATTTAAACCAATGCTAATGTTACAGGGAAAATCCCTGCATCAAATGCCCCAATATTAATTATCTTTGTTTTCCCATATCTATCTCCTAAAGGTCCAAAAATTATTGTAAATAATCCAAAAGAAAGCATATATGCCGTTACAGATTTATTCCTTTTATCTTTACTCATAATATTCTCCTTTCTTGTATATCTTAATATTTATATAATTAGATATATTGTTTTATATAAAATGCCCTACAAGGGCATTTTATATAGCATTATAAATATTGTTTTATATCTTCTACAGATGGAACTCTTCCCATAACTTTTACTTTCTCATCTACTACAAGAGCCGGTGTTTTCATAACACCATAAGCCATAATATCTTTAAAATCCTGTACCTTTTCAATAGTAGCTTCAATACCTAATTCCTTTACTGCTTCCCTAGCATTAGCCTCTAATTTTTTACAATTAGCACATCCTGAACCTAAAATTTTAATTACCATAAATAAAAGCCTCCTTCATAAATTTATTCTATTATTATGGCAAAGTTTTTATATACCATTTTCCATTCCTGTAATTTAAAAAGTTATCACTAATCCATATTTTCAATTTTTTTATATATTTTTATTATTTCTTCTTTAGAAATTAATCTAGATAACACATGAGCTATAATGATTATACCAGGAATATCTACTAATAATCTAGTTATGGCAAATTTAGCTCCCAAAGCTGATATTTCAAATAAAAACATGGGTATTTTTGTAGTAGACCATGCTCCAATAAATATAAGTACATTG
Source organism: Defluviitalea phaphyphila (assembly GCF_001466305.1). Taxonomy (GTDB): domain Bacteria; phylum Bacillota; class Clostridia; order Lachnospirales; family Defluviitaleaceae; genus Defluviitalea_A; species Defluviitalea_A phaphyphila. The sequence continues at coordinate 237,224 of NZ_JWID01000001.1, forward strand.
CTAAATTTTGCTCCTTTTTTCATAAAAACTGCTGCCACCGGAAATGCGCCATAAAGGGGACCTGCTGCTGCAGAACCTAAAATAATAGATAAAATTATACCTTTTATTCCAGAACCTTCCCCCATATATTTCACCATGGTTTCTCTTGGAACCCATGTATCTAATAATCCTAGAAGAATAAATATAGGTGGAATAACAAGAATCATTTGCTTAAAACTATCTCCTGCAACACTAAGGGCTTTTAACCCCATATTTTTATCTATTAAAATAGTAATAACTATAACACATATAGTAATTAAAAAAAATCTATATTTTTTTATCAAATTCATATTCCACCTACCACCTTCCCAATTATATAAGCTACTAGAAAAGAAAATATAAACGCTAAAATATTCCTTGCCACTGTGAGTTTTTTACCAAAATACTTTATTTCTACTGGAATAGTAACAATTCCTACCATCATAAGAGTAGAAATAAAAGCCCCTATCTGCATATATCCTGCTCCATTTTTAAGAAGCATATCAGACATTGGAAAGGCTACAAATCCCGGAATAAGAGTAATAGCTCCAACTATAGCTGAAAGAATAATCCCAAACCATCCTGATTCTTCACCAATAATACTTGATACAAACTCTGTATTAAATACAGCAAGAAGTATCCCTACTAACATAGTAATACCAAGAATCTGTGGTAATATATTATCAAAAGATTTCCATGCTTTTTTTAGAGCTTTTTTTGTTTTTTGTTTATCCTTTAAAAAAGAAATAATTAAAAGTATAATCATAACGGCATAAAAAAGATAATTTCCCACGTTAAAATCCCATCCTATTTTAAATATTATTTTAATAAATTATTTGTATAAAATATTATTTTATACAAATCTTAACTGCTAAATTTTTATCTTAAAAATTAGATATTTATACAGGATATAATCATACTCATTCTATACTTATATACCCATATCGGTATATTGGTATGATACTCTCATTTTTTATATATGTCAATAGTTGTATATAAATTAATTTTATTAAAATGAATAAATATTAATATTTAATACTCATAGTAACATATCCAGTTGCTATCCTAGCTTTATATTAATTTTATATAAATAGTTTAAAAACAAAATAATTTATTGGCAAATACAATAAAATGTAATTATAATTAAATTAAGAAATTGGTAACATTATTGTAGAGAATTATTATAAAAAATTCAACTATTTCAGATATCACTAAAAAAAGTATGTAGATATTCTTTTCTGGAAGAATAACTACAGAATTCAAGAAAGGATGTAAAAATATAATGGAAAAAGAATTTGATGTGATCGCCTTGGGTGAACTTTTATTTGATTTTACCTCAGCAGGAAAAAGCAATCAAGGAAACGAAATATTTGAAGCTTGTCCCGGTGGAGCTCCATGTAATGTATTATCGATTCTTTGCAAGCTAGGGAAAAAAACAGCATTTATAGGTAAAATAGGGAATGACCAATTTGGAGCATCTCTTAGAAAATTATTAAATGAATTAAAAATTGATACTTCTTATCTTCTTACAGATCCAAAAGTTAATACAACTCTTGCTTTTGTACACACAGGATTAAATGGTGAACGGGATTTTTCTTTTTATAGAAATCCCGGTGCTGACATGATGTTAGATGAAAAAGATATTGATGTTAAATTTTTAAAAAAAGCTAAAATATTTCATTTTGGAACATTATCCATGACACATGATAATGTAAGAAAAGCAACTAAAAAAGCAGTTATGGCAACAAAAGAAAATAATCTATTGATTTCTTTTGACCCTAATTTAAGACCTATGCTATGGGAATCTTTAGAGAAAGCAAAAGAACAAATGGAGTATGGATGCCACATTTGCGATATATTAAAAATATCTGATAATGAAATTCAGTTCCTTACTGGAAAAGAAGATTTAGATGAAGGTATAAAATTTATTAAAGAAAAATATAATATACCACTAATTCTCTTAACCATGGGAAGTAAAGGTAGCAGAGCGTATTATAAAGATATTCGAATAGAATGTGAAGCAGTTCCTTGTAAAGCAATCGAAACTACTGGAGCTGGAGATACTTTTTGTGGTTGTGTATTAAATTTTATATTAGAACATGATTTTTACAATCTTACCAAAGAACAAATTAGTAATATGCTAAAGTTTGCTAATGCCGCTGCAGCAATTGTAACTACAAGAAAAGGTGCAATCAAGTCAATGCCAGAAAAAGAGGAAATTTTACAGTTTTATAAATTTTATAGTTAATATATATCCATAAAAAATAGCCCCTAAATGTTTATATCATATGGGGCTATTTTTTATTATAATTATTTATGCATACTTATATAGTATTATATTTAAATTTCAAGCAAAACAATTACTTAAAAAGACACTAATCTAAATGTGTAGTACTAGCCCAAAAATAAGGATATTGTTTATTCCCATTCATATCCTTAATAGGGGTAACATTAAATAATGGGTAAATAGCAGCCGAATCAGTTGTTCCAGGTGAGCGTGTATAATCTACAATACTCTGCAATTCTTTCGCATTGGGCAATCGCCAATCTGTATATCCTGCTAACTCAAGATTTTCAGCATAAGCAAGAGCTTCCTCCCATGTCATTTTTCCCCATATCCTTCATCCACATAAGTCCAGTCACATTATCAGTTATAGTGCCATCTCCATTATCAGTATAACTAGGTTGATTTCCATTTATACTACCTCTCTTTTTTCCATATTGACACATATGTATATATACTATACCAAGTACTTTTTATTATACTTATTATAAATTCATTTCAAATTCAATTTCATGTTTTAATGGTATCCCAGAATTCCCGACTAAAGGGATAGATGGTTTTAATTTTCTTGAAATATCCAATGCATTATAATAAAGTTTTGTCATATCAAATCCCCGTTTTTGATAAAAGCGTATAGCATTTATATTATCGTTTGTAGTAATAACTTTTATTTTTATACACTTCTTTTCTCTTGCTATTTCAATAACCTTATTTAAAAGAGTAGTTCCTATTCCATGATTTTCTTTTAAACTGTCCAAAGACATAATTTCACATTCATTTTCTTTAATTATATATGTTACTAGTCCAAGAATATTTTCACCATCATACATGATAAACCCATCTAATGTTGACATATCAACTAATTCGCCTCTAACAACCATATCAGTAGAAAACCACTTGGAAATAATAAAATCATTAACTTGATTTCTATTTTCACTAGATATTTTTCTTATGTACATACTCTTGCTCTCCTCTTTTAATTAATATTAAATTTTGTCTTAATGTTTTTTCTTATTTCTTCATTAAATATATAAATTTTTATAAATACTATCTAAATTTAAACCATCGTAATGACTAATGTTTTTTACCACTTCTCCATTTTTAAGAAAAATAAATTTTGTACCTATCTGTTTTAGAAAATCTAGTAACGGAGGATAATTCATAATTGCCATAATGATACCCTCTCTTTTTCTCATTCCCATTGAAAGGTCGTTTGAAATTTGATTCTGTTTTTAACTCAAAGGTATTTTGAACAATGTAAAAAATCAATACTAATATAAATAAAAGTATTACTTGCAGAATGCTAAAGTTATAAATAATATTGGAAATATGTTGAATTACCTTTAATTTCCCTAACTCATTTAAAATATTAATGAATATATCTTTTTTATCAATATTATTAAATGTGTTTTCTGAAAAAACTATAAATAAATTTTTAATACTAATAATAAGCGTAATAAAAATACAAATATCTTTTAAAAAAGTAATATATTTATTTTTTATTGTATTGTATATCATGGAAAGAAGAAACAGGATATTAAAAACAATAATTGGACAATTTTATACATATAGTGGTAATAAATAAACAAATTGTAATTATTAATATGATTATAACTTGCAATTTTTTGTATATTAAAAATATTATAAAAGATATCTAGAGTAGTAACAAGTATTATTAAACCATTTTAATAAAATAATAATTCGTTTGCTTTTATTTTAGTCCTAAAACTAAAATATAAAATATTTTTATAAATCATAAAAATATTGACTTTTTTAAATAATATGATGTATAATTAATTCGTGTGGATATACTTTTTGTAATTTTTTAATGATAAAAAATTTTTTAGGAGGTGTTTTATGCAATTATTAAGATCTCAGTTGAAAAATATCTATAGTAATTTACCAAATTATCAAAAAACAGAATGGGCATTAAATGCTAACTATTCAAGCTATCAAGGTTTATACAGATATCTATCAAACAACGGTCATGAAGTTGCTTACAAACGAGTAGTAGATGCACTTAAAAAAACTGTTGGTGAACAACGTTTTCAAGAATTAATCAAGGAGCAAACAGTTCAAACAAACAAAAGAAATTTAGATATTGAAAACTTAATTGATAGGATCTTTAGTAGAGAAGATATGGACTCCCAAAAATATGATATTTTCGAAAGTATAGCAAATCGATTAGGATTTGATATCGATTCCTTTTTTGAAAAAGAAACAGAGATGACAGATATGCTTCGTAAATTTCCTAACAGTGAAGAACTTATCAAAAAAATACGAATGACAACACAAGATATTATTAATATGGTTATTGTTCATAATTTTGCTATACCACTTGCACAAGAAAACTCTAAAATAAAATAGTTCTTAAGCTCTTTTTAAATCTTAAATTTTTCTATTTTATTTATAGACTCCATTTTCATTGAATATGGAGTCTATTTTACGCTTACATTATTATAAAGTGAAATTATTATATCCCGCTAAATATCAAATAAAAATTTTAATGCAAAATATAATTTTGACAAATTAAAACTCTCTTTTTCGGTAAAACTTTAAAGAAAAAACATATGAAATAACAAGTAACAAAATCATTATAACAAATATTTCAGCTACTATTTGTATATTCGATTGGTTATTTAAAAACTGCAAAATTCCTTGAATAAATGTTTTGTTTTTATTTTCTATTAACTTAGAGATAAGTATTCCTGCAACAGTGGATCCCCCAAAAAATAGAATAAAATTAATAATTCTAGATCTTATATATCCTATTTTAAAAAATATAGGAAAATAAATGCTAGTTACTAAAACTATAGAAAATAAGGCTCCTACAACACTTTCAAAGGATACAGGATATACTTTAAAAGGTAATTTAAATATTTTTATGACACCTGTAATTAAAATATAATATACAATTGCCATTGCTGCAAAAATAAATGTTGAAAGATATTTTGCACCTACTACAGTTTTTCTATTTAGCGGTAGACTATTTAATAAAATATCTGATTTATTTTTATCATCTAAAGCACTGGAAACCTGAATCATAATATATGAAAACACAGTAACACTTATTAAAAACATATCAAATTGTCTAGAAGACAATATCATAAGTAATATATAAACTATTCCAAAACGTAAAGTATTTTTTTGTATTAATATATCTTTTAGAATTAAATTAAACATTTTGTATCCCCCTTACATAATAAAACATTATATCATCAAGAGAAGGCTTATCAATAATTACTCTGTCTTTTAATATCCTTTTTATCTCTTGTCTATTTTCTATAAGTCCCTCAAATCCAAACTGATTTTCTTTTATTCCAATAAAATATTTTCTTACATCCGAATTAAGGATTTCTTTTGGTCCTTTTACCAATCCGTGATTATCAAGGATATCATCTTTAGTGCAAGAAAACACAATGCTGCCATTGTTTATAAATGTTATGTAATCTGCTATCTTATCCAGATCAGTTGTAATATGGGTAGAGAAAAATACACTCTTATTTTCATTTTGTATAAACGAAGTTAATATATCTAATAATTCATTCCTTATAATTGGGTCAAGCCCTGAAGTTGGCTCATCCATTATTAACAAATCTGCATTATGAGATAATGCAACAGCAATGGAAAATTTCATCTTCATTCCTTTTGATAATTCCTTTATCTTTTTCTTAAAAGGCAAGGAAAACTCCTTAATATATTTATTGAATAAACTATCATCCCAATTTTTATAGAAGGGAGCTATTACTCTTTTCATTTCCATAATAGTTAGTTCTTCATAAAAATAATTTTCATCAAATACAAATCCTATTCTATTTTTTATCTCTTTTTCATACTTGATATTATCCAGTCCAAATATTTTAATTTCTCCATCATCTTTTTTAAGTAAATTCATAATAAGTTTTATAGTTGTACTCTTTCCTGCCCCATTTGGACCAATAAAACCCATAATATATCCTTTTTCCAAAGTAAAATTTATATTTTTTATAGAAAAATCCTTAAAATTCTTTTTTAAATTTTTCACTTCTAAAATAGGTTCCATGCTATCCCTCCTCATAAAGTATTTTTAACATTTCCTGCATTTCTTCAAGAGACAACTCAATAGACCTGCCCGCATCAACTGCTTCTGCCAATTTTTCTTCAACAATTTTTAAGCGCATTTCTTTTAGCAGTTCTTTGTTTTTAGCTGCCACAAAAGACCCTTTACCTTGTACTGTTACTATATAACCATCATTTTCTAATTTTTCATATGCTTTTTTTGTGGTAATGACGCTTATCTGCAAGTCTTTAGCTAAACTCCTTATAGAAGGAAGTTTCTCATTCTCTGCAAGATCTCCTCGTATGATCATATTCTTAATCTGTTTTACAATCTGTTCATAAATCGGCTCCTGTGAAAAGTTAGAAATAATAATATTCATCTATCCTATCTTATCCTTCCGTATATAAACTATATATATTATCTATAGTGTATATATACATTATATACACTTATATTATTTTGTCAATATAAATTAAAAACTTTCCTGTATATTTAACATGAATACTACTCTAAAATCCCTTATCATATTGTCAAATCATCTGTTTATGATAATCTAAAATTATCATAGTATAATAATTGAAAACTCCCCTAGAAGAATATAAAATAACCCTATGAAATGTTTTCATAGGGAGGTTAAAAAGCTGATTGATTTAATGCATAAACAAAAAAATAATTCTTTAATATTTTAAGGTCGATCAGAAAAAACTTTAAGAACATTTGAAAAAATATTCGAAAAATACGACCTTATTATAGCTGATGAACTAAGATACATATTTTTTGATAAAGAAAAGTCCAAACTACTATTTACATATCTTTCTCTAAGAGCCGGTAAAAATCTACAATAATTACTACCAATTCCTATTCAATTCACTTATTTATATTATCCATATCATAAATTGCCTATTTAACAAATCGTCTAAAACATATTCTTTTTTACAATTCTATTGGTATTCCGTTAACATAATTTATGTTGAAAATGATGTTACAATTTTCCCAAATACTAAATATTAAAAGAGTTAAAACGTTTATACAAGTACTTCTGGTTGAATATAGAACTTCTTTTCATTACCTCGTATTTCTATATAATTTTTCCAAACATAAAACTTCCAGTGCTTACCTTCACTTGAATTCTCAAACATTATATCTGGTGTCATTAATTCTTTAAGTTCCTTAAAGTTAATATAATATATTTTGTTTCCTTCTAACCGAACTGCCAATATTGCAATATCTGAATCATCTAGTATTTCAACCTGTTTAATTGTAAGATCAAACCATCCTTGCCCTTGAGAATGCAACTTTGATGATGGTGTACAAAGAATAAGTTTCTTTCCGGCACTTATCCCTTCATACATAATTTGTTTCCCTTTAATATTTGATAATATGCAATTATATTTCTCTCCGATAGTTTTAAGTACAATTTGCTTATCTGGAATCAACATTTTATCCCTCCCTAAATGGTATTTTTTTCATTATAGCATAGAAGTGTGCAGCCGCATTTAACAATTTTATTGTTAACAACTACTGTTAATCTAAAATATAAATTGGCATCTCATTTATATCTAGAATAGATGAGGGTAACACAATATAAATTGTGTTACCCTCGAGTAGAAGATTATAAAAATTAGGTTCTATAATAAATGCACTTGTTAAATAAATCTGCTAAATTTAGTTACCATAAATACACAAAAAAGGAGATTTATTCGTTAGAAAATTTATCTTATCTAGATACCATAAACTTAATGATGAAAATAAAAAAGCTGTTGATTTAATGCTTTTATATAATGATGATTTAAGACTTGCTCATTTTCTTAAAGAATGGTTCTATAAAATATTTCAAAGTAATAAATACTCTTATCAAAGAACTGCTTTAAAGCATTGGATTGAAAATGCCGAAACCTCTTCAATTCCTGAATTTGAGAAATGTGCTGCTACATATAGAAGGTGGTCTAAAGAGATTAAAAATGCTTTTAAATATGGTTATACTAATGGAGCAACTGAAGGTTTTAATAATAAGATTAAGGTTTTAAAACTTATATCTTTTGGTTTTAAAAAACTTTAGAAGATTGCGTAATAGGATAATTCATTGTACTAATTAAATAATAATTAAATATCTTTGTGGGAAATCCTACATTTAGTTAGATTTATTAAGTGCACCCAAAAATAAGAAAATAATAAAGAAATTTGATTACTACATTAAAATAAGCTCAAAAGCAATAATGGAGCGAGATTTAAAATAATCCCACCCCAACTATTAACAAAGAGCCGAAAAATCATGGTTCCAATAAGGTTTTCTACCCTATTTTCACCATGACTTTTAACATGACTTTTTTATTTTTAACACAACTTTTTTATTTGTGACACGAGTTTTTTAGAGTTATACAGCAAATCAAGATTTCTCTTATTTTGCTACGGGATTTTGAGATTAATTTTATTGTATATTTAAAATAAACTCCGCTCCAAACGACTTTCCCTCAAACCCTTATCCCTTCTCGCCTTATGCCCATTTTCCTAATTCTTTCC
>NZ_JWID01000010.1 GCF_001466305.1 Defluviitalea phaphyphila
GTTCACATTTTCGTGCTACAAAAGGAGCATGAACTACCATAAGTTCCACGGTCTTATTTAATTTTCTCTTATCTAATATTTTATACATTGTTTCCTCCTTAGATATATTTTTTAATATTTAATAAATTAATAATTTTGTTTAATATTTTTATATAATTTCAAGGACAAGATTTTACCTAATTTACTTGACATAAGATTTTTATTTAGTTATTATATTCTTAGTTAATTATATGTCAATCTTTTTAATAAAACTAGCTCATTTTTTTTAAAATGGTATTATTTTTTAAAAATTTTATGATATTTTTAATGAAATTAGTATTATTTTTAACAAATTTAGTTATATTTTTAACAATAAATGGTGATGATATATATGATTAATGACTTAAATGCTCAATTTGAAAATTATAATGGTTATGAAACAGATTATGTAAAATTATATTATTATAACTTACCATTTAAATCTTCTGGTAGATACAGAACTTTTAACTATCCTAGACTTTGTGTTATTCTAAATGGAAAAAAAGAAGTAATATTAGATAATAAAGATAAATTTTCTTATGGGAAAGATAGTTATTTGCTTTTACCTTCTAACTCACTTGTTCATATGAACATAAGTTCAAAAACAACTGCTTTAGCTTTTGAACTTAATGATGAACTGATTAAATCAGTAATAAAAAAAATTGATATACCTGATGAGATTAAGGAAAATATAGATTATACTCAAAATTATTTTTTAGGGAAAAATACTCATAATATTGCTGACGATATAAATAATTTACTTCTTGCTGCAAAACAAAAAGATATCAACAGTGAATTTTTATTCGACTTATACTCTCAAAAGTTAGTTTTTGATTTGATAAAAAATAGGACTACCTACAGCATTCTGAATACAGAAAATAACCATCCCATACGTATTGCTATTAAATATATTAATGAAAATCTTGAACATAATATAAACATAGGAAAACTTGCCAAAGATTTAAACATGTCCGAATCAAATTTCACTAATCTATTTAAAAAAATAGTAGGCATAAAACCTACTGAGTATATTAAAAATAAAAAATTAGAATTAGCTTTAAAACTACTTAAAACTGAAAGTGTTACAGATGTCGCTCTTAGTCTTGGTTATTCTAACATTTCATATTTTATAAAATTATTTAAAAATAAATATAATCTTACTCCCAAACAATATCAATTAAATTACTTGATTAATAATTCTAAGTAGTTGAAATTTAATGTCATATAATAAAATAAGCTCACCCTATTTTTATGGGTGAGCTGTTTACAATTTCTAATACTTAGATGCTCTTTTTATCATTACTCAAAATATAAATATTATCTTACTCATTATTTAATTTCTCTATATACTTTATATCTTTATCAGTTAAATTAGTTTTTTCTAATAAATCTGGACGTTTTTCTAAAGTTATCTTAAGAGATTGTTCCCTTCTCCACTGTTTTATTTTTTCATGATGACCAGATAATAATACTTTAGGAACCTCTTTACCTCTAAAAACAGGTGGTCTTGTGTATTGGGGATATTCTAATAAATTATTCGAAAAAGATTCTTCTTCAAAAGATTCTTTTCTACCAAGAACTCCAGGAACTAATCTTGCTACTGCATCTATAACTACCATAGCAGCTAATTCTCCTCCTGTAAGAATATAATCTCCAATAGAAATTTCATCTGTAACTATTTCATCTATTACTCTTTGATCTATTCCTTCATAATGTCCACAAAGAATTATTAACTCTTTTTCTATGGATAATTCTTTAGCAATTTTTTGAGAAAAAGTCTTTCCTTGAGGAGACATATAGATTACCCTTGGATTAATTTTATATTTTGAAATTATATATTCATAAGCATCATATATAGGTTGTGGTTGCATGACCATCCCTGGTCCTCCACCATAAGGATAATCATCTACTTGCTTATGTTTACTTTTCGAAAAATCTCTAATATTTATACATTCAATATTTATTTTTTTTGCAGCTTGAGCTTTCCCTAAAATACTATAAGACATTGTCGATTTAATCATATCGGGAAATAATGTAAGAATATAAAAATTCATTAATCTCTCAATCCTTCTATTAAAAATACTGTCATTTTTTTATTATCTATATCAACATCTAATATGCATTGTTTAATTGCTGGAATAAGTATCTCTTTAGCTCCTTCTTTTTTTACAACATAAACATCATTGCTTCCTGTAAAAATAATGTCAACAATTTTCCCTAAATATTCATTTTCATTTGTATATACATCTAAATCATATAAATCTCCAATATAATATTCATCTTTTTCTAAAGGAAGTGCTAATTCTCTAGGAATTTTTATAATACTATTTTTTAAAGTTTCCGCATCATTCATTGAAGATATTCCTTTTAACTTTAATAATACAAAATTTTTATGATATCTAACTCTTTCTATTTCATATTCATTTAATATATTTCTATTTTCTATATAAATATAATTTAATAATTCAAAACGTTTTGGGTCATCGGTCATAGGAATAACTCTTACTTCGCCTCGGATACCTTGAGTATTTACAATCTTACCAATCTCTATATAACTTGACAATATATATCCTCCTTGCATTAATTTATAAAATGAATATATATAAAAAGACTAGGTTATCCCTAGTCTAAATTTATTGCAAAATTTCAACTACAACTCTCTTATTTTCACGAGTTGCCGCTGCTTTTATAACTGTACGAATTGCTTTTGCAATTCTACCTTGTTTTCCTATAACTTTTCCCATATCTTCTGGAGCTACTTTTAACTCCAAAATAACGGAACGTTCTCCTTCTATTTCATTAACTTCTACTGCTTCAGGATTATCTACTAAAGCTTTAGCAATAACTTCTATTAGTTCTTTCATTATTTACACCTCCTCAAACCTTTTGACTACTGGAGTACATTAGCTTTTTTTAATAAAGCTTTTACTGTGTCAGAAGGTTGAGCACCATTTTTTAACCATTTTTGAACAAGCTCTTCATCTACTTTTAATTCTACTGGGTCCTTTGTTGGATCATAATATCCAACTTCTTCAATAAATTTTCCATCTCTAGGAGATCTGGAATCAGCAACAACTATTCTATAAAAAGGAGCTTTTTTTGCACCCATTCTTTTTAACCTAATTCTAACTGCCATAATTTTTCACCTCCTTACAAAATTAATCGGTTTAATATATTACATAAAAGGAAGTTTAAACTTACCCTTTTTGCCTCTACTCATATCTGAAAATTGTTTCATCATTTTTCTCATTTGCTCAAATTGTTTAATAAGCCTATTTACTTCTTGTAAACTTCTTCCACTTCCTAGAGCTATTCTTTTTTTCCTAGGCCCATTTAAAATGGAAGGATTTCTTCTTTCTTCTTTAGTCATAGATTTTATAATAGCTTCTACATGGGCAATTTCTTTTTCATCAATATCAATGTTGCCTAATTTTTGCATATTCATCCCAGGAATCATTCCTAAAAGCTGATTTAATGGCCCCATTTTTCTAACTTGTTGCATTTGTTCTAAAAAGTCTTCGAAATCGAATTCCATTTTTCTTATCTTTTTTTCTAAATCTGCAATTTTTTTATCATCAAAATTTTGTTGAGCCTTTTCTATAAGACTAAGAACATCGCCCATTCCTAATATTCTTGAAGCCATTCTATCAGGATGAAATGCTTGAAGATCTTCTAATTTTTCTCCTAAGCCCACATATTTTATAGGTTTATTAGTTACTGAACGTACAGATAAAGCTGCTCCACCTCTGGTATCACCATCTAATTTTGTTAATATAACTCCATCTATACCCAACTTTTCATTAAAACTTTCTGCTACATTAACTGCATCTTGTCCAGTCATTGCATCAACTACAAGTAGAATTTCCTGAGGTTTTACAAAAGCTTTAATATCTGAAAGTTCATCCATTAATTTTTCATCTATATGCAATCTTCCTGCTGTATCAATAATTACTACATCATTATTATTATCTTTTGCATAATCAAGAGATTTTTTTGCAATTTCAACTGGATTATTAACACCTTCCATAGAAAATACAGGAACATCTACTTGCGATCCTACTACTTGAAGCTGTTTTATTGCTGCAGGACGATAAACATCACAAGCAACTAATAGAGGAGTTTTTCCCATTTTTTTGATTTGTCCTGCTAACTTACCAGAAGTAGTTGTTTTCCCTGCTCCTTGCAATCCTACCATCATATATACAGTAGGTGGAACATTAGAAAATGTAAGCTTACTTTGAGTACTTCCCATTAAACTAATTAATTCTTCATGTACTATTTTTATTACTTGTTGCCCTGGAGTTAAACTCTCTAAAACATCATGTCCTACGGCTCTTTCTTTAATTTTATTAATAAATGATTTTACTACTTTAAAGTTTACATCAGCCTCTAATAAAGCCAATTTTACTTCACGTAAAGCAGAAGTAACATCTTTTTCGGTTAATTTCCCTTTGCTTTTAAGTTTTTTAAATACACTTTGAAGCTTATCAGATAAACTTTCAAAAGCCATGAACTAAGCCTCCTAATTATTCATTTAAAATTTTATGGGCAATAGCTTTTATTCTATTAATTTTAATTACTGCTTCTTTAGATAAATCTTTTTCTATACTTTCTACTATATCAAGAATTTCTTTAATATAATTTTTATTAGCAATAAACCGTTTTACTAATTTAAGTTTTTCCTCATATTGAAATAAAATATGTTCAGATCGTCTTAAAGTATCATAAACTCCTTGTCTACTGATTTTTAATTGTTCGCTTATTTCTCCTAAAGACAAATCATTATGATAATATAACTCAAATATATTTTTTTGTCTATCTGTTAATAATTCTCCATAAAAATCATATAATAATGAAATTTCTAATATACGTTCCATAAAATCACCACATTTTAAATGGGTGTAAAGTTGTTCTGCTTTACAGAAGTATTCTATAGTAAAATCATTAGTTTGTCAAGAAAATTTTAATCATCATAATTCGCAAATAAAGCTGTGGCAAATTCTTTAGGATTAAATGGTTGTAAATCATCAATTCCTTCTCCTACTCCTATATATTTAACCGGAATATTCATTTCAGAACTAATACCAACAATTATTCCTCCCTTAGCAGTTCCATCTAACTTTGTTAAAACAATTCCTGAAATATCTGCAACTTCTTTAAATAATTTTACTTGTTGAAGAGCATTTTGTCCTGTCGTTGCATCCAATACTAGAAAAACTTCTTTTTTAGCTTCTGGATATTCCCTGGTTATTATTCTAAATATTTTTTTTAATTCTTCCATTAAATTCTTTTTATTATGTAATCTTCCAGCTGTATCACATATCAATACATCAATTTTTCTTGACTTAGCTGCTTGTATAGCATCAAATATTACTGCTGCTGGGTCAGAGTTTTCTTGGTGCCTAATAACATCTACTCCTACTCTATCTCCCCAAACTTCTAATTGTTCAATAGCTGCTGCCCTAAAAGTATCTGCAGCTGCTAAAAGTACTTTCTTTTTTTGTTTCTTAAAATTGTGAGCTAATTTACCTATGGTTGTAGTTTTACCAACTCCATTAACTCCAATAACTAAAATAACAACTGGCCCTTCTTCTATATTAACTTCATGGTTTCCTTTTTCAAGAAGTTTTGAAATTTCTTCTATAAGAAGTTGTCTAAGCTCTATTGCCTCTGTAATTTTTTCTTCTTTTACTCTTTTTCTTAAATTTTCCATGATGTTCATAGTAGTTGAAACTCCTATATCTGCCATAATAAGAGCTTCTTCTAATTCTTCATAAAGTTCTTCATCTATTTTTTTAAAAGATTTTAAAACTTGATCTATTCCATCCATAATATTACTTCTTGTTTTAGTTAATCCTTTAACTAATTTAGAAAAAAAACTTTTTTTAGGTTGAGATACTTTTTCTTCTACCATTTCTTCTTTATGCTCTTTATCTTCTTCAATTATTTCTGTTTCTTCTTCTTTCTGTCCTTTATCTTCTTCTATAACTGTTTCCTCTATACTTTCTTCCATATTTTCTTCTACTATTGCTTTTCCTGCTCTTTCTTGTTCTTTATTTTTTTCTACTTGTTTTTTATCTCTATTAAATAAATTCTTAAATATTGCCATATCTTTTCACTCCTTTTTTAACTTGCCTCTTCATCCTGAACATCAGAAAGTTTTACTGATATTAATTTTGATATTCCTTGTTCTTGCATAGTTACACCATATAATGTATCTGCTGCTTCCATAGTCCCTTTTCTATGGGTTATAACAATAAATTGAGTATCTTTAAATTTTTTTAAATAATTAGCAAACCTGTTTACATTTGCATCATCTAATGCTGCTTCTATTTCATCTAAAACACAAAATGGAGAAGGTTTCATTTTCAATATAGAGAATAAAAGGGCAATGGCTGTTAAAGCTCTTTCTCCTCCAGATAATAAAGTCATATTTTGCAATTTTTTCCCTGGGGGTTGAGCAATTATTTCTATTCCCGATTGCAAAATATTTTTTTCATCTACCAATTGAAGATATCCTTTTCCTCCACCAAATAATTCAACAAAAACTTTATTAAAATTAGATGATATAATGGAAAAATTTTTAATAAATTGTTTTTCCATAGAAGAAATTAATTCTTTAATAATATTTCTAAGTTTTTTCTCTGCATCTTCAATATCTTTTTTTTGATTTATTAAAAATTCATATCTTTCTTTCACTTTTTCATATTCTTCAATAGCATCTAAATTAATATTTCCTAAATTTTTAATTTGATTTTTATAATATTGAGATTTATTTTTCATTTCAGATATACTTCCTATATCTTCTTTAAATTTTAAGGCTGAATTATAAGTTTCTTCATATTCTTCCCATATACGATTATATAAATTTTCTTCTTCTAACTTTAATTTAGTTTTTTTGTTTTCTATTCTATGAATTTCTTGTTTAATCAAATCAATGTTTTCTCTTGTTTTATTTATGTTATTTTCATATTGTTTGAGTATTATGTTTTTTTCTCTTTTTTCTTTTTGTAATTTATTTTGCAGATCAGCATTCGTGCCCAAATTTAAATTTAATTCTCGTATTTTTTCTTTATTTTTTATAATTTCTTCTTCTTTTATTTTTATTTCTTTAGAAAGAACTTGTATTTCTTCTTCTTTTTTATTTTTTTCTAAATTTAAATTTTTAATATCATTTTCTAAACGTTTTATATCTTCTAAAATATATTGATTTTTTTGTTTTAATGAAGAAATTTCAATTTTTATTTCTGTAATACTAATAGATAAACTTTCTTTCGATGTTCTTTCTGTTTGTAAATGAGATTGATGAGCTTCAACTTTATTATGTATTTCTTCAATTTCTACTTCAATCTTTTTTAGAATTGAAGTCTCTTTATTTAATTTTTCTAAAAAATTTTCATATTGAATCTTTAACTGTTCTTCTTCTATTGATAATTGTCTTTTTCTTTCTTCTATTTCTATTAAAAGTTCTTTAGATTGTTTTATTTTATGGTTTTCCGATATAATTTGCATGTTAATATCTTGAATTTCTTTTTCTTTATTTTCTATTAAAAATATATTTCTATTTTTTTCTTTTTCATAAGTTTCTAATTCTTGTTGATAACATTCCAGTTTTTTTGAAATTTGGCTTAATTTATGTTTTAATTCTTCTAATTCTCTTGTTCTTGAAAAGAAATTACTAGATTTTTGGTATATACTTCCTCCTGTTATTGAACCTCCAGCATTTAAAGCTTCCCCATCTAAGGTAACTATTTTATACTTATAGTCATATTTTCTAGCAATTTTTATTCCAAAATTTAAATTCTTTACAATAAATACTCTTCCTAATAAATAAGAAATAATATTTTTATAAATACTATCATATTTAATTATGTCTGAAGCAACTCCAAGTATACCTTCTTCTTTTAAAATCTCTTCTTTTTCTCTGCCTAAATAATTTCCTTTTATAGATGTCAACGGTAAAAAAGTTGCTCTTCCTAATTTATTCTTTTTAAGATATTCAATGATATCTTTAGAAACTTCTTCTGTTGTTGTAACAATATTTTGTAATCTACTTCCTAAAGCTACTTCTATAGCAACTTCATATCCTTTAGGAACTTTAATTAACTCTGCTACAACTCCACAAATTCCTTCCCATTTAATAGGATTTTTATTTTTTAATAAAAGAATATTTTTAACACTTTTACTGAATCCTTCGTATTCCTTTTCCATTTGCTCTATAATTTGCTTTTTAGACTTAATACGATGTTTTTCTTCTGTTAATAAATTTATTTCATTAGATTTTTTATTTACTACATTAATTATTTTTTTATTTTTATTAATTAAATCATCTATATCTTTTTGTATAATTTCTAATTTATTCTTTTTATCATTCAGTATTTTTTTAAGCGCATTCAAATGAACTTGCTGATTTTTGTATTGGGTTGCAACTTTTTCCTTCTCATGCTTTATTTGATCTCTTCTATTTTTAATTTGTTCTAAATTAGAATTTATTCTTTGAACATTACTCTTTATTTCTGAAGCTTCATTCATTTTTTCAATAATATCAGATTTATATTTTTCAATTTCTGTTTCATTAGATAACAATAATTTTGTAAGCTCATTAAAATCTTTTTCATATTTTTCTAAAAGTTCTTCTTTAATTTTTAGTTCTAAATCTATACCATTTTTTTTAACTATTAATTTATTTATTTCTTCATCATTCTTAAATATTTTATTTTGAATCTCATTACATTCATTTTGAAGTCTTTTTATGTTTTCATTTAAATGGATAATATCCTGTTGAATAACTTTATTATCTCCTTGAGATTTTTCAATTATTGTTTTAATATCTATAATTTCATTTTGAAGTTTAAATATTTTTTCATCAAGTTTTTCTATTTCTTGTTTTACAATTTCATATTGTTCTTTTTGTTTAGTATTAAGTTTTTCTTGATTTAAAAGATTTTCATTATTATTTTCATAAATTTCTTCAAGATCAGATATTTGAGATTTTAAATTATCGGCTTCTTTTAAAAATAAATTTAAATCTACCTTTTTTAGTTTATTTTTTATATCTAAATATTTTTTTGTCTTTTCCGCACTTTTAGCTAAAGGTTCTATTTGTTTTTCTAATTCTCTTATAATATCTTCTATACGAATTAAGTTTTGTCTTTCTATTTCTAATTTTTTTTCCGCTTCTTGTTTCCTATTTTTATATTTAACAATTCCTACTGCTTCTTCAAATAAAAATCTTCTATCTTCTGGTTTACTACTGAGTATTCTATCAATTTGACCTTGTCCAATAATAGAGTATCCTTCTTTTCCTACTCCTGTATCCATAAATAATTCATAAATATCTTTTAAACGACAGGAGGTCCTATTGATAGAATATTCACTTTCTCCAGATCTATAAACTCGTCTTGTAATAGTCACTTCTTCAAAAGAAATAGGTATTTTTTTATCTGTATTATCTAAAGTAATAGATACTTCTGCAAATCCTAAAGGTTTTCTATTTTCAGTTCCTGCAAAAATAATATCTTCCATCTTAGAGCCTCTAAGACTTTTAACTTTCTGTTCTCCTAAAACCCATCTAATGGCATCTGCAATATTACTTTTCCCACTTCCGTTAGGGCCTACTATAGCACTAATTCCTTTATTAAAATCTAATTTTAAAGGGTCTGCAAAAGATTTAAAGCCTTGTATTTCTAATCTTTTTAAATACATAGATTCACCCCAAATTAACTATTTAATGCATTAAATGCAGCATTTTGTTCTGCTTCTTTTTTACTTTTTCCTTCTCCCTTTCCAAGAGTAATCCCTTCATGTCTAACTTCAACAAAAAATAATTTATCATGGTCTGGCCCCTTTTCATTAACTATATGATAATCAACAGGAATAGAACTTGTTTTTTGAATTTTTTCTTGAAGAAGTGTCTTATAATCCATATACATGTTATTATCTTTTATTGTTTCAATTGATGGAATCAAAACTTTATTTATAAAATTAACTGCACTTTCCATTTTCCCATCTAAATAAATTGCTCCTAATACAGCCTCAAAAGCATCTGCTAAGATAGAAGTTCTTCTTCTTCCTCCTGACAATTCTTCTCCTTTTCCAAGATAAAGAAAATCTCCATAATTCATTTTTGTTGCAATATTAGCTAAAGATGCTTCACATACAATACTAGCCCTTAGTTTAGTTAATTCTCCTTCTGGCATATTAGGATATTTATGAAAAATAAAATCACTAATAATTAACTCTAAAATAGCATCTCCCAAAAACTCTAATCTTTCATTATTAGGTATATTATACTTTCTATTTTCATTAGCATAAGAACTATGGGTTAAAGCTTCTATTATCAAATTTTTATTTTTAAAGGTATATCCAATAATTTTTTCAAACTTTGATATTTTTTCATCTTTTATATTTTTCATTTTATCACCTCCATAAATTTGATTACAATAATAAAAGTCCCTTTTAAAGGACTTTTTATTCATTATTAGTTGCATTTTTTATATATTCTACAGCATCTTTTACAGTAATAATTTTTTCTGCATCTTCATTTGAAATTTCCATATCAAATTCTTCTTCTAATGCCATAACAATTTGAAATATGTCTAAAGAATCTGCCCCTAAATCATCTTGAAAAGATGTATCTTCTGTAATTTCTGATTCTTGAATATTTAGTTGTTCAGCTATAATTTTTTTTACTTTTTCTAGTATCATGTAATCACCTCTTCCAGTTTTTATATTTTGATAATAGTATATACTCTTTAAGACGTCAATATGAAAATTTATTATTTATTTATTTTTTGTTCAATTTCCTCTGCTATCCTTTGTTCTTTAAACTTAATTGCTTGCTTAATAGCACTACTAATAGCTTTTGCATTAGAGCTCCCGTGTGCTTTTACAACCAATCCTTTTAATCCTAACATGGGTGCTCCTCCATATTCAGTATAATCAAATCTATTTTTTATGTTCCTAAAAGCAGATTTTAATAATAATCCTCCTATTTTAGATATAGCATTGCTCATAATTTCTTCCTTTATTATATCAAATAAAGAAAGACCAAATCCTTCTGTATATTTTAAAATAACATTCCCTGTAAAAGCATCACATACAACAATATCTGCTTTTCCATAAGGAATATCTCTAGCTTCTATATTTCCTATAAAATTAATATCTGCTTTTTCCATTAGAGTATAAGCTTCTTTTGTAAGTTGATTTCCTTTTTCTTTTTCTGTACCTACATTTACCAATCCAACTTTGGGGGATGGAATATTCATGATGTTTTTCATATATATGTATCCCATTTGAGCAAATTGCAACAAATATTCAGGCTTTGCGTCCATATTAGCTCCACAATCTATAAGCAAAGAAAATCCTTTTTTATTTGGAATAAGTGGAGCAAGAGCAGGTCTTTTTACACCTTTTATTCTTCCTACTAAAAATGTTCCTCCTGCTAAAAGTGCTCCTGTACTTCCTGCTGATATAAAAGCGTCGGCTTTCTTTTCTTTCAAAAGATTTAACCCTACTACCATGGAGGAATTTTTTTTACTTCTTATGGCAACAACCGGAGATTCTTCCATTGTTATAATTTCTGTAGTATGTATAATCGATATTTTAGTTTCATCATAAGAGTACTTATTTAATTCATTCTTAATAGCATCTTGATTTCCTACTAAAATAATATGTATATTATTTTGATTTAATGCTTCTATACATCCTTTTATAATTTCATTAGGAGCATTATCTCCCCCCATTGCATCAACTGCAATAATTATATTATTTGCCATAACAACCTCCCCATTCTCCCTATATAAAAATCTATTAAAATTTATATAATTAAATAGAACAAAAGACAGCAAAAGCTGTCTTTAAAAATTTTATTCTACATCTAATACCACACGTTTATTATATGTTCCACAAGACTTGCATGCTCTATGAGGCATCATTAAATCCCCACATTTAGGACATGAAACTAAATTTGGAGAAGTTAATTTCCAATTTGCTTTTCTCTTATTTCTTCTAGCTTTAGATGTTTTTCTTTTTGGTACAGCCAATTTCTACACCTCCTTAACCATAAATAGACCCCTTATTTACAGCAGAAGATTTTTACTTAGAACTATCAAATAATGTTCTTAAAACTGCAAAGCGAGAATCTACTACTTCTTCTTTACAATCACAAGTATCCTCATTTAAATTTTTTCCACATTGTGGACAAATCCCTTTGCATTCTTCGCTGCATACTACTTTCATGGGTATATTTAATAAAATAGCATTAATTAGTATAGGGGTTAAATCAATTTCATTACCACTAATAATGTGAATTTCTTCTTCATCATTTTCATAACTACCAAATTTTTCTTCTATTCTTATAGATAAAGAAGTTGGTACTGGCTTTGTACATCGGTCACAATGTAACTCTAAAACCGTATTAACATCACCATTTAAATATAACATTTTCCCATCACTAATTAGTTCCCCTTTAAATTTAATAGGGCTAACTAATTTTATTTTTTCAGCTTTAGATTCTATGAAATTAATATTTTCTTCAAAAGATAATTTCATAGTAGCATCGGGAATCTTCATAATTTTAGATATATTTAGTATCATTATATCACCCCTGTAAGGCTACTCTTGATATTATACATACAGGGTTATTATTTGTCAATAAATTATTTTTTAAGCAAATTCTTTGTTTCATAAGCAATCATTAATTCTTCATTAGTAGGAATTACTAGTGTATGAACTTTTGCTCCTTCTGCTGAAAAATCTCTTTCAACTCCTCTGCAATTATTTTTTTCTTCATCTACTTTAACTCCTAAAAATTCTACATGTTTACATATATCTCTTCTAATCTCATGATTATTTTCTCCAAGTCCTGCTGTAAATACTATAGCATCAAGTCCATTCATTGCAGCAGCATAAGCTCCTATATATTTTACAACTGTATAAGTAAATACATCCATTGCTATGTTAGCCCTTTCATTTCCATTTTTCATAGCAGCTTCAATATCTCTAAAATCACTAGAAACTCCTGATAATCCAAGCACTCCAGACTTTTTATTTAATAAATTATCTACTTCTTTAACAGACATATTTTCTTTTTCCATTATAAAACTTACAATAGCTGGGTCAATATCTCCTGAACGAGTCCCCATAACTAATCCTGCTAAAGGAGTAAATCCCATACTTGTATCTATAGATTTCCCATTTTTTATAGCACATACACTAGCACCATTTCCCAAATGACAAGTAACAATTTTTAATTCTTCAATAGGTCTTCCTAAAATATTCGCAGCTCTATTTGCTACATATTTATGAGAAGTTCCATGAAAACCATAACGTCTTATTTTATGCTTTTTATATAATTCATAAGGAATTGCATATAAATAAGCTTCTTTAGGCATAGTTTGATGAAATGCAGTATCAAATACAGCAACCATAGGTGTATTAGGCATTAATTGTTCACAAGCTTCAATTCCTATTAAATTTGGTGGATTGTGTAAAGGTGCTAAATCACTACATTCTTCAATAGCTTTTTTTACTTCTTCATTGATAATAACGGACTCACTAAAATATTCTCCTCCATGAACAACTCTATGTCCAACAGCAGATATTTCATCCATATTTTTAATAACTCCATAATCATTATTAGTTAAAGCGTCTATTACTAATTTTACTGCATCTTTATGATTATTCATTGGAATTTCATTAATAATAGTTTCTTTTCCTTCTGGAGTATGTTTGATTCTTGACCCATCTATTCCAATTCTTTCACAAAGTCCTCTTGCATAAACTTTTTCTTCTTCTATATTAATTAATTGATATTTAAGAGAAGAACTCCCACAATTGATTACAAGTATATTCATTAATATCGTCTCCTTATTACTTATTTAAATTATTACAAAATAATTTTAAAAACTTATATTTTATTCTTCTGATATTTGAGCTTGAACACAAGTAATTGCTACAACTCCTACTATATCATCAGCACTACAACCTCTTGATAAATCATTTACAGGCTTTGCAATCCCCTGGGTAATAGGACCATAAGCTTCAGCTTTCGCTAATCTTTGAGTTAATTTATATCCAATGTTACCAGCATCTAAATCTGGAAATACAAGTACATTAGCTTTTCCTGCAATATCACTATCTGGAGCCTTACTTGCTCCAACACTAGGAACAATTGCAGCATCTAATTGAAATTCTCCATCTAATTTTAAATCTGGAGCTAATTCTTTTGCTATTTTCACTGCTTCTACTACTTTATCTACATCTTCATGACTTGCGCTTCCTTTAGTTGAGAATGAAAGCATACCAACAATTGGTTCTTCTCCAACTAATTGTCTAAAAGATTTTGAAGAACTAATTGCAATCGCTGCTAACTCTTCAGAATTAGGATTTGGAACAAGCCCTGAATCTGCAAAAAGAAATGTTCCATTTGCTCCATATTCACAATTAGGTACCACCATTATAAAAAATGCAGACACTAATTTTGTATTAGGTGCTGTTTTTAAAATTTGCAATGAAGGTCTAAGTACATTAGCAGTAGAATTTACTGCTCCAGCTACCATTCCATCTGCAACTTCCTTTTTAACCATCATAACTCCCAAATATAATGGGTTGTTTATAAGTAAATCTGCCGCTTTTTCTTTTGTCATTCCCTTATGTTTTCTTAATTCAACTAATGTTTCAATAAAATCCTCCATATTTTCATATGTATTAGGATCAATAATTCTAGCTTTAGAAATGTCTAATCCCTCTGCTTTACTTAATATAGATTTTTCATTGCCAATTAATATTATATTGGCCAAATCTTCTTTTAAAATTGTCTCAGTAGCCTCCAATGTTCTTCTTTCTAAAGATTCTGGTAAAACAATAGTCTTTTTATCTGCTTTTGCTCTTTCTTTAATTGATGTTAAAAAATCCACAGTTCTTACCCCTTTCAATATTTTCTTCTTTTATTATAAACAAATTGCTCATTGTATACAATACTCTTGACCAAAAGTTTATAATTTTTTTTGTTAAATAACATATATTGTAGTAAAATTAAATATAATATTAAAAATAAATGAAATTAGGAGATTTTTTATGAAAACTGTTGGTATAATAACAGAGTATAATCCTTTTCATAATGGACATTTATATCATTTAAAAAAATCTAAAGAAATTACTCAATCAAATTTTTGTGTAGTTGTTATGAGTGGTAATTTTGTACAAAGAGGAGAACCAGCTATAATTGATAAATGGACAAGAACTCTTATGGCTTTAAAGGCGGGTGCTGATTTAGTTATAGAACTTCCCGTTATATATTCAATCTCTAGTGCAGAATTTTTTAGCTTTGGAGCTATTTCTCTTCTTCATAAATCAGGGATTATAGACTCAATTTGTTTTGGTAGTGAACATGGAAATTTAAAATTATTATCACAAATAGCTAATTTTTTATACAATGAACCAGAAGATTTTAAAATAAATATAAAAAAATATTTATCTAAAGGGCTTACCTTCCCGAAAGCAAGAAACAAGGCATTATTAGATTCATTACGTCAAAATAATATATTTGAATCAGAGAATGAGTTAAATGAAATTTTATCATCGCCTAATAATATTTTAGGAATAGAATATTTAAAAGCTTTAAAAGCTTTAAATAGTTCTATTGTTCCTTTTACTATAAAAAGAAAAGGAGAACACTATCATTCTTCTAATATAGAATCTTCTATTGCATCTGCAACAGGAATACGAAAGGCTATTAAAAATAATAAATATGACATTCTTTTTAAAACTATACCTAAAGATTGTGCAGAACTATTATTAGAAACTATAAATAAAGGATTAGCTCCAGTGTATCTTAATGATTTTTCTTTAGAACTCAATTATGTACTTAGAACTATTTCAAAAAAAGAATTAAAAGGATTTATGGGGATTACAGAAGGACTTGAAAATAGAATTTTTGATTTGTCAGCCAATAATTTTTTTATTGATGATTTAGTTAAAAAAATAAAAACAAAGAGATATACTTTGACTAGTATCCAAAGAAGTTTACTTAATATTATCTTACAAATTAAATCTGAAGATTTCTGGGAATTTCATAAAAATGGTGGGCCTCAATATATACGTATATTAGGTTTTAGAAAAAGTGCATCTTTTTTATTAAAAAAATTAAAACAAAATGCTTGTATTCCTATAATTTCAAATTTTAAAGATTCATATCAAAGATCTCAAGGATTAATAAAAAAAATGTTGGAAAAAGAAGTGATTTCTACAAACATATATAGTCTTCATTATCCTAATAGTTTATATAGAATAATTGGAAAAGAATTTTCTTCCCCTGTAATTATTTTAGATCGCTAAATATATATGTATAAACTAATAATTAATAAATATATATTTATAGAAGACAGTTTTTTACTATGGTTATGGGGGAAGTTTAATGGAAATAAAAAAAACATCTATAAAAAAATATAAATTTATTTTTATATTTATCGTTATTATAGTTGTAATTGGAATTCTTATTTTCCCAGAAAAAGTATTTATTGCTTCTAAAAAAGGACTTCTTTTATGGTTTAATACAGTATTTCCCTCTCTATTCCCTTTTATGATAGGAGCTTATCTTTTAATAGAATTGGGTGTTGTACATTTTATAGGAGTACTATTCGAACCAATTATGAGGCCTATCTTTAATGTTCCTGGTATTGGCGCCTTTGCATGGATTATGGGACTTATATCAGGATATCCAGTAGGTGCTAAAATCACTGCAGATTTAAGGTCTAAAAAACAAATTACTCAAGTAGAAGCTCAAAGACTTATTTCTTTCTCCAATAATAGTGGCCCTTTATTTATACTAGGATCCGTATCAGTAGGTATACTTTCCAGCCCAGAAATTGGTTGTTTTCTTTTACTAATTCATTATTTATCTTCTTTATCTGTGGGAATTTTATTTAGATTTTATAAAAAAGAAAAATCTCATCAAAAGCCAAAATATAATCATATTTTAAAACAAGCTATTAATACACTCATAATCAAACAAAAACATCAATCTAAAAAAATAGGCCTTATTCTTAAAGAAAGTATTATGAATTCTATGGAAATGATATCTCAAATAGGGGGATTTATTATACTTTTTTCTGTTATATCCGAACTACTAAAGTTATTCCACATAATGAAAGTGTTAACTGATATATTTTATACTGTTTTTTCTATTATAGGATTAGTTTTTGACAATGATCTAATTTCAGGATTTATAATGGGAATAATTGAAATAACCAATGGAATAAATATAATAGGAACAACTTCTGCTCCTCTTAATCAAAAAATTATACTGATTAATTCTATAATTGCCTGGGGAGGCTTATCAATATTTATGCAAACTATTAGCATGATTAGTTATTCTGATATCAATATTTTTATTTATGGATGTTCAAAATTCATACAATCTATATTTGCTTTTATATATACAATAATATTTTATCCATATATAGATAAAATATATTTAAAAACTAGTAATGTCTTTAACCTTTTTACCTATTCATCTTCAAATAATATATTTAACAATATATGGCTTTACATCTGTTCACTTTTTTGTATAATATTCGCTATAATAACCATTACAAATACAAAAAAAAACGTACTATAAAGTACGATTTTTATGTGTTTTTGCCTTTTAATTCTTGTCTATTACTTTGAAGCAAATTAATAGTTTTTCCTAAAGATTCCTCTAATTTTGAAGATTCATTATGTATATTTTCTAAAGTTTGTTTTATTGTATTTTCTACAGCTAATAAAATTTCTTCAACATATTCTATAGCTCCTAAACGCATTTCTCTTGAATTTTTTTTTGCATTTTCTATAATTTCTTCTGCTTGTTCATATGCTTTTTTCGTAACCTCATTTTCATCTATTAACTTTGAAAGTTTATCATCAGCTTCTTTTATTATATTTTCTGCTTCTTTTTGAGCATCAATTAAAATTTTATTTCTCTCTTCAAGAACCCATTTAGATTGTTTTATTTCATTAGGCAACTTTAAACGTATGTCTGTTATTATTTCATATAATTCTTCCTTATTTACCATTACCTTTCCTGTAAACGGAACTGCACTACTATTATCTAGAATATCCTCCATTAATTCTAACAACTTTAATATACTTTCCATAATAATCCCCCTCATATATATTTTTTCTTCATATAATCTGAAACCTTTTGAGGAACTAAAGAATCAACATTCCCACCAAATTTAGCTATTTCCTTAACAAGACTTGAGCTTAAAAAAGAATACTGTACACTTGTTGCTAAAAAAATTGTCTCAATATTTTTATCTAAACTTTGATTAACTTGAGCCATTTGTAGCTCATATTCAAAATCAGTTACAGCCCTTAGTCCTCTTATAATAATATTAGCATTTTTTTCTTTTACAAAATCAACTAATAATCCTGAAAAAGCTTCAACCGAAACATTATCTAAATCTTCTGTTATGTCTTGAAGCAATTTAATCCTTTCTTCAACAGTTAAAAGTGGCTTTTTTCTAACATTATTAAGAACTCCAACAATTAAATAATCTACTAATTGAGAAGCTCTTTTTATAATATCTAAATGTCCATAAGTAGCTGGATCAAAACTTCCTGGATAAACTCCTATTTTCATATATTCCCCTCCAATAATTTTAAAAATGTAATCTTAGTAGTTTTGTACTTTTTTTCTTTCCACAGTAGAAAATTATCTGGAATTTGTATATCTTTTTTAGAAGAATGTTCAATTATAACGTACCCTTTTTTGTCTAATATACCATATTCTGCGATATTGTTTAAAGTTTCTGTAATTATATCTAAAGAATATGGAGGGTCCATAAAAATAATATCAAATATTTCATTATTTTTCTTTAAAATATCCAGCCCTAAATTTACATTAAGCTGATAAATTACCGCCTTATCTATTAATTTTGTATGTAATAAATTTTCTTTAATAATCTTTTTGCAAATTGGAGACTTATCAATAAATACTGCTTTTTTAGCTCCTCTACTTAAAGCTTCTATTCCTATTGCCCCTGTTCCACTATATAAATCAAGAAAAGAACATTCATATAAATCTGGTGATATAATATTAAATAGAGATTCCTTAATTCTATCTGTGGTTGGACGAGTTTCCATCCCTTTTGGTGCTTTTAAATTATGTCCTTTAGCTATTCCTGCAATTACTCTCAATATATTTCCTCCAATGTAAATTTATTCTTATTAAAATACTAAAATCAACAAATCTTTTCCCTATAAATATAATTTTATAATAAACAGAATAAATGTCAATTATTATACACATAATATTATCGAATCATCTCATATTTTCTTTATTTTCCTCTCCCTTTATATATTAATTAGTTTCTTTCTATCTATATTTAAATAGAAAAAGGAATGACTTAAGTCATTCCTTTTTCTATTTATAATAAATATTTATTTAATATTTTGTCCAGCCATTTGTTGTTCTTGTTGTTCTATCATTTTTTTAACCATATATCCACCAACAGAACCATTTTGTGCAGAAGTTAAATCTCCGTTATATCCTGGTTTTAAAGGAACTCCTATTTCATTTGCCACTTCATATTTAAATTGTTCTAAAGCTGCTCTAGCTTGTGGAACTACTTTTCTATTTCTACTTGCCATATTCAAAACCCTCCTATATCGTCAATATATTTTAATACCCTTCTATTTTAATTTTTTAGTGGGTACACTAATATTATATGCAAATTCTTGTCGAATATAATTGTTAAAATGTAGAAATATTATAATGAAATATTTTTTATTTTTTCTTCAAAAAATTTATTTATTTTTTCCTTTAAAAATTTATGTTCTTCTTTATCAAGATTAGGATCTATACTTAATATTATCTCGGAAGCCTCTTGTGCTTTTTTCAAAATAGGAATATCTTTATACAAATTAGCAATTTTTAAATCTGGTAATCCATGTTGTCTAGTACCAAAAAATTCTCCAGGACCTCTAATTTTTAAATCTGTTTCTGAAATTTTAAATCCATTATTAGTTTTTTTCATTATTTTCATTCTTTCAATTGTTACTTTATTTTTAGAATCTGTGATTAAAATACAATAAGATTTAAATTCTCCTCTACCTACTCTTCCCCGAAGTTGATGAAGTTGTGCTAGACCAAATCTTTCTGCATTTTCAATAAGCATAATAGTTGCATTAGGTACATTAACTCCTACTTCTATAACTGTAGTAGATACTAATATTTGTATTTTCCCTTCTGAAAAGTCATTCATTATTTTTTGCTTTTCTTTTGGCTTCATTTTCCCATGTAAATAACTTACTTTATATCCTTTAAATTCTTTTTGTAATTCTTCTGTATATGAAATAACTGATTTAAGATTTTCTTCCTCTGCTTCTTCAACCATAGGACAAATAACATAAGCTTGTCTACCATTTATTAATTCTTTTTTTATAAACTGATAAATACGATGCCTATAAGAAGAATTTACAGCATAAGTATCTATATTTTTCCTTCCTGGTGGTAATTCATCTATAATAGAGATATCTAAATCTCCGTATAATATTAACGCTAAAGTTCTAGGAATAGGAGTAGCAGTCATAACAAGAACATCTGGATTATTTCCTTTTTCTGATAGCATATTTCTTTGTCTTACTCCAAATCTATGTTGCTCATCAGTAATTACTAATCCTAAAGATTTAAAAGAAACTTTTTCTTGTATAAGAGCATGAGTTCCAAAAACAATA
The DNA here is from genome assembly GCF_001466305.1 of Defluviitalea phaphyphila. GTDB lineage: Bacteria > Bacillota > Clostridia > Lachnospirales > Defluviitaleaceae > Defluviitalea_A > Defluviitalea_A phaphyphila. The sequence goes on from NZ_JWID01000010.1 coordinate 20,740, forward strand.
TCTATATCTCCATTTTTAATTTGATTTAAAATATTTTCTTTTTGTTTTTTAGTAAGAGAACCCGTTAAAAGTCCTGTTTTAATATTAAATTTCTCTAATAAAGGAGTCAATCCTTTGTAATGTTGAGTTGCTAAAACTTCCGTAGGTGCCATCATAACACCTTGATATCCATTTTTAACAGCTAAAAATAAAGCTAATGCCGCAATTATTGTTTTTCCCGAACCTACATCTCCTTGAACTAATCTATTCATTATTTTATCATTTATCATATCCTGCTTAATTTCATTAAATACTCTTTTTTGGGCATTAGTTAATTCAAAAGGAAGAGATTTTATAAAATCATCTAGTTCTTTTATTTCTTTAAATTTAATTGCCTTCTTATTTTTACCTATTTTATTTTTAATACTCATAAGTCCAGTTTGAAGTAAAAAAAGTTCTTCAAATACTAATCGTTTCCTAGAAATAAGAAAACTATCCTCAGATTCTGGAAAATGTATATTATGTATAGCATAATTATAGTCAGCTAATTTATATTTTTTTCTAATCCAAAGAGGTAAAAATTCAATTAATTGATTTTGTGTTTCTACTAAAGCATTATAAATTATTTGGCGAATCACTTTTTGAGATAATTTATATGTGCTAGGATAAATTGGTATTATTCTTTTTGTAAAAATATCTTTATCATCTACTATCTTTTCATAATCAGGAGATTCTATTTGAATTTGACCATATTTATATGTAACTTTCCCCGTAAAAATATAAGTATCGTTTAATTTAAATTGTTTTTTTAAATAAGGTTGTCCAAACCAAACAGCAAAAATACTACCACTATCATCTCTTAAATTAACTTTTGTAATAATCTTTTTTCCTCTTTTTATATTTTGAGGTAATGTATTTATTTTAGCTAAAATAGTATTTGTTTTATTATACTCTATTTGACTTATTTTTATTATCTTAGACCTATCTTCATAACTTCTTGGAAAATGATATAAAAGATCCTCCACCGTATATATTCCTAATTTATTAAGTTTTTTTAATGTCTGTTCTCCCACTCCTTTTACTACTTCTACGGGATGTGAAAGATCCATAAAGCACCTTCTTTCTGATTTATTTATAATTTTTATAATTTTAAAAAATAAAAAACTTTCATATAAAAATATAAAAAATAACAACTTACTTTAAAAATTATTATAACATTAAATATAAGAAGTAAAAACCATGAATATTACTTAAAAAAATATCTAATAGTTTCTAAATATTTTTAAGGGAATTTTATTATTTAAAACAATTTAATACTTTTTATTTTTGTATTTTATATAATCATGTTTATTTTGTATTTTATAAAATAATATGTATTAACTGGAATTATACTTAGTGTTAGTAATTTATTTGTCTATTTAATAAATAAAAATATTCTTAGAAGTTTTTTAAAATGTAAAATATAAATTTAGTCTTAGAAATTACAAATACAATAGATTTTCTATATATACAAATATTGATAATATTATTTCTTTCATGAAATTATATTAATTACTTTTTTATGTATATTAGAACTATATCTAAAAAAAAGAACATAAAATATACTATGATATTTCTACGGTGGTGAATAAAATGAATCTTCAAGAAATAGAAAATTTAAAATCTATTTTAACTCAATTTGTTATAAAAGGTTATAATATAAAATGTTTTACTCCTCATAATACTACTTCTTCAAAAATTTCTGGGAAAATTATTGGTATAGGATTTAAACCTTTATGGGCATCTCCTATAGATTATAAAATAGATCAAATAGAACTAAATTATATTGATCAAAAAGGGAATTTAAAACCTTATTATTTATATAATGTAATAGGGTATGAAATTATTTCTTATGATGGTAAAGAACTAGAAAGTTCCAATAATATTAGCTTTAATATTCACTTATATTCTCCTACTAGATCTGCTAATAACAAATCTTTTGAAAAAATCAGAATAGATATTAGCAAATAATAATTGGCGAACAACGTTCGCCAATTATTATTAATAAATATATAAAGAAAGGAGAACATATTATGTGGAAAATATTTTATATAATGTATATGTTTAATAAATTTAAAAATAAAAATCTACACAAATCAAAATTTAGATTAATTAATGAGCCTAAAAATAAAATTATTTTAAAAAATGTTTTAGAAAAATATATAGGGCAAACTATAACAATTTTTTTAAAAAGTGGTGGATACAGTGGCTCTGGTTATACTGGAATTCTTATAAATGTAAATAGAGAATACATATCTATTTATATTAATCCCTTTTGCATAGTAGAAATTCCTATATCCCAAATTATATGTTTTTCTCATAATATTAATTAAATTCTACAAAGATAATTTTCCCGTCTCTTGTATTATTTGATTTATATCCTAGTATATTATATTTGTTAATTTTTTCAAAATAAATATATACTATTTCTTCTATAGTATTTCCTGTAAAGGATATTCTTTTTATTAATCTGTTTTCTGGTATAGTATACATACTCTCTATTATTCTCTTTTTTTTAGTATTTAAACATAATTTAACCACATTTCTTCTTTTTGTGTATTTAGTTACATAATTCATATTCCCACCTCCTAAGTCATTTTTATGTTTGTCCTAATATAAATATTCATATAAAATAATCTTTAAAATAGTATTTGTGGGAATATGATATTTTTATACAGTTTCTACTACAGGTTTAATCCTCATTGCTTTTTGAAAATGTGACTTATTTACATTTTTTTCTTCTATTATAAAATTTCTTTCCATAATATCATTTAAATCATCTTCATTAATAGATTCTTTTAATAAAAGAATTTCTGCTATTTGATTTAAATAAAATTTATTTTCAATCATAGTTTCTTTAGTTTCATCATATAAACGTTTTATACTTTTACTACACTCTTCTATTAAAGTCTTTTCTACAAATCCTTGAGATTTATTATTAAATAATACATCCATATTAAGTAAACCTACTTTTTTACTCATTCCATATTTAATAATATAATCCCTAATAATTTTAGTAGCTTTTTCTATATCATTACTTGCTCCTGTTGTAATATTATCTTCTCCAAAAATTAATTCTTCTGCTACTCTACCAGCAAGATTTATTTTTATCTGTGCTTCCATTTCTTTTTTAGTATAATACATTTTATCTGGTGGAATATTCATACTAAATCCTCCTGCCCCCTTAGTACTAGGAATAATAGTAACTCTAGATACTGTATTATTAGGAGCCACTAATTTAGTAATAAGCGCATGTCCTGCTTCATGATAAGCTGTAATTTCTCTTTCTATTTTTAGTATAGCATCTCTATTTTTCTTTTCTGAACCTGCTACAACTGCATAAAAAGCTTTATCAATATCATTCCAATCAATAAATTTTCCATTTCTTTTAGCTGAAATTATAGCAGCTTCATTTAAAAGATTCTCTAACATAGCACCACTAAAATACACTGTTTGTTTAGCTAATTTTTTTAAATCTACTTGATCAGAAATAGGTTTATTTTTTACATGAAGTTTTAATATATGTTCTCTTCCATTAACATCTGGAAGCCCAATTTCTACATGACGGTCAAATCGTCCTGGTCTTAAAAGAGCTTCATCTAAAATATCCAGTCTATTAGTAGCTGCAATAACAATAATTCCTTCGTTTTCTTTAAACCCTGACATTTCAGTTAAAAGAGCATTTAAGGTTTGGTCTCTCTCATCATTTCCTCCAGTAGGATTATTGGCTCTTTTTTTCCCTAAGGCATCTATTTCATCAATAAAAATTACTGCTTTACCAGCTTTTCTTGCTTTTTCAAAAAGTTCTCTAACACGACTTGCTCCTACCCCTACATACATCTGAACAAAATCAGAACCTGAAACAGAAAAAAATGGCACTTTTGCTTCTCCTGATATAGCTTTTGCCATCAAAGTTTTACCTGTTCCTGGAGGTCCATAAAAAATAATTCCCTTAGGCATTCTAGCTCCATACTTTACGTATTTTTCTGGATTTTTAAGAAAATCTATAATATCTTCAACTTGTTCCTTAGCTTCTTCATTCCCTGCTACATCAGAAAAAGAAAAATGCTGTATTTTATTAAATTCTAATTCTTTTATATTTAAATTCATAGAGCTCCCTGAATTTTGAGGTGTAATTTTTTTAGAGGCATATCTAAAAGCTATAAAAAATATACCTAACATTATTAGCCCTTGAAATATATTAGTGGTTGTTATAGAATCAGTTTCTTCTACTTTTATATTCTTTTTCAATAAAAATTCTTTTAACTCTGGGTTTCTTGGATTATCTGTAATATAAGAAGTATCAAGATCCCCTTTTACCTTTACTTTCATTTTTGAACTTCCATCAATAACTACTTCTTCAATTTGTCCAGCTTCTACTTTTTCTAAGAATGTAGAATAAGTCATTTCTTCTACTTGATTTTGTTTATATATATATAATCCAGCCAAAATTAATATCACACAAATAATGGGTATTACCCATATAATTTTTTGTTTTTTCCACACAAAAAAACCTCCTGTATTTTATTTTTTCAATATATAAGTTTACATAATATATGTTATAATACATTTATAAGAAAGTCCATGGTAGTTGTTTACAACAGAAAAACAGCCTAATGGCTGTTTTTCTGTGTATCTATTATTATAGATGATGTTGGAAGATTTTGAAGTGCAGATATTATTTTACTTGCTTCTTCACTATTCCAATCTTTACTAGGCTTATCCTTTCCTATAACATTTTTACAAAAAATTTTTAATTGCTCTTCATCTAAATGTTTTTCTTTTGATAAATTATAAATATATCTTCTTTGCTTTTCTGTACTATATTTTATTGTTTCTTCTTCTATATTTAAATCTTCTATATCTTGAGTAAATATTCCAGATGAACGAGTTGCTGATAATACAGCATCTATAAAGGCCCTTTTTTTAGCCATTTTTAAAATTGTATTCACTATAGTATATGAATCTTGATATCTATATTTTTTTTCTTTTGAATTACAAGATCCAACACCTTGAGCTTCAATTGTGTTGTTTTTCTTATTTATAAGAGTCACTTCTACCTCATAATGAAAAAATCCTTTTTCCCAATCTTCAACTCTATTTTTTACCTCTACAATTTTAGAAAATCCATATACGTCACAAAGTTTTTCTGCTCCTGGCTTTAGTAAAGTTGGCTTTGATACTCCAGCAATTTCTCCATAATCTTCTCCTTTTATCATATATTTTTTTATAAATTCTTGAAGCATATTTATTCTATGTTCTACTTCTTCTAGTGAAATTACAAAAGAAGGTACAAATGTTTTTTTAGAATCCATATATAATCTCCTTCTTTTTAAAATAAATAAATTTATTATATATTAATTTTGAATCAATGATTATATTATAAATAAATCATTTTAACTATGATTTATATATTTATATTTTGAAGAAAAAACAATAAATATATTGAAAAATTTTTGGAAATTTTTCAATAAAAAAAAGAAAAACAGCAAATTTGCTGTTTTTCCTGGAGAAGGTATTAAATAACTTTTGGGGGGCAGCAAATTACTTGCTGCTTTATATATTAAATCAATTGGGGGGTCTTACAGGGGTTATTATAACAAAAACTTAAATATAAGTGTGCATAAACTTAAGGTTTTTTGACATTTTTTTTAGGTGATTTTATATATATGATATCTATTTATTGTATATAATGAAATAAAAATATACAAAATTTGATTTAAAATTATATTTTTTTAATATAAAATATTATCCATGGAAATTTTCTCATTTTCTTCATTAATTCCAAAATATTCTGCTACAATATCTCTAAAAATTTCTGCTGGATAACTAGAAGAATATCCATAAGGAATAACTACTGCTATAGCAATTTGTGGATCTTCATAAGGAGCAAATCCAACAAACCATGCATGTTCTCCTCTATTTGATTGTTCTTGAGCTGTCCCTGTTTTCCCTGCGACTTTAATAGGAAAATCTTTAAATACTCCTCTAACAGTTCCTTCATCACCTTCTGTAACTAAATTCATACCTTTATAAATTGTTTCTAAATTTTCAGGATCAAAATTAGAAATCTCTTTTATTATTGGTTCTTTTTTTAGTAATAATTCTCCATCAAAACTTTTTACTGAATCAATAATATGCAAATCATATAACGTTCCTCCATTAGCCAAAGTAGCTACATATCTCGCCATATGAATAGGTGCAAAATTATGGGTTCCTTGACCAATAGCAGAACGAATAACGTCCGTATCTGATAATTTAGGAGCATACTCACCAATTTCGATTCCTGTTTTAGAGTCTAATCCAAATTTACTTGCATATTCTTTAAGAATATTAAGTCCATTTTCTTCAATTCCAATTTCACCATTATTAGTTTGTGCCATTCTATAAGAAACATCATAAAAAAAGTAATTACATGATACTTCTAATGCCCTACTTATATCCGTTAATCCATGACCTATATGATAAGAACTATATATCCAACATCTTGCATAAGGAACTCCTGCATCTTTGAATAATCCTGTTGCATTAATTTTTTCTGTTGGAGTTATAATTCCTTCTTCTAAAACGGCCATTCCTGTAATCATTTTAAATGTAGACCCAGGCGCCATTCTTCCATTCGTTGCTCTAGGAAACATAGGAAGAGTAGGATCGTCTTGCAATTTTTTGTAATATTTATAATCAATCCCATTAATAAATTTATTATTATCATAACTTGGATAACTGACTAAACTTAAAACCTCTCCACTATGAACATCTACAACAACTACGGCTCCAGTACTTGGATCTAAACCTAAATTATGAGGTGAAATTTCTCCTTCTTGAATTTTATTTTTTATAATTTCTAAAGGAGATATTATTCCTTTTTCTAAATTATTTTTCAAAGAGTCATCTACAGTAATTACTCCCTGCTCTATCATTACATTAATAAAATCTTTAAAAGAAATTTCCTTATTTTTTATCATATCTATTAAAGTTTGTTTTGCTAAAGCTGCTTTATCTTCATCATTTACATCTTCTAATCTATCTTCTAATATTTTTGCAATTGAATTTTGTGCAGTACCCAAAGGAGCTTCTAATATGTCTTCTATATAAACTGTATTAGTACTTACTAATCCAGCTAACATATCTTCAAGATATATAGGTGGTTCATTTTTAGAAGGCGATTTTTCAATTCTTGAAAGAATAATATCCTTAAGTTTATTTTCTAAAATATTGCTAACCTTTTCTTGTAATCCTAAATCTAAAGTCAAAAAAACTTTTCCTCCTGGAGTAGGGTCTTCTACACTATGAACCTCTTTTCTTTGCCCTAAAGGATCTACTTCAACAAATGTAACTCCATCTTCACCTCTAAGATAACTTTCCATTTCTTTTTCAATCCCTATTCTTCCAACAATATCGTCTAAACTATATCCTTCATCTTTTAAAACTTCATATTGTTCTTGTGTTATTTTCCCTGTATAACCTAATATGTGACTTACTAACTCCCCCTCAGGATAATATCTTACTGGTTCTATATCTATATAAAAACCTGGGTACTTATCGTAATTTTCTTCTAATTCCGCTATAGTTTTATCTTGAATATCATAAGCAACTGTAATAGGTTGATATTTTTTATATCTCTTTTGATAAAGAGAATATTTTAAAGAAATAAGTTTTCTTGCTTTTTCATCACTTAAATTTTTATCTATATTAAAAAATTTTCTTAATTCTTCAAAAAAATCATTTCCATCCATATTTATTTCTTCTTCAGTTAAATTTTCTGTTGATACTCCAAATATTTCCGCTTTCCAACTAAGTTCTTCATTTTCTCCCCCTGTAAATTCAAAGGGTTTATCATCTGATAAAGGAAGCTCATCTATCAGCTTTTCATTATTTTTTTCTAATAATTCTATTAAATTTAATAGCACTTCATCTTGATTTTCCACTTCAATACTAGGGTCTAATTTTATACTCATGGCTATTTTATTTACTGCTAATGGCTTGCCATATCTATCATATATAGTCCCTCTAGGAGCAGATATCGGAAGCTCTTTTAACACATTAGTATTTACTTGACTTTTATGTAATTCTCCTTCTATAATTTGCAATTTAAACAAATGTATTCCTAAAATCATAAACATGACAAAAAACCCTATCATTAAAATAAATAAACGACTTGTAATAAACTTTATAAATTTTTTAAAATTTGAATCCACTAACCCAACTCCTTCATCTATACAATTTATATATAATCAATTAAGAAATATTTAAAATAAATTAAATACTAATCGTTATATAAATAAAAATAAAACAGATGGTAAAACACCAACTGTTCTTAACTGATTAATAAGCTTCTGGCCGGATTCGAACCGGCGACCTATTGATTACGAATCAATTGCTCTACCCCTGAGCCACAGAAGCATTAAAAATAATCTTAGCGAGTATAATATATCAAAAGAACTAAATAAGTTCAAGTATTTCTAATTTATTATTTAACTTATTTTTATACAAAAAATTTAATTTATAATTTTTTCCATATAAATATGGGGACAAAATTCTTCATAATAAATATCTCCTTTAGCAATATACCCATTTTTCTTATAAAAATCTTGTGCTTGACATTGAGCAGATATTACTATCTTTTTTGCTCCTTCTTTTTTTGCTTTTGCTTCAAGAATTTCTATAATCTTTTTACCTAATTGTTTATTCCTATATTCTTTAAGAACAGCTATTCGTCCTATTTTATATATTTTACTATCCATATCTTTTATATGTAATCTTCCAGTTGCAACAGGTTTTTCATCAATATACAACACCAAATGAATTCCTTTATTATCATAATCATCTATTTCATTTTTAAATCCTTGTTCTTCCATGAAAACTTTTTTTCTTATATATAAAGAATCTTTACATGCCTTATTATAAAAAACTTTTTCTATATTCATTCTTACATTCCCCTAACTAAATTATATATTATAATTATATCATATTTTAAAAAATCTTAATACTATCTTAAAATTTATTCATAAAATTTTAATTACATAAAAAAGATAAGGAGTAAATAATTTTTTAATATTTCTCCTTATCTTTCTTTAAATTTAATATTTTATACCTTTCCAATAAATTGGAGTACAGATTTCTGCTGTACTAGGTAAATTTACATCTTTTAATGCCCATTTTTTAAATTCTTCAAAACCGGTACGGTCAACTATATATCCTATATGTTCTTTACCACCAGGTGCTTCAGGATCAATATATTTTTTAACATAATCATAGGTATTTAAAATAATCTTTATTATACTATCTTCATCTACCCATTTTATAAAATCTTCACCCATTCTTGGATTTTTCTTTCCTGTTCTTCCGAAAATAGTTAGTCTGTATAATTTTTCTTGTTTTCTTGTCCAAGCTGCTGTAGGACAGGCAAGAACACATTCGCCACAGCCTATACATTTTTCTTCATTACGTTGAACCCTGTAATTAACAGCTTTTAAGGCTGCAACTGATTTTTTCTTGCATTTTTTAACACAAGCTCCACAACTTACACATCTATCCCTATCATATCTAGGCTCTGTCATTCCCATAATTCCAAAATCATGCATTCTTACCTTTGCACAATCATTAGGACATCCTGTAAGAGCTATTTTAAAATGTAAATCATTAGGAAAGATAGCTTTTTCTATACGTTTTGCAAATTTCGTTGTATCATAACACGCATAAGGACAAACTTTATTTCCTATACACGCCACAACGTTCCTTGTCCCAGCTGCAGAATATCCTTGTCCTGGTACTTCTTGATTAATATCAAGCCCTTCTATAATTGGTTGGAGAAGTTCATTTACTTTTGGCATATCTTCATATTTAATTCCCGGAATTTCAAAGCCCTGTCTACTTGTAATATGAACCGTTCCATTCCCATAAGTATCAGCAATTTTTTGAATCATTGAAAGATATTTTGCTTCTAAATGTCCTCCTGGAACACGAATTCTTGAAGCTGTTATCCCTCTTTGTTTTGTAACTCTAAATGCATTTTTTTTAAGAACCTTTGTATTTACATCCATGATTCCACCCCTACTAATCAATAAAAGTTTTTCCTTTTACATAATTAAACACAGGTCCATCTAAACAAACATATACATCATCTATTTTACAGTGTCCACATTTACCTATTCCACAACACATTTTTCGTTCATGAGAAACCCAAATATTTTCTTCTAAAAATCCAATATCCAAAAGACCTTGTGTTGCAAATTTCATCATTGCCGGTGGTCCTACTACTATCGCCACTGCCTCTTTAATATTTTCAAACTTAAGATCTGGAATATACTTTGTTACAAGCCCAACAGAATAAGTTCCTTCTTCATCTCCATCTAAACTATCTACTGTTAAAATAATATTTATATTTTCTTCCCATTTTTTAAAGTCTTCACGAAACAATATATCTTTAGGAGTTTTAAAACCTGCAATTAAAGTCATATTCTTTACTTCTTTTGAATTATTGGAAAAATAATCTATAACTCCTTTAACTGGAGAAACACCAGTTCCTCCTGCTATAACTACTAATTCCTTATTTTTATAGATGTCTACATCAAATCCATTTCCATAAGGTCCTCTTAAAAATATTTTATCTCCTACATAATGTTCAAAAATTTCATTGGTAACCTTTCCAACCTTACGAATAGTTAAATCAATTAATCCTTCTTGAATACCACTTACAGAAATAGGCGCTTCTCCAAACTTTGGTATAGAAACCTCAAAAAACTGTCCAGGTTTTACCTCACCATCATAGGTCATACGAAAAGTATATTCTATTTCAGTGTGTTTTATTATTTCTTTTATTTCAGACATAAAAGGAATGTATTCGTTATTACTATTCATTACCATTAACCTCCTTTATAGCATCTTCTAATTTATTAATGCAATTAGAAAAAGAAATGTACTCTGGACAGATATCATCACATCTACCACAGCCAACACACATATGATAACCAAAACGTTTTTTATAATCATATATCTTATGAAGAACTTTAAATCGCATTCTTTGTCCATTGTTCTTACGATAAGAACTTCCGCCAGCTACATCTGTATATCCATCAACCATGCAAGAAGCATGTACTCTACGTCTTTCTCCTACTTTCCCATTATCAGTATAAAAAATATCTTGCATAGTAAAACAGGTACATGTTGGACATACGAAATTACATCTTCCACAATTAATACAACGACTATCATATTCATCCCACATTTTTGATTTAGCAATATCTATGGAAAGTCCTTCTGGAATATTTACATGAATCTTAGTTTCTGTAACATAAGAAGGGTTTACTTCGTCTTGACTTAAACTATTATTTAACAAAAGCTCTTCCCAGTCTTGACATTTGTTATCCATTACATAGCCATTTTCTGTAGGTTCTAAACTTGCATCGTAAGCATCAATTTTATTAGTATTCATATCTACACAAAAACAATTTTCAAAAGCACTTTTACATCCTATTAAGATAAATTTACCTTTTTCTCGTATTCTTTTATAATAATAGTCTTCAAAACCATTGCGAAGGTATATTTCATCTAATCTTTTTACTGCATGTAAATCACAACTTCTTAAAAATATTATTGCTCCTTTTTTAGGTCCATCTGCTTCTTTTACCTCATCCTCTGTAAAGAAAAATAGAGTTTGTGAAATTGGTAAAAGAATTTCTTTAAAAGAAAAGGTTGATTTCACGTTAAATTCTATCTCATCTACTGTATCTATCTTTTCATATCTAATAGAATCAGTATCCGAAAAAGCTCCTCCTCCTATTATTCTCTTTGGAGCATATATTATATAATCTTTTGACCATTCCTTAAATACATTATTAATGCCTTCTTTACTAAAAGAAAAGCCCATATTTTACACCTCTTTCTTCTTTGACATTAAAAAATATGGAATAGCTAAACATACAATTCCTCCTATCATATTTCCTAAAGTTACAATTATAATATTGTAAAAATATCCTCCAAGACTTACAGCAGCCTCAAAAGGAGATATTAAAGCAATTGTTAATAAAGTCATATTGGCAACACTATGTTCAAAACCAGTGGTTATAAAAGCAAATAAACATAAAGATATCATAATCAATTTTCCACTATCTGATTTACAACGAAATCCACTCCATACTGCAACGCATACTAAAATATTACAAAGTATTCCTCTTATAAAAAGCGGTATTATATCTATTCCCATTTTGGTAGCAGCCGCAGAAGCGATAAATTCGCCAACATTTCCTCTATTAAGACCTGATCCTAAAAATAATAAAGCTAATATTATAGAACCAATCCAATTACCTATATAGCATACAATCCATAATTTAATTACATCTTTCCAAGAAACTTTTTTGCCCATAGCTCCTACTGCCATAACAAAATTATTTCCTGTAAAAAGCTCTGCTCCTGCAATAATTACAAGACTTAAGGCTATCCCAAAAGATATCCCCATAACAATTTTAGAATAGGGTTGACCGTTTAATAAGCCTCCTATGGTAAAAATAAGAAGTATTCCAAAGCCAACAAAAACTCCTGCTAACACAGAAGCTATAAAATATCCCAATAAATTATTTTTTAAAAATTCTACTTTTGCTTTTGCTGTCTTCATAACAGCCATAATTTCCTCAAAATACATAGCTATCCTCCTTATTTAACATTGTTATTATTATAACTAAGTACAAATAAAAAATCTGTGATTTTTATCACAGACTTTTTTGATATGTTTACTTACATATTCTTAATAAATTATTTTTATATAAATATCATAAATTTAAAGCTTTATATAAAATTTTTTTTAACTAAATGATAAGAATAAAGAGCTTTCTTAGAATGAGTTTTCGTTAAACTAATGCCAAAGATTTTTCCAATTTCAACATTTTTATAGAGGTTATCTGGTTTACCTTCTATAACCACATTTCCCCTATCTATAACTTTAATTTCATTTCCATAAGTAAAAGCTTGAGGTAAATCATGTACTACTATGATTATATTTTTCCCTTCTTTATTAAGTTTAGATATAATCTCCATCATTTCTATTTGATGACTAATGTCTAAAAAAGTTGTAGGCTCATCTAAAATAATTGTCTTAGCGTCTTGTGCAATAACCATTGCAAGATATACTCTTTGTCTTTCTCCACCAGAAAGTTCTATAACTTTCTTATTTAAAATATCTTTAGTTGAAGTTATTTCTATAGCATATGAAATCTTATCCTTATCTTCTTGTTTTAAAATCTTCGAAAATCCTAAATAAGGAAATCTCCCATGTTCAATTAGTGTTTTTACATCAATAGATGGAACTTCTCTTATTTGAGGAAGATAAGCAATCTCCTTAGCTCTTTCTATTCGTGACAAATTTTTTATGTCAATATTATTTAATAAAATCTTACCACTGTAATTTTTTAGTCCAATAATAGTTTTTAATAAAGTAGATTTCCCACATCCATTTTTACCAATTATACAGACAAAATCTCCCTCTTGAAATGTTGTTGAAATATTATTTAGAATGATTTTATTTCCATAAGAAACTGTAAGATTTTTTAACTCTATCAAATCTCTGCCCTCCTTTTTTTATTAAACAATTGATATAAGAAAAAAGGAGCTCCTAGAAATGAAAGAATAATACCTACCGGTATTTCATAAGGAATAAAAATAATTCTAGCTAAAGTATCACAAAATAAAAGAAATTCTCCTCCAATAAGAGCTGTAAATGGAATAAGCCATTTATAATCTGTATCAAAAATATTTCTAACTATATGAGGAACAATTAATCCAACAAAACCAATAAGTCCTCCTATACATACTGCACTAGCTGCTAATAAAGCTCCACACATAATGGATAAAAAACGGCATAATGTTACATTTAATCCTAAAGAAATAGCCACTTCGTCTCCTAATAACAATACATTTAATCTAGAAGATAATAAAAAAGCTCCTATTAATCCAATAAAAATAAATACTACTGTATATTTTATAAGTTCAATATTTACCGTACTAAAACCTCCTATATAAAAAGAGGTTTTATCTATAATCACTTCTGGTTTTAAAGTAATAACTGCATCTGTTCCTGCAGACATTAAACTTGATATAGCTATACCAGACATAACAATAGTACTTCTATTATTCCCGGTTTTTTTTGCTATTCCATAAACTAATAATGCTGTAAATATGGCTCCAATAAAAGCAAAAATAACTTTTGTATAAAATACTGAAGGAAATAATACAGAAGAAATAACAACAAAAAATCCAGCTCCAGAATTAACTCCAATAACTCCTGGTGAAGCTAAAGGATTATTTAAGGTAACCTGCAAAAGAAGTCCTGCAAGAGCAAAAGCTATACCACAAAAATATGCTGCTATTATTCTTGGCAACCTCGCATATAAAATTACATCTGACACTGTGTTATTTGTAGTTCCTCCAAAAGTAAATGATATAATATCTTTAATATTGATATTAGCAGCTCCCACAAATAAACTTATAATAATCAAAAATACTGTAATAATAAAACATAATAAAAGACTTATTAATTTATTCTGTTTCATATATTTCTGGATATATGATTTTAAGTAAATATTCATAGGCATCTCCCCATTTATTATTTGGTTTATAATGAAATAAGTCTTTTGGTAATATAAATACATTATTATTTTTAACTGCCTTTAAATTATTCCATGCTGGGTTTGACATTAAAGATTCATTTAATGAAGAAAGTGCTTTTTCTTTATCACTACCCATAGTAGTAATAAAAATATAATCAGGATTAGCTTCAATAATTGCTTCCATATTTAAATCTTCCAATATAGCATTATTATTTTTTGCTATATTATTTACTCCTATTTCTTCTAAAATATCACAAACAATATCATCTCTAACCTTTACACTTACTCCAGAAGAATAACTCCTAAGTACTAAAGCATTTATTGATGAATTTTCTATACTAGGAAGCTTTGATAATAAAGCACTAACTTTATTTTTTACCTCTTGTCCATTTATTTCATAATATTCTTCTTTTCCTGTTATATATACAAAATTTTTAAGAGTAAATAAATAATCTTCTAAATTTTCCACTTTACATATATAATATGGAATGTTTGCTTTATCTAAAATTTCTGTCATCCCCATATGATTAGATATATCTTTTGATAAAATTACAAGATCAGGTTGTAAAGATAAAACTTTTTCCACATTAGGATTTATTACAGTTCCTATAATATCTACTTCGTCTTTAGAAATCCCTAAATCCCTTCCTTCAAAAGCATCACTAGATATCCCTACCAATGTTCCTCCAGAAAGCATCCATATTTCTCCAAAAGAAGATGTTAAAGAAACAACTTTTTTAGGAGATTTTTTAACTGTTACTTCATTTCCTGCACTATCTATAACAGAGATAGTTTCTTCATTTTTTTTAACATTCTTTTCAGAAGAACAACTGGTTAATAATAAACATAGCACACTAAATAAAAACAAAAATTTCCTCATATACTATATTCCTCCTTCCAAAATAGTATTAATTTAACACTATTACTTTACTACAAAAATCTTATAATTCCAATATGTTTACTCCAAAATATTTTAATTTTATAAAAATCTCTTTAATTTCATAAATAAAAATATATAATTTTAGGTTTATTTAAGATTAGTATGTTATCATTAATTAAATAAACAATAAAAATCTTATTAAATTTATTATTATATATGAGGAGGATAGTTATGATAATAAAAAAAGTAACTTTTATAATTATTATAGAAATATTAGTATTAATGATAGGAGGATGTACATCTTTAAAGGTAGATAATGCTGAAAATAACAATATGAATGTTTCTGTAAAATCTACAGAAAACGAAGAAACTATAACAACTATAGAAGATTTTTCATCAACGGATTTGCCTTTTGAAAATTCTATTTTCAATAGAACAGAAATGTTTACAGATAGAGACCTTGAACAAAATCCAAGTTTAGATGAAGCCATTACTTTAAAATTAGAAAGCGAACAAGAAATAGTTATAGATGAGGAAGGAATTTATGTTATAAATGGAGAAGTAAAAAATTCTACTATCAAAATAGATGCAAATGATGACGCTAAGGTTCAATTAGTATTAGATGGAGTTAATATAATTAATGAAAATCTTCCTCCAATATATGTAAAGTCTGCTGATAAAGTATTTATAACTACCACTGAAAGTGAAAACTATATGGAAGTTTCAGGAGATTATTTAAATGATACAGACACTAATTTTAACGCTGTTATATTCTCAAAATCAGATTTGGTATTAAATGGAGTAGGAAATCTTAAAATAGTATCTGCAAAAGGAAATGGTATTACTTCAAAAGATGATTTAAAAATCACAGGTGGGGTAATATCTGTAAATTCTTATGCTGATAGTTTGGAAGCAAATGATTCAATTCGTATTTATGATGGAGAAATTAACATTGTTACAAATAAAGATGGTTTTCACAGCGAAAATAATGAAGACTCTTCTCTTGGATATATTTATATTCAAAATGGTGTATTAAATATTTCAGCAGTTGATGATGCTATTACAGGAAATAGTTTTGTAATAATAGATGATGGAATAATCAATATAGAAACATCTAGTGAAGGAATTGAAGCTCATTATATTCAAATTAATGGTGGTAATATTAATATTTACGCTAAAGACGATGGGATAAATGCGACATCTAAAAGTAATTATGATGGAATTATAGAAGTTAATGATGGAAATATAAACATTATTATGGGAAATGGAGATACAGATGCTTTTGATTCAAACGGCGATTTATATATAAAAGGTGGAAATATAAATATAGAAGGACAATCAGCTTTTGATGCAGATGGAGTTGCGGAACTAATTGATGGTAATGTTATAGTTAATGGAAAAGTTTTAACAAAAATTAATAATTAGAATAATATAATTCTATAATCGTTTAAAATAGTATTTTATCTTATAAAATAAAAAAGTCTGTAATTTTTATCACAGACTTTTTTATATATTTACTTGTATTTCATCAAATAAATTATTATATGTAATAACATAAAATTATATATAAAGTTTTTTAAATAAATAATATATTTAAAAAGTTTTATGAAAATGTTTTTTTAAAATAATATATTCATAAATAAATATTATATATTTATTAAAGAAAATCTATTTGAGAAAAATCAATATTTCCTTCTGTATCTATGAGTTTTTTATCAGCATGAACATACTCAATTTTTCCAACAAACATTTCATGTGAACCTGTTACAATAGAATCAACTACCTTACACTCTATATTTACAGGACAATCTGGTAATATAGGTGCATTAACTTTTTTACCATCTACTAATTTAACATTCATAACTTCTAATTTATTCTCATCTCGTTTACTATGTTTCCCTAAATATTCAAAAGTTTCTTTATAATTTTTTTCTACAAGATTTACTACAAAACATCCAGATTCTTTAATCATATGATAGGAATATCTTGTTGGTACAATACCTACCATTACCATTGGTGGGTCGTAACTACAATTACAACAATATGCTACTGCTAACACATTATCTTCTCCATCTAGCCCTCTACATGAAACAAGTACTTTAGGGGTAGGCTGAAGACAAGATTTCATATTACTAACTTTACCTTTTTCCATTTTATCAAGCTCCTTTAACTAACTTTATTTAATAATAAATAATATAGTTATGGGCTTATGCCCATAACTATATTATTACAGTTATTAAGATATGTCAATATTGTTAATAAAAAATAAAAAAAGAAGACTAAAAATATTTTTATATTTTTGCCTTCTTTTTAAAATTATTATTCAATATCTTTTATATGTCTCCAACAATTTTTTCTTTCTAACTTTCCATCACAGTTCTTATTGCAACTAACTTTTGTTGAGCCACAAGAATAACATGAGTATTTTTTATCTTTAATAGCTTCTAGATTTTCATATCTTTCTAACCATTCTTCCCCACATTCCAAACATTTAACAGGACAAATATTACGGGTAAAATTTCCACCTTCTATATGAATAATTTTACCATTTACCAAACTATCAGCAATTTTTTCTCTCGCAGACAAAAGAATTCGTTGAAAAGTTGAACGAGATATTTCCATTTTTTTAGCACATTCTCCTTGCTCTAAACCATTTAAATCCTTAAGACGTATTGCCTCTAATTCTTCAAAATTCAATATATTTTCTGGCATTCCATTAACATTTTCTTCAGAAGGAATAAAATACTGTATAGAAGGTATATTTTCAACCTTTCTCCACTTTATTGGTCTTGCCAATTATATCAACTCCGTTTAAATAATATTTTTATTATATTAAATCTCTATACAATATTTTCTAATTTTAAGATGAAAACACTAGCCTAAAGGCTAGTGTTTTCATAAATATAATGAGCAAGTCTATAAGCCGAGTTCTGTATTAGACGGTCATCTATCTAGGCGTATAGTTACCTATACGCTCAAGCAACCTACCCGGGAACGTGACGGGCCGCCACATATGTTCCCCTATACGGTTTTGCTCCAAGTGGGGTTTACAGAGCCTCTTTAGTCGCCTAAAGAGCGGTGAGCTCTTACCTCACCTTTCCACCCTTACCAGAAAACTGGCGGTTTATTTCTGTTGCACTTTCCTTAGAGTCGCCTCCACTGGGTATTACCCAGCACCTTGCCCTATGGAGCTCGGACTTTCCTCAAGTACGACCTTTCGGTACTGTACTTGCGACCGTCTGACTTACTCACCATATTTTTGCTGTTTTGTTATATTAACATAATTATATCTATTCGTCAATAAATTTAACGAAAACAACTGCCTCCAATAAATTCTCTTATAATAGAATTTTTTGGAACATCTTCTGTACTTACTCCTAAAAAATAATCTAAAAATTTAATCAATCTTTTTGCCTCTGAATAATATTTAGATTGGTTGTCTATCTTAAATAATAAAGGTTCTGCATATTGTTTTAATACAGCTAATTCATATACTAAAGCTGAATTAAACATGACGTCTGCTTCTTCTTGAAAAGGAAATATATTTTTTTCTTCTCCTCTCCTTACAGAAGGCCATAATTCTATAGTTTTTTCTGCACTTATGCCTCTATACTGATTATCCCGCACAATTCTTCTAATAAGTCTTGTATCCGTTGTCGGAATTCTATTATGATCATCCAAATTTAATTGAGTTAAAGCACTAATATAAATTTTAAATTTATTTTCTTTAGGAATATCTTTAGTCAACTTTTCATTAAGACCATGAATTCCTTCTATTATAAGAACATCATTAACATCCATTTTTATTTTTCTTCCTCTATATTCCCTCTTACCTAACTTAAAATTAAAAGATGGTATTTCCACTATTTCGCCATTTAACATTCTATTCAAATCTTCATTAAATTGTTTAATATCAATCGCCTCTAATGCTTCAAAATCATATTCTCCATTTTCATCCCTAGGAGTAAATTCTCTATCCACAAAATAATCATCTATTGAAATTGCATGGGGACGCATACCATTTACCCTAAGTTGAATGGCAAGTCTTTGTGCAAAAGTAGTTTTCCCTGATGAAGAAGGCCCTGCTATTAAAATTATTCCAATAGAATCTCTTTTTTGTGCTATTTTATCTGCTATTTGAGCAATTTTCTTTTCATGAAGAGCTTCCGAAATTCTAATTAATCCTCCTATTCCTTGGTCTGATATTACATCATTTAAAGCACCAACTGTATCAACTTTCATGATTTTTCCCCAATTTTTATATTCTAAAAATACTTGAGATAATTTTTTTAAAGGAATATATTCTGGCAATTTTGTTGGTTCTTTTGTTGTAGGAAATTGTAATATAAATCCTTGTGAATGAGGGATTAAGCGAAATAGATTTAAATATCCTGTGCTTGGAACCATATATCCATAAAAATAATTTTTAAGTCCATCTAAATCGTATAAATTTATCATAGAAACTCTTCTATATCTAAATAATTTCTTTTTGTCTTCCATCCCATTTTCTTCAAATATATTCATTGCTTGATCTAGAGGGAGAGAGAGTTTTTTAAATGGAATATCTCTTTCTACAATTTCTTTCATTTTATTTTCAACTTTATTTAATATTTCTTCAGATACTTCATCCATTCCTAATATTTCACAATAAAACCCCGATCCCATAGAATGATGTATTATAACATTTCCATCTTTTATTATTTTTCTTACGGCATATATAAGTAAAAAAGATAAACTTCTTTGATAAATTCTCATTCCATCAATGTTAGTTAAATCAATAAATTCTATATTACAATTATCATCTATTTTATTCATTAATTCTCTAATTTTATTATTTATTTTTGCTGCTACAATTTTGGCTTTGTAATGCTTTTGAACATCTTTGGCAATTTCTTCTAAGGTAATTCCTTTTTTATACATTTTTATTTCCCCATTAGGGAAAGTAACTTTTATATTTTGTTCATTAAAATTATCCATATGCATCCCCCTCTTATATTTATTAATAATCACTTAATACAAAATAAATGGATCTCCATTTATTTTAGAAACTATAATTTCTAATTTTTTATCTTCTTTATTTATATTTTCTAAATATTTTTTTATAACAGGAATTATTATATTTTCTGTTCCATAATGTCCAGCATCAATAAGGGCTATACCCAATTCCTTTGCTTTTTGTGCATCATGAAATTTTACATCTCCTGTTATAAATAAATCAGCTTTTTTATTGACTGCTTCTTGTATATATGATATCCCACTACCTGTAGTTAATGCAACAATATTAATTACTTTTGTAGGATTTCCTACTACTCGTATATTTGAGATTTTTAATTTTTCCTTAACAAATTTCGCATATTCTTCTAAAGTACAAGCGTTTTTTAAATTGCCTATTCTACCCATCCCATAATTATCTATTTCTTTTAATACGGATATATTTTCTAATTCTAATAAATTAGCTAAGGTATCATTAGTTCCTCCAAAAGCAATATCTAAATTTGTATGTGCTGAATATACTCCGATGTTATTTTTAATAAGAGAATATATGCTTTGGCCTATAGCATCATTTTTTGTAATAGATTTTAAAGGTTTAAAAATAAATGGATGATGAGTTATTATTAAATCAACTTTTTCTTTTATTGCTTCTTCTATTACCTCTGGTATAGCATCTAAAGCAATTAATACTCTATTAACTTCTTGATCTATATCTCCAATCATAAGTCCCACATTATCCCACTCTTCTGCTAAATATTCAGGAGCTAATTTATTTAATTCTTCAATAATTTTTTTACATTTTACAGACATTTTAACACCTCTTCACAATATTTAATTTCTTCTTTTATTTCAAATAGTCTTTTTAACGTATTTTCAGTATTAATTTTCTGTAATTTGTTTAAAATATTATGTAAAGTTATTATTCTTTGCTGTATGTATTGTTTTAATATAGGATTTTTATTTAGAACAAGAATTACTCCAAATAAATATTCTTTTTCATTATTATATTTTTCAATCCCAGGTTCAGCAGTAATCACAAAATAATATTTATTATCTTCATAAATTATTTCTTCATTTATTATTTTAAAATTAATTTTATGAAGATATTTTCTTACTTCTTTTTGGTCAATCTGTGGCTGAAGTATAATTCTTTTTGCTCCTTTTACTATTTCAGGCTTTTTGTCTAAAATATCAATAATTAATTTCCCACCCATACCTGCTATGATAATAGTATTTACTTCATTTATTTTTATTGGTTCTAATCCATTTCCTAATCTTGTTTCTATTATTTGTTCTAATTTATTTTGCTTTATATTTTGTTTTGCTCTTATTAAAGGCCCTTTATTAATGTCTGTAGCAATTGCTTTTTTTATAATTTTTCTTTTACATAAATATATAGGAATATAAGCATGGTCTGTTCCTATATCTGCAATAATTGCCTCTTTGGGTACTTGTTTTGCAATACTAAGTAAACGGCTTGATAATTCCATAATCTTCTCCTTTATATATAAATTAATTGAATAAAAAGAAGTTGATTAATCAACTTCTTTTTATTCCAAATAATCTTTTAACTTTTTACTTCTACTTGGATGTCTTAACTTTCTTAGAGCTTTTGCTTCTATTTGCCTTATACGTTCTCTAGTTACATTAAACTCTTTTCCTACTTCTTCTAGAGTTCTCGCTCTTCCATCATCTAATCCAAATCTAAGTCTAAGGACTTTTTGTTCCCTTTCTGTCAAAGTATCTAAAACATCAATTAATTGTTCTTTTAAAAGAGTAAAAGCAGCAGCCTCTGATGGTACAGGAACATCTTCATCAGGAATAAAATCTCCTAAATGACTATCTTCTTCCTCTCCTATAGGAGTTTCTAGTGAAACTGGTTCTTGAGCAATTTTAATAATTTCTCTTACCTTAGCAACCGGCATATCCATTTCTTTTGCTATTTCTTCCGGCTGAGGCTCACGGCCTAATTCTTGAAGTAATTGTCTTGAAACACGGATTAATTTATTAATTGTTTCAACCATATGAACTGGTATTCGAATGGTTCTTGCTTGGTCTGCTATAGCTCTTGTAATAGCTTGACGAATCCACCAAGTTGCATATGTACTAAATTTATAACCTTTACGATAATCAAATTTTTCTACTGCTTTAATTAATCCTAGATTTCCCTCTTGAATTAAATCTAAAAATAACATTCCACGCCCTACATACCTTTTTGCAATACTAACTACTAATCTAAGATTAGCTTCTGCTAATCTTCTTTTAGCTTCTGCATCTCCTTGTTCCATTCTTTTAGCTAACTCTATTTCTTCTTCTGCTGAAAGAAGTGGCACTTTCCCTATTTCTTTTAAATACATACGAACAGGGTCGTCTATATTTATTCCATCAGGTAAACTTAAATCTAATTCATTTTCTGGTTCTTCTTCTATATTTCCTATTACATCAATATTTTGCTTTTCAAGATATTCATAAATTTTTTCAATTTGTTCTGGTTCTAACTCTAAATCAGAAAAATAATCCATAATTTCTTTATATTCAAGTACTCCTTTTTTTTGCTTTGCTAAAGAAACTAATTCTTTAACACGAGTCAAAAATTTAGTTTGTTCGCTTGTTTTCACAAAAATCCTTCCTTTCTCTCACTTGTCTACTATTTTAACCATTTATAATGTTAATATACAATTTTTCTAGTTGCTTTTTTTCTTCAATTAAAGTTTGTATTTTATATATATCTGTAGTTGTTCTACTTTTTTTATCAATACTTGCTCTTTTTATTAATTTTATTTGGTCATTAATAGCTTTTTCTATATCATAATCTCTATCATTATACTTATTTTTTTCTTTACTATTAAATATTGAAGAAATTTTCTTTTGTTCTTCTAGACTCTCAAAGTTATTAATAAGAACTGCTGGCTCTATGTTAAGCCCTTTATCATATCTTTCATATATCAACTTTGCTGCTTTCATTAAAGTAGCATCGTCAAAATCTTCAAAAGATAAATAGGGTCTTATTTTTTCATAAATATGAGGATTATCATATAATAAACTTAAAATATTTTTTTGTGCTTTATATAATCCATTTTCTTCATTATTCTCTTGTTTTATTCTTATATTATCTTTAAATGTTTCTGATACTTTTTTGTAATTAATTTGTTTTCTGTTGCTACGTTCTTTTTCTGCTATAATTTTTCTTATTACTCCAAAAATAGATTCTTTCGAAATACCTATATCCCGTGATAATTCATCAATATATACATCTCTTTCTATTGCATTGTCTAATTTAGACAAAATTTCTGCTACTTCCATTGTAAATTTAATTTTTTGTTCTGCATCTGATATATCATATTTTTTTCGTAAAATATGAACTTGAAACATAATAGCTCCCATAGCTTCATTAAGTAATTTTTGAAAATTTTCTCCTCCATTTTGTTTAATAAATTCATCTGGATCTTTTCCATCTGGAACTTGCATTACTTTAACTTTTAATCCAACAGAAGATAAAATAGGAATTGCTCTTATAGCTGCTTTAGTTCCTGCTTCATCACTATCATAAACTAATACAACTTCATCTGTATATCGTTTTAATAATAAAGCTTGTCTAGAAGTAAAGGCTGTTCCTAAAGATGCTACTACATTTTTAAATCCTGCTTGATGTAAAGAAATAACATCCATATATCCTTCCACTATTAAAATTTGTTCTTTTCCTGAAACTCTAGCATAATTTAATCCATATAAATTTTTACTTTTATCAAATAAAGGGGTATCTGGAGAATTCATATATTTAGGTAAACTATCATCTAAAACTCTCCCTCCAAAAGCAATAATCTGATTATGAACATCAAAAATAGGAAACATTATTCTGTTACGAAATCTATCAATATGACTTTTTCCATTCTTTTTAGAAATAACTAGTCCACTTTTAAGTATATGTTCTTCATTGTATCCTTTATATAATAAATATTTATATAGGTCATTAAAATCTATATTAGAATATCCTATACCAAATAATTTTTGAGTTCTTTTTTGTAATTTTCTTTTTTCTAAATATTCTACTGCTGTTCTTCCTCTAGAAGAATGTAAATTAGCATAAAAATATTTCGCAGCCTCTTTATGAATATTAAGTAATATTTTCTTTTCCTCTAGTTTTTTTCTAGTTTCTCCTGAATATTCAGATTCAGGCAAATTAATATGAGCTCTTTCAGCTAAATATTTTACAGCTTCTATAAAACTAAAATTTTCTATTTGCATAATAAACGTAAATACATTTCCTCCTGCTTGACATCCAAAACAATAATACATTTGTTTGTCAGGACTAACAGAAAAAGAGGGAGTATCTTCATTATGAAATGGACACAATCCAAAATATGAGCTTCCTTTTTTTTTCAATTTAACATATTCGGAAACTACGTCAACCAAATCATTTTGGCTGCGAACTTCCTCTATGATCTCCTCTGAATAATACATTTTGATCCCCTTATCTTTAAATATTATTCTATAGAAATCTACCTTAATTATTTCGACATAATACCTTTTAATCCTTCAACAATTTTAATATTTTTCATCTTTATAAAAATTACATAAAAAAATATATATTTATTTTAATTTTTAATATATTTCTCATAGTAAATTTTGAGTATCTTCTATAAGTCTTATTAAATTTCTTTCAAAATTAATATTATCTTTTCTATTTCTTTTGTGATTTCCTTTGATTTTTCCTCCAGCTTTTCTTATCTCTTTATTTAAATGTCTATTATATAACAATATATCTATACTTTCATTTAAGTAAATTTTCCCATTAGGAGAAATTGCTCTTGCTCCTTTAGATAAAACAATGGATGCCAACCCATAATCTTGAGTAACTACAATATCTCCGTTTTTTATATCATTTATAATAGCTAAATCCACTGCTTGTGGATATGAATCAACAATACAATATTTTATATTACTTTTTTTATTTGGTACATGACAATAACTACAAAATAAAATAGCAGTAATATTATATTTTATTGATATATCTTCGATAATTTTTATTACTGGACAACTATCTCCATCTATAACAATTCTAATGTTCTTCATATTTTCCCCTCTTAATAAATATTCCAGGAAGAAGGTACATATATTTCACAATATTTTTTTATAGCATATCTATCCGTCATCCCTGCTATATAATCACACACTATTCTTTCTTTTGTTTTATTTTCTTCTTCATAAATAGAATAAAATTCTTTAGGAATCTTTTCAGGATGTTTTACAAAAAATTTATATAACTGTTTTACAATATGTTGAGCTTTTTTTTCTTCCTTTTTTGCTAAAGAACCTATATACACATGTTCAAACATAAATTTACGTAATTTTTTCATACTTCTTTCTACTTCTTTGCTCATAATAATATCAGGTTTCCCTATACTATTTTTAATTATATCTCTAATCATAGTATTAATTCTTTTGCTAAAATTATCTCCTAAAATTTCAATACAATCTTTAGGTAGATCTTCTTCTTTTATAATTTTTCCTCTTATTGCATCATCTATGTCATGATTTATATATGCAATTTTATCTGATAATTGAACAATTTTCCCTTCTAAAGTACTAGGAGTTCCTTTAGTTGGATGATTAATAATTCCATCCCTTACTTCCCATGTAAGATTCAATCCTCTCCCATTTCTTTCTAATATATCAACAACTCTAAGACTTTGTTCATAATGTTTAAATCCTAAAGGAGATATTTCATTTAAAACTTGTTCTCCCGCATGGCCAAAAGGAGTATGCCCAAGATCATGACCTAGGGCAATAGCTTCAGTTAAATCTTCATTTAATGATAAAGCTCTCGCTATAGTTCTTGCAATTTGAGAAACTTCTAATGTATGAGTAAGTCTAGTTCGGTAGTGATCTCCTTCTGGAGAAATAAAAACTTGAGTTTTATGTTTTAATCTTCTAAAAGTTTTGCAGTGAATAATTCTATCTCTATCTCTTTGAAAATCTGTACGTACATCACATTTTTTTTCTTCTATTTTTCTGCCTCTACTATTTTTACTTTTAACTGCATAAGGACTTAAAAATTCTTCTTCTCTTTTTTCTTGTATCTCTCTGAGATTCATCTATTTCACCACCTATCTAACATCCTTAGAAACCCTTTTATCTTATATATACTACACTTTATTTCAAAATCCTTCAAATCTATCAAAAAAGAATAGGATTTTAAACATATTTATTATATTAAACTTAATTTTATTTATATGAATTTTATTTATTAAAATATATCATATATCAAAATTTATACAAAATTCTTTCCCTTTTGGTAACATAAAAGTTCTTATTTCATATAATATTGTAGAAAATAATTAGGAGGTGTCATATTTATGGCAGATATTATTCAAGAATGTAATTGTACTCCTCATGAAAACTTAAATTGTTGTGGCTCTATAAATGGTATTTCAGTAGCGCAACCTAAATGTCAAACTATTCCAGATGGTCGAGTAGTTAATAACCCCTGTTTTGACCCTGAAAGTGGAAAATCTTACTGGAGTTATAAATTTTTAACCGACTGTGATCAAGATACTAGTGCAATTAGTAATATTCTAATTCCTATTTGCTCATCTATTCCTATTGAAAACATTATTGTAAGTGAAAAAATTGATGGCTGTGGAGAATTTACAGAAATAGAATTTGAATTGATTACAGATGACCCTAACTTCGGTCTTGCTCCTGAAGGATTTAAATGGTTAAAAATTGAAACAAACGATCGCTTTGATAAAGGGGTTTGTGAGAGATAAATGGAAATTTCCCTGTTGCTACTCAACCAATAGACGTAAAAGCATCTACAGATTTATTGATTTTTGACTGTAATGGTGGATTTTTAGTACCAGAATGTAATCCACAAGGAACTTTAAGTATTTCTAAAAATTGCAATTATACTATTCAAAATAATGAAGCTATATTAAATTATCAATTAACTGTAAGTAATATTGGTAACGCAAGATTAGACAATGTTCAATTTAGGGATGTTTTAACCATTCCTAATAACTTTACCTTGGGCAATATTATTGTTACTCCCGGTAATTTGACTGTTAACACTCTTTTACCTGGCGAAATTATTATTAGTGGAAATTTAGGAAATATTGATCCAAGTCAAGTTGTAAATATTAACTATATTATTCCTATTACAGCTATTGAAGTTCCTGGAATATATCGTATATCTAATACAGCACAGGCATCAGCAACTGACACAGAAGCTACTGCCACATGTACAACTACATTAAATGCTGTACAAATTAATACTACAAAATGTTGCCAAATAACTGATACTAATACTGGAGAATTCCAAGTTACCTTATCATCTGTTGGTCAATCTCCTTCTACTACTGTAGATATAGTAGATAATATCTTTATTCCTAGTGGCGTCACCCTTAGATTTACCAGTTTTGACGGATGTACAGCAACCTTTGCTAATAGCCAAGAAATAGTTCCTGTAAATACCGATCTAGTTGGTCCATTAAGAATTAATATTGTTTGTAATAATATTTCTATACCTTCTGGTGGATCCATTAAAAAAACAATTAAATTTACTGTAGTGTCTACTTCCGTATTTAATCAAGTATCTATACAAAACACCGTAGAATCCGTTACTCCTACCTCCTCTGACAATCAAATATTCCTAGGAGCAGGAGTTTTCCCTATAGAAGCAGATATTACAGTAGAAGCTTCTTTAGGATGTACAACACCTTGTTCTTTAGAATTGTAATTATAAATATAATTTAATTAAAAATTCACTTAATTATATTTTATAATAAAAAAGAGTATTTTCCTTAAAAATAAAGGAATAATACTCTTTTTTGTTTTTCTATTATGCTATATTTTAAAATTATTAATAATGTATTAAACAATAATTTTTTGCAAATAAATAGGTATTGTCTTTTATAAACAAAAGACAATACCTAGCAACTTATAAAAATAATTAATTTTTATTTTTAACAGCTGCTTGTGCTGCTGCTAATCTTGCAATAGGTACTCTAAATGGTGAACAAGATACATAATTTAATCCTATTCTATGACAAAATTCAATAGAAGAAGGATCTCCTCCATGTTCTCCACAAATACCTAATTTTATATCTGGTCTTGTTGAACGACCTTTCTGAGCTGCCATTTCAACTAATGCTCCTACTCCTGTTTGGTCTAATCTAGCAAATGGATCAAATTCGTAAATTTGTTTTTCATAATAATCTTCTAAGAATTTACCTGCATCATCACGAGAAAATCCAAAAGTCATTTGTGTTAAGTCATTAGTTCCAAAGGAGAAAAATTCAGCTTCTTTAGCAATTTCATCTGCAGTAACTGCAGCCCTTGGAATTTCAATCATTGTACCTATTTTATAATTTAAATCTATTCCTGATTCTTTAATTACTTCATCAGCTGTTTTTACAACAACAGATTTAACATACTCTAATTCTTTTATTTCTCCTACTAATGGAATCATAATTTCTGGTACTATATCATATCCTTTATCTTTTTTAACTTTAATAGCAGCTTGAATAATTGCTTTTGTTTGCATTTCTGCAATTTCAGGATAAGATACTGCCAAACGACATCCACGATGACCCATCATTGGATTAAACTCATGTAAAGATTCTACAGTATTCTTTAATTCTTCAAAGGATACTCCCATATCTTTAGCCAATTCTTTAATATCTTCATCTTCTTGTGGTAAAAATTCATGAAGAGGTGGATCTAAAAGTCGTACAGTCACTGGGCGTCCTTCCATAGCTTCATAAATTCCAATAAAGTCTTCTCTTTGTAATGGAAGAAGATCTTCTAAAGCTTTTCTTCTTTCTTCTTCTGTTTTAGAAAGAATCATTTTACGAACCTTTGGAATACGATCTTCTTCAAAAAACATATGCTCTGTACGAGTTAATCCTATTCCCTCTGCTCCAAATTCAACAGCTTTTTTAGCATCTTTTGGTGTATCTGCATTAGTTCTAACTTGAAGTGTTCTTGTTTTATCAGCCCATGCCATAAATCTAGCAAAATCTCCTGAAATCTTAGGTTCAACTGTAGGAATATCTTCTCCATAAACATTACCAGTAGAACCATCTAATGATATGTAATCGCCTTCTTTAATAATTTTTCCACCTAATTCAAAGTATTTTTCTTCT
Organism: Defluviitalea phaphyphila; assembly: GCF_001466305.1. GTDB lineage: Bacteria > Bacillota > Clostridia > Lachnospirales > Defluviitaleaceae > Defluviitalea_A > Defluviitalea_A phaphyphila. Next base: position 50,376 of record NZ_JWID01000010.1, read on the forward strand.
TCATTCATTTTAATTTCGCCTAGTCCAGATACACAACAAGTTCCCATTCCTCTAGCTACTACAGCAGCATGAGATGTCATTCCTCCACGAACAGTTAAAATACCTTCCGCAGCTGCCATTCCTTCAATATCTTCTGGAGATGTTTCAAGGCGAACTAAAATAACTCTTTCTCCAGCTTCTTTTGCAGCTTTTGCATCTTCAGCAGTAAAATATACTTTTCCAGCTGCAGCTCCTGGAGATGCTGGAAGTCCTCTTCCAATTGGTTTTGCAGCTTTTAAAGCTTGCATATCAAACATTGGATGAAGTAATTGGTCTAATTGTTTTGGATCAACTTTTAGTAATGCTTCTTCTTCTGTAATAAGACCTTCATCAACTAAATCTACTGCTATTTTTAATGCTGCAGCAGCTGTTCTTTTACCATTACGAGTTTGAAGAAAATATAATTTTTTATTTTCAATAGTAAATTCCATATCTTGCATATCTTTATAATGTTTTTCAAGTTTATTAGCTATTTCTAAGAATTGCTTGTATACCTCTGGCATATCTTCTTCTAAAGTTTTAATTGGTTTTGGAGTGCGAATTCCAGCAACTACGTCTTCTCCTTGTGCATTAATTAAATATTCACCATAAATTGCTTTTTCTCCTGTAGCAGGATTTCTTGTAAATGCAACTCCTGTTCCTGATGTATTTCCCATATTCCCAAATACCATCATTTGAACATTAACAGCTGTTCCCCAACTATTTGGAATATCATTCATTCTTCTATATACAATGGCACGAGGATTATTCCAAGAACGAAATACTGCCGTAACTGCTTCCATTAATTGAATCTTTGGATCTTGCGGAAAATCTTCTCCCTTTTCTTGTTTATATAATTCTTTGAATTTAACAACAACATTTTTCATATCTTCTGCTGTTAAATCAGTATCAAATTCTACTCCCTTTTCTTCTTTTATTTCATCTAAAACTCTTTCAAATTTAGATTTAGAAATACCCATAACAACATCCGCAAACATTTGAATAAATCTTCTATAAGAATCATAAGCAAATCTTGGATTTTGTGTAGCTTCTGCAAATCCTTCAACTGCTTTATCATTTAATCCTAAATTTAAAATTGTATCCATCATTCCAGGCATAGAAACTCTTGCACCAGAACGAACAGAAACTAATAATGGATTTTTAATATCTCCAAATTTTTTGCCTGAAATTTCTTCTAACTTTGATAAAGCTTTTTCTATTTGCTCTACAATATCTTTAGAAATTTTTTGGTTGTTTTTATAATATTCATTACATGCTTCTGTTGAAACAGTAAAACCTTGTGGTATAGGAAGCCCTAATCTTGTCATTTCTGCTAAATTAGCACCCTTACCACCAAGTAAATTCCTCATTGATGCATTTCCTTCACTGAACATGTAAACAAACTGTTTGCTCATTGAAATTACCTCCTGTAAAGTATTTATTTTATAGATAGGCAAAACTATTTTTATTGGGGGACATATCTATCTATTTTTATCTATATGTAAGTTTTGTCTATCCAATTCTTGATTATATCATAAATATTTAAAATTTATAGGGGTTTTAAAAAATTTTTTAAAAATATAATTTCTCTTTTAAATAATTTTCTAAATCATCAATTTTTACCCTTTCCTGTTCCATAGTATCTCTATTTCTAATAGTTACTGCACCATCTGTCTCAGAATCAAAATCATAAGTAATACAAAATGGTGTTCCTATTTCATCTTGTCTTCTATATCTTTTACCAATACTTCCACTTTCATCGAATTCTACATTGTATAATTTACTTAATTTTTCATATATTTTAAATGCTTGTTCAGAAAGCTTTTTAGAAAGTGGGAAAACTGCAGCTTTTACAGGGGCTATTGCAGGATGAAATCTAAGAACTTTTCTTACTTCTCCCTTTGATACTTCTTCTTCATCATAAGCTTCGCAAAGAAAAGCTAAGGTTACTCTATCTGCACCTAAAGAAGGTTCAATACAATAAGGAATATATTTTTCATTAGTATTAGGGTCAAAATAACTCATGTCTTGTCCTGAATGCTCTTGATGTTGTTTTAAATCAAAATCTGTTCTATCTGCTATACCCCAAAGTTCTCCCCATCCAAAAGGAAATAAATATTCTATATCAGAAGTAGCATTACTATAATGGGACAACTCTTCTTTAGAATGGTCTCTTATTCTAATGTTATCTTCTTTAATTCCTAAAGATAAAAGCCATTGTTTACAAAATTCTTTCCAGTAATCAAACCATTCTAAATCTTTACCCGGTTCACAGAAAAATTCTAATTCCATTTGTTCAAATTCTCTAGTACGAAATATAAAATTTCCTGGAGTAATCTCATTTCTAAAAGATTTTCCTATTTGTCCTATACCGAAAGGTATTTTTTTTCTACTAGTTCTTTGTACATTTTTAAAATTAATAAAAATACCTTGGGCTGTTTCCGGACGTAAATAAACAACGTTTTTAGAATCTTCTGTAACTCCTTGAAAAGTCTTAAACATAAGGTTGAATTGTCTTATATCTGTAAAATTATGAGCTCCACAATTTGGACAATTTATATTATTTTCATCAATATAATTTTTCATCTTATCATTATCCCAACCATCTACAGAGCCTTCTATATTATTTTCTTTCATATAATTTTCTATTAACTGATCTGCTCTAAATCTCTCTTTACAGTCTTTACAGTCCATAAGAGGGTCATTAAATCCTCCTACATGTCCTGAAGCTACCCATACCTGAGGATTCATTAAAATGGCACAATCCACGCCTACATTATAAGGATTTTCTTGAATAAATTTTTTCCACCAAGCCTTTTTTATATTATTTTTAAGTTCTACTCCTAGAGGTCCATAATCCCATGTATTAGATAATCCTCCGTAAATCTCTGACCCTGGATAAATAAATCCTCTTGACTTAGATAAAGCAACAATTTTTTCCATGTTTTTTTCCATATTTAAACCTCCTGCTTTGCATTTTAATATTTGCATAAATAAAAAAACCTATTCATCCCTTCTAAATAAGGGACGAAAGGTTTTACTTCCGCGGTTCCACCCTTTTTGATGCAATGCATCCACTTTAATAATCATTCTGCTCAAAAGTGCCCTTCACTAAGCAATTTTATCAGGCTCCCACCATCCCTGACTCGCTTTGTAAAATTAACTTAGTTACTCCTCTTTATCATCGCAGTATCTTTATTTTCATTATTTAAAATTATCATTAATCAATCTAACAAATTCATTAAATTTTGTCAATATAAAATTAACCATAAAAATCTTCTATCTCTTTTAAAAAATCTAAAGTGTTGAATTTTCTTTCTATATGATATGACATATAGTTTTTAGTTATTTTTTCTAATTCCTCTAATGTGGAATCGTTAATAGTAAATTTAAATAAATTATTTAGATCAGAAAACAATATGTATTGAATAGTATACCATGTAGTCTTAGACATTTTATGTGGATATTCATCTTGTTTAACACAATTATTACAAATAACTCCTCCTAATTTAGAGCTAAATCTATATATATTTTCTTTATTTCTACAACTTACACATTGTATAACTTCTGGCATATAACCTATTAAAGACATTAGTCTTAATTCGTAAATTCTAGCAATTAATTTAGGATTTATACTAGTTTTTTCTAAAGCATATAAAGTTTTTAATGTAAGTAAAAGAAGCTCTTTATTTGGCTGATTTTCTTCTGTAACTCCATCTAATAATTCTAAAAAATATGAGGCATACGTTAATTTTATTATATCCTCTCGTATGCCATGAAATATATTAATTACTTCTAACTGCTGTATAATATTATAATTTTTCCCTTGATAAATCAAAAAATCACAATACGAAAAAATTTGAGTTCCTGCAATTAAATGACTCTTTTGTTTTCTTGCTCCTTTTGCTGAAGCTGATATTTTCCCTATATCTTTAGTAAATATTTTAATAATTTTATCTGATTCTCCAACATTAATTTCCTTTATAACTAATCCTTTTACACTAATATGTTTCATATTATTCATCTTTCTTTATATCTTTTCTATATATTTCACTTTTTATATTAGGAAATACTTCCTTAGAGATTTCTAAATCATAATCATTATGCTCACATTCCTTAGAAGCAAGATAAGCTTCTATACTACCTGTTTTTTGAAAAACATCCCAAAATATTTTTTTAAGCATATGAGTTCCCCCTATCTTTAAATTTATACTATTAGGGTACCCTCTTAACTGCTTTATATACTACAAAAAACTTACCAGTACTATATCCCTTGACAAAATAATTAATAAATATTTAATTTATGTCATTAATTTTACTAAAGTAAAATAAATAATATTTCCTGTAATATCAATAGTAGTTGAAATAAATGGTGCCGATGCAACTGCAGGATCAATACCAACATTTTTAAAAATTAATGGTGCTAAAGTTCCTATTATGGAAGCAGTAAGCATATTTGCAATCATAGCTATCCCTACAATTGACCCCAACTGAGGTTGATTAAATACAAATCCTGCAAAAAGACTAATAGCGATTCCGCAAACAATTCCTATAGCTATCCCAACTAAAGCCTCCCTAAATAGATTTTTAGAAATTTCTTTACTATTTATTCTTCCTGTTGCAATTCCTCTTACTGTAAGAGTAGAAGACTGAGTTCCTATATTTCCACCCATCCCTGTTAAGGCAGGCATAAACTTTACTAATGCAGCATTATTGCTTATTTGAGATTCAAATCCTGTAATAACTGCACCAGTTATAAAACTTCCAGCTAAAGTTATCATAAGCCATGGAAGTCTCGATTTCACAGAAGATACTAAATGATTAATATTAGTATCATTTTCATTATATTCGATTTCACTAGTACCTGCTATTCTATAAATATCTTCTGTAGCTTCCTCTTCCATAACATCTAAAATATCATCAACAGTAATAATTCCTTGAAGAATTGTATCATCATCTACTACAGGAATTGCAAGCAAATCATACTTTGCTACTGACTTTGCTACTTCTTCTTGGTCCATATTTACATTAACGTATATTACATTACTTTGCATAACTTCAGATACAAGTAAATTGGGGTTACTAATAATAATTTCTCTAAGAGATAAAACTCCCACTAAAGTTCCAATATAATCTGTAACATAAACATAATAAATCGTTTCTGCTTCACTTGCCATATTCCTAAGTTCTTCTATAGCCTGAGATATAGTCATATCTTCTTTAACAGATACAAACTCTGTGGTCATAATACCACCAGCTGTATCTTCACTATAATGCATTAAATCTCGGATGTCAGTAGCATCTTCGTGGTCAAATAACTTTATAATTTTGCTTTGTTCATTTTCTGATAATTCTCCAAGAATATCTGCTACATCATCTAAAGACATTTCATCTAGAATTTCTGTAGTTTTTTCTTCTGTTAAAACTTCAAGAATTGATGAAAATGTATCTCCATCCACCTCATTTAAGACTTCTGCTGCTATATCATGGGGAAGAAGTTTAAAAAAATATTTTTGACTTTCTTCATCTAAATCGAGCAGAATTTCTACAATATCTGCTGGATGAAGGTCTTGTATTATATCTATTAGTTCTCTATTTTTATTACCCTCAATTAAATTTTTAATTTCATCCAACAATTTTATCTGCTCCATTTTTTCACCCCATTTTTAAGTTCACGATTTTATTGTAATACAGCCCTTATGGTTTTTCAAATAGATTTTGTATCAAATCCAAAATTTTTTAATTTAATCAAATCATTTCTCCAATTCTTTTTCACCTTTACCCATAATTCTAAAAATACTTTTGATCCTAAAAGTCTTTCTATATCTTTTCTTGCTCTACTTCCAATTTGCTTTAACATAGAACCTTGTTTCCCAATTATAATTGCCTTATGAGAATCTCTTTCACAATATATAACTGCTTGAATATCAACTATATCCTTATTTTCTCGACTATTCATACTTTCTATTTCTACTGCAATTCCATGAGGGATTTCTTTTTGTAATAAATGAAGAGCTTTTTCTCTAATTAACTCTGCCACTAACTGTTTTTCTGGTTGATCAGTAATCATATCTTCTGGAAAATATTTAGGCCCTTGCGGAAGCATTTCACTAACTACTTTTAATAATCTATCACAATTTTCTCCTGTATATGCTGAAATAGGAACTATATGAGCAAAGTTATAAAGATCCTTATATGAATCTATTATTTCTAATAATGTTTCTTTTTCTACTGTATCAATTTTATTGATAACTAAAACCACAGGAGTTTTAATATTTTCTAATTGAGAAATTATAAATCTGTCTCCTTGTCCTATAACTTTAGAAGGTTCTACAAGCATTAATACTATATCCACTTCATTTAAAGTGTTTGAAGCAACTTTTACCATATATTCTCCTAATTTATGCTTAGGTTTATGAATACCTGGAGTATCAATAAATACTATTTGAAAATCATCTTTAGTTAAAATACTTTGTATTCTATTTCTTGTAGTTTGAGGTTTATCAGACATAATAGCTATTTTTTCTCCTACAAGAGTATTCATCAATGTGGATTTCCCTACATTAGGTCTTCCTATTAAAGTTACAAATCCTGAACGAAATTCTTTCTCCAATTCTATTCCTCCTTGTTTTTTTTATAGATAAATTGAAATTTATACTTAATTCAACAATTTCATTAAATAAAATTATCTATAAATAGTATGTCTATTATACATTAAAATAACAATCAATCATTATTATATAGTGTTAAATTTATAGTTACAACATATTTTATATCTTAAAAATCATATAATTTTTTCACATTTATTCCTATTTATGTATAAAATATTATAAAAAAATAAAGGAGTGTGCGTTTAATGAATACATCTAATAATATGCCAAAACACATGCCTTTTCCCATGATGCCTGTAATGCCAAAAAATATTCAACTCGCTAGGACTTATATTCTAGATCAACCTTATGATAATTTATTCCCATTAAATGAAGCATTAAAAAAAGGAACCTTATTTCCTAATCTTTATCAACCATATTCAAAAAATAAATAAAGGAGGATATATATGGATATAATGCATAGGGAACAATGCTTAAGAAAAATACAAGAATTAGAATTTGCAGTAATTGAACTTAATTTATATTTAGATACCCATCCTACCCATCAACAAGCTCTTATGGACTATAATAAACTTACTCAAGAATTAATGAACGCTAAGATTATGTACGAAAGACAATTTGGCCCATTAACTAATTTCGGATATGCTCCTAGCCAATATCCTTGGCAATGGATAGAATCTCCTTGGCCTTGGGAAAATGAACATACATGTAAGGAGGATATGTCATGTGGATCTATGAAAAGAAATTAGAATATCCAGTTAAAGTTGATAGTTGCAACCCTACTCTTGCAGCTATGATTTTAGAACAATTTGGAGGTCCTGATGGAGAATTATCAGCTGGAATAAGATATCTTACCCAAAGATGGACCATGCCTACTAATCAAGCTAAAGCTATTCTTACAGATATTGGAACTGAAGAATTAGTACCATAATGTTATAAGTGATAGCCAATAAAATACCCGCAACCCCTTGGAATTAAAGGAATTGCGGGCGTTTATGCTTATGTATATTATTATTGCTCCGCTGCTACTGAAAAGTGCTCCTGTGCTTTGCGGGCTATACTAGCTAAGATATCCTCAATGTCTTTATCGCTGCGATTATAGCAATAATCATCACATATCTTTATACGGGTATTGCCTATCTTAAACTCCTCTACAACATTATTCTTTTTTCTTTCCTTATTCTTCTCAGCCACGCATACACCACCTCTTGGTAATGTATATGCTACTGCTGATTGTCCTCTTGCCATTGATATACCCCCAATAAACTCGTTTTTATGGGGTGTTTTATGAATGGCCTGATTTTGCGGGGGATTTTACTAATAAAAAATGCGAGTGTTCTTTATCGTCCTAAGATATTTAGCACAGGTAAGACTGGCCTAATGTGTGTAGTATGTGTTAAAATCTGCGTAGAGGAGGTGATAGGCATAGCTCGACTAACTGAAAAGCAAAAGAAAATCCAAGAATATCTAAAAAACGCTTGGGAACTGTCCGATAGAAGCGTCGCTCGTGCATTGGGTGTTTCTCATTCCACGGTCGGTAGGGTGCGTCAAGAAATGATTCAAAGTGGTCGATTCGACCATCTGTCTAATGAGGACGAGGAGTGGATGAACCACCCGTATATACAAGCAAATAAAGGCTTATTGGAAACTTTGAATCCACGAGGACTGCGCGCTATTAAAAGGCTTGATGTGCTTGACTATATGATGACACACCCACAAATAAAAAGTCCTTGTGTCGCACAGGCTTACCTTGAAAGAGAGAAAAGGCAAAAACGTAAGGATGCAAGAGTAGTTTTGAACATAAATGACGTAGATATCAGGGTTGCTGACGTCAGGCAGGTTGGACAGTTTGACTGGATAAGGGATAATAGCGTTGATTTATGTATATGTGACCCGCCGTGGGGTAAATCGTCGCCTGAGGTGTGCGAAGGTATAAGTAAAGTTGCTGCCAGTAAACTCCGTGATGGAGGCAATTTACTTGTTCTTGNTGGGGTAAATCGTCGCCTGAGGTGTGCGAAGGTATAAGTAAAGTTGCTGCCAGTAAACTCCGTGATGGAGGCAATTTACTTGTTCTTGTAGGGGGTAGCTGTCTACCTGAGGTTATGGACGCATTGTCGTCTGATAAGAGGTTACGCTATCACTGGCTTTTAACGTGTCCATTACCGCAAGGCTCTCCTACGTCTGTAAGTTGGTTAAAAGTACAGAGCAAGATTCGGTTTGTGCTTTGGTTTGTCAAAGGTAAATACAGTGGCGATATAATATCCGATTACATAAACAGACCTACCAGTGATAGTGCTACTGATAAAATGCATCACGAATGGGGAACACCTGAAGAGCTGGTATCTGAGCTTATACAGCGATTTACAGACCCCGGAAATACCGTAGCTGACCTTTGTGTTGGAGGGGGTACTGTTGCCGTCTGTTCAGTTCTGCTTGGTAGACGGTTTATAGGAGCAGATAAAGACGAGAAAGCAGTAAAGACTACAAAGCGGCGGGTACGACAACTCTTTGGATATAGCCAATAGAATAATAGAATATATTGGTATATTTGGATATTAAGGATAGGTATTTGGGTAGGTAGAGTCACACTTTGA
>NZ_JWID01000011.1:0-56272 GCF_001466305.1 Defluviitalea phaphyphila
TTAAGGCTAATTTTATACTTTAACACCTAAAATCAAGCATGATTTCTACTAAACATAAGTGTTGCATTTAATATTGCAATTTAGAAAAGCATTTTGCTTTACTTTTTACTTATACTGACTGTTCTACTATTTCTAAAGCCCTATTAAATTCTTCCATTACAACTTGTTTGTTGGAAGGGTTCATATTTTCTACCCATTTGTATAATATATCATATTTATTCTTGCTATATTCTGTGAAAAATCTTTCCCCTTTTTTTGTAAGTTCTATGTATAATACTCTTCTATCAACTTCGTTCTTTTGTCTTTTAACTAATCCTTTTTTTTCTAATTTATCTATTAAAAAAGTTATACCTCCTTTTGTCATCCCCATAATTTTTGCTATATCTTTCATCTTTTTCGGATTTTTACTAGTACCTATGATTTCCATAACTCTCATTTCATTAAAAGTCATCTTATATTTTAGTTTTTTCTCATTTAAAAGTTTATCTTTATTTTGCGATATGTTTATTATAATTTGGGTCAAGGATTTTATTAATTGTTCATTCATCTTTTACCCTCCACTTATTAAATTATTTAAAAATTTTTACTTTTAAAACATAGTATAGCAACAAATTTTCCATTTTTCAACTATATTTTATTAAAAAATCTAAAAATCCAAAATCAAGACAAAAAAAATAAACCCTGCATATGCAGAGTTTATTTTTTTAAAACGGAGAAGGAGGGATTTGAACCCTCGCGCCGATTACTCGACCTATGCCCTTAGCAGGGGCACCTCTTCAGCCACTTGAGTACTTCTCCATTACCGCTTGGTATAGTATATCACATTGATTTTACCCTGTCAATGTATATTATTAAATCCTTTTTGTATTTCATAGATTAAAACATATTAAAAAAAATTTCTTAAAAAGTTTTAAATATTAAAGTTATACAACTAAATATTTTTCTGATAATTCATCAGTTAATTCATTAATACTTCTAAAACTAATTGTCACATATTTTCAAATATATCTGACAATCTACTTTCTGTTAACCATATACAAAATAAATATACAAGTAAAAGTGCAATAATCATGTAATAATCTTACCATATCCTTGTGTTTGATATAGTGATGTAGTAAAATGTTAGATAAATATCTCTTTAAGTCTTTTTTATAAATATAAAAAAGACAACGAAGCTATGTTATTATAAAAGCTTCGTTGCCTTTTTAATCTTATTTTTTAATTTAAATATATTATTAATTAAAAACTTCTTGATACATTTTAATTAAGTCTTCTTTTTTAGGTTTAACAATGCAATTACTTATGTTTTTAGTTTTCATTGCTATATCACTGTATTCATCTATTTCATCACGAGTAATATTTTCTTTTGTGCCAAGTAATTCATCCATAAGGTTAATAAATTCTTCTGTACTGTTAAGATTCATTGCTTCTAATATTTTTTTGATACGGTCTGGATTTTCTTTTTCCACAAATTTTAAAAATTCTCCTAGTAATAATCCATTTGCTCTTCCATGGTCAATATCTTTAAAATATGTTAGGGAATATCCCATTGCATGAACGGCTGTTGTTCCCGTTTGTGCAATAACAATCCCCGCCATAAAAGATGCATATAATAATTGTTCTCTTGTATTTTTATCAATTACAATATCAGGATTTTTTAAGGATTTTAATATTTTTGGAATACAATTTGTAATCATTTTAATGCTTTCACAAGCTAGCGTATCACTGATAAATGAAGCTTTAATAGAAAGCATTCCTTCTACTGCATGGGATAGGGCATCCACTGCTGTATTAATAGTTGTTGTTAAAGGTAATTGTAAGGTATATTTAGCATCTAAAAATGCAATAGTAGGAAATATTAATTCTGTTGCAATACTCATTTTAGTTTTAGCTTTATCATTGGTTAAAATGGAGTATTGAGTAACTTCAGAACCAGTCCCTGCTGTTGTAGGAATATATACCATTGGTAAAACTTTATTTTCATAAACTCCAGAAAATAAATTTTCTTCTTTTATATCCTGAGCTGCTAATAAAGCTATAGCTTTACCAGCGTCCATTGGAGAACCTCCACCAATAGCTATTATAAAATCTACATTATTTTCCCTTGCTATTTTAGCTCCTTCATAAACACAAGCTATAGTTGGATTACTCATAACTTTATCAAATATTAAGTAACTAATTCCTACTGAATCAAGGGCAGATATAACATCTGATTGTGACCCATTTATTTTAGCTGAACGGGCTCCTGTTACAATTAATGCCTTCTTTCCTAATGATTTAAATACTTCCTTATTTTCGATAATGCAATTTTCCCCTATAAAAACTTTTGTGGGCATATGATATTTTAAACTCATAAATTTCCTCCTATATAAAAATAATTGTAATACAACTATTATAACATTTTATCGACTTCACTTAATACTTTATCCATAATTTTCATTGATTCATCAAGTTCTTTTTCTGTAATTATTAATGGAGGTGCGATAATTAATATATTTTCATGGGAATAATGATAAAATCCTTCTGCTTTTAACATTCCTAATATTTTATTCATAATTCCATCTGGGTCTTTACCATATTCAACTAAAGGTTCTTTAGTCTCTTTATCTTTTACTAATTCTATTGATGAAAATAATCCTATATACCTAACATCTCCTACACATGGATGTTTTGATTTAAGTTCTTCTAATAATTTTCCTAAATAAGCTCCTCTTTTCTTTGCTTTTTCTATTAAGCCTTCTTCTTTATATACTTCTATAGTTGCTAAGCCTGCGGCACATCCTAATAAATGAGCAGAATATGTAAGTCCACAGCTTAAAAAATTATTATCAAAATAATCTGCTATTTCTTTGCTTACAATAACTCCTCCAAGAGGTGCATAACCACAAGTAATTCCTTTTGCAAAAGTTATAATATCTGGTTTTACATCATAGTTATTGATTCCAAACCATTCTCCAGTCCTTCCAAAACCACACATTACTTCATCGCATACCATTAAAATTCCAAATTCATCACAAATCTCTCTTACACCTTGCATATATCCCTTTGGAGGTATAATGATTCCATTACTTCCTGTGATAGTTTCTAAAAATATGGCTGCCACTGATTCTCTTCCTTCATAAATAATTTGTTCTCTTAATTGATCAATATAGTATTTAGTGGCTTCTTCCTCACTTTTAAAAGTTATAGGAGCACGATAAAGATATGGATCAAAAAATTTCACAAATCCAGTAATACCTGGTTCACAAGTAAATCTTCTAGGTTCTCCTGTTAAATTAGCTGCACCATATGTGGCTCCATGATATGAACGATATCTTGAGAAAATTTTATTACGTCCTGTAAACATTTTAGCTATTTTTATAGCATTTTCATTAGCATCAGCTCCACCTAAAGTAAAAAATACCTTTCCCATATTATCTGGTGCTAATTCCACTATAGTTTTTGCAAGTTTTGACCTTACATCAACTGCAAATGAAGGTGCTGCAAATGCTAATTTTTCAGCTTGGTCTTGAATTGCTTTAATTACTTTTTTATTTCCATGTCCAATATTTACATTTACTAATTGAGAAGACATATCATAATAACGTTTTCCTTTTTCGTCCCAAAAATAAATTCCTTCTGCTTTAGTCATTACAATTGGATTTATTTTACCTTGAACAGACCATGAATGTAAATTATATTGGGTTGACATTTTACTAATTTCATTTATTTCTGTTTTCATAACATACCACCTCTTATATAGCAAAAGCCTGTTCTAGTTACTAGAACAGGCTTCTTTGCCGTATTTTTTAATTTTTTTTGTAATTTAAGCATATTATAACATATCATTTATCTTTATCAATAAATCTTAGCACAAAATAAATTGTGCTAACGCACATATAAATTGCATTTCAAATTTTTTTGTATTATACTGACTTATATATGTTATCATAATATTATAATATTTAAAAAATATTGGAGTGAGTATATGGATATAAAAGCATTTGAAAAGAAGGCAGAAATTTTAAAAGCATTAGGACATCCTACTAGACTTTGTATAGTAAAACGACTTATAGATAGAGGAGGTTGTAATGTATCCCATATGCAAAGCTGTATTGGACTCCCTCAGTCCACCGTATCTCAACATATATCTAAATTAAAAGCTGCAGGTATTATACAAGGGGATAGATGTGGACTTGAGATTACTTATAAGGTAGTTGATGAAGACGCTATTAAAATTATAGAATCTTTATTTAATGATTAAAAATAACCAAAAAATAAAGAGCCTAGGCTCTTTATTTTTTGGTTATTTTTTCTATATTACCCATGTATGGTCTTAAAACTTTTGGAATTATTATGCTTCCATCTTCTTCTTGGAAATTTTCTAAAATAGCTGCAGTAGTTCTTCCTACAGCAACTCCACTACCATTAAGAGTGTGTACAAACTGAGCTTTATCCTCTATTTTATCCTTATACTTTATATTGGCTCTTCTTGCTTGAAAGCTTTCAAAATTACTACAACTAGATATTTCTACATATCTATTATAGCTTGGCATCCATACTTCTATATCGTATTTCATTGCTGCAGTAAATCCTAAATCTCCTAAACATATTTTTACAACACGATAAGGTATTTCTAAAAGCTGTAGTATTTCTTCTGCATCTTTTGTCAATTTTTCTAATTCTTCATAGGAATCTTCTGGCTTTGTAAATTTAACTAATTCTACTTTATTAAATTGATGCTGTCTAATAATTCCTCTTGTATCTCTACCTGCGGACCCAGCTTCTGCTCTAAAACAAGCTGTATAGGCACAATGTTTTATAGGAAGTTTATTTCCATCTAAAATTTGATCTCTATACATATTAGTCACAGGAACTTCTGCAGTTGGAACTAAAAAGTAGTCTGTATTTTCTACTTTAAAAGCATCTTCTTCAAATTTAGGAAGTTGTCCTGTTCCTATCATACTTCTCCTATGAACCATGAATGGTGGAAATACTTCTTCATACCCATGTTTTGTAGTATGAATATCCAACATAAAATTAACAAGAGCTCTTTCTAATCTTGCCCCTAGTCCTTTATAAACTGTAAATCTTGCTCCTGTTATTTTTGCTGCTGTTGCAAAATCTAATATATCTAATTCTTCACCTAAATCCCAATGGGGTTTTGGTTCAAAGTTAAACTCTCTTGGAGTTCCAAATCTTCTTATTTCTACATTATCTTCATCGCTATCTCCTTTAGGTACAGAAGGGTGCGGAATATTAGGAATAGTTAAAAGAAGGTTTTCTAATTTTTCTTCTACTTCTTTTAATTCACTATCTAGTCCTTTTATTTTATTAGATAAGCTTTTCATTTCTTCTAAAATTTTAGATACATCTTTACCTTCTTTTTTCATAAGGGGAATTTGTTTTGATACAGTATTTTGTTTGTTTTTTAATTGCTCTACTTCTTTTAAAATACTTCTCCTTTTTTCATCTAAATCTTTAAAATCATCTAAATTAAAATCTTCTTTTCTTCCTTGTAAAGCTTTTTTTACTTCTTCAAAGTTATTTCTTAATAATTTTACATCTAGCATGTTATTCCTCCTTATTTATTTTATATTAATTTTTCCCTTCTATATAAAAATAAACCCCCATCCTTTAAAAAAGGACGAGAGTTCCCCGCGTTGCCACCTATCTTGTTATATAAAAATATAACCCCTTTAAGTGAGATAAAGGTCACAAACCTTCTGATTCATCATCAGCAGCTAAGAAAGTGGATCATCTTATATTCTATATCAGTTTACACCTACCACTGACTCTCTTTAATAGAAATATAAGACTATTCTTTCTTCATCGCCATTTTATCCGTATAGTTTATTTTATTATAGCATACATAAAAATTTTTTCAATAAATAATGTATAAAACTTAAATATAATGGTTATTATTTAAGTGTACCCAATGTAAGGTACATCGCTAAATCCCCCCTCAACCTGGAGCTTCTCCCCCCTGAAGCCCAGGTACTTTTTTCTAATCGTTATTTTTTTATCATTAATATTTTTATATATCCCTTAATAAATTAGTGATGTTTAACATGTTTTAGAAATTTTTTTTGTTATTTTTATATAAATTTTATTATTAATATTAGTTGACATATACTATTATTTCATGATATCATTTAGACAAATGTTAATAAAAAAACAAACGAAGTTTTTACCCCTTTTTTTTATTTTAATCTATTTGTTAAATTTTTAACATATTTTAAGGAGGTTTTATTATGGCAGAAAAAAAAGTTGAAAAAACTCCACAAGTAGATGTTAAAACTATGGTGGATACTCTAGTTAAAAATGCAGAACAAGCACTTAGTGAATACATGAAGTTAGACCAAGATTCTATTGATAATATTGTTAAGACTATGGCTTTAGCTGGACTTGATAAACATATGTACCTTGCAAAGCTTGCTGTTGATGAAACCAAAAGAGGTATTTATGAAGATAAAATTATTAAAAATATTTTTGCAACAGAATATATTTATCATAGCATTAAGTATGAAAAAACTGTTGGAATTATAAATGAAAATGATGAAGAAGATTATATGGAAATAGCAGAACCTGTTGGAATTATAGCAGGAGTAACTCCTGTAACTAATCCTACTTCTACTACTATGTTTAAATCTATTATCTCTGCTAAAACAAGAAATCCTATTATTTTTGCTTTCCATCCATCTGCTCAAAAATGTTCTGCTGAAGCTGCAAGAATTCTTAGAGATGCAGCTATCGAAGCAGGTGTTCCTAAAAATTGTATTCAATGGATTGAAAGTCCCTCTATTGAAGCAACTCAATATCTTATGAATCATCCTAATGTATCATTAGTTTTAGCAACTGGTGGTTCTGGTATGGTTAGGGCTGCTTATTCTACTGGTAAACCTGCTCTTGGAGTAGGACCTGGTAATGTTCCATGTTTTATTGAAAAAACTGCAGATGTAAAAAGAGCTGCTACTGACCTCATTCTTTCTAAATCCTTTGATAATGGTATGATTTGTGCTTCTGAACAAGCTGCTATTATTGAAGCTCCTATATATAAAGAAGTAACTGATTTTATGAAGGCTCATAAATGTTACTTTGCAACTAAAGAAGAGGTTAAAAAATTAGAACCAGTAGTTATTAATTTAGAAAAAATGGCAGTTAATCCTAATATAGTAGGTATGCCTCCTTATAAAATTGCTGAACTAGCTGGTATTACTATCCCAAAAGATACTAAAGTTCTTTGTTGTGAAATTGATGGAGTAGGAGAAAAATATCCTTTATCTAGGGAAAAACTATCCCCTGTTTTAGCAGTTGTTAAAGCTAAAAATGTAGAAGAAGGAATAAAAATGGCAGAAACTATGGTTGAACTTGGTGGTCTTGGTCATAGTTCTGTTATTCATTCTAATGATGATAAGGTTATTGAAGAATTTTCTAATAGATTAAAAACAGGACGTATTATTGTAAATTCTCCTTCTACTCATGGAGCTATTGGAGATATTTATAATACTAATATGCCTTCCCTTACTCTTGGCTGTGGATCTTATGGTAAAAACTCCACTACTGCTAATGTAACAGCTGTAAATCTAATTAATAAGAAAAGGGTGGCGAAGAGAAGAGTGAATATGCAATGGTTTAAAGTTCCAGAAAAAATTTACTTTGAAGCAGGTTCTATTCAATATTTAAGCAAAATGCCTAATATTAGCCGTGCATTTATCGTAACAGATCCTTTTATGGTTAAACTTGGATATGTGGATAAAGTATTATATCATTTAAGAAAAAGAATTGATTATGTACACTGTGAAATATTTAGTGAAGTTGAACCAGATCCATCTCTTGATACAATTAATAAAGGTGTTGACTTAATGAATAAGTTTCAACCTGATGTAATTATAGCTCTTGGTGGTGGTTCTGCTATGGACGTTGCTAAGGGAATGTGGCTATTTTATGAACATCCAGAAGCTGATTTTACTGGTATGGCTCTTAAATTTATGGATATTAGAAAAAGAATTTATAAATTCCCTAAAATGGGTCAAAAAGCAAAAATGGTAGCAATACCTACTACTTCTGGTACTGGTTCTGAAGTTACTTCCTTTGCTGTTATTACAGATAAAACTAAAAACATCAAATATCCTTTAGCTGATTATGAACTAACTCCTGATGTAGCAATAGTAGACCCTGAATTTGTTATGACTGTTCCAAAGTCTGTTACTGCTGATACTGGACTTGATGTATTAACCCATGCAATTGAAGCTTATGTTTCTATATTAGCTTCTGATTATACTGATGCACTAGCTATGAAAGCAATTGAATTAGTTTTTGAATATCTACCAAAGGCTTATCACAATGGTAATGATGCCGTAGCTAGAGAAAAAATGCATAATGCTTCTTGTATTGCTGGAATGGCCTTTACAAACGCATTCTTAGGTATTAATCACTCCTTAGCTCATAAACTTGGAGGAGAATTCCATATACCTCATGGAAGAGCTAATGCTATATTGCTTCCTTATGTTATAGAATACAATGGTGAAACTAGTCCAACTAAGTTTGTTTCTTGGCCAAAATATGAAAAATTCATTGCTCCAGAAAAATATGCTCAAATTGCAAAACATCTAGGACTTCCAGCTTCAACTCCAGAAGAAGGAGTTAAATCTTTAGCTAATGCTGTTAGAAACTTAATGAAAGAACTTAATATCCCAGCAACTATTAAAGAATGTGGTGTAGAAGAAAACTCATTCCTTGAAAAGGTTGAATACTTAGCAGATAGAGCTTTTGAAGACCAATGTACAACTGCTAATCCAAGACTTCCTTTAGTAAGTGAATTAGTAGACCTTTATAAAAAAGCATATTATGGAAAATAAAATAAAATAAAAAATAGTCATGATTATTCATGGCTATTTTTTATTTTTATAACATATTTTTAAATTATTATTTTATCTTTATCCATGTCTAAAATTGAACTTTTAATTTCTTCTTTAGAAATATTAATTTTTATGGTTTCTTTACCTTTATTTGTTTTATTTAAAATATTTTTAATGGGAATATAAATACCCATGATTATAAATATAAAAATAAGGATAAATAGAAGCTCTTCTAATAGTTTAAAAAAAATTTTTTTATAAATTTCTTTATATTGTATCATTAAAAAACTCCTTAATTATTCCCTTATTATATTTTATTCAAGAGTTTTAATAAACAGACTATAATATAAATTTTTCTATTATTTCTTTTACTGCTCCATGATTGTTATCATTTTTTGTTATATAATCTGCTCTTTTTTTAATTTCAGGATGAGCATTAGCTACAGCTACTCCAAGATGCGCCTCTTCTATCATATATAAATCATTAAAACTATCGCCTATACATGCTACCTCTTCTTTTTTAAAACCTAATCTTTTCCTTAAATCTCTTAATGCCAATCCTTTATTAGTATTTATATTAGTAAATTCTAAATAAAAAGGTTTAGAAATAAACATATGTAACTTTTCTCTAACCCATGGTTCTAATTTTTCCTTTATTTTAATTAATTTTTTATTTTCACCTTGAAATAATATTTTTACAATATCTTCTTTAACCCATTCTGATAAATCTCCTACCTCTATATAATCCATTCCTGTTAGTCTTTTATATTCTTTAGTATATTCATTAGCTTTTTCTACAAATAAATAATCTCCTTGATAAGTTTGAGCATAAATATTTTCTTTTTTTGCAAACTCAAATAAATATTTTGCATACTCTTTTTTAATATTTTTTTGATTTATAATTTCTAAACTTTTTGTTTTAAAAGTAATTGCTCCATTATATGAAATAGCATATTCATCATCTTTTTTTAAATTTAATTGTTCTAAATATGAATATAAGGCTACACTAGCTCTTCCTGAGCAAAGAACTATTTTTACACCTTTTTTTATAGCTTTTTGTATAGCTTCTTGATTTTCCTTTGAAATAGTTAAATCATCACTTAAAAGAGTGTCATCCATATCAATTGCTAGCATTTTATACTGCATAGTATTCTTCCTCTCCTATATTTTATATGGTTAACTTTATAATATTATATCATAAAATTATCTAACTAATCTTATATATCTTTGAGTATTATATTGACTTTTTTCATTTTTTGGTATATAGTTTTATATATTAAAGAATAATCTTTAAAATTAAATATATGTCCGCTAGGGGAGCCTTTTGGCTGAGAGTGTGCTAATAAGCACTAACCCTTTGTACCTGATCCAGGTAATACTGGCGAAGGGAAGCGATTTTCGGTAACCTCCTGCGGACAAGAATAAAGGAGGATTTTTTATGTTTTCAGAAGAAGTTCTAAATGAATTTTTTAATTCTTTTTTAGGAAAATCTATAATGATTTTTATTGCTTTAATTTTTATTGCCCTATTTATTGGAAAGTTATATAAAAGCAAAAATTTTTCTTCTAGAGCTTTGACTTATTCAGGAATTGCTATTGCTCTAGCTACTATTTTATCTGAATTTACTCTATTTTCACTTCCTCAAGGTGGTTCTGTTACTCCTTTTTCCATGATGTTTATTGTTTTAATAGGATATTGGTTTGGTCCTTTAGAAGGAATACTTAGTGGAGTTACCTATGGTATATTACAACTTGCTTTAGGTGCATATGTAGTACATCCCATTCAAATATTACTTGATTATCCTTTTGCCTTTGGAGCATTAGGACTTTCTGGTTTCTTTAGAAAAGGTCCTTATTCTATCATATACGGATACTCTGTAGGAGTTTTAGGTAGGTTTATATTTAGTTTCTTATCAGGATGGATTTTCTTTGGTTCCTATGCTTGGGAAGGATATAGTGCCATAACTTATTCTTTTCTATATAATCTATCTTATATAGGAATTGAAATGATACTTACCCTTATATTATTTATGATTCCTTCTTTTAGAAAAGCCCTTTATCATATTAGAAAAATAGTTAATATAAATGAAAATATAAATAAAAAAGCAGCTATGTAAGCTGCTTTTTTAAAATAGTGGAGAATATACTCTATTATTTATAATTTGTTCTATTTCATCAATACTTTTATTTTTCCCATTTATAAATAATATTCCATTATGTTTATGTTTCGCTCTTTTTTGAACTGAGGAAGTTAATACCACGCCTATACTATTATTTTCTTCCATCCAGTTTGGATGATCTATGTATATATAAGCATCTACTGGATAATTATATTCATCTTCATATACTACTTTATAGCCTCTTTCTTCTAATTTTTCTTTAATCCCTTCAAGTCCTCTTTGAATTCCTATTATCATAAAAAAACACCTCCAGTTATATTATTTCCTGGAAGTGTGTTTTTATTATTTTTTCTCTTTATTTAATTTAGCTAATTTTATTGCTTGTTCTTCTTCTGCCGATAAGGTATAAGAACTTTTACCTTTTTCTATAGGTTTTGCATAAGTATATGAACCTTCTCTACCATGAATACCATTTATCACAACTCCATCATCATATCCATCTAAAAGGGCTATTGCATAACATAAATCTCCTCCCATATCATCAAAAGCATTATATCTTACTATTCCTTCTTTTTGAATACAAGCTTTAACATTTTTCTTTATAGCTTCACATTCTTGTCTTATCTTTTTATTTTCATCTTCTACTTTTATAACTTTATCAATATAATCTATTAATATAGTTTCTAATGATTGCCCCTTTTGTCCTCTCATAAAACGATTATATTTTTTATTTAGTTTATTTAATTTAAAAGATAATATTATTAAAGCAATAAGAAAAATTAAGCAAATCATGCTAATACATATTAAAATTATATTATTATACATTGAAATCCACTTTGAGATATTCATAAAGATATCCATTATTTCACCTCTAAATTCTTGTTTTCTATGGATTTAATTAAATAAAATATCCTTTCTAAATCACTATTAGAATAATATTCGATTTCTATTTTCCCTTTTTTCTTTCCCTTCGATATTTGTACTTTTGTTCCTAAAATATTTTTTATTTCTTCTTCTATTTCTTTATATATAGGAGAAATTTCTTTTTTCTTATTTTCCTTTTTAGTTTTTAATAGATTTTTTATTAATTTTTCTGTTTCTCTAACACTTAATTTATTCTTTAAAATTTTTTCTACTACTAACAATTGAGTTTTTTTATCTTTTAAGGTTAATAAAGCCCTAGCATGTCCTTCACTTAATTCTTTATTTATCAATAATTCTTGAATTTTTTCATCTAATTGCAAAAGCCTTAAAGTATTTGCAATAGCTGATCTACTTTTACCAACTCTTTTTGATACTTCTTCTTGTGTTAAAGAAAAATTATTAATAAGGGCTTCAAAAGCCTTGGCTTCTTCTATTGGATTTAAATCCTGTCTTTGAATATTTTCTATTAACGAAACTTCTATAGCTTTATCTTGGGTATAATCATTAATTATTACTGGCACTTCTTTTAACCCTGCCATTCTAGCAGCTCTCCAACGTCTTTCTCCTGCTATTATTGTATAGTAATTATCTTGTTTTTTTACTATAATAGGTTGTATAATTCCATGTTCTTTTATTGAATTTGATAACTCTTCCATTTTATTTTGATCAAAATTTTTTCTAGGTTGTTCTTTATTAGGTTCTATTTGATTAATTGGTATCATAGAAATCTTTGCCGTATTAGTTTCTTGTTCTATATCTGAAATTAAAGCAGAAAGCCCTTTTCCTAATCCTCTTTTTGCCATTATGCTCCCTCCCTCTCTAGAAATTCTTCGACTAATAATTTATAACTTTCTGCCCCTTTAGACCTTTTATCATACATCATTATAGGTAAACCATGGCTGGGGGCTTCTCCTAGTCTTACATTCCTAGGAATTAAGGTTGTATATATTTCTTTTGAAAAATATTTTTTTACTTCTTCTACTACTTGAAGAGATAAATTTGTTCTAGCATCATACATAGTAAAAAGAATTCCTTCTATATAAAGAGAAGGATTTAGTTTTTGTTGCACTAATTTTATAGTGCTTATTAGATGAGTTAATCCTTCTAAGGCATAATATTCACATTGAATAGGAACTAATACCGAATCTGCTGCTGTTAATGCATTTAATGTTAATATATTTACTGCTGGAGGACAATCTATAAAAATATAGTCATATGTATTTTTTACTTTATTTATGGCATTTTTAAGTAAGTACTCTCTTTTTTTTATATCTAATAACTCTATTTCTGCTCCTGCTAAATTCATATTAGCTGGAACAAGATCTAGATTTTTCATAGGGGTTTTAAATTTTGTATCGTTTATCTCTATTTCTCCTAAAAGCACATTGTATATTGTTTTTTCTAATTCATTTTTATTAATTCCTAAACCACTACTCGTATTTCCTTGAGGGTCGATGTCTATTGTAAGTACTTTTTTCCCAATCTCTGCTAATCCCGACGCAATATTTATATTAGTAGTGGTTTTCCCAACTCCACCTTTTTGATTAAATATAGCTATTACTTTTCCCATCTCCCCACCTCCTAATAACTTTCTTTTTTAATTATACCATTATTTTTGTATAAATAAAAACATTGTTTCACGTGAAACATTTTAAGTTATCTCAAAAACTAATTATTAAAAGTTTATTTTGAGATTGTTTCACGTGAAACAATATGAATAAATTACATTTTTTCTGGAGCTTTTATTCCTAGGAGGTCAAGTCCTATATATAGTATTGTTTTTACTCCATAAACTAAGGCTAATCTAGCTATTTTTACTTTTTCATCTTCCACTAATATTGGATTATCATGATAAAATTTATTAAAAGCTTGAGATAGGTCTATAATATATCTAGCTATAAATGATGGTTCTAATTTATTAGCAGCTTCTTTTATTTTTTCTGGGAATTGTTCCATAAGACGAATTACTTCTACTGATGCAGGGTCTGTTAAAATGCTATAATCTATTTTTTCTTTATCTATATTAATATTAGCTTTTCTTAAAACACTACAAGCCCTAGCATGGGTATACTGTACATAAGGACCAGTTTCTCCATCAAAATTTAATACCTTATCCCATGAAAATACTACATCTTTTATTCTATTATTACTTAAATCATTAAAAATAACTGCTCCTATTCCTACCTGTTCTGCAATTATATCTTTATTTTCTAAGTTTGGATTTTTATCATTAATAATTTGTTTTGTTTTTTCAATAGCTTCTTTTAATATTTCTTCTAATAAAACTACATTTCCTTTTCTTGTAGAAAGTTTTCCTGTTTCCATACTAACTAGTCCAAATGGAACATGAATTAAATCTTTATACCAATCATATCCCATTTTTTCTATTACCTTAAACCATTGAGCAAAGTGTAGATTTTGAGCTAAAGCCGTTACATAAATACATTTATTAAAGTCATAAGTATTTTTTCTGTAAATAGCAGCTGTTATATCCCTAGTTGCATAAAGAGTACTTCCATCTTTTTTAGTAATAAGACATGGAGGCATATCTTCTAGTTCAACTATTTTTGCTCCTTCACTTTCTTTAAGGAGCCCTTTTTGTTCTAATTCTTCTATTACTTTATCCATTTTATCATTATAAAAACTTTCTCCAGCATAGGAATCAAATTTAATGCCAAGAAGATCATATACTTTATTAAATTCTATTAAACTAATATCTTTAAACCAATTCCAAAGGTCTAATGCTTCTTTATCTCCGTTTTCCATCTTAGTAAACCATTTTCTTGCTTCTTCTTCTAAGGACGGGTCTTTTTCTGCTTTTTCATGAAATAAAACATAAATTCTCATTAATTCTTTTATCCCGTCTTTTTCTACTGCTTCTTTACTTCCCCACTTTTTATAAGCTACTATTAATTTACCAAATTGTGTTCCCCAATCTCCTAAGTGATTAACTCCTATACAGTTATACCCTAATTTTTTAAATATGCGATAAATACTTCCTCCTATAACTGTAGACCTTAAATGTCCTACATGAAAAGGTTTTGCTATATTAGGAGCTGAGTAATCTATAACTATGTTTTTTCCATTTCCTTCATTAGAAGACCCATAAGTTTCTTTCTTATCTAATACTTCTGATAATACATAAAAAGCAAATTTTGTTTTATCAATATAGAAATTTATATATCCTGATACATTCTTGATTTCTTTTATAAAATCTGGCTTTTCTATAACTTTAACCGTATCTTCTGCTATTTGAGCTGGTGACTTTCTAAATATTTTAGCTAATCTAAAACAAGGAAATGCATAATCTCCCATTTCAGGATTGGGAGGAATTTCTATCATAGAAATTATTTCTTCTTTAGAAAAATCTTTAAATTTACTATTAAGTAAATCTGCTATTTGTAATTTAAAATCCATTTTTTTCTTCCTTTCATATTATAATATATAATATTAAAAACTCTCGTCACAAGACGAGAGCATTGATTTTCTTTTATAATTGTAGCTTTTTAAAAAAGAAAAATCAAGTATATTAAATAAATAGTATAGTGAAATTATTATTTTATATCAACAATTTTTTCTTTTATGGCATATACTGCAGCTTGAGTTCTATCATATACATCAATCTTTTTAAATATATTAGATACATGATTTTTAACGGTCTTTTCACTTATACAAAGTTTATGGGCTATTTCTTTATTTAATAATCCTTCTGTAATAAGTTTTAATACTTCTAATTCTCTTTTAGTTAATTGATTTTTTTCTTCTTTTATATTATTTTTATTATTACCATTTTTTATTCTATTTGCTTTTTTAACTAAATGAACTGCCATATTAGGTTGAATATAAGTTTCTCCTTTATAAACTGTTTTAATAGCATTAATTAAAACTTCTGATTCCGAATCTTTTAATATATAACCGTCTATTCCCATCTCTACTGTTTCAAAAAGATATTCTATTTCATCATGAATTGTTAACATTATGATCTTACAAGGAGAATTTTTTTCTTTTAATTTTTTCACTGCTTCAATCCCATTTAAAACCGGCATATTTATATCCATTAAAATTACATCTGGTTTTTTTTCTAAGGCTTTTTGTATTACTTCTTCTCCATTGCCAGCTTGGTCTATAACTTCGATATTTTCATTTAATTCTATTAATTGTTTTAGCCCTTCTCTTACCATTGAATGGTCATCAGCTATAATCACTTTTATTTTTTCATTTGTTACACCCCTTTTTCTTTTAATGGTATTCTAATATAACAGCGCGTTCCTTGATTAGGTTTTGATTTTATAATAAATTGCCCTTCTAATAATTGGGCTCTTTCTTTCATACTAGATAACCCAAAGCCACTTCCATCATCTTTTATTCTTTCTTGTACTTCTTCTATATTAAATCCTTGCCCATTATCATTAATAAAAAGTTCTACATATTTTTTTGAAAATAACAATTTAACAGATGCTTCTGTTGCCCTAGAATGTTTTAAAATATTATTTATAGCTTCTTGAGCTATTCTAAATAAAGTAAGAGATATAATAGATGTAAGAAAATAAGGAGAACCAACAACATTAAATTTAATAACTATATTATGTTGTTCTGTTATTTTTGATATATATCTTTCTAAAGTAGGAACTATACCTAAATCATCTAACGACATAGGTCTTAAATCATAAATAATCCTTCTAACATCTTGAATACTTGTCCTAACCATTTCTTTTAAATTAATTAATTCATTTCTCGTTTTATTTATATCTTTATCTAATAATTTAAGACATAGCTCTGCTTTTAAAACTACATTTGACATGGATTGAGCAGGTCCATCATGAATCTCTCTTGCTACCCTTTGTCTTTCTGTTTCCTGTGCTTTTAAAATTTTAATTCCTAAACTCTTTTTTTCTTGTAAATCTTCTATTTGATTAGAAATATTTCTTAAATCTCCAGCTAAAAAATTTAAGGCAACAGCTACATGATTTATTAAATTTTCTGCCTTTTTTATAATCTGTTGTGAGGATTTTAACCGAGATTCTAAATCATTTCTTCTTTGAATTAACATTTGTTCTCTTTCTCGTTCTACAGCTAAATTAATTCTAATTTCATCAGTTTTATTATATATTAACTCCATATCCTTTTGAGAATATTTATCAAAATTTTTATTTATCATCATAAGTTTTTGTTTGCTTTTTTTTAAATCCCTTTCGTATTTTTCAACTTTATCTATAGTTTCTCTTATATTTTTTTTTAAATCTATTAATTCTTGTTTTAGTTTATCATATTCGTTTTTTGCATGTTCTGCTATATCATAAATTTCATTTTTACTTTGTTCAATACTATCAATTGTTCTTTTTACTATTTCATCTAATTGTTCCATATTAAGCTCATGCATTTTTTTACCCTTTCTACTAAATTTTTATTTTATAAAAATTTTTAATTAATGAATAAAAATTTTTATATTACACATTATAAATAAAGGATTAAAATAATAAATGGAGAACTTTATGTTTTTAATTATATCATGTTTTACATTATTAACTCTTAGTTTTCATATTTATAAAACTCATCCAAAAAATTTTGAATCTATTTTCTTTTGTATTTTTATAGCATTTATATCATGTCTTTATATGTTTAGTTTTATATTTATGAATTATTTAAAACCTTTACTAAATATTTAATTGGAATGAGTGATTTTTTGAAAAGAGTAGTATGTTTTTTTATACTTATTATACACTTTTTTTTAATTTTCCCTATAAAAATACATGGAGCTTATTATAAATCTTATTTCAAAGAAAATTTATTAATTGTTTTGGTATCAGATTTATCAATAAACGATGAAATTTTCCCCTATTATGGCATACATTCTTTATTATATAATAATATTAAAAAAAATTCCAAACAAGTTTTTTTAGATTTTAAAAAAATAAACAATAATTCTATATATATGAATTTGAGAGATTACATAACAGTAGGATATAAGCTAAATAATCCTATTATATTAGTAAATGTTGAAAAAAACGAATTAGAATATTTATTATCTTTTAAAAATAATAGAAAATTAATAATTACTTCTATATCTAATAGAATTAATCCGCTTTACATAGAAAATAATAAATCTGGAATATTATATAGTAAAACTACTAAAAAATTGGGTTTCATTAAATATGAAGATATTTTTTCACAATCTAATTATATTTATTTCAAAGAAATTAACAATCCTCATTTATTTATTAAAAAAATTTTTAATAAAAATTTTTATTTATTATATAGTAGATATTTTTTAATAGGATATTTAGTTATTATTTTCTTTAGTTTTATTATATTTAAATCTAAACGTATTTTTTTTAGTTATATAATATTTTTATGCCCTAATTTATCTTGTTTTTTTGGGCTTTCACCTTTTATTAATTTAAATGGAATAATAAAAAGTTTCTTTATCATAATTATATCTTTAATCCTTAGTAAATTATTTTTATTATATAATTTAAATCCTAAAAAAGTTTTTTTATATATCAATATAATTACTTTATTATTTCTTTTTTATTTTACTTTTTCTAATAAATTTCTATATCAAAGCCCCATAGGTTTTAATAATATTTTTAAAGGAAATAGATTTTATGGTTGGAATAACGATTTTATTGGAATATTTATTGGAAACATTTTGGGAATATTTTATGTACTTAATAACATGAAAACAAGAAATTTTTTAATATTTATTGATGCTTTATTAATCATTTGTATCATTTGCTTTTCTCCTAAATATGGAGCTAATGTTGGAGGAATGATAAGTTGTTTTTTTTCTATAATAATGTGTACTTTTATTTTTGAAACTTCTGTAATTAAAAAATATCTTTATATAATATTATTTCTTATAGGATTTTTATTTCTTCAAAATTATTTTATTAGTTGGGATTTAAATCAAAATGTTTCTACTCATTGGGGAATCTGGATTAATTCTATTTTAAATGAAAATTTTGCTTTTTCATTTAAAATTATGTATAATAAAATCAAGTGTATATTTTTTTTATTTTTAATTCCACCCCTAAATATTATACTATTATTTCAATTATTTTTAACAGTTAAATTTAAATTTTTAGATTATTTTAATAAAAAATGGCGAAATTTATTTGTTGTGATATCTTTAGTTGTAATTTTTATAAATGATTCTGGTATATTTTCTTCTAATTTTATACTTTTTCATTTTTTAATTCCTAGCTATGTTTTTTATAACAAAAGAAAGGGGCTTTATAATGAAGAAAAAAAAATTTTTAGTTAATTTTATTTTTTTAACATCTTTTATTACTTTACTTAATAGTATTATATTTAAATTAGGTTCAAAAAAATATAATGCAAAAGATAGCCCTGATAAAATTTATTTATGGAAATTAGGTAAAATAGCTTATAAAGTTAGAGGAGAAGGGCCTCCTCTTTTACTTATTCATGGAATAGGAAATGGAACTTCTTCTTATGAATGGAGAAAAAATATTCCTTATCTTTCTAAACATTTTAAAGTATATAGTATAGATTTATTAGGATTTGGATATTCTTCAAGACCTAAATTAACTTATACTGCTTTTTTATATGTTCAGCTTATCCAAGATTTTATTAAAAATGTTATTAAAGAACCAACCTTTGTTATAGCTAATTCTCAATCAGCATCTTTTGCAGTAATAGCAGCTAATTTTTCTCCAAACTTATTTAAAAAATTAATTTTAATTTCTCCTACTGGAATAAAAGAACAAATAGATTCTCCTACTTTTAAAAGTAAAATAATAAAACTATTTATAGAAACTCCTATTATAGGAACAACTTTTTATAATTTAATTTCTTCAAAATTATATATTTATTATTTTATTAAAACTAAATTATATAATTCATCTTTTTCTATAGCTCCCTCTCTAGTAGATAATTATTATTTAGCTTCTAAAGCAGGAGGAGCTTCTTCTAGATATCTTCTTGCTTCATTTTTAGGAGGATATATGAATATAAATATAACGAATTTTCTTAATAAAATTTCTTGTCCTATTTGTACTATTTGGGGAAAAGAAAATCCATTAGTTTCTAAAGATTTATTAAATGAATGGACTAAAATTAATCCTTCTATAACTTCTTACATATTTAGAAAATCAAAAACTATGCCCCATGAAGAGGAACCTTTTTATTTTAATGAAGTTTGCAAAAATTTTTTTAATTAAATTTTTAAACTTTAAAAATGGGCGAAATATTTCGCCCATCTCTATTTTATAGGTATTTTTATTTTTATTTCATAGAAATCTTCTTTTTCTTCCATAGTATATTTTGCTTCTACTCCAGACTGTTGAATTAAATCCACTGCCTGCTGTATAGTATTAGTAAATAATCTAATATCTTTTAGATATCTTTTCATTTTTTGTTCTTTTTTTTCTTGTGATTTATTAATTATTTTTTCAATCATTTTTTCTACTAATTCTTCTGTTTTTTTAACATTTAGTCCTTGTGATATTACCCTTTTTAAAACCATAAATTGCATTTTTTCATCTGGTAATCTAAGTAGAGCTCTTGCATGTCTTTCCGATAAATTATTTTCTAATATTACTTTTTTAACTTCAGAAGATAACTTTAATAATCTAAGCTTATTAGCAATAGTAGATTGACTTTTTCCTAATCTTTTCGCTAATTCTTCTTGAGTAAAACCATAATCTTGCATTAAATTATTATAAGCTTCTGATTCCTCTAGAAAATTTAATTCTTCTCTTTGGAGATTTTCAATAAGAGATAATACTGCACTATCTTGATCATTTACATCGACTAAAACTGCTGGAATTACATCTAAACCTGCATTTTTACAAGCTCTAAGTCTTCTTTCTCCTGCTACTAATTCATAACTTGAATTTCCAATCATACGGACAGTTATAGGCTGCATAACTCCATATTCTTTTATTGAATTTGTTAATTCTTCAAGGGCTTTTTTATCAAAATTTTTTCTTGGCTGATATGGGTTAGGACGTATTTTATCAACAGGAATAAATTCTACTTTTAATTCTTTTGATTTATCTATCTGCATTATATCTATCTCTCCTCTTACAGTTCTATCGGAAAATATCTATTATCTGTATTATAACATAGTCTTTTGATAATAAAAAATTTTTTTATTATTTTATAGGATTTTTACTGGGTTTACCTGGTTTTCTTGGGTATTTTGTAGGAGTTTGATTTACCTTTTTTATAAATATAATCCTATGTTTAATATCACTAAAAGGAATAGATATATCTTTTATATCTACTATTTCTCCACCTAAAACTGATATAGCTTTTTTTGCTTCTTCTATTTCTTTTTCGCTATTAATACTTTTCATACAAAGAAACATTCCGCCAAGTTTTATAAATGGAAGAGTATATTCTGATAAAACTGATAAATTAGCTACTGCTCTAGATACACATATATCATAACTTTCTCTATATTTTTTATCTTTACCTAATTCTTCTGCTCTACTGTGAATTAACTCTACATTCTCTAAAGAAAGTTTTAAACTAACTTCTTTTAAAAATTCTATTCTTTTATTTAATGAATCTACTAAAGTAATTTTAACTTCAGGATATGTTATTTTTAATGGAACACCAGGAAAACCTGCTCCTGTTCCTATATCAATAATATTTTCTACAGAAGAGAAATCAAATACAGACCCAATAGATATAGAATCTAAAAAATGCTTTATAATAATATCTTTATCCTCTGTAATAGCTGTCAAATTCATCTTTTCATTCCATTTAATAAGAAGATCTTTATATTTTATAAACTGATCTATTTGATTACTATTTAAAGTTATGTTTAAATTTTTACTTCCTTCTTTTAAATATTCTATAATTTCCATATAAATCCCTCAATAATCTAATTCTTTTTTTCTATTTAATTGCTCTAAGTATACTAATAAAACAGATATATCTGCAGGCGAAACTCCGGATATTCTAGATGCTTGTCCTATGGACCTTGGTTTTATTTTATTTAATTTTTGAGCTGCTTCTATTCTAAGTCCTTTAATACTTAAATAATCTATATCTTCTTTAAGAAGTTTTCTTTCTAATTTTTTAAATTGTTCTACCTGCTGCATTTGTCGTTTAATATAACCATCATATTTTATTTGAATATTAACTTGTTCTTTAACTGCATCAGGTAGATCTCTTGGATTTGGGTCAATTTCTCTAATTTTATAATAATCTAATTCTGGTCTTTTTATAAGTTCTAAAAGAGATATACCTGACCTTAATGGAGTACTATTGTTAGCTTTAAGAAACTCTTGAACATTAGGCTTAACTCCAACAATTGTTTTTTTCATTCTTTCTATTTCTTCTTCTATTAACCTTTTCTTTTCTAAAAACTTTTCATATCTTTCTTTTGAAATAAGACCTACCTCATATCCTTTTTGTGTTAAGCGAATATCTGCATTATCTTGTCTTAAAAGAAGTCTATATTCAGCTCTTGAAGTCATCATCCTGTAAGGCTCATTTGTTCCTTTAGTAACTAAATCATCAATAAGTACTCCTATATATCCTTCTGAACGGTCTATTATCATAGGGTCTTTATTTAGTATTTTAAGTCCTGCATTAATTCCTGCTACTATCCCTTGAGCCGCTGCTTCTTCATATCCTGAACTTCCGTTAAATTGACCTGCACTAAATAATCCATCTATTTCTTTAAATTCTAAAGTATGTCTTAATTGAGTTGAATCAATGCAATCATATTCTATGGCATATCCTGTTCTCATTACTTCACATTTTTCAAATCCAGGAAGGGTTCTTAACATAGAAATCTGTACATCTTCTGGTAAAGAAGAAGACATCCCTTGAACATACATTTCCATAGTGTTTTCCCCTTCTGGTTCAAGAAAAACTTGATGTCTTTCTTTATCTTCAAAACGTACTACTTTATCTTCAATAGAAGGACAATATCTTGGTCCAATTCCTTCTATTTTTCCTCCATATAAAGGAGACCTATGAAGATTATCTTTTATAATTTTATGAGTTTTATCATTAGTATAAGTGAGCCAGCAAGAAATTTGTTCTCTATAAATTGATTTTGAATCATTTTCAAAAGAAAATGGAACTATTTTTTCATCTCCTGGCTGTTCTTCTAATTTTGAAAAATCTATACTTCTCTTATCAACCCTAGAGGGAGTTCCTGTTTTAAATCTAAGCATTTTTATACCTAATTCTTTTAAACTATCTGTTAACTTATTAGCAGGTTTTAAACCATTAGGCCCAGTATACTCAACTACATCTCCTATAAAACAACGAGCCCTTAAATAAGTTCCTGTAGCTATAATTGCAGCCTTACAATTATAAATAGCTCCATTCGCAGTTTCCACTGCTTTTACTTTTTTATTTTCATCTACATGAATTTTTACTATTTCCATTTGTTTTATACTTAAATTTTCTGTTGTCTCTAAAGTTTTTTTCATTTCTTGAGAATAACGGCGTTTATCAGCTTGAGCTCTTAGAGAATGAACTGCTGGACCCTTACCTGTATTTAACATTCTAGACTGTATAAAAGTTTTATCTATATTTTTCCCCATCTCTCCACCTAAAGCGTCTATTTCTCTTACTAAATGTCCTTTAGATGTTCCACCTATACTAGGATTACAGGGCATCATAGCAATACTATCTAAACTAATAGCAAATAATACAGTTTTTAGTCCCATTCTAGCTGTAGCAAGAGCTGCTTCACACCCTGCATGTCCTCCACCAATCACAGCAACATCTATATTGTCAGCAATATAAGTCATATACCCACCTCTTTTATTATTTTCCTAAACAAAATTGACTAAATATCTTATTTATTAAATCTTCTTCTACTGATTCTCCTGTTATTTCTCCTAAATATTTATAAGCATTCATTAAATCAATAGATAAACAATCTTCAGGCATTCCCATATTTATACTTTCTAAAACATTTTTCAAACTACTATCAGCTTTTATTAAAGCTTCTTTATGCCTTATATTTGTAATTATAGTAGAATCATTCATTGTAATCTTGCCTTTTATAAACATATCTTTTAAAATATTTTCTAATCTTTCTACATCTTCTATATTTTTAGCTGACATTTCTATTATTTTATCTTTAGAAAATCTATCATAAATTTCTTCTTTATCTATCACTGATTCTAAATCTGTTTTGTTTAATATAACTATAGTTTTTTTATTTTGAATTAAATCCATAATATAAATATCCTCTTTGGTTAATGGAGTAGATATATCTAATATAAGAATAATTAAATCTGCAACCTCTAACCACTCTTTAGAACGTTTTACTCCTATTTGTTCTACTACATCTTCTGTTTCCCTAATACCTGCAGTATCTATTATTTTAAAAGGAATACCCGAAATATTTATATATTCTTCTAAAACATCTCTAGTTGTTCCAGGTATATCTGTTACAATAGCCCTTTGTTCTCTTAAAAGTGCATTTAAAAGAGAAGATTTTCCAACATTAGGCTTACCTACGATAACTGTTTTTACTCCTTCTTTTATGATTTTACCAGAAGAAGTTGTTTCTATTAAAAGATTAATTTTATTTTTTATATTTTCTATATTATTTTTTAATGTATCGTAATTCAATTCCTCTATATCATATTCTGGATAATCTATGGAAGCTTCTATATGAGCCATAATTTCTAATAATGTATTTCTTATTTCATTTATTTTCAAAGATAAATTCCCATTTAATTGGTTTATCGCAGTGTTTAAAGAGACATCAGTTTTTGCAGTTATAACATCAATAACCGCTTCTGCTTGAGATAAATCAATACGTCCATTTAAAAAAGCTCTTTTAGTAAATTCTCCAGGTTCTGCCATCCTCGCTCCCATTTTTAAAACCTGTTCCAAAACTTTTCTAACAGAAATTATTCCTCCATGACAATTTATTTCTATAACATCTTCTTTTGTATAGGTATTTGGCGCTCTCATAACCATAACTAAAACTTCGTCTATTATACTTTTTTTATCCTTATCTATAATATGTCCATAATGAATGGTGTGACTTTTTACTTTCAATAAATCTTTTTTTGTCTTAGATTGGAAAATATTATTTACAATACTTATAGCATCTTTCCCACTTATTCTAACAATTCCTATTCCCCCTGTTCCCATAGGGGTTGAAATAGCTGCAATAGTATCTTCTATCATATCATTACTCCTTTTTTAATCATTTTAAAAAACCCAGCTCAAACTGGGTTTTTTATCCATTATTTATTGGGGTGATAACTACTTTTCTATAAGGTTCTTCACCTTCACTGTGAGTTTTAACAGTTTTATCATTTTGAAGAGCAAAATGTATTATTCTTCTTTCATAAGGATTCATCGGTTCTAATACTACACTTTTTCTTGTTAATCTTACTTTCTTTGCTAAATTCCTTGCCAAATTTTCTAAAGTTGCTTTTCTTTTTTCTCTATAATTTTCTGTATCTAAAGTAATTCTAACGAAATTTTCATTTCTTTTATTTGCAACTAAATTTACTAAATATTGAAGAGAATTAAGAGTTTGACCTCTTTTCCCAATTAAAATGCCCATATCTTCGCCTTTTAAATTAAACATATATTGATTATCTTCATCCATTTTTTTTACTTCAATTTCAACTTTAAGCATCATTTTATCAAATATATTTTCTAAAAAATTTATAGCTATTTCGACTGGAGTAATTTTTCTTTTTAAACGCACTCTAGCCATTTTAGAACCAACTAAACCTAAAAAACCTTTAGACCCCTTATCAAGTATTTCAATTTCTACCTTATCTCTTGTAAGCCCTAATTCAATTAACCCTTCTGTTATGGCGTCATCGACTGTT
Organism: Defluviitalea phaphyphila; assembly: GCF_001466305.1. GTDB lineage: Bacteria > Bacillota > Clostridia > Lachnospirales > Defluviitaleaceae > Defluviitalea_A > Defluviitalea_A phaphyphila. The sequence goes on from NZ_JWID01000011.1 coordinate 25,689, forward strand.
TTACCTGTTTTTTCGACAAAATCCATATTTATTCACCTTCCCCCGTTTTATCTAAATATTTGTTGATAGCTATTTGTTGCACTATCTGGAAGATGTTACTTGTTATCCAATATATCCCTAATCCTGCTGGTAAACTATATGTCATCCACGCTGTTATAAAAGGGAAAATTATACTCATTGTTTTTTGAGTTTGAGCTGCTTGTTCATTTTGATTACTACTTCCTGCTACAGATATTTTTGATTGAAGATAAGTTGTAAATGCTGAAATAAAAACAAATAATACAACAGCTACAATAACTCCTTGTCCCATTAAATCCTTAGGACTATCTACTAAACTAATACCTAAAAATATTTCTATATTATCCTTTTGTTGTATTAAACTCTCTGGAATTGTTTTTATAGAGCTTATTAAATTTCCCCATTCTGTACTTGTTAACTGAGATAATACAGATTGAAGGCTATCTACATTATTTAAAACTGTTTCATCTAGTTTAATATTTGACTTGTTTTTTAATATATCTTGCAATATTGATTGATATCCTGAAGTTTCCATGATTTTAACAGCCAGTTGATTATATATTTCATGTAATTTTAAAATATATGTACTAGCCTTCTGTAACACCCTAAATAGTGCAAAGAAAATTGGCATTTGAATTAATAAAGGTAAACATCCTCCTAGGGGATTAACTTTATTTTCTTTATAAAATTCTCCTAATTCTTTACTCATTTGTTTTTGAGATTCTGGGTCCTTCTTATCTTTATATTTATTTTGAATTTTTTGAATTTGAGGTTGAATTTTCTGCATTCTTCTCATGGAAATTTGTTGATTAATCATTAGGGGAAGCATTAATACTCTAGTAAAAATAGTAAATAAAATAATAGCTATACCTAAAGAACCTGCTGGGCCTATATCATGTATAAAATTAAAAATTACATTAAGTATAATACCTAGAAACTGTGCTAATGCATCTATCAATTTATTTCCTCCTTATATATTATGGAATAGGATCATATCCCCCTGGATGAAAAGGATGACATTTTAAAATTCTTTTTATTCCTAAATATACTCCTTTTATAACTCCATATTTTTCTATTGCTTGATAAGTATATAAAGAACAACTAGGATAAAATCTACATACTCTGGGCTTATAAGGAGAAATGAATTTTCGATAAAATTGTATACATCCTAAAAAAATTTTCTTCAAAATAAACTTCATTCCTTCCTTTTAATTTTTATTATACAACATTTCACTTTTTTTTAACAAATTATAAATAGACTTAGATATTTCATTATAGTCTGAATTTTTCGAAGCTACCCTAGCAATAATTACTATATCCCATCCTTTTTTAATTTCTTCCTCTTTAAGTCTATAGGATTCTCTTATCAATCGGGTAATTCTATTTCTAACTACACTATTTCCTACTTTTTTACTAACTGAAATTCCTAATCTATTTTTATCTTTACCATTTTTTAATTTATACATAACTAAAAATCGATTTGCTATAGAATTACCTTTATTATATACATTTCTAAACTGATAGTTTTTTTTTAATGATTCTGTATATTTCATAAAAATCCTCCTAAAAATTTTATTTTATCATTTGGAGGAAAAAAATTTAAAAATTTGCAGTATACAACAAGGCCACAATGATGCGGCCTTGTTTATGCTGATAATCTTTTTCTACCTTTTGCTCTTCTTCTTTTTAATACAATTCTTCCACTTCTTGTTCTCATTCTTTTACGAAATCCATGTTCTTTTTTTCTTTGTCTTTTCTTTGGCTGAAATGTCATTTTCATAATCAGCACCTCCTTATAAATCTATGACGGATCAACCTACATTTCATAGGCTATTAATCCTTTTTTTTGTAATTTTTTTGTAAGCACTATTACAATTATATTAAATATCTTTTTTTTAGTCAAGAACCTATTTCTGTATAATAAAATATTTATTGTTGAATATTTTTTGTGGATAATTTTTTTTATTATTGATTATCCACAAGAATTTTGTTATTATAAAAAAGAATCTGTGAATAACTTTTTCATTTTATTAATTTATTCACAATCTGTGGATAAAACTGTGTATAAATATCTAATTTATTTTTATTTTCTTTTTTTTAAAGCTATTCTTTTGTGTATAATTATTTCAACAGTTTGTTCATAATTTTATAAACAAAAATGTATGTATAAAATTATTCACAAAATACACATTTAGCTTTTTTTGTTATTAACAATTGTTGATAACTTGTGCATATATAAATTTTTTAAGCACAATAGGAGGAATTTTTAATGAATAATCACATAATAAACAACTGGGCAAGTATACTAAAAATATTGGAAGCAGAAACATCACCTGTAAGTTTCCAAACTTGGTTTAAAAATTTAAACCCCATATCTTTAAAAGATAACATTTTAACAATTGAAACACTAGATGATTTTTCTAAAGATATTTTAAGAAATCGATATATAAGGCTTATCCAAAATGCAATAACTCAAGTAACACATTATGAATATGAAATAGAAATTGTTACAAAAAATGAAGCCCAACAAATTAAAAAAAGTTCCTCTATAAAGGAAGAAACAAATGATCCATTAGATAACCAAAGTAATCTAATACCAAGATATGTTTTTGATACATTTGTTGTGGGAAATAGTAATAGAATGGCTCATGCAGCAGCCTTAGCAGTTGCAGAAGCTCCAGCTAAAGCATACAATCCTTTATTTATTTATGGTGGTGTAGGACTTGGAAAAACTCATTTAATGCATTCTATTGGGCATTATATTTTATCCCAAAATCCAAAAGCTAAAGTTTTATATGCTTCTTCTGAAAAATTTACTAATGAATTAATTAATTCAATTAAAGACGATAAAAACCAAGCCTTTAGAAATAAATACAGAAATATAGATGTTCTTTTAATTGATGACATTCAATTCATAGCAGGAAAAGAAAGAACAGAAGAAGAATTCTTCCATACATTTAATGCTCTTCATGAAGACAGTAAACAAATCATCATATCCAGTGATAGACCTCCTAAAGAAATTAAAACATTAGAAGATAGACTAAGGTCACGTTTCGAATGGGGACTTATTGCTGATATTCAACCACCTGATTTAGAAACTAGAATAGCAATATTAAGGAAAAAAACCGAATTAGAAAAACTTAGTGTTCCAAATGATGTAATTCTTTTTGTAGCAAAATCTATAGATTCTAATATTAGAGAATTAGAAGGAGCCTTAAACAGAATAATAGCCTATTCCACCTTAGCTAACCAAGAAATAACTATAGAACTTGCCAGTGAAGCCTTAAAAGATTTAATAAGTACAGACAAGCCAAAAACAATTACAACGGAACTAATTCAAGAAATTGTAGCTTCTTATTATAATCTAAGACCAGAAGACTTAAAATCTAAAAAAAGAACCAGAAGTGTTGCCTTTCCAAGACAAGTTGCTATGTATTTATGTAGAAAACTTACAGACCTTTCTTTACCAAAAATAGGAGAAAAATTTGGAGGAAGAGACCACACAACTATTATTCATGGATATGAAAAAATTAATAATGATATTAAAACTAACAATGAATTAAGACAAGCTATAAAAGAATTAGAAAAGAAAATTACAGGAAAATAATTATTAACATTATCTTGTTAATTAATAGTGAATTATATGTTAATAATAAATTTAAAAACATGAAATTGTTTATAATGTGGATAAAAAATTATTTTTATTTTTTTTGTCCACAATTTTATTCTATTATTATTTTTCCTGTATTCTTTTAATTTTAATACTTATCCACATTTCCACATTCCCTATTACTATAACTACTCAAATCTTTTTATTTTTTATTATTAAAAAAGTGAAAGGAGTTATCAACAATGAAAGTGTCCTGCATGAAAAATGATTTACTAAATGCTGTAAATATTGTTTTAAAAGCAATTTCAGGTAAAAAAACTATTCCTATTTTAGAATGTATACTATTAGAAGGAGAAGATGGATATCTAAAATTAACAGGAAATGATCTAGAGTTAGGAATAGAAAGTACTATTCCTGCTAAAGTAGAACAAACAGGATGTATTGCTCTAGAAGCAAAGATTTTTTCTGAGATTGTAAGAAAACTTCCAGAAGATGAAGTTAAAATAAATGTAGATTCTAATTTTATGACTACTATAAAATGTGTTAATTCAGAATTTAAAATAGCAGGTCAATCAGGTTTAGATTTTCCAGAACTTCCAAAAATAGAAAAAAATCAATCTTTTTCTTTACAACAAGGAACTTTAAAAGATATTATAAGACAAACAATTTTTTCTGTTGCAACAGAAGATACAAGACCTATTTTAACTGGAGAATTAATACAAATTAAAGATAAAGCAATGCATATGGTTTCAGTAGATGGATATAGAGTATCTTATAGAAAAGTTCCTTTATCAATTGAGAATGAAGAATATGAAGTTGTCGTTCCAGGAAAGACATTAGGGGAAATCAGTAAAATTCTTACTTCTGAAGAAGATGAAGTGTTTATATATTTTACTGATAAACATATATTATTTGATTTAGGGGAAAGTATGGTTGTTTCTAGACTTTTAGAAGGAGAATTTTTAAAATATGAAAATAGTTTTTCAGAAGATTATGAAACAAAAATAAGGGTAAATAGATCTCTGTTATTACAAAGTATAGAAAGAGCAGCGTTAATTTCAAGAGAAGGAAGAAAAAATCCTATTAAAATAGAAATAACTCAAGATAATATAATAATAACATCTAATACAGAATTAGGAACATCAAGGGAAGAATTAAGTATTCAGATGGAAGGGAAAGAACTTATTATAGCTTTTAATCCTAAATATTTAATAGATGCATTAAAAGCTATAGATGATGAAGAGATTGTTATTCAATTTATTTCTTCTTTAAATCCTTGTATTATTAAACCAGTTGAAGGTGAAGATTATAAGTATCTAATTTTACCAATACGTTTAAATGCATAAATTTTTATATAATTGATTTTTAAATGTATAGTAATATTTTTAGGATATGGTATAATAAAGAGTGCGATGTATTTTCGCACTTTTTATATATTATAAAAGAAAGAGTGGTTGGATTTGGAAAAAATAAAGATAAATACAGAGTATATAAAATTAGACCAATTTTTAAAATATATAAATATTGTTTCTTCAGGAGCTGAAGCAAAATATTTTATTAAAGAAAATAATGTAAAAATTAATGGTGAAAAAACTAATCAAAGAGGAAAAAAGTTAAAAAAAGGAGATAAAGTGGATATTGGTGGTAAAATTTATATTATAACTGACTAATGGAGTGGGAATAATGTATATTAGTGAGGTGAATTTATATCAATTCAGAAATTATAATGAGTTGACTTTATCTCTACACCCAAAATTAAATATTTTATATGGAGAAAATGCTCAAGGAAAAACTAATTTATTAGAATCTATTTATTTATGTGCTACAGGAAGGTCTCATAGAACTACCCACGAAAAAGAAGTTATACGTTGGGAAAATGAAGAAACTCATATTAGAACATTTCTTAATAAAAAAAATCATGTAGAAAAGATTGATTTTCATTTAAAAAAAAATGGCAAAAAATCTGCTGCTCTTAATGGAATACCTATTCAAAGATTAGGAGAATTATTAGGAATAATGAATGTAGTTTTATTTTCTCCAGAAGATTTACAATTAATTAAAAGTGGACCTAGGCAAAGAAGGAGATTTTTAGATATAGAACTTTGTCAATTAGATAGAATGTATTTTTATAATCTTCAAAAATATCATAAAGTATTAAAACAAAGAAATTATTTACTGAAAAATATCAATTCTGGTAAAGATTCTAAAGATATGCTTAATATATGGGATGAACAATTAGTTTATTTTGGAGAGAAAATTATCGAAAAAAGGAAAGATTTTATTGATAAAATAAATAATTTAGCTTTTTTAATTCATAGAAATATTACTGATAAAAAAGAAGAATTATTAATAGGATATATACCCAGCGTGGATAAAAATGAATTTATGGGAAAATTAAAATATAATATACAAAAAGACATCCAAAATAAAACCACTTCCCTAGGGCCGCATAGAGATGATATAAGTTTTAAGATTAATGGAATGGATCTTAAAACTTATGGTTCGCAAGGACAACAGAGAACAGCAGCTCTTTCTTTAAAACTTTCAGAAATAGAATTAATAAAAAAAGAAATAGATGAAAGTCCTATATTGCTTTTAGATGATGTATTATCTGAATTAGATGAAAATAGGCAAAAAGATTTAATAGAAAGTATAGATGATATACAAACGATACTTACTTGTACAGGAATAGAGGATATAATCCTAAAGCAAAAACATAGAGGTTCTATTTTTTATGTTAAAAACGGAAATATAAAGATTAAGAATTTTCAAAAGTTGTAATATTAATTTAAATAGGCTAAAATAGGGAGGATGGTTATGTTTCTTCATATTGGAGAAGATATAGAAATTTTTATTAAGGATTTAGTTGGAATTTTTGATATAAAATCATTAAAGGTTTCAAATCTTAATAATGAATTAATAAAAGAAGATAATAAAAATAATAATATTTTAAATATTTCACAAAGTAAAGATAAAATAAAATCTATAGTTATTGTTAAAAAAAAAGAAAAAAATATAATTTATTTATCTCCTATATCCTCTACAACTTTAAAAAAAAGGATTGATATATTTTTAGAATAATTATAAGTTTGGAAAAGGAGTGAGTTATTTAATGACTCCAGATTATAATGAAAATCAGATACAAATATTAGAAGGTTTAGAAGCCGTACGAAAAAGACCGGGTATGTATATTGGAAGTACTTCTATTAAAGGACTTCATCATTTAGTATATGAGATAGTAGACAACGCAGTAGACGAAGCTTTAGCAGGATATTGTAATGAAATACAAGTATATATAAATAAAGATAACTCCATTACTGTAATAGATAATGGGAGAGGAATCCCCATAGGTTTACATCCACAAAAAGGAATACCAGCAGTAGAAGTTGTTTTTACAATTTTACATGCTGGAGGTAAATTTGGCGGAGGTGGATATAAAGTATCAGGAGGATTACATGGAGTAGGAGCTTCTGTTGTAAATGCTTTATCTGAATGGTTAAAGGTTCAAATTTTTACGGAAGGTAAAATTTATGAACAAGTTTATGAAAGAGGAAAAGTTAAAAAACCTTTAACTGTAGTTGGAGATACTGATAAGAGAGGAACTTTAGTTCATTTTAAACCAGATGCAGAAATTTTTGAAGAAGTTGAATTTCAATTTGATATTTTAAGAAAACGTCTTCAAGAAACGGCTTTTTTAACAAAGGGTCTAAAAATTTGTTTAAAAGACTTAAGAGATAATAAAGAAAAAGTGTTCCATTATGAAGGAGGAATAAAGGAATTTATTTCTCATTTAAATAAAAATAAAACGCCTATATATAATAAAATTTTTTATTGTGAAGGTAATAAAGATGATATAGAAGTTGAAATAGCTTTTCAACATAATGATTCTTATGTTGAAAATATATTTAGTTTTGTAAATAATATTAATACTACTGAAGGCGGAACTCATCTTAGTGGATTTAAATCAGCTATAACTAAAACTTTAAATGATTATGGAAGAAAAAATAATATTCTTAAAGAAAATGATAAAAATTTATCTGGAGATGATTTAAGGGAAGGCATTACAGCTATAATTAGTGTTAAGGTAAAAGAACCTCAATTTGAAGGACAAACAAAAACAAAACTTGGTAATAGTGAAGTAAGAGGAGTAGTTGAAGCTATTTTATCAGAAGAACTTACATATTTTTTAGAACAAAACCCTAATATTGCAAAAATTATTTTGCAAAAGGGGATAATGGCTTCAAGGGCAAGAGAAGCAGCAAGGAAAGCAAGAGATTTAACAAGAAGAAAAAGTGCACTAGAAAATAATAGTCTTCCTGGAAAATTAGCAGATTGTTCGGAAAAAAATCCTGATCTTTGTGAAATATATTTAGTGGAAGGAGATTCTGCAGGAGGTTCTGCAAAATCAGCTAGATCAAGAAAAACTCAAGCTATTTTACCCTTAAGAGGTAAAATTTTAAATGTTGAAAAAACAAGACTTGATAAAATACTTGGCAATGAAGAAATTAGATCTATGATTACAGCTTTTGGAACAGGAATTGCAGATGATTTTGATATAAATAAGCTTAGATATGGTAAAATAATTATAATGACTGATGCCGATGTGGATGGTTCACATATAAGAACTTTACTACTTACTTTTATTTATAGATATTTAAGAGAATTGATAGAAAAAGGGCATGTTTATATAGCACAGCCACCTCTTTATAAGGTTGAAAAAAATAAAAAAGTTTATTATGTTTATAATGACAAACAATTAGATAAATTACTTAATGAAATTGGACGAGATAATATTAGTATGCAAAGATATAAAGGTCTTGGAGAGATGAATCCAGAACAACTTTGGGAAACAACTATGAATCCGGATACTAGAGTTTTAGTTAAAATAGAATTAGAAGATGCAGCAGCAGCTGATGAAATTTTTACAGCTTTAATGGGAGATAAAGTAGAACCTAGAAGAGAATTTATAAAAGAATATGCAAAACAAGTTAGAAATCTTGATATATAGAGGAAGGTAAAAATGGAAGAAAGAGAATTTGATAAAATTATTCCAGTAGAAATTCAAGATGAGATGAAAAAATCTTACATAGACTATGCTATGAGCGTTATTATATCAAGGGCTATTCCCGATGTTAGGGACGGATTAAAACCCGTTCATAGAAGAATTTTATATGCTATGAACGAACTTAAATTAAGCCCTAATAAGCCTTATAAAAAATCTGCTCGTATAGTAGGGGAAACCATGGGTAAATATCATCCTCATGGTGATAGTTCTATATATGACGCTATGGTTAGAATGGCTCAAGATTTTTCTATTAGATATCCTTTAGTGGATGGCCATGGAAATTTTGGGTCTGTAGATGGAGATAGCGCAGCAGCTATGAGATATACTGAAGCTAGATTAAGTAAAATAGCTATGGAACTTTTAGCAGATATTGAAAAAGAAACTATAGATTACAGACCTAATTTTGATGAATCTTTAAAAGAGCCTGTAGTTTTGCCAGCAAGATTTCCTAATTTATTAGTTAATGGTTCATCAGGTATTGCTGTTGGAATGGCAACTAATATACCTCCACATAATTTAAAAGAGGTTATAAATGGAGTTTTAAAGATTATTGATAATTATGTTGAAGAAGATAGGGAAACTACTATAGAAGAATTACTTTCAATAATAAAAGGTCCAGATTTCCCAACAGGAGCTATCATATTAGGAAGAAAAGGTATAGAAGAAGCTTATAGAACAGGGAAAGGAAAAATTAAAGTAAGGGCAGTTGCTGAAATAGAAGAAATGTCAAATAATAAGCAAAGAATTATAGTAACTGAAATCCCTTATATGGTAAATAAGGCAAGATTAATTGAAAAAATAGCTGATTTAGTTAAGGAAAAAAGAATAGAAGGTATATCAGATATTAGAGATGAATCAGACCGTACTGGAATGAGAATTGTTATAGAGATAAAAAAAGACCATAATGCAAATGTTGTTTTAAATCAGTTATATAAATATACTCAAATGCAAGATGTATTTAGTGTTAACATGCTTGCTTTAGTTGACAATGAAGCAAAAACCCTAAATTTAAAGGACATGCTTATTCATTATTTAAATCATCAAAAAGATGTTGTAACAAGAAGAACAAAATTTGATCTTAGAAAAGCAGAAGAAAGGTCTCATATTTTAGAAGGTTTAATAGTAGCTCTTGATAATATAGATAGAGTAATATCTATTATAAGATCTTCTTCAAGTACTCAAGAAGCTAAAGAAAGACTTATAAAAGAGTTTAATCTTTCAGAAAAACAGGCTCAAGCTATAGTAGATATGAGACTTAGAAGCCTAACTGGTTTAGAAAGAGAAAAAATAGACAATGAATATAGAGAACTTCAAGAAACTATAAAAGAATTAAAGTCAATACTTATGGATGAGAAAAAGCTTTATAGAGTGATAAAAGAAGAAATTTTAATTATTTCAGAAAAATATAGTGATGAAAGAAAAACTAAATTTCAAGTTGATGAAGGAGAATTTAATTTAGAAGACCTTATAAAAGAAGAAACTAGCGTTATTACCACTACCCATTTAGGATATATAAAAAGACTTCCTCTAAATACTTATAAAAGTCAAAATAGGGGAGGAAAAGGAATTATAGGAATGCAAACTAGAGAAGAAGATTTTATAGAAGATTTATTTATTACTTCTACCCATGATTATATTTTATTCTTTACAAATAAAGGGAAAGTATATCGCATAAAAGCTTATGAAATTCCTGAAGCTTCAAGAACAGCTAGAGGAACAGCTATTATTAATCTTCTTCAGTTAGATTCTGGGGAAAAAATAACGGCGGCAATTCCAGTAAAGGAATATAAAGAAGGAACATATCTTTTAATGGTAACAAAAAAAGGTCTTATAAAAAAGACAAGCATTATGGAATACCAAAATATTAGAAAAGGTGGTTTAAATTCTATTACCTTAAGAGATGAAGATGAATTAATAGAAGTTAAAAATATAGAAAAAGGTGAAAAAATCTTTGTAGGAACTAAAAAAGGACATGGAATAGTATTTAAAGAAGAAGAAGTTAGAGCTATAGGAAGAACTGGAATGGGAGTTAAAGCTATAAATTTAAATAAAGATGATGAAGTTATTGGAGTAGGATTATTATCAGAAGGTAATGATATATTATTTGTTACTCAAAAAGGACTTGGAAAAAGAACTGATATAAATGAATTTAATATTCAAAGAAGAGGCGGTAAGGGAGTAAAAACTTATCGTTTAACAGATAAAACAGGAGAAATAGTAGGAATTAAAATGGTATCTGAGAAAGAAGAAGTAATGATGATTACTTCAGAAGGAATTATTATAAGAATCAATGTATCTCAAATATCAAAAACAGGAAGGATTACTCAAGGAGTAAAATTAATGAATTTAGGAGAAGATGAATCTGTAGTATCTGTAGAAAAGGTTGTTGAAGAAGAATGAAGTTAAAAAAAAAGTAATTTTATTTTGTATAGTATCTTTAATTTTACTAGGATATTTAGGAATAAAATACTTTCAAGATACAAATAAATTAATGGAAGAAATGGAAAATATAACTCAAGAAAACATACAAAATACAATAAATTATCATGTTTACTATAAAAATAGTTTAATCAAATCTTTTTATAACAAAGAAGATGCCATAGAATATAGTAAAAGACATAGATATACTTATGTAACAGAAAAAGATAAAGATGAATGGATTTTTGATAATTTTAAACCATTCATCTTATATAGAGATAATAAGTTTATTAATGATTATGATACTTTTTCTGAAGCTGTATTTTTTGCTAAAGAAAAAGAAAAATCAGAAATATACTTTTTATCTAATAAAAATCTTATTTGGTCTAATATAGAACCAATAAAAAAAGAGATTTTATTAGAAGTTCCTACTATTTTACAGTATCCAGAGCTTCCAAGAGGTTGTGAGGTTACAAGTTTAGCCATGCTTCTTAATTATAAGGGAATAAATGTTGATAAAATGGAGTTAGCTAAAAAAATAAAAAAAGACACTACTCCAATGACGAAAAAAGATGGTAAAACATATTATGGAAATCCAAATGATGGATTTGTAGGAGATATGTATTCTCTAGAAAATCCAGGCTATGGAGTTTATAGTGGACCTATTGTTGAATTAATGGAAGAATATATGCCAAATAAAACTATAGATTTAACAGGATGTGAATTTGAAGATTTATTTCAATTTGTTTCAAGAGGAAAACCTGTTTGGGTTATTACTAATACAACTTATAAAAAATTAGATGAAGATAAATTTGAAATTTGGATAACCCCTACAGGACCTGTTGAGATAACTTATAAACTCCATTCTGTTGTAATTACCGGATATGATGAACAATATGTTTATTTTAATGATCCATATTATTCTCAAAAAAATATAAAAGCATTAAAAGAAGATTTTAAAGAAGCTTGGAATCAAATGGGAAGACAAGCAGTTTCATATATAGACTAAAAATTATTTTGTGTATAAATATATGATAAATAGTTTAAATTATTTATATATGAAATATTGTAATGACAAAAAATGAAGAATGTGTTAAAATGTTGTTGAATATATTAAAGGAGGGAAACTAATGAGTAAAAAAACAATTAGCTTACTATTAAGTTTAGTTTTTATTTTTTCTATTGCATTAACAGGGTGTGGTAATAAAGAAGAATCAGAAGCAGTTAAAGTAGGTATGGCTACAGATTCAGGAACTATCGATGATAAATCTTTTAATGAAGGAACTTGGAAAGGAATTGTAAGATATTCAGAAGAAAATGAAGGAGCTATTGAGGTAAGATATCTTCAACCTGAAGGAGAACAGCATACAAATTATATTAATGCTATTAATGATTTAATTGATACAGGACATAAGATTATTGTAACTCCAGGATATAAATTTGAAACAGCAGTAAATGAGGCAGCTGCAAATAATGAAGATATATATTTTATTTTAATTGATGGAACTACTCATAGTGAAGATAGTTTTGATTTTGTAAAACATGATAATACAGTATGTGTTTTATTTAATGAACATGAAGCAGGGTTTTTAGCAGGAGTTACTGCTGCCCTATCTACTAAAACAAATAAATTAGGTTTTATAGGTGGAATGGAAGTGCCAGCCGTTCAAAAATTTGGTTGGGGATATCAAGCAGGAGTTCATTATGCAAATAAAACTTATGGAACAAATGCAGAAATAATTGATTATATTTATCAAGGAACATTTAATGATGCTGCGGCAGGGCAAACATTAGCTGCAGGAATGTATGATAAAGGTGCAGATATCATATTCCATGCTGCCGGTGGTACAGGATTAGGAGTATTTAGTGAAGCTAAACAAAGAGCTGAAAAAGGTGAAGAAGTATATGTAATTGGTGTTGATATAGATCAGTATGAAACAGGGAAAATTTCAACTGGTGAATCAGTTACTTTAACTTCAGCAGTAAAAGGAATAGATTTAGCAGCATATAACTATATTGATGCAGCATTAAATGGAACATTTCCAGGTGGGGAAATAGTTACATTAGGTCTTAAAGAAAATGCGGTAGGAATTCCAGAAGAAAATCCAAATCTATCAGAAGATGTTATAAATAAACTTGAAGAAGTAAAACAAGAAGTAATAGATGGTAATTTAGTAATTCCATCAACACAAGAAGAATTGGATGAATTTTTAAATAATTAATAGATTAAAAAAACGCACAGCTATTAAGTGCGTTTTTTTTTTGACTCTATATATAATAAATAAAATAATATGATATAATAATAATATCAAAAATTATTTGGAGGAAATAATATGGACTATGTTATAGAGATGTTAAATATTAGAAAAGAATTCCCTGGCATAGTAGCTAATGATAATATTACATTAAGGGTGATACCAGGAGAAATTCATGCTCTATTAGGTGAGAATGGAGCAGGTAAATCTACTTTAATGTCTATTTTATTTGGATTATATAAACCAGATAAAGGAATTATTAAAGTAAGAGGAAAGGAAGTAAATATATCAAATCCTAATATTGCTACTGAACTTGGAATAGGGATGGTCCATCAACACTTTAAATTAATACATAATTTTACAGTTACAGAAAATATTATTTTAGGAATGGAAAAAACAAAAGGATTATCTATAGATATTAAATCAGCAGCAAAACGTATAAAAGAATTATCTAATTTATATGGTCTTAAAGTAGATCCTTATGCAAAGATTGAAGATATTTCTGTAGGTATGCAGCAAAGGGTAGAAATATTAAAAATGCTTTATAGAAATGCAGATATTCTTATATTTGATGAGCCAACTGCTGTTTTAACTCCTCAAGAAGTAGAAGAATTAATGAATATTATGAGACGTCTTATAGATGAAGGAAAATCTATTATTTTAATTACTCATAAATTAAAAGAAATAAAAGCTATAGCTAATAGATGTACAATTATAAGAAAAGGAAAAGGTATTGCAACAGTAGATGTAGCTAGTACTTCTACTGAAAAGATGGCAGAACTTATGGTAGGACATGAAGTTAACTTTAAGGTTAAAAAAGGGGAACCTAAGTTAGGAGATGTTTTATTAAAAGTAGACAAGCTTAATGTAAAGGACAATAGAGATATTACTGCAGTTAAAGATGTATCTTTTGAAGTAAGAGGAGGAGAAATATTAGGAATAGCTGGAGTAGATGGAAATGGACAAACAGAGTTAATTGAAGCAATTACAGGATTAAGAAAGGTAGAATCAGGTAAAATTATATTAAATGGTGAAGAAGTACAAGATTGGTCTATAAGAAAAAGAAATGAATTAGGTTTAGGTCATATACCAGAGGATAGACATAAGCATGGATTAGTGTTAGATTTTCTATTAGAAGACAATATGATATTAGAAAACTACTATAAAAGTCCATTTTCCTCTAAGGGTATTTTAAATAGGGAAGAAATAAGAAAATATTCAGATAGATTAATTAAAGAATTTGACGTAAGATGTGGTAAGGGTAGTAAAACTATTGTAAGAAGTATGTCTGGTGGTAATCAGCAAAAGGCGATAATTGCCCGGGAAATAGATAGATCTCCTCAAGTTCTTGTAGTATCTCAACCTACACGAGGATTAGATGTAGGAGCTATTGAATACATTCATAAAAGACTAATTGAAGAAAGAGATAAAGGTAAAGCTATATTATTATTTTCTTTAGAATTAGATGAAATACTTAATGTATCAGATAGAATAGCGGTAATGTATGAAGGAAATATTGTAGGAATTGTGGATGCTAAAAGTACTGATGAAAATGAATTAGGTCTTATGATGGCAGGTTCAAAGGGAGGAAATAAGAATGAAAAAAATATCTAAGTATTTTACAAACGAAGATTATCAGAAAAAAATAATTCCTTTTCTTTCTGTACTATTAGGATTTATTATGGGTGCTTTGATTATGTTATTTTCAGGATATAATCCTTTAGAAGCATACTCTGCATTATTAAAAGGAGCAGGATTTTATGGAAGTATAAAAAGGTTTGGAGATACCCTTTTAAATATGACTACTCTTATTTTTACAGGATTATCTGTTGCTTTTGCTTTTAGAACAGGCTTATTTAATATAGGAGCTGCAGGACAAATGTTAATGGGTGGTTTTATTGCAGTATATATAGGAATTATATTTGATCTTCCAAGAATAATACATCTTCCCTTTGCTGTCATTTCTGCGGGTTTAGCAGGAGCATTATGGGCGTCTATTCCAGGAATTTTAAAGGCGAAATTTAAAGTTCATGAAGTTGTTACAACTATTATGATGAATTGGATTGCTTACTGGAGTGTATATTATTTTGTGCCAAATTATATTCCAGGAAATTTTGATACAGAATCAGCAGTTATAAAAGAAAGTGCCTCCCTTAGAACAGATTGGCTTAGTAGTTTATTTAAAGGTTCTTATGTAAATTTAGGCTTATTTCTTTCTATTATTGCTGTAATAATTATATGGTGGATTTTAGAAAAAACTACTTTTGGATATGAATTAAAAGCTGTAGGATTTAATCCTAATTCAGCAGAATATGCGGGAATGAAAGTTAATAGAAATATAGTTTTTTCTATGATGATATCTGGAACTTTAGCAGGACTTGCAGGAGCAGTTTATTATTTAGGATATACTAATAATATAAAAATAGGAGAATTACCTACACAGGGTTTTGATGGAATAGCTGTTGCACTTTTAGGTCTAAATAATCCTATAGGAATTGTTTTTTCATCATTTTTATTTGGATTTATGAATGCAGGGAAATTATTTATGAGTGCTTCTACAGAAGTACCAAAAGAACTTATAGAAATTATAATAGCTGTTATTATTTTCTTTGCAGCAGCTAATTTAATGATTAAAGGATTTTTATCTAAAATAAATAAAGTTATTTATAGAAAAGAAGGTGAAAAAAATGTTTGATATACTATCTAGCATATTTCCTTTAGCCCTAGCTTATACAGCGCCACTTTTGATTATAGCTTTAGGGGGATTATTTAGTGAAAGAAGTGGGGTTGTTAATATTGGATTAGAAGGATTAATGGGTATAGGAGCTTTTAGTAGCGCATTTTTTATATCAAGCAATTATGAATCTTTAGGAGATTTTGCTATTATATTGGGAATTATAATAGGTGCATTAGCTGGAGGAGTTTTTTCTATTATTCATGCTTTTGCTAGTATTAATATGAAAGCAGACCAAGTTATTAGTGGTACAGCTATTAATATGCTTTCATCAGCTATTACCATATATCTAGCTAGGTCACTGACTGGAAGTGCTAATATCCAAATTATAAAGGGATTTATAAAAAATGATATAGCAGGACTTAGTAAAATACCTTTAATTGGACCACTTTTTTTTAGTAATGCTTATGCTACAACTTATTTAGTTATTATTATTGTTATTATTAGTTGGTATGTTTTATATAAACTTCCTTTTGGATATCATCTTAGGGCTTGTGGTGAAAATCCTCAAGCAGCAGATTCAATGGGTATTAATGTTATAAAAATGAGATATATAGGAGTTATTTTATCAGGAATTTTAGCAGGACTTGGAGGAGCTATAGTAATTACTACTTATTATGGAGAATTTTCAGCTAATGTTTATTCTGGATTAGGATTTTTAGCTTTGGCAGCTCTTATATTTGGAAAATGGAAGCCTTTTGGAGTATTAGGTGCATCTTTATTTTTTGGATTTGCAAAAACAGTAGCTGATATGTCGCAGTTATTTGAAGCCTTAAAGAAAATGCCTAATATTTATTTTAATACATTTCCTTATGTTGTAACTATTCTTGCCCTTATTATCTTTTCTAAAAATTCAGTTGGTCCTAAAGCAGCAGGGGAACCTTATGACCCAGGTAAGAGATAAATAAATTATAGGAGGAGTTAATATGTTTGAAAAAATTCAAGAAGCAAAAAAATGGATTGAAACTAAAACAGATGTAGTTCCTAAAATAGGACTTATATTAGGTTCAGGATTAGGTTCTTTAGGAGAAGAAATAGAAAATTCCATAAAAATAGATTACAAAGATATTCCTCATTTCCCAATATCTACAGTAGAAGGACATGAAGGTAAACTTATTATAGGAGAGTTAGAAGGTCAAAAAGTAGTGGCAATGCAGGGACGTTTTCATTATTATGAAGGATATAGTATGCAAGAAGTAACTTTTCCTGTTAGGGTAATGAGAGCTTTAGGAGTAGAAATTCTTTTAGTAACTAACGCAGCAGGGGGACTTAGGGAAGATTTAAAGCCAGGAAGTTTAATGATTATAGAAGACCATATAAATATGATGGGAGACAATCCTCTTATAGGACCTAATGATAATAGATTAGGAGTTAGATTCCCTGATATGTCAGAAGCCTATGATAAAGAGTTAATAAAATTGGCAAAAAATGTAGCTAAAAAAGAAAATATAGATATTACAACAGGAGTATATTCTCCTATTTCAGGGCCTAGTTATTGCACTAAAGCAGAATTAAAAATGCTTATAAAAATTGGTTCTGATGCAGTAGGAATGTCCACGGTACCAGAAGTAATAGTAGCAAATCATGGAGGTATGAAAGTATTAGGGATTTCATGCATTACTGATATTGCTAATCCTTATATAATGCATCCACCAAATCATGAAGAAATAGTTAAAGTAGCTAACGAAACAAAACCTAAATTTATTAGATTAATGAAATCTATAGTAAAAGAATTATAAAAGTAAAATAAAAGTGAAAAAAGAGCTAATATATTCACTAGTGAATATATTAGCTCTTTTTTTATAAATTTTTGTCAAAATTAATAAAAAATAAATTTAAATAATAATTTTTTATACTAAAAAATATATACCTAACATGAAATAAAATATCTTTTATCTCTTTATTATTAATAATATAATAAAGAAAAAATTATTATGATATGTAATATATATAAATTGCATAAAGAAAAGAGGAGTCATATGGTAAAAGAAACAACTTTAAAAAATTGTACATCTAAACTAAGAAAAAAGAAAAAAATCAATAAATTTTGGCAAAAATTAAAAAGGCAAAAAGAATTACAAATTATGGCTTGGGCAGGTATTATTTGGATGATAATTTTTAACTATATTCCAATGTATGGAATTATAATTGCTTTTAAAGATTATAGTATAATTAAACCTATTTCGGAAGCTCCGTGGGTTGGGCTTGAACATTTTGTTGAATTTTTTAAAGATGAGAATTTTTATATGGTCATCAGAAATACATTGGGGATTAGTTTATTAAAATTAATAATAGGATTTCCTTTGCCAATAATATTTGCCATTTTATTAAATGAAATACGACATATAGGATTTAAAAGAACAGTGCAAACTATTTCATATTTACCTCATTTTCTTTCATGGGTTGTGCTTGGTGGAATTATGATAAATTGGTTGTCTGAAACGGGAATTATTAATGAATTATTAATAAAATTTGGAGTACTAGATAAACCTATTACATTTTTATCAGAACCAAAATATTTTTGGGGAATTGCTGTTATATCAGATATATGGAAAGAGCTAGGATGGTCAGCAATTATTTATTTAGCTGCTATTTCAGGAATTGATCCAGAATTATATGAAGCAGCTACAATGGATGGTGCAGGACGTTTAGCGAAAATAAAATATATTACTATTCCTTGTATTCAAGGAACAATTGCTGTATTGTTTATTCTTGCTGTAGGAAATTTATTAAATACAAATTTTGACCAAATTTTTGTACTTAGAAATTCCTTAAATCAATCAATGAGTGAAGTAATAGATATTTATGTTTATAGAATAGGAATTCAATCTGCTAGATTTTCTTATGCAACAGCTGTAGGATTATTTAAATCTGTTATTGCATTAATACTTTTAATAATTGCAAATTTTGTTACAAAAAAACTAAAAGGAAATTCTTTATTTTAGAAAGGGGGATAAATATGATAAATGCTTTTAAAAGAAAAGATAAAAAAGAAATTATATTTGATATTTTTAATACTTGCTTAATGATTTTTATTTGTTTTATTACCTTATATCCAATCTGGTATACACTTGTACTTTCATTTAATGATGGCACAGATGCTATGCTTGGAGGAATTTATTGGTGGCCAAGAAAATTTAGTTTAGAAAGTTATAAAGCAGTATTTCAAAATATAGGAATTATTAAAGCTTTTGGTGTTACTATTGCAAGAACTGTAATTGGTACTGTTACAAATGTGTTATTTACTGCTATGGTTGCTTATGCTTTTTCTAAAAAAGATTTAGTTGGGCGAAAGGTTTATTTGACTATAGGTATTATTACAATGTTTTTTAATGGAGGATTAATTCCTAATTTTTTACTTATGAAAAATCTTGGATTATTAGATAGTTTTTGGGTTTATATATTTCCAACAATGTTTAATTTCTTTAATCTTATTATTTTTGTATCATTTTTTAAAGAAATTCCAAAGGCATTAGAAGAATCTGTAATGATTGATGGAGCTAATCACTTTGTTATTTTTTGGAAAATAATTTTACCATTATCAGCACCTGTTATCGCTACCATTGCTTTATTTACAGGAGTATTCCATTGGAATGATTATTTCTTTGGTGTAATTTACATTAATAATCCAGATTTACAGCCTATACAAACTTATTTGTATAAAGTAATTGCTCAAGCAACTTCTAATCAAATGTTAATGAATGCTCCGGGGGGAATTAGTAAAGCAAATATAACTTCTACTTCTATTAAGTTAGCAACAATGGTAATAACTACATTTCCTATAGTATGTGTATATCCTTTTTTACAAAAATATTTTGTAAAAGGAATGCTTTTAGGTTCAGTGAAAGGATAATATTTTTAATATAAAAAATAAACAAGATAGGGGGAATTATTATGAAAAACATCTTTAAAAGAACTGGAATTTTTGTAATGATAATTATTATGATAACTTCATTATTATCAGGATGTGGTAAAACAACTGAGGAAACAATAAGTAATGAAAATAGTAATATGGAAAGCCAAGATGAAAGTAATAAAGAAATGGTTTCAGCAGATACGCCGGGTTGGAAAGAGGATACTTCTCCTATTACTTTTGACTGGTATCTTAATTTTTCTTGGTTTGCTAATCAATGGGGAGGAGATGAAACTTCTAAATATATTACGGAAAAAACCGGTGTAAATATTAATTTTATTGTTCCAGCAGGAAATGAAGCAGAAAAATTAAATACTATGATAGTATCTGACACTTTACCTGATTTTATTACATTAGGTTGGTGGGAATCACAGGTTGATACAATGATTGAGGGAGGACTAGTATATCCATTAAATGAACTTGCCGATAAATATGACCCTTATTTTTATACAGTTGCAGATCCTGCAAGATTAGGTTGGTATACAGAAGAAGATGGAAATGTATATGGTTATCCTAATGCATCATATAGCCCATCAGATTATGAAAAATATGATATTTATTCTAATCAAACATTTTTAGTAAGAAAAGATATGTATGAAGCTATAGGAAGTCCAGATATGAGAACTCCAGAAGGATTTCTTGATGCACTTAGAAAAGCAAAAGAAATGTTTCCAGAAGTTAATGGTCAACCTTTAATTCCTTTTGGAGCTCATGAATTTACAGATACAGGAAACTACTCCTTTGAAACATATCTTCAAAACTTTTTAGCTATTCCTAGAGAAAAAGATGGAAAGTTATATGATAGAACAACAGACCCTGAATACATAAGATGGTTAAAAGTGTTTAGACAAGCTAATGAAGAAGGATTAATAGCTAAAGATATTTTTGTAGATAAAAGAGCACAGATGGAAGAAAAAATAACACAAGGTAGATATTTTTGTATGTTATATCAAAATTGGGATATGCAAGCACCTCAAAAAGCATTATACAGTAAAGACCCTAATTCAGTATATATAGCAGTTCCAGGGCCAGCAAATTCAAACTTAGATGATCCTACTTTAGATGGAGGTGGGATTGCAGGATGGACTATTACAATGATTTCTAAAAATTGTAAGGATCCTGAAAGAGCTATTAAATTTTTAAGTTATTTAATGAGTGAAGAAGGACAAAAAGATGTATTTTTAGGGCCAAAAGGTGTTACCTATGATACTATTGATGGAAAAGATCAATTAAAACCAGAAGTTAAAGAACTATTATCACAAGATAGATCAGCTTTTGATAAAATGTATGGATGTGATAATACTTATTGGATGTTAATGGATTTAGGAATTCAATCACAATGGACACCAGAATTAGAAGAACCTTTACGTCAACCTCAAGAATGGACAAAACCATATGTACAATTTGTAGGGCAGTATGATAATATTACTCCTCCTACAGATTCAGAAGAAGGAATTATATTATCTAAGATACAAAATAAATGGGGAACTATATTGCCACAATTAATTTTAGCGGAATCAGAAGAAGAATTTGATGCAATATTTAATGAATTTTTACAATATAGAGAAGAGCAAGGATATGAAAAAGTTGTTGAGTACATGCAAAAGAAAGTAGATGAAAATAAAGAAAAACTTGGAATTAAATAATAAAAACCCAGAGAAATCTGGGTTTTTTGTGTCATATATTAAATAAATAAAATATTCTATAATTTATAAATTTAAATATATGTCTATTTATTATATATTTATGTTATAGTAAAGTTGTTATATTTTTTATAAATATAATTTTTAATGATATATTTTAATTATAACAAAAGGAACGGTTATATTACTATGAAAATGTATAAATTACGGGAAAGTATATATTTATTAGTTCAAAGTATTATATCTCATTTTAAAAGTATGAGCCTTTTAAAAAAATTAATTTATGCATATATGTTTATTTTAGCTATTCCCATTATAGGATTTGCATTATATTTTTTTAATGATTATAAAAAAAATATAAATGAAAAATTATTGCAGCAGGCTTATCAAGATGTAGATAATATAAAAAATGATATAGAACATAATATAGAAACTTTTAATAGAATTTATAAAACCATTATATCTAATAGAGAATTGATGAATTTTATTGATACAAAAGAAGAAGTTACGACTAAGGAATTACTTGAATTTACAAGAACTCATGTAAAAGAAATAGAAAGAATACAATTTAGCAATCCCGATTTATATAGAATTAGAATTTTTATTGAAAATGAAAAAATATTAGAAAGATGGCCTATAATTTATCATGTTTCAAGGATAGAAAAAGAAAGTTGGTATACAAAATTAAAAGAGTCTAATGCAAAACAATATTGGATTTTTAATCATCAAGATGTTCTTACACATTTGGAAGAATCACAGCCGATTTTTATTACTTCTTTATATACCAAAATTACTGAATATGGAAAAGATGGATTAGGATTCATTGAAATATCTATGCCTACACAAACATTTTTTTATTATTTATATAATCAAAATGATAGTGATGAAAAAAATTCTTTTATGTGTTTTATAGATAGTAATGATAAAATTTATTTTGATTTTGAAAATGATTTTTTAAAAAATAATAACTTAAATATTCAAAATATTAAAAATAAGTTAATTGAAAGTAAAAAAGGGCAAAAGGGATTTTTGGAATTAGATAATCAAAAAGTAATAGCTGTATATCAATATATAGATGTACTTGATACCTATATTTATAAAATTATTTATGTAAAAGATTTACTATCAAATAGCAAAGATATGCTTAATATAGTTTTAATAACAAGTTTTATATTAATATTCGTTCTTTCGATATTTACTTATTTTATTACATCTATTATTTTAAAAAAACTTAAACTTATTATTCAATCTATGAGAGAAGTACAAAAAGGTAATTTAAATATAGAGATACCTGTAGTTGGTAATGATGAAATAGGAGAGTTAGCTTATAATTTAAGATTAATGTTAAAGAAAATTAATGATTTAATAAAAGTTGTTTTAAAAAAACACAAATTAACAAAAGATGCTCAAATCAGTGCATTACAATCTCAAATAAATGCTCATTTTATTTATAATGTATTAGAAGCTATAAAAATGATGGCAGAAATACAAGAAGCTTATGAAATTTCTGATGTAGTTACTTCGTTAGGTAAATTAATGAGATATAGTATGAGGTGGAAAATACAAGTTGTAAAATTACAAGAAGAAATAGAATATATAAAAAATTATATTAAATTAATTAATATACGATATGATTATCAAGTTTATCTAAATATTGATATAGAGTCTGATTTAATGCAATATGAAATATTAAAGATGTCTTTACAGCCTGCAGTGGAAAATGCAATTAAACATGGTATAAATCCATTAGAAGAAGATGCAGTTATTCGTATAAAATCTTATAGAGAAGATGAAAAAGTAATTATTGAAATTTCAGATACAGGAATAGGTATGAGTTTAGAAAAATTACATGAAGTCAGGGAAAATATATATTCTAAAGAGAATAAAGAATTTGTT
Organism: Defluviitalea phaphyphila; assembly: GCF_001466305.1. GTDB lineage: Bacteria > Bacillota > Clostridia > Lachnospirales > Defluviitaleaceae > Defluviitalea_A > Defluviitalea_A phaphyphila. The sequence goes on from NZ_JWID01000011.1 coordinate 49,241, forward strand.
AAAAAAGGAAATGGAATAGGGCTTAAAAATATTCATGAACGGATTCAAGTTTTTTATGGAGAGGAATATGGATTAGAAATTATGAGTAAAGAAAATTGTTATACAAAAGTTAGACTTATTTTGCCATATTATCATGATTTAAGAAGGAGACTAGAAGATGAGGAATATTTTAATAGTAGATGATGAAAAATTTATTAGATGGGGATTAAAAAAAATTATTGAAAGAGAAAATTTACCTATTAAAAATATTTATGAGAGCAAAAATGGGCAAGATGCTATAGAAAGGTTAGAAAAAGATGATATAGATATATTAATTACTGATATTCGTATGCCTAAAATGGACGGGATAGAACTTATAAAAAAAATACATAATAAAAATAAGAAAGTTAAAATTATTATTTTAAGTGGCTATGATGAGTTTAATTATGCACAAGAAGCATTAAAATATGGAGCAAAGGCATATATTTTAAAACCTGTAGATAAAAATGAACTAATAGATTTATTAAAACAAATAGAAAATGAAATAAAAGAAGAAGAAAAATTAAAAAAACAAGAAGAAAATATAAATAAATTTATTAAACAATTTTATAATAATGAATTAAATTATATTTTTTTAAATGACTATATAACAAAAGAAGAAATACAAAATATTATGGATACTATTAAAATTGATATATTTAACAAAACATTTTATGTATGTATATTGTCATATAAATATATAAAAAATAATTATGTATTAGAAAATAATAATGAATTAAAAGAATATGTAGATAAATATTTTATAAAACAACAAATTAATGTACTTTGTTTTTGGAATGTAAAAAAGCAGTTGGTACTTATTGTAGATGAAAAAATTAATTTTGATGAATTTATTACATATTTAAATAAAAAAATAAATAAAAAATTTTTTATTTGCGTAAGTAATCTTGGAAAGGAAATTACTGATATTAGAAAATTATATTTACAAGCTTGTGAAATTTATAGTCATAGATTTATTCTATCTGAAAATATTAATGTAGTTTATTATGAGCAAATAAAAAATAAAATTAAAATAGTAAATAATTTAGAAAATGAAATTATAAAAATAAGACAAATGTTAGGAACTCAGAGATATGAAAAAGCTTTAAATTTATTAGATAAAGTATTTGATATAGAACATATAGAAAATTATCATATTCAATATTATGAACAAATAATAGAGTATATAAATTATTATATAATTAATTATTTTAACAATAAGATTCCACAGGAAATGGAAAAATTAAAACAAAAATATGGAGAGATTACAGCTATAAATAGATTTAATCATATAAATGAGTATATTAAAGTATTAAAAAAATATTTAGAAGAAATTAATGAATATCTCATATTATTAAAAAAAGAAAATAAAGTAGAAAATGAAATAGATATGGCTATAGAATATATTCAAAAAAATTATTATAAAGATTTAAATATGGCTGTTGTGTCTAATTATGTTTCTTTAAATTATTCTTATTTTTCACAATTATTTAAAGAGAGGACAGGAATGAATTTTATTGATTATTTAAAATATGTGAGGATAGAAAAAGCAAAAGAGTTTTTAAATAATACAGATTATAAAATTTATGAAGTTTCAGAAAAAGTAGGTTATCAAAATCCAAAACATTTTATGAAAGTGTTTAAATCATTAACAGGTATTTCCCCCAGTGAATATAGAAAAAAAATAGTAAAATAGCTTTTTAATCTAAAAAAAAGATAACAAAAATAAAATTTGTTATCTTTTAATGTATATATAATCATTATAAAATTGAGAAGTATTAAAAGTTATTTTAGGGGGATATCAATGAGCAAAAAATTAAATAAAATTACTATAATTCAATCTGTAAAAGATACTGATGATAGATTAAAAAAGAAAGAAGAAATTTATTTTAAAAAGTTAAAAGATGAAGAAAATGACAAAAATTTATTAACAGTAGATATTAATCCTAATGAAAAATTTCAAGAAATAATAGGCTTTGGTGGAGCTTTTACAGATGCAGGAGCTTATGTTTTATCTCAGATTTCATCAAATCAAAGAGATGAAATTATTAGGGCTTATTTTCACCCAGAAGAAGGAATAGGATATACATTTTGTCGTACCCATATTAATAGTTGTGATTTTTCTACTGAAAATTATTCTTATGATGAAGTAGAAGGAGATATAGAATTAAAACATTTTGACATTTCTAGAGATAGAGTTCGGTTAATACCTTTTATTAAAGATGCAATGAAAGTTGAAGGTGCTAATTTTAAATTATTTGCATCTCCATGGAGTCCTCCAGCTTGGATGAAAACAAATGGTGAAATGAATAATGGAGGAAAATTAAAAGAAGAATATAAAGATGTATGGGCAAGGTATTATGCTAAATATATAAAAGAGTATGAAAAAGAAGGTATTAATATTTGGGGAATTACAGTACAAAATGAACCTGATGCAACTCAAGTATGGGATTCTTGTAGATATACTGCGGAAGAAGAAAGGGATTTTGTAAAAAATAATTTAGGACCAACTCTTAAAAAAGAAGGATTAGAACATATAAAAATTATGGTATGGGACCACAATAGAGATGCATTATATGATAGAGCAAAAGTTATTTTATCTGATAAAGAAGCAGCAAAGTATATTTGGGGAATAGGTTTTCATTGGTATTCAGGAGACCAATTTTATAACCTTGCAAAAACTCATGAAGAATTTCCAGATAAAAAATTAGTATTTACAGAAGGATGTATAGAAGGAGGAGTTAAACTAGGGTCTTGGGATATAGGAGAAAGATATGGATATAATATAATTAATGATTTAAATAATTGGACTGTCGCTTGGGTAGATTGGAATATGGTATTAAATGAAAAGGGTGGACCTAATCATGTAGGTAATTATTGTGATGCTCCTATTATTGTTGATACTAATAATAAGAAAATTTATTATCAAAGTTCTTATTATTATTTAGGGCATTTTAGTAAATATATTCGTCCTGGCGCAAAAAGAATAGGCTGTAAAACAGAAAATAAAGATATTCAAACAACTGCATTTATTAATAAAGATGGGAAAGTAGTAGTTATTATTATGAATCCAACAGGAAAATCTTTTGATTTTCAATTAAAATTAGATGATAATATAGCAAAATATAAGAGTTTAGCCCATTCTATAATGACATTAATTTGTGAATAAAAATCTCTGCAATTAAGCAGAGATTTTTTAAATAAAATAATAATACCAAAACAAAAATTTATATCCTATCTTTTTATTTTGTTCTTTTATTAGAATGAAATAAAAAGATTTTTTAAATAAATTAAATTAGTATGATAATGGAGGAGAAAAATGAGTGAATATTATTTAGATAGTAAAGAAAGATTTGTAATTGAAAATTATCAACAAAAGAACCCGTTTTCTAGTTTTTTATCGGGAATTGCAGGAATTAAGGGTATACCTATGTGGGTGTTTTATGTTAATAGAGGGCAGGGAATTTGTAGTTTTGGAATAAAAGATAAAGATAATTCTATTATGGAATTTTTCCCCGCAAATCAAGCATATCAAAATGTTTCAACAAAAGGTTTTAGAACATTTATAAAAAAAACTATAGATAATAATACTACTTTTTATGAGCCTTTTTCCCCTACTTTAAACAATAGAGATTCCGTAGAAAAAATGTATATAGAACCTAATATTTTAGAAATTGAAGAAAACAATAAAAAAGAAGGATTAAAAATTAATATAACATATTTTAATATACCTAATGAAAAGTTTGGAGGATTAGTAAGAAAAGTAAATATTAAAAATATATCAGATTATGTAATGAAGCTTGAAATATTAGATGGTATACCTGTTATTCTTCCTTTTGGAATTAATCATATGGCATATAAATCTGTAGGAAATACTTTAAAAGCATGGATGGATGTTTTTAATATAGAAAAAAGAATTCCATATTATAAAGTTCGTTCTAGTACAGAAGATACAGCACAAGTTACAGAGATTAATGGGGGTTATTTTTATATTAGTTTTATTTCAAATGAAGAAGAATTATTACAGCCTTTAGTGGATATAGAAAATATTTTTGGGTATGATACATCATTATATTATCCTCAAATTTTTATAAAAAAACCTTTAAAAGAATTATTAAAAATGAAAAAAAATACAGCAAATAAAGTACCTTGTGGTTTTTCTCCAATTATTAAAGAATTACAACCTAAAGAAACTATAGAATTTTATACTGTAATAGGATATGTAAATGATATTAATATTATTAATAAACAAGTAAAGAAAATTACTAATGTTTCATATATGAAAGAAAAAGAAAAACAATCAAGAGAAGTTATCAGAGAATTAACTGATGATATTAAAACTAAAACATCTTCTAAATTATTTGACTTATATGTAGAGCAAAATTATATAGATAACATATTAAGAGGTGGATATCCTATTTTATTGGAAAAAGACAAAGATTTTTTTGTATATTATGTGTATTCAAGAAAACATGGAGATTTAGAAAGAGATTATAATTTCTTTTCTATACTTCCGGAATATTATTCACAGGGGAATGGTAATTTTAGAGATACAAATCAAAATAGAAGAAATGATATATTTTTTAATCCTAAAATAGGAGACTTTAATATTAAAATATTTATGAATTTAATTCAAGCAGATGGATATAATCCTTTAGTAATAAAAGGTTGTACATTTAATATAGATGAAGATAAAATACATTTATTATTTTCTTATATTGTTAATGAAGAAGATAAGCTCAAAATAAAAGAAATATTAAAAAACTCTTATACACCAGGAAAATTATTAATGTTCATTGAAGAAAATAAAATAAAATTAAGTATTTGTGAAGAAGAATTTTTAAAAAAAGTATTAACATATTCCACTGAAAATTTTGAAGCAGAATTTGGAGAAGGATATTGGATTGATCACTGGACATATAATATGGATTTAATTGAAAATTATTTGTCAATATATCCAGATAAAAAAGAGGAGCTTTTATTTAATAAAAAAGATTATATGTTTTATGATAGCTATGCATTTGTTTTACCAAGAAAAGATAAATATGTATTAGTAGATGGGAAACCCCGTCAGTTTGATTCTATTGAAATTGATGAAGAAAAGAAGAAAATCATTGAAAAAAGAACAAAAATGAAATATTGGGTAAGAACACAAAAGGGAAAAGGAACTATTTATTACACTAATTTATTTGTAAAATTAACATCTTTGGCATTAATTAAATTTGCTACAATGGACCCTTATGGAATGGGAATTGAAATGGAAGCTAATAAACCTGGGTGGAATGATTCCATGAATGGATTACCTGGCATTTTTGGCTCAAGTATAGCTGAAACAATGGAATTAAAAAGAATAATTTTATTTTTATTAAATATTGATAAAGAAGATGAGTATAAAATTTTACTTCCAATAGAAATATTTGAATTATTAAAAACAGTTGAAAAATATTTGAATGAGTACAATTCTTCAGAAAATAAGAATAAAGATTTTATTTATTGGGATCAAGTAGCTTTTGCAAGAGAAAAATATAGAGAAAAAATAAAATTTGGATTAGATGGAGATGAAAAAGAGATTTCTATTAAAGAAATAAAAAATATATTAAGAAAATTTTTAGAAAAAATAAATAAAGGTATTGAAAAGGCATTAGAGTTTGGAAATGGAATATATCCAACTTATTTTTACTTTCAAGTAGAGGATTTTGAAGTATTAAAAGAGAAAGGAAAAGTTAAACTTAATAAAAAAGGATTACCTAATGTAGAGGTAAAGAAATTTAGTCCAGTTGTTATGCCTTACTTTTTAGAAGGACCAACAAGGGCATTAAAAGTATTAAATGATTCAGAAAAAGCTAGAGTTTTATATAAAAATATTAGAAATAGCAATATATATGATAAAAAATTAAAAATGTATAAAATATGCGAATCATTAGAAAACCAGCCATATGATATTGGAAGAGGACGAGCATTTACGCCAGGATGGTTAGAAAATGAATCAATTTTTTTACATATGGAATATAAATATATGTTAGAAATACTAAAGGCAAATTTGTATGATGAATTTTTTGAAGATATGAAAAATGTAATGATTCCTTTTTTAAATCCTAATATATATGGAAGAAGCACATTAGAAAATTCCTCTTTTATTGCTAGTAGTTCAAATCCTGATGAATCTGTTCATGGTAGAGGATATGTTGCACGATTAAGTGGGTCAACAGCAGAATTTTTAAGTATGTGGAATATAATGATGGTTGGGAAAAAACCTTTTATATTAAAGGATAATAAATTATGTTTATGTTTTTCACCAATCCTTCCAGGATGGTTATTTGATGAAAACGGTCAAGTATCATTCAAATTTTTAGGAAAGTGTAAAGTAACTTATCATAATCCATCTAAGAAAAATACATATGGAGATAATAAAGTATGTATTAGAAAAATAATTTTAAAAACTAATGAAAATAAAATAATAGAAATTTTAGGAGCATATATTAATGAAGATAATGCTTTAAAGGTAAGAAATGGGGAGATAAAAGATATAGATGTTTATTTTACAAAATAAAAAATAAATATTGATAGTAAGAGATTTTTATATAGATAGTTTGGGCGGAGAAAATATAGATAAAAACAATTAGGATAAACCTAAATAATATCAACGATAAATAAAAATTTAATAAATTACAATATTTTACATTAAATTTTAAATAAAAAATCTTGACATATAATATGTGTTTTAGTATAATGACTCTTGCGTTTAAGACGCAAGGAGAAGTACTCAAGTGGCTGAAGAGGTGCCCCTGCTAAGGGCATAGGTCGAGTAATCGGCGCGAGGGTTCAAATCCCTCCTTCTCCGCCATTATTAAAAAAATAAAAAAAGTTGTTGACAAGATTGCGGCAAGTTGATATAATGGATTTCGTTGTCGCAAAAAACGACAAAATTTGATCCTTGAAAACTAAACAGCGCCAAATAAAAACCCAATCAATTCCAAGATTGATTAAAAGCCAGTAGGCAAGGAAAGATAGAAA
>NZ_JWID01000011.1:57783-96902 GCF_001466305.1 Defluviitalea phaphyphila
TCGAAGGTGAAGCCAATGACTGGGGTGAAGTCGTAACAAGGTAGCCGTATCGGAAGGTGCGGCTGGATCACCTCCTTTCTAAGGAAGAGTAATCATACATTATTTTATAATATGGAGGGATTCCCGAGCGGTCAAAGGGGGCAGACTGTAAATCTGTTGGCTCAGCCTTCGAAGGTTCGAATCCTTCTCCCTCCATAGTGCTGTATGCTGTTACTATATTTTGCCGGAGTGGCGGAACTGGCAGACGCACAGGACTTAAAATCCTGCGGTCCTATAAAGACCGTACCGGTTCGATTCCGGTCTCCGGCATACATAAGCCCAGATAGCTCAGTCGGTAGAGCAGAGGACTGAAAATCCTCGTGTCGGTGGTTCGATTCCGCCTCTGGGCATTGTGCGGGTGTAGTTCAATGGTAGAACACCAGCCTTCCAAGCTGGATACGTGGGTTCGATTCCCATCACCCGCTTTTTAAAACTTATATATATTTTAAATGCGCGAGTGGCTCAGTGGTAGAGCATCGCCTTGCCAAGGCGAGGGTCGCGGGTTCGAATCCCGTTTCGCGCTTTTTATTATTTTAGATTTTATTAGGGCAGGGTTATATATAATCCTGCCCTAATATTTTTATATTAATTGACTAATTTAGCAGTAATCTTAATATAATGATTATAGAATTACATTTTGATAGAAGGAAGTTATTTAATTGAGTTATTTAGATTTACATTGTGATACTTTATTTAAATTACAAAAAAACAATAAATTATCTATATTTAAAAATCCTTATCAAGTTGATTTGGAACGATTAAAATATATAAAAGCAATAGGACAATTTTTTGCAATATATATTGATTCTAAAAATCAATATAATAAAAATTATTTTAATGAAATAATATCTATCATTGAATATTTAAAAATGCAGTTGAATAAAAGACCAGAATATGCTGAAATTATTAAAACAAAGAAACAATTTTACAAGGTTCAAAAAGATAATAAATTAGCAATTTTTTTAACTGTAGAAGATGGAGGATTAATTGCTGATAATTTTTACGAAGCTTATAAAGCAGGTATAAGATTAGTAACTCTAACATGGAATTATAATAATAAGATAGGTTATTCAAGTTTTAATGAAAAATATAATAATTATGGCCTTACTGATTTTGGGAAAGAAATCGTAAGGACAATGAATGAATTAGGTATTATAATAGATGTTTCTCATTTATCTGATAAGGGATTTTGGGATGTAATTAATATTAGTCAAAAACCTGTTGTTGCTTCTCATTCTAATTCAAGAAATATATATAATCATAGGAGAAATTTAAGTGATGAGATGATTAAAGCTTTGGCTAATAAAGGCGGTATTATGGGAATAAATTTTTCTTGTAATTTAGTGGGAGATAGTTTAGAAACTAAAACTATTGATTTATATAAGCATATTGTTCATATAATTAATATAGGAGGAACTGATGTATTAGCTATAGGCAGTGATTACGATGGTATAGCAAATGTGACAGATTTTGGCGATATATCTGGATTACCTATTTTAGCTCAAAGACTTAAAAATTTAGGTATTAAACCATCTATAATAGATAAAATTATGTATAAAAATGCCATAAGAGTTATTAATGATGTTCTTTGATAACAAATAACTATGTAGTGTCAAATATATGTTTTTATTTGTAGTTTGTACTATGTCATTATTTATCCTCATATAAATTAATAAAGAAACATGTATTATAGGAGGATAAATGATGTTTTTTGTAGCAGATATAAGAAAACATATAAAAATTTTAATTGTGATTATGCTTTTTATAGGGGTTATGATATTTTTTAAATATTATAATTTAGTATTAATTGAAGTAGAAGGAGACCGAGCAATTATTAATGTTAACTTTTTAATTCCTATGGAGCAAATAGGAATAGAAAAAGATATAGAAGTTAAATCTTTTTTTCCTAATTCAAAAGTTAAGTGCAATTTAAAATGGGAAAGTGAAAATCGACTAAGAATTTTTTTGCAAGAATTAAGTGAATTAAAAGGACAAAAAGTTATTTTTGAAATAAAAGATGCTAAATCAAAGATTCCTTTTTTCACTAAAACTTTTTCAAAATCAATACAATTTCAAACAGAACCTAAACTTTTAGAAATAGAAAACGAACAAAATGTGCCTACGGAGGGGCCTATAATTCTTAAATTCAATTCGCCTATGGATTATAAGAGTATTCATAAATATATACAATCAGATATTGAATTTGATATAAAACCTTATAAATTTGATAACGGTAAACGTATTGATTATAGCATATGGAATTTATATCCTAAAGAAAAAATGAAAAATGATTCTAATTATTTATTAATTATTAAAAGTGGATTAAAAGCTCAATGTGGAAATATATTAAAAGAAGATATTCAAAAACAAATACATACTGCTTCTAAACCTGAAATTATAAAAACATTTCCTAAACATGAAGCTAAATGGGTTGCCTTATATCCTAAAATTACAATTGAAATGGATGAAGAATTATCCGATGCCATTGCAGTAATTAATGGAGTTAAACAAAATATAAAAATAAAAGATAATAAATTGGAATTTTTCCCTCATGATATTTTACAACCAGAACAAGAATATACTATAAATATTCAAGGAATCTCAAAATATGGAGAAAAAACTAATCCATATATTTTAAAGTTTACAACTATGCCTTTAAAGGAAGACGAATTATGGGTAGAAGTATCATTAAAAGAAAAACATGAAGTGTTAATTCATAAAGGAAATAAAATAATAAAGAAAATGCCTGCCTCTGGAGGAGTTCCTGAAGAACCTACAGTTTTAGGAACTTTTTTCATTCAAGATAGAGGTCTTAGCTTTTTTTCAGAACGTTTTAAAGAAGGCGCAACTTATTGGGTTAGAATTATAGATCAATATCTATTTCATAGTGTTCCTAGGGATGTTAATTGGAATATAATAGAATCAGAATTGAAAAAAATAGGAAAACCTGCAAGCCATGGATGTGTAAGGCTTTTAGAAGAAGATGCAAAGTGGTTTTATGAAAATATTCCAGAAGGAACCATGGTTATTATACATGATTAAAAATAATAAAACTCTTTTTTTCTATGCATAATAATTGAGAATAACTTTTTTACAAGAAGATTTTGTAATATAATAAAACAAAAGAAAAAGGAGAATAATAATGAATATTATTTTATCTACATTAAATGCTAAATATATACATACTTCTCTAGCACTTAATTCTATTAAAAGCTATTGTACTAATTATAAAAATGATATCAAAATTGTAGAGTTTACAATAAATCATCAAGAAAACTATATTTTAAATGAAATATATAAATTACAACCAGATATATTAGGGTTTTCATGTTATATTTGGAATATAGAAAATATTCTCGAATTAATAAAAATTATAAAAAAAATCCTTCCTCATACCATAATAATTTTAGGAGGGCCTGAAGTATCTTATGATGGAGAAACATTAATGGAGAAATATAAAGATATAGATATTATTGTTTTTGGGGAAGGAGAACAAACTTTTTATGATATAATAGAGCACTTCAAAAAAGGAAATAAAAGTTTAGAGGAAATAGATGGTATAATATATCGTATAGGAGAAAAAATAATAAAAAATAAACCAAGAATGCCTCTTAATTTAGATGATATTCCTTTTGTATATGAAAATTTTTCCGATATAAGAAATAGGATTATTTATTATGAGACTAGTAGAGGATGCCCATATAACTGTCAGTATTGTTTATCTTCAATAGAAGATAGGGTGAGATTTTTATCTTTAGATAGAGTATATTCAGATTTACAGCGTTTTTTAGATGAAAGAGTAAAACAAGTCAAATTTGTTGACAGAACATTTAACGCAAGCAAAAATCATGCCTTAGCCATATGGAAATATTTAATTGAAAATGATAATGGAATAACTAATTTTCATTTCGAAATAGCAGGAGAAATTTTAGAAGATGATATTATCGAATTTTTATCTAAGGCAAGACCAGGATTATTTCAATTTGAAATAGGAGTTCAAACAACTAATAAAGAAACCTTAAAAAATATATCTAGAAAAATGGATTTTAAAAAATTAAAAAAGGTTGTACAAAGTATACAAAAAGGGAAAAATATACATCAGCATTTAGATTTAATAGCAGGGCTTCCAGGAGAGGATTATAAATCTTTTAGAAATTCTTTTAATGATGTACATAATTTATATCCAGAACAATTACAATTAGGATTTTTAAAAGTTTTAAAAGGTTCAGGTTTATGGAAAAAAGCTAAACAATACGGGTTAGTATATAAAGATAAAGCTCCTTATGAGATTTTATTTACAAGAGAATTAAATTATAAAGAAATGTTAAAGCTAAAAATGATTGAAGAAATGGTAGAAACATATTATAACTCTACTCATTTTTATTACAGTATAAGATATATGTTACATTTTTTTGATACTCCATTTGATTTTTATGAAGCTTTGGGAGAATATTGGGAAAAAGAAGGATATCATCATGTTAAGCATAATAAAATCAAATTATATACTATTCTCTATGAATTTTTTAAAAATACAGTACAAGAAAAAGAAGAAATACTAAAAGAAATATTAAAATTTGATATGTGTTTAATGGAAAAAGTAAAAAAAGTTCCTGAATGGATGCCTATTAATGAAGAAAAATACAAGCTAAGAATAAGAAATTTTTATAAAAATAAGGAAAATATAGAAAAATATTTACCTAATTTAATAGGATTTTCTTCAAAAACTATTAGCCATATAGCTCATTTAGAGGTATTTCTTGTGGATTTTACATATTGGATTAAAAGTATTAAAGCGGGTAAAGAAATATTAAAAATAGAGAAAAAACCAACGCCTATTTTGTTTGATTATAATTCAAAAGATAATATTTTAGGACATGCTACTTTTTACAAAGTAACTATTTGAAAAACAATATTTCCCAAATAATGATATTATTTCCCGGGAAATATTTGGAATAAATTAAAATTATTTCCCAAAATTATGAGGTGAGATTATGAATATAGAAACAAAAGTAAAAAAAATATTAGAGCTTTTGGATGAATATTATCCTAAAAATATTAAATGTTATTTAAATTATGAAACTCCTTGGCAACTTTTATTTGCGACTATACTTAGTGCACAATGCACTGATGATAGAGTAAATATAGTTACTAAGAATTTATTTAAAAAATATCCTTCTATTTTAGATTTTGCTCAAGCAGATCAAAAAGAACTAGAACAAGATATAAGGTCTACAGGATTTTACAGAAACAAAGCAAAAAATATAATTTTATGTGCTCAACAATTATTAGAAAAATATAATGGAAAAGTTCCAGATGATATTAACAAATTAACAGAATTAGCTGGAGTAGGTAGAAAAACTGCTAATGTAATATTAGGAAATATTTATGGGATACCGAGTATTGTAGTTGATACCCATGTAAAAAGAGTATCTAATAGATTAGGACTTACAAATAATACTGATCCAACTAAAATTGAATTTGATTTAATGAAAATTTTGCCAGAAGACCATTGGATTAGATATAATACTCAAATTATTGCCCATGGAAGGTCTATTTGTACTGCAAGGAAACCTAAGTGTAATAATTGTTTTTTATTTCCTTATTGTAATTATGGATTAGATATTGATATGAAAGAAGTTATAAACAAATAAATATTTTAATAGGAGGGTAACTTTTTGGGAAAAATAAAAATAATAGCTGTAGGATTTGTAACAGGCATGATAAATGGACTTTTTGGAGCAGGAGGAGGAAGTATGGTAGTTCCTGCTATGGAAAAATTTTTAGATGTAAAAGAACATGAAGCTCATGCTACGGCAATAGCAGTTATTTTACCTTTATCTATTATAAGTACATTTATATATGTAAAACATCAAAATATTGTTTGGGAATCAGTATTATATGTTAGTATAGGGGGAATAATAGGAGGGATACTAGGAGCAAAGTTTTTAAAAAAGCTTTCTCCTAAGTGGCTTCACAAAATATTTGGCTTATTTATGATAGCAGCCTCTATTAGGATGATAATATAATGATTTTAATAATTATAGGAATTTTATCAGGATTTATTAGTGGTATGGGAATTGGTGGAGGAACAATTTTAATCCCCTCTTTGACAATTTTTGCAGAAACATCTCAACATATGTCCCAAAGTATAAATTTGATTTATTTTATTCCAACAGCTGTAGCAGCATTGATAATACACATTAAAAATAAAATTATAAAAAAAGAAATTTTAATTTTTTTAATAATAGGAGGAGTATTTGGGGCATTATTAGGTTCAAGTATAGCCAATTATTTAGAATCAATAATTTTAAAAAAATTATTTGCCATTTTTCTTTTTTTTATGGGGATAGTAGAAATTAAAAAAACAAAAAAGGAAAAAAAAGGTAAATAGAGAATTATATTTATTAAGGTGTTTACTTTAAGATAGAAGTAAGTGCCAAATATAAATATAAATGGGGGAGAAAATGGATACAATAAAGAAATGGATAATAAATTATTATCTATGGATAATGTTGGGGTTTTCTATATTAGCAATAGGATTTGCGTGTGCATCTATTTATGAAGCATATAAATTATTTAATATAAAGAATGAACCTATCATTGAAAAGAAAATAAAAATAATTAAAAAATCTGTAGAAAATACTAAATCTAATAATTTATCAAAAAAAGAAATTGATATTAAAGTGATAGGAGGAGACACTTTTAAAGAAATACTAGAAAAATTAGAAAATAAAAAAATTATATCAAAAAATGTACTTTTAAATTATTTGGAAAATAACAACATTAATTTAGAAGGAATAATATTTGAAGGGGAATATAAAATACCAATGGATTCTTCGCCTCAAGAAGTTATATCTATTTTGACAAAACCTTATGAAGAATGGATTATAAATGAATATAATAATTATAAAGGAATCAATAAAAGTCCCTTAGAAATTATAATTATTGCTTCTATGATCGAAAAAGAAGCAGCTATAGATGAAGAAAGGCCTATAATTGCGGGAGTAATTTATAATCGTTTAAAAAATAATATGAAGCTTCAAATAGATGCTACTGTTATTTATGCTTTAGGAGAACATAAAGCTAATCTTTCCTATAAAGACTTAAAAACAAAATCTCCTTACAATACATATATTATAAAAGGACTTCCACCAGGGCCTATTTGTACTCCAAGTCAAGAATCAATTAAAGCTGCACTAAATCCTATAGAACATTCATACTTATATTATGTTGTAAGTTCTTATGGAAGTAAAAAACATAATTTTGCGGAAACTTATGATGAACATTTAGAAAATGTAGCAAAATATAAAAAGACAATAAAATAGCAAAGTTAAATTTTTAGCTTTGCTATTTTATTGTTTTTATTTTAAATCTAAATTAATTTTTTTCGGGTAAAAGAGATTTATATACCTGTTCTATATTATTCCCAAAGTGAGTAGAAGATAATGGCTCAACCATTATGGCAGCATTTTCCGCTAATTTATTTCGAATTTCTTTTTTTGTCAATAGTTCAATTAATATAGAAGGTAATTCTTCATCTTCAGTAAATATTCGCCCATCTATGCCATCATTTATTATTCCTTCTATACTTTTATCCTGTTTTGCAACTACTGGAATTTTAGCTGCCATGGCTTCAGCAAAAGTAAGCCCTTGTGTTTCAGTAATTGAAGCACTTACAAAAACATCGCCTATTTGATAAAATTTACCTATTTCTTTCCAAGGTTGTTCACCAGCAAAAATAACAGATTTAGTAATATTAAGATTTTCACATAAGTTTTCTAAGTCTTTTTTTATAGGACCATCTCCTACTATTAAAAGTTTAGTATTAGGGATTTTTGCAAGAATTTTAGGCATTGATTTAATAATCACATCAATACTTTTTTCTTTTGCAACTCTACCTATAAATAAAATTACATGATCTGTTTCTTTTATACCTAATTTATTTTTTAGTTGCTCTATTTCTTTTTTATTGAATTTTTCTTTTTTAAAAGGTTCAATATTGATACCTGTTGGAATAACTTTAATATCTTTTCTAACTCCATATTCTAATAATAATTCTTTTACTTTATTAGTAGGAGCTATTATTGTATCACATCTGTTACAAAATAATTTGCTTAAGGAACGAGCCATTTTAGGAGTAATTTTTGTCAATTTTCCTTTGGAAATATAATGAACATAATCTTCATACATTGTGTGATATGTATGAACTATAGGAATATTTAATTTTTTAGACATTATTTTTCCAAATATCCCCAAAGAAAATTCTGTTTGAGTATGAATTATATCTAGATTAAGTTGTTTTACTAGTTTTACGGCTTTATGAGAATATATAACTCCTACTCTATGTGATGGAAGAAAAACAAAAGGCATACTAGGAAGTCTAAAAACCCTAGGAAGACTTTGTTTGGCTTTGGGATTAGAAGTAGTAAAGATATATACCTTATGACCTTTATCATTTAATTCTTTTTCTAAAGTTTTAATAGATGTTACAACTCCGTTAACCTGTGGATAATAAGTATCTGTAAAAATTCCAATATTCATAAAAACTCCCCTATTCTTTTATGAATTCAATATATTATCAATATGATTAATAACTTTTTTTAATATAACATTTCTTTTTTGATTTTTTTCAGCTAATTCTTTTAATTTTAATAATTTACTTTTTTGGCTATTTTTATTATATATATCTGCAAGCAAAATATAATTTTGACTTAAGTCAGAACCGATAGATATAGATTTTTCAAGTATTTGCACGGCTTCTTTAACTTTGCCTGCTTCATATAAATATTGTCCCCAGTTTAATAAAGCTCTTATAAGTCTTTGATAATTTTGCTCATAATTAATTAGTATTTCTAAATTAGCGGAACCATATTTATATTTTAAGTCAGTATTACTTATTCCGTTTAAATTAAGTAATGGTTTAGAAGAAAGAGTTATAGCTAATTGTTGCTGTTCATAAGCTTGTTTTAGTTTATTAGAAGTTAACTCTTCTTTTTTTAGCATAGGAAGGTCATGTAAAGATATTGAAATATAATCTAAATTTTCAAGAGTTTTTTTTCTAACAAACATGGCTTCTCGTTCTTTTTTTAAGAAAGTTTCTCTTGAATTTTTTATTTCTTTTTCAGCTTTTCTAATTTTAATATTATAAAAAATAATAAAAATAATAAATATACTAAGAAAAAAAGGAATATTCATGGCAACCTCTTCCTAATTATTGATTTTCTAATTTATTATAGTCTATTTTTTCCATAAAGTCCATGATAAAAATGTACTTTTTATTTTTATATTAGAATAACAAAAATTCTATTGATATGTTATAATAATTTGGTAAGGAGAGATTATTATGCCTAAGCTTGATTTTTTATACTGGATTCCAGCTATAATTTGGATGTGTGTAATTTTTATTTTATCTTCAATGACTGGTAACGATTTACAGAGGACATTTCCTTTTTTCTCTGATTTTAATTGGGGACATTTTGTTGCATATTTTATTTTAGCAATTACATATTATATAGGATTATTTAAAAAAGTTAAAAAACCTAGGATATTTTATATAATAATTTTATTATGTGTTTTATATGGAATTACTGATGAGGTGCATCAGTTTTTTGTCCCTACTAGAGTACCAGATATAAAAGATTTATTCTCTGATACAATAGGCTCAATTACTGCTAGTCTTTTTTTAGTAGTAATACACAAATTAAAGGAAAAAGAAGGAAATAATAGGAGTTATTATGAATAAAGAAAAATTAGAAAAAGAATTTATAGAAATTAGAGATCAAATTATAGAAGAAAATTATAAAAATTTAAATGAAAGTCAAAAAAAAGCTGTATTAACAGGAGAAGGACCTCAAATGATTATAGCAGGTCCTGGTTCTGGAAAAACTCATGTTATTATGCATAGATTGCATTATCTTACAACTTATGGACCGGTTTATAATACAAAAAAAGTTCCTTTAATTATAAATAGAAAAGATATAGATATTATAAAAGAAAATCCAGACCATCCTAGGGCTATAGAACTACTTAATTATTATAGAATTGATCCTAGGAATATTTTAGTTATAACTTTTACAAAAGCTGCAGCAGAAGAAATGAAGCTTAGATTTTATAATATGAAAAAGGGTGATTTTAAAGGAATTTCTTTTGGAACTTTTCATTCCGTATTTTTTAGAATTCTTAGGAGTGTATATAATTATTCTTTAGATAAAATTATTAATGAAGACGAAAAAAGATTAATTTTAAAAGAAATTGTAGAAAAATTAGAAATAGAATATCATGACGAACAAGAATTCTTAAGTGACCTTCAAAATGAAATAGGAATTATAAAAAATGATTTAATAGATTTAGCCTATTATAATTCTATGACTTTACCATCAGAAAAATTTAGAAAGGTAGTTTCATATTATGACAATTATAAATTAAATAATCAAAAAATTGATTTTGATGATATGCTTTATAATTGTTATAAACTCCTTTGTAACAATAAGCACGTATTAAATTTTTGGAGAAACAAATATAAATATATTTTAATTGATGAGTTTCAAGATATAAATAAAGTTCAGTATGAAACTATAAAGCTTTTAAGTTTTCCAAAAAATAATCTATTTATAGTAGGAGATGATGATCAAAGTATATATAAGTTTAGGGGAGCAAGACCTGAATTTTTGCTTCATTTCCCTAAAGATTTTAATAATACTAGAAAAATTATTTTAGATGTAAATTATCGTTCTACTAAAAAAATTATTAGCATGAGTAATAGTCTTATTTCAAATAATAAAAACAGATATAAAAAGGAAATAAAGACTTTTAATGAAGAAGGAGAAGCCCCTTTTTTTATTGAATCTAAGGATATTGAAGAAGAATCACGTAATATTGTAAATTGGATAATTAATTGTAATAAAAAAGGGATTTCTTTTAAAGATATAGCTATTATATTTAGAACAAATATACAGGCTAGAGCACTAGTAGAAATTTTGATGGATTTAAATATTCCTTTTTGCCTTAGAGATGAAATACCAAATATATATGACCATTGGATAGCAAAAGATCTTATAGCTTATATTAAACTTTCAAAAAACATGGGAGATAACAAAAGTCTTGAAAGAATTATAAATAAACCTAAAAGATATATAAGCAAAGGAACAATTTTTGAAGCTAAGAAAAAAGAAGGAATTTTATTAGATAATTTATACAAAATAAAAAATATAAAAACATGGCAAGTTGATAGATTAGAAGAACTTAAATTTCATTTAAAATATATATCAAAAAAAACTATACCAGAAGCTATTAAATATATTAGAAAAAATATAGGATATGATGAATATATTACAGAATATGCCCAATATAGAAATATAAGCATGAAAGGATTAAAAGAAATTTTAGAAGAAATAGAAGAAGGAGCAAAAAATTATCATAGTTATGATAAATGGATTAATCATATTGAAGATGTAGGAAGAAAAATAAAAGAAGGAAAAATTAAAAAAAATAATAAATTAGATGCTGTAACCCTATCAACAATGCATGGAGCTAAAGGTTTAGAGTTTGAGGCTGTTTGTATAGCAGGAGTAGTAGAAGGAATTATTCCTCATAATAAGAGTAACTCTTTAGGTGAAATAGAAGAAGAAAGGCGATTATTTTATGTAGGAATCACAAGAGCTAAAAGGTATTTGCTAATTTCTATTTTAAAAAATAGATATGAAGAAAAAGTAGAACCTTCTAGATTTATAGAAGAAATGATTCCAAAGTCTTCTATAGAACTATTTAAAGAAAATACTTATATACATCATAAAATATATGGAAATGGTATAATAAAAAATGTACAAGGAAATATTGCAACAATTAAATTTAAAAAAGGAATTTTTATTAAAAAAGTCGATTTAAAATATTGTATAGAGAAAAATATAA
Source organism: Defluviitalea phaphyphila (assembly GCF_001466305.1). Taxonomy (GTDB): domain Bacteria; phylum Bacillota; class Clostridia; order Lachnospirales; family Defluviitaleaceae; genus Defluviitalea_A; species Defluviitalea_A phaphyphila. The sequence continues at coordinate 69,730 of NZ_JWID01000011.1, forward strand.
TTTCCATTAAAGATTATAAATAAAAATTTATAGTTAAGTAGAGGTAAAGATATTTAATATAAGGAGGGAATTTATGTTTATCAAAAGAAGATATAAAAAATTCCAAAAAAAAGTAGTTAGTATTTTAGCGTTACTTCTTATAATAGCTCTTATTTTGACTGCGTTACTTCCTATATTTACTAATTTATAAAAAGAAAAATTCCTTTGCTATAATAAATAAACAAAAAAATAAAATAATACGTATATATAATAAATCATAAAAAGGAGATTTACAAAATGAATGAAGAAAAAATGATGATATTAAAAATGTTAGAGCAAGGGAAAATTACATCGACAGAAGCTGCTAAATTATTAGAAGCTTTAAAAGAGAGTAAAGGTACTAATTCTTTTTCTCATGATTTAAGTAAAAAGGTTGAAGTTTTTTCAAAAGATTTAGAACCTAAAATAAAAAAAGTAACTAAAACGTTATTAGGTAAGACAGCTGATATAGCAGATAAAATATCAAAATCTTTAAATCAATCTTTAGGTAATCAAGAGAAGAAAATAGAATTGAAAGTTAGTTATAATGAAAATATTGAACTCAGATTAAAAGGTAAAAATGGCAAAATCTACATAAAAGGATATAATGGAGATAAAATTACAGCTAATATAAAATATAATTGTAAATCTGAAAAAGATATTTTAGAGTTAATTGAAGTGGGAAGTGTCGTTTATCTTAATTATGATGAAAAATATTTTGACAAAATTGAAATAGAAGCATTTATTCCAGAAAAAGTTTTTAAAAAAATTTATATAGAAACTACTAATAATGATATATATGTAGATGGATTAGAAAGTAAAGAAGCCTATATTTACACTTATAATGGAATAATTGAAACAAAACAATGCAATATCGAAAAAATGGAACTTATTACCTCTAATTCTGAAATAATTTTAGATGCTTCTAAAACAGAATTAAATAGTTATAATTTTTATGAATGGAGAGCAGAAACTTCTAATGGGGGAATAAAGGTACGTACTATAAATTCTTACAACATAGGATATGATATAGAAGCCAGTACAGTTTTAAATGGCATACAAGTAAATTTATCAAATATAGATTATAAGGAAAATAAAAAAAATTATATAAAAGGAATTTCTAGTAATTATTCTATAGCTTCTAAAAAGATAAAATTAAATTTACAAACGACCAATGCTCCTATAATCATTAGTTAAAGCTTCTTTTGTAAAGAAGCTTTTTAATTATATCATTTATAGTTAATAATATGATATAATTAATTAACATAAATATAGTAGGAGGATATATATGATAAAAAAACTTAGGATTATTTTTATAATTTTAATCTTTTTTATAAGTTCCATAAATATTACTTTGGCTGCTACAGATGCACAAATACAAGCAGGAAACAAACTTAGAATTTTAAAGATATTAACAGGATATGAAGATGGTTCTTTAAGATTAGATAATAATATAAGTAGGGCAGAAATAGCAACTATTTTAATTCGAATTTTAGGATACGAAGATACTGTTATTGTAGGATTAGAAGAATATACTTTTAATGATGTAAAAGAAAATCATTGGGCATATGAAAACATAAAAAAAGCGGCTAAATTAGGATTAATTGCAGGATATCCAGATGGTAGTTTTAAACCTAATGAGTCTATAACTTATGCAGAAATTATTGCAATGATGATAAGACTTACAAAACAAGATAAAGATTTAGAAGGGGAATGGCCTTATAATTATATTAATAAGGGAATAGAATTAGGGATTATTAAAGAGGGGAATGAAGACTTTAATAAAAAAGTTACTAGAGGAGAAGTATCTGAAATTTTATGGAATACCTTGATTTTGAAATTATAAAATAAAAAAGTAGCTTTTGCTACTTTTTTTATTTTGAATATTAAGATAAGTAATAATATAAATTGTTTGAATGATTGTAAAACAAAGAAATATAATATATAATTATTAATTGAGGAAATTTTATTGATAAGATATAATTTTTAAATAATATATTTTATAAATTATTATTTAAAAATATTAAGACAATATAAATACTTGCATCGGAGAGTGAATATTCATGAATTTAGAAGAATATTTATATGAAAAAAATGTGGAATGTCCTGTATGTGGAAATAAGTTTAAAGCGATTGAGGTAAAACAAAAAGCTTATGTTGTAGATTATAGGGATTCTGATTTTTGTGTGCATTATAAAAATATAAATCCTCTACTTTATGATGTTTGGATTTGTCAATTATGTGGATATGCTTCATTAAAAAGAACTTTTTCTGATATGTCATTTAAAAGAGCGGAATTGATTAAAAAATATATTACTACTAAATGGGTTGCAAAGGAAAGTGAAAAAGTTATAGATTATGAAAGTGCTATAAAACGATTTAAATTGGCTTTAATAAGTGCTCAAATTAGTAAAGCAAAGGCAAGTGAGATTGCTTCTATATGTTTAAAAATTGCTTGGATATATCGTTTTATGGATAATGTAGAGAATGAAAAACAATTTTTACAATATGCTATAGATAAATATACTGAGGCTTATTTACAAGAAAGTTTTCCTGTAGAAAATTTGGATAAAACAACAGCTGAATATCTTATTGGTGAATTAAATAGAAGAGTTGGTAATCTTGAAGAAGCAGTTACATGGTTTAATAAAGTTATGTCTGATAGAACTGCTTCTGAAAGAATTATGAAATTATGTAGAGAACAATGGAATATAGTAAGAGAAAAATTAAAAATAAATGAATAAAAAATAAATTGAATTTTTTTTTATATATAGTATAATGTAATAATCTAAAAAGATGGAAGCCCTCTATTTCTAAAGTTGTAGTAATTTATATTGAGAGGAGCTAAATATAAAATGAAAATTGGGAAAGTACCGTCTTCTATATTAAATCAATTAGTATTTGAAAATATAAAAAATAAAAGAAATGAAATTATACTTAGGGCAGGTATAGGGGAAGATTGTTCTGCTATAGATTTACAAAATGATGAAATTTTTCTTACTTCTACTGACCCTATTACAGGAGCTTCAGAAGATATAGGATATTTAGGGGTTCATATTTCTTGTAATGATATTGCGTCTAGTGGAGGAGAACCTATAGGAGTTTTATTAACTATACTTCTTCCAGAAGATTCTTTAAAAGAGCAGCTTAATAAAATAATGAAGGAAGCAGAAAGGGCAGCTAAAGAAGTTAATATAGAAATAATAGGTGGACATACAGAAATAACAGATGCTGTTAATCGTCCAGTTATTTCTACGACAGCCATTGGGAAAGTAAAACGAGAAAAATTAATATCAACAAATAATGCTAAATTAGGACAAGATATTATTATGACAAAATGGGCAGGATTAGAAGGAACTACTATTTTAGCAAAAGATTTTGAAAAAGAACTTTCTAAAAAATTTTCTAAAGAATTTTTAAATAGAGCTAAAAATTTTAGCAATTTTTTGTCTGTAGTTCCTGAAGGAATAATAGCAAGAGAACATGGAGCTACATCCATGCATGATGTTACAGAGGGAGGCATCTTAGGAGCAATTTGGGAAATTGCTGAAGCATCAGGAGTAGGAGTAGAATTGTATTTAGATAAAGTTCCTGTTAAAAAAGAGACGGTAGAAATATGTAAGTATTTTGATATTTCTCCTTATAAATTAATTTCTAGTGGATCTATGATAATTTCTTCTTATGAAGGAGAAAAACTTGTAAATAAACTTAAAGATAATAATATCGAAGCGGAAATCATAGGAAAGATTACAGAAAAAGATAGAATTTGTATACAAAATGGGACATTTACTTCATTAAAACAGCCTGATGTAGATGATTTGTATAAAGCTATTAAAAATAAAAGGAGGATTTCTTATGAGGGAAGAGATATTGGAGATTTTAGAAAAAAACAGTAAATTAAATGCTGAAGATATAGCTATTATGTTAAACATTCCTAAAGAAGAAGTTGAAAAAGAAATAGAACAAATGGAAAAAGAGCAAATTATTTGTGGATATAATACATTAATTAATTGGGAAAAAACTAATAAAGATTTAGTTACAGCTTTAATTGAGGTTAAGGTAACTCCTCAAAGGGGAGAAGGTTTTGATAAAATTGCAGAAAGAATTTACAGATTTGATGAAGTGAAAGCTGTTTATTTAATGTCGGGAGGATTTGATTTAACCGTTATAATAGAAGGTAAAACTATGAAAGAAGTAGCTTTATTTGTTGCACAAAAATTAGCTCCTTTAGAAGCTGTATTAAGTACAGCAACTCATTTTGTTCTAAAAAAATACAAAGATCATGGAATTAGTTTTGAATTGTCTGATAAAGATGAAAGGATGGTTATCTCCCCATGAAAAAAGAAATGATTTCATCTAAAGTTAGAGATATTCCGCCTTCGGGAATTAGAAAGTTTTTTGATATTGTTAATGAAATAAAAGATGCTATTTCTCTTGGAGTGGGAGAACCTGATTTTGATACGCCATGGCATGTAAGAGAAGAAGGAATATATACCTTAGAAAAAGGTAAAACAATATATACATCCAATTCTGGATTAATAGAATTAAGGCAAGAAATTAGCACATATTTATCAAGAAGATTTAATATTACTTATAATCCTAAGGACCAAATTCTTGTTACAGTAGGAGCTAGCGAAGCAATTGATTTAGCTCTTAGAGCTATTTTAAATCCAGGAGACGAAGTATTAATTCCAGAACCTTCTTATGTTTCATATAAACCTTGTACTATTATGGCAGGAGGGGTTCCTGTTACAATAACTACAAAAGCTGAAGATGAATTTCGCTTAACTCCTAAACAATTAGAATCTCATATTACGGACAAAACTAAAGCACTTATTCTTCCATATCCTAATAATCCGACAGGAGCTATTATGGAAAAAGAAGATTTAGAAAAAATAGCACAAATACTTAAAGATAGAGATATATTAGTTATATCTGATGAAATATATGCTGAATTAACCTATGGGAAACAACATGTATCTATTGCTTCTTTGCCATATATGTATGATAATACATTAGTGATAAATGGATTTTCTAAAGCTTATGCTATGACAGGATGGAGAATGGGTTATGCAGCTGGTCCTAAGGAGTTAATTTCTGCAATGACTAAAATACATCAATATGCTATCATGTGTGCTCCTACAACTAGTCAATATGCAGGAATAGAAGCTTTAAGAAATGGAGATTTAGATGTGGCTAAGATGAGAGATTCTTTTAATTATAGGAGAAGAATTATGGTTAATGGATTTAGAAAAATGGGAATGGATTGTTTTGAACCTTTAGGAGCATTTTATGTTTTTCCTTCCATAAAAAAATTAGGGATGAGTTCTGAAGAGTTTTGTACCAAACTTTTATATGAACAAAAAGTAGCTGTTGTACCGGGAACAGCTTTTGGAGAAAGTGGAGAAGGTTTTATTAGATGTTCCTATGCTTACTCTATAGAAAATATTAAAGAAGCATTAAAACGTATTGAAAAATTTATAAAACAATACAAATAAAGAGCAACCTATATAGGTTGCTCTTTATTTGTATTGTTTTGACATTTTGGACAAATTCCGAAAAAATATAGATTTTCATCTAAAAGTTTAAAATTAGTGTCCTTTTCAATTCTTGAACGAATATCATCAAGATAAATTTCATCCATATCGTGTACAGATTTGCAAGATACACAAATTAAATGAGGATGAGAATGAGTAGTTGCATCGTATCTAAAAGAATCTTCTCCTACATTTAATTCACGTATAAGATTGACTTTTTTTAAAGCATCTAAAGTTTTATAAACAGTTGCTAAACTCATGGTAGGATGAGTAGATTGTAAAGATTTATATATAGTTTCAGCACTAGGATGTTCTTTAGAATTAGAAAGCATTCGAAAAATAGCCAATCTTTGAGGTGTTACTTTTAAATTTTTTTCTTTTAAACGTTGTGCTAATTCTTTCATAAGAATAACCACCTTATTAATAATAATTTTTATATAGTAATAATAATAGATTTTAATTATTTAGTCAAGTAACAAAGTTAAACAAGTATATTAATAATTTTAAAGAGTTCTATAATTGGACAATTTTTTATAACGTAAATACGTTGTGTTTAAAAAAAACGTATGTTAAAATAAATATTATTTAATTGAATTTTGAAAAGGGGGAATTTAATGTCTATAAATGTTAATTTTATTAATCCATTTATACAGGGTACCCAGTCTATTTTAAAAGAAGTATGCAATGAAGATTCTACATTAGGTAAAGTATATTTAAAAAAATCTCCCTATCCAAGCAATACTGTCGTAATTATTATTGGAATTACAGGGGATGTTAAAGGACAAGTAATTTTTAGCCTAAATATAGAAACAGCTTGTTTCATTGCTTCTAAAATGATGATGGGAATGAATATAACAGAATTAGATGAAATGGCCCAAAGTGCTATATCAGAATTAACTAATATGATTTTAGGAAAGACTGCTACAATATTTTATAATAAAGGAGTTTCTATTGACATTACACCACCCTCTCTACTTATGGGAGATAATATGCAAATATCTACTTCCAAAATGCAAACTATATGCATTCCCCTTAATTTAAGAGGAGGAAATATATTTGAAATTGACGTAGCAATACAAGAAAATAAATAGAAATGGGTTGATATTATGAATATTGTTCTTTTAGAACCAGAAATACCACAAAATACTGGTAATATCGCCAGAACTTGTGCTGCAATAGGAGCAGATTTACATTTGATAAAACCTTTAGGTTTTTCTGTTGAAGATAAATATTTAAAACGAGCAGGTTTAGATTATTGGCATTTATTAAACATACATTATCATGAAAATTTTCAAGATTTTAAATCAAAATATCCTAAAGGACTATTTTTTATGGCTACGACAAAAGCTAAAAAAACTTATACTGATGTTAAATATACAAAAGACTGTTTTATAATATTTGGAAAAGAAACAGCTGGAATCCCTGAAGTAATTTTAAAAGATTATCCAGAAACATCTATTCGAATTCCTATGATAGAAAAAGCTCGTTCTCTTAATTTATCAAATTCAGTAGCTATTATTGCTTATGAAGCTATGAGACAAATGAATTTTGAAGGATTATTAACGGAAGGAAATTTAAGAGAATATACTTGGTAAAAAACCTAGCTAACTTTAAATAGCTAGGTTTTTTTTGAATGAAATAAGTAATAAAAGCATAACCTAAATTATAAAATATTTATATTTTATAAAGAAAGAAGGGTGGTTATGTTTTGGACAGGTGTTATAATAGGAATTTTTATAGGTTCTGCATTAGGAATATTAATAATGTCTATGGCTATTTCAGCATCTAGGAATAGTTCAGAAGACCATTCTTTAGAAAAATATGGAATGGAAGCGTCTAAGGAATTATCTCCAGATACTTTGAACAATAAATTTAATACAGAAGATAATAAAAACAATTCATAATTTTATTTTACTTATTAATTTAAAGTTATTTATATAAATTTTATAGAAAGAAACGTTTAAAACAATTGACAAAGAATATATATATTTATATAATAATCTTGTAACAATTATGTAACAAATTTTATATGGGGGTCTACAAATGATGAAGTGGCATAAGTTAGTATCATGTATTTTTGTTGCAGGATTATTTTTCTTTTTAAGTGTTACAAATTCATATGCAAAAACAATAGGAATGAGTATAGAAAATAATGTAGATGTATGGGAAGAAACAACTAATACCGAAAAGATAATTACTACTTTGAATAAAGAAGATAAGGTAGAAATATTAGGAATAGAAAAAGACTGCTACATTGTTAAATTAGATGATGGTAATAAAGGATATATTTTAAAAGATTTGTTAAACATTCTATCAACTGATGGAATATCTACAGGAGATAGGGTAAATATTAGACAAGCTCCTAATACAAGTTCTGAAATTTTGGGACAAGTTAATAAAGGAGATTCTTTAATTATAATAGGGAAATCAGGAGAATGGTACAATATAGAATATAATAACCAAGAAGCCTGGATTCATAGTAATTATGTTAACCTTATTGAAGGAGATATATTTCAATTATATGATAATAAAATTTCTTCTAATAATTTAGAAGATAATAATTTAGAAGAAGAAATAGTAAAATATGCTAAACAATTTATAGGGACCCCTTATAGATATGGTGGAACAGATTTGTACAGTGGAGTAGATTGTTCAGGATTTACTCAAACAGTAATGGGTAATTTTGGAATAAATTTAAATCGAGTATCAAGATATCAAGCAGAAGATGGAATTGAAATTTCTAAAAATGAATTAAAAAAAGGAGATTTAATATTTTTTGATACTTCTGGAAGCAACAATGGGCAAATTTCCCATGTGGGCATATATATAGGAAATAATCAATTTATTCATGCAGAAAGTAGTAGAGGAGTATGTATAGATAGTTTAAATCAAGATTATTATATTAATACTTATGTAAAAGCTATAAGAGTAATATAAATAAAAAGAGTGACTGTAGGTCAGCTCTTTTTTATTTTTTATAAATATTGCATATAATATTTTTGATATTAAAATATAAATAAAAAATAGTATTTATATGGTTTAATATATAAGTTAATGATATAATATTAATAAAATAAGCATTTTTTATTAGATTTAATTAGAAAGGATTCATCTATGGAAGAAAAAACATTAAAAACTTTAGAATATGACAAAATTATAGAAAAATTAGCAAATTATGCAGTTTCTCCTATGGCTAAGGAAATTATTATGAATTTAAAACCTTCTTCTAATTATAATAAAATTATAAAGATGCAAAAGGAAACTAGCGATGCAGTAAGTATGATATTAAGAAAAGGAAGCATTCCATTAGGCGGATTTAAAGATGTTAGAAATGCTTTAAAAAGAGTGAAAATAGGAGGAATACTTTCTGCTACAGAACTCCTTTATATAGCAGATTTACTTAGAGTATGTAGAAAAGTTAAAAATTATTATAAGGATGAAAGAAAACAAGAAAGTTACGAAACATTAAATAGTTTATTTGAAGAAATCACTCCTTTACCTACAATAGAAAATGAAATTAGTAGATGTATTATTTCAGAAGAAGAAATTGCTGATGAAGCTAGTACAACTCTCTACAATATTAGAAGAGAAATAAAATTGGTAAATGAAAAAATAAAAGAACAGCTTCAAAAAATAATTCATTCTCATGCAAATCAATCGATGCTTCAAGAAGCAGTTATTACAATACGAGGAGATAGATATTGTGTTCCTGTAAAGCAAGAATATAGATCTCAATTTCCAGGGATTATACATGACCAGTCTTCAACAGGAGCTACCTTATTTATAGAGCCTATATCTGTTGTAAATATAAATAATTCTTTAAGAGAGTTACAAGTAAAAGAAAATGCAGAAATAGAAAAAATTCTATCAGAACTAACAGCAATGGTAGAAGAAAATTTAGAAATTATAATTTTGAATATAGAATTACTTACAAAACTAGATTTCATATTTTCTAAAGCACAACTTGCTTTAGAAATGAAAGCCATAGAACCTAAATTCAATCAAGAAGGACGAATAGTAATAAAAAAAGCAAGACATCCTCTTTTAGATCCCAATACAGTTGTTCCCATTGATATTTATTTAGGAGATAAATTTACTACACTTCTTATTACAGGTCCTAATACAGGTGGAAAGACAGTATCATTAAAAACTTTGGGATTATTTACTTTAATGGGACAGGCAGGGCTTCATATTCCTGCGTTTGATAACTCAGAATTAGCAGTATTTGATGAAGTTTTTGCTGATATAGGAGATGAACAAAGTATTGAACAAAGCCTTAGTACTTTTTCAAGTCATATGACTAATATTGTTCATATATTAAAAAAAGTGACTCCAAATTCTTTAGTACTTTTTGATGAATTAGGAGCAGGAACTGACCCTACAGAAGGTGCCGCTCTAGCTATGGCTATTTTAGATTATCTTCTTAAGATGAAAGTTCGTACAGCAGCAACGACCCATTACAGTGAATTAAAAATTTATGCATTGTCAACAGAAGGAATAGAAAATGCATCTTCAGAATTTGACATAGAAACCCTTAAACCAACATATAAGCTTCTTATAGGAATTCCAGGTAAAAGTAATGCTTTTTCCATTTCTAAGCGATTAGGACTTCCAGAATTTATTATTGAAGAAGCAAATAAGCTTATAGCTAAAGAAGATAAAAAGTTTGAAGATTTAATTATGGACCTTGAAATAAGTAAAAAAACTGCTATATATGAACAAAATAGAGCAGCCCAATATAGAAGAGAAGCAGAAGAATTAAAGAAACGATTAGAAAAACAAAAAGAAAAATTAGAAAGCCAAAGGGAAAAACTTATTTTAGAAGCAAAACAAGAAGCAAGAAAAATACTTCAAGAAGCAAAAGAAGAAGCAGATAAAATAATAAAAGAACTTCAAAGGTCAGCTAGAGAAGCTCAAATAGTAATAAATCAAAAAGATATGGAAGAAGCAAGGGGAAAACTGAGAAAAAAATTAGGAGATATAGAAGAAGAACTAACAAAAGCAGTTTTACCTAAGAAAACTCTTAAAAAACTTCCTAAAAATTTAAAAAAAGGAGATAGAGTATTTATCACTTCTTTAAATCAAAATGGGATTGTTGTAATACCTCCAGATAATAATGGAGATGTAACAGTACAAGCAGGAATTATGAAAATAAAAGTTCACTTATCTAATTTAGCTTTAGATGAAACAGAAGAAAAAGAAAAACAAAAATCTTCAGTTTCTACAATAGGAGCAAAGCGTAGTAAATCAATTAGTATAAAAACAGAAATTGACCTTAGAGGGCAAATGACAGATGAAGCCATAATTAATACAGAGAAATATTTAGATGATGCATATTTATCTAATTTAAGTCAAGTTACTATTATTCACGGAAAAGGTACAGGAGCCTTAAGAACAGCTATTCACAAACTTTTAAAAAGACATCCCCATGTTAAATCCTACAGATTAGGGAAATATGGAGAAGGAGAAACAGGAGTTACTATAGTAGAACTTGATTAAATGTTAAAATATTATTGCATTAAATTATGTATTTTATATATAATAAAATTATAAAATATTTGGGAGTGATTATATGGGAATCTTAGGCAGAATAGTTAATGTAATAAAGTCAAATATTAATGACCTTATTGATAAAGCAGAAGATCCAGAAAAAATGATTAAACAATTAATATTTGATATGCAAGAGCAATACACAGAGGCTAAGGTTCAAGTAGCACAAGCTATAGCTGATGAAAAGAAATTAGAAAGAGAGTATAAAGAACAATTAAAATTACAAGAAGAATGGGCTAAAAAAGCAGAAATTGCGGTTAAACAGCAAAATGATGATTTAGCAATAAAAGCTTTAAAAAGAAAAAATGAACATCAAAAACTTGCAGAAGAGTATAAAATTAGTCTAGATAGCCAAAAAGAAATAACTAAAAAGTTAAAAGATTCACTCCAAGAATTAAATGATAAAATAGAAGAAGCAAAGAGAAAAAGAGATTTATTACTAGCTAGATCAAAGAGGGTAAAAGCTAGAGAAACTATAAATAAGACATATGCAAAAATTAATAATACATCTGCCTTTGAGGATTTCAAAAGAATGGAAGAAAAAATAGAGTCCATAGAGGATAAAGTAAAAGCATATGAAGAATTAGAAAACGAAATAGTAGAAGATAAATTAGATAAAGAATTTAAACAATTAGAAAAATCAAGGGAAAATTTAGAATTAATGTCTGAATTAAATGAACTTAAAGAAAAAATAGCAAAATAGAATAATAATATAGCCCCTACTTAAGTAGGGGCTATATTAAAAGAGGAGGAAATATATTGGCTTCAAAAATACTTATTGTAGATGATGATATTCATATAGCTGAATTAATTGATTTATATTTAACTAAAGAAGGGTATGAAACAAAACAAGCTCATGGAGGGAAGGAAGCTTTACAGCTTTTTTCTTCATTTGCACCTCATTTAGTATTATTAGATATTATGCTTCCTGAAATAGATGGATATGATATTTGTAAGGAAATAAGAAAAATAAGTAATATTCCCATTATAATGCTAACGGCTAAAGGAGAAACTTTTGATAAAGTTTTAGGATTGGAATTAGGAGCTGATGATTATGTAGTAAAGCCTTTTGAACCTAAGGAATTAATAGCCAGAGTTAAAGCTGTATTAAGGCGTTATGATTCTAAAGAAAAAAATAATAAAAAAATTGTAGTTCCAAATCTTACAATTGATTTAAGCGATTATTCTGTAACTTATCATGGAAAGAAAATGGAACTTCCTCCAAAAGAATTAGAATTACTATATTTTCTTGCTTCTAATCCTAATCAAGTTTTTACACGAGATCAACTTTTAGATAGGATTTGGGGATATGATTACATAGGAGATACAAGAACTGTAGATGTACATATTAAAAGAATTAGAGAAAAGTTAAATAAAAAAGAAACTTGGAGTATAAAAACTGTTTGGGGAGTAGGTTATAAATTTGAAAATATTTAAATCACTTTTTGGAAAACTTTTTACTGTATATATGGGAATTATATTAGGAAGTTTTATTTTATTAGCTGCAATTTTATCACAAGCTTTTGAGTCTTACTTCATACACCAGAAAAAAGAAATTATGTTAGAACAAGGAGAAAAAATTACAAAAGAATATGCTAAAGCATATTATACAGGAATAATGGATTTAGATCAGCTAAAATTTGAAATGCAAGTATTAGATAAATATCTTAATTCTATGATTTGGATTGTAGATCATAATGGAAGAATTTATGTAGTATCTAGAAATGAAAACCAATCTTGGCTAGGACAAAAATTAACTTATGAACAGATAAATGATGTATTTGAAGGAAAGATAGTAACTATACAAGGGAAATTTGGAGGATATTTCAAAGAACCGGTTTTAACCATAGGATATCCTATACAAATAAATGGGAAAACTTATGGAGCTCTTTTTATGCATACTCCAATTCCAGAAATACAAAAAACAGTAGGTGAGTTGTATAAAATAACTTTAATATGTTTGGGATTATCTATTATACTTGCATTTTTCTTTATTTATTTTTTATCAAAACAGATTACTAAACCTATGAAAGAAATGAATGAAGTTGCGAAAGTTATAGCAGGGGGAGATTTTCAAAGAAGATTAGAAGTAGTAGGTAAAGACGAAGTAGCAGAACTTGCAAATAGTTTTAATTATATGGCAGAAGAACTTAATAAGTTAGAAGAACTGCGAAAGGGATTTATAGCTAATATATCTCATGATTTAAGGTCGCCATTAACCTCTATAAAAGGATTCGTTCAAGCAATACTAGATGGAACCATTCCGAAAGAAAAGCAGGAAAAATATCTTAAAATCGTATTAGATGAAACAAGAAGGCTTACTAAAATGACTAATGATATAATGGATTTGACTAAAATGGAAAGTGGACAAATGGAGATTAAAAAAGATAAATTTGAAATTAATAATCTTATTAGAACAGTAATAGAACAATTTGAACAAAGAATATTACAAAAAAAGATAACTTTAAAGTTAATTTTAGCTCAAAAAGAGACTATAGTTTTTGCTGATAGAGAACAAATTCAAAGAGTTATATATAATCTTTTAGATAATGCAGTAAAATTTGTGCCAGAAGAAGGGAAAATATGGATAGAAACTACCCTTGCTTCTAATAAAATTTTCGTATCTATAAAAAATACAGGAGAAAATATTCCTAAAGAAGATATAGCCTATATATGGGATAGATTTCACAAAGGAGATAAATCAAGAGGAAAAGATAAAACAGGAATGGGATTAGGACTTTCTATTGTAAAACAGATTTTAAAAAATCATGGAGAAATAATAAAAGTAGAAAATGACAAAGATGGAGTAATATTTACATTTAGTATTTCTATTTTATAAATATAATGAATATTTACAAAAAGTTCATATTTTATTAAAAACTTATATATATAATAACCTTAAAAATAATGTTAAGGAGGTTTTTATATGGACGAATTTCGTGATATTAATGAAAAAGAAGATGTAAAAGAAGAAATAAAAATAGAAGAAATGGGACCCAAAGATGAAAATGAAACAAAATTTATAAAAGAAGAAATAAAAATAGAAGAAATGGGTCCAAAAGATGAAAATGAAACAGAATTTATAAAAGAAGAAATAAAAGTAGAAGAAGTAGAAATAAAAGATGAAAATAAAGAATTTATAAAAGAAGAACCAAAAACAGAAGAAATTAAAAATGAAAATATTATAGAAGAAGTTGTGGAAGAAAAAAATAATTATTATACTCAAATAATTAAACCACAAAAAAATAAAAAAAGAAGATTTAAAAAATTAACAGCTTTAATGACGGCTTTAGGAATAATTTTAGGTGGGCTTTCAGTCGGCTTAGGAATTGGTTTGGCAGGTCCTGTTAATGAATTATTTTTACAACCTGCTTTAAAATCTGCTAGTAATAAATTTTTTAATAATGAAGTATCAGAAGAAAATATAGAAGAAGAAAAAGAATTTTCTTTTGAAGATATTGAAAATAACAATAATAATGTAGAAGAAGTAGTAAAAAAAGAACAATTACATACTTCTTCAACAAATTCAACAAGTCAGATTACAATACCAATGATTAATAAAACAATAGGTCCATCAGTAGTATCTATAAAAAATATATATACAGTAAATGATTTTTGGTATGGACAATCTCAACAAGAAGGAACAGGGTCTGGAATTATATTTCATGTAACTTCAGAGGATGTAAAAATTGTAACAAATTATCATGTAGTAGAAAATTCTCAAAGTCTTGTAGTTACTTTTTTAGGTGAGTATTCAGTACCAGCAAGTATTGTAGGAGTAGATTCACAAACAGATTTAGCAGTTATAAAAGTAGATCAAAGCGATATTCCTAATGAAATAAAAGGAAAAATAGTAGCAGCTCCTTTTGGAGATTCTGATGAGATTGAAGTAGGAGAATTAGCAGTAGCTATTGGTAATCCTTTAGGAGAAGCTTATAGTAATACAGTAACAGCAGGGATAATAAGTGCTGTAAATCGAACCATTCAACTTACCGATAAAGAAATGACATTAATTCAAACGGATGCAGCTATAAATCCTGGAAATAGTGGAGGGGCTTTAGTAGGAAGTAAAGGAACAGTTATAGGAATTAATACTATCAAATTAGTTGATACTAGTGTTGAAGGTATGGGATTTGCAATACCTATTAATGTTGCAAAGCCAATTATAGAAGAACTTGTAAATAAAGGTTCAGTATCTCGTCCTTATCTTGGAATAGTAGGACAAGATATTAGTGAAAATATAGCAGAATTATATGAAGTTCCTGTAGGTGTTTTAGTTAGAGAAGTTCAGCCAGGAAGTGCTGCTTATATAGGAGGATTAAAAGCAGGAGATATTATCATTGAATTTGATGGAGAAAAAATTACTTCTATGGAACAGTTAGCTGAAATTATATCAAACCATGAAGTAGGAGATAAAGTTACAGTAAAATTTGTTAGAGATGGAGCTTGGAAAAAGACTATTACAGTTATACTTCAAGATAAAAGTGAATTAACTCAATGGTAAATTTTTAGGGCGAAATATTCGCCCATTTTTATTGCATTTTTCTAATTTTAATGTTTTTTTAATGAAATGTAGCATTTAACTCTAATTTTATGTATAATTTAAACATAGAAGCTTCGAATTATTATTCGAAGAAATTTGAATGGAGGATTTAAATGCGCTATTTGAAAGACATTAGAGATGGAGAACAAATAATAGGACATTATCTTTGTAAACAAAAACAAACATTAAAATCAAGGGCAGGGAAACCCTATATATCCTTAAAATTACAAGACAAAACGGGATTGGTTGATGGTAAGATTTGGGATATTCATAATGAAATAGACGAATTTGATGAAAATTGTTTTGTTAAAATTGATGGTGTTGTAAGTGTATTTCAAGGAGAATATCAAATAAGTATTAGACGATTAAGAATGAGTATGGAGGGAGAATATGATCCCATGGATTATATTCCCTGTACTGAAAAAGATATAAATGGAATGATTGAAAAAATTAAAGAATATATAAATAAAGTAGAAAATGTATATATAAAAAAATTACTTCAATCCTTTTTTGTTTCGGACGAAGAATTTTTAAAAAAATTTACTTCTCATTCTGCAGCAAGAAGTGTTCATCACAGTTATATGGGAGGTTTATTAGAACATACCTTATCTGTTGTAGAATATGCAGAATTTCTAGCGAATCATTATACAGGGGTAAATCGTGATATTGTCATTGCAGGGGCAATGCTTCATGATATAGGAAAAATAGAAGAATTATCAGAATTTCCTTTAAATGATTATACAGATTTTGGTCAACTACTAGGTCATATTATGATAGGTGTAGAAATGGTAACACAAAAAATAAATATTATAAAAGACTTTCCAGATTCTCTAGCGGCTTTAATAAAGCACTGTATTTTATCTCATCATGGAGAATTTGAATATGGTTCACCTAAAAGACCTAAAACTATTGAAGCTATGATTATTCACTGTGCAGATAATACTGATGCAAAAATTAAATTATTCGAAGAAGCTATAAAAGTAGAACACCCTAAAGGAAATTGGGTTGGATATAATAGAATGTTAGGAAGAAATATAAGAAGAAGTGATTTTTAGGTGAAAATGCATAATGACAGTAAAACGATATCAGCAGGTGAAATAAATAAATTTATTTATTGTCCATATCAATGGTATTACACAAGATTATATGGTAGTGATAAATTAAGAGAACTAGTAAAAGAAAGAAATAAAAATTATGGTTATGAGAACATAACACAAAATAATTTTGATAGAGGAAATAGATTTCATGCACAATATCATAGATATTATAAAATAAAAAATAGAATAAAGTTTATTTTTTTAATAATCTGTGCTATAGCTATAGCCGCTATTATTATTTGGGTGATGCAATATGAGTGATTTATATATTATATGGGGAATATTGATTTTTCCCCTCTTTTTTATGATATTTAAAAAAAAGGATATTAAAATAAAAAAACCTAAATTAGGAGTTTTTGGAGCAGATATAATTTATACAGATCAAAAAGAAAAAAATAAATCTCCTTACGTAGAATATGGTAAAATATTATATTCTAAAAAATATGATATAAAAGGGAAACCAGATTATATATTTAAAAAAAGATGGACAGGAGATTTAATTCCTGTTGAACTTAAAAGTGGAACAATAAAAAAAGATAATATAAAGCCTTATGAAGGAGATATGATGCAATTAGCAGCATATTTTTTAATTATTGAAGATGTATATCATAAAAGACCTAAAGAGGGAAGATTAATATATAGTAATTATATGTTTATTATAAGGAATACATGGAAACTAAGACGAAAAACAAAACATATTCTAGCAGATATGAGAAATATGTTAGAAACGGGAGAACAAAGTGTCAATCCAAATTTCATAAAATGCCGATATTGTATATGTAGAGAAACAGTATGCGAATATTATAAGGAGGATTGACATGAATAAAAATAAATCAAATAAAAATAATAAAAATTTACAAAATAAAAACAAAAAGATATTAGATATTAGTAATGTAAAAAATCCTATAGAAGAAGCACTTAAAAATAGTAGTGATGAAGTATTAGCAAAAGCTATACAGGATTTGCTAAAAAAAGATATGCTTAATTAAGAAAGTTGGAGGAAAATATGGATACATTACCAATTAAAAAAAATATGCACTTTGAAATGACAATAGATGACATAGGTGTAAAAGGAGAAGGGATAGGGAAAATAGATAATTTTACAGTATTTGTAGAAGGAGCTCTACCAAAAGATAAAATAGAAGTTAGAATAATAAAGGTTAAAAAAAATTATGGTTTTGGAAAATTAATTAGAATTATAGAAGCTTCTCCTATGAGAATTACTCCTAAATGTCCTTATGCTAAAAGATGTGGTGGATGTCAAATACAGCATTTAGATTATAAAGCACAATTAGAGTTTAAAACTAAAAAAGTAAAAGATAATATAGAACGAATAGGAAAATTAAATGATGTAATAGTATATCCTACTTTAGGAATGAAAGAACCTTTTTATTATAGAAATAAGGCACAATTCCCAGTAGGAATTAAAGATGGAAAAGTTCAAATAGGATTTTATGCTCCTAGAAGCCATGATATTATAGATATTTCAAAATGCTATATACAAGACCCTATAAATAATAAAATAATAAATATAATTAGAAATTATATTGAAAAGTATAAAATTCCAGTTTATGATGAAAAAAAACATAAAGGACTTATTAGACATATATTAACTAGAGTAGGATTTACAACAAAAGAAATCATGGTTTGTATTGTTATTAATGGAGAAAACCTTCCTCATAAAGATAAATTAATATCAAAACTTATAAAAATTTCTGGAATGACTAGTATTGTGTTAAATCACAATACTAAAAAAACCAATGTAATTTTAGGAGAGAAAATAACCACCCTATGGGGAAAAAATTATATAACTGACTATATAGGAGAAATAAAATTTGAAATTTCTCCATTATCTTTTTTTCAAGTAAATCCTATACAAACAAAAGTTTTATATGAAAAAGCTTTAGAATACGCAAGATTAATAGGGGAAGAAATAGTATGGGATGCCTACTGTGGCATAGGAACTATCTCACTTTTTCTTGCAAAGAAAGCAAAAAAAGTTTATGGAGTTGAAATAGTAAACGAAGCCATAGAAGACGCAAGGAAAAACGCAAAAATAAATAATATAGATAACGTAGAATTTTTTGTAGGCAAATCAGAAGAAATAATTCCAGAAATGTACGAAAAACAGGGAATAAAAGCAGATGTAATAGTAGTAGATCCCCCACGAAAAGGCTGCGATGAAATTTTGCTTAATACCATGGCAAAAATGGAACCAAGAAGAATAGTTTATGTATCCTGTGACCCAGGAACCCTAGCAAGAGATTTAAAAATATTAAATGAAAAAGGATATAAAGTAGAAAAAGTCCAGCCTGTGGATATGTTCCCAAATACGACGCATGTGGAGTGCGTCACATTGATGTCAAAGGTTGAGAAATAAAAAAACTGAAAAGCTTGTAAATAAAGGGTTTCCAGACATTTAGCTTTTCACCAGGCCTCTTTGCTGGATGTGGCAATGTTAGGAAACCCTTATTTTTATTGTTTGTGGGAATATATCAAAATTAATAGTTGAGTTACCAGATTAGATAACCGCCATATTTGAGGGGGTTGAGAAAATAGGATAGATTTTAAGCAGCTAAACACAATTATCAGTTTATATGTATCTATGTGAATCACAGACCATTATAATAAAATTTGATTTCTCATACATTTTTACGAGAAATCGAAATATTAATTGAAAAGTCAAATAAATAGTGTTATAATAATTTTCAGTGTGATTTTATTATCCAAGTAAATGTGAGGTGCAAAAATGGGAGTCAATTATAAGAAGTTTTGGAAAAGACTAATAGATGATGATTTGGAAATATCCGATTTGCATCTTGCCACTGGTATTGCTCCAAGTACATTTTCAAAGATGCGTAAAAATGAGTACGTTTCTTTGGATGTATTGGTGCGTATTTGCAAAGCATTAAATTGCCAACTAAGCGAGATAGTCGAGGTTGAACTTGACGATCGGTCATAAGTTGAGCTGAACAAACAAATAGTGAAAAGAGGTAATGATTTATGGCTGATTCAATTTTATATAACGAAGACTGCATACGCGCAATGAAGCGTCTTGCGAGTGATTCAATCGATCTTATTCTAACTGACCCGCCATATAATTTAGGAAATTTTATGAAGGATAGGGACACAAACCTAAAAAAGATGCGTGATAACTTTTTTGGTGCAGCTGGCTGGGACAATTTAAGTTTTGAAGAGTGGGAAAAATCGATGGATAGCTTTTTTAAGGAAGCTGTTCGAGTTCTTAAAAAAGGTAGTGCTATGCTTGTATTCATGTCAATTATAAAAGTGGAGACACTCATTAAGATTGCTGAGAGACATGGGTTATATTACAAGACTACTGGTATTTGGCATAAATTGAATCCAATGCCACGTAATATGAATTTACATTTTGTAAATTCAACAGAAGCATGGGTATATTTTACATACAAGAAAAAGACAGGTACATTTAATAATGATGGAAAGGTGTTACATGATTTTATAGAAACAGCAGTAGCAGCGAATGGTGAGCGTAAATACGGTAAGCATCCTACACAAAAGCCAGTTCAATTGATGGAGTTCTTCATTAAAGTATTAACTAATGAAGGTGATACAGTTCTTGATCCTTTTATGGGAAGCGGGAGCACAGGTGTAGCTGCTAAAAAAAATAACAGGAACTTTATAGGGATTGAAATAGATGACAACTATTTTCAGATTGCAACACGTCGTATACAAGAGGTGAAAGAATGAAGCCAACGGTAATTGATTTATTTGCGGGGGTTGGTGGCCTTTCCCTTGGGTTTGAAATGGCTGGATTTAATGTTGTTCTTGCAAATGAATACGATAAATCTATTGCAGAGGCATATAAATTGAATCATCCCAATACGAAAATGGTTGTTGCGGATATTAGAAATTTACCAATAGAATATACATTTGCTGAGTATCGTGCCAATATAGATGTTATTATTGGTGGACCACCTTGTCAGGGATTTTCTCAGAAAGGGCAACGGAGGACCATTAATGATGAGCGAAATTTTTTGTTTAAATATTTCGTCGCTGTCGTTGACTATATCCGCCCACAGTATTTTGTAATGGAAAATGTACCGAACATCCTTACGGCTGAAAATGGTTATTTTAAAAAAGAGATAAACGAGCTGTTTAATAAATTAGGATATTCGTTAAATATGGGTATTTTAAATGCAGCTGACTACGGAGTACCTCAGAATCGAAGAAGAACGATCATAATCGGTAAAAAAGGGGCACCTGCTCCTGATTTACCAAAACCACATAATACCAGAGTAACTATATGGGATGCAATAAGTGATTTAGCATTTTTGAATTCCGGAGAGGGCTCTGAAAAACAAGAGTACAAGTTTGAACCACAGAGTGAGTATCAAATAAAAATGCGAAACGGGAGCCAATATCTTTATAATCATGTTGCTACAAGGCATTCAAAGTTAGCACTTGAACGTTTAGCGATGATTCCACCGAATAGTGGGAAAGAAGTTTTACCAGAGGAGCATCTAACAAAATCAATTTATAGTGGAACATGGACGAGAATGTGTAAAGATGAAGTATCTGTAACGATTACAACGAGATTTGATACACCTTCTTCTGGGAAATTTACACACCCATTTTTAGATAGGGCTATCACTGTACGTGAAGCTGCACGTTTGCAGTCATTCCCAGACACCTTTAGATTTATAGGCACAAAAGGATCGCAGATGAAACAAGTAGGAAATGCTGTGCCACCTTTACTTGCCAAAGAAATTGCTGAAATAATAAAATTAGATATGGAAAAGGATGGGGGAATCAAATAACATGAAAAGACCAGATAATATTATAAACTATAGTGAGATCGACTTAAAATTAGGTATTAAGTCTTCATTGCCCAATGCTAAATCAACTCTTGCTTTATTAATTCTTTTATGGGAAAGCTCTGGTAAACCTGCTGAGTTAGCGTATTCGCAGCAGAAAAATGATGGTATTATTTTAGATAATAAAGTTGAAGAATCGTTAATAGCTACTTTAAAACCACTTTACTCAACTGTGGGTATATCAGATGAAACATTTATTTCAAAAGTGAATGAAAACCAAATTTTTAAATCACAATTGGAATCTCTAATAGTTGCATTTGAATTAGTTTGGAAAATGGCTAGGATTAAGTTTACTGATGAAAATAAGCCTGCAAGTGCAGAACGTACTGGGCGCATTAGGTATCCTAAAAAATTATATTACACAATACACATGGATATCTTAGACACAGTTATTTCGGCAAATAATGAAGGCTATTATGCAGTTTTACTTAATTGGCTCGGCATCCCGATTAATTTTGATACGACTTATGAGTCTATGTTGATTAAAATTCTCACTGTTTTTTCGGAAAATGCTGTTTTTAAACTTGTTGATGGGGATAAGGATGTAATATTTAATTTAAATAGCATATATAAAAAAATTATCGAAACTAATGATTCTGTGGATATTAACGGTGATAGAGAAGCAAAAGGACCTCTTAGAATTCTTAAATCATTATTATCTGATGGGTTAAATCCTTATTTAAACTATAACTCTGGAATAGTGTCTGCAAAAGAAAATATAGAATTATATCAAAGACGAGTAGATGCTTATTTAGCTTTGTCATCTAGTAGAATTTATGAAGTTGAAGCAAATGCGAATGAAGACATAGTTGCTGAATCGGTATCGGATTATTCGGTGCCACGAAAAACTGGTGGATGTAATATTCTTTTATATGGTGTGCCTGGTGCCGGTAAAAGTTACACCATAAAAACTGAATATTGTGATGATCCGTTGCGTATGGAGAGAGTTGTATTTCATCCAGATTATACATATTCAGATTTTGTAGGTCAAATTTTGCCGAAAGTATCGGAAGAGGGACTGGTAAGCTATGAGTTTACAGAAGGCCCTTTTACTCGTTTGCTGAAAAAAGCATACCAAAATCCTGGTGCGGAATACTACCTTATAATTGAAGAAATAAATAGAGGCAATGCCCCTGCAATATTTGGAGATGTGTTCCAATTATTGGACAGAGATTCTGAAGGAAATAGTGAATATGGCATTTCAAATGCAGATATTGCTAGAAAAGTTTATGGAGATGAAAGCAGATTGGTACGCATTCCTTCAAATATGTATATTATAGGAACAATGAATACCTCTGACCAAAATGTTTTCACTCTTGATACAGCATTTCAGCGCAGATGGATTATGAGGATGATTGAAAATGATATGAATAAGGTGGAGCAAAAGTTCGCAAATCATAAAATATTGGATTCTGATATCACATGGAAACAATTTAATGCTGTGATAAACGATATAATTCTGAAAAAGAACTTACATATGACATCATCCGAGGATAAACGGCTTGGTGTATTTTTTGTTCACGAACGAGATTTAGAATACAACAATGCTGAAGATGACATTTCTCTTCCAGAGGATGAAAGAATCAAAGCGGCTCATGACAATAGCCGCTTTCCGGAAAAGGTATTAAAATATTTATGGGATGATGCGTTCAAATTTTCAAGAGATGCTGTTTTTGAAACGAACTTATATTTCAGTTTGGAAGATATAGTTAGAAAATTCAAATCTTCCAAAGGAAATGAAAGGTTTGCTATTTTTAAAGAAGAGATTTATAATGCGTTCTTATCACCGGAGAATGCAGGCAATGAAGAATGAACAAAGGCGGTGAGATAACTTGGCAATAGTGTCTGATTTATTTAATCGTTGCCGTGTTAATAAAAACGATGATGGAGATCGCTTTGTCGGTGTTAAAGCTGAAGATGATAATGTAGTTGTTTATTTTCCAATTGGATATGAATTGCCGAAAACGGAGCAAGATTTACGTCAAGATATACTTCACCTTTTCTCTGTCTTGGCAGAATTTACAAGTCGGGATGACAGGATTCTTCCTATGAAGAAATTTGAAGCTCCTCAATCAGTGGATTTCCCTATAAATGCTTATTTGGAAATAATTAATTACTTCATGGAGCAAAATGGATATTATACTGAAAAGGAACCAGTGTATAAAACAAACGATCGAGGAAAGATAGACTGGTCAAGGACAATAAAAAGGCAGCGTCCGTTAATTCAAGCTAATGGTTCTCCAGTATATACCCAGTATACTGTAAGGTTCTCGTCTCCGAATGATAAAAATTTGATTACTCAGATACACAAGTATTGTGTTTACGAAAGTTTTTCTAAATTGGGATGGTTGTTTACTCCACTTCTACCTGAGCAACCTTTATTACGAAGAGATGATAAAATGTTTTTATCAGTGTTGTATGAAAAAATGGCCAATACATATAATGATAGAGATAAAAGGCTTTTCTCAGCAATGATTTCCATGATAGAGTATTTGGATGAGCAACCTAATCAGAAACAGTTTTATTTTGGCACAGACCGGTTCGAATATGTATGGGAGAAGCTTATTGACAGAGTATTTGGAATAAAAGATAAGCAAAACTATTTCCCTAAAACAAGATGGACTCTTAGGACAGGAAAGAAGAAAACAAATGCAGCATTGGAACCCGATACTATAATGTTATATGATGGGAAAATATATGTGCTTGATGCAAAGTACTATCGTTTTGGTATTACCGGAGATCCTAACGATTTACCAGAGTCTTCGTCGATAAATAAACAAATTACATATGGAGAATACATATATACACAGAAGAAGTTTAAAGAGAAATATGGTGAAGATGTGCCGGTTTATAATGCGTTTATTATGCCATACAACGCAAATAATAATTTGTTTAGCTCAAATGAAATATTTTTGAACATTGGTGAAGCTACAGGAGACTGGAAAACAAAAGGGCATAGGTATGAGAGAGTGCAAGGAATTGTCGTCGATATCCATTATTTAATGCATCATTATATCGGTAAAACTGAAAATCAAATTATGCAATTGGCTAAATCTATTGAAAGTGCTTTTGAACGGAATAAAGGTGCATTACCAACGGATAGCATCTCGGCTGTAGTTTAGAAAAAGAAACCCCTGACCTAAATAGAATGGTTCAGGGGTTTCTTTTTTCCAATTCCTTCTTTCGCTTTCGATGGTTTCTTTGTGCCATGGAATTACTACATGATGAGGAACAATACTTTTTTTTAGTGGAGGTAGTTTTAACTAAGAACCATCTGTCACAGTTAGGGTTTTCACATTTGCGATATAGTTCTAAGCCGGGTCTCATATAAAAAATAGAGAAATAAATTCCTGTTAACATATCAGAAATTGCCCAGGAAGGAGACATGGTTTTAACATCATAGCGAGGATATATACCTTGAAGGTTATACTCCAGTTCTTCACTGATTGTTATTTTTGCAATTTCAATCAGTGCTTTTTTCATTTTATCATCAAAATTTAAATTATAACGTTTGCGGATGTTCTCGTCAGTATCGTAATACTCAACTTTTCCGAAAGAATCAAAACTCTTAATGATTCCAATATTTTTTTGATAATGGAAAAGAAAATCAATCATAAGACGTAACTCATAAGATAAATTGGGCGCATTTCGGTATAAGCGTGTAACATTCTTATAAAACTGGGACTGGGTTGCTCCTGGTGTATCTTTATCATATATAAATGTCAAGTTAAGAATGTAACTTTTTGATCATTTAAGAATGTAGTTGGTAGTGTAAAAAAATCTGTGCTTAAACGAAAATAATTACTCCTTTCTGGCAATAATTACAGAAAATAATAAAACCAGAAAGGAGCTTTTCTATGTCAACATTACCAAAAGAATTTTTAAGACAAATGATTAAAGATGGAAATTTAAAAACAGCAGGAGATCTCCATTCATATCTAAAAAATATATTCAAAGATACTCTACAAGAAATGTTAGAGGCAGAATTAGATATAGAATTAGGATATGAAAAAGGTGATAGAATCAATAAACAAACAGATAATAGAAGAAATGGGTATACACAAAAGAAAGTAAAAACTAATTTTGGAGATATGGAAATAAATGTACCTAGAGATAGAAATGGTGAATTCGAACCAGTAGTTGTACCAAAGAANGAAAGTAAAAACTAATTTTGGAGATATGGAAATAAATGTACCTAGAGATAGAAATGGTGAATTCGAACCAGTAGTTGTACCAAAGAATGTAAGAAATATTTCAGGTATAGAGGATCAAGTTATATCTTTATATGCTAGGGGAATGTCTACAAGGGATATACATGACCAATTAAAAGATATATATGGAATAGAAGTATCTGCTGAAATGGTAAGTAAAATAACTGATAAGATACTACCAAGGATTAAAGAATGGCAAAATAGACCCCTCAAACCAGTTTATCCTTTTGTTTTTATGGATGCGATACACTATAAGGTTAGAGATGATGATCAAATAAAAACTAAAGCAGCTTACGTTGTATTAGGTATTGATTTAGATGGATTTAAAGATATATTGGGTATTTGGATAGGAGAAAGTGAATCCTCAAAATTTTGGTTAGGAGTATTAAACGAACTTAAAAATAGAGGATTAGAAGATGTAATTATATTTAGTGTAGATGGTTTAACAGGATTAAAAGAAGCAATAATGGCATCTTATCCTAAAGCAGAAATTCAAAGATGTATTATTCATCAGCTTAGAAATTCTTTTAAATATGTATCTTATAAACATAGAAAAGAATTTATAAAAGACTTTAAAACAGTATATACAGCTATTAATGAAGAATAAGCTTATGAAAGATTGCAGCAAATCAAGGAAAAATGTAATGAAAAAATGGACTCTTCGATATAGAAATTGGGATTTAGTACTTAATCAACTAATGATTTTCTTCGAAGATAGAATTAGCCCTTATATTCTATAAAAATAGCTTAAAAAATTTATATATTTTATAAAACATTAAATAAAGACTATTTTTACTACAATATAAAGGCACACTCCTTCATTATAATAATTATTGCCAAAATTACAAGATTTTATGAATATTATCTTACAACTTTGGCAATTATATTAATAAACATATATATAATTATTATCTTTAAGTTTTAGTAATTGTTGTCAGATAGGAATCAAATTTAGTCTAAAGCACAAAATTATTTACAGACTCTTAGTTTTCTTATTTCTAATTTGGTTTTCTGTATGGTCAGATACAGTTGTCTAATCGTTAGAAATGAGATTATTAAGGCTATTTTTTTGCATAACTTCTCCTATTTTTCTATGAGAAATTATAATATTGTCTTTTTTTAAAGTTTTCTTTATTTTTCTTGTTCCATAGTTATTTTTATTTTCTTTAAATATTTTGATTATCTTATTTTTATTAATGCTAAAATAATAATTAACAAGATTGCAAATATAAAACTTAATCTATTCCATTAGATGTTATCAAATGGGATTAATGTATACTGAGAAAAAATTTAAATAATATATCAATCTTCAACCATAGGAACGGTTCTTTGCAATTATGAGAACCGTTTTTTTAGTACTT
>NZ_JWID01000011.1:96970-120509 GCF_001466305.1 Defluviitalea phaphyphila
AATATTATCAATATTCAATATATAAATTATTTAAATTGCAATATTAAATATAGTATTTATGTTTAGTAGAAATCATGCTTGATTTTAGTGTTAAAGTATAAAATTAGCTCTAAAAGAAAGGTTGTAACTTTTTGAACAATTGTTAAAAAATATTATGTATGTATTATAAGTTAATAAAAGTATCTTATTCATAAAAGATATATACAATTAACATATTGACATTTTTTGTACATAGAGGTAAAATTATAGACAATTAATTACAAAATAATTAGTTATAAATATTTTGGTTTATAATATATCAAATATAATCATATATTTATATTTGTGTTTTAAAGATAATTTATTGGAGGTGAAATATGCTATTATTCTTAGACTTGTAAATGGTTTGGTTAAATAAAATAGAAAATAATTAAATGGAGGAATAACTATGGAAGTATTTGATAAATTTAGAAAGGAATTAGAGGGTGATACTCAAGATAAATCTTTAGATAGCGATACTCAAGATGAATCTGTTAATGTAGAAAAACAATATAAACAGCAATATCTAGAAATTGCGAGGATTGTTTCATTTGGGAATAAGGATGTTATGCGTGAGGTTTCAGATTTTATTTCTGATCCAAAGCACTATTTTATTACTCATAAAGAACAATATTACGAAATTGGAATGGAAGAATTTGAAGATTCAAATTATATGAGATGGATAAGTCTTGTTAGTATATTAGAAAAAAATAATTATGTCTGTGAACGNTTGGAATGGAAGAATTTGAAGATTCAAATTATATGAGATGGATAAGTCTTGTTAGTATATTAGAAAAAAATAATTATGTCTGTGAACGGGACTGGAAAGATGAAAAAGAGGACTTTATATATTTCGTAGAAAACTTAGTAGGAATGAAGAAATATAACGTTCATATAGATCCAGATTGGTTAAATGAGGATGACTTTATTCCTCAATGGTGTCAAATTCTTGATGATAAATGGAAATCACAAGGAGTATGTATGGCAGATTTTGATATAGGCAGCGACAGTTATGTGCTTTTCCCTTGTAAAACGGCAGATCTTAAACTACTACAGGATTATGCTGCTCAAATTGGTGAGAGAATTGATTTTGCTAAGGATAGTTAATTATAACGGTTTTCATAATTGCAAAGAATCGTTCCTATGGTTAGGTAAGGCGTTTATTTAGTAAAGTTATTTTTAGCATCTATGTGAAGTTGGAGAATTATACATCTTATAAATAATACGAAGCTTAATTAACTAAGCATCTTAGAAATAAAGAAAAATTGATATCAAGGGGGAGCTTTATCGAGTTCATCTTGCCCTTTGACATTATTAATTTATATATTCTTTTATAAACTGGGAAAACATATTTGATTTTTCTTTAGAAATAAGTAGATAATATTTTCATGATAATTTATAATTTTTTTCGTTAGAGAATGAATTCTTATTAAATTAATTCTTTTATTTTTTTAGGTTTTATTAATAAACTTATGTGGGACGGAATATCTTTTTCCTTTATAGTAAATCATTGAATCTTTATGAACTGTTACTTAAGTCATATAGTTTATGTAAGATTCAATAATTTCTATATTNATCTTTTTCCTTTATAGTAAATCATTGAATCTTTATGAACTGTTACTTAAGTCATATAGTTTATGTAAGATTCAATAATTTCTATATTGGGGATAGGAAAAAGATGTTCTTTTTCTTTTTTTATAAGCATTATAGGTAAAAGAGCAATATCAAAGAAGGATTTTTTATTTGTATATTCATAACCAAAAACCCATTTTATGTCCTCCTTTTAAGATGAATTACTTTTTCATGACGATTAGCCACTTCTAAATCATGTGTCACAGTAATAATAGTGGTGTTAAAATCCTCATTCATTTTAAACAGTAAATTCATAATTCTTTCACTATTATCAATATCTAAAGAGGCTGTAGGTTCATCACATAAAATAAGTTCAGGCTTCATAATTATACCTCTAGCAAATACGGCTCGAGATTTTTCCCCACCAGAGCATTCAAAAGGTTTCTTTTTTAATATTGATTTAATCCCGAGTGCATTAGTTATATTTTCAAAATCCTTTTCTCTGTAATTTTCACTAGATTTTGCATAGAGCAAAGGTAATTTGATATTATCTTCAATCG
Organism: Defluviitalea phaphyphila; assembly: GCF_001466305.1. Taxonomy (GTDB): domain Bacteria; phylum Bacillota; class Clostridia; order Lachnospirales; family Defluviitaleaceae; genus Defluviitalea_A; species Defluviitalea_A phaphyphila. Next base: position 99,121 of record NZ_JWID01000011.1, read on the forward strand.
TCAAAGAATTAATTAATGCTGATTCTTGAAGGATAAAACCAATCTTTTGATTTCGCCATTGTGCTAATTGACTTGCATTTAAATCATCAGTTAGCGAACCAAAAAGTCTATAAGTACCTTTATAATTTACATCTAACAATCCAAGAATATTGAGCAGAGTAGTTTTCCCTACTCCGGATTGTCCTACAATAGATATTTTTTCACCAGCATTAACTTCAAGTGTAAAATTATTTAAAATTGAAATCTGTGATTTTTTACTCTTATACACTTTTTCTTGAATATTTAAATCAATGATTTTCTTCATTGTAACACCCCTAAAGAAATTGGGACTTTTTTAATTCTCCATAACATGATTTCGACAATAATTATCCCAATAATAATATCAGAAAGTAGTACTACCAATAAAGCAAACCAATCCATTCCTATTAAACCAAATAAACCATAAGTGACAAAAGAAGCGTCTTTTCTTAGCCAATTTCCATATCTTGAATAAGCAGTTATGAAAAACAAAGCTATTAAATTTATAAAAAACAATATTCCATAATAACCATAAAAGATTTTTCGTAATTTTGAATAGCTTAATCCAACAAATAAATTAATTGTAAAATCTTTGATCATCAAACGTATGCTGACTAATGAATTCCAAACAGAAAGAAAAGTTATAATTAAAAACAAAACTGTAGTTGCTATAGCTATAATCTTTAGTGAATTAAAATAGTATTTATTAAAATAATCATAATTTTCTTGTTGAGTATAAAAATTAAATTTCAAACCTAAATTGTCTTGAATAACTTTTCCTAAATCTTCAATTTTATCTTTCGAAGTTTGAAGAAGTATAATGTCAAAGAGTCCATTGAGTTGAAAACTAATGTTTGAATTTTTAATGAATTCTTCATTAACAGGCAAAATAACAGAAAAATTATAATACTGTTTTGAACTGAGAGCATGAAAATTGGAATGATATACATTTGGTTTTAAAATCCCTTGGACTTTTAGGGTAATGGGTTTCTCAAGTACAGGGTCGTCAATTCTTATTGTAGAACCTAAAGGATATGTTTTACTTAACCCTTTTCCTATTAGAACGGGTATTTCTATATCACTGTCAAAATGGTAATCAAAATATAAATTTTTCCCTTGTGAAATTTCAAATGGATTTAATTTATAATATTCTTCATTTACATAACCAAATGAAACTTCCATATCATAATCATTAGGTAATGATACAATAAATCCATCTGTAAATAAAGCATATTTAAAATTATTATTTAAATAGTTATATACATTTTGTGTATCATTTTTTTTAAATGCGCCCATATCCATATCACTATCGGGATTTAAGTTAGCTATAAAATTGCCTTTTTGATTTATACGTTTTATTTCTTTATATCCTTGAAGAACTGATAAATTTGATCGAGCAGCAATGAAAACCAAGTAATTAGCTAAAAAAAGTAATAAAAGTACACTTGAGGTAATCACAACTTTTCTTAAAAATATTTTTGTAATAAAGAACTTAAAAATTTTCAAATCTCCACACCTTTCTCGCACTAATTAATATATAAATAATAAAAATACAAGTTAAATAAATATTGCTAGTTAAGTTTATGCTTAAGAAGATGTTCATAATTATTGATATAAGAAAAGCTATTCCCAATATCACTAGGCATTCCAGAACATAACGAATAGTAATATTTAATACAGTGTCTCCTACAAGGATCCTGCAATATATTTCTACTTTTTTTCTATGCAACATCTGATAATGAAAAATTATAACAATAAATGTAAACAAAAAAAATAATTAATGCTTGATAATCATAAAATTGTTTTAAAAAAGTTTGTAGAAAATGAGAGTCTATATTTAAAGTCTTAATAAAATCAAATACTATATTAAAAATAAAACAAATTAGATAGCAACTTAATAATTCAAATCTATCGACAAATCTAAACAAAGATTTTCTCATATGTCTCTCCCTAAAGTGTATTAAATCATCTAATACTGAACCTATAATCTCTTAGTTGGAAGCTCTGTTTAAACTATTTATCTCTCCACTTTGTAGTTTATTTGTATTATTTTATATAATATACATTTATTTGTCAATAACTTTAAAAAATTAAATATAACATTACTAATGGTTCTTTAATATTAAAAAATTCTATTAAAAGTATTGTTATTAAATATAATAATATAATGTTTTATATAGGAAAATTATTAAGATATTGTAAATTTAATTTGTAAGCTAAAAATAAAATATGCAGAGACTTTTAACCTTGGAAATACTTATTTTTTATGAGAAAGTAATAATGATTTTTCTACAACAAATTTGGAAATATTCAAATTAACGCAATTTATTGACAATTTATTTGTCGTAAATTATACTAAATTATAAGATTATCTTATTTTAAGAAGATTTGAATAAAAAATGTAATATTAATATGTGAGAGGTAATAATATGAGAAAGAGTATTTCAAAAAAAATTGCTTATAGTATTTCGATAGGATTAATAGTTTCTTTTTCAATAATTATGTTTATAAGTAGTACTTTAAGTTCTAGTACACAAAAGGAAATGATAATGACCCAATTAGAAGCTTTAACTCAAGAGGCAGGATTGACGATTACTACATTTATAGGAGAACGTTGTACAGAATTAAAGGTTATATCTCAAGGTGATGTTTTTGAGACAACTAATTATAAAGATATGGAAGATTATCTTGAAGAATTAAAAATAGAAAGTCAATATATTTCAGATCTTTATTTAATTAATAAACAAGGGGAATGTTTAGTTAGCACTGGAGATACAAGTGGTATATATTTTTCAAATGAAAAATTAAATGAATTTTTTAATTATAAGCAAGGAGATGTTTCTATTGAAAATATTAAGATAGATGGTGCTGATCATATATTTATAGTAACGCCAGTAACAGATGATGCTAATATAAATGTATTATATATATTGGTATCAAAAGTAGATATGGAGTATATTTTTGATATTGTAAAAAGATTAGATCATAGAACAATTGGTGAAAAAGGAGCTTTTCTAATTAATGAAAGTGATCAAGTTGTATTTACATTAGATAAAAACACTAATTTTTATGAAGTTTTTCCAGATATTGCAAATGTAGAAGGGGTTAAAGAATCTTTTGATACATTAGAGAATGGTTATATAAGTTATAAAGATAGTTATGGTGACAAAGTTTTAGTTGCATTTTCACAAGTTAAGATATTCTCAGATAATGAAGAACCTTGGACAATTATTACAGTTGCAGAAGAAAGTGCAATCTATGCAGATGTTTATAGAACTAATATGTATATGATTGTAGCCGGATTTATATGTTTTGTTATAACAATTATATTTATTCTTATTATTTCAAAAAAGATCTCTAGACCTATAAAGGATACTTCTGAAATGTTGAAAGATATTTCACAAGGTGAAGGTGATTTAACAAAAAGGATTAAAACAACTTCTCAAGATGAAGTTGGAGAATTAACTAAATGGTTTAATTATTTTATAACCAATATTCAATCTTTAGTAAAAAATATTAAACATACAAGTGATTCATTATATGGAGTTTCAAATGATTCAGCTAAGTTATCACAAGAACTTAATCAATCAGCATTACAAATTAGAGATACAATTAACCAAGTTGCAGCAAGTGCCTCTAAACAGGCAGAAGATGCTGAAGATATTTTAATGTTATCTGAAAATCTTGATTCAAAAATAAAGGAAGTTCGTAATTCGATTATAGAATTAACAAAAATATCTGAGCATATAAATAAGTTAAGTGATGAAGGAAATAGTATTATTAATGAACTTAATGAAAGGACAATAGAAACTTCAACAAAGTATTCTAAAATTAATGAAGTTACATTAGATATAAATTCTTTTGCAAAAGAGTCGGAAACAATAATAACATCTATTAAAAGTATTTCAAATCAAACTAATCTATTAGCATTAAATGCAAGTATTGAAGCAGCAAGAGCAGGAGAGGCTGGTAAAGGATTTGCTGTTGTAGCAAATGAAATTATAAACTTATCAGAAGAAACTGAAAAAGCAACTAATACTATTAGAGGTATTATAAATAATATTCAATTAAAATCTAATAATGCAGTCGAGATAATGAAAGAAGTAAATCAAATTTTAGAAAATCAAATTGAGTCAATAAAAGCAACAGGACAAATATTTAATAGTATTTTTAGTTCATTAAATAATCTTATGCCCAAAATTAATGAAGTAGTAGAATCATCAGCAGAAATGGAAACAAGTAAAAATGATATCCTTACATCAATTGCATCAATATCTAGTATTATTGAAGAAACTTCTGCAAGTACAGAAGAAGTGGCAGCTTCTACAGAGCAACAAACAGAATTTATTTTAAGACTAACAAAAAGTGTAAATGATTTAAAAGATTTTGCAGATAAATTAAGTGAAGCAGTTGGAAAATTTAAAATATAATTTTAGGCTCTTTGTCAATAATTGGGGTGGGATTATTTAAAATCTTGCTCCATTATTGACTTTGAGCTTATTTTAATGTATAAAACAATTTTTTTTGTTTTGGGAGCACTTAATAAACCTATCTAAATGTAGGATTTTATAAAAAATATTTTATTAATATAAAGATTGATACAAGATTTTTATGTGATCTATTGTTTAAAATCATAATGCTAAAGATAAGATTTTTTTACTCCATGGCAATATATTAAAATTAGATAAAACCTTTGTGAGTGGTCGACTTATATGTAGTTTGAATTTGGCGAGATTGTATGTTATTAGCCGAAATGCTAGATGTAAATATGAATTTATGTTATGATAAAAATTCGTAAATGTAGCAAATTTGAATTGCAAATTATTTATATTAGTGTGAGGTGGAGAGTTTATGACACATATATTTTGGGGATATATATTGATATTTTTTCATATCAAAATAAATGGATTTGACCTATTGCCAAATTTTTTAGGATATATATTTATTTTTATAGGTTTATCCAAATTAGAAGGTATGCACTTCAAGAAAGCAAAACCATTTGCAGTATTTATGGCTATAAATTCACTTTTGTTTACCATAGGTGGTTTAATAGGAGCGCTCTTTGAGGGAGAATTATTTGCTATTTATAATTTGTTTACATTAGGCATATGGATTTATATGTCTTATCTTATTATGTTAGGTATAAAAGATTTGGAAGTTATCACAGGCAGGCAACTTGGTTTTCAAAATTTATTTACTATATGGAAAATAAAAACGATTTTGCATGTGATAACAATGTTGTTTGTTTTTACACAAAATTCAATATTGGTGTTTATAGGAGCAATATTTACAGTAATATTTATTGTTATGAATGTGATTTTTCTTATCTTTTTTTATAAGGCAAAAACAATATATGAAAGTAAAAATGATTAAAGGTGTTTGAGGAAATATTATGATCAAAGGATTGAAACTTATATAAAGTTAAATTTTTTTAACAAGAAAATTGTTGATGATTTAGTTAAAGATCTAAGTTGATATAATGATAAATTACTTTGTGATTGCTTTGTTATTTCCTTGGTGTAAAATAATTGTAGGAAAAATATTGACATAATTTTAAAGATATTATATATTTATACTCAATTGAAATAAAACGGACTTTTAGACAATTGTTATACTAATAAACTAATTAATTAAATAATTAATTATTTATTATAAAAATTTTAAGAATATATATTTATTATTTGTTTTTATAAATTTTAAAGATTTAACTTTTTTATATATTAAATTTTAAATTTCTTAAAGAAGTTGAAGAAATTAAACAAATTATAAGTTCAAATTTTAATAATAAAGTAAATAGTCTATATATTTTATAAAATAGATTGTTTTTATTTGTCCAAATTTAATTCTTAAAGTAAAATAGTCAGTAATGTCTTTATATTAATATATAGGTTTATCTAAAATTAGCTAATTTATAAGTTCAAAAATATAAAAAAGCTAATTTTTGATATAAATAAAAATATTAATGTAAAAATAAAAAAAGGAGAGAAATTTTAAATGAATAATAAAAAATTTTTATCCATTTTATTAATAGTAATATTTTTAATGTCAATATTTTCAGGATGTACTAAGAATAAGAAAGAGCTTATATTAGGAACTTTTGAAAATAATAAATATTCAAATGATTACTTTGGATTTACAATGGAATTGCCAGAAGACTGGCATATTGCAACTGATGAAGAAAAAAAAGCATTGTTTAATGTAGGTAAAGAAATGCTGGTAGAAAATAATGAGGATTTAGTAGAAAATACAGATTCATCTTCAGAGGGAATTTTCCATTTGGTATGGACATATAAATATCCGTTAAACTCCGTAGAAGATTTCAATCCAAATTTCCTTTGTACGGCTGAGAATGTAGGATTAATTGATAGTATTATAATAGATGAAAAAGATTATATAGAAAGTGTAAAAACAGTACTAGAGGAAACAGGTGTAGGATATAAATGTGGTGATATAAGTACAGAAAAAATTGGAAATAAAGATTTTTATGTGATGGAAGTGTCTCTAGATTATCAAGGTATAACTATTTATCAAAAGTATTATTTAAAAATAGTTGATAAATATGTATTATCATATTTATTATCATATTCATCAGAAGATGAAAAAAATGAGTTAACAGATATATTAAATACAATAAGCTTTGAAGAATAAAGCATATAGTTTACTAAACTTCGGGATATAACAAAATTTGAGTGATAGTTAAATATGTTAATAAAATACATATAATTTAAATATATTGTATAAGCTTTATGTATACTTTAATTAAACAATATAGATTTTACTTCATTTTTATTTAATAAAATTAATTGAAATATTAAGATAATGGACGACTGATTGTCATTATTATTTTAAACAATCAGATGTCCATTAATTTTTTTAATTAAGATCTTATTATATTAAAAATAGAATAAAGGTATGAATTATAATTATAAAATATTATAGTTTTTCCAAAAAATATATTTACATAGATATTTATCTAATATAAACTTGAATTAGATAAACATCTAACAATTAAATATAATTAGATATTTATCTAAATGGAATAAATTACAACATGAAATTTTAAATGGGGGTTATAGATTGAAAATAATATTTGATCCAAAGATAGGAGAAACAAGAGCTTGCTTGATGTTTTTATACTATTTATACCATCATGATAAGAAGCTCGAAAGGTTTAAAGAGTATGGAATAAAGCCAAATGTGGAGTTTGAGAAATTTATAAATGATTTAAGGCAAGATGTGAATTTAAGCGAAGAAAAGTTAAAACTTTATTATGGGAATGAGTTTGGTTTAGCAAAAATCTTTTTATCAGATAGAGAATTGTGGGAATATAAGGAATTAGATAAATGCTTAAAATATATAAAACAATTAGATAATCATCTATTAAGATTAAAATTAATAAAAGAGTTAATTAGTAAAACTAGTAAAGAAAACAATAGAGCAGAAGTTGATGAGAAAGTAAATAACATTTTAGAAAGTGAACAAGAGAGTTTGTCTCTTATTAAAAGTTTAGAATATGATTCAGGATTAAAGTGGGAGTTATTTTCTTTTCTTCAAGAGCCAGAGAAATATAGAGACGAGTATATCTCATTTATGGAAGAATTAATTCCTAAATTTTTGAAGCATTATCAGGCTAAAGAAAAAGTCGTTGATGAGTTTAATAAATATATTGAAAAAAAGAATAGCACAAATGATGGAAAATATTTCAGAAATATCTTGAGAAAGTTTATGAGGTTTGACAAATATGATGAAATCTATATAACTACTAGCTATCTAGATTATTATAGTATCGCATTTAATGTTTTAGAATCTTCAGTATATGTTTATATAGGTATAGACTATGAAGAGGCTTTAGCACAATATGAAGGAAGCGAAGGGGATAAGCTAAAAAAATATATTAATATTTTTAAAAACTTTTCAGATATCACTAGATTTCAAATACTTAAGCTTATAGCAGAGGATAAAGATTATTCCAGTAAAGATATTGCTGAAAAACTTGGAATTTCTGGAGCAACTGTTTCATATCACATGAATAATTTGTTTTCTGCAGAATTAGTATCCATGAATAGAAAAAGAGGAAAAAATATTTATTCCATAAATAAGGATGTAATGAAAGAAGGAATAGATTTTTTAATAAGAGAATTTAATTTAAATGATCATACAAAATAGATAGGAGATTCTTTATGAATGATAGAGTTCAAAGTGTAAAAATTTATAAACCAAATGTTATATCAAATATGGTGTTGTTGCTGTTAGGAAGACTTGTATCTTTATTTGGTTCAAAGATATATAGTTTTGCCATAAGTTTATATGTTCTTAAAACTACAGGTTCAGGGACTACTTTTGCATTATCATTAGTGATTAGTACACTTCCAGCAGTCATATTTGGTCCTATAGCTGGAGTAATAAGTGATAAAATTGATAGAAAAAGAATGGTAGTACTAATGGACATTTTAAGTGGTATAATAATTTTATCGTTAGCAGGATTAGCTATAATTAATGGTTTGGAAATAACATATATTTATATATCAAGTTTTTTATTAGCTACATGTAGTACTTTTTTTAATGTTCCTTTTCAATCATCAATTCCTAATATAGTGGATGAACAAAATTTAATGAGAACAAACTCTTTAAATCAGGCTATAACATCACTTACTTCTATTGCAGGTCCATTTTTAGGAGGTATGATATATGCCTTTGTCGACATACAATTATTTTTAGTTATAAATGGAATATCATTTATACTTTCAGGTATTAGTGAAATATTTATAGACTTTAATTTAAATAAAGCTGAAACAGAGTCGTCGATTGACGTTGTAGGAAATGAGGAAATCATTGAAAAAGATAGAGAAGTAATAGAAACTAAAGAAGAGATTGAAAATACTGAGTTAGATAAGAAACAAATTATAAAAAATTTCATAAATGATTTTAAAGATGGATTTGTATATTTAAAATCAATTAGATCAGTATTTATGATGTCTATGGCTGGAATATTTCTTAATCTATTTGTAGCATTAGGATTGACTATTCCTTTTCCTTATATAGTTAATGAAATAATTAAAATGTCTGAGATTCAATTTGGAACGTTACAAGCAGTTTTCCCTTTAGGGATGCTTGTAGGAGCAGGGATTCTATCTGTTTTACCACAGAGTAAAAAGAGTTTTAAAAAAATGATAATCGGATTATTTATTATAGATATAGGTACTATTTTATTAGGGCTATCTATTGTTTTGGAACAATTAATTTTTACAATAAATACCTATTTCATTTTATATGCAATAGTAGGATTTATTATTTCAGTAGCAATAGTCTTTGTAAATATTCCTATGGAAGTAAATTTACAGAGGATAATACCTGATAATATGAGAGGAAGAATATTTGGATTGATTACTACATTTTCAATGTCATGTATACCTATTGGAATGGCTATTTCTGGATTATTGATTGACTTGATTCCTGTATGGATATTACCTGTTATATCAGGTATTATATTATTAGGATTAACAATTGTTATGGGATTTAATAAAGATATAAGAGAATTATAATCTAATGTTTGACTTCTCTAGAAGAATAGCAAATAGAAAATTTAAATTGACATTTATTTAAATGCATGTTATGCTACATTTAAAAATAAATATTTAAAAGCTTCATTTTTGCCACCGGGTAAAGATTGTATAGTGTTCTGAAACATTCCGTTAGGTCTTAGAAGGAATGTTTTTAGAGCACTTTTTTACTGTGAAAGGAGTTATTTTGAATGAGAAAATCTATATTAAGCAAATTTTTAAAATATATAACTTTAAGTATATTGGGTATGATAGGTATTTCTTTTTATATTTTAGCTGATACGTACTTTGTAGCAAATGCTTTAGGTGAATATGGACTGGCATCTTTAAACCTTTCTATTCCAGTATACAGTGTAATTAATGGTATGGGTTTGATGGTTGGAATTGGTGGAGCAACTAGAGCTAATATTTTAAAATCTCAAAACAAATATAAAAAAGCCGATCAGGTATTTGCTTCAGTTATAAAGCTTAGTTTTATTATAAGTACAATATTTGTAATAATAGGTTCACTTGGTTCAAAATATTTAGCGTTAGTTCTAGGGGCTGATACATTTACATTATCTTATACAAAAATATATTTAACAACGATACTTTCTTTTGCACCATTTTATATTTTAAATAATGTTTTTCTTGCTTTTGTACGTAATGATAAAAATCCTAAATTATCAATGATAGCAATGTTATTAGGCAGTTTTTTTAATATTATATTAGATTATGTGTTTATGTTCCCTTTACAGATGGGAATGTTTGGAGCTGCTTTTGCAACAGGTATAGCTCCAATAATAAGTATTTTCACATTATTATCTCATTTTAAAAATAAGAAGAAAAGATTTAATATCTTAAAAAGCAAGTTGAAATGGTCTTTTATTTTAGATATTTTTAGCCTAGGGTTATCTTCGTTTATTATAGAAATTTCATCAGCAGTTGTTTTAATTATATTTAATTTAGTTATTTTAGGAATCAAAGGAAACTTAGGAGTAGCTGCCTATGGAATAGTTGCCAATTTAGCCCTTGTGGGGATAGCTATTTTTACTGGATTAGCTCAAGGTATACAACCTATTATAAGTAAATATTATGGTTCTAATGAACATGCTACGGTAATGAAAATACGGAAATATGCATTATTTACATCTTTAATTATATCAATAATAATATATTCTTGTGTTATATTATTTTCTGATAGTATAATTCATATATTTAACAAAAATAATAATATAGAAATTTCACAAATTACAGAAATAGGTTTGAAAATTTATTTCTTAGGATTTTTCTTTGCTGGGATTAATATTGTAACTGCCATGTTTTTAAGTGCTATAGAAAATGCAAAAGGTGCATTTCTCATAACAATTGCAAGAGGTTTAGTGATAATTGTCCCACTGGTACTTATATTAAGTAAAATTTTAAATATGATAGGTGTTTGGTTATCATTTGTTGTTACTGAACTCTTCGTAACATTAATTGCGATATACTTAATAAAAAAAGAAAAAGAAGAAGAGTTACAAGCAATATAGTCTAAAAAATATCCACTTCTTAAGAAGTGGATATTTTTTCCTTATTTATGTATTGACAATTCACATAATACATGTTAAAGTTAGTATGAAAAATATGAAAAATATGAATTACATAATCAAAGAAGGTGATATGATGTCAGAAATAAAAAAGGGAAAATACATGTTTGGAACTGTAAAAGTAGGGGAAAGAGGGCAAATAGTAATTCCAAAAGAAGCTAGAGATATATTTAATATTAAAGCAGGCGATGAATTACTAGTGTTTGGTGATAAAGAGAAAGGAATAGCAATAGCTAAAATGGACCTAATGAAAGAACTTGTATTAAAGGTATTAGAAGGTTTTGGTGATTTTGAATAGATATAGCACAAAATTATTAGTATTTTAGGAGATGGAAAAAGTGTTTTTGATGATTATTTTATGTGTAATGATTATAGATTTATTAATCCCGTTTGCAATAGCTCTGCCATATAAAGGATATAGTCACTTAAAAACTGTTATGAGTGTACTAGGTTGTAAAGAAAGTCCTTTAGGATGGGTTTATAATGTTTGGATGATTATTTCCGGTTGTACTATAGCTATTTTTTCATATATACTTTATAACTATTATTATAATGAACAGGCTGGGTTATCATTTTTACTATTTATATTACTTTTTACATATGGTATAGGAGATGAAGTTATTTCTGGAATCTTCCCCTTAAATGAAAAAAAAGATGATAAAAATTTATCTACTAAAATTCACGGTTTTGGCTCAGTGATTGGCTTTATTGCACTTTTATTTGCTCCATTAATTTTAGCAATAATACAATTTGAAATAAATATGTGGTGTTTGGGGCTTTATTCGCTTGTTTTTTTTCTGCTTGGATTAATTTCATTTGTTTTTTTTGTATTGAGTGATAAACCAAAATTTCAAAATACAATCTTTGCTTTAGAAGGATTATGGCAAAGATTAATATGTTTTTTTATGTATTGTCCATTTATAATTTGGATTATAGTAGAATATGAATTAATAAATTTATTGTAAATAAGATACTATTGTTTGGAATTTATTTATTTTATTTAGTATAGTTGATTTGAGTTACGACAAATAAAGATAAAAAATATTTATAATTTCAAAAATTTATATTATAATCTATAAAATAATAAGAAAATAGGTTTTAATATATTAAATCAATAGAGTATAGCTTTTTTAAAATTGTGAGATTTTTTAATAATATAGTAATATTTTAATTACAATTTTTACAAAAATTATCTTTTATTAAAAGTACTTTATTAAAACAAATATTTTCAAGAATAAGTGAAGAGTGACTAGAGCTTTCTAGACATACAGCAACATTTGAATCTGTTTCAAAATTTTCAAAAGAAAATAAAGTAGATTGGACGATTCAATCTTCTATTGGATATTTGATATTTTTTTTATGTTATATAGTTGTAGATGGAATGAGAACCGTTATATTAGAAAGGGAAAATAAAATATAATTAGTAATAATCAGCCTTTACATACTCAGTTAATAAATATTTTTGTCTTAATAGGCATGGGTCTTATTTGTTTTATTTTAGCATTTTATCAAAACGATACAAATTTTAACAAACAGAAAGAAAATTTTTAATATTGTCAAAAATAATATTATCAAAAATATATAATTTTTATTAGATATTGGAGGGATTTGATGAAAGTTGTAGAAAGACCATGTGAAAAATTATATAAGTTTTTTTTATTTGTACTTGGTATTCCTTTGTTCATAATAGGAATAATATTATTAATTAAATTAAAAAATTGGGCATTAATATTAAATGGTATTTTATGGATTGCTCTTGGTATAGGATTAAAAATTAAAAACATTTATTATAAATATAAACTTAAAATGTTAAAAAATGAGGGTATTTGCTATGAGGCTTCAGTAGTAAAATTGGTTCCATCACATTGGATGCATATAGGAAGTTATGTAATATCACGAGTTGAATGTGCTTATAAAACTGAAAAAGGCAATTGTATAGTAAAAAGCGGTTATTATCTTTTATCGCCTTTTGATAGAATAGAAGATTTATATGCAAAAGTCTACTTTGATAATGAAAATTCAGAAAAATATATTATTGAGCTTTTTCGAAAAGATACAAGTGTTATATCATAAGATAAAATGATTTAAGAATTATTTTTAAGAGTTGTCCAATATAAATTTATTTTTATCTTTAAAGAATTGGATAATTAAGAAATAAATAATATTGAAGAATTGATTTTTAAAATTTAAATTAATAGTTTATTTTTTTATATTAGTTAAATAAATTTGTAAAAGAGCTATAAAATTATTCATTGATTAACTAATTTTATAGCTCTTTAGTTTAGCTCTGTAGTTTAAGAGAAACTAACATAATAAGTTAGTTTATTAGCTGAATAATAAATAAAGTAAGTTTTTTAAATGCGATGTTCATAATAAATTGTTGTAAAAATTTCTGTTACTAAAGAAATTGCATAGCTAAATGTAAGACCAAAAGTAATATAAAAAAGCATATCACTATTATATATTTTTGCTGCAATAAAAAATATTATCATAATAACAAAATTTATATTCTGAGTTAATCTAAAAGATTTACTGCTAGATTTTAAATTAATTAATTGATTTCGTTCATCTAGTTCATCAATTATATCTTTTTTCGTAAGTTCACGAGACATGCTACCAATGATTGTTCGGATTCCAAATAATAAACCTAAAATAGAAATAATAAAAGTTTTTATTTTAAATTCTTGGACAATATTAAGAGTAATTAATGTTATAGCCAATAATGTATAGAATAGACCAGATAAAAAATTTCGTTTATGATAAATCTTCATATTTTTATCCTCCATTTCCTTATTTTCTTTTAGATAACATAATTCTTCAACAGTAACTCTGAAGACTTTTGCTATTCTATAAACAAGCATAAGGATGGATTGTATTGTCTTTTTTCAATGTAAATTATGGTTCGTGAGGAAATATGAACTACAAACTTAAGTTGTATATTAATATGTTATTTTGTTATTGTCAAGAAGAATAGTATTAATTTTAATTAGTGAAGTTAAATTAAATACATACATATAAATTATAAAAAGTGAAGTGGATAAGCTATACTAAATAGGACAAATTAATTCCGAACAATGGTATAATATAATTATATATCATGAGAAGGAATTATTATGGCACAAAGATATGAAGAAAATTTAAAAAGCAAATAGCATCATTGTATAATAATGGAAAAAGATATTTTAAAGCAGGTGGCACTAATACTAGGACAAAAATAGATTTAATTATAACTAATAAGGATAAATACAGTCTTTTTTAAAATTATTTTTAGATGTGAATCTTTCAAAAATCCTTTGTAACTTTTTACAAACTTTATAAAAGAGGTTATTTTTTATCATATTAAGTGTTATAATAATATTAGTCGTCCTTTCTAGGTGATTGTTTTTGTTTGGGTACTTAACATGATACTAGAAAGGACGACTTTTTTAATGGTAATTTTAGTTATTCAACAACTTAATAATTAAAATTAAAAATGTGATTGAAAAGGAGAATGTACTTAGAAAAAAGGTTAAGGGAGGATACTATAAATGAAAAAAGTTTTAATATTTGGTGGAAGTGTATTTATTGGAAAAGCTATAGCGAATAAATTTATTCAACGAGGGGACGAAGTTTATGTTTTGAATCGTGGAAACAACCCTTGTCCTAATGGGGCTATACAACTTCTTGCAGATAGGAATGAGTTTGAGCAATTACAAGCTGTATTAAGTGGAAAGGAGTTTGATATTGTAATAGATGGTTCAGCCTATAAAGAGTATCAGACTAAAATAGCTGTAGAGTTATTAAAAAATCATACAAACCATTTTATACATATAAGTAGTGCAGCAGTATATAAAGATAGTGAGATTTTTCCTTTTAGAGAAGATAGTCCAAGAGGGACTTCTAGTCATTGGGGAGAGTATTCTACTAATAAATATTTGTGTGAAGAAGTTTTATTTAATGCCTGGAAAGAGCAAAAATTCCCAATTACGATTTTAAGACCTTTTTATGTTTATGGTGCAGGCAACAATTTAGATAGAGAAAGTTATGTTTTTGCAAGACTATTAAATAATAAACCTATTATTATTCCTGGTATGGGGATGCCTATGATCCAGTTTGGCCATATTGATGATTTGTGTGATGCTATAGAAAAGATTGCAGAAAATAAGAAGTGCTTTGGTAAAGCTTACAATATATCTGGTACAGAATATATCACATTAAAAGGTTGGGTTGAAGTTTGTGGCAGGGTACTTAATATAACACCTAAATTGGTATTGGTAGATACCAAAGCTACAACTTACAAGGCAAGAGATTGGTTCCCATTTAGAGATATAAACATGATTGGAAGTTGTGATCTTATAAAGAAAGATATAGGATTTAAGCCCCAATATTCTATTTATGATGGATTAAAACAAACTGTAGATAAACAGGGGATTGAGAAGTTTAAAAACAGTTTAAAAGAATCAGATGTGGAAAGGAAGATTTTAGAACAACTCGATATAAAGTATTTCTGAAAAGATAAGGCAAGATTTTAAAAAGCATAAGAGATACATAAAATAGTAATTTGTAATTTAGAAAAATCACAGCATTATGATTATAAAAATTTATCTACTAAAATTCACATTTTTGGCTCAGTTATTAGCTTTATTGCATTTTTATTGATTTGTTCTTGATTAACATGTAAAATTAAAATCATCTAGGAGTTTTTATAAAAATAAAATTTGATATTTATTATTAAAAAACAATAAGTGGATTTAGTTTAACTATATTTTTTTCTTATACATAGGAGGAATTTGATGAAAGGTGTAGCAAAACCATATGAAAAACTATATAAGTTTTTTTATTTTTGAATTTAGATGCTGGTATTTCACCAGCATTTTTTAATTATTTGTTATTGCTTGATAATAATATATGGGTCTTTATATAATATAATTATATAATTATGCAACATAAAGAAGTAAAAGATACTAATATTAAAATCAAGTGATCTTTTAAATAAGCTTGTTATAAGTAATAGTATTAAAAGAAAAAGGTAAAAAAGGAGGTAAAAATTTGAAACTTGATGATCTAAAACAAATTATTTTTAAAGATAATTATATTGATATTGCAATTATAGAATATTTGAATTTTAAGGATACAAAGTATTATAAGAAACAATATTAGGAGTATAATCAAAATATTTATATTAAATTTAAATTGGGAAGGTGAAATTATGGAATATTCAATAAAAACTACAAAACCACAAGAATTTATTAATATAACAAATCTTGTAGCAGAAGCTGTAAAAACAAGTGGAGTAAAAAAAGGAGTAGCAATAGTTTTTGTTCCCCATACTACTGCTGGAGTTACAATAAATGAAAATGCAGACCCTGATGTTGTGACAGATATTTTGACAGCATTAAATAAAAAGTATCCTGAAAATGATGGATATCTACATATAGAAGGAAATTCTCATGCGCATATAAAGGCTTCTTTAATGGGAAGTTCATGTAGTGTTATCATAGAAGATGGAAGACTAAAAATGGGTACATGGCAAGGTATTTATTTCTGCGAATTTGATGGACCAAGAAATAGAAAAGTATACATAAAAATACTTGAGGGATAATTTAGTTAGTTAAATATGTTTATAAATGAGCTATAAATATTTATTGTTTAAATTAATTTATAGCTCATTTAATTATAAAAAACTATTTTATCCCTAAATAAGTAATAACATAAAAAAATTATTTAATTTTTATGTTCATAGTAAATTGTTGTACAAATTTCTGTTATTAAAGAAATAGTATGACTGATTGCAATACCAAGGGCTACATAAAGTAATATATTATAATTATATAGTTTTGATATAATTAAAAATAGCAACATAATAGCAAAACCGATTTTTTGTGTTAAGCTCAAAGATTTACTGCGAGATTTTAAATTAATCAGTTGGTTTCGTTCATCTAATTCGTTAATTATATCTTCTTTAGTCATTTCACGAGACATACTACCTATAATCAACAGAATTCCAAAAAACAAACAAAAAATAGAAAAGATAAGGGTTCTAATTTTAAATTCTTGGATAGTATTAAGAATAGTAAATGTTATAGCTAATAATATGTTAAATAGACCATATGAAAAATTTTTTTTATGATAAATCTTCATATTTTTTATCCTCCATTTCTTTATTTTCTTTTAGACAACATAATTCTTCAACAGTAACTCCAAAGACTTCTGCTATTCTATAAGCAAGCATAAGAGATGGATTGTATTGCCCTTTTTCAATAGAAATGATAGTTCGTGAGGAAACATGAACTAAATCAGCTAGTTCTTGTTGTGTCATTTTAGCTGCTTTTCGCAATTCTTTAATTTTTGTTTTCATGGTCTCCCTCTTCCTTAAAATATGAAGTAAACTTCATGTGAAGTTTACTTCATATTAATATATTATTCTGTTATTGTCAAGAGGAATAGTATAAAATTAATTATAAAAAATGAATAACTATAAATGTATATTGATTCCTTGGTCTATAAATGATAGACTGAAAATATAAAGTTTATTACTTATAGACTCAGAAGGTGTTATTATAAAAAAGTATAAACTTACCAAAAGTGAAGAAAAATTTGCAAAATTGATTTGGGAAAACGAACCAATCGGTTCTGGTGATCTCGTAAAACTATGTGAAAAAGAAATGAATTGGGGAAAATCTACAACATATACAGTACTAAAAAAGTTATGTGAAAAAGGAATTTTTAAAAATGAAAATACAATAGTTTCATCTATAATTAAAAAGAACAAATATTATTCTCAGCAGAGTATTAAGTTTGTTGAAGATACTTTTGGAGGGTCTTTACCAAAGTTTTTAACAGCTTTTATTAGTGGTAAAAAATTAAGTAAGCAGCAAGCTGAAGAATTAAAAAAATTAATTGATGAGTACAAGGAGGTTGAGTAATGGAGAAATTATTTATTTCTGTTTTAAATATGAGTTTTACAGCAAGCTATGCAATCCTTCTTGTGATACTTGTAAGATTATTGTTAAAAAAAGCTCCTAAATTTATTTCTTATATTTTATGGAGTGTAGTTGCTTTTCTTTTAATAATTCCATTTTCCTTTGAAAGTATGTTTAGTCTTATACCCCGTAATATAAATATTATTTCCAATTCCTATGATGTACTCAATCAACAAAATTTGCAGGTTAATACTGAGATAGAAACAATTGATTCATCTATAAGTAATTTACTTTTTGAAAATATTATTAAATCAGATACAAATCCATTACAGATTTATATTAAAATAGGAGCATATATTTGGATTTTAGGTATAATAGCATTATTAATTTATAGTATTGTATCTATTTTGATATTAAAAAATAAATTAAAAAATGCACAGTTAATAGAAGAGAACGTTTATCAAGTAGAGAATTTGAAAACGCCGTTTGTATTTGGATTAATAAGACCTAAGATCTACTTGCCAGCTGGGTTGAGTAAAGAAGAACAAAGTTATATTCTTATACATGAAAAAATTCATATACAACGAAAAGATTATATCATTAAAATATTAGCTTTTTTAATATTATCTATACATTGGTTTAATCCTCTTGTTTGGATTGCGTTTAAATTAATGAGCACAGATAGAAAACATATTTTAAATGGAAGTCCTTTAGCTTTTGGTGAAGGAAATGTAAAAGGAAGAATTAAAAACGTATTAAACTATAAAAAGCAAAGTTCTTTAATAATGTCTTTTTCAATTATAAGTTTAGTAATAATTACAGCAGGATTATTAGCAAATCCAAAATCTTTAGTGTCATTTAACGGTTCATTTTATCAAGTTAAAGAAATTTTATACCAAGTACCTATGGATTCTTCTAACGACTTAAATATTGAATCTAAGTATAATATATCATCTGATTATGTATTTTATAGCAAGCAGCTTACTGACGAAGATTGGATTATGCATGGCAAATTATATAGCTATAAAATTAATAGACAGAAGTTGTATACATTATTTGATTCACCTTCTAATAATATTTATGAAATAATCAATCAAAGTAAATTTATTTATCGTACGGATATAAACGAGGATAATAGAACATTTTATTTGGTAATTCAGCTTAAAAATGGCGATGTATTATTAGCATTAGTATATGACAATGAAGAAAATAGTTATATTCGTTGGTTAGTTAGATTAGAAAAATTAAATGATACTAATAGTGAAGAAATTAATCAGGATGAACAGGACATACAAATAATGGTAGAAGCTTTTGGGAAAACTCTTAAAGAAGTTTTACTTTCAGCTCCTGATGATATAGTTGCTGCAAATATTAAAGAAAAATATGGAATTTATATAACATCTGAACTATTACAAAAATGGCAAGACAATCCACAAAGTGCTCCTGGTCGCATGGTTTCTAGTCCATGGCCTGAACGTATTGATTTAATAAAAATAGAAAATACTGATAAAAATCAATACACAGTTTATGGAGAGATCATTGAAGTTACTAGTGCAGAGCAAGTGGCAGCAAAACGTCCAATAACTATTGTGGTAGAGAAGATAAATGACAGCTGGCTTATTAGCGATGTTACTCTTGGCAAATATTATATTATAGAGAAAATAAACCAAGAAGATGATGAATTAAATAATTTTGCTACTGGTTTATTTAATACAGTACTGGATATTACAACTCAAGAGGAATTTGCAATACTAAATTTTTATCTTCAGAATATATCAGATGAAACTATTAATTTTTATTTTAATTCAGGACAAAAATTTGACATTTTAATTACTGATAATAATGGAATAGAAGTATACAGATGGTCTAATGATAAATTTTTTACACAAGCTATAATTAATGTAGAATTAGAAAAGAATGAAAAACTTTCTTTTTCAGAGGTTTGGGACTATAAAGACAATGAAGGTAATAGAGTTTTACCAGGTAAATATACCGTTAAAGTAAAAATACTTGCAAGACTTGAAAATAATAAAATTATAAATCCTGATGAATTAACTACAGTAAAAGATATAGAGGTTAAGTAATCTCCATCTTAATTTAAGGTGGAGATTATTTTTGTATTATTTAGAACCACCTGTTCTATAGGTGATTTTAAAAAGCTTCTAGTGGTGAGCAAAAAAAAGATAGAAACAATTAAAGTAAATACTATATACATATGTTTGTAAATATTTCAACTAAATTAAGTGTATCGGGGTTCATTGGATATTTGAAGTAAAAATTTACTAAGATATTGTAAACAATTAGATAAACTTAAATCAATATTATAAAAAAGAAAAGGGAGAATCTTTAGGGACTTATTGACAGTGCATGACAAATGTTTTGAATAAATTTAAGTACTCAGGATATAGATTGAGCTAAAGGTATTTCAAAGTTATCTCTTTTTGGAACTACTTTCCATAACCCATATTTGGGATATTCTTTATAACAATGAGGATTAATATCAGAACCACCAGTAAAAATAATCCCATTTAATTTATTAATGACAGGGTCTAAAGTATTAATATTTTCTACTACTGGTAAAACGATAGGTGTTCCTCCAGCTCTTTCTACTGCTTTTATATAGTCAGATAGAGTATCTTCTGAAGTTGATAGTATCCCGATAATTGGTTTCATTTTATATTCTCCCTTTCTAATTCTAAAATGAATATATTTTACTCAAAATGTGCTGCAGCAATAAGTGGTATTGCCCTTGCGTATGTTCCAAACACTATTGTTGAAAAGTATGTTGGTGGGGATTCATGGTTTGCCATACCTATTGCTTCTGTAATAGGAGTACCTCTATATTTAAGAATTGAGATGGCCATTCCACTTTTAGCTACGTTACTTACAAAAGGGATGAGTATGGGGGCAGCTGTAGGAGATATGGAGGTGTAACATGGCAAACTATGAGGTTAATTATTTAGAAAAATATATAACTGTTTTTAAAGCTTTATCTGACATGACAAGGCTTAAGATAATGTGGTTATTATTTTCAATTGATTCAAAAATTAGTGTATCTGAGATTATAGATGTTTTAGAAGAAAACCAATATAATGTTTCTAAACATTTAAAGATTTTAAAAAATGCAGGGCTTATTTATGAAAAAAAAGAAGGCAAATGGTCATTTTATCATTACCTACCAAGTGACGATATTTTTGATAAACAAGTTCGTCAAACTGTTATGGCCATACCTAAAGAATTAATGTCCGAAGAAATATATAAATGTCAAGTTAAAAATGTAACTTTTTGATCATTTAAGAATGTAGTTTTTTACTCATTATCCTGTTGAAAATGATCTTTTA
>NZ_JWID01000012.1 GCF_001466305.1 Defluviitalea phaphyphila
CTGCATTTACTACGGGATTATGGAATGAACTTTATTTTTATGGAGCGAACTTTATTTTAATGGAGTGAACTTTATTTGAATTATACATTTATTTTTAATTTAAATTTATAATCTATTCCACTGTTACGGATTTTGCTAGGTTTCGTGGTTTATCTACATCATGGCCTAGGGCTGTTGCCATGTAGTATGCAAAAAGTTGTTGAGGGATATTTGCAAGTAGGGATGTAAATATCCATGGGGTTTCTGGAATATAGATTACTTCGTCTGCTGTTTTTTCTATTTCTGTATTTCCTTCTAAGGTTATTGCTAGGACTTTTCCGCCTCTTGCTTTAATTTCTTTTAAATTACTTATTGTTTTTTCGTATAAGCTTTCTTGTGTTAGTATTCCTATAACTAAGCTTACATCTTCTATAAGGGCTATTGGTCCGTGTTTTAGTTCTCCAGCAGCATAAGGTTCACTATGAACATAAGCTACTTCTTTAAGTTTAAGGGAACCTTCCATAGATACCATGTAATCCAGCCCTCTACCAACACAAAATACATTTTTGGAATTTATATAATCTTCGGCTAATTTTTTAATCTTTTCTGATTGTTTAAGTACTACATCTACTTTTTCTGGAAGTTTATATAGTTCTTCTCTTAGTTCTTTAAATCTATCTTCTGTTATTTTTCCCATTTCTAAAGCTATATGCGTTGTTAATAGATACATGCAAGCTAATTGAGCTGAATAAGCTTTAGTAGATGCTACAGCTATTTCTGGTCCTGCCCATGTATATAATACATCATCTGCTTCTCTTGCTATTGAACTTCCTACTACATTAACTATACCTAGTACTCTTGACCCTGCTTTTTTAGCTAATCTAAGGGCTGCTAAGGTATCTGCTGTTTCTCCTGATTGTGAAAGCACTATCATAAGGGTTTTATCGTCTAATACTGGGTCTCTATATCTAAATTCTGAAGCTACTTCTGCTACTACTGGAATTCTTGCTATTCTTTCTAGAAGATATTTTCCTATAAGTCCTGCATAATACGCTGTTCCACAGCCTATAATATATATTTTATTTATATTTTCTAACTCTTTTTTAGAAAGTTTAATATTATCTAATACAACCTTGTTTTGATTTTCTGGAAGACGTGGCATTAGGGTATCTTTTACTACCTTTGGTTGTTCAAAGATTTCTTTTATCATAAAGTGTTCATATCCACCTTTTTCTGCAGCTGCCACATCCCAAGTTACTTTAAATATTTCTCTATTTATCTCTTCTTTTTCTTTATTTAAAATTTTTACATCGTCTTTTGTTAAAATAACTATTTCTTCATCTTCTAATAAATATACATCTCTTGTATATTGTAAAATTGCTGGTATGTCTGAAGCAATAAAGTTTTCTCCTTTTCCTAATCCTACAACAAGTGGGCTGTCTTTTCTTGCTGCTATTAACTGATCTGGATGATCTTTAAATAAAACTCCTAAAGCATAGGACCCTTCTAATTTATCCATAGCCTTAATTACAGCATCTACTGGGTCATTATTATAATAAGAATCTATAAGATGTACTATTACTTCTGTGTCTGTTTCTGATGAAAATTTATAACCTTTATTTATTAATTCTTCTTTTATTTCTAGATAATTTTCTATGATTCCATTATGAACTATTGTAATGGTTTGATTACTATTTGGATGAGGATGGGCATTTTGATCTGATGGTGCCCCATGGGTAGCCCATCTTGTATGCCCTATTCCAATTGTCCCTAAAACTTCTTGCCCTTCTAGTTTTTCTTCAAGATCTTTAAGTCTTCCTTTAGTCTTTTTAATGTCTATACCTGCTCCATTATATACAGCTACACCTGCTGAATCATATCCTCTATATTCTAATTTTTTTAATCCATCTATTAATATTTTTAAAGCTTGCTTTTCTCCTATATATCCTACTATTCCACACATATTAATTCTCCTCTCATATTTTAATTATTTATTTAATTCTATTTTTATAAGCTCTGCTAATTTTTGAGCTTCTTCTTTTAATATCTTTTCATCTTTTCCTTCTATCATAACTCTAACTAAAGGTTCTGTTCCTGAAGGACGAATTAGAACTCTCCCTTCTCCTTTAAATTTTTCTTCTAAATCTTTTATAGCATTTTTTATTTTTTCATTTTCTAAATAGCTATTTTTCTTTTCATTAGGAACTTTAGCATTAACTAAAACTTGAGGTAGTACTTCCATGACAGAAGCTAACTCTGAAAGGTTTTTACCTGTTTTTTTAATTACTGATAAGAGTTTTAAAGCTGTCAGTATTCCATCTCCTGTTGTATTATAGTCAAGAAATATTATATGTCCTGACTGCTCTCCTCCTAATTTATAATTTCCTTTTAACATTTCTTCTAGAACATATCTATCTCCAACCTTTGTTTTCTCTATACTTATTCCATTTTTTTCGCCCATTATAAAAAATCCTAAGTTGCTCATAACGGTTGCAACTATTGTATTGTCTTTTAATGCATTTTCTTTTTTCATTTGAAGACCACAGATTGCCATTATCTGATCTCCATTTACTAAATTCCCTTTTTCATCTACTGCTAGGCATCTATCAGCATCTCCATCAAAGGCAATTCCTAAGTCTGCTTTATGTTTTTTTACTGTTTCTTGTAAATTCTCCATATGAGTAGAACCACAATTTTCATTTATATTACAACCATTAGGTTCATTGTTTATTATTATAAGTTCTGCTCCTAGTTCTTCTAATACTTTAGGTCCTGCCATGTAAGCTGCTCCATTAGCACAATCTAATGCAATTTTAAGACCTTTTAAATCAACCTCAATACTTGATTTTAAAAATTCTATATAATCATCT
Source organism: Defluviitalea phaphyphila (assembly GCF_001466305.1). GTDB lineage: Bacteria > Bacillota > Clostridia > Lachnospirales > Defluviitaleaceae > Defluviitalea_A > Defluviitalea_A phaphyphila. The sequence continues at coordinate 2,850 of NZ_JWID01000012.1, forward strand.
AAAGCTTTATTATCTTCTATAATACTTCCTATTTCATTACCTATAGGAGTAGGCAATTTTTCTTTATTATCTAATATAATTGCTTCTATTTCTTCTTCTAGTTCATCTTTAAGTTTATATCCTTCACTATTAAAAAATTTAATGCCATTATATTTTACTGGATTGTGGGAAGCAGAAATAACAACTCCTGCATCAGCCTTATACTTTCTTGTAAGATATGCTACTGCTGGAGTAGGTACTACTCCTATTTTTATAGCTTTTGCTCCGACTGAACAAATCCCTGCCACTAAAGCAGCTTCTAACATACTACCTGATATTCTAGTATCTCTTCCAACTAAAATTCTAGGCTGATGATTTGTTTCTTTTGTAAGAATATATGCGCCTGCCTGCCCTAATTTAAATGCTAACTCAACAGTTAATTCTGCATTGGCTACTCCTCTTACTCCATCTGTTCCGAATAGTCTTCCCATCTTAATCTCCTTTCGATTTTATTCTAAATATGTATAATATTCTATGAACATCCTCACTCATTATAACACTATGTTAATATGTAAACAATAAATATACGAAAAAAACTATACATCTTTTAATATTGGTATATACATGTTTTGAATGTGGTATAATATTTATATTTTATATATATGCTTTTAAATATAAATTGTACACAAAAAAAGGAGTGATTTTTCACTCCTCTTCTTTGTTATCTATAATCTCTTCTTCTTTATTCTCTTCGCTATTTTCATTATTATTTTCTTCATATTCAGATAAAACTTCTTCATCTTCTTTTTGATCTTCAGAATTTATTAGTTCAATTTCAACCATAGGAGTTTCTCCTACTTGTTTAAACCCTTTTGGGATACTAAATTCTACTGGAACTGTATATTTACCTTCATCATAATCTAAAACATCAATGCTTCCTACAATCATATTTTCAGTAATTTTATTTACTTCGTCTTCTATTCCTTGAATATATAAGGTTACTTCATCTGTGATATATCTAAATTGCATTTTTGTACTTATGGTTAATCTAGATGTTGGTATTTTAAATTCTTTTACTATTTCTTTTTTTACTTCTATAGTTACAGAGACCTTTGTTGATGTATCATCCCATCTTATAACTCCTGATGGAAGAATAATATCTGGTTTAAATGTAGTGGTCGTATCTAAATCTTCAAATATAATCGTTGAAAGCTCTACTTGATTTAAATCATCTACTACTTCTTCACTTCCTACAACAGTTATTTCTTCTGGTTCTATCTTTATTCCTGTTAAAACATATCCTTCAGCATAACTCCCCTCTATTTTAGGTTGTAAAGATACTATTCTTTTTTTACCTACACTGATATCTACTTCTACACCCTCAATATTTTTTTCAAGGTTTGAAATTTCTTTTCCTTCTGAATCATATATTTTAGGCTCAATATTATATTCTTTTTTGTCTGTTGAAATATTTGTTACATCTACTTCTACTTTAACAGAATCTATACTATTTATAAGGGATTCTGCTCCAGTTATAGTTATTTCACTAGGATTAACTGTAGATTCTAAAATAACATATCCATCTTTAGCTGCCCCTATAGTGTCTACTTGTATAGGTTTTGATACAGTTTTTATTTCTTCTAAAACTACATCTAAATATCTAATTTGATTTCTTTCCTCAAAAATTACTCCTTTATAATCATCAGAAAACGATACAACTATAGGTATTTTATTGACTTGGTCCGCACTAGTATATCTAAATAATTCTAAATCTGCTGTAGCAGTGATAACATCTAAATACCTCTTATTATCTTTTAATTCTTCTAATGTTAATCTCTTCCCTCTTATACTAACACTAATAGTTTTATTTTCTATTTCTTCCATATTAGATATAACTAAATTATATCTTGAAGTTATTTCTTCTATATTTTCAAGGGTTACTGGTATAGTAAATGTCATAGTTTCTTCTGGATTTTCAATATTAATTACTACAAGCCATAAACTTATGGCTAAAATAATTGATAAAATTTTCCATTGTATATTTTTCCCAAAAAACTCATTCATGTTTGTGTCTGCCCTTCCATAATACCAGTTTTTTCTTTTCTATTTTTTTGTTTTGTTTATTCATAAGTATCTTTCGAATAAAATCCCCATTTACATTTCTTGTAAGATTGCCAGATTGTACTATAGATATAAACCCTGTTTCTTCTGATACTACAATTATAACAGCATCAGAAACTTCACTTAATCCCAAAGCTGCCCTATGCCTAGTTCCTAAATCTTTACTTATTTCTAAACTATCTGTCAAAGGAAGGTAGCAAGTTGCTGAAGCTATTCTATTATTTTTAATAATTACGGCACCATCATGCAAAGGTGTATTATGTTCAAATATATTAATAAGCAATTGAGAAGTTATTACAGCATCTATTTTTATTCCTGTTCTTTCATACTCTCCTAGTTTTATATCCCTTTCTATTACAATAAGAGCTCCTGTTTTACATTTTGCCATATGATCAACAGCCTTTATAATAGCTTCCATAGAACTTTGAGAAATATTTTCATCTTTTTCCTTTTGATCATCAAAAACCATAAAAGATGAAAATAAATTTCCTCTACCTAATTGTTCCAAGGCTCTTCTAAATTCTGGCTGAAACACAACAAACACAGCTATAATTCCTACAGATATGGTATTAGATAATATCCACCAAACTGTATTTAATTTAAAAACATATGCTATTATGGCTACTGAAAAAATGACAAAAAGTCCTTTAAAAAGTGCCCAAGCTCTAGTGTCTTTAATCCATGTAATTATTTTATATATAAGATATGCCACAATAAGTATGTCTATAATATCTACAATTCTTATATTTGGAATGCTAGTAATTGATAATTTTAATTGTGAAAGAAAATCGCCAAAAGAGTTCAACCCTATTCTCCTCTTTATTATAATCTTATTTTAATTATAACATGTTTCCTGAAATTTTGCTAAATTTTTTCCTATTTATTATTTCCTACAAACTCTTGTGCCAATCTTACTGCTTCTATAGCATCAGAAGCGTATCCATCTGCTCCTATTTCTTTAGCATATTCTTTAGTTATTACTGCTCCTCCAATCATAAATTTAACTGTTAGATTTTCTTTTTTAGCTTTTTCTATTACATTTTTCATTTCTACCATGGTAGTAGTCATAAGTGCTGATAATCCTATTATTGGAGCATTACTTTCTTTTGCTTTATTAATTATATCGTCTGTAGGTACATCTTTCCCTAAATCTATTACTTCAAAACCATAATTTTTTAACATAAGACCTACTATATTTTTCCCTATATCATGTATATCTCCTTTAACCGTTGCAATTACTACTTTTTCTTTTGTTTTGTTATTATCTTTTTTAAGAAGTAAAGGTTCAAGATAATCAAAACCTTTTTTCATGGCCTCTGCACTTAATATTAACTGTGGCAGAAAATATTCTTTTTTGTCGTATAAATCTCCTACTTTATTAATTGCAGGAATTAAGATTTCATCTACTATATCAAAAGGTTGTATTCCTTCATCAAGAGCATCTTTTATAAATTCTATAATTTCTTCTTTTTCCCCTTTTAAAACAGAATTATAAATTTTATCTCTAGTATTTTCTTCTTTCTCTTTAGAATATATATTTTCATTTTTAACATTTCCAAAATAAGATATGTAATTTTTACAATTTTCATCTCTTCCTATTAATACATCTCCTGCCATCTTTAATTCCATTAGATTTTCACTGCTAGGATTGGCTATAGCCATATTAAGTCCTTTTGCCATAGCCATCATTAAAAATCCTGAATTTAGCCATTTTCTCTCAGGAAGTCCAAAAGATATATTAGAAAGTCCTATGATAGTTGAAACTTTTAATTTTTTCGAAGCATATTCTATCACTTTTAATGTTTCTATAGGTGCTTTATTATCAGAAGATACTGTCATAACTAATCCATCAACTACCATATCTTCTTTATTGCATCCTACTTTTTTTGCTTCTTTTAATATTTTATCAATAATAGCTATTCTTCCTTTCGCTGTGCTTGGTACTTCTTTATCATCTAGTGGCAATGCAATAAACATAGCTCCATATTTAGCAGCAATGGGTAATAATTTTTTCAACTTTTTTTCTTCTCCTGATATGGAATTTATAAGGGCACGACCTGGATAAATTCTAAGAGCTTCTTCTATCACTTCTGGATTAGAAGAATCTATACATAAAGGAAGTTCACTAAAAGTTGATAGATTTTCTATAACTTTAATCATAATTTCTTTTTCATTAATTCCATGCATTCCTACATTAACATCTAACATGCTAGCACCTTTTTTTTGCTGTTCTATGGCAAAACGCCTTACCTCTGATAGTTTTCCTTCTAGTAGTTCTTGTTGAAGTTTTTTCTTTCCTGTGGGGTTAATTCTTTCTCCAACTATTTGTAAGGGAGTTTTTTCTCCTATAAAAACAGTTTTTCTAACTGAACTAACTGCACTTTCTCTTTTTTCTTTCCAGATTTTTGGAGTATATTTTTTAGCTTTTTCGCTTAAAAGTTTTATGTATTCTGAATTTGTTCCACAACATCCTCCTATAAGATTGACTCCTATTCGGGCAAATTTGTCTAGATATTCTGAAAATTCTTTGGCTCCTAAATCATAGAATAGTTTCCCATCTTTTACTATTGGCAATCCTGCATTGGGTTTTACAAATATTGGCACAGAGGAAACTTTCTTCATTTTTTCTGCAATAGGAATCATATCCTTAGGTCCTGTTGAACAATTGCATCCAATGGCATCTGCTCCAAGGGATTCTAGGGTAATTACTGCTGTTATAGGGTCCGTTCCTGTTAGGGTTTTTTCTTCTTCTTGGAAGGTCATACTCACCATAACAGGTAAATTAGTACTCTCTTTTACTGCTAAAAGAGCTGCCCTTGCTTCTTGAATATCTATCATTGTTTCTATTATAAATAAATCTACTCCTCCTTCTAAAAGAGCATTTACTTGTTCTTTATATACCTCTACTGCTTCTTCAAAAGATTTTTCTCCAAAAGGCTTTATAAATTCTCCTGTAGGGGATAGATTCCCTGCTACTAATGCTTTATCTCCAACAGCTTTTTTTGACAGTTTTACTAATTCTATATTTATTTCTCTTACCTTTTCTTCTAAACCAAAGGATTTAAGTTTCCATCTATTTGCTCCAAAGGTAGGAGCATATACTATCATTGACCCTGCTTCTACATAAGATTTTTGAATATCTATTATAGCATTGGGATTTTCTAATATCCATTGTTCTGGACAAGCTCCTTTAGGCATTCCTTTGTTCTGTAGTTCTGTTCCTGTAGCTCCATCTAAAATAACTATTTTTTCTTTAAGAATTTTATAAAATTGTGTTTTATCCATTTTATTCATCCTTTCGTACATCTTCTATCCCACATATAGCTGTTACTGATTTTTCTGGTACCATCATATAGGTTTTTGTTAACTTCATTCCTATTTTTTCTAACTGTAATTCTTCAAAAAATATCTTTTGATATTCTAATCCTAAATCCCCATAACCTGGGCTATATCTAAAGGAAGTTATTTTTTTTGCTTCTTTTTCTAAACTTTTATTAACAAAATCCATAATCCAAGCTACGGTTTTATCGGCTACTTGAGAAGCTGTAGAATCAAAAATTACAGCTTTTATGGAATTTTCCTTTTTAATTTCATCTTGTATTTTATCTATTATTTCCATACCTATAGTAGAAGCTGCTAAAACTACTTCCTTGCTGTCTTTTAAAAGCTCTGCTAAACTTTTGCTTTCTATTAAATGTTTCCCTATGGTAACACTATTTTTAGTTTTTTTTGTTATGGGAAGAATTAAAAAAGCTCCCCTAGGATGGCAAAAACTTACCCCTTCCCAAATTATTTCTTCAATATTTGCCATTTGATTTTCATCTAATCTAGTTTTATTTTTTTTATAACCTAATCTATAAAGTATCCTATCTATTGGAGGGTCAATCCAGATATTCTCAAAATATTTTATGTTTTTATCCATAACCTACTCCTAATCTTCAAAATTAAGATAACTATAATTACCTTTTATTATTATATCGTTCAATTATTATCTTTAATAAATTCACTATAAAATTCATCGCAAATAAATATTATGAATAAAATATCATATTAATGATTTAAAGGCAATAAATTTCTTTTTTATTTTATGGAATTACTATTATTAATATTATTGGTTATAAAATAATGAAATAAAGTTTTTAAATGCTCAAATATTAAATTATTTATAAAAAAAGAGTAACTAAATTAGCTACTCTTTTTTTGTATCTTCTACAATTCTTTTTATTTCTCTTCTAGGTTTTTCTACAATTATTTTAGGAATAACTTTTACATAGTAATAATTTTCTTCATCTTCAAATTGCACTTTTTCAGCTCTAGAATAGTCTACTACTCTATGGAAAAACTGAATTATAAACATCAGAAACATAGAAAAAATCGTTGATAATGCCATTGCTAAAGCATCTATATCTATATTTACACTTAATATTCCCGTTAAAAATCCAATTATATTAATCACTGCTCCTAATACTATAGCTATATACCAAGAATAATCAAAAGACATTCTACTAATATAATATACTGCTATTATCACCACAGCAAAAATAATCACTGTAGTTATAACTGTTTCATCATCGGTAATCCACTTAATTGTAGATATATACATTTTAGTTAATTCACTGATTATATCCATAGTTTCTTTGGATTTCATATCAATAAGTACATAAATATGAGGAATAAAATACCATATCAATGTACCAAAAGCAATAGGAATAATGCTAGAAATCCCCATAAACAATCCTGCAAATAAAGGAACTACATAAGGAATTTTAAAATTAAATCCTAATAATACTGCTAATATAAGCAAACTTTTCTTTGGAAATAATCTAATATATAAAAGATAAATGATAATGGAAAATACAAAAACTAATATAGCAGCTCCAACAGAAACAAATATTAAATGAGTAGTTATCATAAAAATAATAAGTAGAAAAAACCACTGAGCTGAAATAATAGTAGCAATAATACTAAATAAAATTCCTATGGGAAGTTTGGTCATAACTGAAGCATAACCCATCTTACTTATACAATTAAAAATTATTAAGGCAACTATAAATTTTAACACAGGCATTATAAGTTTTTCATTTTTTTTATAAAAGCCAATCATCATTTCTCTTATTTGATAAATTTGATTCATAAGTTTTTCTTTTAACCTCCTCTTGTTTCTTTAAAGGGGCATGTTCCTCTAGTTGATTTAATATATTTAAATATCTTTTTATTCTTTTTTCAGCTTCCATATATTTTTTTTCATAAATACTTTTAGATAAAATAGAATAAAATATAAGTAGAACTATAATAATGCTTCCTAGACCTATCCCATAAGTTTTATAATCTATACTAAAAATATCTATTTTTTCTACAAACATTTTATGAAATAAAATTAACCCTACTATTAAAAGACTAACAATTAATACGGATATCCTTGTCCACCAATTTTTTATATAAATATAATCAGATTTATAATATTTATTAATTTTTTTATCTTCAGTTCCATAATTTTTTTCATAAATAGCTAATTTAGTCATAAGCTTTATCTTTTCCTCATCAATCAAATATTAATCTCTCCTTTCTAAATCATATTCATATATTATTTTTATTTAAAATCTTTTATTTTCTTATATAGTTCTCTTTTTACCATCTATTATTATACCACAATATATAGCCACTTAAATTAATTTTATAATTTTTATATAAAATTTTTACAATAAATTTAATATTTTAATAATAAAAGGTGCGTTTTGCACCTAATTATTTTCAGGCTCTAATGCTCCTACAGAATAAATATTAGAAGGACTCCATAAAAGCCATTCTTCTAATCCTGCATCATAAGTAGCTTGTATTTGTTCTCTAACTTGTTTTTCTCCATATACTTGATAATGATCAATCCAATTTGCTGTAAAATCTTGAAGCCAGGGTCTAACTATTGGTCTTTCTTCCTCTGGAAGTTGTGAAAGTTTTTCATTAGAAGCTTTAAGAGCAGCTAAAATTGTTTCATAGGGTTGAAGGTCTGGATATTTTATACCAAAAGAGCCATCAGCATAATGGGATGGATAAATCATAGGACAAATATAATCTAGATGTCTTGCCATTTCTACATAATCTTGTCCTATAAGATCTGCATCTATTTTACTTGTAATAATTGTACCAAAAACATCAGCAGATACAAATACTCCTAAAGGTTTTAACTCCTTAGCTGCATATTCTGTAAATTCTGCTATAATCTCTGTTTTACTTTTTTCTTCTGCTAAAGGCCCTAAATCTACAGAACTCATACCAGCAGAAGTGTCAAATCTTATATAGTCAAATTGGATTTCTTTAAATCCTACTCTTGCTGCTTCCTTTGCTATATCTATAATATATTCCCATGATTCTTTATTATAAGGATTTACCCAGGCAGTTTTTTTAGCTCTAAATATACTTCCATCTTTATTTTTAATAGCTAAATCTGGTCTTTTTTCTGGCAAAAGTGGGTCTTTAAATACCACTATACGAGCAATAGGAAAAATATTATTTTCTTTTAATTTATACATTAATTCGTTAATATCTCTAATACCTACATTATCAGTTGCTCCTATTTCTTTAGCTAATGGAACATCTGCTTTAAAGGTTAATAATCCTTCATCATTTTTTACGTCTATAACCATAGCATTAATTTCTGTAGTATTTGCAATCTCTATTAATTTATCCATATATTTAGAACTTCCTGCTATCCAGCCTGATACATAAATTGCTTTTATTTTCTTAGGCTCTAAAAAAGTTGAATAATTTATCTCAGGTTGTTCCATATAATTTTCAAAAGAAGTAGCATAAACTTTTGTAGTTTCCTCATTTTTTGTATTTTCACTTTCTTTCGTTTTATTATTACATCCTACAAGACTTAAAATTATGCAAAATAAAACTATACATATTCTAGCCCTTTTATTAAAGTTCATCTATTGTATCCTCCAATTCTGTTATTACCATTAAGCCTTATTATACCATATTAAAAAAAATTATTCGACATATTTAAACTATATTTATTATATGTATAATTAATTTTAATACAATAAAATTATCTTTATATATTTATGAAAAAATAATAAAAAATGCTAAATAAAAGCAATCTTTTATTTAGCATTTTTTACTTAATCTCTAGGTTTCATTGTTGGGAAAAGCAATACATCTCTTATGGAATAAGAGTTAGTTAAAAGCATTACAAGTCTATCTATCCCTATTCCTAATCCTCCTGTTGGAGGCATACCATATTCTAAAGCTAATAAGAAGTCTTCATCTATCATATTAGCTTCTTCATCCCCTGCTGCTCTTAATGCTTCTTGATGTTCAAATCTACTTCTTTGATCAATAGGGTCATTAAGTTCAGAAAAGGCATTTGCAAATTCTCTTGCTGTTATAAATAATTCAAATCTTTCTGTATAATCGGGGTTATCTGGCTTTCTTTTAGCTAAAGGAGAAATTTCTACTGGATGATCCATAATAAATGTAGGTTGTATAAGATTTTTCTCTGCATATTCTTCAAAAAATAAGTTTAAGATATCTCCTTTTTGATGATGTTCTTCATATTCTATATTATGCTTTTTAGCAATTTCTCTAGCTTCTTCTAAAGTATTTATTTCATTAAAATCAACATTTGCATATTTTTTTACTGCATCTAACATGGTAAGTCTTTCAAAGGGTTTTTCTAAATCTATTTCATAATCACCATAAGTAACTTTAGCTGTTCCTAATACATTCTTTGCCACAGTACGAATTAAATTTTCTGCTAAATCCATCATTCCATGGTAATCTGTATATGCTTCATATAATTCTAGAAGAGTAAATTCTGGATTATGTCTAATAGACATTCCTTCGTTTCTAAATACTCGACCTATTTCATATACCCTTTCCATTCCTCCTACAATCAGACGTTTTAAATGAAGTTCTAGGGCTATTCTCATATACATGTCCATATCAAGGGTATTATGATGGGTAATAAAAGGTCTTGCAGCAGCTCCTCCAGGAATTGTATGAAGTACAGGGGTTTCTACTTCTAAATATCCTCTATCATCTAAGAACTTTCTTATTTCTTTAATAATAGCGCTTCTTTTTATAAAAGTATCTTTAACTTCTGGATTAACTATTAAATCTAAATATCTTTGACGATATCTAAGGTCTGTATCTTTTAATCCATGCCACTTTTCTGGAAGTATTTGAAGACTTTTAGAAAGGAGAGTTACTTCTTTAACTTTAATAGATATTTCTCCCTTTCTAGTTTTAAATACTTCTCCCTTAACTCCTATAATATCCCCTATATCAAAACGTTTAAATTCATCGTAATTTTCTTCACCTATGCTATCTTTTCTAACATAAGCTTGTATTTTCCCTTCGCGATCTTGTATATCGCAAAAAGACGCTTTCCCCATAATTCTTTTAGACATCATACGACCTGCTACAGAAACAAATTGTCCTTCCATTTTTTCAAAGTTATCATGAATTTCATTACTATGATGAGTTACATCATATTTTACTAACTTAAAGGGGTCTTTACCTTTTTCTTGAAGCTCATTAAGTTTTTCTCTTCTAATTTTTAAAAGTTCATTAATATCTTCTTCTGTTCCTATGCGAACTTCATTTTCATCAGCCATTTTATTTCCTCCTCGGTTTTTTATCTATATATTTCAAGTATTTTAAATTCAAGTTTTCCATCAGGCACTTCAACCTCAACTGTATCTCCAACTTTATGACCTAGGAGTGCCGCTCCTACTGGAGATTCATTAGATATCTTCCCTTCTGTTGGGTCTGCTTCTGTAGACCCTACTATAGCATAATCTAATTCTTCATTTAACTCTATATCTAAAATCTTCACTCGGCAACCAAGATTTATTACGTCTACTCCTACTTCATCCTCATCTATTACTTGGGCATTGCGAAGAATTTTTTCTAATTCCACAATTCTTGTTTCTATTTCTCCCTGTTCTTCTTTAGCTGCATCATATTCCGCATTTTCAGAAAGGTCTCCTTGGGCTCTTGCTTCTTTAATTTTTTCTGCAACTTCCTTCCTGCGAACTGTTTTTAATTGTTGAAGCTCATCTTCTAATTTTTTTAAACCTTCATAGGTCAAAACTACCTTTTTCTCTGCCATAAAGCAACTCCCCTTCTACTAACAGTTAATTAAATTTGTATAATATACGATTTCTAAGCAGCACTTTTTATATCCTTAGGATTATAACGTAACTAGAATATCTTGTCAATATCATGATTTGTCAATGTATAATATTACCATATTGACATAAAGATTTTACTTCCCATCCATCTTTTTTTATTTCTTTAGTAATTTTTTTTATATCTTCTTGGGTATATTTTTTTGATAATAATCTATTAAACCATGGTTTTGAAATAAACCACAACATCTCACAAAGGTCAGTAGTAATTTTTTTGTTTTTAATTGACAATATTATATCATCTATTACTTTTATATCAGGCCTTTTTAAAAGTATATTTTTTACTACTTCTTTATTAGTCCCCATATAAAAATATATTACTTCTCTCATAGCATAATAAAAATAAGTATGTGTATTATCCATACAATCAATGATAACATTAGTGTTTTTTAAAGCTGTCCTATTATTATATGATAAAAGTTGTAAATTTAATCCGACATCTTCATATATTTTTTTAGCTTTAATTTTAAATCTTTCTACATCATCACTTATTATACTTAAATAATTTACATGAGGATACACTATATCTAAAATTAAATCTGTATTTTTATTTTTCCCATCTAATATGGCTATTTCTACTGTTTTTAAAGGTTTATTTATAATTTTTAAAGATTTTAAAATTACTTGATAAATAAATAAAGGAAAGATTATTTCCCCTTTTGCTATTGGAATAGAATATGAATATATATTCGACTTTTCTTTTGGTGGAATTATAATTCTGACACTATTTTCCTCCAAAATTTCCATGGTTTTATCAATAATTTCTTGCACATATTTTCTAGACTTCTTTTCTATATCTTGTAATAAAATGGGTAATACCACTTTAAAACCATCTACTCCTAATATTGATACTTCTTCTATATTTAAAGGGCAATTTTTTAAAATATATTTATCTCTTAAAAAAAGAGGCATTTTTTTAATCCAATTGTATTTATATTTTACATCATAAATATTATTTGCCCATTTTAAATAAGCATATTTTTTCACCTTATCCCTCCCTTTATTCTTTATATGATTGTATGAGAAGGCATAAAAAAATATGCTTTATGGAATAAGATGAAATATTAATCTATGTTTCTATATTTTTCTAAATAATCTTTCAAAAGATGTTCTAATTCTTCATAATTTTTAGCTTCATTAACTTTATTTCTTAAAACTCCTGCCCTTACTAATCCTTTAGTATACCATGATACATGTTTTCTCATTTCTCTTATACCAATATATTCTCCTTTAAATTCTATAAGCATCTTAGCATGTCTAAGAGCCATTTCTATTTTTTCCTCTGGAGTAGGTTCTTCTAAAATTTCTCCTGTTTTTAGATAATGATTAATTCTTTTAAAAATCCATGGGTTTCCTTGAGCTCCTCGCCCCACCATAATACCATCACATTTTGTTTCATCTAGCATTTTTTTTGCATCTTCTGGTTTAAATATATCTCCATTTCCAATAACGGGAATTGTTACTGCTTCTTTTACTTGTCTAATTATATCCCAGTCTGCTTTTCCACTATAGAATTGTTCTCTTGTTCTTCCATGTATTGCTATAGCTGCTGCTCCATTTTCTTCAGCTATCTTTGCAATTTCTAAAGCTGTAATACTACTATCATCAAAACCTTTTCTAATTTTTATTGTAACTGGCTTTTTAACAGCTGATGAAACTTTCTTTACTATTTCTCCTACCAATTTTGGATTTTTCATAAGAGCAGACCCTTCTCCATTTTTTGTGATTTTAGGAGCAGGACATCCCATATTTATATCTATAATATCTATATCACTATCTTCTATTTTCTTTGCCATTTCTCCTAAAATATTAGGGTCTGAACCAAATAATTGTACTGCTATGGGATGTTCTTTTTTATCTACTGTCATTAACATTTCTGTTTTTTGATTGTTATATAAAAGTCCTTTTGCACTAACCATTTCTGTATATACTAATCCACATCCCATTTCTTTACAAAGAAGCCTAAAGGGTAAATCTGTAACTCCCGCCATAGGAGCTAAGCAAACGGGATTATTAATTATTAAGTCTTTAATTTTCATAAAATCCTCCTACTTATTCTTCTCATAAATAATTTTAAGTCCTTGTAGGGTTAAAAATCCATTTACTTCTTCTATTGTTTTTGATTCTGGAGCAATTACTTTGGCTAATCCTCCAGTAGCAATAACCCTTGCATTAGGAGCTTTTATTTCTTTTTTAATTCTTCTAACTATATAATCTACCTGCCCTACATATCCATATACTAAACCAGATTGTATGCTGTCTATGGTATTTTTACCTACTACTCTTTTTGGTTTTTGTATTTCTACTTTCGGTAACTTAGCTGCTCTTTGCCATAAAGCTTCAGCTGAAATATTTATTCCCGGAGCAATAACTCCTCCTATATACTCTCCATCTTCACTAATTACATCAAAAGTAGTGGCTGTTCCAAAATCAATAATAATTGCAGGACCTCCATATAAATACATTGCTGCTACTGCATTTACAATTCTATCTGCACCTAATTCTTTAGGATTATCTACCCTTATGTTAATTCCTGTTTTTACTCCTGGTCCTACAATTAAAGGGTTGATTTTAAGATACTTTCTAATACCATGTTCTAGAGAATACATAATATCTGGAACTACAGAAGCTATTACAACTTGTTCCATATCATTAATATCTACTCCATTATGCTTTAGTAAATCATATATAAACATTCCTAGTTCATCTGAAGACCTATAAGCTCTTGTGGTCATTCTCCAATAAGCAATCATTTTATCTTTTTCATAAGCACCTAAAACAATATTAGTATTTCCAACATCAATAGTTAGTATCATTTTACCTGCCCTCTTTCTTTATATATAAAAGCAGACACATTAATTTTAGTGTCTGCTTATAATCCCTAAATATTATATATTTTTTTTAATGCTTTTACAATGATAACTGATAAAATTACTGATACTACCATCTCAGGAATTCCATTAGCTGTAGCAATACCAAATAAAATGGTTTTTGCTGTTCCTACTTTCCCGGCACTACTAAAAGCTTCTACAATCTCTTTTGCATAAATTATATACATCATTCCTAAGACACATACAGTATTTGTAAGACTTCCTACTGCTCCTCCTACAATTATTGATACATATTCCCCTGCAAATTTTTTAATACCATAATATGAATAATAAGAAGCTATTCCTACTAATATCCTTGGAATGACTGATACTAAAGGATTCATTAATGCAAAAGATAATATACTTGTAGGTTGAGTTACATTTCTAATTAACCTAGCAAGTCCAAAAAATAATCCTACAATTCCTCCTACTAAAGGTCCGCCTAGAATTCCTCCAATAATAGTTGGAATATGTGCAATAGTTGCACTAATTAAAGGAAGTCTTATAGTGCCGATAGGGGTAGCATCAAGTAGGATAGAAATGGCTATTAACATCCCTGTTATAACCAATTTCTTTGTAGAACTTTTGCTTGTTAATACTGTGTTATTCATTTTTTCACCTCCGTTCTCGTTCCAAAAGGATACAAGACGTATTACTTATAAAAAATTATGTAGTCCGACTTCTTACAATTTATAAGAATGTCAGCTACAAATTCAATTATATCAAAAAAAGTTAAAATTTCAATATTGTTTATCTTTTTTAAGAATTTCTTCTTTTATAGCTTGTCCTTCTTCAGTTTTATACATTATATACCATAATCTAAGCATTTTAAGTAATTTACTTTTTTCTTCTTCTATTCTTTTTATTTCTAAAGATACTCCTATTTCATCAAAATCATAATCACTTTCCTCTGCCCTTGCTTCAAAATAAATTTCTCCATTTTCATAGAAACCTATAATAAAAATTCCATGTAATTTTTCTGCTAAAGAAATACAAAGAGTTCTTATTTCATTTCTAATAGCCGTTGGGATATCATCAAATTCTGGGTTACTATAATATTTTTGTGTATAATAAGAAGCTGCAAATACAACTTTTTTATTCATTATGTCCCCTCCTAAATATAGCCATATAATCCTCTTACAGATACTTCGCCTGAAAAAACAGTTATAATTTCTCCATCTTCTTTTTGTACTATAAGTTCTCCTTCTTCTGATATATCTATAGCTTTTCCTACAAAACTTTCCTTATTACTATTTATTTTTACATCTTTATTAAGAGTTAAACAATAATCTTTATATTCTTCTAAAAATTTATTTAAATTTTTATCTCTAATAAAAATTTCATAATATTTTTCAAATTGCATAATTATTTCTTGTACAATTTCTTTTCTATTATATTTTTTATTTCCTTCTATTTTCAAAGAACTTGCCTTATCTTTTAAATCTTCTGGGAAATTTTCATTATTAACATTTACACCAATACCCAAAATTATATAATCTATTTTTTCCATCTCTGCACTCATCTCTGTTAAAATACCACATACTTTCTTTTTATTTATAACTATATCATTAGGCCATTTAATCTTAACATCTAATCCTGTTACTTTTTCTATAGCTTTGCAAACAGATAGTCCACCTAATATAGTTATCTTAGATGCATCTAAAGGAGAAACTAAAGGACGAAGTATAATAGACATCCATATTCCAAGTCTAGGTGGGGAAATCCAACCTCTACCTAATCTTCCTTTTCCTAAGGTTTGTTCTTCCGATATAATAATAGTACCTTCTTTTGCCCCATTAACTGCCATTTTTTTTGCCTCTTTATTAGTTGAATCAATTTGATAATAATGATATATATCTTTTCCTAAGTATTTTGTTTTTAAATTATATGAAACTTCTTCTTTTGTTAATAAATCTGGAGTTTCTTTAAGATAATATCCCTTATTAGTACTAGATTCTATTACATATCCTTCTTTTTTTAAGCTAGAGATTACTTTCCATACAGCAGTCCTTGAAACTCCTAAAGCTCTACTTATCTCTTCTCCTGATATATATCCTTCTTCTTCTTTTAAAATTTGTAAAACTTTTGATTTCATATCTTCCCTCCTATAAAAAACACTACAGATTATACTGTAGTGTCTTTGTTTTCATCTTGTTCATTTTTTTCTTCTTCCGTATTATCAAATAATTGAGCAAATTGTGCTCCATCTATTTTTTCTTTTTCTATTAAAAGTTGTGCTGTTTTATGAAGTATATCCATATGGTCTTCTAAAATCTTTTTAGCTTTTTCATAAGCAGTATCTATAATTTTTCTTATTTCTTTATCTATAGCTCCTGCTACTTCTTCTCCATAATTTCTTGTGTGAGCAAGGTCTCTACCTATAAAAACTTCGTCATTATCGTTTCCAAATTGTATTGGTCCTAAAGAACTCATACCATATTTAGTTACCATATTTCTAGCAATGGCTGTTGCTCTTTCTATATCATTAGACGCTCCTGTTGTAATATCATCTAATATAATACTTTCAGCTGCTCTTCCACCAAGTAAACTTATTATTTCTTGTTCCATTCTTCCTTTTGTTACATACATTTTATCTTCTTCAGGAAGAGGCATAGTATATCCTCCTGCCATACCAGTAGGAATAATTGAAATGCTATGCACAGGATCTAATTCTGGTAATACCTGATGTATAATAGCGTGACCTGCTTCATGATATGCAGTAATCTTCTTTTCTTTTTCAGATACTACACGACTTTTCTTTTCTGTTCCTATTCCAACTTTTACAAAAGCTTTTTGAATATTTTCCATATTAATAGCTCTCTTATTTTCCCTAGCTGTAATCAAAGCTGCTTCATTAAGAAGATTTTCTAAATCTGCTCCTGTAAATCCCGCAGTCGTTCTTGCTATTACCTTTAAATCCACATCTTCTTCTAAAGGTTTTCCTTTTGCATGAACTTTTAATATTTCTTCTCTTCCTTTTACATCTGGTCTTCCTACCACTACTCTTCTATCAAAACGTCCTGGACGAAGCAAAGCCGGGTCTAAAATGTCAGCTCTATTAGTAGCTGCAACTACAATTACTCCTTCGTTTACTCCAAAACCATCCATTTCAACTAATAGTTGATTTAATGTTTGTTCTCTTTCATCATGACCTCCGCCAAGTCCTGCTCCACGTCTTCTTCCTACAGCATCAATTTCGTCAATAAAAACAATACAAGGAGAATTCTTTTTAGCTTGGTCAAAAAGGTCTCTTACCCTAGATGCTCCTACCCCTACAAACATTTCTACAAAATCAGAACCGGATATACTAAAAAATGGAACTCCAGCTTCTCCTGCTACAGCTTTAGCAAGAAGTGTCTTACCTGTTCCAGGAGGTCCTACTAAAAGTACCCCTTTAGGAATTCTAGCCCCTAATTCAACAAACTTTCTAGGATGTTTTAAAAATTCAACTATTTCTCTTAATTCTTCTTTTTCTTCATCTAATCCCGCTACATTATCAAAAGTCACTTTTTTCTTGGTATCTATTACTTTTTTAGCACGACTTTTCCCAAAAGTCATAACTCTACTTCCACCACTGCCACCTTGTACCTGTTGCATAATAACTATTAATACTACAACTACTAAAACCATTATAACAAGAGATGGTAGAAGTTGTATAAACCAGTTAGGACTTGCTATATCATGAGGATATATTTCTGTAGTTTCTATAAATTCATCTAATGTTTCCATAAATTGAGCTGAGCTTGGAACGGTTATTGATACTATATCTCCACTTTTTAAAGTTGTCTTGATTTCTGCAGTTCCTTCAGAACTTGGATAAATATCTAATCTTTCTACTTCTTGATTTCTAAGACTTTTTATAAGTTGATCATAAGTAATTTGGCTTTCAGGACTACTTGGTATACCATTACTACTAAAAATTACAGCCAATATAATTATAATAAAAATCAACATATATAAACTTAGTCCTTTAAAATACTTTTTCAAATATGTTCCTCCTTCCTGCCTTTTAAAAATAAATAAAAAAACTTTAAATTTATATTGATATCTTCTACAATTAAAACATGTTTATTTTCTATAGGTTCATCTAAATCTTTTATAATTTTTACAACTCCACTGCTAGTTTTTTGATTCCCATAACTAGATACCGCCATAAAATCCATTTCTAAAGGAATATCTATTTCCTTAGAAAGGTCCACCATAAACATTACTCCACCCTTTAAAACACATATTAAGCATAATTCTTTTCCTTTATAATCCTTTGTTATTTGTTTCCCTAATTCTTTAACTCGATTTTTAATTTCTTCTTCTGATAGCAATACTTCTAGTTGATTCATAATATTTGTCCTCCTATTTTCTATCAATGTCATTTACTTTATATTTATTTTGATACCTTTACTTGTAAAATTCTATTCGTATTAGCAGTAATTTTATAAGCATCACTATATCTATATCCTATAACCCACAAAATCTTATTTCCATCTGCTAATAGGGGAATTTTTTCTCTTTCATCCCGTGGAATTTTACTATCAATAAAAAAATCTTTTAATTTTTTATTGCCATTTTTTAATATAATCCTATCTCCAGGTTTTCTTGTTCTAATGCATAAACTGCCTTCTATTTTATCATAGTCAAAACTTTTAGTATAGACATCTTGATTAAATAATGTAAATTTTTCTCTATTTAATAATTTTGTTTCTATTGTTAATCCTATTTCTTCTATAAATAAACTAGAAGGAATATCTATTTTATAAAAAAAATTTTGTATATTAGTTTCTCCTAATTGAAATATTAACTCATCATATTGAGTTTTTACTACTAATTTTTTGGGAAGATTTATTTTTTTCCCTGTTCCTTTTTTACTTAATTCTATAATATCTAGAATATGTTTTGAAGCTATATCTTTTAAACTACCTATTAACTTTTCTAATATTATACGTATTATTCTTTTTTTAATTACATCATCATAAGAATTAAATTTTATATTATTTATTACTAAATAATTTTTTGTTTCTTTTTCTATAGCTTCTTTTAATAGGGATTTTGCTTTTTTATCTAAAAATATATCTTCTTCTTTAATAATTGTACTCATATTATATAAGGTCTTAACAATATTAGGATTAATATTTTCTTTAATAAGAGGAATAATTTCATTTCTAATTTTATTTCGTGTATATATATTTAAATCATTAGTGTAATCATGCCTATACTCTATATGATTTTTAACACAATAATCTTCAATCTCTTCCCTAGTTATTTCTAAAAGAGGTCTTATAATATTTCCTCTAACAGGAGAAATCCCACCTAAACCTTTAAGACCACTTCCTCTAAATAATTGCATTAAAACTGTTTCTGCTTGATCATTCATATTATGAGCTATGGCTATTTTATTGCCATTAACTTTTTTTCTTTCTTCTTCAAAAATCTCATATCGTAAAATTCTTCCTGCTTCTTCTTCACTACATTTTCTTTTTTTAGCTTCTTTTTTTATATCAATATGATATAAATTAAAAGCAATCCCCCACTCTTTACATATATTTTCTACAAATTCTGCATCTTCTTGTGCATCCTTACCTCTTAATCCATGATTAACATGAACTACTGTTATAGAAAAATCTAATTCATTTGATAACTCTTTTAAAAGATGGAGAAGGCACATTGAGTCTGCCCCTCCTGAAACTCCTACTATTATTTTATCCCCCATTGTAATCATATTATATTTTTTTATAGTATTATAAAATTTATGCAGCATATTAACCCTCTCTTAAAATAAAATCCCTATTTTAGATGATACCTAAAATGATTTATAAATTCAAGTAAACAATAAAAAATTATTAAAAAAAGCAGTGCATATTATACACTGCCTTCTATATAATTTTAGATATGCAATAAATAAATAATACAATACTTAAAATTAAAGATATATTTAAAATCAAATCCACCTTTGTTTTTTTATATTTTTTTGAATAATACTTTAATTTATTCTTTTTCATATACTTATGTATAATTTTTTCTGCTTCTGCAACAATATCTTTTGGCTTTTTATTAATACAATCTTTGTTTAAAATAAAAATTGCTTTTTGATACCACCCATTTTTATCATTTTCTACTATAACTATTTCATCTTTAGAAAAATATTTCATAAGAAAACCTCCATAGATATTATCTATCTAAGAAGTTTCCCCTTTTTATTCACTATATATTCAAATAAATCATTAATATTTTTCCCATATTCTGCAAACTAAAACTGTCATATCATCTGATATTTCTTGTCCTTCATTTTCTTTTGCTGTATTTAAAATATAATCTGCTATATATTGTGGTTGTATAGTTTCTATACCTTTTATTATATTTTTAAACCATTTTTCTTTCTCTACAATATCTTTTTTAGAATCTATAATCCCATCTGTAACCATAATAATAATATCTCCATCTTTTAACTTTCTTTTTGTTATATCTAAATCTACATTATTTAATAATCCTACTGGTAAAGAAGAAGAACCTATAATTTCTACCATATCTTCTCTTTTTAAAAAGGTACAAGCAGCTCCAATTTTTATAAACTCTGCAATTCCTGTATACATATCAATAATGGTCATATCAAGTGTCGAAAAAGATTCTTCATTTGATTTTAATACTAAAACAGAATTTATCATTTTAATAGCAGTATCTTTATCAAAACCCGATTCCATAAATTCTTCTAAAAGTTCAATACTAGCACTACTTTCTTCACTAGCTTTAATACCTGTCCCCATCCCATCTGATAGTGCTAATAAAAATTGTCCATCTTTTAATTCTATAGACGAATAACTATCTCCTGATATATTACTATAATCCTTTGCTTCCCTCGCAATTGCTGTAACAACCCTATATTTTTCTTCTTCTATTAACTTAAGTTTACACTTGTCTTTATTTACAACTGCAGAACATCTAGTATTTACAATCTTCATTTTTACCCCTAGTACCCTATTTACTATAGGTAAAATATTTCTAGAACAAATCCTATTTCCCTTGCAAGAATTATGAATAATAGTTACTTCATATTTTTTTTGCTTATTTTGAATTACAATAACATCACAAACAGGTATTTTTTCTTTATCTAACTCTATTCTAATTATCTCTTCTAAATCTTCTTTAAAATAAACTTGTCCATAAACTTCTGTAGCTAAATTCCCAATAATAGAAGAAACTCCTCGTAGTTGTTCACAAACTAATTCTCTGCTTTCTATAATTCTATTATGCCAAATTAAATTTAATTTATATAATTCAAATATTCTATTAGTGGTATCTACAAATTCCTCAACTTTTAAACATTTTCCCAAAAAATCCTTTGGTATATCATTTAAATCTATTCTAGGTTTTTTTTCTGCAGCAGATAAAATACTAAAAACAGTCTGATATGTATTATAAAAATCTATTTCCCAACAATGGGAACAAAGTCCACAATCACTACATACTTTAGAAGCAACATCTTCAATAAGCATAGAAACATCTTTTTTATTTAAACTTGTTTTTTTCTCTGAAAGATTAGTAAGGGTTTTAGATAATTTTAAAAATGAATTTGAAAACTTTTCTAATTGCTGTGCGGTAATGTCCCTGATTCTTTTATAATATATTTCTTGTTCTATTTTAGGTTCGGAAGATATAAATTGTTTGAAAAATAAAATAGCTGATTTAGGTAATATAATTAAAATCACCAAAGCTCCCATAAAAGTTTTAAAAAAATCATAAGTTATTATGCTTCCTTCTAAATACAAATTTATTACAACATGAGATAATAAAAATCCAATGCCACTTCCTATACGACCTATATCCTTAAATAACCCTACCATTATTCCAGAAATCCCAAAAATTCCAATAGAGGTTGCTGAATTAACTCCTATTAATGTAAGAATGCTGCCTATAATAATGCCAATCGTTCCTCCTATAGCAGGTCCTCCTATAAAACCAAATAATAAAACAATAAAAATACTAATAACTTCTCTAAAATAAATTCCATAAATAGAAAAATCCATGATGCCTGCTGTTGCTGCTCCAAATAATAAAATTAAACTAATTATTTCCTCTATACTTAGGGTAGTTCTTTTAAAATTTCCTTTAATAGAAGATATGGCATCTTTATATATATAAGTAACTCCAAATATTAAAATACTTTCTAATATGGCAACTATAATATAATACCCAGCAAATCCATTTATACCTGCAATAAACATACTTATACAAAATGAAGATATCATGCTTATAATTGCTTGTCCTATAGTAGTCTTTTTATATCCTTTAGATTCTATAAAATGCAAAATAATTGAAATAAGAATAAAAATACTAATATATTTTATAGGTGAAACGAAATTTCTTATACTTAATACTCCTGCTGTGATAAATAAAAAAAGCCAAATACGATTTACTTTTATATAAGAAGCTGCTCCAAAATATGCAACACTTAAAGGAAGTAAATTAGTAAATAAAACAACTCTAGCAGTCATAAATCCTATAATATCAATTAATAAATCCTTATAAGATAATTCTAAAAATATTTGTTTTAAACCAGTAGTTTTTTTAAACTTTAACATATCTGATTTTTTTAAAGTTCTATATTCTATACGTTCCATATTACCCCTCCTAATTCTGTTTTATTATTATAATTGAAGGGTAATAAATTATTTGTCATTATATGGTAATGTTTCCAAAAAATTTTTAGACATTAATATTATATTTTTTACAAAAATAAAAAATGACTCATATTATTTTATAATATGAGCCACTTCTAAAAAATAGCGGAGGACGGAATCGAACCGCCGACACTACGGGTATGAACCGTATGCTCTAGCCATCTGAGCTACTCCGCCATAAAATTTAGACTACAATACAGTATTATAATCACCTTATACTAACTTGTCAACTATTAAAAACATTTTTAATTCTTTTCCATAAATATTATTTCATCTTCTTTTATCAATCCTAATTTTTCTCTTGCTACTTTTTCAATATATTCTTTTGATTGACTATATTCTTTCTCTTCTAAAAGGGATTCTTGTTCTTCTTTTGCCATTTCTATCTGTTTACTATATTCCTTTTTTTGTGCTTCTAATTCTTTGTTGATTTTTTGTAAATCATAGGATTTAAATGCAATCATTAAGAGAAAAATAAGAATAAATATGGCATTCCATCTGATTTTAAAAGTTTTTTTATTTCTTTTTTTCAATCCAATCCCTCTTTCATTTTTAATAATTGTGAAATTATCTCTTTTATTTTTATTCTATATCTTTTTATATATTATGTAAAGTTCTTTTAATATTTGTTTAGATTTTCTTTTTACTTTATTTTTTGACTTATTCATGATTATTTTAATTTTCCCTCTTAAAAATTTAAAAGGATAAGAAATCCACTTATAAGGATAATAAAGTATTTTTAAAATCAATTTGATAGGAATAAATAAGATTCTTAATATAGTCTTTATAATTTTTTTTGTCCAATAAATAATCCAAGTAGCAAATTTCATAAACACAATACTAATAGTAAAAAAATATATTATATTTCCAAGAAGGGCTCCAAGTAGTACAAACCCTCTAATTTCTCCATAATTTTTATTGAATAATACAAAAAACATAAATGCTGATATAGTTATCCAATAAATTAAATCTTCTAATTGAATTAACCAATTAGGATGAGGAAATATTTTTCTAATAATACGAAATAAATCATAAAAAATTCCTATTATCACACCAGCTGTTACTGCGATAAAGAATATATGAGCCTGTTCACTAATAGATACAATCAAGGTACTCACTCCTATTTAAACAACTTCCCAAAAAATGAATTCCCTTTCTTATTAAAAGAATCTCCATCATGGTAAGTTAAACTTTCTATTTCTCCTTCTATTTCTAATTCCTTTTTTTCTAAATTTAATTTATTTACATGGAGGTCAGTACCTTTAATTGTAAGCATACCCATTTCGGTTTCAATATCTACATTTTCCTCGTCAAATGCAAATACATCTATTACTCCTGTAATAGATAAAATTTCTCTATCTTGCATCATAATGCTATGAATTTTCCCAATTTTATCTTCCATACAACCCCCACCTTTTAAATATATTTTCTAAATTACTTATATTTATGTATATTAAGGGTTGTATTTAAAAATGATAGAAATTATAAATATTTGTACATATTTGATACTTCTTCTTTTCTTACATGTTCTTTTACTTCTAATACTTCTACTTTTGTAGTATTGTTTCCAAATTTTATTTCAATAATATCTCCTACTTTCACATTAGTTCCTGCTTTTGCTTGTTTTCCATTAACTAAAACTCTTCCTGCATTACAAGCTTCATTAGCAACAGTTCTTCTTTTTATTAAACGACTTACTTTAAGATATTTATCTAATCGCATTATCATTCTCCTTTATGTAATATAAAAAATCTACACTAGAAAAGTGTAGATTTTTTAAGATATGTAGCATTATCTATTATTTACTGCGTCTTTTAATGCTTTACCTGCCTTAAATCTTGGTGCCTTAGAGGCAGGGATATTCATTACTTCTCCTGTTTGAGGATTTCTGCCTTCTCTAGCTGCTCTTTCTACTACGTCAAAAGTACCAAACCCAACCAATTGAACTTTTCCATTTTTAGCTAATTCTTCTTTTACAACTTCTTCGAATGCTTTTAATGCTTTTTCTGCGTCCTTTTTACTCATTTCTGCTTTGGCAGCCATTGCTGCTACTAATTCGGATTTGTTCATAATCCTTCCTCCTCATATTTCTTTTTAAAATGTAACAGTAAAATACTACAGATTTTTAGAGGTTTTTAATTTCGCTTCTTCCCATAACTTATCCATTTCATCAAGTGACATATTTTCTAACCTCTTATTATTTAAAACTGCAGTATTTTCAACATATTCAAATCTATTTATAAACTTTTCTATAGCATTTGTCAAGGCAAATTCAGGATTTATTTTAAAAAATCTTGCAATATTTATCATAGAAAATAACAAATCTCCGTATTCTTCCATTATTTGTTCTTGGTTTCCTTTTTTATAAGCCTCTATGAACTCTGCTAACTCTTCATTTACCTTATTAATAACATCTTTAACATCTTTCCAATCAAATCCTACATTTGATGCCTTGACTTGAACTTTATAAGCTCTAACTAAAGCAGGGAGAACCTCTGGAATATTTCTTAAAACTTCTGTTTGAGTTTGATACCCTTTTTCTTTTTTCTTAATTTGCTCCCAATTTTCTAAAACTTCCTCTACATTATTTGCACTTTTTTCTCCAAAAATATGAGGATGTCTTAAAATAAGCTTTTTACATATTCTATCTATTACATCATCTATATTAAACTCTTCTTGTTCTTTAGCAATTTGAGCGTGGAATACAACTTGAAGAAGTAAATCTCCTAATTCTTCTTTTAAATTATCTGTATTTTCTTTTTTAATAGCATCAATAACTTCATAAGTTTCTTCAAGAAGATTAGGTAAAAGACTCGTATGAGTTTGCTTTATATCCCATGGACACCCATTTTCGCCTCTAAGGATTTCTACAATTTTTATAAGATCATCATAAGTATATTTTTCTTTTTTATCCATAGTATCCCTACTTATTTTTATCTTTTGAGCATTATTATAACATAAAGTATAAAATTTGAAAATACTTATTGTTCCATTTGTTTTCCTAAAAATCCTGCTGCTGACTGTGCTAATTTAGTTTCTACTTCTCCCATTTTTACTTTATCTGTAGATAAAAATATAACTGCTCCTATAACATCTCCTTCAGCTATAATAGGAGATATAAGTTCAGAATTATAATTAGTATTAGTTTCATCTGCTAATATAGGAATAAAATTATCTTCTTCTTTAGAAGCTGTAAAAATATTTCTTTCACCAATGATTTTTTCTAAAGATTGACTAATATTTTTATCTAAAAATTCTTTTTTAGACCCTCCTGAAACAGCAATTATTTGATCCTTATCTGCAATACAAGTAATAAGTCCTGTAGTTTGTGCAAGAGCTTCTGCATACTCCTTTGCAAACATTCCTAATTCTCCTATAGGAGAGTATTTTTTAAGAATTACTTGTCCATCATGGTCTGTAAAAATCTCAAGAGGGTCGCCTTCTCTAATACGGAGAGTTCTCCTTATTTCCTTTGGAATTACAACACGTCCTAAATCATCTATTCTTCTTACAATTCCTGTAGCTTTCAAAATAAATTCCTCCTCTATATTCTAGCATTCTTAATAGTTTCTTTAATAGTATGATTATATTTTGGGTATTTTATGCGTATTTTTCAATTTTATCCTCTTAATTTATTAAAAATATATAAAAAGAGAGTTTAAACTTTAGAAAGTTTAAACTCTCTTTTTTCTATTTTACTTTAATTTTTTCCCATACATCTTCATTTATTTCTACTTTAGCAGTATCAATCCATTCTTGAACTTTTGATTGATAAAAACTTTGTTTTTTAAGTTCTATATAATTAGCTCTAACTTCTTCCTTATCAGGCTCTATTTCTTCTTCTAATTTTATAATATGATATCCATAACTTGTTTCTACCAAATCGCTTATTTCTCCAACTTTTAAACTAAAAGCTGCTTCCTCAAAATTTGGTTCCATTCCTTGATTTCTTCCAAAAACATATTCTCCATCATTTGGAATAGAAGCTTCATCTTCAGAATATTCGTGCACAAGACTTGCAAAATCTTCTCCTGCTCTAGCTCTTTCTAAAGCTTCTTCTGCTTTTTCTTTAGCAATTTTTTGCTCTTCTTCTGAAAGGGGTACTAATTCACCATTTTGTATATCATGTGTTTTTAGCAAAATATGTTTTACTCTAACTTGTTTTAAAAAATCCTTATTTTCTTCAAAAAATTCTTCAAATTCCTCTTGATTTTCAACATAATCTTTAGTTAATTCTTCATATAATTTTTGGCTTATTATATTTTCTTCTGCAATTATTTTTATAACTTCATCACTAATTCCCATACTTTCTATTTCATCGCCCATTTGAATTTTTAAACTTTCTGCTTGGCTTTCTGCTTCTTCCTTTTCTTCTTCTGTTAAAGATATGTTGTTTTTTTCAGCTTCTTGAACTTGAACTTTAATTGACTTAATTAAATCAAGAGTACTTTCTTTTGCTACTTCTTCTGCAGGTTCTCCATCAAATTTTGTTTCCCATATATCTTCCTCACCTATACTTTGATATACTTGCTTTATCCTCCATAAATACACATTATATTCTTCTAGGCTTATTTTTTCATCATTAATAATTGCTACATATTCTTCTTCTTTTAAACCACAACCAGCAACAAATGAACTTATTATTAAAATAATAAATAAAATTTGTGCCAATTTATTCCTTTTTATCATCTAATAACCCCATTTCACAAAGCTTTTCTTTAATTATAAAACATCTTTATTTTAACTTCAAACCTTTTAAATCATGTAATAAATTCTTAATATATCTGATTAGTGACTCTTTTTTTTCATTTTTTAAACTATATATAAAGTAAGGGGTTTTAACAGCTACAAATTTAAGATTCTTTTTATATTTGCTAAGAATCTCAGAAATTTTTGTAGGATCTATATGGGCATCTTCCTTAAAAGTTAAATTTATGTTATTTCCTTTTTGAGTAATTGATAATATTTCCAAATCATGAGCTTCTGCTTTTAAAAGAGATATATCTAATAAATTTTGAACACTTTTAGGTAAATCACCATATCTATCTTCTATTTCTTCTTGTAAATCGAAATAATCTTTTTCATTTTGTATTGTTGCAATTTTTTTATATATTTCTAACTTTTGCATTTCATTTTGTATATATGCAGAAGGTATATAAGCACTAATGTTTAAATCTATAGAAGTTTCAAAATTTTCTTTCACTTCTTGACCACTTTCTTTACTAACAGCTTCTTCTAAAAGTTTACAATATAAATCATATCCTACTGCATCCATATGTCCATGCTGTTGAGCCCCTAGTATATTCCCTGCTCCTCTTATCTCTAAATCTCTCATGGCAATTTTAAATCCTGAACCAAACTCTGTAAACTCTTTTATTGCTTGAAGTCTTTTTTCTGCTCCTTCTTGCAATACCTTATCCTTTTGATACATAAGATAAGCATAAGCAATGCGATTAGAACGTCCTACTCTTCCCCTTAATTGGTAAAGTTGAGATAAACCCATACAATCTGCATCTTGAATTATTATTGTATTAACATTAGGAATATCAAGGCCAGTTTCTATAATGGTTGTACAAACTAATACATCAATTTTCCCATTTATAAATTCTACCATTATATTTTCTAGTTCCCTTTCACTCATTTGACCATGGGCATAAGATACTACAGCTTCTGGAACTAATTTTTGGATTTGTGCTGCTACCTTATCAATATTTTTTACACGATTATATAAATAATATACTTGTCCATTTCTTCCAATTTCACGATTAATAGCATCTCTAATAAATTCAGGATTATATTCCATTACATAAGTCTGCACAGGATATCTTTCCTCTGGTGGTTCTTCTAATATACTCATATCTCTTATTCCTACAAGGCTCATGTGTAAAGTTCTAGGAATAGGAGTAGCTGTTAGGGTTAATACATCTACATTTTCTTTTAGATGTTTTAATTTTTCTTTATGGGCAACTCCAAATCTTTGTTCTTCATCCACTATTAACAAACCTAAATCTTTAAACATTATATCTTTAGATAAAAGTCTATGAGTTCCTATTACAATGTCAATTATTCCTCTTTTTAATCCTTCTATTGTTTGTCTTTGTTCTTTTGGAGTACGAAAACGGGATAAAACTCCTATCTTTATGGGAAAATCTTTCATTCTTTGAACAAAAGTATTATAGTGCTGCTGAGCTAGTATGGTAGTAGGTACTAAATAAGCTACTTGTTTACCTTCTTGTACTACTTTAAAAGCTGCTCTTATGGCAACTTCTGTTTTCCCATACCCTACATCTCCACATAGAAGTCTATCCATAATTTTGTCACTTTCTAGATCTTTTTTTACTTCTTCAATAGCTTTTATTTGATCTGCTGTTTCTTCATAGGGAAACATATCTTCAAATTCTTTTTGCCAAACTGTATCAGGCCCATATTTATATCCTCTGCTTTTTTGTCTTTTTGCATAAAGCTCTATAAGTTCTTTAGCTAAATCGGCTACTGCTTTTTTTACCTTGGCTTTAGCTTTTATCCATTCAGAGCCTCCAAGTTTATTAAGCTTAGGACCTTTCCCCTCTCTACCTATATATTTTTGAACTATATCCATTTGATTAATAGGAACATAAAGTATTCCATTATCTAGATATTTTATTTTTAAATAATCTTTGCTTACATTATCTACGACAATCTTTTCTATCCCTTGATAAATACCTATTCCATGATTTTCATGAACAACATAATCTCCTACCTTTAGATCTGTAAATACTTCTATTTTTTTCCCTTTTACTTTTTTCTTAGATTTTCTTTTCTTTTTTTCTTCTCCAAATACTTCTTTATCAGAAATAACTACAAAATCAATAAGTCCATATTCAAAACCTTTGTGAAGACTTCCACTATAAATAACTACTTCTCCCTTTTGTATAGGTTTAGATAAATCAGTTTTATAAGAGCTTTCTATATTTTTTTGTGCCAACTCTTTTTTAAGTCTATCACCCTTACTTTTTGGTCCACATAAAATAACTATCCTAAAATTTCTTTGTTTCCAAAATAAAATATCTTTTTCTAATATATCTAATTTATTATAAAAAGAATTAATAGGTTTTACAGAAAAATTAACAACTTCCTTTATAGTAAAATCTTTTATTGACTGCGTAAGCATAGTCATTAAAACTTTATCAAAAGGTTCTATAGAATATAAAATATCTTCATACCTAAAAATAGCTTCCATTTGTCTTGGAAGAATATAACCTTTTTTTAATCGCTCTTTCATACTATCTTCAAATTCTTGTATTACATTATTACATTTTTCTTTTATTCTAATAGGCTCATCCACTAAGAATATTGTATCCTTGTCTAAATATTCAGTTAAAGTAACTGTATCTTTATAAAAATATTTTATATATCCTTCTATACCTTGAAAGTTTTTTTCATTTTTTAGCTTCTCTATAATATTATTAACTGTATTCTCTAAAATAGCTTTTTCTTCATTTAAACCCTGTTTTTCTAATTTACTTATATTTTTACTACTTTCTTTTTCTATAGCATTAATTGCTTCTTTAATCATTTCTTCTTCAAATACTACTTCCCTCATGGGGAATATTTCTATTTCTTGTTCTTTATCTATTGACCTTTGGGTAATAGGGTCTACAGATCGTATAGAATCTATCTCATCATCCCAAAATTCAATTCTATAAGGATTACTAGATGTACTAGAATAAACATCTATAATTCCCCCTCTAAGGGAGAATTGTCCTGGACTTTCAACTATTTCTGAATGTTCGTATCCCATCAAAACTAGATTTTTAGTTAACTCTTTAATAGATACTATATCTCCTACTTTAAATTTCAATATAAACTTGGTAAATATGTCTTTTTTTACAAGTCTATCTAATAGGGCTTCAATAGACAAAATAATAACTGGATTTTTATTATCTATTAATGCTTTTAAAACATTTAATCTTTGAACAACTATATCTATACTATGCACATCTGCATTATAAAAAAGTACATCTTTTGAAGGATATATATAAATATTATCTTCTATAAAAAATTTCATATCTTCATAAATTTCTTTTGCTTTCATTTCATTATGGGTAACTATAATAATAGGTCTATTGGTGTGAGTTTTTATAGCATAAATAAGATGGCTTTTTTGTGAATCGATTGTTCCGGTTGCTAATATAGGTGACTTATGACTTTTTAAATTATTTAAGAGCTTTTTATATGCCTCTAATTCAAGAATTGGGTCTATTATTGCATTTAAAGAAGTACTAGACAAATCATCACTCCTTTACTTTTTTATTAAACTTATTCATAGCTGCAACACTTCCTTCTTTTATAATTGTTTCTATAGCATCACAAGCTTTTTTTATACTTTCTGTTATATATTTCATTTCTTCCTTAGTAAAATGACTAAGTACATAATCTGCTAAGTCCCATCCTGGTGGCTTTTCTCCAACTCCCACTTTTACTCTTAAAAATTCTTGAGAATTTAAATGAGATATGATATTTTTTATTCCATTATGTCCTCCTGCGCTGCCTTTCGTTCTAATTCTAAGAGCTCCTAAAGGTAAGCTAATATCATCATATACTATAATTATATTACTTTTGTCTATCTTATACCAATTAATAATCTCTATTACACTTTGTCCACTTAAATTCATATAGGTTTGGGGTTTTGCAAGAACAACTTTTTCTTCTCCTATTATCCCTTCTCCTATTATAGCGTGATGCTTTTTTTTATTTAAATTTATGTTATTTTCATAAGCTAATCTTTCAATAACTTTAAATCCTACATTATGTCTTGTTGTATCATATTTATTACCTGGATTCCCTAATCCTATTACTGCAAACATTAGATCACCTCCATTTTTAAAAACAGCAATAAGCCCTAGTCGTACTAGGGCTTTTAATTTATCTATTTTAATTAATCAAATAATTTAGATACTGATAAATCCTCATGGATTCTATGTATAGCATCTGCCATAATAGAAGCTACAGAAATTTCTTTTATTTTAGAAATTCTTTTTTCTTTTGGAAGTTTAATTGTATTTAATACAACTAATTCTGAAATAGCAGAATTTTCTATTCTCTCTATAGCTGGTCCTGAAAGTACAGGATGAGTACAGCAAGCAAATACATCAACTGCTCCTCTTTCTTTTAAAGCATTAGCAGCATTAGTAATAGTTCCTGCCGTATCTATCATATCATCCACTAATATTACCTTTTTCCCTTCAATATGACCTATTATATGCATAATTTCTGATACATTTGCTTTTGGTCTTCTTTTATCAATAATGGCTATTGGAATATCTAACTTAGTTGCAAAAGCTCTTGTTCTTCCTACACTTCCAAGGTCGGGAGAAACTGCAACAAAGTCACTTAAATCTCCAAATTTATCTATATAATATTTCGTTAATAAAGGCATGCCTACTAAATGGTCTAAAGGAATGCTAAAAAACCCTTGAATTTGAGCACAATGTAAATCCATGGTAAGAACTCTATCCGCTCCTGCTGTTTGAATTAAATCAGCTACTAATCTAGCACTAATAGGATCCCTTGCTCTGGCTTTTCTATCTTGTCTTGCGTATCCATAATAAGGCATAACAGCTGTAATTCTTCCTGCCGAAGCTCTTCTTAATCCATCAATCATAATAAGTAATTCCATTAGATTTTCATTTACAGGGGTAGATGTCGGCTGAATAATAAATACATCTGCTCCTCTTACCTTATCATCAATACGTACAGAAATTTCTCCATCGCTAAATCTTCCCACTTCTGAATTGCCCAATTCTAGTCCTAATTCTTTAGCAATTTCTTCTGCTAATTCATGATGTGCATTACATGAAAAAATTTTTATTTCATTATTACTAGTCCTCATTAAAAGGCCTCCTTAAAAATATCTTCCTTATTTGTAACCCCTAGCCGGGGTCAATTATACCATACTTTTTCAAATCACAAAAGAATATTTTAGTCTTTTACCCAATTTTCTTTATTTATTTGTCTTGTACGAGCAATCCCTAAGGCTTTTTGAGGAACATCCTTTGTAATAGTTGATCCTGCAGCTGTAAAAGCTTTTTTATGAACTTTAACAGGAGATACTAAATTTGTATTACATCCTATAAAAGCGTCATCTTCTATAATAGTTCTATGTTTTTTCTTACCATCATAATTAACAACAACTGTTCCACATCCAAAATTAACCCTCTCTCCTACATCTGCATCTCCTATGTAAGTTAAATGAGATACTTTTGTATTATTTCCTATGTTAGAGTTTTTAATTTCAACAAAATCTCCAATTTTAACATTTTCCCCAATATTGCTATTAGGTCTTATGTAAGCAAACGGTCCAACAGTTGTATTAGAATTTACTTCACTTTCTAATATAACACTATTTTCTATTTTTACTTCATCCCCAATTTTGGAATTACATATTCTTGAATTAGGCCCTATAATACAATTTTCTCCTATAATAGTATTGCCTTGAAGATATGTTCCAGGATATATTATTGTATCCATACCAATGACTACTTCAGGCTCAATATAAGTATTTTCAGGATCTATTATAGTTACTCCTTCTTGCATATGCTTTTTATTTATTCTTCTTTTCATAATCTGAGTTACTTCGCTAAGTTGTTCTCTTGAATTACATCCTAACATTTCCGTATTATCTTTAGCTATTACAGTATTTACCTTATACCCTTTTGAAAGAATAATATGTAAGGTATCTGTTAGATAATATTCTCCTTGTGCATTATCATTTGTAAGTTCTTTTAATGCTTCTTTTAACACCTTAGATTTAAAACAATACATACCACAATTAACTTCTTTAACTTTTAATTCTTCTTTAGTAGCATCTTTTTGTTCTACATTTTTTATAAAATTTCCTTCTTTATCTCTTATAATCCTTCCATATCCTGTAGGATCTTCTAAAATAGCTGATAATATTGTCACTCCATTATTTTCTCTTCTATGAATTTCTATCATATTTTTTAGGGTTTCTCCAGTAATTAAAGGAGTATCTCCATAAAGTACTAATATATCACCTTCATCTTCAATAAATTCTTCAGCCTGCATAACTGCATGTCCTGTGCCTAATCTTTGTTTTTGAGTAACATAAAATACACTATCCCCTATTTCTTTTTTTACTTCTTCACCTTTATATCCAATTACTAAACAAATTTTTTTGCTACCTGCATATTTTGCAGCCTCTATTACATGAGCTACTAAGCTTTTACCTAAAACTTTATGCAATACTTTAGATTTTTTTGATTTCATCCTAGTTCCTTCTCCAGCTGCTAATATCAAAGTAGATACATTAGTATTATTACTTTCCATGCATATCCCTTCCTTAAACTGTAATATCTCTTCTATTCTCTCATGTTTATAATAATTTTTCAACATGAAAAAAGCACTTCTTACGAAGTGCTTTATGTTTTATTCTTCAATATCAGCAGCTACTTCCTCAGCCGCTGTGTCATCTGCTTCTGCTAAAAGAATCATTTCATACTTTTCTAAAACAGCTGTTTGAATTTTTTCTCTTGTTGCTGAATTAATTGGATGTGCAATATCTCTAAATTCTCCTTCTAAAGTTTTTCTGCTTGGCATGGCAATAAAACGTCCTTTTTCTCCTTCAATTATTTTGATATCATGCACAACAAATTCGTTGTCGAAGGTAACTGAAACAACTGCCTTCATTTTTCCTTCTTTATTAACTTTGCGTATACGAATATCTGTAATTTCCATATGTAAACCCCTCTCTGTAACATGTTGCGGCCCTAGAGTAACCCCCCAGACACCGTTATAATTTTATATATATATATTATATAACAGATTTATCCAAATATCAATATCTTTCTACTATTCTAATTTTACAAAATTATTTAACATATGTTGTGTAATTTCACAATTTAAATAAATAAAAAAGACAGATTTTAAACTGTCTTATAAATAAGATTGTACAATTATTTCTTTTTTGTCTTCATCTACCTTTTCTAACACCAACAAGTTAACATAATCTTGCACTAATTTTTCTTTTGGCTCTTTAGTAGCCATTAACACTCCTACTCCTACAACTTCACATTCAAATTCTTTCATTAAGTCAACAATACCTTTAGCAGTTCCCCCTGCTTTCATAAAATCATCTACAAAAATTACCTTAGAATTCTTTTTTAAAGCTCTCTTAGCAAGAGACATAGTTTGAATTCTTTTTGATGATGTTAGATAATTCATATGAATTGCTGTTCCATCAGTTAATTTCCCTTCTTTTCTTACAACCACTAGGGGTTTATTTAATATTCTAGCTGTCATAAGAGCAATCGGAATCCCTTTAGTTTCAATAGTTACAACATAATCAAAAGAATAATCATAAAAAAAATTAGCTAAAGCTCTTCCCATGTTGTAAACTATATCCGGCGAATATAAAAGATCATTAAGGTAAATATATCCTCCAGGAATAATTCTATCTGTTTTATTAATTTCATCACAAAGTTCTAATGCAAATTCCCTAATTTGCTCCTTTGTCATAGTAGGTTTATATAATACGCCTCCAGCTGCTCCTGCAATAGTTTCAATTTCCCCTAAACTAAATTTTTCAAAGATATTTTTTATAGTATCTATATCTTCACTCAAGGTAGATTTCGCACACTCAAAAATATTTACAAATTGATTTAAAGTATATATTTTTTTCGGATTTTCTGTAAGAATTTTTATTATAGAACCTATTCTTTCATTTTTATTAATACGATTCACTTTTTTACTCCTTCCATATCATCAAATTTATTCTTATTATATATCAAAATCTTGAATATTTTAAGCTTTTCTTTTAATAATATTCGACTTAAATAAAAAGGAAATTTATTATCGTTTAGGTTTTAAAAATTTAGTTTTTTGTGTAATAATATAGTATAGAATTTTTAAATTAATATATGTTAAATTATAAAGAATAGGTTATTTATTTAAAACTAAGAATAGAGGTGTACTATGGGAAATATTGATTTTAAAAATAATAATCAAAAAATTCACTTTATAGGAATTGGCGGCATTAGTATGAGTGGCTTAGCAGAAATACTTATTAAAAAAGGATTTAAGATATCAGGCTCAGATATAAAAAATTCAAAAATAATTAGACATCTAGAAAGTTTAGGAGTAGAGTTTCATCTAGGGCATTTATCTTCTAACATTAAAGATGATATAGATTTAGTAGTTTATACAGCTGCCGTTAAAGAGGATAATCCTGAACTTATAGAAGCTAGGAAAAAAAATCTTAAAGTTATAGATAGAGCTACACTTCTTGGAGAAATTATGAGAAACTATCCTTATTCCATAGCTGTAGCCGGAACTCATGGAAAAACTACTACTACTTCTATGCTTTCTCATATACTATTACAAGCTAAAAAAGACCCTACTATATCTGTAGGAGGAATTTTAGACTCTATAGGTGGAAATATTCGTACAGGTAATTCTGATTATTTTATTACAGAAGCCTGTGAATATTATGATAGTTTTTTAAAGTTTGACCCTTACATAGGAGTTATATTAAACATAGAAGAAGACCACCTCGACTATTTTAAAGATATAAATCATATAAGAAATTCCTTTATTTCCTTTTCTAAAAAAATTTCTAAAAATGGAGCACTGATTATAAATGGAGATATGGAAAATATCAACGATTTATTAGATGAAGTTAACTGTAAAATTATTACTTTTGGAACTGACTCTAATAAAGTAATGTGGACTGCTAATAATATATCCTATGACAAAAAAGCTTGTGGAAGTTTTAATTTATTTTATCAAGGGAAAAATATGGGAAAAGTATCCTTAAATGTTCCTGGAATTCATAACATCTATAATGCTTTAGCTGCATGTGCTGCTGCTTATTTCTTAGATATTGACATCGAAGATATTATAAAAGGATTAGAAAAATTTACTGGTGCCCATCAAAGATTTGAAATAAAAGGAAATTTAAAAGGAATTACTATTGTTGATGATTATGCTCATCATCCAACTGAAATTAAAGCTACTCTATCAGTTGCAAAGCATTACCCTCATAACACTTTATGGTGTGTATTCCAGCCCCACACTTATACAAGAACTAAAGCTTTTCTAAAAGAATTTGCCAATGCTTTAAAAGAAGCAGATAAAATAATATTAACTGATATTTATGCTGCTAGAGAAAAAGACTTAGGTGAAATTCATTCTAAAGATTTAAAAAAGGAATTGGAAAAATTAAATAAAGAAGTTTATTACTTTTCAGATTTTGAAACAATAGAAAATTTTCTTTTAGAAAAATGTATCCCAGGTGATCTGTTAATAACTATGGGAGCTGGAGATGTGAATATTATAGGAGAAGAACTTTTAGGTCTTAACTTATCCTCATTATCCACAGAGTTGTCAACAGAAACGGAAAGTATTCCATGTGAATAAATTTATTCCAATAAACTCTTCATTCCATATTTTTACATGTTTTTTATTTCCCAAAAGCTTAAGCTTCTGGGAATTTTTTATGTAAAATATGCTAATGCTTTTTATAGTTATCCACATTATCCACAAAGTTATTAACATAATCTATGTGTATAGAACGTATAAAAGTCTAAATTTTCTTTTATAAACAATCTTAAAATAATGTGATATAATAGCACTACAAGTAATATTTTCGAAAGGCGGGATAGTGATGGCTATTCTAAATATTAAAAATAATTTTGAATTATCCACAACTCCAATTCCCAATGAGTTTATCGATTTTTATATGCCAAAAGCTAATGGAAATTTTGTCAAAGTATATTTATATGGTTATCGATTTTCTTATAGTAGCCAACATAATCTCACCTTAAAAGAAATGTCAGAAAAGTTAGATTTATTAGAATCGGATATTATAAAAGCCTTTGAATATTGGAAAGAATGTGGGCTTATGGAATTTGAATGGAATGAAGATGATATTATACATATATCTTATTTAATTCCTAAAATAAAAGAAGAAAAAAAAGTAACTTCTGAAAACTTAAAAAAACCTGTACATATACAACTTGAAACAAGACCTAATTATAGCCCAGAAGAACTTACTATTTATATGAAAAATCCAGAAATAAATCGTCTTTTTAAAATTGCAGAAAGATATCTTGGTAGAATGTTAAGTCATAATGACTTAAAAGTTTTATACAGCTTATATGATTGGTTAAGACTTCCTTTAGATGTTATAGAACTTTTATTAGAACACTGTATTTCTAATAATCACAGAAGTATGCGTTATATAGAAAAAGTAGGTTTAACTTGGGCTGAAGAAGGAATTAATACTGTTGAAAAAGCTCAAGCTAGAATAAAAACATTTAATACTAATTATAGAGAGATTATGAAGGCCTTAGGACTTAATGACAGAAATCCCGCTCCTTCTGAAATAGAATATATGGATAGGTGGTTAAACGCTCTTAATATTCCTCTTGAGATTATATTAGAAGCTTGTAAAAGAACTATTATTCAAACTCAAAAACCTAGTTTTCAATATATTGATTCTATATTAAATAATTGGAATAAAAATAAAGTAAAATCTATAAAAGATATTGAAAAATTAGATAATGCCTATATTAAAAAGAAATCTATGCAAAATACTCCCTCTTCAAATGATAAAAACAAACAATACTATTCAAAACCTAGTAAATTTGTTAACTTTAAGCAAAGAGAATGGGATTTTGATGAACTTGAAAGATTAGAAAGAGAATATCTAAGTAAACAACTTTCTGAAGAGAGGTAAGGGAAATGACAATAAGAGAAAAACAATATAAAAAAATTTTAAGAGAGTATGAACTTAAAAGAGATGCAGCAAACAGAGCTCTTAAAGCTAGACAGGAAGAAGTTTATAAGAAAATTCCTAGAATTGCACAAATAGATGAACTTCTTGCTAAAACTGGAGTAGAAATCTCCAAAATGATTTTAAAAGACCCTCTAAAAGCTAATGAGCTTATAAAATCTCTAGAACAAAAAAATATGGATTTATTAATAGAAAAAGCTGAACTTTTATATGTAAATGGATATGACAAAAATTATTTAGACCCTATATATAGTTGCCCTCGCTGCAAAGACACAGGCTATATTGATAATTCTCCTTGTAGTTGCTTAAAACAGGCTCTTATTAATGTAGCCTATGATCAGTCTAATTTAAAAGATATTTTATCTGTAGAAAACTTTGATAATTTTAATTTTGATTATTACTCTGATAAAGTAGACCCAAAGTTTAACATATCTCCTAAGGAAAATATTAAACAAATTTATAGTCATTGTATCCGTTTTGTTAAAGAATTTGATAAAAAATTTAGTAATATTATTTTTTATGGCGATCCA
Organism: Defluviitalea phaphyphila; assembly: GCF_001466305.1. GTDB lineage: Bacteria > Bacillota > Clostridia > Lachnospirales > Defluviitaleaceae > Defluviitalea_A > Defluviitalea_A phaphyphila. The sequence goes on from NZ_JWID01000012.1 coordinate 42,006, forward strand.
GGACTTGGGAAAACTTTTCTATGTAATTGTATTGCAAAGGACCTTCTAGACCAAGGTAAAACCGTACTTTATTTAACCGCCTTTCAACTTTTTAAACTTTTTGAACAAGAAAGATTTAGAAAAGAGGAAGAAACAGAAGACTCAAAAGCTTACTTAGATGCTATATTTACAGTAGATTTATTAATTATAGATGATTTAGGTACAGAATTTAGTACTTCTCTTACTGGAGCTGAATTATTTAATTGTCTTAACTCAAGACTTTTAGATAAAAAGCATACCATAATATCTACCAATTTATCGCCTAATGATTGGCAAAATCAATATTCTGAAAGAATTGTATCAAGAATATTCGGAAACTACAAAGCCTTTAGATTAATAGGAGAAGATATAAGAATAATTAAGAAGTATGTAAAGTAACTACTACAAGTTCTGGACGATTAAATATTCTTAAAGGAAAAATACTATTGCCTAATCCTCTACTTACAATCATAGAAGTTTCATCTAAAGTATACATGCCGTTTGTATACTTTGGAAATAAACCTTGGTGGGGGGCAAACAATCCCCCTACAAATGGTAAACGAATTTGTCCTCCATGGGCATGTCCAGCAAAAACTAAATCTATTTTCATTTCTGTATAAACTTCAAATTCTTCGGGTCTATGAGATAATAAAATATTAAAATCTGTATTTATATTATCAGATAATTTTTCAATTGAATTTCTTATATATTGACTATTACTAGCAAAAAGATAATCCCTTTCTTTCTGATTTATTGCAGGGTCCGCAATTCCCATAAGTCCAATCTTATCTTTATTTTTATATAATTCTATATAATAATCATCCATAATATTTACATTTAATTCTTCTAACTTTTCTTTTAGAAATTCATATTTATTAGATAATTGCTCATGATTTCCTGAAACATAATATATGGGAGCAATATCATTTATTTCTTCTATAAAATTTAATGCAACATCTATTTTTGTATTTCTCCTATCAATCAAATCCCCAGTAATTACTATGATATTTGGATTTATGTTTATTATTTTTTTAACTAGTCTTCCATGATAATTTTTATTATGAAGATCTGAAACTTGAACAATCTTATATTCATCAAATTCTTTAGGCAGTTTTGAATTTATATAATCATACTCTGTTATCACAATATCATTATTTTGCCAATAAAAAAATACTCCCATGCTTGCTAAAATTAAAGCAAACAATTTAAGCTTTTTATTTGATTTCATATTCCTCTCCTTTTTACAATTTATATAAAACATTTTATATATTATAACTGAAACAAATATTAAAATTCAAATTTTTTCATTTTTAGTTCTATATTTTCTTTTATTTTTCATATCATATACTGTTCAGATTATATATAGGGGGGCTTTTTATGAAATCTCATCGCCTTCAAATCATATCCCTTATCATGTTATTTTTAATTTTACTTGATATGACATTCTATCGTTTTAATTCCTTTCATATATATCAATCTGTTTTTAATAAAATAAATAATCCTTATAGTATTCATGTTGATTTAGATTATTATAAAATGTATGTATTAAAAAATGGAGAAGTAATAAAAACTTATCCTGTATCTGGAGGTAAAAAAACTACTCCTTCTCCCCTTGGTACTTGGACTATAATATCTAAAGCAGATTGGGGAGAAGGTTTTGGTGGTACTTGGATGGGCTTTAATGTACCTTGGGGAAAATACGGCATACACGGAACTGATGAACCTTGGAGTATAGGAAACCCTATGTCCCATGGATGTATTCGCATGAAAAATGAGGATGCAAAAGAACTAAAAGATATGATACCCCATGGGACAAAAGTTACTATTGTAAAAGGGGTTTTTGGTCCTTTTGGAGATTATTTTAGAACATTAGAACCTGGTGATACAGGATCTGATGTACTTATGATTCAAAAAAAATTAAATAACTTAGGATATTATAATGGTTACTGTGATGGCAAATATGGAGATAATATGAAAAATGCAGTTCATAAATTTCAAAAAGATAATAATCTCCCTACAAATAATAAAATTACTCTAGAAATGTATGAAAAATTAGGTTTTATTCCAATGGAATAATTGTTAATTTACTTTAAATTGTTTTAAAATACTTGCAAGATTTTCTCCTAATTTTGAATTTTCTTGAGCTACATTAGAAATCTCTTCTATAGAAGATGCACTCTCATTTAATCCAGCAGAAATAGTTTGAGTATTAGCAGTAACCGAATTTATAGCTTGAGTTATTTCTTCTACTTTCTTATTTATTTTTTCCATAGAATTATTAGTCTTTTCTATATTATTGGCAAACTTTTGAATCACTTCATCCATTAATGTTGAATCCATTTGATATCTAATGCTAATATTTTTCATCATATCATAATCTTTTATAACTTTTTCATTGATAAAATCTAAAATATCCTTGGCATTATCTGAAAAATTCTCGAAAGCTTCATAAACTTCTTCTATAACATCATTAATATTAGTAACTGTTTGTGCCGATTGTTCTGCTAAATTTCTAATTTCTTCTGCTACAACAGTAAATCCTTTTCCTTCTTCTCCACTTCTTGCTGCTTCAATACTAGCATTTAAAGCTAAAAGATTAGTTCTATGAGCAATATTAGAAATAAATTGTGCCATATTATTAATTTCTTTTACTACCTCTCCTTTTTTAATAGCCTCCAATATTTTTTCTTGTTTTTGCATGTATATTTTTTTAGTATCTTCTTGAGATTTAAGAGAAATTTGTTGTACATATTCAGCTCTATTTTTTATCTGATTTATAGTTTTACTCCCTTTTTTTATATCATTATCTATATTTTTTATATTACTCGCTACTTCATTTATTGTACTACTTACTGCCATACTAGAAGCGTCCACTTCTTCCATAAAAGAAGCTATTTCTTCAGTAGAACTATTTATTTCTTCAACTCTTGAATTAATATCTTCAACTGCAGTATAAAGGTGTTTAGAAGATTCATCCATTTTTTTAGCATCTACTTGGATGTTTTTTAAAACTTCTGACTGTTTTTCTGCCATATCTTTTATAGCTCTTGAAAGAAGACCCATTTCATCTTTTCTTTTTAAATATTTATCCTTTATTTCAACTAAATAATTTCCTTGTGCCATCTTTGATATATTTGTTGTAATTTTAGATAATGAACGATTAATACCTATTCCAAATAAAAATATAATTACAATTCCTGCTAATATCATTATAATACTAATTATTAATATTTTCTTAAGAATATTATTTTTCATATTTATAATATCATCTTTTAAAGCCCATACACTAAAATAACCTATAAGATTTTTATTATTATCTAATATTGGCTTATATATTACTTCATAATAAATTCCTTCTACATTTTCTTCTTTTATCTTATTTCCCTCTATATTTCCTAAATCACTTATTGTAAACGTTGAATCAATGTCTTTTATAGAAGTAACTACAATTTTATTTTTAGAAAGTATAGAAATAGAATATCTACTAGCACCACTTATAGCATCTACTGCTTCTTTACTTTCACTTAATAAAATATCTCCTTTGTATAAATTCCCATTTTCAAGCTTCCATTCCCCTTTAAATTCATTAGAAAACAATTCATATTCTAAATCAACAATGGATTTTAACTGCCTTTCAATAGTATAATTATTTAATTCATCTATCCCATCCTTGACAAATATAAAGATAAGAATGCCAAATATTAATATCAGTACACTAAAAAATAAAAGCATTTTATCTTTTAACTTAAAATTCATTATATTCCTCCTTTTTAATTATCCTTTCATAATAATATAATAATACTCAAAAATAAATTTGGTAACTTATATTAAAAAATAAAAACGCATGAGAAATTCCCATACGTCTTTATTTCTATATATTTATTTTTAATTTAAACCAATTTTTCAAAAATCTGTATGCTTCTTGGTATAGTTTGTAAATCTTATTATATTCTTTTATATTTTCTTCTTTAGGATTATCTACTGCAATAATTTTTACAGAAGAAGTTCCTAGGTCAATTCCTAAAAAAATCATTATTTTGGCTCCTTTCGTGTTAAAAGAGTCTCAAAAAGGCGACTCATATTATTTATTAAAATTTTTAATATCACCTAACATTAGTTATTTCAAATGCTCTATCTAGATATATACTTGTTAACTATATTTTCTAACATTTTTTAATTTATATCCTTTCTTATAATAACTTTAATATTTAAATTATACATTTTATTTATAATTTTTTTAACTCTTTTTTTAAAATTTCATAAAAAAAAGATGTACTGAGTACATCTTTTATAGTGCGGATGAAGGGATTCGAACCCCCACGATGTTGCCATCGGCAGATTTTGAGTCTGCTGCGTCTGCCAATTCCGCCACATCCGCATATTTAAAATTTGGCTGGGTAGGAAGGATTCGAACCTTCGCATGCAGGAGTCAGAATCCTGTGCCTTTCCGCTTGGCGACTACCCAAAATCATTTAATTGTCCAAGCGTTTTTATATTTTATCATACTAGAATAAATTTGTCTAGTAATATTTCTCACCAGGATAGTGTCAAGTTACTGTAGGAAAAAATAATTATTCTTTCCCCATATTTTATGCAATACCCTAGAGTACTTAATTTATTAATTATCAACATCTTTATATTAATTTTTTGAATGCTTCCTTTACTATCTTTACACCTATTTCATCTAATGATTTACTTGTATCTTGGATAAATTTAGATATATCTCTACTATTTAATATCAAGTCTATATTATTTTTAATATCTTTAGTGATTTTTTCTGTAATTCCGTGTATAATTGTATTCATAAGAATAGCCTCCTTTATGTATGGGTTTTGGACTACTTATATCGCAACATATGGGGCTATTCTTTTTTTATATTTTTCCTACAATTATTTTAAGTTCTCGCCAAAAGTTATATTATTTATACAAATTTTGATTATTTTTAAATTGTATTTTTATAAAATAATTATTAAAATATTATTATAAAGTTTATAATATACTAAATCTTTAAAAAAAGAGGGAATAGTTATTATGTACGATTTTTTCAATAGAATACTATTAATAACATCTATTGTAACTCTTAATAGTATTTTATTTAAAAGTTATTGGTTTAAACCTAATAAATATAAAAAACAGCTTTTAGGCATAGTAGGAGGACTTTCTGGGATATTATTGATTATTTACCCTTATTTAGAAAGTAATTTTTTAACTTATTTGAGTTCTTTATGGATTATACTCTCTCCCTCATTTCTCTTTGGTGGATTTATATCTTGTTTAATATCTGGAATAATTATTTTTATCTTCTATTCTATTTTCTATTTTTCATTGGAAGTATTCTTTTTAACTTTATTATTTATTTTATCTTGTGGTTTATTTAGTAAATTATATTTAAATAAACTAGAAAAATGGATAATAATAAATATTTTATTTTCTATTATAACTTTTATTTATTCAAAATATTTATTAATTCCTTATAATAATATTTTAATTAATTTATTATCAAGTATATATTTAATAATTTTAATATCCATATTCAAAAAAAATTATCATTCTTACTTCCAACTTAAAACTCAAGCTACAAAGGATTTTTTAACAGAAATTAATAATTCTCGTCAATTTAACATTATCCTCAATCATACTTTTACATGTGCTGTTAAAAATAATCAAAAATTATCTATTATCATATTAGATATAGATTATTTTAAATCTATAAATGATACTTATGGACATCCTGCTGGAGATAAAATATTAAAACAATTTGCCCTAATCCTTAAAAACTTTTGTCCTACAAAAAATATTTTTAGAATAGGTGGAGAAGAATTTTGTATTTTACTTCCTGAATACTCTCTTTCTAAAGCTTATGATGTAGCAGAAAAAATTCGCAGTGCAGTACAAAATCATAAATTTAAAATAGATTACAATAATTATGTTAATATAACCGTATCCATTGGAATATCTAATTATCCTAGTATGGCAAAAGATAAAGAAACTCTCATAAAATCAGCAGATGAAGCTCTTTATGAAGCAAAAAAATCTGGTCGCAACAAAGTTAATATTCCTATAAAAATATATAATAAATAAAATCCACATAAATGTGGATTTTATTTATTATTTTTCAATTTTTCATGAATTGATTTAGCCGCCTTTTTACCTGCTCCCATAGCTAAAATAACAGTAGCTGCTCCAGTTACTACATCTCCTCCAGCATAAACATTTTCTTTA
>NZ_JWID01000013.1 GCF_001466305.1 Defluviitalea phaphyphila
CCTCCTTAATCTTAGAGATAATTATATCTTATTTCCCTACATTCTTAAATGATCATTTTATTACATTTTTATTGTATCATTTATAAAGGAGGTTTGAATTCCTTATAGGTAGGCTAGAAATGATATTTATTGCCGTCGACCCCCCCGGGATTTTTCCCCTACTAGAGGTCGACGACTTTTTTAATTTTGTTAATTTATTAAAATTTTACAATATCTCCTCTATATAAAAACCTAATAGTATTTTTAGATTATCGTTTAGGTTGTTAAAGTCGCAGTCTATGATTTTTTTGATTTTATTGAGGTGATAATGGACGGTGTTTCTGTGCAAAAATTCTTTTTCAGCCATGGTTTGTACTTTCCCATCTAATTCTAAATATTTTTTTAGGAAATCTACATACTGGGTTTTATTTTCTTTATCATAAGCTTTAAGTTTTCCTACGGTTTCGTTATAAAATTCTATTATTGCAGTATAGTCATCAGAATTTAGCAGCAGCTTATAAATTCCTAATTCATCATAATATAATACCTTTTGCCTTCTTTTTCTGGCTAATCTAAGGGTTTCCATGGTTCTTTTAAAGTTTAGGGCTATTGTTTCTATTCCTTTTCTATTATATCCTACTGCAATTGTTATACTATATTTATCTTCTTTTTTCCCACAAGTGGAAAGTATTTCATTTACTATATTTTTTATTTCTTTATCTTTTAATGCGGATAAAACTAATATTAATTTCTTTTGATAAGAAAAAATAGTATATTTATAAGCCCCTCGATTGAGAATTCTTTCGCAGTGAAAATGCACCATATTAATATACTGGTCTTCATTATTTCTTTGAGTATTAATTTTTATTATGACAAGGGAAAATTTATCCTTTAAGTCATATCCGTATCTTGCAAGAACGGGAAAATAGGTTTCTTCATCTTCTACTTGAAATATTGCATTTTTAAAGGCTTCTGTAATACTCATCTCAACCTGTTCACTTTTTATAATTTGATTACAAAAGTCCCTTGTTACATCTACTAAACGGGTTTTCCATGGTATTACAAAAAGTGGAAACTCATGTTTCTTACAGTATTCTATTACTTCTTCTGGTACATATTTTATATAAGGACCTATATTAATTACTAAGGCACTGGCATTATATTTATGAAATCTTTTTACAAAATCTAGCATCCATTCTAAATCTTTTCTGCGAATTCCTGTTGTAAAAATCATCTCGTTTCCATGTAGAAATTCTGATACTTCTTCATCTTCTACAATGTGAATCCATTGAACTATACGGTCTAAGCCTTCTTCGCCAGCAATTAACTCTAATTGATAATTTTCATCTGCATTTTCTATTAATTTTTTTATAGTAATCATAACTATTCCTTCTCTCTCAATAGATAGGGTAAATTAATAAAAATGAGGATTTGCATTAATTAGATTTAAGACAAATCCTCATTTTATTGTATATTGATTTGATTTTTTATTCTGCATCTGCCTTTAATACTGCATTTAGCATTACAGTGGCTCCACTAGTACATTGTTCTGGAGATGAATATTCTTCTTCACAATGAGATAGACCATTTTTAGATTGAACGAAAATCATGGTAGTAGGAAGCATATATGCTACAAATTGAGCGTCATGTCCTGCTCCCGAATGGATATATTGATGAGAAACTCCGCACTCTTCTGCTGCTTCTTTTACATAAGAAACTAATTTTTCGTCCCAATATACAGTATCTCTATTCCACATTTTTTCAACTTTACAAGTACAACCTGCCCATGCTTTATTAGCACAGCTTTTAACAATAGCTAATACTTCTTCTAATACTTTTGGATCTTCATGACGAGCGTCAAAGGAAAAATCAAAGTAATCTGGTATTACTGTATGAACACTAGGATGACATACTACTTCTCCTGTTGTGTAAACTAAATCAGGATAACCTAATTTATCAATTTCTTCATGTAGATAGCATAGAGCCTGAGATGCAGCATAAAATGCATCTTTTCTTTTTTTCATAGGAAAAGTTCCTGCATGAGCTGCTTGACCGTAGAATTTTAAGCGATAATTAAACATACCTAAAACACAATCAACAACTCCTATATCATTTCCTGCTTCTTCTAAAATAGGCCCTTGCTCTATGTGAGTTTCAAACATACATAGGTATTTTTCAGGACTTAATCTATATTTTCTATCTCCTTTAAATCCAGACTTTTCTAAAGCTTCTCCAAAGGTGGTTTTACCATCTATAATGCTTTTTGATTTCATCATATCTTCTTCTTTAAATTTTTCTTTTATGTCATCTGGTAAATAGTCATAACATACAATACCAGAACACATCATTGCTGGAGGATATAGAGAACCTTCTTCATTTGTCCAAATCATAGCTGTTATAGGATGTTTATGAGGAATTTTTTGTTCAGCAATGGTTTCTAACACTTCCATAGCAGATATAACTCCCAAAATACCGTCATAGTTTCCTCCATTTTTTACGGAATCTACATGGGAACCCATAACAATTCTTTTCGCGTTTGGATCACTTCCTGGTAGGGTTGCATACATATTAGCAAGATCATCTACTTCTATAATTGCTCCTATAGCTTCCATTCGTCTTTTAAACTCATTTCTTGCCATTATAGCTTCCTTTGAAAGAGAATATCTTGTAATACCCCCGTTTCCTGTGGCTCCAAATTTTGAAAATGTTTTTATTTTATCTGTCATTCTTTCTAAACTACATTTATACATATATACCACCATCCTTTTTATTTTTTAAGATTGTTCTGGAGTACGAAGACAATTTTCAAGTAGTTCTTGTACTTCTTTATTTGATACATTGTAAGCAATTTCTTCACCAGTTAAGACTTCTATAACTAATAAAAACTCTGTACCCCAATCATGTAATTCTATTTTTTTTATTTTTCCTTTTTGTTTCTCAATTTCTATTAAGTTATGATTTTTTTTGATAAATCCATATAAAATTCCTGTTGTAGGAACTTTAAAATTAAGTTTTTCAAAGAACTTAGGATTCATCTCAACCATGACTGGGATTTCTGTTATTCCGCCAGGTATTTTAAGTAAATCTTTAGTAATCGTACGAAACATTTGAGGTGTCAAATATTCTGATAATAAAATTCTTTTAATTCCTTTATATTTTTTTGTCATTGTAGCCTCCCTTCTGCCCAAAAGCATAATAGAAAGTTAATATTTTAAACTATTTTTTTAATACGTTTACTTTCACCTATTGCCTGTGTAGGGCATACTAATCTGCATAAATGACATCCCACACATTTATCTCCTAGTAATTTAGGTTTACGATTATTTGTGTCAAATGTAATTGCTTGATGACCACCGTCTGCACAAGAAATGTAACACCTGCCACAGCCTATACACTTATCTCTATTAAATGAGGGATAGATAATGCTATTTCTATCTAATTCTTCTGCTGGTACTAAATTATCTAGTGCCATGCCTACCATATCAGAAATTTTTTCTATTCCATTTTCATACATAAATTTTAATGTTCCATCTATTAAATCTTCTATGATACGATATCCATATTGCATAACAGAAGTTGTAACCTGAATATTACTACAGCCTAATGCAATAAATTCTAATGCATCATGCCATGTTTCTATGCCCCCCATCCCACTAAAGGGAACATTTTTTAATTTTTCATTTTTAGCCATGTCGTGAATAAATCTTAAGGCTATGGGTTTTACAGCTTTTCCAGAGTATCCAGATACTGAGGATTTGCCAGCAATATTTAAATTTGGAGTTTTATTTTTTAAGTCTAGTCCTAGGATACTTTTTATGGTATTTATTGCTGCAATCCCATCAGCTCCTCCCTCTATGGCTGCAATAGCTGGTATTTCCATATTTCCTATGTTAGGTGTCATCTTTGCAAGTACTGGCAGATGGGTACCTTTTTTAGTATACTCAACATATGTTTTAACTAGTTCTGGGTCTTGACCAACATCAGAACCTAATCCATCACCGGACATATGGGGACAAGAGAAATTACATTCAATAATATCAACTCCTGCTTCTGTAACCATCTTAGCTAATTTAGTCCATTCTTCTTTTGTTTGTCCCATAATGGAAGCAACAATTACTTTATTTGGAAAATTTTCTTTTAATTTTTTTAGATATCCTAGATTTTCTTCTAAGGTATGTTCTGCAATTTGTTCTAGATTTCTAAATCCTACAAAGGGAGTTGATTCCTTTCTTATAGCTTCAAAACGTGGGGATACTTCTTTTGGCTGTAAAATTCCAATGGTTTTAAATACAATTCCTCCCCACCCCATATTAAGGGCTTTTGCACACATATCATAATTACTTGCCACAACCGATGAGGATAAAAAGAAAGGATTTTCACAATGTACTCCTAAAAAGTCAATAGATAAGTCAGCTTTGGGAGTAATTTTTTCTCTTTTGTTTAATTCTTGTGCCATTTCATTTATCCTAATGGGAAAATCATAATGAATACACGCTTTTTCACATTCTTTATCAACACAATTAATACAAGGTTCTATATCAACAATATTTTTAATATTTTCGTTTTCAAATCTAACTCCTCTTATCATTCTAGCTGGATCTACACCTTTTTTACATGCCATGCTGCAAGGAGCAGCATGGCAGAGTAAACATCTAGCTGCTTCTTCTTTTATAATCATGGCGTCACTTCCTTTTATGTCAGTTTTCTCTTTATGAATTTCCCCCAGCCATATTCTCCAACAAATTTTCCATTATCATAGACTAATTTGCCTCTTGAATAAGTTTGAACTGGATATCCGTGAAGGGTTATGCCTTCCCAGATTGTATGGTCATAGTCTGAATGCATATTTTCACAGGTAATGGTAAAATCCTTATTTGGGTCATAAATTACGATATCGGCATCCTTTCCTACTGCAAGACTTCCTTTTTCTTGACAACCAAAAATCTTAGCTGGGTTAGTTGAACATAACTCCACTACTTTATTAAAAGAAAGTATTCCTCTATTGGCTTTATCGAGCATATATGGATACATATTCTCAATTCCTGCACAGCCATTTGGTATTTTTGTAAAATCATTTATTCCCCAATCTTTTTCACTTTGTAAGAAAGGACAATGGTCTGTTGCAATGGTATCTATATCTCCTCGTTTTATAGCTTCCCATAGGGCTTGTCTACTTTCTTCTCCTTTTATTGGTGGGGAACATACGAAATTTCTTCCGTCTTCTCTTTTATATACTTCATTTGTAAATTCTAAATAATGGGGGCAAGTTTCTGCATAAATCGGATATCCTTCTTCTTTTGCTTTTGTAACAGCTTCTACTCCTTGTTTATTTGCAAGGTGTACAATGTATAACTTAGCTCCTGTTGCTTTTGCCCATTGAATAGCTCTTAGATCAGCTTCTCCTTCAACAAACTCTGGTCTTGACATATAGTGATACCATGGACTTACCTTGCCTTCAGATAAATATTTTTTTACTAAAGTATTAACTATTTCATTGTTTTCTGCATGAACACTAATTATCGCATTATATTCTTTTGATTTTTCAAGAAGTTGATAAAAATCTCCATCACTTATGCGAAAATCATATACCATAAATACTTTAAAAGAAGGAACTCCATATTCTACTGCGTCTTTTATAGAATCAATTAAATCTCCATGTATGTCCTTTACTCCTATATGAAAAGCATAATCAACAGCTGCTTCTGGAGCACAAAGGGCATCTCTTCTTTTTATTACATCTACCATAGGTTCATTAAAATCTTGTAGTGCAAAGTCAAATACAGTAGTTGTCCCTCCACAGGCTGCTGCTCTAGTTCCTGCCCCATACCCATCGGCAGAAACTGTTCCTCCAAAGGGCATTGCCAAATGGGTATGGACATCTATTGCTCCAGGCAGTACATATTTGCCGCTAGCATCAACGACTTTTTTACTTTCTATTTCTAGATTTTGTCCTATTTGAACTATTTTTTCATTATTAACGGCAATATCTGCTATAAAAGTTTCCGATGCTGTCACAATTTTGCCATTTTTAATTAATAAGTCCATAATATTACCCCCTTCTTTTTAATCTTTCATAAAATTATCTTTTTTGTACACTAATACTAAGCCTGATCTTTGATAAACTTGTGCTACTTGAAGTAAATCCATTCCTGCTGCATTTGCTGAAATAAGGTTTGATACCCAAGTTACACCAAAGTCCACTGTACCATTGTTTACTGCTGTAGTTTCAGCTATATCTCCACCACCTGGAATTATCTCAACATCTAATCCAACTTCTTCGTAATAACCTTTATCTAATGCTACATAGTATCCCATAAATTGTGCTTGAGGTAGCCATTTTAATTGTAATTTAACACTTGTTTTTTCAGGAGTTCCGATTTCTGATATGTCTTTTGATAGATTAGCAGCTTCCCAATATTGTGTATCTCTAATATCATCTAATGTCATATTAGCTAATCTTTCTGCTGCTGTACTATCATCAAGTTTTATATATGTTTGTGCTAGTTTTAAAGTTTGAGCCATCGCTTCTTCATCCATAATTCCATAATCTTTTACTTCATTTCCTCTAGTATCTGTTTCTACTAATTTTTTAACTTCTTTTGCCATGTACAATTGGTGTTCGCTAGATACAGAAGAACCATATTTATATACTATCTCTGCAGCTTCTTCAGGATTTTCACAAGCATATTCCCATCCTTTTAAAGATGCATATATAAATGCTTTAACAGTATTAGGATTATTAGTTGCAAATTCTCTTGTAGTAAAGATGTTGTCCTCTAACATAGCTACGCCTTCATCATTCATGTCGATTATGCCTATGCTATCTCCATATCCATAGCCACCTTCATAATCATTTTTAACTAATCCTAATTCGTTATAAGTCATTGCTGATGCAAGGGTAATAGAATCATCATCAAAACCATCCATTGTAAAATCCTGACTTAGAAAATCTGTTCCACAACCGTATTTTGTAAGCAATGCTTGAACTTCATATTCATTTCCTAATCCCCAGTTACCAACTTTTCCTTCTTCTGCGGCTTTAACAATTATTTCTTCGTTTGTCATTTCTTCTGTACTTTCTGATTCAGCTTCTTCGTTAGAAGATTCCACTTTTTCTGTACTTTCTTCAGTTGATTCACTACTGCTTGTTTCATTACCAGAACCTCCACAAGCTACTAAACTTACCATCATAATTAAAATCAAAAACATACTTAAAGTTTTTTTCCATTTTTTTATTATTTTTTTCATATTTATTCTCCTTTCTTATTTTTAATTTTTAGAATATTTTATTTAAACTAGAAGGACGATATTTATTCCCGTCCTTTTAGTAAAATACTTTCAATAAAAATCAATATAACGTACATGATAATTCCTAATAAACAAGCTACTACAATATAAGCCCAAGCCGTTGCAAATTGAGCTTGTAATATGTTTTCTCTAATCTGTCTTCCTATCCCTATAACTTTTTCAGCAAAATATTCGCTTACTAAAGCTCCTATAACACTGGCTGGTACACTAATTCTTAATGCTGTAAATACATAGGGTATACTATTTGGCAATCTTAATTTTAGAAAAACCGTTAGGGGTGAAGCTGCATAACTTTTCATTAAATCTTCAGAAAAAGGTTTTAATTCTACTAAACCCCTATAGGCATTTATACTCATACACGCTGTACAGACAATCATAACAACCAGCATTTTTGCAAACATGCTTCTAAAATCTACATCACTACTAATTTTTTTGTTAAGTTGTTCATTACAGGAGCTAAGGCTATTATAGGTATAGCATTAAAAGCTGAAGATAAAGTTAGACCTCCTGCTCCCCATTTGGGAAATATAGTTGCAATTACGGCAATAAGATATCCAATAATAGAACCTAAAAACAATCCTCCTAAAGCTACTATTATAGTGGCTTTTAAATTAATCATGATTTTGCCTATATTATCAAAAATAATTCCATTTATTTTGCTTGGAGGTGGAAGTGTATTTGTATCTGTATTAAATAAAATATTTAATCCTCCTGTTTGCCATAGTAAAAATATTAATAATCCAAATAAAAGAGGATATAAAACTATAGTAAAATTTTTAAATTTAGGATTTTCTACTATCTTTCTCATATTACCCTCCTTTCTCTCTTTCCTAGCTATCTAATTTTTTTTTAATCGATTATGAGGCGATATGATTTTTTCGATAATTCCCATTAGCACATAGCTTAAAATCCCTATGGCAGCACTTATTACTACAATTTGCCAGAATACATATCTTGTCATGGATCCTTTAAGGGATTGAGAAAGTAAACATCCTAATCCTAAATCCCCTTGCAATGTATCAACGATAATAGAGGCAGTTATTGCTAGAGGTGCTGCTATTTTTAATCCTGTGAAAAAATAAGGTATTGCTGCAGGTATTAAGGTTTTCGTGTAAATTTGAAAAGTTGTAGCAGCATAGGAATACATAAGCTCATGTTTTTCTTTTTCTACTGATTTAAATCCTGCTAGGGTATTTGTTGCTACGGGATAAAAGGTTAAAATTGCTGCAATCCAGATTCTACTTTTATTGATATCCCCTGTAATTGCTAAAATAATTGGTGCCATTCCAAGAATAGGAATCATTTGAATAAGCATTAAGTAAGGAAAAGCTATTTTTTCTATAATTCCTGATAAATTCATTAATAATGCTAAAATAAAGCCCCATATCATTCCTAAAATAAAACCTTCTACGGACCTTATTAAAGTTGCTTTGGCATTCATTAGTACTAACTGAATAGCTGTATTTTCTCCATCTATTTTATTTACATCAAATACTGAAGCTATGATTTTCCAAAAGTGAGGAAGTACCTTTTCTGGTGATCTAATTTCTGGAGATAGTTCCACTAATAAAGCTACTATCTCCCAACCAATAAAGAATAAAAGAATCCATACAATATTGACCATATATTTTGATTTTAAAAATTTTTTTATTACCATTTATCATACCCCCTCAAAACTGTTTCTCACCTTTGCAATTAAAGCGGTATATTCCGGTGTATTTTTTATTTCTATAGTTCTTGGTCTTGGAAGATCTACATTAATTACTGCTGATAATCTTCCTGGATGGGGAGATAAAACACAAATTTTGTCTGAAAGAAATACGGATTCTGATATATTATGAGTAACAAAAATAATAGTTTTGTTTGTTTTTCTCCAAATATTTAATAAATCTTCGTGGAGTTTTTCTCTTGTAAATTCATCTAAAGCTGAAAATGGCTCGTCCATTAATAAAATTTCAGGGCGAATAACTAAGGCTCTTGCAATCCCTACTCTTTGCTGCATACCTCCACTTAGTTGCCTTGGATAATGTTCCATAAATTCTTTTAGCCCAACCATCTCAAGCATAGCTTCTGCTCTTTCTTTTCTTTCTGCTTTTGGAACTTTCATAATTTCTAAGGGAAGTTCTACATTTTTTCTGACATTTCTCCAATCATATAAAACAGGACTTTGGAAAACTATACCGTACTTCTTTTTAAGTCTTGCTTCTTTAGGAGTTTCTCCACCAATTTCAACACTTCCTGAAGTGGGTTGTAATAAGTCTGCAATTATTCTTAATAATGTTGTTTTCCCACAACCAGAAGGTCCTAATAAAGATACAAATTCTCCCTTGTTAATGTCTAAAGAGACACTTGTTAGGGCTGTTACTTTTTGTGTTCCATTATCAAACTCCATCCCTACATTATTTAAGACTATTTCTTTTTCTATGGTATTCTTCATTTTTATCATCTCCAATCTCTTTACTTAACAAGGTTATTTATAATTCTCTTTAAATTTAAAAAGGCCTATGATTTCTCATAGGCCCCTTTACCTTTGTTGAAACAAGTATACTATATTAATTTAAAAATTACAAGTATCAATTGAACACATATTATTGTGCAGTTGCACAATGGGTTAGTTTCCTTAAACAATAAAAAGGCATAATTTAAAGCTTAAAAGTATTTACAATTTCCATTAATTTTATAGCAACTTCATTTAAATTTTGAGCAGTTGATGCCACTTCTTCTGATGATGCAGTCAATTCTTCAGAAGATGCTGCTACTTCTTCTGTGGCTGATGAGTTTTCTTCCGTAACAGCACTTACTTGTTCTACTCTTTCCATAACAATATCTTTAGACTTTACAATGCCCTTCATAACGCTATAGGTTTTCTCCATAAGAGGTGCTATATTTTCAACAGAAATTAATATATCTTCAAGGGTTTTTACAGTATTCCCAACGGATGTTGCTTGTTTTTTTACAGATTCTTCTACATTCCTTGATGTATTTATTACTTCATCTACATCTTTTGCAATATAGGAAACAAGATTTGCAATTTTTTCAGTGGAATGTTTAGATTCATCTGCCAATTTACGTATCTCTTCTGCTACGACTGCAAAACCACTTCCATGTTCTCCTGCTCTTGCTGCTTCTATAGCTGCATTAAGGGCTAGTAGATTTGTTTGTTCTGATATTCCCGATATTATTTCTGTAATACCACTGATTTCTTTTACTGAATTTGTTAATGTTTCTACTTTATTTGCCACTAATGCAAAGGAATTTTTTATTTCTTCTATAGATTTTTCTAAGACATTCATTTCTTCTCTACCTATATTTGTACTTTTCTTTGTATTCTCTGTCTCATTTTTTATATCTTCTAATCTTTTATATACATTATCAATATTATCTGTTAATTCTGATAGAGAATCTGCAATATCTGATAAATCTTGTGTCTGATTTATAGCACCACTTGCCACTTGCTGCATCGCCGATGCCAGTTCCTGTGATGATACAGACATTTCTTCCGATATATCTGAAAGACTCTTAGATTGAGATGTTAAACTGCTAGAATTATCCTGTACTTCACCTAGTGCTTTTTTCATATTTTTAATTACTTTCGCTAAAAAACGGTTCATTTGAGCAAATTCATTCTTACCATCTTCATCTAAATCAACCATAAAATCATAATTCGACAATCTTTCTAAAACACCATTAATTTGAGATATGAATCTTTTAATCACATACATCAAATATAAAATCATTATCGTTATAATAATAATTATTGCTAGTGATAATTTGCTAAATAAACTTCTTGAATTTCTATATAATTCATTAGCATTATTAACCATATTTTTTATTTCTGTTTGATTTAAAGTTTCTAAATTTTTATGTAATACATTCATGTCATTATTTAATATGGTCATATTCTTTAAAGATAAATAGACTATATATCCTGTTGAAACTACTGTAAATACTAATATCATAAGTAATATAAAATCTATTTTAATATTTTTTAAAAATTTATTATTTCTTTTTATATTATTCCCTTTTCTAGTTATACCCTTCTCTACCATTTTAATGCCCTCCTAAGTATGTTTAAACATAATTTTTTAAATATTCATTCTACTTATTTCTTGCTTGCCATTTAAAATTCCCCCTTTTCTTTTTAAATTTAACTATTTTGTCAAAAAAAAAAGCCTTTTTTACTAAAGGCTTAAAGAACTTAAAACTTTTTTGCAACTGGCTGCCATAGTTTCCCCTTAGGCCCTTTAGCTTTGCGTCCCTGCTTTTCAACAGGTTTGCCACTATATGTATATACTTTACTTAGTATATTTGTAATAGGACTTTTATCTTACTATTGTATTATATCATATATGTATGCATTTTTGTTGAAAATTATCGATTTTTGCCTAATTTTTAGTTGTCGAATAGTTATCATATTAAAATTAATCAAATAATAAAATATACCTAAAAGTATTGACATAATTTTGAATATGTTGTATATTTATGCGGGGTTAGGACTTATATGAATATAAAATAAATTATTGAATAGTTATTATAAATATATTAAATATTTATTTTTTAGTTTATAAATTAAATCTTTAACTTCTTTAAGTAGTTAAACTAATCAAGTAAAATTTTTATAATTTTAGGCGTTAAATTATTTATAGATATGTTTATCAAACTTAGGTAATTTATAACTCCGGAAATGTAAAAATCAAGTTTTAATATAAATAAATAATAAAATATGTAATTTATAACT
The DNA here is from genome assembly GCF_001466305.1 of Defluviitalea phaphyphila. Classification (GTDB taxonomy): domain Bacteria; phylum Bacillota; class Clostridia; order Lachnospirales; family Defluviitaleaceae; genus Defluviitalea_A; species Defluviitalea_A phaphyphila. The sequence goes on from NZ_JWID01000013.1 coordinate 12,026, forward strand.
CCGGAATTATAAAAAGCCAAGTTTTGATATAAATAAAAAAATAAAAAGGAGAGGAATTTAGTGAGAAATAAAAAGTTTTTATCAATCTTACTAGTATTAATATTTTCAATATCTATATTTTCAGGATGTGGTAAAAAGGAGAAAGAGATTACATTAGGAACTTTTGAAAATAACAAATATTCAAATGATTATTTTGGTTTTACAATGGAATTCCCAGAAGACTGGCATATTGCAACTGATGAAGAAAGAGAGGCTTTAATGGCTGCAACTGCAGAAATAGTATCAAAAGTTGATGAAGATTTAGCAGAAGATATAGATTTAGCTTCACAAGAAACTTTATATTTAGCATTGGCATATAAATATCCACCATTAGAATATACAGGAGGTTTCAATCCAAATATCAGTTGTAAAGCTAACAATTTAGGATTAATCGATAGTGTTATAATAAAAACTGGAAAAGATTATTTAGAATATTCAAAAGAAGCACTAGAGGAAACAGATTTAGGATATAAAATTGGTGATATAAGTACAGAAAAAATTGGAGATACAGATTTTTATGTACTTGATGTATCTTTAGAAAGTCCAGTAATAACTGTTTATCAAAAGTATTATGTAAAGATAATTGATAAATATGCATTATCATATTTATTAACATATTCATCAGAAGAAGAAAAAAATGAATTAACAGACATACTAAATACAGTAAGCTTTGAAAAATAAACTAAAAACTTAAATGATAAGCAAATATAATAAAATACATAATCAGTAATTGGAGAGGGTTTTTATTCCTTCTCCATTTTTAGTTTGCAAACTTAATAATTAATCTTTAATTAAAAAATTAAATTATATCTTCAACTATATAGAGCATTTTTGTTTCTGGAATAAAAAGAAAATATATTTTTGAATTGTCTTCTTTTATTTCTGTGTAATATTTGTATTCTTTATTATAGTCGGGAATGGGAATATTTTTCTTTGAGATATCAAAGTTATTAAGTATCTTATCTATTTCTGCTTCTATTTGAACATTTTTCCCATCTATCCAATCTAAAGCCTTATTAATTTCTTCTTCATTTTTATACTCAAATATGTGATACTTTTCTCCATCACCATGAAAATTAGCCCCACTATCTGTAGAATAAACTTCTTTATATGAGTTTGGAAGTTTAATATCCCAATTTAAATTAATTATTTTTGCATAATTGTTTGTTTTCATATAAAAAAATACTCCAGAAAGAATGACAAATAATAAAAGAATACTTATTAATTTTAGTGGCTTTTTCATTATCTATCTCCTCTCAAATTTTGAATATTTAAATTATATCATATAATTTTTCTTTTGAATATATTAACCTAGATACATGTTAATTGAAAAATTGTTAAACTATAAAACAAAAAAATCTATGAATTAGCTAAAATATCTAATCCATAGATTTTGTCTTAATATATTATAAAAATACACTCACTCCGGAAATTAATACTAATATATTTGCCATTTTCATAAATTTTTCTTGTGATATCTTTTTATGAATTAAGTTGCCCAATATTACTCCTACTGCTAAAGGAATAAATAAAAACACTGTAAGTTTAATTTCACTTGTAGTAATAAAAAACCAGTTTTGCAAAACAAATATTGAACACAACATTACCCAAATAGTAGAAGAAGTAGCTCGAAATTCTTCTTTATCTTTAGTCATAGAAACAAGAACTACTACAAGTAAAGGGCCTCCTGATGTAAATAATCCCTGAGCTATACCGGCAAAAATTAAAATTATTTTTGTTAAAAAATCAGGTACTGTTATTACCTTTTTTATAAATAGATTTTTTAAAGCTATTGCTATAATCATTACTCCATATAATACTATCAATAATTCACGATTTACATGGGAATATATAATATATGCTAGAAACATTCCTATAACAAGCCATGTTGTAGTTTTCTTTAATGCATCTATATTAATTTTTTTATAATCTTTTAAAACTATATAACCACTTGATGCTAAAGCTATAAAATTTAAAACTATTCTAGCTGAATCCATACCAATAAGTCGAATAAACATTGGCATAGCCAGCATACTTCCTGCAAATCCAGTCATTGCTTGCACAATATTACTTAAAAATGTGATGAGTAACAATATAAAATATTTCATCTCTCTATCCCTTTATATATTTAATTTTTATATCTATATTTAAATTAATCCCCGTTTTTAAAACATATAAGCTTATATAAATTTATAAAAAATAATAACTTACCTGATATATAGTTTTATTATTTTAAACTCTCAAACAAATCTTTAACAGTTTCTTTTTCTAGTTTTACAGGATTTAGACCCATACATCCATGCTGCATAGCATCTTTTGTCATTTTTTCTATTTCTTCAGATTTCATATCATAATCAGATAAATCCATTTTTGTCTCTAATTGAATAAATAACTTATCTAATTTATCCTTCATTTTAGATATTGCTTCTCCTATGGTATTATCTGATTTATCTAAATAATCTACCAATAATTTAATATTTTTACCCTTATCTCCAACATAATCAAGTGCATTTTTTTGAATAACTGCACATGCTAAACCATGAGGAATACTGTATTGACTTGTAAGCTGGCATCCCATAGCATGTCCTATTGTTCCACAGCAGTGACTCATAGCCATGCCTGCAAGTAATGCTGCAAAAGACATATTACTTCTTGCTTTAATATTTTCTCCATCTATTCTAGCTAAGTTTAGATTATCTAAAATTAGTTCTATAGCATGAATAGCCATAATATTAGTTAATGGATTTTCGATGGTTGATACTAAAGATTCAAGTGCATGACTTAATGCATCTAAACCAGTTGAAACTGTAACACTTGGCGGCATTCCAACAGTCAATAAAGGATCAATTATGGCTACCTTAGGTATAATCAAATCTGAAGTAATACTTTCTTTTAAATTTGTTTCTTCATCTGTTATTACAGAGTATTTAGATACTTCAGAACCTGTACCTGCTGTAGTAGGAACTGCTATTATAGGTAGTGCTTGTTTAATTGGAAGTTTATTTTCTGCAGAATCGTAGTATTCTTTTACATCATGAGGAGTATAGGCCAAAACAGCCGCTCCTTTAGCACTGTCAATAGGGCTTCCCCCTCCAAAGACTACTAATCCATCTCCCTTATGGTCTTCTACAAATTTTTTTAATTTCATTACTAAATCACTTGTAGGATTAGGTAGTACTTCATCAAAAATTGTAACATTTTTAATTTTTTCTATTGCTTCTTTTATAGCAGGTATTTGAATAAGAACTTTATCTGTTACAACAATAGGATTTTTTATTCCTAATGCTTCTATATAATCTTTCATTTTATCTACTGAATGTTGACCAAATTCAATCTTTGTTGGACAATAAAATTCAAAAGAATCTAACATAATTTTCTCTCCTTATTTTATATATTTCATAATTAATTTAATCTATATAATATTGACTCCAATGTAAAACTAATCTTAACATCGGAGTCAATATTATAATTAATAATTTTTATACTTCTGCATTTTCAATTTTTTTAGCACTCAAATGCTTGTATGTGCCAATTCCTGTAATTGCTAAGGTTATTGCTACAAAAGGAGTTATCCAGTTCATAACTGCCCAAATAGCATAATCTGCTGTACTAACACCTAGAGTCGTAGCAAAGAATATACCTGCTGGTGTCCATGGCATTAATACTTCAAGTAATGTTCCTGTATCTTCTGATGTTCTAGATAATACTCTTCTATCAATATTATATTCGTCGTATTTTTTACCCCAGATTTCTGCTAATAAGAAACTACAAGCACCTCCATTAGCTGTAGTAGCTATTAATACAAAACCTGTAATTATAGAAGCAATGATAATAGATGCTCTTGATTTACATTTTTTAAATATTGTTGCTGCAGTCACTGTCATTGCATTAATACTTTTTAATATTCCTACGGCAAATAAAATTATAACTAATATAGCTAATAAACTACCAAAATTCCAGAAACCGCCTCTTTCAAAGTATCCTAGTATATAAACTTCTCCATCTACTGGTTGAGAATATGAATACCAATTTACCATATTAAGTTTAAATCCAGAATTAAATCCAGTTAAAACTTGTGCAAATGAAAAGTTTTGGAAAATAATTGCATTTAAAAATGAAATAATAGTTGCTACAATCAATACTGGAATAGCTGGTTTTTTCCAAAGAGAGCCAAATAATACAATAACCAATGGAATTAATAAAAACACATTGAAGTTAAATATTCCTGATAAATCTTGTAATAATGCGACAACTTCTGGAGTATTTAAATTGGTATTTGTTGCTGGGAAAATAAATCCACAAATCGTGTATATAACAATACTTATTAAGGTTGCAGGCCCTGTTGTCCATACCATTGAACCTACATGGTCATATAAATCTACTTTACAAGCCATGGCAGCAATATTAGTTGCTGCTGATATAGGGGATAATTTATCTCCAAAATATGCTCCACTAACTACTGCCCCTGCTACGATTGCTGGATTAGCTCCAAGTGCTGTTCCAACTCCCATCATAACTATACCTATAGTTGCTCCTGAACCCCATGACATTCCTGTAAAAATGGAAAAAATAACTGGTAATATTAAAGCCATCAAATATATTAATCTTGGATGAATAAGTTTAATTCCATAATAGATAAGCATTGGTATTAAACCACTCATAATAAATCCTGCAATCAATGGCCCGATAACTAATAATATAAGAAATCCTGGCACTACATCTTGTATACTTTTTATCCCTGCTTTTAATATGTCATCCCATTTTTTATTTGTGAATGCTAATATATATAATGTCATTATAATCGCTGCAAAAAACATTACTGATTCTACAGACTGCTTATATTCAGGTTTTCCTACTAAAACTGGAACAAATAAACCAACTAAAATTACAACAATAAATATAAGAGTTGCCATCATTTGTTTTTTTACTGTGATTTCTTTATTAAACATTGTAAGACCCCCTATAATTTTATAGTTTTATTCCATTTTGGATATCATTTCATAAAATAATGCATTAAACTTATCAATATCAATGATTTTATCTGGTATATCTACCACATTTACCATACTATCATCCTTAGTTCCATCTTCATCAATTTGTAGCCAACCTGTCTTTAAATTTTCTTCAATTTTACATAATCTCTTTTGTGAAGTACTAAATAATTCTGGATTTGTTAAATAAATTGCTGTGCAAAGGTCCCAGTTAATAAATACTTTTCTATTTCCATAAGCTGCGTTAATAGATTTTATCCAATCTGAAACAATAGGTCTACTCCATCTCATAAACTTTGTATCTATTTTTAACATTTCATCTAAGTCTTCTAATTTATAAATAGCATCTTGTGTGCATTGAGCAGTAAGAATCGATAAATTAGGACAATTATATAATACTTTTGCAGCTGACTTATAATCTACAGAGAAGTTAAGCTCATTTAACAAAGATCCATTAAGATATAATGGTTCTGTAATGCCCCCCATAACAATTAATCTATCAATTTTGTTAAAAAAATCGGGGTCTTTTGTGTACGCCCCTGCAATATTACAAAGAGAACCAATAGCTAATATGGTAATCTCTCCTGGAGCTTCATTTACAGCTTTTACTAAATAATCTACTGCTTCTGAATCATAACTTTCAGGCCATCTACCTCCTTTGTAAATAGGTACATCTGTAATGCCTAAATCTTCCCACATTTGCTTTGTATTACTGTAAACTACATGTAGTGCGTTATTAGCAAATGTGCAAGTTACAGCTAATAGATCAATGTCTTCATGAGTGTATAGATATGCAAAGGTAAATCCATCATCTATATCACTTTTTCTCACCCCCATAGTATTATCAAAATCTAAAATTACCTTCTTCTTCATAACTTTTGACCCCTTTCTTAGTAGTTTTTTTACTTCCAGGTTTCTAAAAACGCACTCAAAATCAAATATATTGAGTGGCTACCTGCATCTAAATATCCTACACTTTTTTCTTGTAAAAATTTAGCTCTTCCTCTTGTAGCCTTCATTTCCATGGTTGCTAAAGAACCTTTATGAGCACCTTCTTTTGCACATTCCATAACATCTAGAAGGTTGTCCCCTTCAAACACATCACAAGCATCTTTTGCACCATATAGGGCATCTAACATAGTTTTTTCTCCACGTTTTGTTCCTGTTAAATCGGTAATTGCATTAATTGTGTTCTCAATGCTCTTTTTATATACTTCAACATCTAATTCTTCTTTTTCTTTTAGTAAAGTTGACATCTGAATAAATAGTAAGCTAAATATAGGCCCTGATGCTCCCCCCATACTTTCAAGCATTGCATATCCTATAGTTTTTAATACTTCACTGCCTGTAGCTGAATCATCTAACTCTTGTACTTTTTCATAAGCCCTTTGAAAACCTCTAGAAATTGTTGTCCCATGGTCTCCATCTCCAGCTTCAGAATCTAGCTTACATAAATATTCTGCATTTTCCTTAAATAAAGCGTTTAAATTAGCTGCTAGTTCTTTATATTTATTTTTTACACCAATTATTGATCGTATATGTTTAAGTCCTTTTTCCGCTTCTTCATATGGGTCTCTATTTTTCCCATTCCATATAAATAATGAATTTCCTACTTCAGTTCCGCTCTCTACGAAGCTTTCCATATCTAAATATCCTCTATAATTATTCTTTTTCAAGATATCTATAATTTTTTTCCAATCAATATGTCCTGTTCCCGGAACTCCCCTGTGATTTTCACATATGTGAATACATCCTATATATGATATATTTTTTTCTAAAGCCTTATAGATATCATCTTCTTCAATATTCATATGGAAGGTATCTACTAACAGCTTTACATTATCTAGATTAATCATTTTCAAAAATTCTACTGCTTCTTCAATTCTATTAAAGAAATCTGTTTCAAATCTATTAATCACTTCAATATTTAAACCTATATTTTTTTCTTTTGCATACATTCCCACTTCTTTTAATACTTTAGATGCATTCTTCCATCTTATTTCCCTTGGGGTATCTGAGAATTTTTGCCATGGAGCATATAGTACTCCATTTAGATATAATCCGCCTCCATCAGCAACTAAATCTACACATTTTTTTAAATAATCTGTTGCATTTTTTCTAATGTTTTCATCTTCACTACTTGGGTCGGTATCTTCTGTTACTCCTGTACCACAAATAACATCCAATCCTAAATCATTTGCTAATTTTAAAGCTTTTTGTATTTTTTCTTCTGTACTTCCGAACAAAGATATTTCTACTCCATCAAAACCTATCTCTTCTACTTTCTTTATATGAGGTAAAATATCATCTGTCCAATTTTTGCAAAACATAGACATGTGTACAGCTACTTTCATATCGATCCCTTTCTTTCTTCTTTTATTTTTCACATTTGCCTGTGCCATTGTTGTTTCTTCATAAACTACCGGATTATTTGAGTTATCATAAGCAATGGATTTTTTTAACATCAACTTTTTTTCAGGTTCAACATTCAAAACTTTAGCATCTTCTGGATTTTCAATGATTTCTTCATAAATCTTTAGTCTTTTAACACATTTGATATCAAAATTCATTTCCAAAACCTTAAATATAGATTGTCCCATACCTGCAACTGATAAATATTCCTTAGTAAAACTAGGTGCTAGGTGTTTTGGAATATAAGACCTTGTTATCCACATGGGTTGATTATCTATAAATCTTACTCTTTCTAAAAAGAAACATTCTTCTTTTTCTTTAATACCTATACGTTTGGCTAACTGTGCATTTGCTTTTATAACTTGAAACTTTTTAACCTTTGTTGTAGGTACATGACCTTCTTTCATTACTTGAGTTGTAAAACTATTCATCCAAGTCCAATCATTGTTGTATAAATCATTAACAAAAGTTCCTACACCTGGAACAGTGCGAATAATCCCTTTGTCTAGTAAAACTTTGTAAGCTTTTCTAACAGTGACTCTGCTCACATTATATTGTTGCTGCGTTTTTAGCTCACTATTCATGGGTTCGCCTCTTTTTAAAATCCCCTGTTTAATTTGTTTTTCAATATCTTCTGCTATTATTTTATATTTAGGTATTGAACGTTTCTTTTTATTTATTTTTATCACCCCATTTATTGCAATATTTATCAGCTACATTTTTAACATCTTTATATCTTAGCTTCATTCCTTCTAAATCTTCTTCACATATATACTTACCCCATACACTTCTACCTACTGCATAACCACATGCACCTGCTTTTCCGGCAATCTCAAGTTGTTCTTTAAATTCATCAAAGGGAACGCCAGAACTTAAAAGAATCCATGGAGTATCCAAAATCTCGTCAATTTCTTTACAAATCTCTAAATTTTCTTCATAACTATTTTCCTTTATATTTCCAGGAAATAATATCTTATATATATCTACATTAAACTTCTTTAATCTAGTTAACATTGCTTTTGTAAGTCTAAGTTGGTCTTTTTGCTCATACTCATGTAATATAGGTTCTAATAAAAAAGGAATATCAAATTTTTCACACTCATCTTGAACATATTCTATTACTTTGTCCATTTTATCTGCTAAACTTGTTTCAGGGTTATATAAAACAAATAGTTTTACCATATTACATCCATTTTCACCTAATTCTTTTATTGAAATATCTGTTGTAAGATAATCAGCTCCGGATGCAATTTTTGTCATATTATAATCAAATCTTTCAATGCCAACTACGGCTTTTTCCATTTCTAAATGCTGATCTAATTTACTATCATCAAAAAAGTAAAATGTATCTATTAAAACTGCTGATGTCATATCTTTAACTGCTTGTATCAATCTGATTTTTTCTTCTAATACATCTTCTTTGGCTGTGGATTTTGATTTTTCTTCCATTGCTTTTGTAAAAACATCACGATGGTCTATGGCAAAGATATGAAATATGCCATCTTTTGTAAGTGATTTTATCTTCTCTTTTTTTGTCATTTTAACACCTCTTGTATTTTTCTATATTTATTACAGGTATATCCATTTCCTCTGCTAACTTATTTAACATTTCTCCTATTCTACCTGGACATATTATCAAATGATGTTCTATTCCATTTCTAAAAATAGTATCTACTATATCTTCTACTGTGTATGTTTCACCTAAATAGGTAAAATGATTAAGATAGCCTCTAGTTCCACTATATCCTCCACTTGACTTTTGAACTTCACATTCAAAACTTAAAAGTTTATGATTATTACTGTATCTTAGAACTGTTACATCTCCTACTTTAAAATGATAATCATAAGATAATCCCATTAATTCTCTATTTGGATTTTTTCTATCAAGCATAGGATGGTTTATTATCTTAACTCCTTCATTAGGCTGCAGGTCTTTGCTTCCTATCCCACAATGCCAAAGTAATAAACTTCCTGTTTCTTCATCAATACTTGTTAAATCCATAAGTGTTGGTACTTTTCCTGATAATTCTTTTGCCATTAACAAGGAAATAGCACCACCTATATCTCCTTCACAGGCTGTAGGAATATTAAGTTCGCTTCCTAATAGGCTATATATTACACAAGGTACAATCTTAAAAGCATCTTGAAAATCTGGCCAACAAGTACCTGCTAGACAATCTATCTTATTATCAAGTAAATATTTTTTTAATACTACGTATACTTTTGCACTATTTATAATTGATTTTTCTTGGGTTTGTACTATATTACATGAATTTAAAATCAAATTCTTTGCTTCTTCTATTTCTTTTTCAGTTACATCTTCTACATTTTTAATAATATAATCCATATCAAAATGTATAAATTCCATATTAGGAAAAAGTTCATTGATATTTTGATTTTCTAAATTGTAGAATGTTGGTGCTACATCTCCTAATATCCCAATGGTGGCATTTTCTATATTTTTTTTAGCCTTAGCAACCCTTAGGTTAATTTCTAGCCTATCCTTTACAAGTTTATCGTTAACATTTCCATAATACCAATCGCAATAAACGGCATTATCAAATTTTCTTTGGGCAATACTAGCAAACATATTAGCAGATACAGCTGCATTTAGTTGAATATCCCCTTCTTTATATGGTTCTTTAGGAAACCAAAGGCCTATTCTATATGATACGTCATCAAAACACATCATAATATCTCCAGTGGAAAAATCTGCTATGAATATTATTAGATAATCTATTTTTTCAAGTTCAAAATATTTTTTTGCTGCCAAAGCCCCTTCTGCATTTTTAATAGGACCATAAGAAATAACATCACAATCTAACTTATTAGAAAATTCTTTTAATTCTTTTAGGGCTTTTTCATGTAATTTGTATTGTATTCCATAGTAATTATCACTATGGGTAATTAGAAATCCTACTTTTCCTCTCATTTATTATTCTCCTTTTATCTAAATAATGGTCCATCTGCTTTATAATCATAATATTTAAGAATTTCATCATCACTTTTACATAAAGCAATTGAAAAACCAGCCATTTCTTGAGTAGTTACATATGTCCCAACCCAATTTCTAACAACATTTATACCTCTTTTATTTAAATATTTCTCAATTTCATCATATATAGTATATAGCTCTAAATATGTTAAAGATCCTGCATTGTTTACTAATACTAATACATCATCTCCTTTTACAAAGGGCTTATCTTCTACAATAATATCTAACATATATTCTACTAATTCATGGGCTGTAGGTAATTTCATTCGATGTGCTCCAGATTCACCATGCACTCCCATTCCAACTTCTATTTCATCCTCAGGTAATTCAAACATCTTAAGTCCAGTTTCTGGATTTGTTCCACCGCTTATGGCTGTACTTAATGCTCTTGTATTATCTCTTACTTTTTCAGCTAATCGAATCAAATCATCTATATTCATTCCATCTTCTGCTGCCCCACAAACAACTTTAAATGGGAAAAATAATCCTGCACTTCCTCTTCTCTCTGTTTCCATTCCCTTTGGTGCACTAGAAACATCATCCCAAAGAACTACCATTTTAGGTTCTATTCCTTCTGCCTTTGCTAACATTAATGTCATTTTAGCGTTTAGAATATCACCTTCATGAGAAGATACAAGTATTAATATGTCTTTATGCCCATAGTCATGTAATTTTTTTACCGCTTTAATCATTTCTACTGATGATGGTGCTGTAAAAATTTGTCCACATACATTAGCATCAAATAATCCTTCTCCAACTAAATCAATCATAGCTGGTTCATGTCCTGAACCATTTCCAATGATAACTGCTACTTTCTTAGGATCTTTTTTATTCTTACGATATAATATATTGCCTTCTAAAACTACTCTGTCTTTATGTGATTTAGCATATCCTGATAACATATCAGTTAATAAGTTCTTTTTATCATTGATTATCTTCTTCATGTTCATAACATCTCCTTGTGATTATGATAATACATGTATTTATGTTATTTTTTTAATACATGTATTATGTATCGTACTGATATTATATAAAATAAAAAAATTTTGGTCAATTGTGAACTTTTCACTTATATTCTTGTCGTTTTTTGTCTATTTTTCTCTTATCTTTTGTTTATTTATTTTATATTATTAATTTTAAACAAATATTATACTATTTATGAAGATGTTTTTTGTTTATTTTTTATATGTATTTTGTATGTAATATACCTATACTAATATTTTACATTATATATATTGTTTAATATACAATTATGACATAAATAATACATGTTATATTTGACATAAAATTAAAAGGATTTTTTAAACAAATATATTGTTATATAACCAAATTTACCAAACAAAAAAATAGCCGCCACTTTCTAGTATTATGCTAAATACGATGAAACAATATACTAGAAAGGACGACTAATTATATCAGAAAATAAAACATGTATTTTAATTTTATATTTAAAATTGAGTAAAAATTTCAAATTCCTTATAGGTAGTTTCCAAACTCTCTGAAGATAAGTATGAAGGTAGTAGGAAATACAAATTTCAATTCCTTATAGGTAGTTTCCAAACGATATTCATTATGCTTCTTGTTTTGTATCACAAAATAAGTTTCAATTCCTTATAGGTAGTTTCCAAACTTACTGTGTATTTACCACAAAAAGATGGAAGTTTATTGTTTCAATTCCTTATAGGTAGTTTCCAAACCATTGGGTTGCTGTGTTTATCGCTATTTTATATTTTCTACGTCTTTTAAAAAAATCCTTCTTTTTTTATATATTTTTTTATAAAATATTTATTTTTCGGGGTTTGTTGGTTAAATTGAATTCCGTCGACCCCCCGGGATTTTTGCACTACTGGAGGTCGACAGATTTTTAATTTTATAATAATACATATTTAAATCTTTATCAACTTTTAAAAATAAAATTTTATTTATACATTATTCAAGACAAATTTCCCTTTTACTAAAGAAAATTTATTATCAAAATAGCTTTGTCCTTTTAGTATCTTACTGCCGGGGTAAATGCAAAATACAGCTTGTTTGTCTTCTTTATAAACTGAATTTTCATATATAAGTCCATATTTCCCCTTTATTCTAAGGTCTATTTCTTCAGGTTTTAGCTGTAAATAATTCTTTAAACTAATAGTTTCATCTTCATCATTCTTTTTTATGGTACCATCAACATTAATTCCCCAATTACTTAATTCATTTTCAACAGTTTCTCCATTTAAAGTTTCTACTAATTTCATATAACCCAATCCATAGCGAGTATCTCCACCAATAAATATTTCTGAAAATATATCATTAACATCAATATTAGCTTCTCTATTTTCTAAACCTAATAATCCTATCCAGTAAAGCTGTTCCCCTGTGAGTTTATCTCTTTGACAAATAAATTCTGTCATATGAAGGCTTTCATCTTTAGCAGCTCTCATAGAAGATTCGATTGATGTTGAAACAAAACTATCAACAAATCTTAATAGAAATTCATCTTCTGAATATTTTATTTTTTCATCTTGGCTTTTAAAATAAAATAATCCATTTTCGTATTGGGGATATAAAACTTTATAATTATCACCTTCTTTAAATGCTGGGAAAAAACAAGTTATAGTTTTTAATCTATCTCCAATCTTTTTTATCTCTTGTACATTATTAACTTTTTGTTTTGTAATATAAGTATTGGTTAAGGCACCCCATATAGTATTTCCATTAATAAATAAGTTTGTTTGACTCAATACACCATATTTACTTTTTCCTAAATAAACAGGCTGCTCCTGTTTAAATATAAGCTTGTACCATTTCATGCACTTTTGCCCCCATTGTTATCTTCCATTGACTTAAGATGGTATCTAGCATAAGTTAATATCCTTTCTAAAACGCTTCTGAAAAAAAGAAGTTCATCTAAATTTTTAGGAAGTTCCTCAAAAAATTTTTCTATATTTTTATTTAGTCCGTCTTTTGATAATCCCATTGCATTTATTAAATCTTTACCATCTTCGGATTTTATAATTTTTTCAATAAATATTTTCTCAACGTAATTTATTTCATTTTTCTCATTTTTTGTATTTTTTTGTTTTTGTTTATTATCTTTATTATTTTCATTTTTCTTATTTTTACTTTTCCTAGACCTGCAATAAACAAAATATGCATAAACTCCATCATTGATTAAAATACCTAATAATTTTTCTAATTCATTCTGCACTCCTTTAGCGTTTGCTTCTTTAGCTATATCATAGGAAATTTTATTTATTAGCACATCAAGATTATTTTCAGCCATTATTTTGTGCCCCCTCTATATCACTGTTATCTTTATCATCTAAAACAACCTTCATCCTTCCAAATCCTCTTGTTGTAAGTCCTCCTATTCCTAAAGTTTCAAAATAAAATTTACTACTTAAAAGCATATTTTTTATATCTCCAATAGTAGGTAATATACCTTTGTCAAAAATACTCTTATCAAAAATTCTTATATTTCCATAGAAAATTGTTCCTCTTGGGATTGCTTCTGAAGTAAATAGTCCCCCATCCTTTGCTGTACCTGTTATTGGGTCAATGGATACAGATGTTCTTACTTCTAAATTAGCATTTACAACCTGATTAAATATTTTATCTGGAACTAGAACTATATCTTCAGCCTTAATATTTAATTCATTTTTTTTCTTATCATTACTATTTAATTCATCAGTATTTAATTTATCATTATTTGTACTGTCCTCATTAATTTTGAATTCATAATCCTTTAGTTTATAATAAACCTTGTTTACATCTTCTGATTTTTTAACTTTTATATTTAACCAGCCAAGATTGATATACTCATTGCCTTCTTTATCATACTCATATGCATATTCTATTTCATCATCTTTTACTTCATTACCTGTTAAATGTTTTATCTTTTCTTTTGTAGTAATAAATTTTGTACCTAAACGTGTATAAACAGGAAATAAAATAATCTCTAAATCAGAAAAGAATAATATTCCCTGCCATGAATTACTGTTTTTAGAATATCCAAAGGATTTACATACAATACATCTTCCACAATGTCCTTCTATAAAATCTTTCTCTATATCGTCTTCTTTTATTTCTTCCTGTGGTAATTCATCTTGTCCAGCACAATAAATTGTGGAATAAATGCTGTGCTTTATTATTTCCATATTTTCATATATTTTATCTAAGAACTGTTTTATTTCTTTATCTTGTTCCGTTTCTCTATCTTTATACTCTTCAAAACATTCCCAAAAATCTTTCCATTTCTTTTTACCTATATCCCAAAATATATGTCTAAATTTTAAAATAAATTGTCTAAAATTAGCTTTTTTAAGATCTTCTTTTTGCTTTTCTTCATCTTCAATATGATAGCCTTTACCTTTCAAATAATCTATATAGGATTTTATGAAATCCTCTTTCCTTTTAAACTTTGACCAAGTATAATCTAAATCTTTCCATTTACCTTGAAAATAAAGGGCACTATAAAATCTCCAAGTACCTGCAAGGGATGATCCAGGAATTTTTGGCACCCTATTTAGCGGGTCCCTCACTATAGTATTATCTACCCGTCCAATAGTATATCCTCCTGTACCTATATATATAGGATCTGTAGCTTTACTAAATATTTTAATTTCTTCAATCATGTTAGACATTTTTAAACCTCCCTCAAAGCTTTATGCCAGAATTCATACATATCTAAAAACATCAATATACTTTTTATAAATTTTTCATTTTCTAAATTTAAAATATTATCTATGAAATTTGCTTCTGTATTATCATCTTGGTTAATACCAAAAATTTTATATAGTTTTGAAACAATATCCTCGTTATTTTTCAATTCAAGAGTGTTATAGAATAAAACAGCACAGAATTTTTTAAACTCATCATAGTTTTTACCTTCTATTACCTGCCAATCATACATTTTGGAATATAAAAGACTTATAAGATTATTTAATTTTGTTTTGAAATTATCATGAAAAATCTCTTTAAATGCTTCAAACTTTTCCCATTCTTCCCAAGTATACGGTCTATTATTTTTTAATTTTAAATATCTTTTATATGTTTCTTTATCATAATAGATATCATTTACCCTAGTATTAGTATCTATGAATTCAAAATCTACTGTATTCGGATAAATAGTGTATTTTACATCTTTAGTAGTATTAGAATCTAATGGAATAGAGAATTTTTCTTCATTATTTAAAAAGAAAAATTCAAAACCTTCATCATCACTAGTTTTATAAAGAGAATAAAACTGACATATCCCATCCTTTGTTTTACTAGAAATTTTACATTTACAAGGCAACTTTTTCATTTCATTTTTATCTAAAATCAAAGCCGTTTTTTCTATATCTTCCGGTCTTTCTAATTGTCTTTCCATTTTTCTTAAAGCTTTTATACCTATGTATAGAGGCATTTTATAATCTTGAACAACAACACCTATATGTAAAGGCAGCTTCCCATATACCAATTTAAAGTGCTTCATATATATTTCCTGCACTTTTGTAATAAAATCCTGTGTTTTATCAGCAGGAATTATAAGCTGGGTTGATATAGGACTTGGAGATGTTATGGTAAATACAGGTTTGTATTTACATATTTCAACTAAATTATCTTTGTTTAATGTAATTTTTGTCTTATCATCATTAACTTTTTCTATTGTTATTAGTTTTAAATAATTCTTTAATTCGTCGACATCTTGATTATTATTTATAATTTCTTTTGCACTATCATCTCTAAAGATAAATTTTTTAGCTTTTGAAAGAGAAGTTATAAGTAGAATATTCCCACTTTTATAATAAAAATCTAATTCTTTGTATTTATATAGTCCTTCTGGATAACTTTGGTCTACTCTAAAAATAAGTCTGTAAGTTCTATACTTTTCATTATCTAAATCTAAAAGTTTGTATGCATTTTGGTTTACTTCTTCCATAAAGTTTTGAGTACTATCCCATATACGTTTAAGCCTTGCTGGTGAAGGAGATTTAGTTATGAGGAGCTGAAAAAGTAGTTTAGAAAACAACTCTATATGTTCATCAGTCATCTGATCAAATTTAATTTCTCCAGTACTAACATTAATAATTTCTTTTTCTGAATTAAATAAACTTATCCATCCTTTATCTGCAGCTGGATTAATAAAAATCTGTTTAAAAAGATCTTTTAGTGTTTCATTATGCCTACAACATCCATCAAATGCATCATATGCAATTCCAATTATATTTTTAGGACTATTTTTACCTACAATATATCCAAGTAACCAATTTTTACATAATTGTAGCTTATCTATACGATGCATTTTTTCTTCTATATAATCTAAAGCCACATATAAATTATTTAAATCATCATTTTGAGGAATTTTCCCTTCTAAATTGGATAAATTATCTCTGATATCATCTATATGCTTTTTAATTTTATCAGATACATTCTGTCTATAAATATATTCTTTTATGTCTTCACATAATTTGTCCATCGTATATCTGATATTTTTAAATTTTTCAAGTTCGTTATTTAAATTTCTTAATTTACTATAGCATATATTTGTCTCTTTTATATTAAATTTGTTGAACTTATCTCTTTGCTCTTTTATCAAATTAATGATTTCTTCACTAAAAATAATCCGATTGCAAAACATATTTTCTATAAAATATTTTATATATTGATATCCATCAACTTGAACATTTTCATGCATTTTTAAACTACTCATCATTTCCCCATTAAGCCACAAATCTAAATCAAACTTGAAGGTTATAAGGGCAATTTTACCATTATCACTTTGCAATTCACCTGTCCATATGGTTTCTTCCTCTAAATTATCAAACCAGTTTTTAACTCTTGACTGTCTTCTCTTATTGCAAATATCACATACATGGTAATCTCCATCAAAAGTTTCTGCAGTCCTTACACCACAAATCTGACATATATTATTACTAGCTTTTTTTACTTCGGGAAAACTGTATATCTTTTTATTTAAAAAATTATCTCTTGAATTTTCAAGTAATTTTGAAAGAGTTAAAAGACCTCTACTTTCTTCGGTACATAAAATATAGGGAAATACTTCTGAATCACTTTCTTCTTTAAAAATCTCATATATTTCTTTTTCTAATAAAGATAAGTCACTATGTATATTATAAAAATTAGATGAACTATTGGTTTCTATTTTTTCTCCCTTAATATTTTCTGGAGCAAGAAAATAAATGCCTGTTTCATCTCTATATATCTCATTACCAAAGGCATATTTTATTTCTATTAAATTTTTAACATTATTATCAATTTTTTTTATAATTTCTTTGTAACCTTGTATATAACTACATTTTAGTGCTTTCTCATAAAGGGATTTTTTATCATATTGAACTCCAAGTATACACCATTTTATATCCTGTGGATTTTCTTGATATGTATTATATTTATTATTATCTAATACTATTGCTGCTAAAGCACTTTTAAACATAGTAGCAGTCATATATGCCTGATCCCAAAGACTGACATCATTTATAGGATATCGGTCATCACTTAAAAGATGGCTATACCACTGCTTTATATTTTCAAATATATATTTTCTTATTTTTCCCCAACATGGATCTGTAAAATAATTATTTTTATCTAAAAAGTAAAAAAGATTTTCAAAAAAATTTTTTCTCTTTTCATCTAAATACATAGAATTAATTTCCTCTTTAAAACTTCCAAAGGCATTAGAAAGCCATAATATATTAAGCTTTTGTCCTGCATTAGGACTTCCTTTGTCAATACCAGAATTTATATTCTCACACCCTCTAGCAAAAACCTTTTCTACAAATTTTTTATTGCTCACATTACCTTTCATTATTTCAATAAATTCAATTTTACTTTCTGTAATATTAATCTCTGTATTTAAAATATTAATCTTTGTATTTAAAATAAATTTAAGTAATTCGTCACTACTATCTTCAGATGAACTACTTTTTTTTATTCTCATATCAAATTCATAAATTTTTTTATTATAGTATTCATCATATTTGCTAAATTTTTCATATCCAAATCTATTTTTAAATTGAGTTTCATCTATATCAGGTTTAACCTTACCCTTCCAACCACCAAAACCAACATGAGTTTTTCCTAAATTAAATAAGAGAGCCGCTGTTTCAGCTTTTAAAATTTCTGTACTGTTATCTTTTAACTCATATATTTTATTAGCCATCTACTACCTCCCCTTTTGCCTTATTTATTCAATTGTCCATCCTTCATATTCCTTTAACTCATCTTGATTTCGTTTTATTATAGTTTTATCTTTCATCTCAAACTGACCCCATCCATATTTTCTTTTTGCTCCAATCCCTTCTTCTTGAAGTTTTTCAAGAGATTTTATTATAAAATCTAAATCTTCTTCTGCCTCTTTTCTCATCTCTTCTTTATTTTTGCTAAATATAATATCAAAAGGTGTGTAGACTAATATAAGATTTGCCTTTTCTCCTTTAGGTACTACCTCAAAATATATTGGGGCTTCTCCTGCTCTTTTTTCCCTTGAATGTCTATTTATAATCTCTATGTTAATTTTGTTAAAATACATGGGATAAAAAGTAAGCCTACCTTTTTGAATTTTAAACTCTTCTTTATCTTTTATATTTTGATTTATCCAATCTATTATTTCATTTACAATATTTTCGTGATTTTTTGAAGCCAATATGCTATCAATTGTTTTTTTAGTAATCTTTCCACCAAAATTTAGCAAAATAAAATTAATAAATTGGGCTGCTATTTCTTTTTTTGTTTTATCCGTCAGACTACCTAAATTCTCACTATTGAATAATTTTTTTAATAGTTCATTTAATGTTTTTATTTCATCATTCCCACTGCCAAAAATTCTTAAATATTTTATTAATTCACTGATTAAATTATTTTTATCTTGATTAATTGATTCATATATTACTTCAGCTGCACATACTGAAAGTTTCCCTTTTATTCCACTACCTCTTGCCATGGGAGTTTTGGTAGCTTTATCTTTTAAAATAGGATTGTTTATATAATAATATTCTTCATCATCACGGGAAAAATAGGGCTGTTTAAGTGTAATGTTTGTAAAAATTGCTAATGTATATGGTATAGAAGGTTCAACAATATTGCTCTTTAAATACTCGATATCAAGTTTTTCTATATTTTCATTTTCCCAATTTTTTTGATTAAATAATATTATATATTCTTTTAATATTTCTCTTACTTTTTTTTGAAATTTTTTTTCTTCTTCTTTATCTTCTGGATTTAATATTTCGCTTTTTATAACAAATAACATCTTAGATAGACCATAACATTTTAATTTATCGTAATAATTAGATATATAATTAAATATATCCTCTTTTTTATTTTCTTTGTTTTTTAAATTTTCTTCCAATTTTTTTTTAACAATCAAAAATTCATCATATACGTAATCTTTCACCTTTATTTCCACCACCTTTTTAATAATATAAGCCATCGAGAAGTAAAAATCCTGTTTTAAAATTGCCACTATCATCTTTTCCTACATACGGCAATACCTTTGAACCTTGAGTCCCTTCCTTTGTTGTACCAAAAACTTTATGCCTTAGATATCCTTTTATTACATTCCTATATTCTGTTTTTTCTTTTAAAACATCCGTTATATAACTTTTATATGTGCTTTCTACATATTTTTTTATCGCTTTATTACTTTTTTTATTTTTAAAAGGTTCAAATTCTTCATTAGTTTCTGCTAATACTACTAATTGCCCTTTATTATCATTTATTCTATATTTTATATTTTCAAAGTGCTTTTTTATATCATACTCTTTTTTATTTTTTATGGTAATGGATTTAGTAAACTTAGCATATTTTTTTAAATTTACTTCCTGTTTTATAGATTCATCAATAACCTCTAATACTTCCACTCTACCAAAACCAAGATTCCATTTACCACCTAAATAACCTACTTCATTTATAAAATACAGAAGTGGATAGAAATAATCTTCTAAAAGAAGTTCATTTACTTTAAACTTCACAGAAAGTTTTCCTATATAAAGTTTAGAAGGAAGAAACCAACATTTAGCTTTTTTATTATTTTTTTTAATTTCTATTTTAATTTTTTTTATTTCTGAAATATTATTTTTTATATCTGTAATTTTTTCTATAGTTATATTCCCTTTAAAATTCTCACAACCAAATAAAAGATCGGACCATTTTTTTATTTTAAAAGTTTTTTTGTATTCCTCTAAAATCATTTCATCCCAAGAAGAATCTTTAGGATTTTCAAATAATTTCTTTAATATAATTTCATTAATCTTTGGTTTAGAATCTTCTTTATTAGTATTTTTTGTTGATTCATCTATTTGATCCATCGTAATTTTTTTATCATTTAACACATTTACAACATCTAACCAAAAACGCATACATCCTAAAATTGCAGACGGTCTTATTTCTGTGAAATCTTGTATTGCGTTTCCAAAATAAATAGGAGTTAAGGTGTTAAATTTAACTTTTATAGTTTTCATAGACACCCCTTCAATTCAATAATGATATTTTATTACCACTATAAATAGACAAATTTATATCATAAATATAAATAATTTGCTTTTATTTTATCATATTTAACAAGAAAATCAATATTTCTCCTTTTTATTTTAAATAAATTTCGAATTTATCTACAATTCTCAAAATAATTAAAACATAAAAAAAGAACTACTTTTCGCAGTTCCTTATTTCAATCCTTATAGGTAGTTTCTAAACAGCATTGGAAGTTTCAATGTGAAAATATAGAATATATGTTTCAATTCCTTATAGGTAGTTTCTAAACAAGTACTTGAAACTTATTATGGTAATTTAGAAGTTTAGTTTCAATTCCTTATAGGTAGTTTCTAAACAAAATATAATTAAAAATTTATTGATATTTATATAAATTGTTTCAATTCCTTATAGGTAGTTTCTAAACTGGTATTACAAAATGGGGTTTAGACTCCAATGAATGTTTCAATTCCTTATAGGTAGTTTCTAAACCCATTGGGTTGCTGTGTTTATCGCTATTTTATATTTTCTACGTCTTTTAAAAAAATCCTTCTTTTTTTATATATTTTTTTATAAAATGCTTATTTTTCGGGGTTTGTAGGCTAAATTGAATTCCGTCGACCCCCCGGGATTTTTGCACTACTGGAGGTCGACGGATTTTTTAGTTTTATTAATTTATGAATTTGAAAATTTAATATCCTATTTAAATTAATTATCTTTGCTTATTCTCATTATTGGGTCTTGGTCGTGAAAAGCAATGCATATAGGTATTTTAACTGTATTAGCTATCTCTGATACTACTTTTGCAAAAACACAAACAGTTCTTGCAACTAAATATAAAGTACTTCCAATAGCCTTATCAGTTGAATCAAATCCATTTTCTAAATAAATATCTCCATAACTTTTTAAATCTGGGCCATCAATTACTTCGTTCCAATCACATGCCCAGTCATCGTCTTCTTCTTCTAATGAATTATACTCTTCACATATAAAAAATCCACTGTTCCATTCATTATCTAGATCATATTCATAATAGATAGCCTTTGCCGAATTTTGATTAGCTATATCTATGGATTGTATCAATCCTTCTTTAAGTCCTTGCTCAAAAGCTTCTAAATTTACACTTCTAATTTTTTCTACCTGCTCTTTTCCTGCTAATTTTAAACATAATGAAGAATATTTTTCTTCTATTTTTTCTAAATCTCCTTCAAATAATTCATTTTGCATTTCTTCTAAGTATTGAAATATTTCCATTAAACCATCCTTTCTTATAGATAGGCTAGAAACCCATTTGTTTGCTGTATTTATCACTATTTTATATTTTCTACATCTTTTTAAAAAATCCTTCTTTTTTTATATATTTTTTATAAAATGCTTATTTTTTGGGTTTTGTAGGCTAAATTAAATTCCGTCGATCCCCCGGAGTTTTTCCCCTACTACAGGTCGACGACTTTTTTATTTTTCTATTTTTTATTTCTCGCTGCCTTGCAATTTATTCCACTGAATAAAATCATAATTCAAAAATACAGCTAATAAAATTTAATTTATATTTATCGATTATTTTTAGGTTAAATTTCCATGATAAAATACTAGCTTCTACCTCTGAAGATGGCTATTCCAAATATGTAATGTATATAAATATAAGAAAATTAGCCTTTCAATAAATAAATTTATAATTTATTTTTAAAACTGGCAAATAATATTATTAATAAAAAATGATGCTTTATACTTGCCTTACTTTTTTCTTGAATTCAAACACTGCTTGTTATAGAATTATAAATATTGTTTTAGTTATGATGGATTTTCATGTGGAGGTCATAGAGATATATGGATAGCTATATTATTAAAAAAGTCTTAAATAATAATGTTGTTATTGCTAATAAAAAAGGAGAAGAATATGTTCTAGTTGGTAAAGCTATAGGTTTTAATACAAATAAAGGGAAAACTATAAGTGAAAATCAAATAGAAAATATATTTATTAAGCAATCTAAAAAAAACAGGGATAATTTTAATAAAGTATTAAACAAAATCAATAATCATATTGTTGGTATTTCCGAGGAAATTATTTCTTTATGTGAAAAAGAATTAAAGGTAAAGCTTAATGAGTCTATACATATTTCTCTTCCAGACCACATAAATTTTGCAATTATAAGAACAAAAGAAGGTATAAAAATAGAAAATCCTTTTTATAACGAGATACAAGCTTTATACCCTTTAGAATTTAAATTAGCTAAAAAAGCTTTAGATATGATAAATACAGCTTTTAAAATCAACCTTCCAATGGATGAAGCTGCTTTTATATGCATGCATATTCATGCTGCTGTAGGTGATCAAAATGTAGGAGATACCCTTGCCTATACTAAAAAAATTGGAGAAGTTATAGAGTTTTTATATAATCTCTTAGATGTAGAAATAGATAAAAGTTCCTTAACTTATATAAGAACCATTACACATCTAAATTTTATGATAGATAGGGTTAAAAACAAAAAATGTATTAAAAATCATCTGCTTGACATCATTAAAAAAGAATACTATAATTATTATAATATAGCTATTAAAGTTGCTATTAAAATAGAAAACTTGTTTTCTATAAAAATACCAGAAGATGAGCTTGGCTATATAACTCTTCATATTAGTAGAATTAAAAATTATAATTAGTGTTACTATTAAATTAGGCACGAGTTAAAGAGTATATCTAATGATTTTTAGGTATAGTCTTTAACTCGTGCTTTTTTATTATAAATTTTTACATCATTTTTATTTTGGAAATAATAAAATTCTATTTATTTTAAGGAGGTATTAACTTTGAAAAAACTTTTTTCTGTACTTCAAAAAATAGGTAAATCTCTGATGTTGCCTGTATCAGTATTACCTGCAGCTGGTCTTTTATTAAGATTTGGTCAACCAGATTTATTAAACATTCCCTATATGGCTCAAGCAGGTGATGCTATATTTACTAATCTTCCAATGATTTTTGCTGTTGGTGTCACCATAGGATTTTCTGGTGGAGAAGCAGTGGCAGCTTTAGCAGCAGTAGTTGGTCAGTTAATATTACAAGCCATTATTAAAGTTGCTAGTGCTAATGCTGCATTAGCATTAGCAACAAAAACAGCATCTGAACTTGGTGTATCTTTAGATGCATTTATGCAAACTCCTGCCTATGCTGATATTGTTTCAAAAACAACGATTAATATGGGGGTATTTGGTGGAATTATCATCGGTTTAATTGCTGCTATTTTATACAATAAGTTTCATGATATTAAATTGCCTCAAGTATTAGGCTTCTTTGGTGGAAAAAGATTTGTTCCAATTATTACATCTTTTGCAGCTTTAATTTTTGCTTCTATAGGTGTTAAAATTTGGGCTCC
Source organism: Defluviitalea phaphyphila (assembly GCF_001466305.1). Lineage (GTDB taxonomy): Bacteria > Bacillota > Clostridia > Lachnospirales > Defluviitaleaceae > Defluviitalea_A > Defluviitalea_A phaphyphila. The sequence continues at coordinate 36,289 of NZ_JWID01000013.1, forward strand.
TATACAAGACGGAATTAATGTATTCTCTCAATGGGCAAGTTCCTCTGTATTTGGACCTGCATTATATGCTGCTGGTAAAAGGTTACTTATTCCTGTAGGTTTGCATCATATGTATTATCCAACATTCCTTTATCAAGTAGGTGAATATGTATCTAACGGTGTTTCTTACTTTGGAGATACAGCAAGGTATTTTCATGGAGACCCAACTGCCGGAAGATTTATGGCTTCAGAGTTTCCTGTATTAATGTTTGGACTCCCTGGAGCAGCTACAGCTATGATAGCAACCGCTAAAAAAGAAAATAGAAAAAAAATATCTGGTATGATGATATCTGCAGCTTTTGTAGCTTTTTTAACAGGTATAACTGAACCTATAGAGTTTTCATTTATATTCGTAGCACCTATATTATTTGTATTCCATGTAGCCGCTGCTTTTTTATCTGGTATATTAACAAGTATTCTAAATATAAGACTTGGCTATACTTTCTCAGCTTCATTTATTGATTATTTATTAGGTTTTAAATTTGCTGGTCATCCTCTTCTTATCTGGTTTGTAGGAATCGCTTATTTTGCATTGTATTTCTTCGTATTTTATGCTGTAATAAAAGCAACTGATGCTAAAACACCCGGTCGAGAAGATGAAACTGATGATGCTAAAGCTTCCCTTAACTTTACTAGAAGTGAAAAAGCGGCTAAAGTCTTAGAAGCCATAGGTGGAAAAGATAATATCGAAGTTTTAGATGCTTGTATAACAAGATTAAGACTTACTTTAAAAGATATATCCCTTGTTAATCAAGGTACATTAAAATCTTTAGGTGCAGCTGGAGTTATGATTAGTGGAAATAATGTTCAAGCAGTATTTGGAACAGAAGCTGAAAAGATTAAAGATGATATAAAAGCCATTATCTCTAATGGTGGCTATATTTCATCAACTAATGAAACTGAAAAGATAGAAGAAAAAGTCGATACCAAAACACCTGTAAACTCAGTATCTGAAATAAACTTAGCATGTCCATTAGATGGTAAAGTTGTGGAATTATCAGAAGTTCCAGACCAAGTCTTTGCAGGAAAAATGATGGGAGATGGTTATGCTATTATACCAAAGGATAATAAAGTATATGCACCAATAGATGGAAAAATTGAAGTTTTATTCCCAACTAAACATGCTATAGCTATTAAAACATCTGAAGGCTTAGAAGTATTAATTCATATAGGTATTGATACAGTTAATTTAAAAGGAGAAGGTTTTATAGCTTATGTTAATCAAGGAGATACCGTCAAAAAAGGAGATTTATTGTTAGAATTTGATACTGCTATTATTAAAGAAAAAGCAAAAAGTCATATTACACCAGTAGTACTAACAAACATGGATATTGTTTCAGATATAAGTGTGAACTTCGGAGACAAAACTCATGGCGATAAAGTAGTAACCGTACAAGTTAATAAGAATTAAATTCCGTCGACCTCCGGGGTTTTTGCACTACTGGAGGTCGACAGAGTTTTTAAAACTTAATTAAAATTGTTTGTACTTCATTTTTCTTTACTGCTTGGTTAATTTTCGTATCTTCTAATTTTAGTTCTGTCTTAATTTCCTCATTTAGATTAGTTTTATAAACTGATTTAACTTCTTTATTAAATCTATACTTAGCTGTTTTTTCACCATCAGTACCATTAAAATATCTAATGATTAAGCCATCATCTTGTTCTGCTTTTTTTACAACGCTTAAAACTATATCAATATCTTCTTGCTTAAATAAGCTGTATTCATAGGGTAATTGTATTTCACTGCTATTTAATTTCATAGCATTATATGGCATTTTATTATAGGTGTAAATTGGAGTTAAAAATTCTTTGGCTGCTCTAGCTATATTTGCTTTTAATGTAGATTTTTGATGACTAATTAATGCAAAGTGTAGTTCTATATTGCCAAGCATTTGAGAGTTAGGTGTTTTAAGCTTAATACCTGAAGGACGGCCGGGTCTACGTAATAATTCTTCCTTCCCAAGAACTCCAACACTTCTAAATAGGGTTAATGCAATTATATCATAATCTTCTCCAACTATTTCAAATTCCCTTGTACTATTAGATAATACTGCTAATCCATGTTCGTCATTAGATAATCCTACATAACTAAGCATTGGATAAATGGAATCTGGACGTTCATCCCAATCTTCTTTTTCCCAAACTTCCATAGCAGAATCTATAACAGGTCTTTTAATACTTCCAAATTGATTATCGGAAATGGAAAATTTTGATTTAATATTAGTTGGAATTAATGCTCTTACTCTATGATCCTTTGCATTGTTATTTATATTCATACGAACATCTATAATAGGACTATTTATGGGTACTTTTAATTCAATTTTAATATCAATGGTACTATCACATACTTTATTTTTTCTACTTTCTAAATCCTTTGGAACATCTAGAGTATAATCAATATTTACATAGGCAAAGTAGTCATTTTGTTTTATTTCATAATTAGCTTTTATCTTATCGCTTTTTACTATAAAATCATTTTCTAAGGGTGAGTAATCGTATTCATCACCGTCATCAGAGCCATCTTCTATAACTAAAACTTGGTCAAATATTTTATCTGATTTCTTATCATATAATTTGATACTTCCATTTTCATTTACTGAAATTTTATAGTAATCTGTTTCTATTTCCTCTACTTTTTTTATATCTTTAACTTCTAATAATCTTTCATCTTTTATCTCTTTTATAAGATATGATTTATACCCCATGGCTTTTATATTATCCTTAAGTTGTAGTGTGTATTTTATAAAAGGATCATAATTTCCATAGTGTACGATTTGTCTGTCAATTAAACCAGGATCTATAATTTCTTTATTAATAATATCAAAGTTAATAGTATTTCCATTAGTATCTACTAACTCAAAATTTTTCATTTTTGTAATGATTTCTGCTTCTGTTATTACTTCTCTTTCATATGGAAGAAGGTTAAATAAAACTAATTTATCTAATGCTATGTCTGTTGGAATAGCATCTGCAATTTTTCTCATATAAAAATTAATTAATTGGTCTACTCTTTCTTCTGCAATAAAGAAACGGGACATAATTTCTTTATGGACTTTATCTGAACAACAACATCCAATGCTATCATGGGCATGATTTTTCATAATCTCTTTCCATATTAATTCTATTAAACCGCTATGATATTCAAAACCTAAACTATAGGCTAGGGCTGCAAGGGGTTCTAAAATATTTGTAATTTTATTTTCAATACGAGCATTGGCTGCCTTAATATCCATTCTTGTGGAGTAAATACTTCTATGAACTCTCATGTATTTTCCATCAAGGAATTCACCTTTTAATACTGGCAATTCTTCATTTTTTCCTAATTGTTCAAATATTTTTTCGTATCGACTTAAGAAGAATTCTCTCTCTGGATATAACTTTTTAAGTTTTCTTATTACTTCGAATATATTTTTTTGAATTGGCATCTGGTCATGTCCATTGGGAATAATAATATGATCAGTAGTAGCTCCTTTATCTAATACAGAGAAATATTTATCCATTCTAGTTTTAAGCTGTTCTTCATCAACAGGGAGATATTTACCTATGGCATAACCTAGAGGTAATAATTGTGTTAATACCTTTGAGCCTGTATCACTTTCCCAATAAAATTCTGTTTTATTAGTTCCGTGGCGTTCTGATGTCCCACGCCAAAAAATAGCACGATTAATATCAAAACCATTAAGAATCTGTGGTAGCTGTGCTGATTGTCCAAAGGAATCTGGAAGATATCCTATTTTCATAGGTTGTCCAAATTCTTTTGAATCCTTTATTCCATATAAAAGATTACGAAGAATAGACTCTCCTCCTACTACCATTTCATCTGTTTGAGTATACCAAGGTCCTATAATAAGCTTTCCTTCTTTTACTAATTTCTTTAATCTTTCTTTATTTTCAGGTTTTACTTGAAAATAATCTTCTAAAATAGCAGTTTGACCATCTAAAACATAATATGGATAATCATCATTGTTTTCTAACATATCTAATATTTCTTCCATATTATTGACTAAAAGAATTCTTGATTCTTCTGTTGAAAAATACCATTCTCTATCCCAGTGCATATGAGGAACTATATGAACGTTTTTCTTCATTCTAAATACTCCTTTATAAAAATTATTAAGTTCTATTAGTTTCTTAACAAACTGATATAGTATTTAATTTTTCATAAATTTAATCATTATCCTTAGCTTTTTTTAATTTATGTGCACGGGTAATTACTAATAAAGCTGCTGAAACAGCGGCACCTATTAAGGCAGCACCTAGCCATATAAAACCAGCTTGAACAAATGGTGCACCTTCTAATACAACTAAGGAGAAGATTCCTGCTCCTGGAACACTTAAACCAATATTTGAACTAGTTACAATTGCTCCAGTAATAGCTGAGCCTATGCATAATGAAGGAATAACTCTAAATGGGTCTTCTATCATAAATGGGATTGCACCTTCTGTAATACCTGCTAAACCTAATAACCAAGTTGATTTACCAACTTCCCTTTCATGTTCTTCAAAATACTGTTTAAATAAAAGTGTGGCTGCTGTTACGGAAAATGCGGATACCATTTTAACAGACGCAAAGGTTGCATAAGGAACATAATTCCCATTAGCCATAGCTCCAATGCAAAAGGTATATGCAGCTTTATTTATTGGACCACCTAAGTCAAAGGAAACCATAATTCCTATTACTGCACCTAATAAAATTGCATTAGTTCCTGATAGATTATTTAACCAATCTAGTAATAATTGATTTAAACCTGCTACTGGACGACCAAATACTAATAACATTAAAATTCCAACGGCTAATGACCCTAAAACAGGATATACCCAAAAGCTTATAAATCCAGCAAAAGTTCCTTTAGGAGAGATAGTTTTCTTTAAATATTTCATAATATATCCCGCTAAGAAACCACCAAGCATCCCACCTAGGAATCCACCGTTAATTAAATTAGCAGCGACTCCTGCGGCAAAACCTGGTCCTAGAGCTGGTTTATCTGCTATAGCATAAGCCATATATCCAGATAAAATAGGTACCATTAATGTTCCTAGCATATTGCCACCTAATTTACGAAACATCCATAACCATGAACCTTCTGTATTATATAATTCTTGTAATCCAAAGCCTTGAGCTACTAAAACAGCAAAGGCTAGTATCATACCTCCTGCAACAATAATTGGAATAATATAAGATATCCCAGTTAAAATTGAATTTTTAAGTTCACTTTTTAAAGAAACTTTATCTCCACTATTTACATTTTCTTGGGGTTTGTATTCTTTTTTACCTTCTTGTTCAGATAGTTTAAGAGCTTTTTTAATTACTCCTTTGGCATCTTTTAGGGGAGTAGCTACTGTTGTTTTATAAATTGGTAGATGTTGATATCTTTCTTCTTCTTTTACTGCAACATCATTTGCAAAAATTACAACATCTGCTTTTTTTAATTGTTCTTGGGTATGACGGTCTTCTATTCCGTTTGCCCCTTGTTTTTCAACATAAATTGTAACTCCTAATTCCTTAGCAGCTATTTGTAGGGATTCTGCTGCCATATAGGTATGGGCAATCCCCGCTGGACAGGCAGTTACTGCTAAAATTGTTTTATTTGAATCATTATTAGTTTTAACAGTGGTTTTTTCTTCTTTCTTTTTATTTAAGTTTTCATATAGTTCATTAGCATTACTTGAATTTAATAATTGTTCTCTATATTTGGGATTTGCCATGTTTTCAGCAAGAGTGGATAATACTTTTAAATGAGTTGAACCAGCTTCTTCTTCTGGAATAGCTAATAAAAATACAAGTTCTACTTTATTATTTGGATCAATACTTTCCCAATTTTCGATTGGTTTTTTTAATTTTGCAACAGCAAAGGAGGCTTCTTTTACAGCTTTTGATTTTCCATGAGGAATTGCAAGACCACCTTCTAGACCTGTGGGTGATAACTTTTCACGGTCTAATACTGCTTTTAGAAATTCCTTTTTTGAACTAATTTTACCCTCTTTGTATAATTGCTCTACTAATTGAGCTATTAAATCTTCCTTGCTTTTAACATCAAGATCAACTGATATTAATCTTGAATTAGTAAGGGATTTAAGGTCCACGATAATCACTCCTTATGGATTTCTTATATCTACTTAACATTATAAAATTAAAAAAAATAATAAATTTAATTTTAAAATTTATATACTTAATATCTTTTGTCTTATAAAATCATGTGTATTTATACACGAAATAATTGATGATTTATCCAATTTATAAAAAAAAGCAAATGAATGAGATAGATTAAATCTACCTTTCATTTGCTTAGTTTTATCTATATACCATAATAAAATACTTTGTTTAACAATATTTTTGTGATATCTAATCACAATATTTATTTTTTAAAGTTTATCTCACTTTAAATGCTTTAAATCATATTTTGTAAGTGCCTCTTCCTGATATCCATATCAATAAAAACAGAGTTTGTGGGCTAAATTAAATTGTCATCAATCCCCAGATTTTTTTATTAATAATATGTTATTTGTTTTTTAATAGTTATATTCATATTTCCCTATTTTTATTTTTTGAGTAAATACTTCATTCTCTTTTGGCTTTCTTATCTCTATAAGATTTAAAACATTATATCCTCTTTTTAATAAAAATGGTATGATCTTATCATTATTAGGATGTACCCAGTTATAAACCGTATCTCCTCCTAGTTTTTTAGCTATTTTCTCTGCTTCCTCATATAATTTAGAAGCTATTCCTTTTCTTCTCGAATTATTAGAAACAAATATAGATTCTGCCCATACTACACTACCATCTATCCTGCAAACTAAATATCCCAATAACTCATCATTATCTTCAGCAACAAATATGGGGAATTTTGCTTCCATATATTCTCTAAATTCCTCTTTTGCATACTCTATATTAGGAGACGCTTTTATCCCTTTAAGTGCTTTTAGTTCAACTCTAAATTGTGAAATTAATTTTGAAATTTTCTCTTCATCTTCAAATCGTGCTAATCTTATAATCATAATTTCCTCCTGATATCTTGTACTTATTACACATATATTGCTACTACCATTAATGTTATCCCTGCTACTAAAAATATAATCCTAGTTTTAAAATTCCAATCTCTTGAGTTTTTTAAGTTTACTATATAATGTCTTTTGATATTATTAGGCAAATTATAAATTACTTCTATTAAATTATCTTTTAATTCTTTAACTATAATATGAATATCTCCATATATATTTTTACCTGTATAATGATGCTCAGAATTTATTACTTCTTTTTTTAAAAATACATCCTCAAAAAATGCTCCCTTTGTGAAAAAGATTTTAAAATAAAAAAACTAAGTGAATAATTTTAAAATTAAACTTTTTAACATAAACCTTCTCCATATTTATTTCTAAATATATTTAAGATATTTTAAATTATAGCATACTTAAACTGATTAAAAACAACATCTTATAATTAAATAAGTCTAAAGATATCTAAAATTTTTAGATAATTTTAACAATAAAATTTAATCTTTTAAAAATATAAATAAAAAATAATCCTCTCTTAATTAGAGAAGAAATTATTAATGTTTTAAAATTTTAGTAAGAGGACTCACCTTCAAATCGCTTTAAATCATCTTTTGAAAATGTCCATTCTGGTGTTTTAAGTACATCTCCAAAATTTAATGAATACCAAGGACTTATTTTTTCATTTTGTAAGTTTTTTAGTAAATGAATATCCTGTGCTGGCATATAACTCTGAGCTAATAAAAACAGCTTTTCTCCAGTTTCTTTGTTTTCAGCCATATCTACTACAATAACACAATGTCCAGGACTTCCCCCCTGTATGAAAACATCTCCTATTTTCATCTCTTCAATAGGGACTGATACCATTTCTTGTGATAAGGAAAGAGTTCCTGCATAAGAAAATACCATATCCAGATATTTTCTAAACGACTGATAATCATTTAAATTATCTGCCCTTTTTACCCAACTGACATTATTTCCATCAATAGCAATTCTATATCCTTCCATCCACTTTTTATAATCTGCTCTAAAGCCATTGGTAAAATTAAAATGGATTTCATCAAATCTTTCCTGACTATATAGATATTCAGCTCTTAACCTTATTACTGCATCTGCACACTGCTGCAGGTCTCTCTCCCCGATATCCATATCAATAACAGCATCATAAACATTAGCTGTTTTAGTCTTTCCATTATAATAGTGTACCTTTTCTCCATGGGGCTTTAGGGGTAAATTCCTAAGATAATAAGCAAAAGAATCTTCTTTTACATCAATTCTTTCATAGCCCTCAGGCGTTGGTATTCTATCCTGTATTACCATACCTTCTAGGTTTAAGATTACTCTTTCTTCTCTTTCTTCTATTTCTTTGGAAATAACTTGTTCTTTTTCATCACTACTAACTGTTTCTTCTTGATTTGGGTTTTCTGAAATTTCTGTTTTATCACTATCTAACTCTGTTTGTGTACAGCCTGAAGTTAAAACTAATAATGCAATAATTGCTGCAATTAATAATTTTATATGAACTTTATAATTCATTTTCTTCCTCTTTTCGTACTAATATTCTGTTTCAATTCCTCATAGGTAGGCTAGAAACTATTTATGAAAAATATTTATACTTGTGATTTTTGCGGGTTTCAATTCCTCATAGGTAGGCTAGAAACCCATTTGATTGCTGTATTTATCGCTATTTTATATTTTCTACGTCTTTTTAAAAATTCCTTCTTTTTTTATATATTTTTTTATAAAATGNGTATTTATCGCTATTTTATATTTTCTACGTCTTTTTAAAAATTCCTTCTTTTTTTATATATTTTTTTATAAAATGTTTATTTTTCGGGAGTTGTAGGCTAAATTAAATTGTCGTCGATCCCCCAGGATTTTTCCCCTACTGGAGGTCGACGACTTTTTTATTTTTAGATTTAATATAAATAATCTTGTTTTATTATAACATGAAATTTATTTTCTAAGATATCATTTTAAATATATTGCTTTAACAGGACATTTATCGATTACCTCTTTTAACTCATTTATTTTTGCATCATCAAGTACAGCCTCTCTTATATGTGCTTTTTTATCCACTAATTTAAAATGTTGAGGCATTAATTTTTCACACAATCCACATCCTATACAGTATTGTTTTTTTATATCTATTCCAGTTACTTTATTTAAACTTTGCTCTTCTTTAAGAGCAATGTCTTCTTTTTTTACAAATACAGCAGTTAGATATGACATTATAAGGATAGATATTACTGTTAGTATCCATCTTATTCCCATAAACTTTGGACCTAAAAATTTTGCTTCATTAGCAAGCATAGGCACTTTTATAACAGCCCACGAACTTAAGATAATAACTACATTTGATATACTTGCACCTTTTTTTAAAAGCATTTTACAGATAGGAAATGCTGCATAAATAGGGCCTGCTGAAAAACTTCCCAATAAGAACGAAAATATATTTCCCTTTATTCCTGACTTTTCTCCAAATCCATTTAATATCACTTCTTTAGGAACCCACGCTTCAATAATTGATGTAAGTATAAAAATTACAGGCAAAATTTCAATCATTTCTATAATATAATACATGCTGTTTTTTACAGATAAATAAGCCTTATCAGGCATTACGATAAATAAAAAAATATATATTAAAAATACTACTGTCATCAATTTGTTCTTTTTAATTATTTCTATCATTTTACATAATCACTCCTATCATAAGAGCTATTATAAAAGCAAATACAAAACTAAGAATATTGCGTGTCATAGCAAATTTTAAACCAAATTCTTGTTTTTCTAATGGAAATGTTACTACTCCAACCATTGTTAAAGTGGTTAAAAATGCAACGGCTGGTACAATACTTGCCCCTGCATCTACAAAAGAACCTACCATAGGAAATGCTACAAAGGCTGGAAGTAATGTAATACTGCCCACAAAAGCAGAAATCATAGTTGAAATAAATTGATTGGATTCTCCTAAAATGTTTTTTATAACTTCAGGTGGTATGAATGTTAGAACTAGTCCTATAAGAAATAAAATTCCTATAATCTCTCCAATCATATTTTTCATCATGCCTTTTGCCATTTTCATAGAATTAAACGTCTTTTGCTTGTTTTTAATTAGAGATATGAAAAAAGCTGTCCCCGTTATACCCCATAATGATATTGTAAAAATATCCATTATTAATCACTCCTTATATTTATACTTTTAGGAATAGAGGATTTTAATATCAAAACTCTCCTTTCTTTGTGTTTGAATCTATATTATAATAAACTGCAGCAACATACAGTTACCAAGGTAACTAATTTTTAAAAAGGGGATATTTATGAATATAAAAAATTATCTAGGGATTTTAAAACTCACTCGATTATTTAAGGGATTTTCTGATGAGGAACTTATTCATCTTTTTGAAACGCATAATTATATTATTTCTAAATATAATAAAGGCACTATTATTCATTTTGAAAGTGAAAAATGTAATTGCTGGGATATTATTTTAAAAGGACAAGTATTTATTCAAAAGATTGATGAAAAGGGGAATGTCTTAACTATCACAGAGTTTAAGGTAGGAGATAATATTGGTGGGAATCTTTTATTTTCAAAGTATCCTTATTATCCTATGAGTGTAGTAGCAAAATCAGATACTCACATTTTGCACATTGATAAAAATTTAATATTGCAACTTTGCCAGATTAGCCAAGATTTCTTAGTTGAATTTTTATCTTGTATATCAGATAAAACTATGATTTTAACTAGCAAGATTAAATCTATTTCCATGAAATCTATCAGGGAATCTATAATCGAATTTTTAAATTATGAATATTACACTCAAAAAAATAAAGAAATAAAACTTAATATGACAAAAAAAGAATTGGCTGAAAGATTAGGTGTTCAGAGAACTTCCCTCTCACGGGAACTTAATAAAATGAAAAAAGATGGGCTAATTGATTATAATGCCCATTCTATTACTATTTGTGATTTTGATATTATTCGCAAATCTTAATCATAAAAATAATCTCTATATCATTACTCTTAAATCTGACTTTCATTTATAATATAAATCTTTTAATAATTATTGCTTTATAATTATTTTAAGAAATTTTTACTGATACTAATGACATAGACAAATATCCAAAGTTTAAAAATAAAATAGTAAGTGCAATAATACAAATAACAAAAACAGTAACTGTTATAATATTGTTCATTAAAGTTTTTCTTAAGAACGCCCAGAATTTTTGGATAACTACAATATTAACAGCAAAAAACAGAATATATATTGGATTGGTTTTAAAAGAAAACATACCTGAAAGTAATATATAACTTAATATAATAAATTCTATTGATTCAAAAATTATATTTATTGATTTTATTAATAAATCTGTTTTTTCATTACTCAACTTAAATCTCCTTATCTAAATAAAATTATTAATTTAATAATATCATAAATTTATATAATGTAATAATACAAATTACTGCTTACCCTTTTACTATTTCTAAAAACATAATAAAACCTATAGAAAAAAGAGCTACACCTTTACCTTTTTCCTATAGTTTCTTACAACAACTTTATTTATTTTACTTTAAACATTTAAAAAATATATAAATATAAAATTAAGGTATATAAAATTTATTCACTCTTATTTCTCTTTTCTAATAAGTCTTTTATGTAAACAGATTCATATTCATTTGCTAATATGTCCATATATATTTCATCATATCTTTTTCCTGCTATTTGTGCTGCT
>NZ_JWID01000014.1 GCF_001466305.1 Defluviitalea phaphyphila
CTTAAGGCTAATTTTATACTTTAACACCTAAAATCAAGCATGATTTCTACTAAACATAAGTGTTGCATTTAATATTGCAATTTAGAATCTATTTAAATTATTCTTTTCTACACTCATAATAACAGCTTCTATTTTCCCATTTTTTTCAATATCTAATATCCCAAAAGTAGGATTTAAAATATCTCCCCTAGGCATACTTATGCTCCCTGGATTTAAAAATAATATCCCATTATAGTATTCAATTATAGGTATATGAGTATGCCCAAAAAGTACAATATTTGCTCCTTGTTCTTCTCCATAATAGCTTATCCTATTATATCCCCATTTTACTTTGTATTTATGTCCATGAGTTATTAATATTTTTTTATTATAAATATTTATTATTTCATCTTTTTTATCTATCCCAAAATCACAATTCCCTGCTACATGATGCAAAGGAATATTATTAATTTCTTTTCTTAATTCCTTTGCATCCTCATAATAATCTCCTAAATGAATAATCATATCTAATTTATCTTTTATTTTTTCTATTACTTTTTTACTATAAGAAAGGATTCCATGGCTATCGCTTAAAATTAAAAGCTTCATCTATACCATGTCCCCCAATCTTTCCATAAGCTTATATTTCATTTCTTTTAATGCTTTTCCCCTATGACTAATTCTATTCTTTAAATCTTTTGGCATCTGAGCCGTTGTCATCTTATACTCTGGAACATAGAATATGGGGTCATATCCAAAACCATTTTTCCCTTTTATTTCATAACCTATCATTCCTTCTATTGTTCCTTTAGTAGTAATAATACTTCCATCTTTAAAGCCTGCTGCTATTATACATACAAATCTAGCAGTTCTTTTTTCTTCTTCTACTCCCTCAAGCATATTTAAAATCTTTTTATTTTTAATATCATAAGGCGTATTTTCTCCTTCAAAACGGGCAGAGTATACTCCTGGAGCTCCATTTAAATAATCTATTTCTAATCCTGAATCATCTGCCATTACAATATCACTTGTAAATTTCATAACTGATTTCACTTTTATTATTGCATTTTCTTCAAAAGTATTTCCATCTTCTATAATATCTACATCAATTCCTGCTTCCTCCATTGATACTATTTCTATATCAAGATCTTTCATTATATCATTTATTTCCACTATTTTATTTTTATTCTTAGTAGCAAATATAATTCGTTTCATTAATAACTTCCTCCAATAATATCTGCAATCTCTCCTAATACTTCTTTCTGTTTTTGTATTAATTCAATATTTCCTTTATTACCTAATTGTATTAAGGTATTTAAAATATCAAAAGAAAATGGAGATTTTTCTCCTGTCCCTTGAATTTCAATATATTCTTCTTTATCTGTCATAATGATATTCATATCTACATCTGCCCTACTATCTTCTTCATAACATAAATCTAGCATTGGTATTCCTTCCACTACTCCTACACTAATTGCTGAAACAAAATTTCTAATAGGCATTTTTTCTATAACTCCATTTTTTAATAAACCATAACAAGCATCTGCTAAAGCAACAAAACTTCCTGTAATTGATGCTGTTCTTGTCCCACCATCTGCTTGTATTACATCACAATCAAGAGTAATAGTTCTTTCTCCTAATGCTGAAAAATCTATCACTGAACGAAGAGACCTTCCTATTAGTCTTTGAATTTCAACTGAACGGCTATTCATTCTTAATTTGTGAATATCTCTTATATTTCTTGTTTCAGTTGCCCTAGGAAGCATGGAATATTCCGCTGTTATCCACCCTTCTCCTGATCCTTTTTTAAATGGTGGTACTCTATCTTCTACACTTGCATTACATATAACCTTTGTTTCTCCCATTTCAATTAATACAGACCCTTCTGGGTATTTAATATAATTACGAGTTATCTTTACAGGTCTAATTTCTGCGTAATCTCTTTTGTCCATTCTTTCCATTTATTTTTCTTCCTTTCTTTTTAGCCAATCTTCTTTTTTGTAGGAGTCAATTATTGTTCCTTCTGGAAAATAATCTTTTTCTCCTTCAATAAGAATTGTTATACTATTTACATCGTTAGCAGAAAAACCAATAGATAAAATCTTATCTATTATCCATTCTTCTGTTAAAGTTCCTCCATAATTTTTTATTTCTTTTGAAATATTTAAAATTAAATGTCCATCTTGAAACGTAACATTTATAAGTTTTGTGTTCTCTGGAATTAAATTTTCTTTATCAGTAGTATTCTCAAAAAAAGAAGTCAATTCCTTTCCAACCTTTTCTTCAGGTTTTTTCATTTCATAATTATTAACATAAGTTATTTGTTCTGTCAACGCAGGTGAAACAAACATTAGTCCCATAAATACTAAAATAAATAAATAAGTTGTTTCATTCATTATATCTACCTCCTTGGTATTTACCATTTTATACCAATCGGTAGATAAGTACAAGTTATTTCGTCTAAGAGATTTCTACATAATCTTATTTTATAATATATTTGCTATATTTAAAATATATAATTTCAAAATAAATGACAAATTTTAAGGAACCCTTTTACAGGTTCCCTATATATTTTATCTATTAGTAGGATATTTTTCAAAAATATCTATTATTCCCTTATAAAGAGCTTCTGCTGCATTTTGTTTAAAAGAATCTGATTTAAGAAGATTAGCGTCTTCTACATTACTTACAAATGCAATTTCAACTATAACAGCCGGCATTTTAGTTGTTCTAAGTACATAAAGTTCTGGTCTTTCTTTTATACCCCTATCTTGAGTTCCTAAAGTCTCTACAAGATATTTTTGAAAAATTTGAGCCATTATTTTCCCTGTTAATTCAGAGCTATCGCTAGTTGATGTCGGATAATATAAAACTTCCGTCCCTCTATGCGTACTATAAAAGGAATTATTATGTACACTTAAAAATATATCAGCTTCTACTTCATTTGCTAAATTACTTCTATCCTGTAGTGTAGGATATGTATCACTTGTCCTTGTAATATATACTTTAATATCTTCACTATTATTTTTAAGAAGATCATATAATCTTAAACTTATATCTAAATTTAATTCTTTTTCATATAATCCATTTCCTATAGCTCCTGGGTCTTTACCACCATGCCCTGGATCTAAAACCAATATTTTTTTATATTTTTCCCTTGGTCTTAAAATTGAAATAACTATGTAATTATCTTCTTCATATATATCATAAGCAAATACCTTCTTCTCTAAAAACTTAAATTCTGTTTTTCCCTCATCATTTAATCCTATTTCAATACTATCTAATTTCCCATCTCCTATATGAAAAATACCATGACCATATACATTTATATAATTATATGGAAAAGTAATTTTATATATTTTATTCATATAATCATCTTCTTGAACAATTGAATTAATATTAAAATCTTCATCTGGTTTTACTAATATTAATTTAGTACTATCATCATTTATATATTTTATATTTTTATAACTTGGAATAGATAACTGAATAGCAACTGCATTATTTTCTAAAGGAATAATTTCATATGCCGGTTGCCCATTTAAATCTAATACAATTCTAAAAGTATTTTCATCAAACTGTGATGTTCTTATTCCACTAATATATTGACCTTTTACTAATTCTTCAATAAATCCTAAACTAGATTCACAATTAAAAACATCTATGACTAATCTATCAGGAGTAGTTAATCTAAACACATTAATATTAGGAGTGTTATCTCCATTTATAATTATCATATCTCCTATTGTATTTTGAGTCAGCTCTATACTAGTTAATATAGTCTTCCTAATTTCTACAATTAAATTTTGTCTATCTTCAGACATTATAATATTATAATTTGATGGATTATTTAAATCAAATACAACTCTTACTACTTTAGGTTCAGAACTGTATTGGCTAGCTCTTATGGATTTAATAAAATTATTATCATCAACCTCTATTATTGTTTTTTCAAGTTCCATATTAGCATTATTTATATCTATAACTATTTTATCTTCCCAAAGCATATGGTCTACAGAGCTTATAGGGCCTGATGCTGAAATTTTAAATTGATAAGAATTATCAAGTATTTCTACATCAATAATATCTGTTGTAGGATGCGATTGACTTTCAATAATTGAATTTATTTCTTCTTTTTCTTTTATATCAATATCTGTTTCTAAAATTATTGGCTCTTCTGCTAGTTCTGTAGGTAAAGATGGAATGTCTTCTATATCTATATATTCTATTTCTTCCTCTATTTTTTCCTCTATTTCTTCTTCTATTTCTTTATTATTATCTATTTCTTCATCTATAATTTCTTCATTATTATCTATATCATCTTCAATATTTTCTTCTACTGTATTATCAATTTTTATCATACGTTCTGATTGAACCCATTCTACATTAAATCCTATTGTTTCTGCTACAAATCTAAGCGGAATCATAACCTTATCATTAATAATTTTAGGCTCCATAGGAATAGAAACATCTACACCATTTACCCATGCTTTATCAGTATTCATTTTAAGAATAACTAATGTATCTTCCATGCCTATATAGGCTTCCTTAGTATCAGCTTTCCATTCTACTATAGCTCCCATTGCTTCAAAAACTTCCCTTGTAGGAACTAAAGTATTTCCATCAAATATAATAGGAGGCATAACTGAATTAATTTCTTCTCCGTTTATAACTAATTTAATAGGTTTTTCATTATAAATATGAGTTTCTCCATCATATACCAAAGTAATTCCTGTATTCTCTTCAGCATAAATCTGAATTGTAGAAAAATTTATAATAAATATTAATATGTATGCTATATATTTTAATAATTTCATATTTCCCTCCGCTAGTATTTTATATTCTATCTTACATAAGAATTATATCAGAAATTATTTGTATATAAAAGTTTTTTAATGAATTTGAAATAATTTTGTAATAAAAAAATATTTCTTTTGGAATATTATGTCGAATTTAATAAGTGTGCTTATTTAATGTTTTTCTGTACAAACTATATTTAGGAGGTGTATATTTATGATTAATATAAATTGTTCTTATAAATGTAGTCATCAATTAGATGGAAAATGCACATTAAAAACGGCCTCTAATGTCTCTAAATATACCGATGAAAATTATTCTATTGACTGTCCTTATTTTGAAAACAAAAACATTCATAAAAAAAATCTTTCATCCTTAAAATCTTCTCTAAAATAGGGTCCTAAATAGGACCCCTATTTTATCATATTTAAAAATTCTTCTTCTGTAATAATAGTAATTCCTAATTCTTTTGCTTTTCTATTTTTAGAAGAATTAGATTCTATATTATTATTAATCAAATAATCTGTATTTTTTGTTACAGTTCCTGTTACTTTCCCTCCTAAAGATTCTATTTTTTCTTTTAATTCTTTTCTATTCTTAAAATGCTCCACTTTTCCAGTAATAACAAAAGTCTTATCTTTTAAAATTTGTTCTTCATTTATTTTAGTAACTTGTATTTGTAGAAGGTCTTTTAATTTATATATTCTTTCTTTATTTTCTTCTTTATTAAAATATGTGTAAATAGAATTAGCAATTATATCGCCAAATCCTTCTATATTTATAAGTTCTTCCATTTTACAATTAATTATTTTTTCTAAATCATAATTATAATATTTACAAAGTAATTTTGCATTACTAAGTCCTACATGATTTAATCCTAAAGCATATATTAAATTAGGTAATTCAACTTGTTTTGATTTTTCTATAGAATTTATTAAATTTTTATAGGATTTTTCACCAAATCCATCCATATTTTTTATTTCTTCTTCATATAAATATAAATTATAAATATCAATAAAATCTTTTATAAATCCTTTTTTTACAAATTTTTCAATAGTGGCCTCTGATAATCCTTCTATATTCATAGCATCTCTAGAAACAAAATGGGTTAATGTTTTAATCCTTTGAGCCTCACAATTTGGATTAGTACAATAAAGCGCTTTCCCTTCTCTAACTTGTATAATCTCCGTTTTTCCTTTACATACAGGACATTCTTTAGGAATCTCTATATTATTACTTTTAGTTAAATTTTCTGCAACTTGAGGAATAATCATATTAGCTTTATACACTTTAATAGTATCGCCTATTCCTAGTTTAAGGTCTTCTAATATACTTAAGTTATGTAAACTAGCACGATTTACAGTAGTTCCCTCTAATTCAACACTTTCAAATACTGCTACAGGATTTATAAGCCCGGTTCTAGATGTGTTCCATTGAATAGCTAAAAGTTTTGTTTCTTTCATCTCATCTTTCCATTTAAAAGCTATGGAATCTCTTGGAAATTTTGCAGTGCTTCCTAAAGATAAAGAATAAGATATACTATCATAAGTTAACACTAATCCATCGGAAGCAAAATCATTATGGGAAATATTTTTTTCAAACTCATAAACTACTTCTTCTACATTATCTTTTGTAACTAATTTATATTCTACTATATCAAACCCTAAACTTTTAAGCCATTCTAAGCTTTTAACTTTAGAATCTTCAAAATCTTTCCCTTGAGCTTCAACTAAACTAAAAGCAAAAAAATATACATTTCTTTTAGCTGTAATTTCATTATTTAATTGTCTTACACTTCCACTACATAAATTTCTTGGATTTTTGTATTGCTCCTCTGGAGGAAGATTTTCATTTATTTTTTTAAAATCAGAATATTTAATAACTGCTTCTCCCCTTAATATTAATTCTCCTTTAAAAGGAATAAAAAGAGGAATATTTTTAAATGTCTTTGCATTATTAGTTATATCTTCTCCAATTTCTCCATTTCCTCTTGTGACCCCTTGAAATAATTTACCATCTCTATAAGTTAATACAATAGTAAGTCCATCTAATTTCCATGAAAGTAGCCCTTTTTGATCTCCTAAAAAATTTTTTAATTGAGCAATTTCTTTTGTTTTATCCAAAGAAAGCATCCTTTGACTGTGTTTTACCTTTGGAAGACTACTAAGTATAGTATAACCTACTTTTTGCGTAGGGCTATCAGATAAAATTATTCCTGTTTTCTTTTCTAATTCTTGTAATTCATCATAAAGAGCATCATATTCTTTATTTGACATAATTTCCCTATCTTCTTGATAATAAGCTTTTGAAGCTTTATTCAAAATATTTATTAATTCTTTCATTCTTTCCATAATTTCCTCCTAAAGCCATAAATTATTTTTATACATATTTTTATAATACTATAATAGTCAAAAAAAATACAGACAAAAGTCTGTATTCTACTTATTTACTTATAACTTTCTTTTCTATATCATTTAAAAAACGAATCTTATTTTTAGTCATTTCTTGATACTGTTCTTTGGTTATTTTACCATTTTTTAAAAGATTTTCTGCAAATTCTAAAAATCTTTTAGTAATTTCAATTAGTTTTAGAAGCTCTTGATTATTTTCGTTTTTCATGGCATCACTTTCCTTATCTCAAAATAGTAGATAAAGCTTTTCTTTTTTATGTATTATAACATATTTTACTTTTTATTACAATTTTTCCAGCTGTTATTATAGTTTAAATATAATTGTATATTTAATTTATCTCTTATTATCTTTGTTTTTTATAATATTGCTACTTTTTACTTATATTTTCTATTAAAAGAATGCTCTACTCTACTACTTTTAGTTTTGCAAGCCCTGCCATTAATTTCTTTTTCCCGTATTTTGGAAATAAAACTGTAACTTCATAATCTGCTCCCGCATATCTAATATCTTCAACAGTACCTATTCCAAATTTTAAATGTTTCACTAAATCTCCACACTGATATTCTAAAGAAATATTTTTAGATCCTAAATTTTCTTTACTTGAAAGAGCCCCTTGATAAGGTTTGTAACTTTGTAAAATTCTATTCTTATTTCTAATTCCCGCTAAAAGATCAGATGATTTTTTTTCTTTATTTTTTATATTTATAAGTTCTTTAGGAATTTCTTCAATAAATCTAGATTGTCTATTATATTGGGTTGTTCCTCTAATTGTTCTAGATTTTGCATAACATAAATAAAGTTTTTCTTTTGCCCTAGTTATTCCTACATAACATAATCTTCTTTCTTCTTCTATTGCATCTTCTTTTTCTGATACAATACTCATATAACTAGGAAAAATCCCCTCTTCTAATCCTGTAATAAATACATATGGAAATTCTAAACCTTTTGCGCTATGAAGAGTCATTAATGTTACAGCATTATTTGTTTCATCATAATTATCAATATCTGCTACTAGAGAAACTTCTTCTAAGAATCCTTGTAAACTAGGTTCTTCTGCATTTTTATCATACTCTGAAGCTTTTGATATTAATTCTTTAATATTCTGTATTCTTTCTTTAGCTTCTTCTGTATTTTCCTTTTCTAGTTCTTTTAAATATCCTGTTTTTGATAGTAGTTCTTCTATAAGTTCCTCAACACTAGAAATTTCTGATTGAACTTGTAACCCACCTATTAAATCTGAAAACTTTTTTAATTTAGAGACAGCTCTTCCAAATTGAGATACTATTTCTTGTTCTCTAATAATATCAAAAAAACTCATACCACTAGATAAAACATATTCTTCTACTTTACTTACAGTTGTATTTCCTATTCCTCTCTTAGGAACATTTATAATTCTTTTTAAAGATAAATCATCAGAAGGATTTTGAATTACCCTTAAATATGCTAATAGGTCTTTTATTTCTTTTCTTTCATAAAATCTTACTCCTCCTAATAATCTATAAGGAATAGAATGTTTTATAAAATGTTCTTCTAATACACGGGATTGTGCATTAGTGCGATATAAAATTGCAAAATCTTTATATTCTCTACCATCTTCAATTTGATTAATAATTTCACTAGCAACTAAATCTGCTTCTTTATTTTCATTATCAGCTTCTATAATTTCTATTAAACTTCCATTTTGATTTTCTGTCCAAAGGGATTTTGATTTTCTTCCAAAATTATTTTTTATTACTGAATTTGCAGCTTCTAATATAATTTTAGTTGAACGATAATTCTGCTCTAATTTTATTATTTTTGCATTTTTAAAGTCTTTTTCGAAATCTAAAATATTTCTTATATTAGCCCCTCTCCACCCATAAATACTTTGGTCATCGTCTCCTACTACACAAAGATTCTGATGTTTAGAAGCTAAAAGACTTATTAATTTATATTGAGCAGTATTAGTATCTTGATATTCATCCACCATAATATATTCAAATCTATTTTGATAATATTCTAAAATATCTGGATGATATAAAAATAACTCTACAGTTTTAAATATAATGTCATCAAAATCTAATGCATTATTACTTTCTAGTTTTTTCTGATACATCTCATATATATTGGCTAATTTTTCTTTTCTAAAATCTCCCTTACTATTTTTATAAAATTCTTCAGGCCCTATTAATTCATTTTTTTGATTACTTATTGTTCCTAAAACATTATTTATAGGATAATTTTTTTCATTATAATTTAATTCTTTTAAACATTCTTTTATAATATTTTTTTGGTCAGCAGTATCATAAATAGTAAAAGAACGATTATATCCTAACTTATCAATATCTTTTCTAAGAATCCTTACACAAGCTGAATGAAAGGTACTAACCCAAATTTCTTCTGCCATTTCACCTACTAAGGCATTAACCCTTTCTCTCATTTCTTTAGCGGCCTTATTAGTAAAAGTAATAGCTAGTATTTTCCATGGTAAAACATTTTCCTTTTCTATAAGATAAGCTATTCTATGGGTTAATACTCTTGTTTTCCCTGAACCGGCTCCAGCTAAAATTAATACTGGGCCTTTTGTTTGCAACACAGCTTCTTTTTGTTTGGGATTTAACCCTTCAATTAAATTCATATTTATTCTCCTTTTCTAATTCAAAATAAAAACCTTTCCATAAAAATATTGGAAAGGGTTATTATTTATTATTTTTTTCTAATCTATCAAGTACCATATTATATCCATCTGAACCATATATTAATGAACGATTGACTCGACTTATAGTTGCTGTTGAGGCTCCTGTTTTTTCTGTAATTTCAGAGTAAGTTTTTCGCTGTCTTAACATCTTTGCTACTTCTAATCTTTGAGCTAAAGCCTTAATTTCATGAATTGTACATATGTCTTCAAAAAAGGAATAACATTCTTCTACACTATTAAGAGTCAAAATTGCTTCAAAAAGATGGTCCGTAGCCTCATCTTTAATTTTGGAATTCATTTTATTACTCCTTTCATACCTCCTATAACACTTTTTAATATTTTACAGTATGAAAGTACTAAAGTCAAGACAGAAAATTCTTTAATGTTTCTACTGAAGTATTTACAACTAAATGCTCTGGAACCTCTATGTCTTTTATAAGTTCTTCAATATATCTAAAATTCCCTACATCAAAACAAATATGAGCATCACTTCCCATAATAAAAGGCATATTTATATTAATACATTCTTTTATTATATTTAAAACAATGTCAGATCCTCCAGCTCTAAAACTTCCTGGTCTTAATGAATGATTGTTTATTTCAAGTAAAGTTTTATATTCTTTAGCAGCACTTACTACTTCTTTTACATCAATAGGATATCTTGGATCTCCTGGATGTCCTATTATATCTATATGCGGATTTTCCATAGCTTTTATTAAAGCATTTGTATTTTCTTTCATACTCCCTGGATTAATACATGGGGGATGAAAACTGGCAATTACAATATCTAACATTTCTAAAGTTTCTTCATCTAAATCTACATTTCCACTATAATCTATTATATTTGTTTCTACTCCTTTTAAAATTTCTACTCCATATATTTTTTTAGGAATTACAGACATATTATGAAAATGAAATAAATGAGCTCCTCCAGGTAATCTATCCGAATGGTCAGTAATAGCTATTAATTCTAAACCTGTATCAGAAGCATACTTAGCATTTTCTAATAATGTGCTATAAGCATGCCCACTAGAAACTGTATGGCAATGAGTATCTAAAACAAATTTCATTAAAATTCATCTCCTTAAGTCTCCTATATTTAATTAATATAAATATATTAACACATTATTATACTATTGCAAGTTTATTATAAATAAAAAATCCACTATACTTTTGTATAATGGATTTTTATTTATATTTTAAATTCCCTGTTATATTATATTTAATCCATTCACATATATTAGTAGCATGGTCAGCCATTCTTTCAAGATATTTTACTATAAAAATAAAATATGTTCCCTGCATAATAAAATTTGAATCTTTTTTCATTAATGCTTGAATTTCCTCTATAATATCATAAAAATATTGATCTACAATATCATCTTCTTTAATAACTTTATCAGCTTTTTCAATGTTTTTCTCTATATAACTATCTATCGTTTCTTTTACCATTTCTTTTACTTTATCTGCCATTAAAGGTATATGAACAAGAGGTTTTTTATAATTTTCTTTTGCAAGTTTAATAACATACTCAGAAATATCTGCACAATGGTCTGCAATTCTTTCTAAATCAGTTATAATCTTTAAAATAGAAGTTATTAATCTTAAGTCACTAGCTATTGGTTGCTGTCTTGCAATAATCATAATACATTCTGTTTCCATAGAAATTTCCATATTATCAATTTTGTCATCTCTTTTTATTACTTCTTTTGCTAATTCTATATCTTGATTTTTCATAGCCTTAATTGTATCACTTATAGATTGTTCTATCATTACTCCCATTTTTAATAAATCATTATGCATTTTATTTAATTCTTTTTCAAATTCATATCTAGTAGACATATTTTCAATCCTTTCATTTGATTTTATTATCCAAATCTTCCTGTAATATAATCTTCTGTTTTCTTATTTTTAGGATTACTAAATATTTTTTCTGTCTTATCAAACTCAATTATTTCTCCTAATAAGAAAAATGCTGTATTATCAGAAATACGGGCAGCTTGCTGCATATTGTGAGTTACTATTATAATAGTATATTTCTTTTTAAGTTCTACTGCTAAGTCTTCTATTTTTAAAGTTGAAATAGGGTCTAAGGCTGAAGTTGGTTCATCCATAAGAAGAACTTCTGGTTCTACAGCCAAAGCTCTAGCTATACATAGTCTTTGTTGTTGTCCACCTGATAATCCTAAAGCATTCTTTTTTAACCTATCTTTTAATTCATCCCAAATAGCAGCTGATCTAAGACTTTTTTCAACTATTTCATCTAATATAGATTTCTTTTTTATTCCATGAATACGAGGACCATAGGCTATATTATCATAAACACTCATGGGAAAAGGATTAGGTTTTTGGAAAACCATTCCTACTTTTTTTCTTAATTTTATGACATCTATATCTTCAAATATATCTTTTCCATCTAGCTTTACTTCTCCAGTAATTTTTACTCCTTCAATTAAATCATTCATTCTATTAAGGGTTTTTAAAAAAGTTGATTTTCCACAGCCTGAAGGACCTATAAAAGATGTAATTTCTCTATCTGGAATATCTATACTAATATTTTTTAATGCTTGAAATTCTCCATAAAATAAATTTAAATTTTTTATGCTAAATTTTGCATTTTTCATTTTTATCTCCTTCCATTACATTCTAGTCTTGTTAAATTTTTTGGACATAAAATTAGCCATAAAGTTAATTATTAAAACAACTATTATTAAAACTGTAGCCGTAGCAAATCCTTTATCAAAATCTCCTTCTTTTGTCAAAACATACATATGAACTGATAATGTCCTAGATGAATCCATAATACTCTTTGCCATCCTTGGTGCAAAACCTGCTGTAAAATAAACAGCAGCTGTTTCCCCAACAATACGACCAATACTTAAAATTATAGAAGTAATAATACCAGAAATAGCACTGGGAAGAATAACTTTTATTATTGTTTTTAACTTTGAAGCGCCTAATCCTAAACTTCCTTCTCTATAAGAATTAGGAACTGCTTTTAAAGATTCTTCAGTTGTACGAATAATGGTCGGAAGAACCATAATACTTAAAGTCATGGCTCCAGATAATATGGAATATTTCCATCCTATTTGATTAACAAAAAATAAATATCCAAATAATCCAAATATGATAGATGGTATCCCTGATAGACTTTCTGTCGCAAACCTAATGATTCGAACTATTTTCCCTTGTTTTGCATATTCAACAAGATATATAGCTGCACACACTCCTATAGGAGTAGAAATTAATATTGATAATAATACAATATAGATAGTTGTTATTATCATTGGGAAAATTCCACCTTCATTAAATCCTTTAGGAGCTGTAGATAAAAATTCCCAATTAATTTTTCCTATTCCATTAGCTACTACATAAATTAAAATCCATGTAAGAATTCCTACTGTTATAAATGAGGATATAATAATCATTGTCATTAATATTGCGTCCTTAATTTTTCTAGTTTTCAAATTACTCACCTACTTTATGAGTTAAAATGTTTAATATTATATTTAAAATAATAATGAAAATAAATAAAATAACTCCTGTAGCAAAAAGTGCTTCTTCTGCTAATCCAAAAGCATAACCCATCTCTAAAGCTACATTAGCTGTTAGAGTTCTAATAGGTTTTAAAATAGATTTAGGTATAATAGCTGCATTCCCAGAAATTAATATAACAGCCATAGTTTCACCTATAGCTCTTCCTATTCCTAAAACTATCCCTGCCATTATTCCAGATTTAGAAGCAGGAAGTATTACCTTAAATATAGTTTGAATACGGGAAGCCCCCATAGCTAAAGAACCTTCTTTATATTCTTTTGGTACTGCACGAATTGAATTTTCAGAAATACTAATAATAGTAGGCAATATCATTATTCCTAATATTATACATACAGCCAATAAACTATTTCCAGGTCCACCAAAATTCTTAGATATTAGAGGAACAATAGTAAGTAATCCAAAAAAACCATAAACAACTGATGGTATTCCTGCTAATAGTTCCACAGCAGGCTTTATAATATTTACTAACCATTTTGGCGCTATTTCTGCAATAAACACTGCTGTTAATATACCAACAGGAACTCCTATAATAATAGCCCCCAAAGTAGCATATAAAGACCCCAATATCATTGGCAATATTCCAAATATTTCTGCTTCTGGATTCCATTTCGTTCCAAGTATAAACTTAAATATTCCTATTTTAAATATTGCAGGACTTCCTTTAACAAATATAAAGATTGTAATCATAGCAACACTTAAAACACTCATAAATGCACATAACAAAAAAATTTTTTCTGTTATTTTTTCTAATATTTCTTTTCCTTTAATTTTTTTCTTTTGATTTTCTTTTTTCTTTAAATTAATTTTATTTAGAAATATAGGTAGACCTACTTCTTTTATGCTCATATCTTTCCTCCTATTTATAAACATTTTCATTAATGAAATAACGGAACGATTTAAAATCGTTCCTAAAACTTATTTTGCTGGAATATATTTTTCTGCTACTATTTTTTGCCCTTCTTCTCCTAGAGCATAATCAAGAAAGGCTTGTGCTTCTTTACTTATTTCTCCTTTAGTTACCATAAGAAGATGTCTAGAAATTTCATAAGTTCCTGCTTTTACGTTTTCTACTGTTGCTTCTACTCCATTAATAGTTAATGCTTTTACTGTTTCGTCTAAATATCCAAGGGAAAGATATCCTATCCCATTTTTTTGTTGTGATAATGAAGCTTTTAAAGCTCCATTACTATCAAATGTAAGAGCATCCTCTACCATAGCACTTACTTCTTTACCTTCATCATTTTTATCTAAAAGTCCTACAATTTCTTCAAAAGCTCCTCTCGTTCCTGAACCAGCTTCACGACCTAAAACAACTATTTGTGCATCATTTCCTCCAACTTCCTTCCAATTTTTAATTTCTCCTCTAAAAATTTTATTTATTGTTTCTTTATCTAAATCGGATACGGGATTTTCTGGATGTACAACCACTGCTATACCGTCATATGCCAACACATGTTCAGTTAACCCCCACTCTTTTTCTTCTTCTTTTAATTCACGAGAAGCATTTCCTATATCAACAGTTCCTGCATTCGCATCTTTAATTCCTGTAGAAGACCCTCCTCCTTGAACGTTAACAGTAATTCCAGGTTCTACTGATGCAAAAGCATCCGCTATTGCTTGTGCAACAGGCAATACTGTTGTTGACCCACTCATAGTTACTGTACCTTCTAGCTTATCTTCTCCTTGATTTACTACATTTTGTTCTTGTTGTGCTGTTTGATCTGATTGAGTTTCTTCTTTATCACTATTACATCCTACAAAAATTGTTACCACCATAGTTAATATTAAAATTAAATTAAATATTCTCAACTTCTTCATTATTTCCCTCCTCAATATTTTACTTTCTTATTTGTATTTTACTCACAAGAATACTCTAACAACTTTTTGTTAATGCTCTATAATGATTATGTTAATTTCATGTTAACTCTTATTATTTTATAATTTAAAAACATTAACTGTTTTCTTCAATTCCTGGGACATCTGCATTAATTCTTCACTTCTTCTAAAAATTTTTTCCATATTTAAAACTTGATGTTCTACTGATATATGAATTTGTTTACACATTTTTGTTGATTTATATATTTTTTTATTCATCTGTTCAATTTCTTTTATTATTTTTTTCTTTTCAGAATCTATATTTAAAATAGCTTTGTTTAATTGATTTATTTCATCAGAAATTTTTCTGCTATATTTTCTATATCTCTAAAAATATTTTCTGTATTTAACATAGCTTCATATTGTAATTTTGAAGTTTCTTTTGTTTCTTTCATTATTTTAGTTGTTTTTTCAACTTGCAAAACCATATCATCTAAATAATTATAAATTGTACTAGTTAATTCTTCCGTTTGTTTTGATAACTCTCTTATTTCCTTTGCTACAACTCCAAAACCTCTTCCATATTCTCCTGCTCTTGCTGATTCTATTGTTGCATTTAATGAAATTAAATTTGTTTGTTTTGCAATATTTTCAATATTATGTATAATATTTACTACTTTTTTAGTTTTTGTTTGTAATCCTTCTATTTCATATGTAACAATTTCCCCTAAATCCATATTTCTTTTAGAGGCTTTATGTAACTCTCTAACTCTATAAATGCCTAATCTATTTATTTTTTTATTTTCTTTTATCTTTTCTAATACAACTTCTTCATTATGAATAATTTTATTTATATATTCTGAAAATTGTATAATTTGTTTTAATATTTTATCTGATTCTTGAAATTGATAATTAGAAATATTTGATAATTGTTCTAAAGAGGAAGATATCTCTTGAACTGATACCGAATTTTGTTCACAAATTTGATAAAAATCTATAGAAGATTTATTTAATAACCCGCTAACTTTTAATATACTTTTTACTAAATTTCTTATTTGAGATATCATTTTATTAAATTGATTTGTTAATTTTCCTACTTCATCATTTGATTTTTTCTTCAAATGAATAGTTAAATTTCCCTTCTCTATCTTCCCCATTCCTTTCAAAAGTTCTTCCATTGGTTTAGTTATACTTTTTACAATTTTAATACTAAAACTTACTCCTAAAACTAATAATATAAACAATATAATTATATTTTTAAAAATTATATCTTTAATCTCTTTTTCTATCTCATTATTATCCATTGCTACGGCAAACTTCCAACCTGTTCTTGTATTTGTCACAAAATTCATAAAATATTCTACTCCATCAATGCTATATTTTAATTCACCCGAATCTATATTTTTTATAGTTTGAAACTTAATTTCTTTTGATAAATCTTTTCCAATTATTTCCTTATTTCCATGAGCTGTTATTATTCCTTCAGAATTTAAGGCAAAAGCATATCCTGTTTTTCCTAATTTAATATCTTTTAAAATAGAGTTAAAATAATCTACAGAAATTACAGCAGCAACAACTCCTATTACTTCTCCATCTTTATTAAATGTTTTTGAAATTATAATTTCTGGTTCTTTTGATTTTTCATTTAAAACAGGGGATGAATATACAACTCTCCCTTTATTTTTCATTGCATTTATATACCATGATTCTGTAGTAGGATTATAATTTTGGGGACAGAACTTATTTCTGGATATTGATAAAAATGATTTTTAAAACTAGCAACCATTAATTTTTTAATAACTCCATTACCTTCTTCATACTGTCTAAAATCTTCTAGTATTTTAATTTTATATTTTTCTGATATTAAAATATTAGTTACACTATTTTCCCTAGATATTCCTTGTAAAGTTAATTCAATACTTTTAAATAACATTTCAAAAGTTTTCTCAATTTGATTAGCTAATAATACTTCTGATTCATTAGCAAAATTTTTTATTCTTTTTGTCATAACAATAGAGCTAGTAATGATTACTACTATTAAACTAAAAATTTGCATGATAAAAACTACAAATAAAATTTTAGTTAAAATCTTTGTATTTGTTTTTATTTTAGATATTATCACCACATATCCTCCCATTTTAAGCTGTTTAGTTCCATCTAAATATATATATTATTTATAAAGGTATAATTAATTTTTGATTAATTTCTTGTTAAGTTTTAGTTATACAAATAAAAAAAGACAAGGTTTAACCTTATCTTTTTTATTGTTTATATGAAGTTAGTGGCAATAAAATTGTGAAAATAGTTCCTTCTCCTACATTACTTTCTACACTAATGCTTCCATTATATAATTTTACAATGTGCTTTACTATGGAAAGACCAAGCCCTGTTCCTCCCATTTTTCTTGATCTACCTTTATTAACCCTATAAAATCTTTCAAATAATCTTGGTATATGTTCTTTAGGAATTCCTATCCCTGTATCTTTTATGATAAATTTTAGAAAATCTCCTTCCCTTTTGCAAATAAGCGTCACTTTACCCTTTTCAGTATATTTTATTCCATTATCAATTATATTAATTAATATTTGTTTTATTCTATCTTTATTGCAATAAAAAAACGGTATATCTTTTTCAATATTTTTCTCTAATCCAATATTCTTTTTATCTGCTTTAGGTTTTAAAATTTCAAAAACTTCATCTATTATGTCTTCAACATTATTCATATTCATGTCAATATCTTTTTCTCTTGTTTCAATTTCAGATAAATATAATATATCTTGAATTAAACGATATAACCTTTCTGATTCTACATCTATAATTTCTAAAAATCTATTAGCTACTTTTTTATCCTCTATAGCTCCATTTTTTAAAGTATCTATAAATCCTCTAATAGAAGTTAATGGCGTTTTTAATTCATGACTTACATTAGATACAAAATCTTTTCTCATTTGCTCTAATTTTTTTATCTTAGTTATATCTTCAATCACAAGAAGACTTCCCATAATATATTCTTTATACTCTGTAGACCCTATAGGATTAGCATATACTCTTAATATTTTGTTATTTTCTCCATCAAATTCTAACTCTTGTACTATATATTTTTGACTTTTTAAAGAATTCTCTAATACTTCTAATATTTTTTGATTTCTTATTACTTCATAAACTAACTTACCATAACAATCTTTTTCTATTGAAAATATTTCATATACCTTAGGATTTATTAACATAATATGAAAAGAAGAATCTACAGCTATGATTCCCTCTGTCATGCTATTTAATATTGATTCTAATTTTATATTTTGATTTTTAAATTTTACAAATGAATATTTTAATTCTTTTACCATATAATTAAATGTATAAGCTAATTTTTCTATTTCTTTATATCCATTTAAATATACCCTTTTATTATAATTACCTTTAGCAATTTCTTCTGCAGCCATTACTAATTGACCAATTGGCTTTGAAATTTTTTTTGAAAAAATAAAAGCTATAATAAAAGCTATAACAATTCCTATTAATATTCCTACTACACTATAATTAATAATCTCTATGTTCATTTGACTAATTTCTGTTACAGGAATAGATAGTCTTAAAAAACCTGAAAATTTTTCTACATTTACATGATAAGCTATATACATATAATAAATTCCTAATGTACTACTATATCTTTTACTAAATCCTACTTCTCCTTTAGCAGCTTGAGTTATTTCCAATCGATTTATATGATTTTCCATAGTTTCTGGTAATGTTTCTGAATCTCCTAATACTATACCATTTTCATCTATAATTGTTA
Source organism: Defluviitalea phaphyphila (assembly GCF_001466305.1). GTDB lineage: Bacteria > Bacillota > Clostridia > Lachnospirales > Defluviitaleaceae > Defluviitalea_A > Defluviitalea_A phaphyphila. Next base: position 19,032 of record NZ_JWID01000014.1, read on the forward strand.
AACGACCATTTACAACTTCTCCATATTTTTTGCTAAATTCCTGAAAATCTATTTTTTCATTAGAATTAATTTCTTTTATAAAAATATCTGAAATAAGTTTTACTTTAACCAACAATTCTTCATTTAAACGATTATAATAATAATTTTGACTGGTCCTAATAGCAAAAAAACCTGTGACTAAACATGAAAATATAATTAAAATTATATATGTAACTAAAAGCTTTCTTTTCATATTTTAATTATTTTCCTCTCTAAATTTATATCCTATTCCTCGAACAGTTTTTATATAATATGGTAAACTATCATTTTCTTCTATCTTTTTTCTTAAATGTCTTATATGCACATCTACTGTACGTGTTTCCCCTAAATAATCATATCCCCATATTTTCTCTAATAAATCATCTCTAGAAAAAACTCTTCCGGGATTTTTAGCTAACATTCTTAAAAGTTCAAATTCTTTTAACGACATATCAATTATTTTGTTATTTTTTCTCACTGTTCTAGTTGTTTCATTAATTTCTAGATTATCAATTCTGATTATTTTTTCTTTTTCTTCTAAATCTTCTTTAAATTTTTGACGTCTTAAAACAGCTTTTACTCTAGCTAAAAGTTCACGAATTCTAAAAGGCTTTCCTATATAATCATCTGCTCCCATTTCTAATCCTAGCACAGTATCTATTTCTTCATTTTTTGCTGTAAGCATTATAACTGGAATATTCTTTATTTTATCATTATTTCTTATTCTCTGTAAAACTTCTAATCCATCAATTCCTGGAAGCATAAGATCTAATATAATCAAATCTACAGAAGAATTTACTTTTTCTATTGCTTCTTCTCCAGATTCTGCTTGTATAACTTTATATCCATTTTCTTCAAGATTATATTTTAGTAACTCTAAAATATGTAATTCATCATCTACTATAAGTACCTTATTTTGCATTTTCAATCCACTCCTTTAATCAAATTATACAAAAAAACGCTATATAATAGCGTTTATGAATTTATACCATATATATCCATATGCTTTGTTTTATTATATTTTATTTTATTTTAAAAATCAACAATTTATAACAATATTTATTTGGATAGTATAAACATATATTACTTTTTAAACTAAATTAAACAAATATTAATTGTGTATTTTTTTTTCGTATTGCAAATATTAATATTGAAAAATATTTATGCTGCAAGAAAGAAGGTATAATTATGTATAATATTTTAACTAGCGAGCAGCTATTAAAAGAATTAAATAAATTAAAGTCAATAATAAATAATTTTGATTATTCAGAACTTAACAATGTAACTTTTCTAAATTTAGAATCTTTATATACTTATATTTCTGAAGTAGAAAATAATCCTTTTCAAAGACAATATGAAGCTATCCAAGCTTCTCTAGATATATTAGAACCATTTATTCCTTTTGCTACAGGTAATAGAGCTAAAGAATTTTTAATTCAGGCTAGTCAGGCCAATTCTGATGAAGAAATTGAACTTTTAAAAAAGGAATTTGCATCTAAAATGAGAATAGATTTTATAAACACAATAAGAATGATAAATTCTGATTATGAATGGGAATCTCTAGTTCAAATTTGTGAGGCAATAAGACAAAGTAAAGAAAATAACTTATCATATGAATACCAAGATTAAATATATCTATTTATACTAAACAAAGAGGATATAATATCAAAATACATTGAATACTTTTCTATCTTTCCCTTTATCCATCCTCTTTTTTTCTCTTTAGGGATATGTCTTAGATGAGGCATATCTACTTTTTTAACTTTTAATCTCTTCTTTAAAATATATTTAGTTATAGTAATTTCTACTCCGTATTTAGAACTTTTTAAATGAGGAATTTTAGTTAATATTTCTCTTCTAATTAATCTTTGTCCTGATAAACAAGGCAGGATTTTATGAGATATATCTGTAATAAAATTTCCTTTAGTGAACCTTCCTATTATCATATCTATATTATCATATTTAATATATTCAACCATAGAAATAATATGTTCTTTTGTTAATCCTTTTAAGTCTGCATCTAAAAATAATACCCATTCTCCAGTACTTTCTTCAACTCCTTTCATCATGGCTGCACCTTTTCCTAAATTAATAGGTAGGTCTATAATTGTTATGGAATATCTGCTTGCTTCTTTTGAAGTTTTATCCGTTGAACCATCATTTACAACAATAATTTCTTTAATAAAATCACATTCTATTAATACTGATAAAACTTTTCCTATTCTTTCTTCTTCATTATAAGCAGGAATAATAGCTGATATATTCATAAATATACTCCTTTATTCATTGCTTATAAATAGTATTAACAATACTAATTATATTTATTTATCTTATTGACCTTTTTTTAATAAAGTTTTACTATAATAAATATATTTTAAGAATGGAGTTTTTATATGAAATGGGGAAATAAACCTTATTACTCTTTAGATTTTTATCTTCGTCAAAAATTTGGACAAAAAGTTTTTAAAATTTCATTAGATGGTGGATTTACCTGCCCTAATAGAGATGGAACTATATCTGAAAAAGGATGTATTTTTTGTAGTGAAAGAGGGTCTGGTGATTTTACTCCTCCTTCTCATCTTTCTATTACAGAACAATTTATAAAAGGTAGAAAACTTTTAGAAAAAAAATGGCCTTCCGGAAAATATATTGCCTACTTTCAAGCTTTCACTAATACATATGCTCCTATAAAAGAACTTAGAAAAAAATATGAAGAAGCTCTATCTATACCGGGTGTAGTCGGAATAGCTATTGCTACTCGTCCTGACTGCTTAGATAATTCTGTTTTGGATTTATTGGAAGAAATTAATAAAAAAACTTATCTTTGGGTGGAATTAGGCCTTCAGTCCATTCATGAAACTACAGCATCATTAATTAATAGAGGATATTCTCTTTCTTGTTTTGAAGATGCGGTTAATAATCTTTTCAAAAGAAAAATTGAAGTTGTAGTACATTTAATATTAGGGCTCCCTGGAGAAAATAAAAATGATATGCTTGATTCTATTAAATATATAAATAATATGCCAATACAAGGAATTAAACTTCATCTTCTTCATGTTTTAAAAAATACTCCTCTGCATTCAATCTATAAAAAAAATCCATTTCATATCCTTGAAATGAAAGAATATGTTAATTTAGTGATTGATTGTTTAGAAATACTTTCTCCTTCTATCGTTATTCATAGAATAACTGGAGATGGTTCTAAAAATATTCTTGTAGCTCCTACTTGGAGTAAAAATAAACGGGCTGTATTAAATGAAATACATAAAACTTTTAAATTAAGAAATACTTGGCAAGGTAAATTTTTTTCAATTTCTTGTACTAAATGATTTTTTAGTATAAAATAAATTTATTACCTGTAAACAAAGGAGGGATTTTGGTGTTCCAATCTTCAAATGAATTAGCTATAAATAAACTTATACTTTTATACCTCATTTCTAAAATAAAAATGCCTTTATCCCATGCACAAATAACTCAGTTTATTATGGAAAAAACTTATACTGATTATTTCTCTCTTCAACAATACTTAACAGAATTAGTAAATGCAGATTTAATAAATAAATACCAAGAAAATCATACTACTCGTTATATTATTACTAATAAAGGTATAATGGCGTTAGAATATTTTTCTTCTCGTATTCCAGAAAATATTAGATTAGAAATAGACGAATACATACAAAAAAATCGCCAAAATATAAAAAAAGAACTAGAAATTATTTCTGAATATATTCCTGAAAAATCAAATGAATATATGGTTTACTGCAAAGTAAAAGAAAATGACACTATTTTAATGAACTTGCAAATTAATGTAGCTTCAAAAAAACAAGCAAAATTAATTTGTGATAATTGGAAAAAAAATGCACCAAAATTATATAGCTCTATTTTATCCGATTTAACTAAAAATTCATAATTAATTTTAATTAAAAAGCCCTCTTCGTTGAGCTTCTTGAATAAGCATTTCATATTTTTCACGGGTAAATCCAAGAGCCAATTTAGCAATTTTTTTATGCGTATATTCAACTGTTCTCTTTTCTTCTTCTAATTCTTTTAACCATTTTTTAGTATTTTTTAAATCTTCCTTTAATCTATTTATTTCATTTAATAAATCTTGGTCATCTAACTCTATATATTTAGAAATTATTTTTTTTTCCATTTCCATTTTGAATCCTCCCTAATATATGTTAATATAATACAAATAATATATACTATTACTATTATAACCATATTAATACAATATTAAGTTTATATTACAATTTTATTTTTTTATTCCTGCCAAGTTTCTGATAAAAGTTATTTAATAAACCTACAATTTATTCAAAATAATAAAATCCAAAGCTTGTACTTATAAGCTTTGGATTTTATTATTTATCTTAAATCTCTATATTCATCATCTAATGGTATTATAGCCCAAAAAGCAATATAAACTAAAATTCCTATTATTCCCATTCCTCCTATAATGCTAAATAATACCCACATTATCCTAACAACTGTGGAATCAACATTAAAATACTCCGCAATTCCTCCACAAACTCCTGCAATTTTTTTATCTGTATTAGATAAATATAATTTTTTCTGCAATAAAACTCTCCTCCTTTTGATTATTTATTATAATATACTTTATTTTTTATATATACGTTCTATTTTAATAAAAGTTTATTTGCTAAAACATTTTTTTGAGCGTTTTTCTAATTAATAACCCATCGTTCGAAATTTTTCCATATTTCTTCTTTCCCCTGTTTAGTTTGAGCAGAAAATGGAATTATCATATGATTAGAATCCATTTCTAGTTTTTTACGTATAATAGATATATGCTTTTGGATTTGACTCTTTTTAATTTTATCTAATTTAGTAGCTACTACTATTACATCGAATTTATAATGACAAATCCAATTATACATCATCTTATCATTATTGTTAGGCTCATGTCTTATATCTACTAACAATACAATTTGTTTTAGCTGATTTCTTGTAGTTAAATAAGTTTCTATAAATTTACCCCATCTTTCTCTTTCTCTTTTAGAAACTTTTGCAAAACCATATCCCGGTAAATCAACAAAATATAATTTATCTTCTATATTATAAAAATTAATTGTTTGAGTTTTTCCAGGTTGAGAACTGGTTCTTGCTAAAGATTTTCTATTAATTAGAGTATTTATTAATGAAGATTTCCCTACATTAGATTTTCCAACAAAAGCTATTTCATTTAAATTACTTTGTGGAAATTGATTAACATTTCCACATACTGCTTCTAATGTTACATTATTAACTTCCATGTAAACACTCCTTATTTTTTATAGAGTAGAGCATGTTTTAAAACTTCTTCCATTGATTTTACTAAAATAAATTCCATATTTTCTTTTATTGAATCTTCTAGTTCATTAAGATCTTTTTCATTTTCTAATGGAATAATTACTTTTTTTATACCTGCTGATTTAGCTGCTAAAATTTTTTCTTTTAATCCTCCAATTGGAAGAACTCTTCCTCTTATAGTTATTTCTCCTGTCATTCCTACATCATTTTTTACAGCTATATTCGTGAGAGCCGAAATCATAGCTGTTGCCATGGTAATTCCTGCAGAAGGACCATCCTTTGGAACAGCTCCTTCAGGTATATGAATATGAATGTCTGTATCTTTATAAAAATCCGAAGAAATTTTAAATTTTTCTGCTTTCGAACGAATATAACTTATTGCTGCTTTTGCAGATTCTTTCATAACATCTCCTAATTGACCTGTAAGTTCTAATTTACCATTTCCTTTCATTATATTAACCTCTATAGAAAGAGTATCTCCTCCTACAGGTGTCCATGCTAATCCCCTTGCAACTCCTATTTCTGGTTTTTCTATTATTTTATTTAATCGGTATTTTTTAGGTCCTAAATATTTTTCTAGATTATTTTGTGTAATTCTAACTTGTTTTTTCTTTTTTTCAAGAATTTCTTTTGCAGCTTTTCTACATAATTCTCCTATGAATCTCTCTAATTTCCTTACTCCAGCTTCTTTTGTATAATAAGTAATTATATCTTTTATTGCTTTTTTATCAATACGTAGTTGAGACTTTGTCATACCATGTTTTTTTAATTGTTTTTCTATCAAATGATTATATGCTATATGAAACTTTTCTTCTTCTGTGTAACTTGATATATTAATCACTTCCATCCTATCTAAAAGAGGCCTTGGAATAGTATCTAAAGTATTTGCTGTAGCTAAAAATAATACATTTGATAAATCAAAAGGAAGTTCTATAAAATGGTCTCTAAAAGCATAATTTTGTTCTCCATCTAACACTTCTAATAATGCTGCTGTAGGGTCTCCTCTAAAATCAGAATTCATTTTATCTACTTCATCTAATAACATAAGAGGATTTTTCGTTTTAGCTTGTTTTAATCCCTGTATAATTCTTCCAGGCATCGCTCCTACATAAGTTCTTCTATGTCCTCTTATTTCCGCTTCATCTTTTACTCCTCCTAATGAAATTCTTACATAATTACGATTTAGAGCTTTTGCTATAGAACTAGCTATAGATGTTTTACCAACTCCAGGAGGACCTACTAAACAAAGAATAGGACTATTTAGTTTAGGAGCTATTTGCCTTATTGATAAAAATTCTAATATTCTTTCTTTTACTTTTTCTAAACCATAATGATCTTTTTCTAATATTTTTTTTGCTCTTTTTATATTATTTGTTTCTTTATTCCAAGGTAAATCTAATATCCATTCTATATAATTTCTAACAACCGAACTTTCTGCAGAAGATAAAGGAATTTTTAACATTCTTTGTAATTCTTTTTCTACTTTTTCTTTGACCTCTATAGGAGGATTAATTTTATTTAATTTATTTCTATATTCATTAACTTCTCCTTGTATTCCATCTTTATCTCCTAATTCATTTTGAATAATTTTTAATTGTTCCCTAAGATAATATTCTTTTTGGTTTTTATCAATATTTTCTTTAACTTTTTTCATTATTTCTTTTTGAGTATTTAAAATTTCTATTTCAGATTTTAAAATATTAATAACTTTAAAAAGTCTTTCCTCTTCATTAAAAACATTTAAAATTTCTTGCTTATTTTCTAATTTTAATTGAATATTAGAAGCAATTGCATCTGCCATTTTCCCAGGGCTTTCCATGGAAATTATATTTCTAATAGTATCTGTTGAAATTCTATTATTAATCTTAGCATATTCTTCAAAAGTTTCTACTCCTATTCTTAAAAGAGCTTCATTTTTTATATTATCATTTTCTTCTTCTAAATATTCTTCTATATTTACTAAAAAATAGGATTTTTCTTCTTCAAAAGAAATTATTTTCCCTCTGGTTCTTCCTTCAACTAATACTCTAATTATTCCATTTGGTAATTTTAATATTTGTTTAATAGTAGAAATAGTTCCTACTTCATATAAATCTTTTATCTCCGGTTCTTCTATATCAACTTTTTTTTGAGCTACTAAAAATATTTCTTGGTCTTCTATCATTGATTTTTCTAAAGCTTTTATTGATTTTGGACGAGCTACATCGAAATGTAAGATCATATTAGGAAATACACTAAATCCTCTCAGTGCTATTAAAGGTAATTGCAATATATTTTTTTCACATTTTTTCATAATAAGTCACCTCAAATATATTGTGTCTATTGTAATTATGCTTATTTTGTCATAGATTGTCAAATGATTTCTGTATAAATTAATATAATTATAATTTTTGTAATTTAATTGTAAATAAAAAAGAACAGCTTTTAAACCGTTCTTTAATTAAATGATTTTTCTATAACATTATAGTTTAACTTCTGCATGTAAATATATTTTAATTCTTTATTAATTTCTACGGTTTTATATTCCATATATCCTAATTTTTTATATAAATTTATATTTCGCTGACTTTTATGTCCTATAAAAATTTCAAATCTAGAACATTCTTTAAATATTTTTTCCACTTCATATATTAACTTTGTTCCTATTCCTTGTCTTTGAAATTTAGGATGTACTACAAGCCTTCCTATATAACAAGTATCTCCTTCTTTATAAGCTCTTACAGAACCAATTATAACTCCATTTATAATAGCTTTCAAAAAAAGATATGTAGAAAATTCTTTTTCTATTTCATCTAATGTTTCCTCTAATGGTAATATATGATGATTACGGTAAATTTCTGCTTCACTCATATAAGCTTGTTTTTGTAATAAAAGAATTTCCGCTAAATCTTTTACTTGGGCTTTTTCAATTATCATTTTACAACCCCACCCTATTTTAAAAAACATTTCAAAAACCAATGGTGTTAAAAATCCATTGGCTTAATATTTTATACAAGTAAATCTTTACATATCTGTCGATATGATAAAATTATATCATATTTAAAATTATTTTCTCAATATAAAATTAAAAAATAATATTAATTTGATTAAATTAACTATTTTATTGCATTAAATCTTTTAAATTATTTATATCCTTGTGCTGTTAATACTTTAGATGTTGCATTTTTATTTTGTACAATATCAATACTATGTTCTTCAAAAACCTCGTTTAATAATTCTTCTACAGTCTTTACAGGTACAATATTTATCTTATAATCTTTAAAAGTTTCTTGCCAATTATCCTGTGGAATAATAACTTTTTCAATTCCTGCTGCTTTTGCAGCATTTATTTTTGCATATATTCCTCCTACAGGATGAACATTTCCACGAATAGAAATTTCTCCGGTTATGGCTATTTTATTTGATATTGGTATTTTCATTATTGCAGAATATACAGCAGTAAATATTGCTGTACCAGCTGATGGTCCATCAACAGGTATTCCTCCCGGAAAATTGATATGGATATCATAATCTTTGTATTGAATATTCAATATACTTTTTATTGAAGTTAAGACATTTTCTATAGATCCTTTAGCAGTACTTCTTCTTTTCATTTTTCCATTATTCTTATTAAATTCTTCTTCTTCAATTATTCCAGTTACAGTTAATGTCCCCTTTCCTTTTTCTTCTGCTTTATTAGCAATGACTTCTATCTGAAGAAGTGCTCCCATTCTAATACCATATACTGCAAGTCCATTTACACATCCTATTGTCTTTTCATAAGAAATTTTTTTATCTATTCTCTTACTATATTGTCCAAATTCAATTACCCATTCTATATCTTTTATAGTAATTTCTTTTCTATTTTCAATAGTAGCTATACATCCTGCTGTTTGAACTATATTAACTGCATCTCGTCCATTAGCAGCATAATTAGTTATGATATCTACTACTCCTTTATCCAAAATAAAATTTCCTTTTTTAGCAGCATTTTTTATTATTTTTGCTACATCTTCTTTATTAAGAGGTTGAAAAAATATTTCTGTACATCTCGAACGAATGGCTGGGGGAATTTCTTCTGGAGTTCTTGTTGTAGCACCGATTAATCTAAAGTCTGCTGGCAACCCATTTTGAAAAATATCATGTATATGGGCTGGTATATTAGAATCTTCAAGAGAATAATAAGAACTATCAAAATATACTTTTCTATCTTCTAAAACTTTTAATAATTTATTCATTTGAATTGGATGGAGTTCCCCTATCTCATCAATGAATAGTACCCCTCCATGAGCTTTCGTTACTGCTCCCGGTTTAGGTTGTGGAATCCCTGCACTCCCATAAGCTCCTGCCCCTTGATAAATAGGGTCATGAACTGAACCTATAAGTGGATCTGCAATACCTCTTTCATCAAATCTTAAAGTTGTAGCATCTATTTCTATAAAACGAGCATTGGATTTAAAAGGTGATATTGCCATTTTTTTAGCTTCTTCTAATACAACCCTAGCGGCAGCTGTCTTTCCGACCCCCGGTGGGCCATATATTATTACATGTTGTGGATTAGGACCACATAATGCAGCTTTTAAAGCTTTTAATCCTTCATCTTGTCCAATTATTTCTTCAAAAGAATTAGGTCTTGTCTTTTCAGATAAAGGTTCCGATAAATGAATTGCTCTAAGTTTTTTTAATTTTTCTAATTCCTTTTTAGATTCTTTACTTATCGATATTTTTGTTGTTTGCTGAGTTTTTAAGAGAGTAAAGAAATAAATTCCTATGATAATAGTAAATATAAATTGAATAATGATTAAAATATGATTCACAAACATATCCTCCTATCATACGTTCAAGGTGTTTAGATATAGTATGTGCATTTAAAAGGTTTTTATTACAATAACTAAAATAATTTTACAATAATAAAAAGAGCGCAAAATGCGCTCTTTAATATACAATTACACTAATCTTTATGAAGCTGTTTCTCCTCTTTTAGTCCTTTTTTTCCTTGTTTTTTTTATGGGTTTTTTATTTTCATTAATAATTAATTCTGGCATACTTTTTAATTCTACCGTATCTTTTGTAATAATACACTTTTCTACGTTTTGTGTAGATGGAATCTCATACATTACGTCTGTCATAATTTCTTCTATTATCGCTCTTAATCCTCTAGCCCCTGTCTCACGTTCAATTGCTTTTTTAGCAATTAGCTCAAGAGCTTCTTCTTCAAATTCAAGAATAACATCATCCATTTCAAATAATTTCTTATATTGTTTAATAAGAGCATTTTTTGGCTTAGTTAAAATTTCTATAAGAGCTTTTTCATCCAAATTATTTAAAGTAACAATAACTGGAATACGCCCTATGAATTCTGGAATAAGCCCAAATTTAAGTAAGTCTTGTGGAAGAAGTTTATCTAATATTTCTCCTAAATTTTTCTCCTTTTTACTTTTTATTTCTGAGCCAAATCCCATTCCTTTTGTTCCTATTCTTTTTTCAATAATTTTTTCTATTCCATCAAAAGCTCCACCACAAATAAACAAAATATTAGTAGTATCAATTTGAATAAATTCTTGATGAGGATGTTTTCTTCCACCTTGAGGAGGTACAGAAGCTACAGTTCCCTCTAAAATTTTAAGAAGTGCCTGCTGTACTCCTTCTCCACTTACATCTCTAGTAATAGAAGGATTATCTGATTTACGAGCTATTTTATCAATTTCATCAATGTATATAATTCCTTGTTCTGCTCTTTCTATATCATAATCTGCTGCTTGAATAAGTTTAAGAAGAATATTTTCTACATCTTCACCTACATAACCTGCTTCTGTTAAAGATGTAGCATCTGCTATAGCAAAAGGAACATTTAACATTTTAGCTAAAGTTTGAGCTAATAATGTTTTTCCTGAACCTGTTGGCCCAAGCATTAAAATATTACTTTTTTGTAATTCTACATTATCATAATGTTCATCTGAAAATATTCTTTTATAATGATTATATACTGCAACTGACAAAGCTTTTTTAGCTTTATCTTGACCTATTACATATTCATCTAATATAGCTTTTATTTCTTTTGGCTTGGGAAGATTTGACATTTCACTAGGCTCTGGAATGTCCCCAAATTCTTCTTCTATTATCTCAGAGCAGAGTTCTATACATTCATCACATATATATACTCCTGGACCTGCAATTAACCTTCTTACTGTTTCTTGAGTCTTACCACAGAATGAACACTTAAGCTGTTTTTTATCTTCATATCTACCAGCCATTCACTCACTCCCTATCATTTACTTTCTAGCGGCAATAACATCATCGATTATTCCATATTCTTTTGCTTCTTGTGCAGACATAAAATAATCTCTTTCCACATCTTTTTCAATTTTTTCTAAAGGTTGCCCTGTATTTTCACTTAACATTTTATTCATTCTTTTTTTAATTTTCATAATATGTTCTGCATGAATTTGAATATCTGTTGCTTGACCTCTTGCTCCACCTAAAGGTTGATGAATCATTACTTCTGCATTAGGAACAGCAAACCTTTTTCCTTTTGCGCCTCCACTAAGTAGAAAAGCTCCCATACTAGCAGCCATACCTATGCAAATAGTAGATACATCTGGCTTAATATAATTCATAGTATCATAAATAGCCATCCCAGCTGTTATAGATCCTCCTGGACTATTAATATATAAACTAATATCTTTATCAGGGTCTTCTGCTTCTAAAAACAAAAGCTGAGCAACAACTAAATTAGCAGTAACATCATTTATCTCTTCTCCAAGAAAAATAATTCTATCCTTTAAAAGCCTAGAATAAATATCATAGGACCTTTCTCCCCTATTAGTTTGTTCCACAACTACTGGTACTAAACTCATATGATACCCTCCTCACACTTTTATTATTCTTCTTTTGCACTATTTACTACTAAATCAACAGCTTTTCTAATCTTAAGGTCTTCTCTTATAGCTTCTTTTTCAGATTCTCCTATTGTACTCTTTAACTTATCTAATTCCATTTTATATTGTTCTGCCATTTTCTTTAATTCATCTTCTAGTTCTTCATCAGTTATATCTATATTCTCAGTATTAACAATTTGTTCTAATACTAACCTTGCTTTAACTTGAAATTCTGCATCTGAACGGAAATTTTCTTTAAATCCTTCAACAGTTTTCCCAGTTATTTGAAGGTATTGCTCTATAGAAAGTCCTTGATATCTCATTCTCATGCTAAAATCTTGTACCATTTGTTCTATTTGATTTTCTATCATAACTTCTGGTACATTCATTTCTGCATTTTCAATAATTTTTTCGAGTACATTTCTTTCCTTTTCTGACTTAGCTATTTTTTCTTTCTGCTCTAAAAGTTTTGACTTAATATCTTGTTTATATTCATCTAATGTCTCAAATTCAGATACATCTTTTGCAAATTCATCATCTAATTCTGGAAGTTCTCTTTCTTTTATTTCTTTGATTTCTACTTTAAACATTGCTGGTTTCCCTGCTAATTCCTTTTTATGATAATCTTCTGGAAAAGTAACATTAACTTCTAGCTTATCTCCTGTTTTTGCTCCTATTAATTGTTCTTCAAAATTATCTATAAAAGTGTTAGATCCTATTTTGAGCGAATAATCTACTCCTTTTCCACCTTCAAATGCTTCTCCATCTATAAATCCTTCAAAATCAATTACAACTTCATCATCTTTTTTTATTGGACGGTCTGTTACTGTAATAACACGAGCATTCTTATTTTGTTCTTGCTTTAATTGCTCTTCGATTTCTTCCTCTTTTACTTCAATGTTAGTTTTAGGAACTACTATTTCTTTATATTGTCCTAACTTAACTTCCGGTTTTACTGTTACAAGTGCAGTAATTATTAAATCCTGTCCTTTTTCTACTTTTTCTACATCAAATTCAGGTTTAGATACTACTTCTAAATCATGTTCAGATACAGCTGCCTCATAAGCTTCAGGAAGTACAAAGTTGATTGCATCTTCATAAAAAATTTCTGGTCCATAAGTTTTCTCGATAAGCATTCTTGGTGCTTTACCTTTACGGAAACCTGGAATAGAAATATGTTTTTTATTTTTATTAAAAGCATATTTCATTCCTTCTTCAAATTTTTCTGCTGGAACTTCAATTGTTAATTTAACTTGATTATCTTCTAACCTTTCTAATTGTGAACTCATTATTTGTCCTCCTTGAGCGTTATTATAATTTATGTACAACTTATTTCGTACATATCATTTAAAATCAATAGTATATTATGCAAATATCCATTCTAATATTATACTATATAAAAAAATTAAAATCCACTTGAAACATTATATCTAATTAAAAAAATAACGTCAAGGTATCAAATTATTTCTATTTTTATATCATAAACCTCTCCTTCTATATTATTTTCAATAAAATTAATTACATTTTGAATAATTTGATCTGCATGATGAATATTTGTAGTAACACAAGCAAATCCTATAGCACCATTATGATGAACATCCTGCATTTCTATTTCTGCAATGGAAACATTAAATTTGTTTTTTACTTTACTAATAATGCTTTTTAAAATCATTCTCTTGTCCTTTAATGAAGTTACCCAAGGAGCTCTAAAATAAACTTTACAAGTTCCTACAATCATATGTTTACTCCTAATTTATAATTATATTTTATATTATAATATTCTAAATTTAAATATAAAGCAACTATTATAATTATTTTTATAGCATAATTAGTAAAATAAAAAGATGACAAAATGTCATCTTTTTATTTTAACATTATTTCATAGGATTCGCATTTCCTGCCATCTGCTGTTCTTGTCTTTCAATCATTTTTTTAACCATATATCCTCCAACTGATCCATTCTGAGCAGATGTTAAATCTCCATTATAACCTTGTTTTAAAGGTACTCCAATTTCATTAGCAACTTCATATTTAAATTGTTCTAAAGCTGCTTTTGCTTGTTTTTTATTGTTATATGCCATTTTATCACCTCCATAATAGTATTATGTCTCTTTTTGTAAAATATATTAGAATTTTTATTGGTAATTAAATCCTAAGTTTTCTATACCAACTATTACATATGAAAAAATAATTAACTTTTGATATAATAATATAACAATAAATGCTTTATTTTATAAGGAGGACAATATAATGGCTTCATCACAGCCTCGTCAATTCTATAATGGCACATTCTTACAAATTTACGAAACAAACATCGAAGAAAAACTTAAAAAAATTGATTTGTTTTTAAAAAGTTCCCCAGACCAATTAAATATACATATTACTTCAGAACTTTTAAATATTAAAGAAGAAGAAATAAAAAACATCATGTTAAAAAATAATATTGATGTTATTAATCCTGCTTCTTTTTTCATTATTATGGTTGAAGGGAATAGTTATATATGTGGTCTTTTACAAAGACAATTAAAAACAGGAAGTAAAACTACTTATTCTATAGAAGATATTTCTTACATATATCAACTTAATCCTGAAAAAGTAAAGATAGCTTGTAAAAAATCTAACATAGATAAAATTACATCTAATAATATAAAAAAACTATTTGAGTATATCCCTATTCAAATTTTTATATAATAAAATATTATTTAAAAAAAAGCTTGCCTTAATAATTTTTAGGCAAGCTTTTTTTTACTTTTGTTTTTCTACTTCTCTCCAGTAATGACAAGCAACATAATGTCCTGGTTTTACTTCCTCAAAATTTGGTCTTTCCATTTTACATTTCTCTGTTGCCATAGAACAACGATCTGCAAATTTACACCCTTTAGGTGGATTAATAGGACTTGGTACATCCCCTTTTAAAACAATTCTTTGTCTTTCTCTTTGTACTTTTGGATCTGGAATAGGAATTGCAGATAAAAGTGCTTTAGTATAAGGATGTAATGTATTTTCATATAATTCATCACTATCTGCTAGTTCCATCATAGATCCTAAGTACATTACAGCTATTCTATCAGATATATATCTTACCATTGATAAATCATGGGCTATAAATAAATAAGTAAGCCCCATTTTCTTTTGTAAATCTTCCAATAAATTTACAACCTGTGCTTGAATGGATACATCTAAAGCAGAAATAGGTTCATCACATACAATAAATTCAGGATTTACTGCAAGAGCCCTAGCAATTCCTATTCTTTGTCTTTGACCACCACTAAATTCATGAGGAAATCTATTAGCATGTTCTTTATTTAACCCTACTAATTCAAGAAGTTCTTGAATACGTTTTTTCCTTTCTTCTCCTTTTAATAAATTATGGACATCTATTCCTTCTGCTATAATATTAGATACTAACATTCTAGGATTTAAAGAAGCATAAGGGTCTTGAAAAATCATTTGAGCCCTCTTTGTAAATTCTTTCTTTTGTTTTCCTTTTAATTTATATATATCTATTCCATCAAATTCTACACTTCCACCATCTGCTTTATATATATTAATAATAGTTCTCCCTGTAGTTGACTTACCACAACCAGATTCTCCAACTAATCCTAAAGTCTCTCCCCTATATATATCAAAAGAAATATCATCAACTGCTTTTAAATAAACATTTTTATCTACTTCAAAATACTTTTTTAAATTTCTTACTTTAACCAAAACTTCTTTATTTTTACTCATTTATTTCACCTCCTCTTTTAAGCCCTTTTTATTGGATTTTCTACTTTAGGAGCTTGTTCATGATTAAGCCAACAAGCAGAATAATGATTTTTCCCTACTTCAAACTGTGGAGGCATTCTTTTTTTACAAATTTCCATAGCATATTCACATCTATCTGCAAAAGGACATCCTTTTGGTGGAGAAAATAAATCAGGAGGAGTTCCTTCAATAGAATCTAATCTACTATTTTCTTTTTTAATATCTAATCTAGGAACTGATTTTAATAATCCCCATGTATAAGGATGTCTAGACTCATAAAAAATTTGATCTGTAGTTCCATGCTCTACTATCTTACCTCCATACATAACTACTATTCTTTGAGCTGCGTCTGCTACAACTCCTAAATCATGAGTGATTAATATTATTGATGTTTTTATCTTGTTTTGCAAATCTTTCATCAAATCTAATATTTGAGCTTGAATAGTTACATCTAATGCTGTTGTTGGTTCATCAGCAATTAATATCTGAGGATTACATACTAATGCAATAGCTATCATAGCTCTTTGCCTCATTCCTCCTGAAAACTGATGAGGATATTCATTGAACCTCTTTTCAGGATTGGGGATTTGAACCATACGAAGCATTTTTAAAGCTATTTCTTTTGCTTCTTTTCCCTTTACTTTTTGATGTTTTTTTAAACCTTCCATAATCTGTTTCCCCACCGTCATAGTTGGGTTTAAAGACGTCATAGGATCTTGGAAAATCATTCCTATATGACTTCCTCTTATTTTTTGCATCTCTTTTTCTTTTTTTTCTAATATATTTTCTCCATTAAGCAATATTTGCCCGCCTTTATATCTAACTGGAGGTTCTGGATTTAATCTCATAATAGATTTGGCTGTTACTGATTTCCCAGAACCTGATTCTCCTACAATAGCTAAGGTTTGTCCTTCATATAAATCAAAAGATACATCTCTTACAGCTTGTACTTCTCCAGCGTAGGTATCAAAAGATACTTCTAAATTTTTAACTTCTAGTATTTTTTTCACAAATATCACCTCCTACTTTCTAAGTCTTGGGTCAAGAGCATCTCTTAATCCATCTCCTAATAAATTAAAAGCAAACATAGTTAAACTAATAGCAATTGCTGGTATTAATAATTGATGTGGAAATTGTCTAAAAATCTTAGCTCCCTGATTTGCAAGAACTCCCCAAGAAGCATAAGGGACAGGAACTCCTAATCCTATAAAACTTAAAAATGCTTCAGCAAAAATCATTTTTGGAATCATCATAGTCATATTAACAATAATAGGTCCCATAGTATTAGGAATAAGATGTTTTAAAATTATCCTTTTTGCATCAGCTCCTAAGGTTTGTGCAGCTATAACATATTCTGAATGTTTAAGTCTCATTACTTCTCCCCTAACAATACGGGCTGTTCCCATCCATCCCGTTGCAATAAGAACTATCATAATAGGTTTTATTCCTGGGTCCATAAATGTTAATAATAATATGGTATAAAGCATATCAGGTACTGTCATTAACACTTCAATTATACGCATTAAAATGTCGTCGATTCTTCCTCCTAAATAACCTGAAATTCCTCCATAGAATATTCCAAAAATAGATGTCACAAATACTGATATAAATGCAATAAAGAAAGATATTCTACCACCTTCCCAAAGGCGAGTAAATAAATCTCTTCCAAATTCATCTGTACCAAACCAATGTTTAGAATTAAACCATTTTTCTCCTTTAGTTTCTACAATAAGACTAGAACCTTTCTTTTTAAAACTAATTCCCCTAAAATCTGGGTCATCAGCTAAAATCTTTTCTCCTTCAGCATTTAATTTATCAATAATACTACTCCATGTATCTGTACTAACTACATCCACAGTAAGTATATATTCCTTTTTATCTCCTTGCCAAGATTCTTCTGATTCCTTACCAATTTTAAAACTTATTTCTCCTGTAGATTTAAGTTTTACATTTTTAAAAGTTATTTCAGTTTTACGATAATTAGATGTATACTTTTCATATTCAAAAACATCATTGGACAAAAGCGAAATACTTCTAGCATTACTCATAATTGTCACTTGATTTTGTTCTAATAAATTTTGCTTTTCATAGGTATAACCATATAAAGATTTTGTTATAATAGGTCCTACTAAAGACATTATTATTAGTATAATTAAAATCCAAAATGATGCCATAGCTACTTTATTTTTCTTTAATCTTCTATATGCATCTTTCCAATAGGATAAACTAGGTCTTTTTATTTCTTGAGATGCTTGTAAATTTTTCCCCACATGTTTAAAATCATTCTTATCTAACTGTATATTTTCCATTTATTTCCCTCCTTTCTTCGATACTCTAAGTCTTGGGTCAATAAAGCCATATGCAAGATCTACTGCTAACATTGAAAGAATAATTAATGTAGCATAAAAAATGGTGATTCCCATAATCATAGGATAATCTTTTTCCCAAATAGTTGATACAAAATATTCTCCCAACCCTGCAACAGCAAAAATTTTCTCAACAACAATAGACCCTGTAATAAGAGCAGCAAATAAAGGCCCTAAAATTGTAATTATAGGCATAATAGCATTTCTTAGTACATGCTTCCATACAATTTGAACTTTGGATAATCCCTTTGATTTAGCTGTACTAATATAATCTTGCCCTAAAACTTCTAAAGTAGTCGTTCTCATTAATCTAGAAATTGTAGCTAAAGAACTTAAACCAAGAGTAAGTGATGGAAGAACAAGAGATAATTGAGTCTTATCTACAGTCACGGGAAACCATCCTAGTTTTACTCCAAAAAAATATGCTAAAATTGGTCCTAAAATAATAGATGGTATGGATACTCCAATAATAGCAATAAAAATAGATAAATAATCCCAGGTTTTTTGGTGATTAAGAGCTGCAATAACTCCTAAAAGCAATCCAAATACAAGTGCAATAACTAAAGCTCTCCATCCAAGGGAAAAAGACTTAGGAAAACTTGTTTTAATCATATCTTTTACAGAACGCCCTGGATATTTCATAGAAGTTCCTAAATCCCCTTTTATTAAATTTTTCATATAAATTACATATTGTTCACTAAGAGGTTTGTCTAATCCATATTTTTCCCTTAAAGCTTGTTTTACTTCTGGCTTTAATTTAGGATCTGTGAAAGGGTCATTGGGAAGTGCATGCATTAAAATAAATGTAAGAGTTGATATAACCCATAGGGTAGCAACTGCCATAAGAAGTCTTTTAATAATATATCTAAGCATATTTCCCCTCCTATCTGTAATATAATTTTAAAAGTTTTAAATTTCATTAAAATCAAAAAAATTTTTCATATTAAGAAAGGTATATGTATATACATATACCTTTCTCTGGTATTTGGTTAGTAAATATATTTATTCTTGTTCTGCATTTTTTGCAGCCATGTCAATATCTGCCCAATAGAAATCAGTAGTAGAACCTACTCCTCTTATTACAACTCCAGACACATAGTTTTTAAAAGTAAAATGAACATTTCTAAAATATTGTGGTGCTATAACTGCATCTTCTATAAGAATTTTTTCTGCATCATACATATATTGAATACGTTTAGCAGGGTCTGTTTCTGTTTTAGCTGCTTCAATTAATTTATCATAATCTGGATTACTATATCCACCACTATTATTAGGATTTCCAGTTTGGAATAAATCTAAGAAAGTCATCGCATCTGGGTAGTCTGGACCCCATCCAGAACTTGACATAGCAAAATCGCCACTTTGAAGTCTTGATAATCTTTCTCCCCATGGTAGTGGAATAAGATTTACATTAATTCCAATTTCCTTCCAGTCAGCTTGGAATTTTTCAGCTATTTTTTGTTCTATGTCTGAATCTCCAATTAGGAAATCAATAGCTGGAAGTTCTGTCATTCCAAGTTCTTCAAGTCCTGCTTCTAAATATTCCTTAGCTTTTTCTTTATTATTATCTTCAAATAGTTCCATTCCATTTTCTTCACGGAAAGTTTTTTCAAGCCCTGGGAAAAGTTTTGGAATAACAGCTAAAGCTGGTTCATCCCCTATATTTATTTTTTCAACAAAGCTAGTTCTATCCATAGCATACATTATAGCTTTACGAATATTTGCGTTAGACATAATAGGATCATTATGATTAAATTCTGTATAGAACACAGCAAAATCAGGACGATTAATAAGTGGTTGTAAATTTAATTCATTTAATGTAGCCATATCTTCAAAATCAGGTACATCATTAGCCTGAATTGCTGAACCGTCTAATTTTCCTGTTTTTAAAAGGTTAGTTCTTGTTTCTACATTATCAACAATTTTTAAGTTAATTACATCTATATTTATATTATCCTTATTCCAATAATTCTCATTTTTAACTAATTTAAAGTAATCATTGTGAGCCCATTCTTCAACTTTCCAAGGACCATTACCCATAAGTCCTGTTGCCTCAATACCATATTCATTTGATGCCATTTTTTCATTATAAAAATCTTCTCTTGCTGGTGCATATACAGCAAATGCTGTTAAACTTGGGAAATATGGTGCAGGAACACCAACAGTGATTTTAATGTTATTTCCTTCTGCTACAGCTTTTACATTGTTCCAAAGCTCGTCCTTTTTAGCTTGGAATTCATTTAATTCTTCTTCTGTCATATTTTCTATACGAGCATCTTGTTCTTCTTCACTAAGATCAGCAAAACTAGGATCTTTTTCTGTTAAGAAAGCACTTTTATCATATGCTGCATATTCGTCTGCTCCTTCAATATATTCATATATTAGGAAGCTATATGCTCCAGAAGTATCAATGGCATTTCTCCATGCAAAAAAGAAATCATCTGCTGTGACAGGAGTTCCATCAGCCCATTTTGCATCTTCTCTTAATTCAAAAGTATAAGTGTTAGTTGCTTCATCATAAGTATATCCTTTAGCAACTCCTGGCTCTAAACTAGAGTCATCCTTACCAAATCTTAATAAACCTTCCATAAACATATTTTCTACAAAAAGGTCTGGTTGTCCCCACATTTGTTGAGGGTCTAAAGTTTGAGGTTCAGAAGATAAATAATAATCTAAAACCTTTTCTCCTTCAAATTCTGTATTTTGTTCTTCTTGTTGTTCTGATTGTTCTTGAGCTTCTCCAACAGTGCCTTCATCTTCATCTTTAGCTCCACAGCCTGTTAAAGCTACTCCTCCAATCATTACAACAGCTAAGATCATAGCCCATAATTTTTTAAAACTCATTATTAAATCCTCCTCTTTAAGTATTATTTAAAACTAGCAAAAAACAAAGTATAGTATACCACTAAATTTAGTATTTTGCAATTTATAATTTATTTCCTATCAAAATATTTTATTTTGGTTCGTTGTAAAATTAAATGCAACAGATAAAAAAATATAAAAAAATAATTGACAACCATAGTGAGAAATCATGTATGATTTAG
>NZ_JWID01000015.1 GCF_001466305.1 Defluviitalea phaphyphila
CAATATAATTTTCTATGCAAAATATGGTATATTCAACATCTTCAACTAAATCCTCTATGGGCATACCTGCTGAATACATTGCACGTATCTTTTTCATTTCATACCTAGTACTAGTTTGATATTTTGACCAAATAATCTCTTCATTATCTCTTGAATATCTCTGTATTCCATTTTTTATATCTTCCTTTAAAAGTTTTATTTTATCTTTTCTTTTCTCTACACATTGTTCTGCAAAATTTATTTCCTCTTCGAAATATTCCAATGTTTTAAACTTATCTCTTACCATAAATTACCCTCCTTTATTTATTATGACCAAGGACCGATACGGTTTGCCTCTTTATCTAGTCTAAAAGTTTTTATCGTTCCATCAGCATTTATATTAAATAATACCTTTATTTCTTAAATTTAGATTCAACAATAATATACTTATTCTCTATTTTACCTAATTTAGGGTTTAAAATCAATTTTAGTATTTAATACAAAAAACTCCTTTCTGGTCTTATCGTTATTTGATTTATGTCCAGAAAGGAGTTTTATTTCAACTACTTTTTTTGTTATTTTTATAGGTTGTTAAATAAAAAATTATCATTAAAATATATATTTAAAAATTATTATTTTTAAAAAATTCTTCTATACTATCAAAACAGGTATTAACCATAAATTTTATTTCGTCTTTATTAATTACATATGGAGGAATAAAATATAATACATTGCCCAAAGGTCTTAATAATAATCCTTTTTTAATAGCTATTTTGTAAATTTCATAACCAACTCTTTTACTCCAATGAAATGGCTCTTTTGTTTCTCTATTCTGTACTAATTCTATAGCTGTTATCATTCCTATACTTCTTACTTCTCCTATATATTTAAAATCTTTTGCCCTTTCTATAGTAAGATTTTTTATTAAATTACTCTTTTCTTTATTATTTTCTATTATATTCTCTTCTTCAAATATTTTTAGATTTTCAACAGCAATAGCACAAGCTAGTGCATTTCCAGAGTAAGTATGACTATGTAAAAAGGCTTTTCTTTCATTATATTCTCCATAAAAACAATCATATATTTCATCACTTGTCATAACTACTGACATAGGCATATATCCTGCTGTTATCCCTTTAGATAAACACATAAAATCTGGACTTATATTTGCATGATTACAAGCAAACATTTTCCCAGTTCTTCCAAATCCCATAGCAATTTCATCTGCAATGAGATGTATATTATATTCATCACAAAGTTTACGAAGCTTTTTTAAATATACTGGAGAATAAATTTTCATTCCTGATGCACCTTGCACCATTGGTTCAATTATTATAGCACTTATTTCTTCATGATTTTTTACAACACTTTCTTCCATAGCTTTAAAACATTCAGCATTACAAGTATCTCTATTACATCCATATTTACATCTATAACAATCAGGACTTTCCACTTTAATAGTATCTAATAATAATGGCTTATATATAACACTGTATTCATCTATTCCTCCAACTGATAAAGCTCCTAATGTTTCCCCATGATATGCATCTGTTAAAGTTAAAAATCTTTTTTTTCTAGTATTTCCTTTCTGCATATTATAATGAAAACTCATTTTTAAAGCTATTTCTACAGCCGATGAACCATTATCTGAAAAAAATACTTTAGTTAATCTATCAGGAGTTATTTTAACTAATTTTTCTGATAACTTTATGGCTGGTTTATTAGAAAAATTAGCAAATATAACATGTTCAATATTATCTGCCTGCGTTTTTACAGCTTCATTTATTCTTTTATTACTATGACCTAAAGTATTAGTCCACCAAGAAGAAATACAATCTAAATATTTATTTCCATCTATATCATAAAGCCAAACTCCTTCTCCTTTTTCTATCACTATAGGTTTAAAATCTTCATAATCTTTCATTTGAGAAGATGGATGCCATATGTATTTTAAATCTTTTGCTACATAATCTTTCATCTTTGTCTTCCTTTCTTATAGAGATTCCATACAATTTATTATGGTTTTTATATCAAAAACTTCTTCTGCATTTTTTCTAATGTTTTCTACTAAATTATTTTCTAAATTTTCTATGTATTTAAATTTACCTATAATAGGCACTTTAGTTAGTTTTTCTATCATTTGAATATTATCATCATAAAGTATCTCTTCTTTATAATTATTTATTATAATTCCTTTGATATTAATCCCTATTTTTTTTATGTATTCCACAGTTAAAACTGTATGATTTATTGTTCCTAACCCTGCTCTAGCGACAATTATTACACTCATCTTTAAATCTTTAATTAAATTTTCAAGAGTATATAATCCTCTTTTATCATCTATCAAAGGACATATTATTCCTCCACTACCTTCGGCAACTATATAATCATATTTTTCTTTTAAATAAGAATATTTTTCCTTAATTACATTTAATTTTATAGGTTTATTTTCTATTTTTGCTGCCAAATGAGGAGATACAGCTGTTTTGTAGACATAAGGAGTTATATTATTATAATCTTCTTTTAAATTACTTACTTCACTAACTATCTTAGTATCCTGTGGAATAAGCATATTTTCTTTTTCTAATGCTCCACTTAATGCCCCTTTAAAGTATGAAGTATTATATCCATTACTTCTTAGAACATATATAAGTCCTGCCGTTATAATAGTTTTTCCTACATCTGTATCTGTTCCTACTATAAATACTCCCTTAGCCATTTTTTCTAACCTCCAAATTAAGATCTTCTAACATTTTTTTATCATCACATATTTTATTTCCTGATGTAGTCAAATAGTTACCTGTTATAGTTGCATTAACTCCTGCTTTAAAACAGTTCTTTCCAAAATTATCTATAAGGTTTCTTCCTCCGCCTAATCTTATAAAAGCTTTAGGATGTATAAATCTAAAAATTGCCATAGTCTTTAGTATTTCATTTTGAGTTAAAGGCTGTTCATTTTCTAAAGGAGTTCCTTTAACAGGGTTAAGTATATTTATAGGAATTGAATTAACTTTTAATTTTTTTAATTCAAATGCTAATTTTATTCTATCTTCAAAAGTTTCTCCCACTCCAATAATTCCACCAGAACAAACCTTCATTCCAGCTTTTTTGGCATTGTTTATTGTTTCTACCCTTTCTTCATAACTGTGAGTTGTACATATTTTTTTATAATATTCTCTACTAGTTTCTAAATTATGATGATACATTGTTACACCTTTTTCTTTTAATTTCTTAAGTTGTTCATATTCTAATATCCCCAAAGATGCACATAAATCAAGATTAATTTCTTTATTTAATTCTTCATAAATTTCTAAAATATTTTCAAATTCCTCTTTTGTCACTGTTTTCCCACTAGTTACTAAAGAAAATCTATTTACTCCTTCTTTCTCATTTTCTTTTGCTAATTTTAAAACTTGTTCTTTCGATACTAACCCATATACTTCTACATTTGTTTTATAGTGAGAAGATTGTGCACAAAATTTACAGTCCTCAGAACATCTCCCTGATTTTCCATTCATAATAGTGCAAAGGTCTACTTCTCTACCTCCAAAATATTCTTTAATTTTATTGGCACTACAACATAATTGATTAATATCTTCATCCTTTTTAACTTTTGATAACTTTAAAGCTTCTTCAAAAGTTATAGACTGCCCTTTAAGAACCTTTTCTTCTAATTCTTTAATAAATTCTTTCATAAACATGCTCCTTTTTTCTTATTTTCATAAACTATATATCCATTTTTTCTTAACACAGGTAATAATTTCATTGATACATATGAAGTAAATATTGTTACCGGTACTCCTGCAAGTCCAACTGCTACATATATTATTTGAGATAATGCTCCTAACTTTGAACCAAGGATAATACCAGCCAAAGCACAAAATAAATATTGAAGAGTAAATGGTACATAAGGGATAGGAATTTTAATAAACGCACCAACAGCAGTTAAAGCTGCAAATATTCCTACCAAAATTAAATTTTTAGTATTTTTCATAAATACACCTCTTTCAAAAATTTTGATTTTTTTATAATAATACTCAAAGTTTGGTAGATTGTCAACATTATTTTAATTATAGGTTAACAATTTGCATTTAATTATTTAATTAATTTTTCTCAACTTTTAAAATCATTATATTTTTTAACAAAATTTTATTGAATAAATTACTTAAATAAAAAACACAAGCATACAACTTGTGTTTTTATCATAAAACTCTATATTCAAATCAAATTATAAATATAGTATAAACAATTAAGAATATTGTAATTTATATAATTTCTTATATACTCCTCCCTTTTTCAATAATTCTTCATGATTTCCTACTTCTTTAATTTCTCCTTTATTTAATACTATAATTTTGTCTGCATTTTTTATAGTAGAAAGCCTATGAGCAATAATTAAAGTTGTTCTTTCTTTGGAAATTTTTTCTAAAGAATTTTGTATTATTTTTTCATTTTCTGTATCAATATTAGCAGTGGCTTCATCTAGAACTAAAATCGAAGGATTAAAAGCAATAGCTCTAGCAAAGGACAATAGCTGTCTTTGTCCTGCTGAAAGTGTACGTCCTCTTTCCCTTACTGGTTCATCATAGCTATTTGGCAATTTTTCTATAAAAGAACTAGCATTAACATACCTAGAAGCTTTTATAACATCTTCATCTGATATATCTTTATTTTCTAATCTAATATTGTATTTAATATCCCCTTCAAACAGAAATACATCTTGCATAACAACTACTATTGCTTTTCTTAAATCTTTTAAATTAATATCTTTAATATTTATTCCATCTAAAAATATTTCTCCTTTTTGAATATCATAAAATCTACCTATTAGATTAATAATAGTTGATTTTCCTGAGCCTGTAGCGCCAACAAAAGCTACTGTTTCACCTGGTTTTACCTTAAAATTTATATTTTTTAAAACCCAATCTTTATTATTGTAAGAAAACCACACATTTTTAAATTCTATTTCGCCTCTTATATTTTTTATCGAAATTCCTTTTTCCATATTTTCTAATCCATGATTATTATCTAATAATTCAAAAATCCTTTCTGCAGAAACACTCCCCGACTGAATGGTACTATATTTATCAGCTAAATCTCTAATAGGTTCAAAAAATTTTTTTACATATGTAATAAAAGCATACAATACTCCTATTTCGATAGTATTATTAAGCACTCCTTTAGCACAAAAGAAAATTAAAATAGAGATAGCTAAAGTATTTATAAACTCTACTCCTGGTCTAAAAATAGCCATAAGATAAACTCCAAATACACTAGCCTTATTATATTTATCATTTAGATCTTTAAATTCTCTAAACTTTTCTTTTTCTCTATTAAAAATTTGAACTAAACTCATTCCAGATATATTTTCAGCTAAAAATCCATTAATTCTTGCAATTAAATTTCTAATCTTCATAAAATTCTTTTTTATCTTTTTATTATAAAAATATGTTATTCCTATCATAATTGGAAGAATACTAAAACTTACTAAAGCTAATTCTAAATCCATTTTTATCATTACAATTACAATTCCTATAATCATAAATATATCTTTTACTAAAGCTACTAAAACCCCTGAATAAAGCTCATTTAAAGCTTCCACATCATTAGTTACTCTAGTTAATATGCGACCTGAAGAATTATTATCAAAAAAAGTTAATGGCATATATTGTATATGAGAAAATAATTCCATTCTAATGTTATGTATAATATTTTGTCCCATGAGATTTAATGTATAAACTTGAGCAAATTGAAAAAAAGCTCCTAATACTACAGTAAATAAATAAATACTTCCTAATAAAAATATATTAATACTTTCTTTACTCCCTATAATATAATCATCAATTATAATTTTAGTAATATATGGGCTAATAAGTTCTGCTCCATTTACTAACAGCGCAAAAACCAAACTACTAAATAATAAAAAGGTATAGGGTTTAATATAATAAAACATCCTTATCCATTTGTTTTTACTTTTCATATCACTATACCCCTTTTCTCATTATCCTCCAATATTTGTGAGCAATATAATTTATAATATTCTCCTTTTTTATTTAATAGGCTCTCATGGGTTCCTCTTTCAATTATTTCTCCCTTATCTAATAATATAATTTCATCAGCATATTTTATAGTAGATATTCTATGAGCAATTATAATTCCTGTTCTTTCTTTTAAAATAGATTTTATGTTTTTTATTATTTCTTCTTCAGTTTTTGTATCAACTGCTGACAGACTATCATCTAAAATCAAAATAGAAGGATTTTTAATAACTGCTCTAGCTATTGATATTCTTTGTTTTTGGCCTCCTGAAAGGGTAATGCCCCTTTCTCCCACTAAAGTATCGAACCCTTTTGGAAAATCTATAATATTATTATATACACTAGATATTTTTGTAGCTTCTTCTATATCTTTATCATCATATTCATCAGAAAAAAACGAAATATTTTCTTTGATAGAAGAAGAAAATAAAAAATTATCTTGTGGAACATATCCTATATTTTCCCTTAAAGTAGGTAAAGGAATATCATTTATATCTATATCATCAATAAAAATATGTCCTCTTTCTACATCATATAATTTAAGTAATAAATTTAATAAAGTAGTTTTTCCACTTCCTGTTTTACCTATAATGGCTAAAGTCTTACCCGGTTGTATTTTTATATTTATATTTTTTAATATTTTTTGATTTGAATTAGGATAATTAAAGTTAAGATTTTTTATCTCTATTTTCCCTTTAAATTTTTGTATGTTACTATTATTTAAATCTTTTTCCTTAACATATGTTTTTTCTTCAAAAATTTCATCTAAACGTTTTATAGATGCTAAAGCTCTCTGCCATACTTCTACTATTCGTCCTAATTGATTTATAGGCCTTACAAAAATCCCTATATATGTATTAAAAGCAATAAAATCTCCTAAAGAAATTTCTCCATTTTTTACTAAAAAACTTCCTATAATCAATACTAAAGTGAAACTTACTCCAAAACAAATTTTCCCTATAGGATTTAAAAAGCCCGATACCTTTATATAATTTAATTGAACTTCTTTTTTATATATACTAGATTTTTCTAATTTTTTTATCTCATTTTTTTCTTGTACATAAGATTTTACAACTCTTATTCCAGATATATTTTCTTGAATCTTATCAGATAAATTAGCAAAAGCTCCTTGAACAATGCTAAATCTTTCTCTTATTATTTTCCTTAATTTTATAATCGACAAAAGAGCTGTTATAATAGGTACTATTGCTATAATAGTTAATTTAAAATTAATTGTTTTACTCATAACTATAATAGATGCTATATTAATAAATAATCCTTCTATTAAAAAAACTAACCCAAAAGCAAACGCCATTCTAATTGCTGATAAATCATTAGTAGCATAAGCCATAAGATCCCCTGTTTTTTTATTATTATAAAATTCAGGTGGTAAACTTTGAAGATGAGAAAATAGTTTTTCTCTTAAAAAACACTCTAAATCTCTAGACTTCCCCATTAAAAAAATTCTATAGAAAAATTTAAATATAAATATTATAATTCCTAAACCAAGCATTAAAAATACTAAGCCATAGATTTTATTTATAGATACTGACTGCTGCTTAAAAAGGTCAATTATATATCCTAATAATTTTGGCATAATAAGTTCTATTATATTAGCTAATATTACAAATATAAATCCTACAATATACGTTATAATATTTTTTTTAATAAACTGATTTATTATTAGCTTTTTTACCACTTCTTTTTCCTCCTAGGCTTTTTTATTTCAACCTATTATATAATTTTATTATAAAACTTTAATTATGTAAATCTGAAACAGTTTTCAATCTTTTTTAATGATATTTCTTGTATTACTTTTATACTTATAATTAAATATAAAAAAATTAGAGTACAAGTCGTACTCTAATTAATATAAATTTTATAAAAAATTTATTTATAAGGTTTCCAAAGATAATTTATATTCTTTATCTAATTTTTTCATTTCTCTCCAAATAAAAACTCCTGTAATTAATGCAGATAAAGCGTCTGAGGTAGGTGCAGATAACCAAACTCCTGTTAATTTAAATATAGGTGGTAATATTAATAAAAGAGGAATTAATAATATTACTTGTCTTAATAAACTTAAAAATATAGATATTTTAGCTTTCCCAATAGCTTGAAAATAATTAGAACTCACTATTTGAAATCCTATTATAGGTAGCATGGCTAAATATATTCTAATTCCATTACTTCCTATATTAATTAGGTCTGGACTATCATTAAAAATTCGTATCACTGTTTCTGGAAATAATTCTATTATAATAAAACCTAAGGTAGAAAACATGGTAGCCGCTCCTACAGCTAGCTTATAAGCTTTTTTTACTCTATCATACTGTTTGGCTCCATAATTATATCCAATAATTGGTTGAGAACCTTGGTTAATCCCAAAAATAGGCATTAAAAACATCATTGCTACACTAAATATAACACTCATAGCCCCTATAGCTAAATCTCCACCATAGTTTTTTAATGCATTATTAGATATAGTATTAACAACACTGGCTGCTAACTGCATTGAAAAGGGAGACATTCCTATAGAAAAAATTCCCAGAATAATATCTTTAGATAATTTCATATTTTTTATATGAAAATTTAAAGTACTATTTTTGCTTTGTAAAAATAAAAGTACATATATAGCACTAACTGTTTGTGCAAATACTGTAGCATAAGCTGCTCCTTTTATTCCCATGTTAAAAATAAATATAAATACTGGGTCTAAAATTGTATTAATAATAGCTCCCATTAACATAGTAGCCATTGCTGCTTTAGGATGTCCTTGAGAACGTATCATATGATTCATTCCAAATCCTATGGTATTAGCTAGTGCTCCATATAAAATAATCGTAATATAATCTTTAGCATATTTAAAAGTATCTTCACTAGCTCCAAATATCATAAGTAAAGAATCCCTAAAAATAAGTCCAAAAATAGTAATAATGGATGTAATAATAATCATTAATACAAAAGAATTTCCCAATATTTTTTCTGCATCTTCTATTTTATTCTGTCCTAATCTAATAGAAATAAGCGAAGCTCCTCCTATTCCTACTAACATAGCAAATGCCATTAAAATAGTCATAAATGGAAAAACTATTCCTATACCTGTAAGAGCTAGCTCATCTACTCCTTTACCAACAAATATTCTATCTGCAATATTATATAAAGCATTTACAATCATTCCAATTATGGCTGGAATAGAAAATTTAAGAAGTAAGATCCCTACTTTTTCGTTTCTTAATTGTTCTTGTCTATCCATTATTCATCTGCCTTTCTTTTATAATATAAGTCTATATTTCTTGTCATAGCTTCTAAAAGTTTTATAGTCTTTTCTTTATCTTCTTCTGAAAAATCTGATATCAATATCTGCGTCCAATTTTTTAAAACCTTGTATATTTTTCCTCTAATCTTATAGGCTTTTTCAGTTAAAAATACTAATTGAGCTCTATGGTCTTTGGGATCAGTCTTTCTACTTATATATCCTGTTTTTTCTAATTTTTTTATAGCTCTTGCAGTAGTTCCTTTATCTATATTTAATAAATTAGATATTTCCTCTTGATTAATTCCATCCTTATGATAAAGGATATTTAAAAATATAAACTGTCCACTACTTATTCCATAGGGTTCTAACTCTTTATTTATATAACATTGCTGCTGTCTATATAAAATAGAAATATATTTTCCAATAGATTTTGGAACAATCACTTATAGTCTCCTTCCTAATTTAATTGCGATAACAACTATATCACAATATAAAATAGTTGTCAATGCAACTATTTTATTTTAAAATTTTCAACTTAAAAAATCTTCTACATTTATAAATAACTATTAAAATGTAATTTTTATAGTATCTAATAACATTTTTATTTTATATTGATTAATTAATTGTAATTATACTATTAAGGAGAAATATATGATGTATAAGATTCAGTCCAATCGTATTTGGGAAATTGATTTTCTAAGGGGAATTGCTATTATTCTTATGATGATATTTCATTTTTTATTTGATCTTTCTAATTTTTATAATATTAAAATTCCTTTATGGAATAATTTTTGGTACTACGAAGGAAAACTTTCTGCAATTTTATTTATAATTTTATCGGGAATAAGCAGTAATTTAAGTAAAAATAATTTTAAAAGAGGAATTAAAATTCTTGGTATCGGATTATTTCTAACTATTAGTTCTTTTTTAATTATGCCATCAAAGTATATTCGTTTTGGTATTTTACATCTTTTAGGAACTAGTATGATTTTGTATCATTTTCTTAATGGTTTATCATTAAATTTAATTTTCTTTTTATCTATAATAGTTATTATTTTAGGGATAATTTTTGATTTTATAATTGTAGATACTTATTTTTTTATTCCTTTAGGACTTATCCATAATAATTTTATTTCTATGGATTATTATCCTATTTTACCATGGTTTGGAGTCTTTTTATTTGGAACAATTTTGGGAAAACTTTTTTATAAAGAAAAAAAGAGCATCTTCCATAAAAACTATTCTAATGATTTTCTTTGCTTTATTGGAAGACACTCTTTGTTTATTTATTTAATACATCAACCGGTATTTTTAATATTCCTTGAATTAACTAATTCTTTATTTCCTTTATAAATCTTCTACTATTACATCTTCTATAGCCTTTCCTGGTGGCACCATTGGCAATACTTTTTCATCTATATTTATATGACAATCTAAAATAATAGGTTCTTCTAAATTAAATGTTTCAGATAAAGCTTTTTCTAATTCTTTTTCTGTAGTTACTTTATATGCTTTTATATTATAAGCTTCCCCTAATTTTACAAAATCAGGTCCTCTATCTAAAGTAGTCGATGAATATCTTTTTCCATAAAACATAGTTTGCCACTGTCTAACCATTCCCAAAGCTCCATTATTAATAATTATAATCTTTATTGGTAATTTATAAGCACTAATAGTAGCTAACTCATTACAATTCATCCTAAAACTACCGTCTCCAGCTATATGAATTACTTTTTTATCAGGCTTTCCTATTTGAGCTCCTATAGCTGCTCCTGTGCCATATCCCATAGTTCCAAGTCCTCCAGAAGAAATATAAGTACGAGGTTTTGTAAATTTATAATATTGAGCAGCCCACATCTGATGCTGACCTACTTCAGTAGTAATAATTGCTTCTCCATCACTGATTTCGTATAACTTTTCTATAATATATTGTGGCTTTAAATTGCCATCCTGTATGTAACCTACAGGATATTCTTTCATTAAATTTTCTATCTTTTCGTTCCATGTATTAGAGGGTCTATTTTCTAATTTACTATTTAACATACTTAATACTGTTTTTACATCCCCAATTATATAATGATATGTACGAATGTTTTTATTAATTTCTGCTGGGTCAATATCTATATGAAGCACCTTAGCTTCTGGTGCAAATCTTTCTAATTTACTTACTACTCTATCACTAAATCGAGCCCCTATTGCAATAAGTAAATCACATTCTGTAGCTGCTATATTAGAAGCTTTTGTTCCATGCATTCCTATCATACCTGTATAAAGTTTATGAGTTGCTGGAAACACTCCTTGTCCCATTAGGCTACATGCTACTGGAGCATTTAATTTTTCTACAAAACTAAGTAGTTCTTTTTCTGCATTAGCATATCCTACCCCTCCTCCTGCATAAACAAAAGGCTTGGTAGAATTTTTAATTAACTTTATAGCTTTTTCTATATCCTTTTCTTTTATTTGTTCCGTATGGATTTCTACTGGCTTCGGTTCTTTATAAGAATATTCTGCCTTTAAAGCTGTTATATCCTTTGGAATATCAATAAGTACGGGCCCTGGTCGTCCTTCCTTTGCTATATAAAATGCTTTTCTTATCGTATCTGCTAATTTATTTACATCTTTTACAATATAATTATGTTTTGTAATAGGCATTGTAATTCCTCTAATATCTACTTCTTGAAAACTGTCTTTTCCTAATAACGGAACTGCAACATTTCCTGTTATAGCTACCATAGGAACAGAATCCATGTAAGCTGTTGCTATTCCTGTTACTAAATTAGTTGCTCCTGGTCCAGATGTAGCAATACACACTCCTACTTTCCCAGTTGCTCGTGCATATCCATCAGCAGCATGAGCAGCCCCTTGTTCATGAGCAGTTAAAATATGTTTTATTTCATTTTGATGTTTATATAATTCATCATATATATTTAAAACAGCTCCTCCAGGATAACCAAAAACTGTATCTACTCCTTGTTCTTTTAAACATTCTATTAATATCTGTGCTCCTGTAAGCTGCATAATTCCCCTCCTCTTGATAAGAAATGCGGCTATAGCCGCATTTCTTTATTTTATTTAATTAGTTTTTAATACTCCACCGGTACTTGCAGATGTTACTAATTTTGCATATCTTGCCAAATATCCTGTCTTTATTTTAGGTTCTGGTGCTTTCCAATTTTCTTTTCTTCTTTGTAATTCTTCATCAGAAACTTCTAAATTAATAGTTCCTTTTATCATATCTATAGATATAATATCTCCATCTTCTACCAAAGCAATAGGTCCTCCTTCTGCTGCTTCCGGAGATATATGTCCAATAGATGCTCCTCTTGTAGCTCCACTAAAACGTCCATCTGTAATAAGAGCTACATCTTTATCAAGTCCCATTCCTGCAAGGGCGGAAGTTGGAGAAAGCATTTCTCTCATTCCTGGACCTCCTTTAGGGCCCTCATAACGAATGACCACTACTTCTCCTTTATTAATCTTTCCTCCAAGAATAGCTTTTATTACTTCTTCTTCTGAATCAAATACCCTAGCAGGACCTTTATGAACTAACATTTCTTCTGCTACTGCAGAACGTTTTACAACACATCCATCGGGAGCTAAATTACCTTTTAATACTGCAATTCCTCCAGTTTTACTATAAGGATTTTCAATAGGACGAATTACTTCTTTATTACGGTTAACTGCTCCTTTTATATTTTCCCCTAATGTTTTTCCTGTTACAGTCTTAAGTGATAAATCTAATAAATCTTTCTTAGATAACTCTTTCATTACAGCTTGCACTCCACCAGCTGCATATAAATCTTCTATATGATTAGGTCCAGCAGGAGATAATTTGCAAAGATTTGGAGTTCTTGAACTTATTTCATTTGCTATTTCTAAATTCAATTCAACCCCTGCTTCATGAGCAATAGCTGGAAGATGAAGCATACTATTAGTACTACATCCCAAGGCCATATCTACTGTTAAAGCATTATAAAATGCTTCTTTTGTCATGATATCTCTTGGTTTTATATCCTTTTCTAAAAGTTTCATAACAGCCATACCTGCTTTTTTAGCTAAACGAATTCTTTCTGCATATACAGCAGGTATTGTTCCATTTCCTGGAAGCCCCATACCTAATACTTCTGTTAAACAATTCATACTATTAGCAGTAAACATTCCTGAACAAGAACCACATCCAGGACAAGCTGTCTCTTCACAATGATATAGTTCTTCTTCTGTCATCTTTCCTGCTTTTACAGCTCCAACTGCTTCAAACATAGTGGATAAACTAATACTCTTACCTTCTATTTTCCCCGCAAGCATAGGTCCTCCACTTACTACTACTGTTGGAATATTTATTCTAGCGGCAGC
The DNA here is from genome assembly GCF_001466305.1 of Defluviitalea phaphyphila. Taxonomy (GTDB): domain Bacteria; phylum Bacillota; class Clostridia; order Lachnospirales; family Defluviitaleaceae; genus Defluviitalea_A; species Defluviitalea_A phaphyphila. Next base: position 13,630 of record NZ_JWID01000015.1, read on the forward strand.
CATAAGCATTGCAGGAACAATTTTATCACAATTTGGAATCATAACTAAGGCATCAAACCCATGAGCCATTGCCATAGTTTCAATAGAATCAGCTATTAATTCTCTAGAAGCTAAGGAGTAATGCATTCCTATACTTCCCATAGCTATTCCATCGCATACTCCTATGGCTGGAAATTCAATAGGAGTTCCTCCTCCCATTCTAACTCCTGCTTTTACGGCTTCTGTTATAGTATCTAGATGAATATGCCCTGGAATTATTTCATTTTTAGCATTAACAATTCCTACTAAAGGCTGATTTATTTCTTCATCTATATATCCCATAGCCTTAAATAGAGAACGGTGAGGAGCTTTTTCTATTCCTTTTTTTACACGGTCACTTCTCATATTTTCACTCCTTATTCATATATTGGTTCTCCATTATTTCTTGCATACTCTTGGAACGCTTTTAATAATTTTTTTGTTATAGGTCCTGCTACTCCACTTCCTATAGTTCTTCCATCAACTTGAGTAACAGCTATAGCTTCTGCAGCTGTTCCTGTAAGAAAACATTCATCTGCGTTATATACATTATATAAAGTAAATTCTTTTTCATATATTTCTATACCCATTTCTTTAGCTAAATCCATAATAGTTCTTCTTGTTATTCCATCTAATATTCCTACATGAATAGGAGGAGTATAAATAACACCATCTTTTACAATGAAAATATTATCTCCTGTACATTCTGCCACAATTCCATCATGATTTAACATTAAAGCTTCAGAAGCTCCCGCACGATTAGCTTCTATTTTAGCTAATATATTATTTAAATAATTTAAAGATTTTACTTGAGGGTCAACGATAGTCGCTTTATTTCTTCTTTGAGCAGCAGTAATTATAGGCATTCCTTTTTCATACATTTCTTTTGGATATAATGTAATAGTAGAAGCAATACAAAATACTGTAGGCTTAGGACATTTTGTAGGACTAAGACCTAAATCTCCTCTCCCTCTAGTTACAACTAATCTAATATATCCATCTTTTAAATTATTTCTTCTACATGTTTCTATTAATACTTCTTTCATTTCTTCTTTACTCATTGGAATTTCTAACATAATAGCTTTAGCTGCTGCAAATATTCTATCAATATGTTCTTTACACTTAAAAATTCTACCATTATAAAAACGAATTCCTTCAAATACTCCGTCTCCATATAATAGCCCATGGTCAAATACTGATACTTTTGCTTCTGATTCCTTTACATATTCTCCGTCTAAATAAATAATCAATTCATCCGACATATTAATTCCTCCTATTTTTTATAATATTATAAAGCATTAATAATTAATTCTCCCATTTCTTTTGTTCCAACTAATTTCATGCCTTCGCTCATAATATCTCCTGTACGATAGTTTTCCTCTAGCACTTTTGTAACTGCATCTTCTATACAAGAAGCTTCTTTTTCTAAATTAAAAGAATAACGAAGCATCATAGCTGCTGACAAAATAGTAGCAATAGGATTAGCTTTGTTTTGTCCTGCAATATCAGGAGCGGAACCATGAATTGGTTCATACATTCCAAGAGTACCCTCTCCTAAACTAGCAGAAGGAAGCATTCCAATAGACCCTGTAATCATACTAGCTTCATCAGATAAAATATCTCCAAACATATTACTTGTAACTATTACATCAAATTGTTTTGGATTTCTTACTAATTGCATCGCAGCATTATCTACATACATATGGTTAAGTTCAACTTCTGGATAATCTTTTGCCACTTTTTCTACTACGGATCTCCAAAGTCTTGAAGATTCTAAAATATTAGCTTTATCAACGCTGGTTACTTTTTTATTTCTTTTCATAGCTGAATCAAAAGCTATTTTTGCTATACGTTCTACTTCTTTTACAGAATAGCATTCTGTATCATAAGCTTCTTCACCATTTATACTATCTCGTCTTCCTCTTTCTCCAAAATAAATTCCACCTGTAAGTTCACGAACTACAAGAATATCTAATCCATCTCCTATAATTTCAGGTTTTAAAGGACAAGCATCTTTTAAAGCTTTATGAAGTGTAGCTGGTCTAAGATTTGCAAAAAGTCCTAATTCCCCTCTAAGCCCTAATAAAGCTTTTTCTGGTCTTTTATCTCCTGGTAAATTATCCCATTTAGGTCCTCCTACAGCACCTAACAATACAGAATCACTTTTTTTACAAATATCTATAGTTTCTTGTGGAAGAGGTTCTCCTTTTGCATCAATAGCTGCTCCTCCTGCTAATACCTCCGTGTAATTAAATGTATGACCAAATTTTTCTCCTATTTTATTTAAAACTAATACTGCTTGTTCTATAATATCTGGTCCAATTCCATCTCCTGGAATAGTTGCTATATTGAAATTCATTTTTTTCCCTCCATTTTATCAAAAAGTAATTCTTTTGTATTATGACTATAAAAAGATTGGGAATACTCAAATATTTCTAAGGTTTTATTTAATTCCTTAGAAATATTTGATTAATTCCCTTTATAATTTAATTTATATAATTTGATTATATTTCTAATTTATCTCTATATTTATACTAAATCTTTTTGAATATATTTTATTAATCCATCTGATTCTATGATTTTTTGCATGAATTCTGGAAATGCTTGTGCTTGATAAGTTTCATTTTTAGTTATATTTTTTATAGTTCCTGTAGAAAAATCTATTTCTACTTCATCTCCTGCATCTATCCCTTTTACAGCTTCTTCACATTCTAATATTGGAAGTCCAATATTAATTGCATTACGATAGAAAATTCTTGCAAAAGTACTTGCTATAACACAGGATATTCCTGAAGCTTTAATTGCTATTGGAGCATGTTCTCTTGATGAACCACATCCAAAGTTTTTATCCGCTACAATGATATCTCCTTGTTTTACTTCCTTAACAAAATTAATATCTATATCTTCCATACAATGTTTTGCTAATTCTTGTGGGTCTGATGTATTTAGGTAACGTGCTGGAATAATTACATCTGTATCCACATTATCTCCATATTTAAATACTCTTCCTTTTACTTTCATCACTAGTCCTCCTTATTATGCTATATTTTCTGGATTGGTGATTTTACCCGTAAGGGCTGATGCTGCTGCAACTGCTGGACTTGCAAGATAAACTTCTGATTCTGGATGTCCCATACGTCCTACAAAATTTCTATTGGTTGTTGCAATAGCTCTTTCTCCTTTTGCAAGTATACCCATATGTCCTCCAAGACAAGGACCACAAGTAGGAGTACTAAATACTGCTCCTGCTTCTACCATATCCGCAACAAGTCCTTCTTTTAATGCTTGAAGATAAATATTTTGTGTTCCAGGAAATACTATAACTCTAACTCCTTTTGCTACTTTCTTTCCTCTTAATATACTTGCTGCTACTCTTAAATCTTCCATTCGTCCGTTTGTACAAGACCCTATTACTACTTGGTCTATTTTAATATCCCCTACTTCATCAATAGTACGAGTATTTTCTGGAAGATGAGGAAATGCTACTGTAGGACGAATTTTACTAAGATCTATTTCATATACTGCATCATATTCTGCATCTTCATCCGCTTCATAAACTTTATATTCTTTTGTAGAATGTTCCTTTACATAAGCTATAGTTTTTTCATCTACTGGGAAAATACCATTTTTAGCTCCTGCTTCTATTGCCATATTTGCTATTGTAAATCTATCATCCATGGAAAGATTACTAATGCCTTCTCCTACAAATTCCATAGATTTATATAATGCACCATCTACTCCAATCATACCTATAATGTGAAGTATTACATCTTTACCACTAACCCATTTATTCATTTTACCTTTTAAAACAAATTTTATAGCAGAAGGTACTTTAAACCATGCTTTTCCAGTTGCCATACCTGCTGCCATATCTGTACTTCCTATTCCTGTTGAAAAAGCTCCAAGAGCTCCATAAGTACATGTATGAGAGTCTGCTCCAATAACAACATCTCCTGGTACAACTAATCCTTTTTCTGGAATAAGAGCATGTTCAATACCCATTTCTCCTACTTCAAAATAATTTTCAATTTCTTTATCTCTTGCAAATTCACGAATATATTTACATTGTTCTGCAGCTTTAATATCCTTATTAGGAGTAAAATGGTCTGGTACAATTGCAACTTTCTTTTTGTCAAATACTTTGTCAACTCCAATTTTTTTAAATTCTTTTACTGCAACTGGAGTTGTAACATCATTCCCAAGTACTAAATCTAAATTAGCTTCTATAAGTTGTCCTGCCACAACTTTTTCAAGCCCTGCATGAGCCGCTAATATTTTTTGTGTCATTGTCATTCCCATAGTCTCATCTCCTTGTTACAAATATGTTTTGAATTTTTTTTCTATATCTTTAATTAATTTATATTCTATAGAATCTACTAACGCTATCCAACTAGCTTCTATAATATCAGAAGAAACCCCTACTGTGGTCCAAATATCTTCTCCATCAGTAGTTTCAATCAACACTCTAACTTTAGCTGCTGTAGCTGTTTTTGTATCTAATACTCTAACTTTATAATCTGTTAAATGAATTTGCTTAAGTCCTGGATAAAACACTTCCAAAGCTTTTCTTAATGCTTTATCTAAAGCATTAACTGGGCCATCTCCTTCAGCTGCTGTAATTTCAACTTCTCCATCAACATTAATTTTAATCATAGCTGTAGAACTAAATTTACCATTTTCAGAAGGTTGTTCTCCTATAATTTTAAAATGTTCTAGTTCAAAAAATGGCTTATATTTTCCTAATTGTTTTCTAACAATAAGTTCAAAACTACTTTCTGCTCCTTCAAATTGATATCCTTTATATTCTAATTCTTTTAATTTGTCTATAATTTCTTTTGCTTCTTTGGAATCTTTTGTAATATTAGGGTTAATTTTTTGTAGCTTAGATAAAATAGTAGTTCTTCCTGCTACTTCTGACATAAGAAATCTTCTTTCATTACCTACTAATTCAGGATTAATATGTTCAAAAGAATTACTAGATTTAGAAACTCCATCTATATGCATACCACCTTTATGGGCAAAAGCACTTTTTCCCACATAAGGCATTCCATCACTCAAACTAACATTAGCAATCTCAGCTATTTTTCTTGCTACCTTAGTAAGATTTTTCATTTGTTCTTTAGGTATACATTCAAAATTTTTCTTTAATTGAAGATTTCCTATTATAGTTGATAAATTGGCATTTCCACATCTTTCCCCAAAACCTATAAAAGTTCCTTGGACATGTGTAGCTCCAGCTTCTACTGCCATAATAGCATTAGCTACAGCCATTCCTCCATCATCATGAGTATGAATTCCTATTTTGACATCAAAAGTTTCTACTACTTTTTTAGTAATCTCATATATCTCATTAGGAAATGCTCCTCCATTAGTTTCGCAAAGAACAAGAGTATCTGCTCCTCCTTCTACTGCTGCAAAAAGAGCTTTCATAGCATATTCTGGATTGGCTTTATATCCATCAAAAAAATGTTCTGCATCAAATATTACTTCTTTCCCTTTATCTTTAAAAAAACTTAAAGTTTCTCTTATCATATTTAAATTTTCTTCTAAAGAAGTTTTTAAAATATCTGTAACATGGAAATCCCAACTTTTCCCAAATATTACTACAACTTCGGTATCCGCTTTTAATAAAGACTGTACATTATTATCTTCTTCAACAGAAATATTTCTTCTTCTTGTACTTCCAAAAGCAGCTAACTTTGCATTAACAAGTTTCATTTGTTTTACTCGATTAAAAAATTCCAAATCTTTTGGATTTGAACCGGGATTACCCGCTTCAATATAGGCAACTCCCAGTTCATCAAGAGTTTTTACTATTTTTAATTTATCTTCTACAGAAAATGAAATACCTTCGCCTTGTGCTCCATCCCTTAAACTAGAATCAAAAATTGCAATTTTTCTTGCCATTTTACACCTCGCCATTGCTATATATTATTTGTCTTGAATCCAGCTCATCATTTTACGAAGTTGTTTTCCTACTACTTCAATTTGATGTTCTTGTTCCATTTTTCTTCTAGCATTAAATGAAGGTCTATTTACCTGATTTTCTAGAATCCAATTTTTAGCAAATGTTCCATCTTGGATTTCTTTTAATACCTTTTTCATTTCTTTTTTAGTTTCTTCTGTAATTATACGTTTTCCAACAGAATAATCTCCAAATTCTGCAGTATCACTAATAGAATATCTCATGTAACTTAATCCACCTTGGTTAATTAAATCTACAATTAATTTCATTTCATGCATACATTCAAAATAAGCACTTTCTGGTTGATATCCTGCTTCAACTAAAGTTTCAAATCCTGCTTTCATAAGTTCAGATACTCCACCACAGAGTACAGCTTGTTCTCCAAAAAGGTCTGTTTCAGTTTCTTCTTTAAATGTTGTTTCCAAAATTCCTGCCCTAGCTCCACCAATTCCTGCAGCATAAGCGAGAGCTAAGTCTTTAGCATTACCTGTTGCATCTTGATATACAGCAACTAAACAAGGTACTCCTTTTCCTTCTAAATATTGACTTCTTACAGTATGTCCAGGTCCTTTTGGTGCAACCATAAATACATTTACATCTGCTGGTGGAACGATTTGTCCATAGTGAATGTTAAATCCATGGGCAAATACTAAAGAATTTCCTGGTTTTAAATTTGGTTCTATACTTTCTTTATATAATTTGGGTTGCTTTTCATCATTAATTAATATCATTATGATATCAGCTTGTGCTGCTGCCTCTTTAGCTGTTGCTACTTTAAGTCCTGCTTCTTCTGCTTTTGGCCAAGATTTACTTCCTTTATAAAGTCCTACTATTACATCAACTCCAGATTCATGCAAATTAAGTGCATGTGCATGTCCTTGACTTCCATATCCTATTATTGCTACCTTTTTTCCTTTTAATAAACTTAAATTACAGTCTTCTTGATAATACAATTTTGCCATTATTATTCCTCCTCAAATTTTTTATGTTGTTTTATTTGTTTATTTCCACGCTCCAAGGCAGTAAGCCCTGTGCGGATCATTTCTTTTATTCCATAAGGTTTTAACATATTTATTAAAGCTGAAATTTTTTCTTCATCACCAGTTATTTCAATCATTAAAGATTCACTGGCAACATCTACTATTTTCCCTCTAAAAATATTTACAATTTCAATAATTTCTGGCCTTTGATTTTTATCTGCTTCTACTTTTATAAGCATTAATTCTCTATATACAGATTGATTTTCTTTAAGCTCTATTACCTTAATAACATCTATAAGTTTATTTAACTGTTTTTTTATTTGCTCTAAAATATATTCATCCCCTCTAACAACTATAGTCATACGGGATACGTTAGGATCTTCTGTTTCTCCTACTGAAAGACTATCAATATTATACCCTCTTCTACTAAAAAGACCAGATACTCTACTTAATACTCCCGAATGATTTTCTACTAAAATAGATAATACATGTCTTTTCATATAATCCTCCTAACTTTTATATTTATTAAAGGGTACTTTCTTTAGGGTCTACTATACATTCGATTAAAAAAGATTCATCAGATTCAATAGCTTCATTAACTGCATCTTTTAATTCATCATCTTTAAAAACCCTTTTCCCTTTTATTCCATAAGCTTGTGCTAATTTTATAAAATCAGGATTTTTATTTAAGCTTACCCCATACTCTGCTTTATAAACTTTATGCTGTATTTCTCTAACCATTCCCAACCCTTCATTATTAAATAACAATATAATCAATTTAATTTCATTTTGTTTTATGGTAGCTAACTCAAATAAACTCATTTGAAAGCCTCCGTCTCCCATTACTGCAACTACCTGTCTTTTAGGATTTGCTATGGCTGCTCCTATAGCTGCTGGAAGACTATATCCCATAGTTCCTAATCCTCCAGAAGTTAAAAATTTTCTATCTTCAATTATTTTAAAATTTAATGCTGCCCACATTTGATTTTGTCCGACATCAGCTACCATGATAGCATTATTATCTAAAATTTCAGAAATAAGATTAATAGCATATTTAGGATTAACATTATTCGTAATATTCCTTTTTCTCTTATAATTTTGTCTTAAACTATTTAAATATTCCATCCATTCTTCTGTATTTAAAGGAGTAATTAACTCTAAAAATTGTTCTAAAATCTTTTTAACATCTCCAACTACTGGAATAGCTGTTCCTAAATTTTTACCAATTTCTGCAGGATCAACATCTATATGAATTATATCTGCATTTTTTGCAAATAATTTGCTTCCACCTGTTGCTCTATCTGCAATTCTAGCTCCTAAAAACATAACTACATCAGCTTCCGCTATAGCTCTATTGGCAAAATTAAAACCATGAGATCCTATCATTCCTATGTAATATGGTGAATTATGATCTATTCCTCCTAGCCCCATAAGAGTAGATACAACAGGAATTTTTGTTTTTTCTACAAATTTTAAAAGTTCTTTTTCTGCTTTAGCACTAACTACCCCTCCGCCAATACATAAAATGGGTTTCTTACTTTCTTTAAGTCTTTTAATAGCTCTTTTTACTTGGCCTATATGTCCTATATAAGTAGGCTTATATCCTCTTATATTTATTTCCATATCATAAGAAAATTTTATGTCTTCATTTTGAATGTCTTCTGGAATATCAATTAAAACCGGCCCTGGTCTTCCAGTTTTAGCAATATGAAATGCTTCTTTCATAATCTGCGGAATATTCTTTGCATCTTTTACCAAGTAACTATGTTTTATAAAGGATTCAGTAGCTCCTGTAATATCTACTTCTTGAAAAACATCTCTTCCAATAAGTGTTGATTTTACTTGTCCGGTAATCACTATAAGGGGAATAGAATCCATATAAGCAGTTGCAATACCTGTAATTAAATTAGTAGCTCCAGGTCCTGATGTAGCAATGCAAACTCCTACTTCCCCAGAAGTTCTAGCATAACCATTAGCACTATGAGCAGCGGCTTGTTCCTGCCTAACTAATATGTGTTTTATATTAGAATTTCTTAAAGCTTCATATACTGGCATAATAGCTGCTCCTGGATATCCAAAAATTACGTTAACTTCTTCCTTTTCAAGACACTTTACAATGGCCTCTGCTGCTTTCATCTTCTTCCCTCCTTTTATATAAGGTATATAAAAAAACCTCATCCCTGCTAATGCAGGGACGAGGATATTCTCCGCGCGTTACCACCCTTCTTAACTTTATTTTGCAATAAAGTTCACTTACTAGGTTCTAACAAACCTTTGCCTGTAACGGGGCTTACCGTTTATCTTCTACCTACATACTTATATGCATAAGTATGCGTTCAAAGAAACTGCTCTGGAGAGATTCATATTTTGCTATAGGATCGGTTTGCACCAACCACCGATTCTCTGAAACCTATATTATGCAAAATATCGGGCTCCTTCATTGCATTTATCTGAAAATTAAATTTGTAAGTATTTTAGCAGGATTCTGAAATAATGTCAATAACTTTTTTAATTTATTTTTATTCATCTTTCTAATTCATCTTCTAATTTTTTCAAATCTTTTATAATAATAGTTTTTCCATCTACATCTATATAATTTTTCTTTTTTAACTGACTCATTATTCTACTCGAAGTTTCCCTTGTTGTTCCTACAATATTCGCTATATCTTGCCTTGTCATTCCTAATTCTAATTCTATACCTTTAGATGTATTTTTCCCATATTGCTTTGCCAGTTTTATTAGCACTTTGATTGTCCTTATATATGAATCATGTAGAGCCATTTCTTTTACATTTGCTTGGGAATGATATAGTCTTCTACTTAATTCCTTTATAATTTGAAGAGATAACTCCCTATTTTCTAATACCATTTTTTCTATATCCTTATTATAAATCATACCAACAATAGCATCTTCTATAACTTCTGCGGTAGCAGGATATTCCATATCATTAAACATGGTTACTTCTGCTATAATATCCCCTTTTCCAAATATATTTAAAATAATCTCTCTTCCATCAAAAGATGTTTTATACATTTTGATTTTCCCTGATTGAATATAATAAAAAGCTTTCCCTTTTTCTCCTTCTAAAAAAATTTTTTCTCCTTTTTTATATTCTTTTTTTATTTCTAAATTACTAATTTTTATAAGTTGATCCTCTGATAATCTTGAGAAAATAGGTATATGCCTTAATGCTTCTATATGATTTTTCATTTTATCTCCTCTTTTCATTAAAATATATTAATATGTGATATATATCATAGTAGAGTATTCCTATATATTTTATAATGATTGTATCATTAAATGCAAGGAGGATTTTTATGAGTGCTTTTTTAGGACCTATACATTATTGGTTATATAATAAAATTATTTTATTTGAAGAATTAGAAGATACTTTAGTAAATATTTATTCAGAAAAATATGGAGATTCTATAAAAGATATTTTTAGACAACATTGTGATAAATATGACTATCCTCTTCCCAAAAATGAACCTTTAGAAAATTTAATTGATCAAAGTAATATACACGGTTGGCTTCAAAACAAAATAAGTATTGCCGAAACCCGTCAAGCCTCTTTTTTAAACGAAATATTTAATACTTATAAAGAGGAAGCTATAAACATAGCTTTGGAAGCACATAAGAATCAAGGAAGTGAAGTAGGCAAAAAAAGTAGAAAAATTGAAAAAGCTTCTTCTGCCCCTGAATTATTTAAAGCCTTAAATAATTATATTTTAGATGGAATGCCTTGTGACCGAGTAAATAGCATAATTATATCTGAAAACGATATATTAGAATGGGAAACTGTATCTTGCCTTCATATAGATTATTGGAATTCTGTAGGTGCAGATCCTAATATATTTTATAACTTAAGGAAAACATGGATAGAAGCTTTTATTAAAAATGCTAATCCAGAATATAAATATGAATTTAAAAACACTTCTAATTCATTATTTAATAAAATTATAAAAGGAGAAAATTAATATGCAAATTACAAAGGATATGATTATAGCAGATATATTAAAAATTAATCCTAATGCAGCTAGAATATTAATGGAAAGTGGTATGGGATGTTTAGGTTGCCCATCTTCACAAGGCGAATCCTTAGAAGATGCTGCTGCTGTTCATGGAATAGATGTTAATAGTTTATTAGAAAAATTAAATGCTTAATAATTAAATTATTAATATTTCTTGTATATAAAAATTCCCCTACTAGGGGGAATTTTTATTGTAAATCTTTATCTAAGTTAATAACTATTGCTTTTGACCTTGTCATTGCTTCAATACTATATCTAATTCCTTGAGTTCCAAGTCCTGAAGCCTTAACTCCAAGGAATGGAAAATGATCCGGTCCTCTTTCTGTTTTATTATTAATCTGAACTGTACCAACTTCTAATTTTTGAGCTATAGCAAAGGCTTTATCAATATTTTTAGTAAATACTGCTCCTTGCAAACCATATTCTGATTTATTTGAGATTTCAATAGCTTCTTCAATATTTTTTACCCTAATTATAGGTAGGACAGGTCCGAAAGGTTCTTCCCAAGCAATTCTCATATCTTCGGTAACATTATCAAATACTGTTGGCCAAATATAATTTTTTTCTCTTTTATTTCCTATCAGAAGTTTAGCTCCTTTTTCTATAGCATCATCTATTAGCTCTTGTACAAAATCTGCTGCTTTATTACTTATTAATGGAGTTATTTGTGCATCATCTTCTGGTTTCCCCACTGATAATTTTTCTACTTGTTCTACAATTTTATTTGCTAATTCATCTGCTATCTCTTCCATTACTAATACTCTTTTTACTGCAGTACATCTTTGTCCTGAATAATTAAAAGCCCCTTTAACAATATTTTGCGCCGTTTCATCTAAATCACAATCTTCTAATACAATAGCTGCGTCTTTTCCTCCTAATTCTAATAAAAGAGGAATCATTCCTGCCTTATTAGAAATACGATGACCTATCTCTGTACTTCCTGTAAAATTAATCATATCTATTTCTGGATGAGTAATAAGATAATCCCCTATCTCTGAACCTTTACCTGTAATAATATTTAATACTCCTGCTGGAATTCCTGCCTCGCAAAAAATTTGTCCTAAATACATAGCACTAATAGACCCTTGAGTAGGAGGTTTAAATACAACACTATTTCCTGCAACTAATGCTGGAGCAATCTTTGAAGCTGATAAATTAACTGGATAATTAAAAGGTGAAATACATAATATAACTCCTAAAGGAACTCTATCTACTAAAGATATTTTTGTTTTATCAAATCCTGGGAAGGAATCACCATATATAGTTTCTCCAGTCATTCTTTTAGCTGTCTCTGCAGTAAAATGTATGAAATCAATAGTTCTTTTTACTTCAGAAATAGCTGAACTTTTTGATTTTGCAATTTCTTTCATCAAAATATCAGCAATTTCTTCTTCATATTTTTCCATAATTCTTGCTGCCTTATGAATAATATTCGCTCTCTCACTAATTGGAGTTTGAGCCCACGCTTTTTGAGCTTTTTTAGCACTATCTATAGCAAAATCAACATCTTTTTTACTCTGAGCTTGGATTTCTCCTACTAAAGAATCATCTACTGGAGAATATATTTTTATTCTTTCACCACTTTTTGATTCTAACCATTGTCCATTTACTAAATTTTTATATGTATTACCTTCTCGAAATACACATGAAAACATATTATCACCTCTTCTTATTGTAAAATCACCAATATTATTTTATAATAATTATTATATAATAGTTATTATATTTATTCTACTATTTTATTAAAATAAATTATTTTATGTGAAAATTATAGATATAATAATATTTTTATATTAAAATATTATTCAACTTTAATTATCTCCTTATATTTATTTTTTATAATAAAACTTGTAAATTATCATTTATTTAATTAATATTATAATAAACAACTAAGATTGGATGTGACCAATTATGGAATTAAAAAATTTTTTAATGGCTTTTAGTTTAACCTTATTTGCAGGATTATCAACTGGGATTGGAAGTATTCTAGCTTTCTTTACTAAGAGAACAAATACTAAATTTCTATCTGTTAGTTTAGGATTTTCAGCAGGGGTTATGATTTATGTATCTTTTGTAGAAATATTTATGGAAGCAAAAAACTCTCTAACCTTAGCTTTAGGAAATATTAAAGGTTCTTGGCTTACGGTAATAGGATTTTTTGGAGGAATACTTTTAATTGCAATTATTGATAATTTTATTCCCTCTGAACAAAATCCCCATGAACTTTGTAAAGTAGAGGATATGACTAATCAAAATTGTTCTAAAAATAATAAATTATTTCGTATGGGATTACTTACTGCTATTTCTATAACTATACATAATTTTCCTGAAGGATTAGCTACATTTACTGCTGCTTTAAAAGACCCTTCCCTAGGAATTCCTATAGCAGTAGCTATTGCAATTCACAATATCCCTGAAGGAATAGCTGTTTCTGTTCCCATTTATTATGCTACAGGAAATAGAAAAAAGGCATTTTACTATTCATTTTTATCAGGCCTTTCAGAACCTCTAGGGGCATTAGTAGGTTATCTTCTTTTGTCATCAATATTTAATGATATTACCTTTGGAATTTTATTTGCTTCTGTAGCAGGAATAATGGTCTTTATATCCTTAGATGAACTTTTACCTGCTGCTGAAAAATACGGAGAACATCATTTATCCATATACGGGGTAGTTTGTGGAATGATAGTTATGGCTGTAAGTCTTTTATTATTTCTATAAAAATAGCTATTCACGAATAACTTTTTAGTTAAATGTGAATAGCTATTTTTTTAGTTAAAATAAACTGGCTTTCCCGTTCTTCCTGATTCATAAATCGCTTCTAATATTTGAGTAACAACTAATGCCTGTTCTGGTTTTACAACTAATTCTTTTCCCTTAGTTATAGCTTCATAAAATACTTTTTGTTCTATATCCTCTGCCTTTTCTGATTCTCCTTCATAAAACGCTACTCCTCCAGAGTTAAGATCTGGTTTTTCTACATACTGTTTATTGTATTTTACTCCATTTATTCTAAGTCCATCTTTCATATCTGCCCCTGCTTTAGTTCCACATAGAGTAGTTTTTGCTTCATCCACATCTAAAGTATTTAATGCCCAAGAAGCTTCTAAATTAATGGTAGCACCATTTTTCATCTTTATAAATCCAAAAGCTGAATCTTCCACTGTAAATTCCTTAGGATCCCATTCTCCAAAAGCATTTCCTGTTTCTGTTTGATCTGCTAACTTACGATACACTGACCCCATTACTACTTCAGGTTCATAATTATTCATCATCCAAAGAGTTAAATCAAGGGCATGGGTTCCAATATCAATTAATGGACCTCCCCCTTGTTCTTCCTCATTTAAAAATACTCCCCAAGTAGGCACTGCTCTTCTTCTTATGGCATGAGCTTTAGCATAATATACTTCTCCTAATTCTCCATTTTCACAAACTCTTTTTAAATATCCAGAATCTGCTCTAAATCTATTCTGATATCCTATAGTTAAAATTTTACCTGTTTTTTTAGCTGTTTCAACCATCTTTTTTGCATCTTCATAGGTTTTAGCCATAGGTTTTTCGCACATTACATGTTTTCCTGCTTCCATAGCAGCTATGGATATATAAGCATGAGATTTATTTGGAGTTAATACGTATACAGCTTGAATATCTTTTTCCTTAACTAATTCTTTATAATCAGTATAAACTCTCGCATCAGAAGTTCCATATTCTTTTTTAGCTTTTTCAGCCCTTTCTTTTATAATATCGCAAAAGGCTACTATTTTCATATTCCCATTTCTTTTTATCGCTGGTAAATGCTTTCCATTAGCGATGCCTCCACACCCTATTACTCCTACCTTTATTTTATTCATATTTTATCCCCTCTCTTATAAAAATTCTACCATCCTAATTTTTTTAAGTACTCTATACTTATTCTTGCATCTTCCATAGGCTTATTTTGGGTATGCTTATCCTGTTCTACTACTACCCATTTAGCTCCAGATTCTATACTTACTTTTAAAATACTTGGGATATCTTGAACTCCCTGACCTAAAGGTCTAAATTCAAATTTTTTATCCATATTTTCTGATTTAGAACCAACAAAATCCTTTAAATGTATTAATGGACAGCGTCCAGAATATTTTCTAATATATTCTACTGGAGATTCTCCAGCTACTTTTACCCAGCAAGTATCTAATTCAGTTTCTAATCTCTCTTTAGGTATTTCATTATAAATATAATCTAAAGCATATATTCCACTTTCCATTTTAACAAATTCAAAGTCATGATTATGATATAGTAGGGTTATATTACGTTCTTTGCATAAGCTCCCCATTTTACCAATGTTTTCTAAAACTAATTTAAAATTATCATGTCCTGGTCTTAAATCCTCTTCTAAATATGGCACTGCTATATATTCACAGCCAAGAAAAGCATATTTTTCTATTGTTCCTTTCATATCCTCTATGATTTCTTCATATGGAACATGGGCAGATATTATCTCTAATCCAATACTATCTGTGTGTTCTTTAATATATTCAGGAGTATATCCATATAATCCTGCCAATTCAACCCCATCATACCCCATATCTTTAACAGATTTCATTGATTTTTTAAAATCTTTTTTTGCCTCTTCTCTAATAGAATGCACCTGAAGAGCAATTGGTAATTTTTTCATTGACCCTTCTCCTTTTTATTCAAAATTAATTACTTTTTTAGATTCTGCTGATTTAAAAATTGCTTCCATTAATTTCATAACCCTCATAACTTCATATAGCTTTATTTTTGACTCTTCTTTATTTTCTATTACTCCTATAACATTTTTATAAAAATCTTTAATATCACTTTTTACTATAGGAATTTCTCTTTTAGCTATGGTATCTTTTCTTCTTGGAGCCATAGTTTTAGTTATTCCCGATGCTGTTTTTACTGGTATGACATCCTTTTCATCTTTACCAGTTGCATAAATTATTTCTCCATTTAAATCCCAGTCTTTTATAATGGCACTTCCATTATTTCCAAGCATATACCATCTAGGTAAAGAAATAAAATTATTAGTTCCAACTTCTATTAAGGCTATAAGTCCATTTTCAAATTCCAATTCTGCAGTAAACCCATCATCTACTAACTGATTTGTAATATTAGTTAAATTGGCATATACTCTTTTTAACTTTTTATCCTTAAGTAATATTAATATTTGATCTAAGAGATGTACTCCCCAATCTAGCACCATTCCGCCTCCATATTCTTTTTCTTGACGCCAGTCACCTGGAATTCCTCTTGATCCATGAACTCTTGATTCAATTTTAAATACTTCTCCTAGATAATTTTCTTCATAAATCTTTTTAATAGTTAAAAAGTCTTCATCCCATCTGCGATTTTGGTGAACCGTTAAAAATTTTCCTGTTTCCTTTGATACATCAATCATTTCCTGTAAATCTTTTGAAGTTAGTGTAACTGGTTTTTCACATACAACATGTTTCTCTTTTTTCATTGCTTTTATAGCGATTGACTTATGAACATCATTAGGAGTAGCAATTACTACAATATCTATAGTCTTATCATCACATAAAGCTTCTAAACTTTCATAAGCTTTTATGCCACATTCTCTTGCATACCTCATTCTAGATTCCTTTATATCATAAATTCCTGCTACTTCTAATCCATCTATAGATTCGATGGTTTCTCTATGCCAATTACCCATACCTCCAAAACCCACAATTCCAACCATATAATTATCCTGTAACATAATATTTCTCCCCCAATTATATTAAGCCCAATACATACTTCCTCTTTCTTCAAATAATAATACATTCTTTAAGAATTGAATTGCTTTTAAAAGCCCTTCTTGACCAGACATTAAACTATCCTCATGTTCTATACTAATTGCATAATCATATCCAGCTAATCTTAATTCGGAGATTATATTTTTCCAATATTCTTCTCCATGACCATATCCTACGGTTCTAAATATCCAAGAGCGATTTATCTCATCTCCATAATGTGCTGTATCCAAAACCCCATTAATATCACAATTTATTTTATCAATTTTAGTGTCTTTGGCGTGGAAATGAAAAATAGCCCCTTCTTTTCCTAATTCTCTGATACTAGCACATGGATCCATACCCTGCCAAATTAAATGACTTGGATCAAAATTAGCTCCTATTTCAGGACCAACTGCTTTTCTTAATTTAAGTAAAGTTCTTGTATTATAAACACAAAATCCTGGATGTAGTTCTAGGGCAATCTTTTCTATACCATGTTCCTTTGCAAATTTAACTTTTTCTCTCCAATAGGGAATTAAAACTTCATTCCACTGATAATCTAAAATCCTTGAAAAATCTTCTGGCCAAGGACATGTTACCCAGTTCGGTTCCCTATCATAAGGACTACCTCCTGGACATCCAGAAAAAGTATTAATAACTTTTACTCCCAATTTTTCTGCTAATAATATGGCATTAGTAAAATCTTTATCAAACTTTTCTGCTATTTCCTTAACAGGATGAACCATATTCCCATGACTACTTAATGCACTTATTTCTAAATTATTTTTCTTAAGAGTGTTTTTAAATTTTTCTAATTCCTGTTCATTATTTAATAAAATTTCTGGATTACAATGTGCTTTACCGGGAAAACCTCCACATCCTATTTCCACCATTTGAACTCCATTTTTTGATAAAAATTCACATGCTTTATCAAAATTCATATTCCCTATTACAACATTAAAAACTCCTAATTTCATAATATTCTCTCCTTAAATAATAGTATTCTATTCACAATGTTCTTGACTAATAGTTAAGTAAATTATATTATCTATTTATAAAGTTCTCTATTATTTTTTTGCCATTTACTCATATGATACTGCTATTTTATTTTTAAAATTAGAAAGTGATAATAATGAATACCTTAAAACTATACGAAAAGAAAATTATTTCTGATAAGGAATTTCCCGTACAAATATTTGAAAATAAAATTAAAAAAAAGGGGGTATATTATCCCCTTCATTGGCATGAGCATTTAGAAATGCATTATATTCTTAAAGGTAAAGGAATCATGTATTGTAATCAAAAAAAATTTAATGTTAATGAAGATACATTAGTGATAATTAATAGTAATGAACTACATAAAGGAATAAGCAACTCTACTAATTTTCATTCTTTGGTTATGATTTTTGAAATGGATGTATTCTCTAAAGAAATAGCTAATCATCACGTGATTTTCCAAACTCTCATTAATTCAGATAAAAAAATAAAATCCCTTTTCTTATCTATTTTCAAAGAAAACTTTGAGAAAAGATTTGGATATAAATTGGCTATGAAAGGAAAAATTTATGAATTAATCTCTTATTTGATCAGAAATTATGTAAGTAAAGCATTATCTAATAAACAAAATATAATAAGAACTAAAAATTTAACTCGTTTAAATACAGTCATTCAATATATTCAAGAAAATTATACTTCTAATATTACTGTTAAGGATTTAGCAAAACTAATTCATTTAAGTGAATATCGTTTTTCCCATTTATTTAAAGAAAATATAGGACAAAGTCCTATAAATTATATTAATGAAATTCGTTTAAAAAAAGCATATAATTTGTTAAAACAACATGATATGTCTATGTTAGAAATATGCTTTGCTGTAGGATTTAATGATTATAATAATTTTGGACGACTTTTCAAAAAATATTATGGATTTCCTCCTTCTAAAGTTTAATCCCCCTTACCTATCCAAGTATAAAAGGATAAATAAGGGGGAATTTCTATCAATAACAAATTCTTTGATAATATTTTCTCATAAGATTATATGCATAGATTTGTTCTTCTTTAATATGTTCAATAAGAGTTTGCCATATCTTATCATCTTCTCCATAATCCTTTAAAGTTTCTAAAAGATTTATCCAATATTGATCTAAAGCTATAAAATCTCTTAATATAAGACAAATTTCTCTTAATATATTCCCTTGCATATAGGGCATACTATATTCTATTCTTCTTTGAAGATGCCTTGCTCTTTTTTGTATATCCTCAAATTTAGAAGTATAACTTAATACTTCCTTTGTTAATTTTTTAGGTAAATTTTTATCAGTTAATTGGGCTACTGTATCAATAACTATAGGATGTTCTTTTGAAATTTCAGTCCAGAATATTATTTGATCTAATATATCTTTTATAAAATATTTATTTATCCCATTCATAAAATCCCTCCATTCACTAACATACTATGAAGTGATATGGAGGGAAGTGCATTTTCAATATTATTTTTGTTATATTTTATGCCATAAACATTTTTAAATCGTCTTCTACATTTGTAATTCCACCAATTCCAAAGTTTTCTACTAATACTTTAGCAACATTTGGTGAAAGGAATGCTGGCAATGTTGGCCCTAAATGAATATTTTTAACTCCAAGATATAAAAGGGCAAGTAGTACAATAACAGCTTTTTGTTCATACCAAGCAATATTATATGATATAGGAAGTTCATTAATATCATTTAATTCAAATACTTCTTTTAATTTAAGAGCAATAACTGCAAGTGAATAGGAATCATTACATTGTCCGGCATCTAATACTCTTGGAATTCCTCCTATATCTCCTAAATCTAATTTATTATATTTATATTTTGCACAACCTGCTGTTAAAATAACAGTGTCTTTTGGAAGTGCTTTTGCAAAATCTGTATAATAATTTCTGCTTTTCATTCTTCCATCACAACCAGCCATTACAAAGAAACGTTTAATAGCCCCTGATTTTACTGCATCTACTACTTTATCTGCTAAAGATAAAACTGTATTATGAGCAAATCCTCCTATAATTTCTCCTCTTTCTATTTCTGTTGGAGGAGCACATTTTTTAGCATGTTCAATAATCTCTGAGAAATCTTTTTTACCATTTTCCCCATCAGGAATATGTTTTACACCTTCAAATCCTACTGGACCTGTTGTATATACCCTATCTTTATAAGAATCTTTTGGTGGAACTAAACAATTTGTAGTCATTAAAATAGGTCCATTAAATTTTTCAAATTCTTCATTTTGCTTCCACCATGCATTTCCATAGTTTCCTACAAAATGGTCATACTTTTTAAATGCTGGATAATAATTAGCTGGAAGCATTTCACTATGAGTATATACATCTACTCCTGTTCCTTCTGTTTGTTTTAAAAGTTCTTCCATATCTTTTAAATCATGTCCACTAATTAAAATAGCAGGATTATTTCTAACACCTATATTTACTTTTGTAATTTCAGGGTGCCCATAGGTTGATGTATTAGCTTTATCAAGAAGTGCCATTACATCTACTCCATATTTCCCTGTTTCCATAGTAAGATTAATTAAATCATCTACAGATAAACTATCATCTAATGTAGCAGCTAATGCTCTTTGAAGAAATGCATGAATTTCATTATTTTCATATCCAAGATTTATAGCATGTTTTCCATAAGCAGCCATTCCTTTTAATCCATAAGTAATTAATTCTCTTAATGAACGTATATCTTCATTTTCTGTAGTTAATATACCTACAGTTTCAGCTTTTTTATCATATTCTTCTTCACTTATATTGAAATTTGCTGCATCATGGTTAATATTAGTATTTCCACCTGCTTTAGCTACTTCAGCTTTAACTTCTTCACGTACTTCTAAAGCTTTTGTAATTCTCTTTATAAAATCATTTCTATCAAAATTAGCATTAGTAATCGTTGCAAATAAATTTTCCATGATAAATCTATTTACTTCTTTATTTTCTACCCCTACTTTTCTACCTTCTGTTGTATACATTGAAATTCCTTTAAGGGTATAAATTAATAAATCTTGAAGATTGGATACATCACCTGTTTTTCCACATACCCCTCTTAAAGTACATCCTGTACCTTTAGCTGTTTCTTGACATTGATAACAAAACATTAAAATTCCTCCTCTATTATAATCTAACAATTATATAGTTCATACTTTTTAGTATGTTTTCTAAGACTATAATATAGGAGGTATAAAGATAAATCAGTGATATAAATCACACATAAATTTGAAAACTTTATTATTCCTGTTTATTTTCTTGGTTTTCTGGCATATAATTAACTAAAATTTTTTGAATAAAATAAATAGATGCTATAGCATAAACACTTACTCCCATAAAAAAGTACATAGGTATTGTTAACATTAATAAAACAGTTATCACTAATAATGCTACACATATAATAGTTGTTAAAATATGTCTATTCCCTATTATAAAAGACATTTTAAATACTCCTGGAACAGTTACATAAAATCTAGATAATAGTGGAAAAATATAAATCCCAATTATAATAAATTGAATTAAAATTGCATACTGAAAAATCACAAAAAATTTTTGCATATTTCCAAAAACCCATAAATTATTTAAATTAAACCAAATTATAAAAGCCATAATAAGCATTATAATCCATATTATAGTTGATTGTTTAAAATTCATTTTAAAACTTTTCCAAAAATCTCTAAATATATATCCATCTTCTTTTCTTACTTTTTTACCTGTTGCATAAAATAAAGCTGTAGTTGATGCTCCTATTGTTATAATAGGAATACTAAAAATAAACCAAATAATATTTAAAGCAATTAAATCAAATATTAATGTTCCTATTCGATTAAATGGTCCATCTAAATCAAAAAATCCTTTCCACATAAATCTTCCTCCATCCAGTTGTCAATTTCATTGTTATTATAACATTATTTTTATATATGTACATATAATTAATAAAATAATTTTAATATAAACACTTTTATATCTTAAAAAATATATAACTGTATTTTGTTATAATTAACCATTTATTTTTTGAATTATTATTTTTAAAAAAGGGAAACATAAATAATAAATTTAATTTTTTATAACTTTAGTTTTTATTTGTTTTTATTAATAAATTGGAGGTATAAAAATGAATAATAAAATTCAAAATGACATTAATGAAAAATCTGGAATTGGACACATTATACTGCGATTAATAGGAACTGCAATTGTTTTAGCTGTTACTGCTTTCTTAACTCCACGTTTTTCTATAGATGGAATATGGGCCCTTATAATTGCTTCTATTGTTATTACTTTTATAGATTATTTAATTGAAAAATTAACTGGAATTGATGCTTCTCCCTTTGGAAGAGGTTTTGTAGGTTTTATTGTATCAGTTGCTATAATTTATTTTACAAAATATATTGTTAGCGGTTTTGAAGTAACTATTTTAGGTTCTATCCTTGGTGCATTAGTTATAGGAATTATAAACGCTATCACACCTGGGAAAACTATGTAACAAAAAATTAAAGGGCTTTAATTTGCCCTTTAGTTTTTTTGTTAATTTTTAATCATTTTATTAAATGCACTTATAAACGCCTTCATAGATGAAGTATTAATATTGGCATCAATTCCTGCTCCAAAGAAAGAATTTCCATTCTCATCCTGTAATTGTATATAAGAAACAGCTCTAGAATCAGACCCTTGTTCTAAAGAATGTTCATCATAAGATACTACTTTAAATTTAACAGAAGAATATTTTCTAACAGCATTACATAATGCATCTATAGGTCCATTTCCATCTCCATTTATATCTTCCTCTTTTCCATTTTTCTCAATCACAGCAGAAACTGAAACTTTTCCATTTTGATTACTTACATTATAACTTTTTAAGCAGAATGGATTATCAATATTCATATATTCTTTTATAAAAATCTCATAAATTCTTTGTGGAGATAATTCTTCTTGCTTTTTATCCGATTCATTAGTAATTATTAAACTAAAATCCTGTTGCATATTTTTAGGTAAACGATATCCAAAATCATTTTCTAAAATATAGCTTACTCCACCTTTCCCTGACTGACTATTTATACGAATAATAGGATCATAATTTTTTCCAATATCCATAGGGTCTATAGGAAGATAAGGAACTTCCCAATATTTTGGTTTTTCTTTTCTATACCTATCCATACCTTTTTTAATAGCATCTTGATGTGAACCTGAAAAAGCAGTATATACTAAATCTCCTACATAAGGATGTCGTGGAGAAACTTCCATTCTTGTTGATTCTTTGTAAATATCTACAATAGCATCCGCATCGCTAAAATCTAATTTAGGGTCTATTCCTTGAGAATATAAATTCATTGCTATAGTAATAATATCAGCATTTCCTGTTCTTTCTCCATTTCCAAATAATGTTCCTTCTATTCTCTCAGCACCAGCTAGCATTGCTAATTCACTAGCAGCAACAGCTGTTCCTCTATCATTATGAGTATGAACACTTAATATTATTGATTCTCTATTTTTTATATTATCACAAAAATATTCTATTTGATCTGCATATACATTAGGAGTTGACATCTCTACTGTAGCAGGTAAGTTTATAATTGCCTTATTTTCTTTAGTTGGCTTCCACACATCTAATACTGCCTCGCAAATTTCTATAGCATAATCAAGTTCTGTTCCTGTAAAACTTTCTGGAGAATATTCATAAATAATGTTTTCTTTCTCCATCTCATCTGCAAATTGTTTTACTAGTTTTGCTCCTTGTACAGCTAACTCTTTTATTTCTTCCTTATTTTTATTAAAAACAACTTTCCTCTGAAGTACTGAGGTTGAATTATATAAATGAACAATAGCTCTTTTTACCCCTTTTAAAGCTTCAAAAGTTCTTTTTATAATATGCTCTCTTGCTTGAGTTAAAACTTGAACTGTAACATCATCAGGTATTAAATCTTCTTCTATAAGTTTTCTTAAAAAAGTAAATTCTGTTTCTGAAGCCGCAGGAAATCCTACTTCAATTTCTTTAAATCCCATATTAACAAGAAATTTAAAGAACTTTAACTTTTGTTCTAAATTCATAGGAATTTCTAAAGCTTGATTTCCATCTCTAAGGTCTACACTACACCAAATTGGTGCCTTTTTTATAGTTTTATCTGGCCATTTTCTATTTTTTAATTTTACAGTTGGATATGGTTTATACTTTTTATAATTCATTTTATTTCCTCCTTATTTATAAAATAAAAAGTCCTATCATCTCTAAATATTAGAGACGAAAGGACTCCTTCCGCGGTACCACTCTCATTCATTCATAAAGAATGCAACTTTAAAGATACCATCAAGTAAATATTATTTCCCATACCAAACAATCTATTTTATATTAATAAATTTATAAAATAAAAAAAACTTTCATCCCAAAAGAGACGAAAGAATCGTTATACCACTCTTTATAAAAATAAAATTGGATACGAGCTATGGAAATAAATACTTACTTGCCGATATCCTGTCAAAATAACGGTTGACCTCCGTCTCCTCCTACTTAAATTTCAGGGAGCAACTCCAAGGCGAGTTCAGTTTTTTTCCGATACTGTTTTGCACCAACCAACAGCTCTCTATAATCTTCCAAAAACCTACTACTCCTCTTCATCGTCTTTAATCAATTTTATTGCTCATTATAATATCATAAATAATTTTTAAAGTCAATAACTAATTTAACTTTTTTGAAAAAATTATACATTAAAATATATTTTGATATTTAAAAGAATTAACATTTTAAAAAATATACTTTTAAAAATATAAACATTATAATATACTATAAATGTATATTATTTTAAGATAGGAGAAATGTTATGGAAATCGAAAGAAAATTTTTGGTTAATGAAATTCCTAATAATTTAAATCAATATGAAAAAAAAGAAATTATTCAAGGGTATATATCCATAGACCCTATCATAAGATTAAGAAAAAGCAATTATGAATATTATTTAACAATAAAAAGTAAAGGACATTTAAAAAGAGAAGAATTTGAACTTACTATAACCAAAGAACAATTTGAAAATCTTTGGTCTAAAGTTGATTCTGCAACTATTTATAAGACACGTTATAACATACCCTTAGAAAATGACTTAATTGCTGAACTAGACATATACAAAGGAGATTTAAAAGGTTTAATTACAGTTGAAGTTGAATTCACATCTGAAAAAGATTCCTTTTATTTTACTCCTCCAAAATGGTTCGGCAAAGATGTGACTCACGATAATAGGTATAAAAACAGCAGTATAGCCGTTTTTGGCCTTCCCAAACAATAAAAAATCCATGATTTTAATCATGGATTTTTTTAAAGTGCGGATGAAGGGAGTCGAACCCCCACGCCAAAGGCGCTAGATCCTAAGTCTAGTGCGTCTGCCAATTCCGCCACATCCGCATATAATTTAAAATTAAAAAACATGAGCTACCCGGGACTCGAACCCGGGACACCTGGATTAAAAGTCCAGTGCTCTACCACCTGAGCTAGTAGCCCATAAAAACTGGGTAGGAAGGATTCGAACCTTCGCATGCAGGAGTCAAAGTCCTGTGCCTTACCGCTTGGCGACTACCCATTACTTACAAGGGTGAATGGTGGGAGTCGAACCCACGACCTCCAGAGCCACAATCTGGCGCTCTAACCAACTGAGCTACACCCACCATAATCACCAAAACTAACGTGCCTGCAGGGATTCGAACCCCGGACACGTGGCTTAGAAGGCCACTGCTCTATCCAGCTGAGCTACAGGCACCTATAAGCGGGTGATGGGAATCGAACCCACGTATCCAGCTTGGAAGGCTGGTGTTCTACCATTGAACTACACCCGCAAACATCGGGGTGACAGGATTCGAACCTGCGACCTCTTGATCCCAAATCAAGCGCTCTAGCCAAGCTGAGCCACACCCCGCAACCCGACGACAACGACTATTATATATTATTCTATTTCATTCGTCAATACTTTTTTTAAAAAATTTTAATCTATTTAAATTGGTTCGTTGTAAAATTAAATGCAACAGATAAAAAAATATAAAAAAAATAATTGACAACCATAGTGAGAAATCATGTATGATTT
>NZ_JWID01000016.1 GCF_001466305.1 Defluviitalea phaphyphila
TAAGGCTAATTTTATACTTTAACACCTAAAATCAAGCATGATTTCTACTAAACATAAGTGTTGCATTTAATATTGCAATTTAGAAATATTTGTAAATAAAATAATAAGTGTTAAAATTATTGATATTTTTTGTCTCACCTTTAAAGCTCCTTTCAATCTTCATTATATTATGTGTATCATTTTATCATAAAATGTTAAATAATACATCCATTCAATTATATTTTTTCACAGAAAAAAGTTAGTATCATTATGATACCAACTTTAAATTTTAGTTTACAATATTTATATTTTAAAATTGGATAAAGAAGTTTTTAATTTTTCAATTACTTCTGTTAAATTATTTGCAAGTATAGCTAATTGTTCTGCTGTACTAGTTTGCTCTTCACTTGTTGCTGTTATTTCCTCTAAAGAGGCTGCTGCTTCTTGAGTAATAGAAGAAATATGTTCTATAGCAATTACTGAATCTTCTTTTTGCTTTTCTATATCTTTTATTTTCATACTTATATCTTCTATTCCTTTAATAATTTCTTGCATAGAAACTGCCATTTCATTAAAAGCAGTAACTGTCTTAACAACTATATTTTTTTGCTCTTCAAAGGTTTTATTAGATGAATCTGATACTTCCACTGTTCTTTTTGTTTTAGATTGAATATTAGATATTATATTACCTATCATTTCTGTAGCATCTTTAGTTCCCATAGCTAATTTTCTAATTTCCTCTGCTACTACTGCAAATCCTTTACCTGCTTCTCCTGCTCTCGCCGCTTCTATTGCTGCATTAAGAGCTAAAAGATTAGTCTGCTCACTTATTCCTTCAATAACTTTTATTACTTGAATTATTTCTTTAGCTTCCTCATTTAATTGTTTAATTTCTTTACTCATTTGATTAGTTGCATCAGAAACTATTTGGGTTTTTTCATCTAACTCATTCATAGTATTTACTGCATAATCCCTAATATTTTCTGTCCTATCAATCATTTTAATAATATCTTCTATTTCTTTTGTAACACCATTAATATTATTAGCTAAATTTTCCATTAATGTATTAGTGTTTTCTGCTTGTTTTAATTGTTCACTAAAACCTTCGGCTAATTCATTTATAGCATTGGCCACCTCTTCTGCTGCTGAAGCTGACTGTGTAGAACTATATTTTATTGTATTTGTACTCTCATCCACTTGTTTTGCTACACTATTTGTTTCTAAAATCAAATTTCTTATATTTTCTATCATTTTATTGAAACTATAAGATAATTTCCCTATTTCATTATTTCCAGAAATATCAGAAATTACAGTTAAATCTCCTTGTTCAGCTTTCCCCATTAATCTCATAATATTTTTTAATGGATTAGAAATACTAAAAGATATCAATATTCCAACAATAATAGATATCAGAAAACATATAAATGTTAATACTCCTATCCATTTTTTTACTACTTCCATTTCTTCCATTAATCCTGAAATATGTTCTTCTGTTGCTATCTTCCACCCATTTTTAATTGTTCCATAACTAACTACATGACCTGAATCTGTAAAATTATCTGATAAATTTTCTCCATATAATTTATTTAAATAACTTTTATCTGATTTTGTTCCTAGTTTACTATCATCTAAATGGGCTATTATATTTTTATTATCATCTAACAAATATATTTCTGCATTATTCCCTAAATTTATCTCTTCAAAAAGTGAATTTATTTCTTTAATATCAATATAAATAACTAAAGCTCCTACATCTTCTAAACTTATCAGACTTCTTAAAGGTCTTAATAAAAATATATAATCATAATTATCTTTAAATCCATTAATCCATAAAGGTTTTCCTTTATTATTTTTAGCCATTTCTAAAAATTGTTTTCTGTTTTCTTCAATCGCTTCTGTACTTCCACCACTCATTGTTGATGTAAAATCCATTCCTGTTCCAATTACTTCTCCGTTAGTTTTATAAATATATATTCCTTTTATATTATTATTTGACGATATCATAGAAAATAAATTTGATTCTATTTTATCGATGGTTTGTATTTTTTCTAAAACACTACTATATTCTTGTTTTTGAATGCTTTCCATTAATTCAGTATTAGAAGCTATCATTGTAGATATATTTTCTATTTCCTCAATTTTTGAATTAATATTAATAACTACTTGTTCAATCATCTTTTTAGAATAAAAACCTACTTTTTCTTTAACTGTATTTTCTGCATTTATATATGAGAATATGGAAATAATAGTTATAGGAACTATACTTAATATTATAAAAGTAATAATGAGTCTTACTAATATTCCCATATTTTTAAATATTCTAATATTTTTTATTAAATTAAACTTAATTCTTTTTTTGTTTTTATCACTTTTATTATTGAATTTAATTTTGAGCTTTTTGTTACTGAATTTATTTCTAGGCTTAGATGTCTTCCTAAATCTATACATAAGCCTTCCCTCCTGTAAAGACTTTATTTACTATTATTATAACTCAAAAAATTCAATAAAACTACATATTTTGAGAAAATTTTTATAATGTGCAAAAATAAAACTAATTTTTATTTATTATTTTACAAATTTTAAACTTCTTTTTTTAATTTATCTTTATTTACATCTAAATTATAAATTTTACTTACTAATTTATTTAACCAAGAAATCTTTTCAATTAATAAAAATATTCCTACCATAATTATACATCCAACTAATGCCCCTTTACTATCTCTAAAAACATCTTGTATTTGAGACCCTCTACCTGGAACAAAATATTGATGAACTTCATCTGTAATAGCATATATTACTGTTAAAATCCATGCGATAAATCCTGTTTTAATCGACTTTCCTACATATCCATATAAAGAAACATATAAAAGTATGCTTAATCCTGCAAATATTATTACATGAGCAGTTTTTCGTATCCAATTTTGTAAACTCATGGCCTCTACATTTTCTAAATCCAATGCTTCTTCCTTAGTAGCCATATTTATTTTTTCTAACACCCACGCTGAGTCCTGTCTAGATAAATCTATTGGTCTTGAAGACATATAAAAAATAACACTCATCCACAATAACGTTATTATCCAAATAGCTCTTCTAAGTATCATACTAGTCCCTTCTTTATCATCTAATTTTTTTGGCAGGAACTCCTCCTACAATCATTTCTTTTTCAACTGAATTGATAACTACAGCTCCTGCTCCTATTACACTGTTTTTCCCTATTGTTAATTTTTGTTTTATAAAAGCTTTACTTCCTATTTCTACTCCTTCTTCTACAACCACATTCCCTGCTACATTAACATTCCAATAAAGGGTTGTATAATCCTTAATAATTGTATCATGTCCTATCCCACATTGAGGATTAATATGAACATAATCTCCAATAGTAATATTAGTTGTTAAAACACAAAAAGGACTGATTAACACTCCTTTCCCTATCCTGACTTCAGGCGAAATATAAGAATTAGGATGAATAATATTAATAGGGATTATCCCATACTCCTCCATTTTATTTGTTAAATTTCTTTTTATATTAGGATTTGCTACAGCACAAAATCCATATAATTTTTCTTTAGAATTTATTAATGAAAAAATTTGATTAAAATCTCCTAATACAGGTATTCCTAATAGCAAACTATCTTTTTTTGATACATCATTATCTATAAAACCTAATATTTTATAAGTGGGCTTTATCATATTAATATCTTTTATATATTGCACAATTTCTTTTCCTAATCCTCCCGCTCCTACAATTACTAGCCTTTTCACATCATTTCATCCCTTTTCCCATATACTCCTTCTGCAGTTAATACAACCTTAATAGTTTTTATCATTATTTTTATATCCAACCATAAAGAATAATTATTGACATATTCCACATCATATTCTATCCTTTTAGCCCATGGTAAAGAATTTCTACCATTTACTTGAGCTAATCCAGTCACTCCTGGACGCATTTTTAATCTTTGCATTTGATATGGAGTATATTTTTCAACTTGGTATCTTAAAGTTGGTCTTGGTCCTATTATACTCATATCTCCTTTGATAATATTAATTAATTGAGGTAATTCATCTAAACTAGTTTTTCTTAATATTTTACCTATCCTAGTAATTCTGGGGTCATTTTCCTCTGTATATATGCCTGTCCCCATTTTTTCTGCATTTGTTACCATAGTTCTAAATTTATATATAAAAAAATCTTTTCCATCTTTCCCCACTCTTTTTTGTATAAAAAATATAGGTCCTTTAGAAGTTAATTTTATTCCTAAAGCAATAAGCAAAAAAATAGGACTCATTATAATAAGCAAGATAAATGCAATAATTTTATCTAATATATGTTTAATAATAATCTGTAAAATTCTCATAAATACACCTCTAACTAGAGTTAAAATGTTTGTTCAAATTTTTTTATAACATCTACTACATAATCTATATCCTTTTTTCCTAAATTTGTATAAAAAGGAATAGCTATGCATTCATCTCCTGCTTTTTCTGTGTTAGGAAAATCTCCTTCTTTATAGCCAAATTGTTCTTTATAAAAAGGCTGTAAATGAATAGGTGTAAAATAAGGTTTGCATTCTATTCCATTTCTTCTTAAAAAATCTATTAATTTATTTCTTATATTTTTATTAACTCTGATTACATATACAAACCAACTCATCTTTGTCACATTGGGATCTATTACAGGTCTTTTTATCCATGAAAATTGTTCTAATTTTTCATTATAATACCTAGCAACTTTATCTCTTTTTTCAATAATAGTATCAATTCTTTCCATTTGCGCTAGCCCTAAAGCAGCATGAATTTCACTTAACCTATAATTATATCCCAGTCTCTCATGATAAAGCCATAACCCTGTAATAGCTCTCCCTTGACTTCTCATACTTCTACAAAGTTCTGCTACTTTATCATTATTAGTAACTATTACTCCTCCTTCAGCTGTTGTAATTTGTTTATTAGGATAAAAAGCAAAAGCTGCTGCATCTCCTAAACTTCCCGCCTTATATTCTCCATAAATACTTCCTAAAGCCTCACAAGAATCTTCTATAACATAAAGATTATACTTTTTAGCTATTTTTTTTATTTCTACCATGTTTATAGGCTGTCCGAATACATCCACGCATAATATGGCTTTAGTTTTATTTGTAATCTTTTCTTCTATTTGTGATATATCCAAATTTAAAGTTTCAGAATCTATATCAACAAACACTGGAATTGCTCTTTCAAATAATATACAATTAGCTGAAGCAATAAAACTAAAGGGAGTAGTTATTACTTCATCCCCTTCTTTTATTCCCAAAGACCTTATAATAAGATGTAAGGCACTTGTCCCACTATTAACTGCAATAGCATGCTTTACTCCTATATAATTAGCTATTGCATTTTCAAATTCTTTAATCTTAGGTCCTATACTTAAAACTCCAGAACGTAAAACTTCATTAACATATTTTATTTCTTTGTCTTTAATATCAGGTTTTGATAAAGGAACTTGTCTTTTCATTTAATTACCACTCTCAATATTTTCTTATTTTTATATTTATTTTACTATAACATATATAATATATTAATATAAGATATTTGCATTTTTTTTAATATATCTTCATCTTTTTCATCCCATATTAATACAATATAATCTTCTTTCCCTTTTATTACATCTATATTATCAATAAATTTATATTTCATATCAAAAATTTTTACAACATCATTTAAAGTCATACAAAGTATATTATACACTTCATCTTTTTTTCCGTACAGATATATATTTTTTTTCCCTTTATTTCTTTGTTTCTCTAAAATAACTTTTGTTACTGCTTGTATTTTTGTAATTGTCTCATAAGTATTAACTATATATCGATATGTTTTTGCCATTTTTTCCTTCATGCCTTTAGGAGTTAATATGTATTTTAAAGTTCTAGCATTAAGTTTTTCTATTTTTATTAAACCTGTTTTTATCATTTTTTTTAAGAGTAAATTAACTGTTCCTAGGGAAAGACCAGTTTTTTCTGCTATCTCTCTTTGGGTTATATTTCCATTTTCTTGTATTTGTGTTAAAATTTCTAATTCTTTTTCCATTAATAACACTCCTTGTTCACGCTTTGAACGATTTTATTGTACTGCATTTTTAAAGAATTTGTCAATGCAAAAGAAAATGGAACGATCTATAATCGTTCCTTTAATTAATATATCTTCTTTATTTCTGTTCCGTTATAATAATGTTTAAGTATTTCTTTATAATTATATCCCTTATCTACCATTCCCTTAACCCCATTTTGACTCATTCCTGCTCCATGACCATTACCTCCACCATAAAAAGTATATCCTATAATTTGACCACTATCATCTTTATTAGGTTCTGCTACAAAAAAGGCACTAGGCATAAGATTATAATCTGCTATTTTAGTTCCGTTATGCAAATTAATTATTATTTGTTTTTCTCCTTTTATATGTTGTTTAGGCTGTAAAAGAAATCTAATATTATATTCTGTTAATACCTTTATAGTTGCTTTAGAACCTATTAAAACTATTTCCATAATATTGCCACCCTGTCCTCTTTTTACTATATCTATCTTTTTTAGATTGCCTATGTTTTCAATAAAACGACTTCTAAATATATTATTTTCATCTAAAGTCTTAATTAATTTAGGATTAGCCTCATACCTTTCTTTTAAATTAGCATTTATAGAAGCACTTAATTCTTCTAAAGTCATACTAACATTCCACCTAAACCATCCAAAATCTTTATCATAACTATCTATATTAGTTGTTTTAAAAAATTTAGCTGCATTTTCTTCTTTAGTAAGATCTCCAAAATCTTCTCCTTCAAATTGTTTTTTAGAAACCATGTACGGAGGTGTATAACTAGGAAATGATTTATCAACGTAATCTGCCCATACTTCTCCTGAATTTGCCGTATATCCACAGGAAGTAGAAAAAAAGTTAGCACTAATAACATTTCCATTATAAGTTAAGCCTTCATTTTGTGTAGCATTCACTGCTTTAATAGATATATCATTTTCTGGAATATTATTATATACTTGACATTTAACAGAATCGTCTACATTCCCACCATAAGCATGAAAACGATTAGAATAAAATTGTACATAAGCATAGCTTCTTGCCGTAACTGCCTGTACTTTCGCTGGTTCTAATCCATAAGATGTGGGCATTTCGCTAGGAATCACCGCATATAAATATTCTTCTATAGGCAATTCATTTATAATACTATATCCATTTTCTAACTTAACTATATACAAATTACCTCTATATTTAGGATTTTCTCCATTACGTTGTATGGATAAAACTTTTAATTTTCCATTCCCTGATTTTGTTTTTATTTCTACTCTAGGATTTTCATCTGACAACTTTTCATTTATCTTCTGAATACTAAATACTTCTCCAGCTTTAAAAAGCTGTTCTTCTGCTCCTAGTTTAACTATAAAATCTTCATCACTGGTAATTTCTACATTAGAATGTATCAATCCTGAAAAACCTGTTTTATTAAGAGCTACTCGTATTTTACTTGGAATAGGTTTTTTTTCAATTATTCCTGCACAAATTTTATTATCTTTTAAAATAAATTTAGCTATATCTTCTCCTAGAATAAGGTTACTTAAACTACTCCATTTAATATTTTCTCCTGATATATCATATAATTTGTAATCTTCAGCTAAAGGAATATTCCCTTTTCCTTCTATTTCTATCTTTTTTGAATCAGTTAAAAGTATCCTTCCTGTTATTGCTTCTTCATAACTTGTAAGGGAAAGAATTTCTCCTTCTCCTATCTTTATATCAGCAATTTTTCCTTTTTTATCACTAAAATCCGAATTTATTTTATAAGTTCTATGTACTCCTCCTACAAAAATAGTAAGTTCATCATTATTAATATCATCTATATATATGTTTGTCATTATAGGACTATCATTTTCTACTTTAATAAAAGCAAAAATTTCATTATCCTTTAATAATACTTTAATTTCTTTATCTATATATGAATCCATAGAAAGTCCAGCAAATCCATAAATCCCTTTATCCGTTCCTAATTTCCATGCATCTAATTCAGTACTATTAGCAGGTGTTGCCACTAATACAATGTTTCTCTCTCTTATCCCATAACTTTTTTCTATTCCATTTTCTTCACTTAACTTATTTATTAGCTGAATATAAATATTGACCCAATCTTTATAAGAGATATACTTTTTCTGCTCTTCTTCTTTAAGATTCATTTTTATATTATATTTCCCTTTTGCAACTCTTTCTAACAAAATTTGTGCCTGGGAATAAGTTAAAGGTTCTAAAGGATTAAAATTTTCTCCTTCTCCATTCATAAAGCCTTGTATAGTTACTGCATTAACATATACATAATACCAATCATTAGGATTTACATCCTTATATTCTATCTCTCTATCCATAGTTTTTATATCTGATAAATCATTATAAGTTAAGGCAATCATTTTAGCTGCTAATGCTCTAGAAACAGGAATATCTGCTTCTACATAATTTAATTCATAATTAGGAGATTGAAATATGTTTGATGAATTATCTTCATCTAGGGATATATTTTTATTATTTAAATTTATATTTTCTTTAGTTGTTTCATTTTTTCCCATGATTTGTGTGCATCCAGAAAAAATTAAAATAAATATAACAAAAATAATAATTATTTTATACATTTTTATATTATTCATAATTTCATCTCCTTATTTTATTTAAGCATATTTTTATATTAATACATATATATTGAATTGTAAATATTTTACATTAAATTCTTTTGTAATAACTTATATTTTAAAACGCAAAAAACACCTGCTAAAAAGCAGGTGCTTTTATTAAATCCATTACCCAAAATGCCGTTTCCCTGCATTTTGACGCCCTAGCTCCGGCTAGGTGGGTGTCCTCATTAAAGCTTCTGCCTTCCTCCGCCCAATCTGGGAATTAAACTGAGGCCTGACATAGGCTTTAAGATATAGGACTCCCGTTTAAATAGTGTAGGTTCAAAATAGCAGGTTTATCGAACATTTCAGGAAATAAACATTTCTTATGTAAATCATTATAACATATATGTATAAAAAATCAAGTATATATTACATTATAAACTATTACATAAAATGAATATTTTTCTAAATAATTTCTTCTATACTCAATTCACTTTCTTCTTTTAAATCAACCATAGTATTATCAATTCTAACAATAGGGCGTGAAAGATGTTGAGGATTTATGAATACTATTTCTCCTTCTTCTCCTGTAGATAATCTTACCCAACAATTTAAATAATTATACGCAATATTTTTTAAAAAAGAAAGTAAAAATTTAGTATCTAATTTACCATAAGATTCTATTTCAAAAGTTTCAATTACTTTAAAAGGACAAAACTTCTCTCTATAAGACCTATTAGATGTCATAGCATCATAAATATCTGCTATAGCAACAATTTTAGCAAAATCTTCAATCTGTTGTGACTTTATTCCTAAAGGATATCCCGAACCATCCTCTTTTTCATGATGCATTAGAACAGCCAATTTTATTTTTTTATCAATATCAATATCTTCCAACATTCTAAAACCATAAATTGAATGTTTTTTTATTTCTTCAAATTCCTTTTTATTTAATTTTCCTGGCTTATTTAATATTTCTGGAC
Source organism: Defluviitalea phaphyphila (assembly GCF_001466305.1). Classification (GTDB taxonomy): domain Bacteria; phylum Bacillota; class Clostridia; order Lachnospirales; family Defluviitaleaceae; genus Defluviitalea_A; species Defluviitalea_A phaphyphila. Next base: position 9,608 of record NZ_JWID01000016.1, read on the forward strand.
TAATCTTTGTTTTCCCAATATCATGTAACAATCCTGCCACTGTTAATTTTTCAATATCTTCTTCAGTAAAATTAAGCCATTGTCCAAATATATTACAAAGTAAAGAAACATTTATTGAATGATTATATGTATAATCGTCATTATCTTTTAAATTATAAAGAAAAGCAAATACATCTCTTTTAGTTTTTGCAGTAGATATTATCCCTTTACTTATGGAAAATAACTTTGATATTTTTATATTTTTACCTTCTCCGATATCATTTATATAATCTTTTAATGTATCTACACCATTATCATATAATTTTTTAAAACGTCTAAACTCTTCCATTTTTTTTATACTCTTGCTTTTAATTTCTTCTTGTTGTTTATATTTAATTGAAATATTTTCATCAATTAAAACATAATCTATATCATACATATTAAGCTTTTTAATATTTCTTTCATTTAATTTTGTTCCCTTAGTAAGAAGCCTTAATCCTACAGAATTAAATACATCCTCTGCTAAAATCATACCAGGTTTTAAATCTACAATAGATACAATTTGTGAGAGTTTTTCTGCCATAATATCCCTCCTAATAATCCTTTAATTAATTGTATCCTTTCTAATTAATAAAACTTGTATGATGATTGAACCTAATATAATAAAAAGATCTGCAAAATTAAAAATGGGACATTTTTTAAAATTAAACTTAAAAAAATCAACAACATACCCTTTTTTTATTCTATCAATAAGATTACCTATTCCCCCTCCTATAATAAATCCTAGACCTATTTTTTCAAATATAAGATTTTTTTTATTGACTATTTTAATCATAAAAAATACAAGTATTAAAATAATCAAAATTACTACTCTTTTTATAAATTTCGGATATTTTTTAAAAAAATTTAAAGCAACCCCTTTATTTTTATATAAAGTTAATTTCAATTTGTTATTCCATATAGTATGTGAAACGCCATCCTTTAACTTATTTAATGCTATATTTTTTGTCCATTGATCAAATATAACAATACTTATAATCATTATAAAAAAAATCATTGTTTTCTCCTTCCTTTATTTTACTTATTTTGAATATATAAATATTCTAATTCTTATTTTATTCTTTTTCTTATCAATAATCTATCTTTTAAAAATAATAAAATTCTTTATAATATTTTTTATTCTAATCTTCTTTTTTAATTTGTTCAAGATACCCTTTTAAATTTGAAAATTATTTTATAAAATTCTATTCTTTTAATAAATATTATAATATTAATGGTATAATATATATATAATATACTTTTTTAATTTGGTATATTATATTGTAATATGTATTATTAGCTATTATAATAATTAAGAAACATACAACAAAGAAAGGTGGAATTGAAATGGCATTAGTAACAACAAAAGAAATGTTTGATAAGGCTTTTAAAGGAAAGTATGCAATTGGGGCTTTTAATATTAATAATATGGAAATTGTACAAGCAATTACCCGTGCTGCTGCAAGATTAAATTCTCCCGTAATTCTTCAAGTATCAAAAAGTGCTTTAAAATATGCTGGTCCTGGATATTTAAAAAGAATGGTGGAAGCTGCTATTGAAGAAACTGGGATTGACATTGCTCTTCACTTAGACCACGGTCCTGACCTTGAAACAGTAAAAGAAGTAATTGATGTAGGTTTTACTTCTGTTATGTTTGATGGTTCTCATTATGATTATGAAACTAATGTTGCAAAAACAAAAGAAGTTGTAGATTATGCTCATGCTAGAGGAGTTGTAGTTGAAGCTGAACTTGGAAAACTTGCAGGAGTGGAAGATGATGTAAAAGTATCTACCGCTGACGCTACATATACTGACCCTGACCAAGCTGTTGATTTTGTAAAAAGAACTGGAGTGGATTCTTTAGCAGTAGCTATAGGAACAAGCCACGGAGCTTATAAATTTAAAGGAGAAGCTAAATTAGACTTTGAACGTTTAGAAACTATTACTAACAAATTAGAAGCTGCAGGATTTCATAACTTTCCAATAGTTCTTCATGGTGCTTCTTCTGTTGATCCTGACGCTGTTGCAACTTGTAACAAGTATGGTGGTAAAATAGAAGGTGCTGCAGGAGTTCCTAACGAAATGTTAAGAAAAGCAGCTTCTATGGCTGTATGTAAAATTAATATGGATACAGATATAAGACTTGCTATGACTGCTGCTGTTCGTGAAGTATTTGGAGAAAAACCTTCTGAATTTGATCCTAGAAAATATCTTGGTGTCGCAAGAGAAAGAATTGAAAAATTAGTTGAAAATAAAATTAAATACGTTTTAGGTTCTGACAATGCATAAAAAATACCCCCTTTTTGGGGTATTTTTTATTTTCCACAACATTTTTTATACTTTAATCCACTTCCACAAGGACAAGGTTCATTTCTTCCTATTTTTTTAGGTTTTACTACTGTTTTAGATTTATTTATATCATTTCTAATTTGCTTTCTTTGTTCTTTAGTAAGTATTTTATCCCATGCTGAAATTTCGTATAACCATTTGGCTTGAGCATCTACCATATTCCAATATAATTTGGCATAATCTATATCTAAAGTTATATTAGTATCTTCTTTTATTTCATCTAAATCTAATTCATCTTTTAAGCTAGTATTTATACCATCTAAAAAACCTACAAATTCTAAATTAGACATATTATATTTTTTAGCTAATTCTTCACAAGTTCCTTTTACTATCTGTGGATAATTTTCTAAAATTTCTTCATATATTTCTTTTTCTCTTTGAAGATAATCTTGTATAAACTTAGCATAATCTGGTTTCTTTTTCTTCGACTTTATTAGTTCTTCCCATTGTTGATATAAACTCATTTTTTTAACTCCTTTTCTATAACTTAAAAGTTATTCATCTTTTATGTAAGATGCTAGAATCTCTCCATAGTATATCACATGATAATCATGATTGGAATACCATTTTTCGTCAATATTTTTATCCAATAAACTAGGGTCTATTGCTTGATTATATACAACTTTGCATTCATAGTATAAATCACATCCATCAATTATAGGAGTTTCTAAAACTTTCCCTTTAATTGGTGTAAGACCACACTCTTTAAACTTATCCATATCTCTTCCTGATTTAGAACCACAAAATCCTAACTCTTTTTTTAATTGGCCTTTCAAAGGAACACTTATAGTAAATTCTTTACTTTCTTTAATTAAATCATAAGTGTGCCTTGAATAACGTACCATAGCTATAAAAATAGGTTTCCCCCAAATAAGACCAATACTTCCCCATCCAATAGTCATAGTATTACTTTTTTCTTTATTCTTCACAGTTAAAAATGCCCCTTTAGGAAGTTGTTGATTTACTTCTTTAGCATATTCATCATAATTTATATCTTTAAACATATTTATTCCTCCCTATATTTATTAAATTAATTCTTTTAATATTAATATTCTATTTTTTTATTAAAATGCTTATCGTCCTAACATATAATCAATGAATTGTTTTGCACTTCTTCCTGAACGTCCATTATAATACATTTCCCATTGTAACGCTTTTCTTCTTAATTCTTCCCTTGGGATATTTAAATTATAATTTTTAGCTAATTCCTCTACAATTTTTAAATATTCTTCTTGATTTGGAGAAGTAAAAGTAATACTAATACCAAATCTATCTGCTAAAGAAATTTTTTCTTGAACAGAATCTGAAATATGTACTTCTCCTTGTGTTTCATCCCTATCTTTCCATGTCTCTTTTATAAGATGTCTTCTATTAGAAGTAGCATAAATCAATACGTTATCTGGTTTTTTTTCTACTCCACCCTCTATTAATGCTTTCATATATTTATATTCTATTTCAAATTCTTCAAAAGATAAATCATCCATAAAAATAATAAAATACTGACTTCTATTTTTAATAAGAGATATTACTTTATTAAAATCAACTAACTGATGCTTTGCTAATTCAATCAATCTTAATCCTTTATGAGCATATTCATTTAAGAGAGCTTTAACAGAAGATGATTTTCCTGTTCCCCTATCTCCGAATAATAAAACATTATTAGCCTTTTTCCCATTCAAAAAACTTTCAGTATTTTCAATTAAAATTTTCTTTTGTTCTTCATAACCTATTAAATCTTTTAACCTTATAGGGTCTGGATTTTCTATCCCTTTTAATCCATTTTCCCATCTAAAGGCCTTATATTTTCCCATTATACCGCATCCATTTTTATAATAATAATCAGCTAATTTATTAATCATCTCATCAATATCTATATCATTCTCTTTTGAATTTAAAAAAGGTACAGGTTCTAATCCAATTTTATAAGCAATTTCATTCCAATCTATATTTAAATATTCTTTTATAATAGCTAAATCTCTTTTTAAAGCTATAATAATATTTTTATTAATATTAATATTTTTTTCTTTTTCGCAAAAAAGACTAAAAATATTTTCATCTTGAAGCATTAAATCATATATATATTCTTTCCATAAAGAAGAATTAATATTTTTTTCAACTCCGAATTGTAATAATTTAGATGCTATGTAAGAATATTCATCTTGAAGTTTGTAATTATTTTTCCCTTCATATTTTTTTAAATGTTTTAAAAAGTTTTGGACTTTTTTGATTACATCATCTTCAAGTAAATTTCTATATATTATTAATCTATGCACAATATCCCCTCTTTTTTGTAAAAGCTGCCTAAAAGGCAGCTTACGAAATTTTTATATATTTAAAAACTTTAGTTAAAGCAAAAATAATAAAAGAACGAAGTGGTATCATTACTAATCCTGCAATAATTCTTCCAGGCAAAAATACTAAAAATCCTTTATTATAAGTTATAGAAAGCCAAAAAGTATTAAGCAATAAAGAGTTAATAAAATATTTTACAGTAATTACAAATAAGATTTTATCAAAAGAATATAAACTATCTTCTCTACTTATAATATTACTTAATAAAATAGGTAACATTATGAAAATTAAAGCAACTATTCCATAAATAATAACAAAAAACAAAGGTAAACTGCCATTTTTAAATAAAAGAATATAAAAAGTTCCTATAGCTAATAAAGTAATAAATATAATATTAATAATATTGAAATTAATTTTTATATTATATTTTCGAATTCCCCAATAAATAATTCCTGGTAAAAAACCTCCTAACATTGCAGTAATAGTCATCCCAGGAATATAAGGTCCTCCCATAGGATTAATCATAAATCCTAATAAGTCTGCAACTCCTCCTGTTAACGCTCCAGCAATGGGACCAAATAATATCCCAGATATTGTTATGGGAATAGAGCCAAATCCAATTCTAAGTGCTGGGAGCCCTCCTAAAGGAATTACATAAGAAAACATTCTTGTAAGCACAATACTAATTCCAGTTAACAATCCACAAGCAACTAATATTTTTGTATTAAAATGTTTTTTCAAATTCTCCCTCCTTTCTTTAATATGATGACCTTCCAGCCATCACACTAAAGAAAGGCCTCTTCTTTAATGGACAGCGGAAGCGGTAAAGCATCGCAGCTACAATGTAGCTTTCGTTTAGGGGCAACTTCCCATCCCTTAACACTTAACGCACTTTACCTACTCTGTCATTTACATGCTATTTTATAATATTCCAAATATATTATCAAGATATTTTTAAATAAAATTGATAAAATTCGTCAAAACCCATTGACTTTGTAATAATTATATGTTTATAATAAACCGTTTCATTTGTTTAGTTAATCTAAACAAAAAGTTTAGTTAATCAAAACAGGAATAGGGTGCTCTTATGAAAATAGGTGAAAAAATAAAATTACTTAGAATCACCAACGGGTTGACACAAGAAGAATTAGCTAATAGATGTGAACTGACAAAAGGTTTTATTTCTCAAGTAGAAAGAGATTTAACTTCTCCTTCTATTGCGACATTAGTAGACATCTTAGAATGTTTAGGGACTAATTTAAAAGACTTTTTTAATGAAACTATAGAAGAAAAAATTGTTTTTACAAAAAAAGATTTTTTTACTCAAGAAGATGAAGAAAATAAAAATGAAATTCACTGGATTGTTCCTAATGCTCAAAAAAATAATATGGAGCCTATTTTAATTATTTTAGATGAAGCTGGTAGCTCCATTCCTCAAGATCCCCATGAGGGAGAAGAATTTGGATATGTAATATCAGGTAGTATTTTTATCCATATTGGAAACAAAAAATTTAAAGCTAAAAAAGGGGAATCTTTTTACTTTAGACCTTCTAGAACTCATTTTATATCAAATGCTGGAAAATCAAAGGCTAAAGTATTATGGATATGCACTCCCCCAAGCTTCTAATAATTACACAAGGAGGAATTGCAATGGCAGAAAATATTATTGAACTTGTTAATATTTCAAAAACTTATGATTCTACAGAAGTCTTAAAAAATATTAATCTCTATATACGAAAAAATGAGTTTTTAACTCTTCTTGGACCTAGTGGTTGTGGTAAAACAACAACTTTAAGAATCATAGCAGGATTCGAGCATCCCACCAGTGGAAGTGTTTTATTCGAAGGAAAAAATGTCAATTCATTACCTCCTTATAAACGAAAGGTAAATACTGTATTTCAAAAATATGCTCTTTTTTCTCATATGAATGTAGAAGAAAATATTGCTTTTGGACTTAAAATAAAAAAATTAGATAAGAAAACTATTAAAGAAAAAGTACGTAATGTTTTGAAATTAGTTAATTTAGAAGGCTATGAAAAAAGGTCTATAGATTCTTTAAGTGGTGGGCAACAACAAAGAATTGCCATTGCAAGAGCTCTAGTTAATGAACCTGATGTTCTTCTTTTAGATGAACCCCTTGGGGCTCTTGATTTAAAATTAAGACAAGATATGCAAGTAGAACTTAAAAGGATGCAAAAACAATTAGGTATTACCTTTATATATGTAACTCACGACCAAGAAGAAGCCTTAACTATGTCTGATACCATTGTTGTAATGAAAGATGGAATGATTCAACAAATAGGAACTCCTGAAGATATATATAATGAACCTAAAAATGCTTTTGTCGCTGATTTTATAGGTGAAAGTAATATTATCTCTGGAATTATGAAAAAAGATTGTTTAGTTGAATTTAATAATGCCATATTTAAATGTGTTGATAAAGGTTTTGGAATTAACCAACCTGTCGATGTTGTCATAAGACCTGAAGATATTGAAATAACAGATAAAGATTCCGGAATCATATCTGGAATCGTTGAATCTGTTACTTTTAAAGGAGTCCACTATGAAATGATAATAAAAACAGATTCTTTTAGCTGGATAGTGCATAGTACTACTATGCATCCTCCTAAATCCTTAGTTGGAATTAAAATTGCTCCATATAATATTCATATTATGAAAAAGGTGGTGGAGTAATGAAAAAACGATGGATTTCCTACCCATATCTTCTTTGGATGATTATTTTCATAATTGTACCATTAATTTTAGTTCTATGCTTTAGTATATTTATTTCAACTGATAATGGGTTACAATTTTCTCTTAATAACTATAAACGTTTTATGGAACCCTTATATCTTAAGGTTTTATGGCGTTCAGTTGTTCTTGCTGGTATAAGTACAATAATATGTTTAATCTTAGGATATCCTGTTGCCATGATATTAGCTAGTAAACAAATGAGTAAAAAAAGTTTTCTTTTATTTTTATGCATTCTTCCTATGTGGATGAACTTTCTACTTAGGACATATGCTTGGATGACTCTATTAGAAAAAAATGGATTTATAAATAAAATACTATCTTTTTTTGGAATAGGTCCATTTCAATTATTATATAATAATGCAGCGGTTATACTAGGAATGGTATATAATTTTATTCCTTTTATGATTTTACCAATCTATTCTGTAATGAAAAAGATTGATCCTAGTGTTATTGAAGCTGCTGAAGATTTAGGTGCTAACCAAATTACCGTTTTTAAAAAAATAATATTTCCATTAAGTCTTCCAGGCGTTTTCTCTGGCATATCCATGGTATTTATGCCAGCAGTAACCACCTTTGTCATACCAAGATTGCTTGGTGGCGGACAATTTATGCTTATTGGAAATCTTATTGAAAGACAATTTCTCTTATCAGGAGACTGGAATTTTGGGTCTGCTGTTTCTATTGTAATGATGATTATAATTTTAATAAGTATGGCAATTATATCTAAATATGATAAAGAACATGAAGGGGGTCAATTATGGTAAAAAATATAATAAGTCGAATTTATTTATTTATAATATTGCTATTTTTATACGCCCCCATTGTAATCTTAATGATTTTTTCTTTTAATGATTCAAAATCTAGAGCTAAATGGAATGGATTTACTTTAAAATGGTATGAAAGTTTATTTAGTGACCCTGATATTAAAAAAGCTTTATACTATACAATAATTATAGCCATTTTATCTTCTATTATTTCAACTATCATAGGTACCTTGGCCGCCATAGGAATTCATAATATGCAAAAATGGAAAAAGATTTTTATAATGAATGTCACTTATTTGCCAATACTTAATCCTGATATAGTAACTGGTATATCTCTTATGATTTTATTTATTTTTGTAAATTTAAAATTAGGTTTTACTACAATGCTTTTAGCACATATTACATTTAATATTCCTTATGTAATTTTATCTGTTATGCCAAAATTAAAACAATTAAATAAGCATTTATATGAAGCTGCCTTAGACCTTGGAGCAACTCCATTATATGCTTTTTATAAAGTTATACTTCCTGAAATTATGCCTGGAGTTATAACTGGCGCCTTACTTGCCTTTACCTTATCTTTAGATGATTTTGTAATTAGCTTTTTTAATACAGGCTCAGGAGTAACTAATCTATCTATCACTATCTATTCTATGGCAAGAAGAGGAGTAGAACCAACTATAAATGCATTATCTACTTTAATGTTTATAGTTGTATTAATCTTACTCTTCATTGTTAATAAAAGAACTTCAAAAGATACAAATTAAGGAGGAAAATGTAATGAAAAAGTTTAAAATTTCTGCTTTTTTATTAATTGTAATGCTTTCTATTTCTATACTTTCAGGTTGTAGTCAAAATAATGAAAAAGTGCTTAATGTCTACAACTGGGGAGATTATATTGATGAAAGCGTTTTAAAAGGATTTGAAGACGAATATGGTATTAAAGTTAACTATGATACCTATGCTACTAATGAAGATATGTATATTAAAATTAAGTCTGGTGGAAGTAGTTATGATGTTATCTTTCCTTCAGACTATATGATAGAAAGAATGATAAAAGAAAATCTTCTTCAAAAAATAGACCTTAATAATATTCCTAATTACGAACTAATAGATGAACAATTTAAAAATTTAGATTATGACCCTAATAATGAATATTCTGTTCCATATATGTGGGGAACTGTTGGAATTTTATATAATAAAACTATGGTAGATGAACCTGTGGATAGTTGGGATATCCTATGGGACGAAAAATATTCTGGACAAATATTAATGTTAGATAGCCAAAGAGATTCTATTGGTGTTGCTCTGAAAAAACTAGGATTTTCTCTAAATACTAGGGATGTAAATGAATTAGAACAAGCAAAACAAGCTCTTATAGAACAAAAACCCCTTGTTCTAGCTTATGTTGGAGATGAAGTTAAAGATAAAATGATAGGAGAAGAAGCTGCCCTAGCTGTTGTATGGTCTGGAGACGCTGTTGCTTGTAAACGTGAAAATCCAAACTTAGAATATGTAATCCCAAAAGAAGGTTCTAATCTTTGGTTTGATGCTATGGCAATTCCTGCTTCTGCACAAAATAAAGAAGCTGCTGAAATGTTTATAAACTATTTATGTGATACAGGCATTGCTTATAAAAATACAGACTATATAGGATACTCTACTCCACATACTAAAGCTAAAGAAATGCTTGATGAAGAATTACTAAATGATATAGCAGCATATCCTCAACCTGAAGATATATCTAATTGCGAAATCTTCTATGATTTAGGTGAGTTTATTACAGAATATGATAGAGTCTGGACAGAAATTATGGCCCAATAAAAAACACCCTTTTGTGGGTGTTTTTTTAAATTCCATTTTTTATCCACCTTTTTTCTAAAACCTTTACTAATACAGCAATACTAATAAACACAATAATATTAAATAAATAATTTTCTCCTATATTATAAAAAAAACTTTTAAGTCCTATTTTCCCCTGTAAAAAATCAATAAATCTTTTATAATCAAGTGTAGATGAATCATAATAAGCAAAAATTCTTAAACTTGTAGATTGCATTGAAATTATTATTCCTATGAACCAAACTATTAAATTAGTAAAAAAAGCTGCTAAAAAATTATGAAAAACAAATCCCCAAAAAGATACTGTAATACTATAAAAACTCATTATAGCCTCAATTTTTAAAAATACAATAAGAAAAAAATCAAATTTTCCAAAAGGTGCACATATTAATAGGGTTGATACAATCCCTCCCATTATAGTTCCTATTAGTATCATAAATACCTTTGATATATAATATCTTAATGCACTATAATTAAGAGACTTATAAAACATTATATTTTTTCCCTTATAATCAGTGTAAAATTGACTTATAATAATTGGAGAAAATATAAATATTGCAAATAAAGAATAAACTGAATAAGTAGCAGCCACAAAGTCTCCAAAAGTAAATTGAGGCATTTCATTTACAGTAACTAATAAAATATATCCAAAAAGTACATTTAACCCACCAAGTAATATCATTATAATAAAAAATCTATTTCCTATTCCTCTTTTTAATTCAATATTTACTTTATTCATTTTACTCACCTTTAATGTAATAGTTGATAATCTCTTCTTTAGATAGTCCTGAAATTATATTTTGATCTTCTATTAGATAATAATTTCCTTCCATATATTCAAGGTCCGATAAATTGTGAGTAATATTAATAGATGTAATATTACCTTGTTTTAAAAATGTATTTAAAAATTTATATATATCCATGCTTGTTTTTTTATCTAATGCATTAGTAAATTCATCTAATATAATTAATTCTGGTTCTTTTGAAAGGAAATACAAAAGTTTTAACTTTTGTTTTTGACCATCGCTTAAATTTTTAAGTCTATTATTTAAAGGTATATCCCCTATATTTAATAAATTAAACAAATAATCTACAGTTTCCTTCTTATATAATCTTCTAGTTAAATCCAAAATATCTTGTCCTAATAAATCAAGAGGTAAATTAGTATAACTTCCTATAGCTACAATAGATTTTGCATTAGTTTTTATTTCTCCTTTATAAGGGAATACTCCTAAAATAGACTTAGCAAAACAACTTTTCCCTACACCATTTTTCCCTAATAAATGATTAATAACTCCTGATTCAAATTTTATATTAACATTAGATAATAAAAGCTTATTTTTAACCTTTAAAGAATAATTATATAACTGCATATAATTCCCTCTTCCCTAAATTTTTCTCAACTATCATGAAATAAGACAATCTTTTAAACTCCGTTACTTATCCATTTTCTCTTTAAAATATTTACCAATGCTATACAAATAATCAATATAATAATGTTAAATAAATAATTTTCTCCTATATTAATAAAAATACTTTGAAAGGCTAGCTTATTCTTTAAGAATTTAATAAATTCTTGATAATCAAGGTTAATAGCATCATAATATGCAAAAAATCTTAAATTTTTAGATATTGCTGAAATTTGCATACCTATAATCCAAGCTGCTATACTCACACAAAAAGCTACTATAAAATTACTAAAAATAAATCCCAAGAAAGTCATTAAAATACTATAAAAAATCATCACCGCTTCAATTTTTAAAAATACAATAAAAAAAAGATTAAATTTTCCAAAAGGTACACATATTAATAATGTTGCTATAATACTGCCCATTATAGTTCCCATTATTACCATGAATACCTTCGATATATAATATCTTGATGTATTATAATTAAGCGCCTTATAAAACATTATATTCTTTTCCTTATAATCAGTATAAATTTGTTTTATAATAATTGGAGAAAATATAAATATTCCTAATTGAGTATAAACCGTATAAACACTTTCTACAAAATTCTGAAATGTAACTTTAGTTACTTCATCTAGTACTACTAATAAAACATATCCTAAAAAAACAGATAAAACATTAAGAAATAACATTATTAAAAAAAATTTATTTCTTATTCCTCTCTTTAATTCAATCTTCACTTTATCCCTCCAAATTATTTAGTCATTATTTTATTTTTTTGAAATTTTCATATTATACTATAATATATTTAAATATTTTTTTCAATATATTTGAAATTCATGTTTTTTAAAGTTTTTATTTATAATATATACAAAAAATACTCTATTTGTTTTTACATTATTTAAATAAGCATTATTAAACCCTATTAAGTCATATACTACTAATATAAATTTATTAAAGCGAGGGTGAAATATGCTTTTTAGGCGCTATCCTATAATGAGTCGGCAGTCTACTGGAAATTTAGTTGTAGATGTTTTCACAAAAAAACAAAAACAATTATTACCAGTCCCTGATGCAACTGTAATTATTAGAGAAAGAATAAGAGGAACAAGACAAGAACAGCCCGTAGAAATACTTAAAACTAATGAATCAGGAAAAACCCCTCCTATTTCTTTAAATACTCCACCTATAGACCTTTCCTTAGAACCTTCTCCCAATCAACCATACTCAACCTATGACATAGAAATACAAGCTCCTGGATATACTACATTATTAATAGAAGGTTCACAAATTTTTGCTGATACTACTGCTATTCAAAATGCAACCTTAGAACCTGAAAATACTGATATGAATAGACAACTAGAAGAAATACTTATTAATCCTCATACCCTATGGGGCTCTTATCCTCCCAAAATACCTGAAGACCCTATAAAACCTGAACCCCCTCCAACAGGATTTATTGTATTAGACGAACCGGTTATCCCTCAATTTGTAATAGTTCATGATGGGGTTCCTGATAATACTTCTGCTCCTAACTATACCGTGGGCTTTAAGGATTATATTAAGAATGTAGCTTCTAGTGAAATTTATCCCACTTGGCCAGAATCTACCATCAGAGCTAATATTCTTGCTATCTTATCCTTTACCTTAAATAGGGTCTTTACAGAATGGTATAGAGGGAAAGGATATGATTTTACTATTACCTCATCAACTGCCTATGACCATGCCTTTTCTTTTGGAAGAAATATATACGATTCCATTTCTCAAATTGTAGATGAAATATTTGTAAATTACATTAAACGTCCTGGATTTAGACAGCCTCTCTTAACTCAATACTGTGATGGAATTAAAGTAGAATGTCCCACTTGGATGACTCAATGGGGTTCAAAAAATTTAGGAGACCAAGGACTTGATTCCATAAGTATTCTTAGAAGTTATTATGGACAAAATATTTTTTTAGACACTGCAGTAAGAGTTGCAGGAATTCCTTCTTCTTATCCGGGATATAAACTAACTACAGGCTCTAGTGGTGCTCCTGTAAGAAAAATTCAAGAGCAACTTAACGCTATTTCTAATAATTTCCCTGCCATACCTAAAGTAAAAGTAGATGGAAATTATGGTGAGCAAACTGCTAATGCAGTTAAAACCTTTCAACAAATATTTAATTTAACTCCCGATGGAGTTGTAGGCCCTGCTACATGGTATAAAATATCCGATGTATATGTTGCCGTAACAAAGCTTGGAGAATTAATTTAAAAAATATTTATGTGACTTAAATCATATTAAAAAGCCATACTATATTTTATAATTTACTTAAACCTATTAACTAAGGAGGAATACAAATGGACGCTATTGACATGATGATGGAAGAACATAAGAATATTAAAAGAGCTTTAGTAGCTATAAGAAAATTATGTATAGAAATACTAGATAATAAAAAAGTAGATACAGAACTTTTTTATAATATAGTGGATTTTGTAAGAAATTATTCAGATAAACACCATCATAGTAAAGAAGAAACTATACTTTTTAAAAAAATGTCTGAAGAATTAGGAGAAAGAATTGCTAATGGTCCTATTTATGGAATGTTAGCAGAACATGACCTTGGAAGATTATATATGATGAATTTAGAAAATGCTCTAAAAGATTTTGAAGCAGGAAATTTAGACGCTAGAGTGGATATTATAGCCAATGCCATTAGCTATACTGATTTACTTAATAGACATATTGATAAAGAAGATACAGCTATATATATGTTTGCAAAAAAACGACTTTCTAACGAAAGTTTAGAGGAAATAAATAAAAAATGTAAAGAAGTAGAAGAAAAAGCAAAGGAAAATAATATTCAAAATAAATATATAAACTTTATAAATCATTTAGAAAAAATAACATCTAATTTATAACAAAAGAGGCTTAAAACCTCTTTTTTATTTCTTATATAGCCTTATCAATTATAAGTATACATCATATATTCTATCTATTAGACATATAGAAAAACTTATGTCATATTTTTATATTTAATGTTATAATACAAATACAAACTATATAAGGGGGTATTATATGAAATCATTAAAAGGAACAGAAACTGCTAAAAATTTATTAAAAGCTTTTGCTGGAGAATCACAAGCTAGAAATCGTTATACATATTATGCATCCATAGCAAGAAAAGAAGGTTATGTTCAAATCTCAAACATATTTACAGAAACTGCTGATAACGAAAAAGAACATGCAAAAAGATTTTTTAAATTCTTAAGTGCAGACCCTGAATTAAATAAAACAGCTTTAGAAATTACAGCAGACTATCCTATTGCTCTTGGTAATACTAAGGAAAATCTTCTTGCTGCTGCAGCAGGAGAAAATGAAGAATGGGATAAACTTTACCCTGCTTTTGCAGATGTAGCTGATAAAGAAGGCTTTACAGAAATAGCCACTGTTTTTAGAAAAATTGCAGAAGTAGAAAAAAGACATGAAACTAGATATAGAAAATTAGCAGCAAATATGGAAAATGGCACTGTTTTCAAAAAGGATGAAGTAGTACTATGGAAATGCAATAACTGTGGATATATCCATGAAGGATTAGAAGCTCCAAAAGTTTGCCCTGCTTGTGCTCACCCTCAAGCTCATTTTGAAGTATTTGTTGAAACCTATTAAAAAAGGGGCATTTGCCCCTTTAATATTTATATTATTTTTTTCTTATAAACTGAAAAGCATTAAGTAAGTTTAATTCTCCATATCCCCAAGTTTTATTGGGATAAACTATGGGTTCTCTTCTATTTGCTCCTCTAATAAGATAAGTTCTTACTTTTCTTGTTGTAAGAGTTGGGTCATTTTCTTTTATTATTCCCCATTCTAAAAGAAGAGCTGCTGCCCCTGCTGTTATAGCTGCTGCAACACTAGTTCCTGTCATTTTCCCATATCTTCCTCCAGGAAGTGGCCCTTCTACATTTACTCCGGGAGCTACTAAATCCGGCTTTATCTCATCATCTCTTGTTGATCCTCTGCCTGAAGCAGTATATAAACTATTGTCTATATAATCATAAGCTCCAACAGTAATTGTTCCTTCTCCTGTTCCTGGAACTGTCACAGTGGTTTCTGGAACTGCTCTTAAAAAAACAGTTTCCTTATCAATCCAGCCTTCCCTAGGAAGCCAAACATGATATCTTCCATCTACAATAAAATCTCCATGTAATGTTATAATCCAATTTCCCTCCGTTGGATTTTCAAAACGAAGCTTTGTTAGTTGATCTCCTGTTCTTGCTTCAGGATATATATAATCTACTTTTACCTTTGTTTTTTCTAATATAAAATTGATTTCTTCTTGTTCTCCAAACCTTGCAGGAATCCTTTCTATAAATTCTCCTGTAGGAGATATTATAGAAATTGACATCCTATCGGGGGCATTATTCCATATGGATAATATAAATCCTGTTTCTCTTTCTGCAACTCTAATTTCTATATCTTCTGTTTGACCATTAGCTAAGATTCCACTGGTATGATGAGCTTTATTAGCTTCATTTCCTGCACTTGTAATCATTACAACTCCTCTTCTTCCCCCCAACTCAGCCATATAACTTTCTACAAAAGAAGTTCCATCATGTCCTCCTTCATTACTTCCAATTCCTAAACTAATAACAATTGGCTTTCCTAGTGCTTTTGCTTTTTCAACCATATATTTTAATGCCGTAATTACATCCGTACTTTGGTAAACAGAAGTATCTTCTTCTCCTATTAAATTATAATCTCTAAGATATTTTTTTGCTGGTTTTAACTTTACAACTAAAAGCTCTGAATCAGGAGCTGCTCCTATAAATTCTTTATTTTCTCTATCATATCCTGCTGCTACTCCTGTTAAAAAGGTTCCATGCCCTACACTATCCACATGGGGAACTATCTCTCTTGGATTTTCACTTTTTAAAGCCTTATTTATATCCTCTTCTGTAAATTCTACTCCATATCCAAATCCTTCGGGTGAATTCCCTTCTAAAGTTTGATCCCATATACTTAAAATTCTTGTAGTATTATCTTCATACATAAATGCTGGATGGGTATAATCAATTCCTGAATCTATTACTCCAACTAATACTCCATTTCCCCTTAATTCTCCATAAGGATAATTATGAAATACTAATATATCTGATGCCTCTAAACTTTCTCTTCCATAATGTCCAAAAAGTAAGGGCGTTGAATACTGTACTACTTCTTCCGTATTTTTAAAAAATTCTTTTTCTATACCCTTAGGTATTTGCAAAATAGCATTATTTTCGTTAATAATAAATACATTGGCTGCTCCATTTCTTATAGCTGCTTTTTCTATATTCCCCTCATACTCAACTATATAATCAAAATATTCTTCTGATATAATTGCTTCTTTATTTAGCATAGTTTCATTTGCTTCTTGTCTTTTTAAGCTTTCTTCCATAGAATTTTCCCCCCTTAAATCATTAAAAACATTAGCTAAGCATAAACTCCCATATCCCCAAGAAAATTGAGGATAATTTAAAAACGGTCGATTTCTTCTTGCTCCCTTTCTAAGGTAAGATTTTAATTTTTCTCCATATAAAAAAGGGGCATTTCCTTTTACTATTCCCCATTCCATAAGTAATGCCACTGCTCCTGTCACATGGGGAGCTGCCATACTAGTTCCACTTAAGGTTTCATATCCTCCCCCTATAAAAGGTGCTGTAATATTAACTCCTGGGGCTACTAAATCAGGTTTAATAAATCTATTTCTTCTTGTATATCCTCTTCCAGAAAAAGGAGCAATCTGATTCGTTGTTCCATTATATGCTCCTATACTAATCATTCGTTCTGCTGTTGCTGGGATTGTTATTGTATGCTCTAAAGTAGGTTCTAAAAAAACCGTATCCCTTCCTATTTCTTCAGTAATAGGCATCCATATATCATATATGCCTTCAACTATATTTTCTCCATATAAAATAAGTTCCCATATCCCATTATCTATAAATTGTTCATTAGAATTAAGTACAATAAATATTTCCTCATCTCCGTTTAAAGGAGAAGGGCTACCAAAATAAGATACTATCTCCGTATTTCCTAAATTATTTATTTGTATTCCTTCTTTTGATGAAATTAATCCTGTACTTTCTCCACTAGGAGAAGTTATAGAAAATTTTATGGTATCTACAAAAGACTTCCATAAAGTTAAAGCTAATTCTCTTTTCCCCTTATCAACTATAAACTGTATACTTTTTTCTTCTCCTTCTTTTAATATTCCCCCTACATGATGTCCTGTATCTCCTTCATTTCCAGTTGCAACAATAATATTAGTCTTCCATCTATTAGCCATTTCATCCATATAGGTTTCTACTATGGAATTTCCATCATGAGATCCTTCATTAGTTCCAAAGCTAATATTAATTGCAATGGGTCTTTTTAACTCTTCTCCCTTTTCCACCACATATTTTACTGCCCTCATAAGCTCTGTTGTTCTTGGAAAAGAGTTTGTTCCCTTTCTTCCTAATTTTACAATGATATATTCTGCTTCTGGAGCAACCCCTATATATTTTCCTCTACTTCCTCTTCCATTCCCCCCTGCTATTCCTGCTACATGCGTTCCATGTCCTATTAAATCTCTATGAGGAACTTTTGCTATTCGTTCAACTAATGTTGGTAGTTTCAAAGCCTCATCTATATCTTCTTTAGTAAATTCTACTCCTTCTGCAAATCCTTCTGGAGGATTACCCTCTAAAGTTTGGTCCCATATATAAAGTATACGGCTACTTCCATCTTCCTTAATAAAATCAGGATGAGAATAATCTATTCCCGAATCTATAATTCCTAAAAGTACACCTTCTCCCTTTAAATTATAAGGAGGTCTATTAACACTTGTAATGCAAGATTCCCTTAAACTATTATCTAAAAATAATTCTAATCTTTTAGGTCTTTCAATATATTCTATCTGAGGATAGTTAATTAATTGTGTTATCTTATTTTCTTCTAAAGTTAAAATCCCATATCCTTGGGTTAATATTTCTACTTCTGCTCCTAATTCTTTTCCTATTATATTTAAATCTCCATTATATTTTACAATAACTTCCCATTTCTTAGTTTCGTCATTAAATCCTGCCTGAAGATTTTTTATTTTTTCTTTATCTTCTTCATCCATATTAATTATTAACTGTAATGCACTATCTATCTTTTTATCATAAGCCATAACCTTCCTCCTTTATAAAAATGTCATGCTTATGGTTTTTTCTTAAAAATAAAATAGAGAAATATGTATAACATATTTCTCTTATATATCTATGCAATATTTAATTAATTCTTTCTTCTAACCAATCTAATATATCTGACATAATTTCTTCTCTTTCTGGCTCATGAATTAATTCATGATAGCAATTTTCATATAATTTTAAAGTTTTATCTTCTGATTTTATTTTATTGTATATTTCCGAAGTTCTATGATAAGGAATTATTCTATCCGCCTTTCCATGAAGAAAAAGACATGGAATATCATAATTTTCTGCATTATCTTGTACCCAAGACATACCTTTATATAAGAACTCACTTAATAAACTAACAGTTGAATATCTAAGATCAAAAGGATTTTTCTTAAATTCTGATACATATTTTATGTTCCTAGACACCCTTTTTCCCTTAATTATATTATATATTTTGGCTTTTGGAATAGTTTTCCCTAAAATTTCATAAAGTTTTGTTGGCACTCTATATAATCCCCAAGGGGCTCCTAGAGCTGGGCCTGAAAAGATTTGTCCTTTAATATTATCTTTTTTATAAATAAGAGCATAGGCAAAACTAATAAGACCTCCCATACTATGTCCAAAGGTAAAAATAGGGGTATTAGGATGTTCTTTTTTTATTATAGAAACTAATTCATGAAAATCTGATGTAAATTCAAAAAAAGAATCTATATGCCCCCTTACTCCTTCTGATCGTCCATGACTTCTATGGTCTATCCCATATACTCCATATTTATTTTTAATTAAAAAGTTAGCAAGTTCTGTATAATGTCCTGAATGTTCTCCATATCCATGACTAATCAAAATAATTGCTTTAGGGTCAAAGGGTACATCTTTTATATAAAAAATACGAAGATTATCAGAATTTATAAAATATTTATAAAGTAAATTCATAAATACACTCCTATATATATTTACTTTTTCTTTCAGTCAATATTCTATCTATTAATCTACTAGCTTCTGATTTAGTCAATGTATCTATGTCCTTATCTAGTTCTATTTTATACATTCTAATAAGACTTAAAAGATATTTCTTTTGTTTTTGAGTAATCATTTCTTGTTTTGGTGGTTTCCATGCCATATTTTTAGCTTTAAAAGCCGACTGATCTAGATCATAAAAATCTCTTTTTAAATATTTAAAAAGTTTATAAGTTGCTTCTGCATCATGAATTGCTCTATGAGCATTTTTTAAATCTATACCATAATGCTGACAAAGAGCTCCTAAACTTCTGCTGGGAAGATTTGATAAAAATTTTTTTGCTATAGATAAAGTATCAAAAGCCTTTTTATTAAAAGAATACCCCAGTTTAACACATTTAGCTTTTATAAATCGATAATCAAAGGAAATATTATGTCCTAAAATATAATCTGTATCACAAAAAGATAAAAACTCTGGAAGCACTTTCTCAATACTAGGATATTCTTGCACCATATCATTAGTTATCCCTGTTATTTCTGTAATGAAATTTGGTATGGGTACATTAGGATTAACCATTTGATGATATTTTGAACTAATCTTTCCATCTTTTATTTTTATAGCTCCAATTTCTATAATATGATCTGATACTGGATTACATCCTGTAGTTTCTAAATCAAAAACAACTAAATTTTTTATATTATTCTCCTTCATAATAATACCTTTCTAAAATTTATTATATGTATTTATATATTTATTTTATCAAAAAAATAAATAATGGGAAACTAACTTCCCATTATTTCTATTGATATATCAATTTAAATTTATCATAATCTGATAAAATCTAAAAAATATGTAATACTATCATAAAGATATGATATCTATTTAAAGTTATTATTTAAAACATTTATTATATTCTTAAATCTCATAATTATATTTATTTCTTTTAATAAAAGATTTATTACTTAATTTTTTATAATTTTTAACATGATAAATTTAATTTTTTATTTTATCTTTCATTTATAGGTATATACGGTTTTCTCTTAGCTACACTTTTAAAAGCCGGACGAACAATCTTTCCTGAATTCACTAATTCTTCAATTCTATGAGCACTCCATCCAGCTACTCTAGCAATTGCAAAAAGAGGAGTATATAATTCTTCTGGAATACCTAGCATATCGTATACTAGTCCAGAATAAAAATCTACATTAGCACAAACTCCTTTATACATTTTACGTTCTTTAGCAATAATTTCTGGTGCTAATTTTTCTACTGTTTCATATAAATTAAATTCTTCTTCATATCCTTTTTGTTTTGCTAATTTCTTCGCATATCCTTTTAAAATTTCAGCTCTAGGATCAGAAATAGAATATACCGCATGCCCTATACCATAAATAAGACCTGACCTATCAAAAGCTTCTTTTTTCACTATTTTTTCAAGATAACTTTTAACTTCATCTTCATTATTCCAATTTTTAACATTTTCTTTTATATCTTGAAACATATGCCTTACTTTAATATTAGCTCCTCCATGTTTTGGTCCTTTTAAAGAAGCTATAGCCGCTGCAATAGTTGAATATGTATCAGTCCCTGTTGAAGTTACTACATGGGTAGTAAAAGAAGAATTATTTCCTCCTCCATGTTCTGCATGAAGAACTAAGGATAAATCAAGTAAAGTAGCTTCTAATCTAGTGTATTTAGAATCTGGACGAAGCATATGAAGAATATTTTCTGCAATACTTAACTCTGGCTTAGGACTATGTATTACTAAACTTTGATTAAGATATCTATGTACATATGATTGATATCCATATACAGCTATTAAAGGAAGTCTTGCAATTAATTCCATACTTTGTCTTAAAACATTTTCTATGGATATATCATCTGGATTTTCATCACAACTATATAAACTAATGGTGCCTCTAGCCAAAGTATTCATAATATCTTTACTAGGAATATGTAAAATTACTTTTTGAATAAAATCTTCTTTTAATTTTTGAGCATTGGCTATGAATTTCTTAAATTCTTCAAGTTCATCCTCATTGGGTAAAGTCCCACAAAGAAGTAAGTATGCAACTTCTTCAAATCCATACCTTTCTTCTTTTAAAAATCCTTTTGTTATATCATGAATATCAATTCCTCTGTAAATTAAACGTCCTGGAACAGGTACTACTTCATTTTCATCAATAATATATGCATGCACTTCTCCTATTTCTGTTAATCCTGCAAGTACTCCTTTTCCATTAATATCTCTAAGTCCTCTTTTTACTTCATATTTTACATACAGTTCAGGATTAATATAATTTTGTTCCTTTGCTTTCGAACTCAGTTTTTTGATAAACGCATTTTTTTCTTCTGACGAAAAATTAATATCTACCATTTATACGCCTCCTTTATATTTAAAATTTGTAATATTATTTTTTAAATTATAAAATTTGGTTATAAAATGATAAATATAATTAGTAAATTTTTATAGCATTAGACGATATATATTAATAACATCTTTTTCATCTAATTTTACAAAGCCACCAATAGTTCCATTTCTTGTTCCACTATAACATGCTTTATGTGCCATTTTAGGGATATCTTCCTCTTTAGCTCCTAATTCTTTAAAATTAGAAGGCATTCCTATGGATTTAAAAAATCTTTTTAGAGCTTCTATCCCTTCCCTAGCTGTATTTTCAGGGTTTGCAAAATCCATTTGACATCCCCAAACCCTTACTGCTAATTGTGCAAATCTATTTATATCATGTTTCATATTGTAAGTCATCCATGCTGGAAATACCACTGCAAGCCCTGCACCATGAGCACAGTCATACAAAGCTGATAATTCATGTTCTATATTATGACTAGCCCAATCTTGTACTCTTCCAACTCCACATAAATTATTATGAGCAAGCATTCCAGCCCACATAATGTTTGCCCGTGCTTCATAATTATTAGGGTCTTTCATTACACGGGGAGCTTCATGAATCATTGTAAGAAGTAATCCTTCTATCAGTCTATCAGTCACTTCAACATCCTTAGTTGTAGTAAAATAGCGTTCAAGTAAATGTGCCATTATATCTACTATTCCACAAGCTGTTTGATATGGAGGAACAGTTTGAGATAAAACTGGATTTAAAATTGAAAAAACAGGTCTTAAAACTTCTGCTTTAGTTCCTCTTTTATACATACCATTTTCATTTGTTATAACAGAATTAGGTGACCCTTCACTTCCAGCAGCTGCAATAGTTAAAACCGTTCCAACAGGTAAAGCTTTTTCAATAGGTTTTCCTTCATAAAAATCCCAAAAATCTCCTTCATACAAAGTTCCTGCTGCTATTGCTTTAGCTGAATCAATAACACTTCCTCCTCCAACGGCAAGAATAAAATCAACTTTTTCCTTTTTACATAAATCAATTCCTTCATAAACTAATCCACTTCTAGGATTTGGTTTTACTCCTCCAAGTTCTATGTACTCTATTTCTTCTTCATCTAAAGAAACTTTTATCCTATCAAGAAGACCAGAACGTATTACAGAACCTCCACCATAATGAATTAAAACTTTATTTCCACCAAAACGTTTAACATATTTTCCCGTATCTTTTTCAGTATTTTTACCAAAAATAAAATAAGTAGGACTATAAAAAGTAAAATTATCCATTAATACTTCCTCCCCTCTAAGATTATCATAATAACTATATAACTTAATTATATAAAATAAAATCATGTATTTCAATGAGAAAACTATATTATAAAATAGAACCTATATCTATTAAATTTGTTGAAGTATCATATATTATTTCTAAATCTCGTTGTTGGATAAATCTTTTCATTTTTTCATAGTCAGGATGTCTAGTAATATCCCCAGAAAAATATATTTTATTTTTTATTCTTCCACCACATCCTCCTATAAATCCATATTTTTGACCAGGTAATAAGATAAATCCTGGCTTAATTAGACATACATCTATTTTATACTTAAAAACAGTTTTAGCTATCCCTACATCAGAAGTAATAATACTATTATCATCTATAGGAAGAGCTGAACATCTAGTATATCCTTGTTTTACATGTATAAGTTTTTTATTTAATTTTTTCATATCTTCTAAAATAATAGGAGAAGTATATTTTAAATTATGAATAAAATATTTCCCTAAATTTACAGCATTAAATGCTACTGTATTAGGATAATTATATCCTAATTGATTTTCTAAAACTTCTATTTGTAATGTATTATCCTCTAATTCATACTTAATACATTCATATTGTTCCTTTGCAATATAAATTTTTTTATCTCCTTTAAAAAGAAATATATCAGGATGATGATTTATACTTTCATAAACAACATTAATAGGTCTTATTTCTATAATTTTTCCTACTTTATTTAATGTATTTTTTATATTATCTGAAGCATTTTGGGATATGAATATCATCTAAAATTTTGCCTCCACTTTCAAAAATCAAACTATTTATTTTATCATTTTTTCTAAATTCTATAGGAAGTCCCTTATTTTTTATAAACTCTTTATATTTTCTTTTATGACCTATAAGGCTTTGATATAATTTTTGATTAGCATAAATAGTGATTGGTCTTTTTCCATTTTCATTATATATTTTTAAAATATACTCATTAAGCATTTTTTCTTCTACTAGCTGTCTAAAAGCCGGATGATAAGGACCTGCTACTATTCCCTTTCCTATATTTACTTCTTCTGTTGCTTGTAATCCTACACGAAGTACTGTTATATTAGCATCGTAAAATAAAGGAAGTATCTTGCTTGTCCATTCAATAGCTTCATCAAGGCTTAAAGGGTTATATAATCCCTTATAGTACATAGTTTCAAGTTCAGTATCTTTCATTATTACAGTGGGATAAATTCTTGTAGTATCAGGTTTCATAAGAACTATTTTTTTAGCTGTATTTATACTTTTTTCTAAGGTATCTTTAGGAAGCCCTATCATCATCTGAAGTCCTAATTCTATATTTGTTTTCTTGATGTACGCTACAGCCTTATACACATCTTCTACTTTATGATTTCTTTTACTTTCTAATAATACCTCTTCATCTAAGGACTGCACTCCTAATTCTACTGCTTTAACAGGATATTTTAATAAAAAATCTAATATTTCTTCATTAATATAGTCTGGTCTTGTTGATATTCTAATTCCTTCTAAATCATATTTTTCTATATATTCTTTTGCTATTTCTAAATAATGTTTTTGAAGATTTATATGAATTCCCGTGAAACTTCCTCCAAAAAAAGCAATTTCTACTATTTTATCTCCCTTAAAATCTTCTAAATAATTTTCTATATAATTTCTTATTTTCTTTTCATCAAAACTTTCTCTTACTCCTGTTATTCTTTTTTGATTACAAAATACACAATCATTAGGACATCCTTGGTGAGATACAAAAATTGGTATAATCATTTTCTTTTTCATTAAATTCACCTATTCTATATTTATGCTTTTAAATTTTATAAAAACACCTCAAATTGTAATTTTATAACAATTCGAGGTGTTTTATAATAAAACATTTATAAATCCTCTTTATATTGTTTATCTATTTTTCTATGTGTAAAGGTTTTTATTTTATTTGCATAATCTCCTACGATATGTCCGTGTCCTATAAGTTTATATTTGTATATTAAAAGTCCATCTAAACCAACAGGCCCTCTAGCATGAATTTTATTAGTACTAATGCCTACTTCTGCTCCAAAGCCATATCTAAAGCCATCACTAAATCTCGTAGAACAATTTAAAAATACATTTCCTGAATCTACAAGATTCATAAATAAAGCAGCATTAGCTTTATTTTTAGTAATAATTGCATCTGTATGCCCAGAACCATAAGTATTAATATGTTCAATAGCTTCTTCTATATTCGATACTACTTTAATTGATAATTTATAATCTAAATACTCAGTTTTCCAATCTTCTTCTGTAGCTAATTCTACATCTATAATTTCTCTTGTTTTTTTACATCCTACTAATTCAACTTTCTTTTTATCTAATTCATTTTTTAACTTTGGAAGAAACACTGAAGCTATATCTTTATGTACTAAAAGAGTTTCTGTTGCATTACATACGGAAACATATTGAGTTTTTGAATCAACTACAATATCAACTGCCATATTTATATCAGCATCAGAATCCACATAGCAGTGACAAATTCCATCTGCATGTCCTAACACTGGAATATTAGAATTATCCATAATATATTTAACAAATTCATTAGATCCTCTAGGTATAATAAGATCTATATGTTTATCCATTTTTAACATTTCATTTACATCATCCCTAGTTTCAAGAAGCCAAATCCATCCAAAAGGAATTCCTACTTTTTCAGTAGCATCTTTTATAATATTCCATAAAATTTTATTAGTATTTTTAGCTTCACTTCCCCCTTTTAGTAATACAGCATTCCCACTTTTTAAACATAGAGTTGATATTTGAACTAATGCATCTGGTCTTGATTCAAAAATTACTCCAATTACTCCAATAGGGCAACTAACCCGATATAATTCTAACCCTTCATCTAATTCTGTAGCAGCTAAAGTTTTATTTACAGGATCAGGTAAATTTATAAGACTTTTTATACCCTGTATTACATCTTCAATTTTACTTTCATCAAATTTTAATCTTTTTAATAAAGGTTTTGCAAGATTTTCTTTTTCACTAACTTTCAGGTCTTCTTTATTAGCCATTACTATTTCTTCTTTTCTACTTTCTAGAGCTTTCGCTATTTCTTCTAAAGCTTTATTCTTTAGTTCTGAATTTATAATCCCTAGTTTAATAGAAGCTTTCTTAGCTTCTACTGCCATATCCTGAATATTCATAAAATCACCCATTTCCCATGCTTTTTTATTATAATACTATATGATGTATTTTTATGCAATTGTAAATGGACTCTTTTAATCAAATAATTATTTTATTCCTATCTATAATATAAAATTAACAACTACTGTTTTCTATAAAATTGCCTTTTTTTATTAAATCTTCTTCTGACATTTTATATATGGCATCTATTATGTTAACTTTTAAGCTTCCTATCCCTTCATCTTTATTTAATTTATTATATCCTATTTCTCCAGCGATTCCCATAAAAATTACTCCTCCTAGAGCTGATATAATATAATCATCTTCTACTCCAGCAAAAGAAGCAATTAGAGAAGTACACATACATCCTGTTCCTGTTATTTTAGACATCATTTCATTTCCATTTTTTGTTACATATAAATTTTCTCCATCTGTTACAATATCTATATATCCTGTAATAGCAACAACTGTATTAAAAGTTTTTGCAAATTTTTTTGCAAATTTTTGTACATTCTTCAAATCTTCTTGTTTTTTTAAAATAATTTCAGAGGAATCTACTCCCTTAGTTTTTGTATCTACTCCAAATAATGACTTAATCTCTGATAAATTTCCCCTTACTATAGATATTTTTATCTGTTTAAGTATTTCCCTGGCAATATTTGTCCTATATGAAGTAGCTCCTACTCCCACAGGGTCTAAAATAATAGGAATATTTAATTCATTGGCTCTTTTCCCTGCTAAAATCATGGCTTCTACTGTTCTACTACTTAATGTTCCTAAATTAATGACCAAAGAATTTGCTAAGGATACCATATCTCTAACTTCATTAATATCATCTGCCATAACAGGAGAAGCTCCTATAGCTAAGGTAATATTAGCACAATCATTAGCTGTTACATAATTTGTAATATGATGTATTAAGGGTTTTTTATATTTTATTTCATATAAAGCTTTTGAGATTTTTTTATAGATTTCCAAATTAAACCCTCCCTATATTGTTTATAAATCTTTTTTTATATAACCTATTTTAGAAAAATCCATAATTTTAATAATAATATAAGATATTATACTTCCACCTATAGTACTTATTGAAAAAGGTGCTATAAAAAATAGACTTGTAACATCATTTCCTATTATAAATTTAGCTATTGGATAAGCTAAAATACCACCTATTATTCCTGTACCAAATACTTCTCCTGTAACTGCCAGTATAGGAATATTGGTTTTCTTATATATAAGTCCAGCCAGTAAAGCTCCTATCATACTTCCAGGAAAAGCTAATAAACTTCCAGTTCCTAAAATATTTCTAAGTAAAGATATAGAAAATGCCACTGCTACACTATAACTAGGGCCAAGGATAATCGCTGTTAAAACATTAATTGTATGTTGAACAGGAAAACATTTTGAAGCTCCTATAGGTATAAAAATAACATTACCTGCTATTACTCCTATGGCAATAAATATTGCTGATAAAGAAATTTTTTTAGCCTTCATAATTTTCTCCCTTCGTTTCATTAAAAAAACACAAGCCGCAGGCTTGTGTTTTCTTATAATAAACATACTAAATAAATAACATATAAGTTAACACTTCCTACGCTGGTATTACCCAGTTCAGGTACTTAGGGTCAAAGAATTTCGGTTCTTACTCTCAGCCGGCCTTTTCCGGCTCCCCTGTGTTAATTATTAAACTTTATATAATAATATCATAATATAATTTAAAATACAATTAAAAGATTGTTACAGTATTGAAGCAACGTAATAATTAGGTAAATATTTTATATTAAATCTCGATGGTCTTAAATTCTTACCTTCATATATTACATCAATCTTTACTTTAATATTCTTTCCTTCTTTAAGTGCCTTCGTCTATTGATTTTCTATTTTTTATACTCGCTTAAATTTACTTTTAATGTAGAGAGATTTTAAATAATTCTACCTCAACTATTGACTGAATTTTAAATTGTTCTTTAGTAAACCTTTTACTTCTAATATAACTCTAAATCTATATTTTCTAGATCTACATCTTTAATTGTAACGTCGTACATGTTTTTTACATTTGTATCTG
>NZ_JWID01000017.1 GCF_001466305.1 Defluviitalea phaphyphila
TTAAGGCTAATTTTATACTTTAACACCTAAAATCAAGCATGATTTCTACTAAACATAAGTGTTGCATTTAATATTGCAATTTAGATTTTTTATTAAATAAAAAAACATAATTATAGATACAAAATATAAAGGAGAGCAAATATGGAAGCATTAATTATTATATTTGTTTCTTTATTTTCTTTTTATGTTATTCTTTTACTTTCATCTCAATGTGAAAGTTATGCTATTAAAAAAAGCAAAAAGTTATTAGAACTTTTATTAAAAAATAAACGAATATAAGTTTATCTTTTTATTTATTTTTGTTTTTTGTGGTATAATGGTAAAATATAAATAAAAATATTAAAAAAATTATTGTAAATGAAAGGAAGTATAAAATGCCCGATTTAAATTTAACCTTGCTTACAGATTTATATCAAATGACCATGATGCAAGGGTATAAAAAAGCTAATGTAAAAAATAAAGAAGTAGTATTTGACTTATTTTATCGCAAAAATCCCTCCGATTCAGGATTTGCAATAGCGGCAGGTCTTGAACAAGCCATAGATTATATAAAAAATTTAAGTTTCTCTGAAGAAGATTTGGATTATTTAAAAAGCCTTAATATTTTTGATGACGACTTTATCGAAGATTTGAAAAACTTTAAATTTACAGGAGATATATATGCTGTTCCTGAAGGAACTGTTGTATTCCCAAAAGAGCCTCTTATAAGAGTTAAAGCTCCTATCTTTGAAGCTCAATTTATAGAAACAGCTCTACTTAATATTATAAATCATCAAAGTTTAATTGCCACTAAAGCCGCTAGAGTATGTTGGGCAGCAAAAGGAGATTCTGTATTAGAATTTGGACTAAGACGAGCTCAAGGACCAGATGCAGGTATTTATGGAGCTAGAGCTGCAGTTATTGGAGGATGTACTGGGACTTCTAATGTTTTAGCTGGGAAATTATTTAATATACCTGTTTCCGGAACCCATGCCCATAGCTGGGTTATGAGTTTTCCTGATGAATTAACTGCATTTAGAGAATATGCAAAAATATTCCCTGATACTTGCATACTACTTGTGGATACTTATGATACTTTAAAATCAGGAGTTCCTAATGCCATAAAAGTATTTAGAGAATTAAAAGAAAAAAATATAAAACCTAAAGTTATGGGAATTCGTCTTGATAGTGGAGATTTAGCTTACTTTTCAAAGAAAGCTAGAAAAATGTTAGATGAGGCAGGCTTCCCAGAAGCTATAATTAGTGCTTCTAGCGACCTTGATGAATATCTTATAAGAGACCTTAAACTTCAAGAAGCTAAAATAAACCTATGGGGAGTAGGGACAAGACTTATTACTTCTAAAGATTGTCCTGCCTTTGGTGGAGTTTATAAATTAGCTGCTGAAACTGACGAAAACGGTCAATTAATACCCAAAATAAAACTATCTGAAAATCCTGATAAAGTAACAAATCCCGGTGTTAAAAAAATAGTCCGTATCTATGAAAAAGATACAGGTAAAATAAAAGCTGATATTATTGCTTTAGAAAATGAATATTTCGATGAAAACAAACCATTAAAAATATTTGACCCCGTTAATACTTGGAAACAAATGAATTTAAAACCTGGAACTTTTACCATAAGAGAATTACTTGTTCCTGTTTTTATTAAAGGAAAATGTGTATACAAATCTCCTTCTGTTATGGATATTAGAGAATATTGTCAAAAAGAATTGTCTACTCTATGGGATGAATGTAGAAGATTAATTAATCCTCATATACTTCCTGTAGATTTATCTAAAAATTTATATGAATTAAAGCAAAAAATGATAAATGAAATTAGAGGAAAAAATACTATAGAAGAATAATCCCATTTTAGATGGGATTATTCTTATTTATTATTTTTATTTATAATCTTGTTATTTAATGAATTTTCTTTTAGATTATTTGGGATAGTAGTATTTGTTGTGCTATTTTTTGTTGTTCCTGTTAAATCAGTTGTTATTCCTTTTCTTATATTATCTTCTCTTTCTTTTAAATCTCCATCGTATACATTTTCATCTCCTGGTATTAAGTCTTCATCATTTTCAAAATAATCATTATTCATATTATTATCTAAGATATCCCCTGCATCATTAATATTCCCTGTAACATTATCTCCATTATCAAACAACCCATCATCATATCCATTATTTTGAGAAGTATCATTATTGGTACTACAACCTACAAACAAAAGCATAATAGCTAAAATAGAAATTAATAATTTCCCTTGTTTTCTCATTATATTCCCTCCTTTTTAATAGATTTCATTATTATTATTTCTTTATTTTTTTAAAAAATGTTATATGTTTTTTGGTAATGTAAAAAAATAAATGATATAATATTTAAAAATAAAATCTATATAGGAGGACATTATGAGAACAATTCTTTGTATTTTATATATAATAATTATTAGTATATTTTCTATTTTATTTAGAATTTATTATTTTATTTTTAAAAGATCTAAATCTAAAAAAGAACAAATAGCATATTCTTATAAATGGCTGCAAAGAATATGCAAAGGACTTCTTAAATGTTCTGGTACCAAATTAACTGTAAAAGGGCAAAAAAAAATTCCAAAAGACACTCCTATTTTATTTATAGCAAATCATAAAAGTTTTTTTGATATTCCCATTTTAGTAAATGCAGTAGATATTCCTATGTCATTTGTTGGGAAAATACAATTAAAAAAAGTTCCTGTAGTGTCTTTTTGGATGAAAAAAATTGGATGTATTTTTATGGATAGATCAGATATAAGACAATCTCTAAAAGCAATTAATAAAGGAATTCAACAATTAAAAGAAGGACATTCTTTATTAATATTCCCAGAAGGAACTAGAATAATAGAGGAAAATTTAGGAGAATTTAAAAAAGGAAGTTTAAAACTTGCTACAAAATCTAATGTCCCTATTATCCCTATTTATATTCATAATGCTCATTATATATTAGAAACTCAATTCCCTTGGATTAAAGCAGTAGATATAAATGTTAATATAGGTGACCCTATAATTATAGATAAGCTTAAAGATGAAGATAAAAAAAGATTAGCTCTGTATGTTAAAAACAAAATTGAAGATTTACGCAAATAATTGGACGGCCAATGGCCGTCCAATTTTAAAATACAGGAACTATTTCTCCGTTATAATTATCTTCAATATACTTTTTCATTTTATCAGAAGTAAGAGCTTCTGCTAAAGCTTTTAAATCTTCCCTATCTGCTTCTCCTTTTCTTATAACTAAAACATTTACATAAGGTGAGTTAGCATCCTCTATAGCAAGAGCGTCCTCTGTAGGAGATAATTCTGCTTTAATTGCAAAGTTTGTATTAATCACTGCTGCATCTACATCTTGTAAAATCATAGGAAGAGCTGCGGCTTCCATTTCTTGAAATACTAATCCTTTAGGATTATTTTTTATATCTAATATAGTAGCTGTTTGGTCATTTACATCATTTAGTTCTATAAGTCCATTATTGTGGAGAAGGGCTAAGGCTCTTGCTTCATTACTTGTATCATTTGGAATAGCTATAACTGCCCCTTCTTCTAACTCATCTAAAGAAGTTACTTTTTCTGAATATACTCCTAAAGGTTCTATGTGAACCTTTGCTAAAACTTCTAAATCATATCCAAATTCTGCAATTTGTTTTTCTAAAAATGGTATATGTTGAAAGAAATTGGCATCTACTTCCTTTTCTTGAAGTGCTCTATTATGAGTGTTATATTCATCTATTACCATTATATCTAATTCTATCCCTTGCTCTTTTAAATCATCTTTAATATATTCTAACATTTGTGCATGAGGAACTGAAGTTGCTGATACTTTTAGTACTGTATTTTCTTCTGCCTCATTACTTTCCTTAGAACATCCTCCAAGTATTCCAATAGTTAATATTGCTAATGTTAAAATTGCTATAATTTTTTTATTCATTTACATCTTCCTTTCTTATTTTTTATTCATTTTTTTTGCAATGCTATTTCCAATCCATTGAATAAGTTGAACTAATATAATTAATAAAATTATAGTTACTATCATAAGAGAAAAATCATATCTATAATATCCATATTGAATTGCTATATTCCCTAGTCCGCCTCCTCCTACTAATCCAGCCATAGCACTATATCCTATTAAATTTATGATAGTTAAAGTAATTCCAAGTATAATAGAACTCATAGCTTCTGGAATAAGAACTTTTATAATAATTTCCCACGGAGTAGACCCCATAGCAATAGCTGCTTCTATTATTCCTTTATCTACCTCCTTTATAGAACTTTCTATTACTCTTGCAACAAAAGGAGCTGCTGCAATGGATAGAGGAACTATAGTCGCAGTAGTTCCTATACTAGTCCCAATTATTAATCTAGTAAAAGGCATAAGAGCTATTATTAAAATAGCAAAGGGAAAAGACCTGCCTATATTTACAATAGTTCCTAATACTTTATTTAACTTTAGATTTTCTTTAATTCCACCCTTTTCAGTAATAACTAATATAATTCCTATGGGCATTCCAATAATGATAGCTATAAGAGTAGATACAAATACCATATAAAAGGTGTTCCCTGTTTCTCTTAAAAATAATAATAAAGCTCCTATGGGATTTTCAAATATCATAGGGATATCACCTCACATTCCACTTCATTTTCTTTAAGAAAACATATTGCTTTTTCTATTTCTTCCTCTTTTCCCTTTAATTCCACAATTAAATTCCCCACTAGATTATTTTGTAAATGGTCAATTCCTCCAAAAAGAATATTGGCATCTATATCATATTTTTTTATCATTTTTGATAGTATAGGATTAGATGCCCCACTCCCTTCAAAATTAAGACGAACTAATTTTTTAAAACCTAGTTCTTTAAATAATTCTTCTGGTATATCATGTCCAATATTTTTTACAAAATTCTTAGTAATTTCATTCTTGGGATGAGCAAAAACCTTAGAAACCATTCCACTTTCTACTATTTCCCCATTTTCCATAACAGCAACTTTATTGCATATCTGCTTAATCACTTCCATTTCATGGGTAATGATAACTATAGTTAACCCTAATTTTTCATTAATTTTTTTTAATAATTTTAGTATTGATTGGGTTGTTTTAGGATCTAGTGCTGAAGTTGCTTCATCACATAATAAAACATCAGGATGATTAGCTAAAGCCCTAGCAATTCCTACTCTTTGCTTTTGTCCTCCACTAAGCTGTGAGGGGTAACTATTTTTTTTATCTTCTAACTCCACTAATTTAAGGAGTTCATCTATTCTTTTTTCCCTTTCTTCCTTAGGTACTTTAGATATTTCTAAAGGATAAGAAATATTTTCTGCTACACTTCTTGAATTTAGCAGATTAAAATGCTGGAATATCATACCTATTTTTTTTCTTAACTCTCTTAACTGTGAAGCATTTAAATCCATTACATCTTGTCCTTTAATTAAAACTTTACCTTTTGTAGGTTCTTCTAAACGATTAATACATCTAACAAGGGTTGATTTACCAGCACCACTAAGTCCAATAATGCCAAAAATATCTCCTTTTTCTATAGTTATATTAATATTTTTTAAAGCTTTAACTATATTCCCTTTGTCTCTAAATTCTTTATAAAGCCCTTTTACTTCTATCATATTGTCCCTCCTTTCAGTAAAAATAAAAAAAACCTCTTTGATGAAAGAGGTTATACACTCTTCTCATCTTCTGCATTTTGCACTGGAATTGGCACCTTCGCCTTATTGCGGGTTGCCGGGTTTCATTGGGCCAGTCCCTCCACCTCTCTTGATGAGACCAATATTAATTTTTAGTAAGTATATCAGTTTACTCTACTATTGTCAATACAAACTATAAAAATAATTTTAAAAGCCACTTAAGAAGTAAATTATATTCATATAAAAACTTTGCTATTACACTCTCTGATATGAGTAAAAATACTTGATTAAAAAATGGATTGCTATGAAACATAAATAGTATAACAAAAATTACCCAAATATGCAAAACTCCCATGATAAGCCCAAAAATAAATCCAAATAAACGATTTACAGAATTAATTATTGGAAGTTTGGCTAAAATATCTAATATATTAATAATTATTTTAAGGCCTATAGTAACTATTATAAGAACAAGAATCATAGAAATTATATTTATACAAATATTCGCTATATATCCAGCTATGTAATCCTTTAAATTATCTACATTAAGGATTTTATATACTTCAGTATTATTATTTTCTATTAAAGCACTCTTTAAAAATTTAGGAAGATTTAAATTATTTATTGTTTCTATTTGTCCTGATAAAGTTCCCATATTATCGGCATTTTCAATAGTCAATGTAAGACCTATTTTATTTTTTATGTTTTCAAATAAAGGAGTGGAATTTCTTAAAAAAGAACTTACTACTGGATATATTCTGTATGCTAAAAATATGGATAATATAGAAGATATTAACTTAAAAAAAGAAAGAACAAAACCTCTTTTATATGCAATAAATCCATTTATAATTAAAATAAGTATTATAATAATATCTGCTGCATTCATATTCTTCCCCCAATTATCTTTTTATTTCCATTAAATCCACAGAATCCTTAGAAATTAAAGCAACTTGTTTCCCATTTTTTAATGGAATAATATCTTTTACATCTTTTAAAGCAGTATATTTAAAAATTTGTTTGCCTTTTTTATTTAAACCATAAAATGTCCTGTTTACTCCAACTATAACCATATTTTCATCAGCATATAAATAAGTTACATCTCCTTCTGAATTAAAACTATATTTTTTTTCTCCATTTGTATCATAAAAAACTACATTTCCTTCATTTTCTTCTATTCCTGGCATCTTTTCAGAAGATAGAACTAAAACTAAATAAGACGATAGATTCCTTTTTTTCTCTATATTCCAAGGAATAGTTTCTATACTATTATTAAGAATTTCTTCTTTTACTTCTTTATTTTCATCAATCCATAAAATTCTATTATCTCCTAAAACAACCAAAGTATTATTTTTTAAATAATACATATTAGAAAAAACAGTATCTTCCCTTGCTATGGCAAAATCAATAAAATCTTCTTTTAATATGCCATCTTCTCCTAAATCTAGAAAGATTAAATCAGATTTTAATCCATTAGCATTTGGATTTAAATAAATTATAGGCAAAGAATTCCCATCATTTGATACAATAGCTCTAAGAGGATATCCTGCATCTTCAACATATGTACTTCTACTAATCCCTATATCATTTCCCTTATTATCATAAATTTTTATTTTATGCCCTTCTTTTGTTTCACTAATAACTGATAAAAAACCATTAGAATTTATAGAGAAATACAATATTTCATTATCTTCTAATATTTTATAAACTAACCCTTTATCATTTAATACATAAATAATTTTTCCTTTTTCTTCTCCTACTGCTATATAAGGTTCATTTATTATAAGTCTTGGATTTGTCATAGAATAGGTCGCATTCCATAATTCCTTTCCTTCTTGAGAAATTCTTTTTATTCCATCAGGGCTACACTGGATTAAATCATTTTCATACACTGAAAAAATATAATTACTTTCTGAATCTATATCGACCCACTGTTTTTCTAAATAAAGAGAAGGTTCATTCCCATTTATAAAAGAAAAATGCAAGTTACTTCCCGAAACATCTAAATAAATTAAAATACTTGCTCCTATGATTAAAATAAGAAGAGCAAAAATTCGTGCCTTTTTCTCTTTATTTTTTTTTGTTTTTATCAAGGTTTTTCCCCCTAAAGTTTTCTCTTGTATATGGTACTATAACTTTTTTATGATTTCAATAAGTCTTTATCTTATAAATGAATATTTTTTGAATATATTTTAAATTTTTCTAATTTTAATATTTACAAAATATAATAATATCACAAATATTTCAAAAATACCTACATATCCAAATATAGGATATATCTCTCCAACCATCTTTGAAAAACCTATTTTAGCAATTAAAATACTTATTAAAATAAATATGGGTAATATAAATTTATAAGAAACATTAAATTCAAAACAAACTCTATTTAAAAATCCATATCCATTAGCAACTGCTGTAGTAAATATGGCAGAAAATAAAACTATTAAATAGATGTACTCAATCAAAAATCCATATTTAGCAGTTATTTCTAACATAGGAATTTCTATATCTTTTATATTTCCATAATGGATAAACGTTACCATGCCAATACAAATTCCTAACACTCCTAAAACTAATCCTCCTATTATTCCTCCCAACCTTGCTTCTTTTTTTGAATTAATTGTATTATATAGGCTACATAAAATTACTACTGCAGTAATTATATTATAAGAAACATATATAATAGAAGAAGCAACCCAATTTCTTGTAATTTTTCTAAACACAGATGTTATGGAATAAGAAAAAACAGCCACATCCTTAAATACTATAATATATATTCCCAGCAAAATTCCTCCTATTAATAACAAAGGAGCTAAAATAGAATTAATAGCTATAATACCTTTAATATCATATAAAAATATTATAAAACATAATCCTGCCATAATAAATACTCCTATTGTAGTTGGTATATTAAATTGTTGTTTTAAAAGAGCTCCTGCCCCTGCAAGCATTGCACAAAATGTAATAAACATAAATAAAGAAACTACCCATTCCATAACATTACCTAGAAAATCTCCCATTATAGGATAAATAAAATCTCTATAATCTTTTATTTTATAGATATATACTATTTCTAAAACAACACAGCCTAAAAGAGCAAATAAAAGACCTGATAAAAACAATCCACATATTCCATCCCAGCCATAAGATGTGAAAAACTGTATTATTTCTCTTCCTGAAGCAAATCCTGCTCCTAAAACCGTTCCAGTATATACACTAGCCACTTTTATTATTCTATTTCTTGATTTTTTCATAAAAAAAATCCCCCATTATTTATTTGTACAAATATATGAGGGATAATAAAATTTAATTCTAATGTTTTAAATTCTAAAATGAACTTAAAATACTAATATAATACATTATTAACAATATATAAAAGTATAAAACCCGGAAGTCCTAATATAGCTATAATAAAAATGGTTATCCAATTAACTCCCACATACCAACCTATAGGTGATAATATAAAGTTAAAAATCATAAGCCCTATAGCACCTCCTAAACCCTGTATAATACTTCTTATAAGAAATTTAAAGGATTTAGGAAATACCATAAAAATCAAAATAATAACCCCAATCCATATTAAATAAATTAAAAAATCATCATTTCCCATAAAATCCCCCTATTATATTTTATCAAGAACTTTCTTTTAATTCTTTTATTTCAGGACTATTGTATTCTTTAGCTTTTTTTAAATAATATTCATACCTAGCTTGCAGGGCTTTCATCTCATATATACAGCTATCTATTAGCTCTTTTTCTGTAGTATTTTCAAACCTATGGTATACTAAATCTATATCCTTTTTTATTTTTATAAGCTCATTTTTTATTTCATCTTCCTTTGTCATAATATTAAAATTCTTTAATTTAAAATTAAATGGAAAAATACTTCTTTTGGCTGGTTCAATATTATAATTCATTATGTATTCTCCTTTATTTCTTTAATTACTATAAGTATAGTCTAATAAAGGTCAGTTTATTCATATAGCTTATCTTTTATTCCATAAAATCACATAAAAAATATACCCCTATTTTTGGGGTATATTTTTATGCTTTAAATCCTCTATTATTTTCTTCTATAACAGATTCATTTAAATTTCCTTTACCATAGGTTAATCCTGCATATATTTTTTGTGTATTTTCCATTACAGGTGTTTTTTGTTCTTCCTTAGACACTACTTCTTTCCAACCTACTAAAAGAATATTTAGAAGTTTTTTTGCTTCTTCTAAAGGCTCTTTCTTTTTCGTTATATAAGAATTAATTATTAATTTATTTATGTATAAATAAAGAGACATTAAGTCATAAGAAATTTCATAGGATAAATCTAAAGATTCCATTAATTCCCTAAGAAGATTTTGAGCTTTTTCTATACTTCTTTTAAAATCCTTTTCATCAGTTACAGGTATCTTTTTTTCTGCCTCATTGATAGCTTCTATAATAAGTTCATAAGTAATTACTATAAGCTGTCCAGGAGTTGCATTTACTATCTGAGCCGTTCTATTTTCCATAAACTATCTCCTTATCCTTGAAGTAATTGTAATATTTGTTGTGGTCTCTGATTTGCTTGTGCTAACATAGATGTTCCTGCTTGTACTAAAATACTCTTTTGAGTATATTCTGCCATTTCTTCAGCCATATCTGCATCTTGTATTCTAGATAAAGAAGCTGTCATATTTTCAGATGCCACTTCTAAATTAGCTACTGTATGTTCAAGACGATTTTGATATGCTCCTAATTTAGAACGAACAGAAGAAATTTGTTCAATAGCATTATCTACAATAGTTATAGCCTCTTGAGCAGCTGTAGTTGTACTTAAACTCATATCATCTAACCCTAAAGCAGAAGGAGATAAATTTTGGATACGCACTTGCATAAATTGTCCTTCATTAGCCCCTATTTGAAGATCTAGTGGCCCTGTTTCTAAAACGTTAATAGTAATATCTCCTGTTAATGTTGTGGTATCTTCAGTTACTCCTCCTGTTGAAGGGTCAATATTTAATTTCGTTACTCCACCCGTTATGATCATTTTAAAATTATCAGTAGAACGAAATTCAACTCTATTTCCTGAAGCTTCATATGTAGTATTTGAAGGAAAAGCATCTGCTAAAACAGGACCTATTTCTATGTCAACTCCTTGATTAAATGTACCTGCTGTTAACCCCAATTGGGATAATAAAGCAGTATCTCCATCAATTACGATATCTTTACCCTCATATCCTGGTTCTTTCATGACAAAAGTTAAAGATTTTCCATCCCCAAATGAACCTCCAGTATAAAGTTCAATGCCTACCGTATCACAAAGATCTCTTATTTTTCCAAAAACTTCCATTCCTGTATCTGTTTCCAAAATTTCAACCTGCTCACCATTAATATTTATTTTACCAGTTACCCCTATAGTTCCGTCTGTTTCAAAGGAAGCTGCCCCTCCTTCTAGATAATTTTGTTTTGCTGCTGTTGTTACAGTAAATGTATACTTTCCTGGCGTTACAGTATCACTCATAGAAACAATATCTGCTATTTCATTATTACTAGAAAAAGCTGTTCTATCTATTTCTCCATTTAATAACTTTATTTCATTAAATTCTATATTATCTGAAATTCTTTGAATTTCTTTTATTAACTCTTCTACTTCATTATTAATAGCTTGTCTATCCTCTGCCGCTAAAGTTCCATTAGAAGATTGAATAGCTAATTCCCTAATTCTTTGAAGCATAGAATGTACTTCATTTAATGCTCCCTCTGCAGTTTGTATAAGAGAAATTCCGTCCATAGCATTTCTATTAGCTTGTTTTAATCCTCTTATTTGAGTATCCATTTTTTGCGCAATAGCAAGCCCTGCTGCATCGTCTGCCGCACTATTAATTCTAAGGCCTGATGATAATCTCTGCATTGTTTTATCTAATAAAGTATTATTTCTATTTAATTGATATAATGTTCTAAGTGCTGGTATATTATGATTAATTTTCAATTAAAACACCTACCTTTTATTTATTTTATCTACATTATTTATCGACTTATTAAACAAATTTTTTAAATTTTTTTCTTCTATTTTTTTATTTTTATCTATTTCATCTATTAAAGAAACCATCTCAAAGATTATTTCAAAAAGATTTGATTTTTTTTTATCCTTATCCATCATCCTTCTCCTAAACGACTATTTCAAAATCTGAATCTAAATTTTTTCTTACGGGACTTAGTATTTGATGATTATTACTTTCTTTTGATTCTTCAGTGTATAATCCTATTTTTACTTTATATCCCATATTTTCAATAACAGCTTTTATATTATCTTCATAATTTTTTAGATAATCTGTTATCTCTTCATTTTCCCCAGTTATCTTAAAATCTACATTAAAATCATTCATTTTAATATTCATCTTAATATTCCCCATATTTTCTGTTTTCATAGTAACTAAGGCATTTATGCTATTTGGATTTGCCGTATTCTTCCCTTTCTTTTCTTTCATGAAATATACATTTATATTTGCAATTTTTCCATTTAATAAAACGGGAATTTGATATATCTCATCTTGCATTTGATTTTGAATATCTATTATGTTTTCTATATCCCCTCCTAATTTCCATACATCTTGTTTTTTATTAGAAAAAGATTCTAATAATTGACTTCTAATTTCTTTAACTTTTTGCTTAAGGGTATCTAAAACTTCTTCTATCTCTTTACCCTGTTTTAACTGATTAATATTGTCTTTTATAACTTCTTCTAAATTGTCTTTATTAAATTCTTTTGTAATATTATTAAACTTATTTAAATCATCCCCAAATATATAAGGATCATCAAATATAGAAGATATACTTTCTAAATTTTTAAGATTTATAGGTATTTTATTTCTTTCCATAAACAATAAGGTTTCTTTGTTTATATTTTTAAGATTTGATATTCTATCTATAAACTCATTTATATATTTTTCTTCAATATTATTTTCTAGCAACCCTTCCCTTACATATTCCTTATAAATATTCTCTAAATCCTCAGATAATAATCCTTTATCCATTAATTCCTGAAGTTTATCTATAGAAAGACTTTTTATAAAATCATTAAATATACTTTTAGCATAATTTTCTCTCATATTTTCATTAGAAGAATCTACAAATGCCTTATCTAATTGAGCTTTTATACTCTTTTCAGGGAAAATTACTTCCTCACTAAATCCAAAATTATCATCAACTGCTACATTTATATCTTCATTTTTCCCTAATGTCCTAGATAAATATTTAGCTCCTTCCATTAAATTACTTAAAGTTAACTTCATATTATTTTTCATTAACCATCCAATTACTTTTCCTTCACTTTTTTCAATGGTATTAAGCATACGATAAATCCCTATAATACCTTCTCTTTCATTTTGAGATAATATTTTTTCTTCGTCCATTTGTAAAATAAGTTTTTCTAGTTTTCCTGTAAGGTCTTCACCTAAAAGTTCATCAAATCTATTCATATATTCTATTACGTTATCTATAGGAAGTTTATCTGGCCTAAAACCTTCTTTTATCATATTAGCTGCAATAATAGGATGAAGTTTTTTTACCACATAATTCACTTTTTGATCTAAAAATTTTAAATGAATAAGATTTTCTTCATTTAATTCCATATTATTTTGAATTAATATTCTTGCACATCTAATATTTTCATCTGTAGCTTCTATCCCTTTTTCAATAAGTAAAGGAGCAATTTGATCATAAACCTTTTTTATGTTATCTCCAAATCTTAAATCAGGTTTTGTATGTGCTTCTTCATATTTTGAAACTGCTAATTGTTCTTTATACAAATCATCTATAACAAAGGAAATTTCTTTTCTTATAACTTTAGGAAGTACATTTTCATCTAATTTCTTAACTACTTCTATTTTGTCATACACTTCTTTAAGTTTTTCTATATTTTCTGTAGAGGTTTCTGCTCCTGCTTTTTTTAAACAATCTCTATAATATTCTTTTTCTAATTCCCTTAAATTTTCTACTATTTCTTCAAGTGGTGCTGTATTAATCTCTATTTTTTGATTTAATTTTTTAGCTGCTTCTAAAGTCATTTTTAATCTTATTTCTTCTAGCTGCCTTTTAATAGTAATAAAATTAGTATCATTTTCTTTAATATCTATTGTTTCTATATTACTTTGATTATTTATCTCTTCCCTAAGATTTTTAAAATTTATAGGCAAGTTTTTCTTTAATATTCTTTTTATTATTTCGTCATCTATTTTAGGTATATCCTTAACTAAACTATTAACTTCCTCTTCTGTTAAGTAACTTTTATCAGAATGTGTATTAAAAATTTCTACTGACCCTGGATTTTTATTCTCTTTTAAAAGTTGTACTGATTTATTCAATAAGCTATCTTCATCTAAATTTTTTATTGCTTCTTTAAGAGAAATGATACTTTCTACTTTTTTATCATCTATTTCTTCGTTATTTTCTATAAGAAGTCTAGCAGCCTCTATATATTCCTTTTTTGTAGGAATATTTTGATATTCTAAAATATCTTTTATTTCCTCATCGGTTGCGTAATAATTTGTTGTATCTACTTTACTAGAGGAAAATATATAAGTATATAAATTATTAATAGTAAGGGATAAATCTTTTTTAATAGCTTGAAAAATTGCTTCATTACTTATATTTTTTATTGCTTCTATTTTTTCTTTAACTGATAATAAATGATTAATATTTTTTCTTGTAACAGGCAATCCATTTTCAAGTAAAACTTTAATTATGTCTTTTATTCCCATAGTTTTATCATTAGTAAACTTTTTAAATTCTTCTTCTATTTTTTCCTTAGAAACTAATTCTTTAGATAAATTATCCTTAGAAAGAAAACGAGAAATTATATCAATAGATATTTTTTCTATATCATAAGGACTTTCTAGAAGTTCTTTAATTTCTTTTTTTGTCATAGTATTAATAATTTCATCTATTTTTTGTTTTGTAGCTATTACTTTTTCAAATATTTCTTTTTCTATTTCTATACCACTATCTATCATACTCTTAGCTATTTCTAAATTTTGTTTTGATATAGGAATAGATTCTTTTTTTAGAATCGACCTAAGATTATCATATTGTTTTATAGACCTAATATTTTTATCTTCTTCATATATCTTAAGATAAACTTCATTATCAACAACTTTTTTAACTTCAAGTTTAATTTCATCTCCTATATCATAATCTTCATTTGCTTTAACTAAAAATTGACTCCCTTGTATTTCTATGGTCATTGTTTCTTGTCCTTTAGAAACAAT
This sequence comes from Defluviitalea phaphyphila, assembly GCF_001466305.1. Taxonomy (GTDB): domain Bacteria; phylum Bacillota; class Clostridia; order Lachnospirales; family Defluviitaleaceae; genus Defluviitalea_A; species Defluviitalea_A phaphyphila. Next base: position 14,886 of record NZ_JWID01000017.1, read on the forward strand.
TTCTCCATTTAATATTTCTCCTTCAATCCACTCTTCTTCTATGGGATTACTACAATCTATTTGATTTTTATTTATAACTATATCCCTATTTTGTATTTGACTAACCATTAGACCCTCTCCTTAACTATTTATAGAGAAGCCTTCTCTAAACTTAATTATCTAAAAATTTATATTGCTATTATAAATTTCGACTAATTTTCAAAAAACATTTAGAATACAAATCATATAAAAATAAAAAGCATTATAGAACATAAATTCTAATAATGCTTTCTATTTTTATATAATTTTTACCTTATCTTTTATGTTAATAATAGTTCCACTATAAAATTTCCCTTGAATTTCTCCTTTTTCATCTAAAATTCTACAATAAGTATGAATTCCCGTACTTGAACCTACTTCCCCCGCTTTTATTCTTTTCCCTGCTACTAATATACCACCCTTTGCACTGCTTGAAAATTTTTTATATATAATTTTATCTTTTGCAAATAAACTTGTCCTATAACTACCTTCTCCAGTTATAATGATATCTCCACAGGATTGAATCATGGAATTTTGTGCATACTGAAAACTTATCTTTGTATCATTTTTATATAAAGTTTGTATAGAATTAATGTATTCAACAACCTCTTTATAAATACTCACTATTTCCATAATATCTTTACCATATAAACCTGTATTTTTAAATAATAATTTTCTAATTCTTTTTAATAAATCAGATATTTTATTAAATTTATCCTTTTCCATTAAAGACATAACTTTGTCTATTTCTTTAATACTTTTTTCTATTATACTTTTATTAATTTTAATAATATCTTGTAAAGCTGGTATATCTATCTTGTTGTTGTTTTTTATATTCTCTAATAATTTTCTAATAATTTTTTCGAAATTTTTTAATTGAGGCAGAATACTGATATATTCTATCACATTAGCTCCTGCTCTAATTTTACATCCTATAACTTTCCCTAGTATTTCTATATCTCCACTTGCAATAATTTCAGAATTATAAGCAGAACCTAAAACTTTAACATCTCTTTTAGATACCACTTTCATATTATCCATAACATTTCCTTTTATAATAACATCACCATGAAAATCAATATCTCCTATTTCTTTATCTAAATTTTTTGAAATTATTAATAATGGAACTACACTAATTACTCCATTTTTAAGTACTGGTCTACCATCTGATATAGCAACAGCTTTTGAACCATTATCTAGTATAACAACTCCTTCTCCTGCCTTTAAGGGTTCATCAGGGAATTCTTTTGCTTTAATCACTTCTCCAGTCACAGTTAAACCATCTTTTCCCTTTTTAGAAGATGAAACTTTATTAGCCAATACATCCCCAATATGTACTATTTGAGTATTTTTGATATAATTTTCTGAATATTTTCCGTCATAATATGAATCTTGTTCTAAATAGTCAAAATAATATTCTATCTGTGCTTTTTCCCCATCTATAGGAGGTATCCCTCTTGCAACAATAACACTGCTATTACCAAAAATATTATCAGACGAATTAATTAATTTATTTATAGCACTATAATTGATAAATTCTAACTTTACTCCAGCATCCTTTAAAGCTTGTATACATTCATCAAAATCTACATTTCTAGGTTCTATTTTTTCATATTCAGAGCAAATTTTTATTCCTACATCTCTTTTTACATCTTTTACATAAAATTTTTTCCCATCTTTTTTATGAATCTTTAATATAGCTTTTAACTTATCCTCAGATAATTCCACAGAAACTTTTGTTACTGGACTAATATGTTTAGGTTTAATTTCTATTATATCTTTTTCTTCCACTATAAATGTTCCTTTTTTCTTAGTTCCATTAATATATATATCTATATTAGGGTCCTCAGCTATTATATAAGGATATCTTCCATTTTCTATAGGATCCCTAACTTTTATAGCTCTATTTCTTATTTCTATCCATCCATTTTTAAATTCTTCATTTTTTTCCTTATCATATTTTTCTTTAGATGTTATAATATCAATTTTATATTTCCCCCTTCTTTTAATTAAACCCCAAAATATATTTATGGGTTTTTTAATAGGAATTATTTTTATATGTTCAGGGCTATAACCATAATTTTTTTGAGCTATAGATATGGCCATTTCTTTACTATATGCTTTCACTAACATACTTAACACCCCTGTGAATTATATTCTTATGGGTTATATATAATATTTATATAAATATTGCTTTTATTTTCAAAATATTTTTTATGTAATAATTTGTTTAAAATGTTACATAATTAAATGGTGTCATATCCCAATTTTATCAACTTTTTAATAATATAAAAAAATAAAATAGAATTTTTTTCTTGATTTTATATGTATTGTTCTATATAATATGTTTATTAATTATTACATTATCACGAAACGAAAGAAGGCAGGAATATGACTGTAGAACCTATTAGAAATAAAATAAAAATAAAACAAATGTATCAATATTTAAATGGAAAAGATTCTAAATATGCTTTATTATTCAAATTCGGCCTTAATACAGGCTTAAGAATTAGTGATATTCTACCTTTAAAAGTTAAAGATATTTTTAATGTTAATGGAAATTTTAAAGAATATTTAGTCATATCAGAAAAAAAAACAGGAAAAGAAAAGAAAATCAAATTAAATAACGCTCTTAGAAAAGCTATTAAAACATATATTAAAAAAAACAATCTTTCACATGAAGATTATATTTTTCCCAGTCGTAAAGGGACACATATTGGTAGGGTACAAGCATATCGAGTTTTAAAGGATGCTGCTAATGTTATTGGAATTGAAAACTTTGGTACACACAGCTTACGTAAAACTTGGGGATACTGGACCTATAAGGAATCTAGATATAATATTGGACTTATAATGGATACTTTTAATCACAGTTCTCAGAGTATAACTCTTAGATATATTGGGATAAATCAAGATCAAAGAGATGAATTATATTCTCTTGTACAATTTTAATTGATTTGATAAAATATTATCAAATAATCTTTTTAATAAAATAATGATTATATAAAACATTATAAATAATGTAACATTTTAAACAAATTGATATGTAAAATCAATAAAATATACATATTTAAATAAAATTTTTATTAAAAAAGCTGCCTACTTTTTTAGTAGACAGCTTTTTTAACTTATAAAATCAAATCTAATATTCTATGCAATTTCATCTATAATTATATCTTTAATTACCATTGATTTATCAACCTTCTTTGCTTTTGTAGAAGCTAAACTTGCACTATTTATTAATTTATTTAGTAAATGTGACATATTTTTTATTTTTCTATTTTTTATTATGCAAAATGTAACTCCTATAGAAGCTGAAACCTGTATATTATTTAAAAATTTATGTATTTTTATACTTTCTATTATTTTTTTAGCAAAAGGTTTAACTTCTTTTATATGATAAGGTGCCACTATTCCAAACTCATCCCCTGCATATCTGCATAAACAAAAGTTAGAGGGAATATTTTGTTTTAATATCTTCGCAACTCCTTGTAATATCTTATCTCCAATAATATGTCCATATTCCTTATCTATAAAACCAAAATTATTTAAATCTATAAACAATATAGATACATATCGTTTTTCTTGTATATATTTATATGCATTAAAAAACATATATTCTTTTCTATATAAGCCTGTAAGCTCATCCATATACTTACCTAATTCTAAATTTAAAGCTCTTCTTGAAATATATCCTATAACTTCATGTTCTTTTTCAACTAAAATTATCTCAATATTTGAATTTGAATCAAATAATTCCTTTACTTCCCACATATATGTATTATACTCAACACATAAATATTTATAGGACATAATATCAGCAGCTATTCTATTAGGATGTGCATCTATTAATTCATCTTTTGTAATTATTCCAACTAATCTATTTTCTTCATAAACAATAAAACATTCTATTCCTTCTTTTTTAAAAATATCTCTAATTCTTGTTCCTCCATATAATACATCAACCTTAATAAAATTTTTTTGTAATATATCAACTACTTTCCTTATCATAAATCTATTGATTTGCTAACATTAATTTCAATATTTATCTTTGCTTTTATAATGGTAGAATCGTTAGCAATATTCCCTCCTTCCTCTAGAAGTATTTGAACTAATTTATCCTTTGATAACATATTTAATATAGTCTTTCTTATAACTATGGCCTCAATATATTTATGTTCAACTTTAATTATTTCATACTGTTCCGGAGATAATATATCTACCATTCTTCTTGCAGCTTCTGGACCTATTGGTGCTTTTTTACCTACTAATAAAACATCTTGCATAGGAGGCATTTCAAATTCTGAAAACTTTATATTTATATCTACCTTTTTAGACCTTTCCTTCTTATTACACATAAATATCACAACCCCAAAAACTTAAAATAATCTAAATAAGTTTATAATAATTTATATATTTTACGGTTTTATATATGCATATCCTTCTTTTTGTCTTTTTATTAGTTCTAATACTCCAGTAGGTACAGTATCTACAAATGTTATTATATCTTCTTTTTTTATCCCATTTCCTCTTAACGAATTATTACAGGCAACAAATTTTACCCCTTTTTTATTCAAATTTTCCATAGTTTTAATATCTATATCTAAATTTGAATTAAAATCATAATATTTAACTGCTTCTGAATTAGCCAAAACCTCAACTGAAATATTTTTAGAATCCAAAGAATTTAATAAATTGCTAACATTTTTCAATAATAAATTCCATTTATTAATTTCATCAATATGAAATATAACTTTATATTCTGACATAATTATATACTCCCTACTTTAAATAATTTTTCGAGTTATTAAAATAATTATGTTGTATTTTTAAACTAATAATATGAATATATTAAAAAATAAAAGAATGGCGTTTAGATACCCATTCTAAAATAAATTAAACATTTGTTTTTAAAAACTTAATATTTCTTATTATTAAGTAATTATAATATCCATAAAAATCTTTGTCAAATTAATTTCGATTAAACTTTATCAATCTTGACAAATTTATAAAAAATATTTATTATATTCGTTAATTATTATATCTTAATATATAAAAACTAAAAGGAGTGGCTAGAAATGTTTGAATATAAAACCAAAGGAGTATGTTCTAGAAAAATAAATTATGATATAAAGGATGGACATATTTATAATGTTGTTTTTACAGGAGGATGTGATGGAAATCTTAAGGGAATTAGTAATCTTGTAGAAGGTATGCCCGTTGAAGAAGCTATAAAAAGATTACAGGGTATTTCCTGTGGAAATAAATCTACTTCTTGCCCTGACCAACTTGCAAGAGCTCTAAAAGAAACTATAATAAATTAGTATAGCCCATATTAGGCTATACTAATTTATTTAATATCAAAAATTTCATCTAAAGCTCTTCCATCACAATTTCTAAAATCAATTCCTAAAATTTTTGCCATAGTAGGAGCTATATCTACCATTTCGATATTTCCTAATTCATAATCTTTTTTTATTCTATCTCCTGAAATAAGAAAACCACATTTGTAATTGGTTTTATCTGGAAAATATCCATGGGTTGCATAGCTTATTCCTTGTTTTTCTAAATCAACTATAATGGGAATTTCTAAATTATCATCAAAACTATACCCTATTTTAGCTTCAACCATATATCTTATATTTTTATTAACCGGAAAATGTTCTAATTCTTTTCTAGTATATATCTTTTCTATCCCATATAAATCATTTTTTAAAGCATTGTTTATAATATCAAAGGCTAATTTTTCAGCTTCTTTATCTTCTGGCTTTGTATATAAATAAGCTGAACCTCCTGTACTTTGAAAATAAGCTCGCCATTTCATTTCCCCATTTTCTTCAAAAATAAGACCTTTTTCTTTTAGAAGATTATTTAAACGCACTTTATACTTTACATCAAATTGTCCATGATCTCCAAATACTATAAAAATTGTATCATCTTTTATCCCTGTTTCCTTAACTGCATTAATTATATCTCCCAATCTTCTATCCATATTTCTTATAGCTTTTTTAACTTCTTTACTCTTTGTCCCATATTTATGTTTTACATCATCTAACTCTATAAAATGAGCTAATAAAAGATTAGGTTTTTTTCTTTTAATGGTATCTGATACACATAATGTTGTAAAATTATCTAAATAAGGCTGTTTAATACCTTTTCTAAAACGTCCAAACTTTCTTTCCATGTTTATACAAAAGAAAGGATTTCCATTTTTTAATACCTTTAAAACTTGATTTTCATTTTTTACAGCAACTACTTCTGGCATATTATATTTTATAGAAGACTTTCCTGTCACAGGCCAAAATATTCCTGCTGTACTCATATTATTTTCTTTTACTAGGTCATAAATGGTAGGAACTTTAACATCTTTTCTTAACCAATACCATACCCTATCTCTTTCATTAATAAAAGGTTGAAATGGATTGTTATGAATAATACCATGTTTATTGGGATAAACTCCTGTAACCACAGTAGAATGTACTACATAAGTAAGAGTAGGATAAACACTTCTTAATTTTTTTGTATATGCTCCATTTTTTATTAATTTGGAAAAATTAGGAAGCTCTTTTGCCTTATCCCAATCTTCTTCTGAAAATGCATCATAAGAAATAACAATTAAATGTTTTGCTATTTTATTTTTTCCCATTTGCTAAATTCACCTTTCATTATAATAAAGTTATAAATGCATTCTTTATAAAAGTTGCCTATATTATTTTATCATAATTTCCTATAGTAATATTAATAATAGGCAAACTTATTTATTTATTGTAAAAAATCTATTAATTGCCTTAAACATTATATTGATTTTTAAAAATCAAAAAGAGCTCTAATAAAGAGCTCTAAAATCTCAACTATTTCCCTTGTAGTGTTAATTTTTCATGTTTTGCCCTAAATATAAGTGATAATAAATAATTTACTATAAAATATATTAGAGCAACAATTATATATATTGTAAACACTTGCATTGGTTTGGAATAGTATCCCATTAAAATCATGCTTTTCCCAGTCACTTCTTCAATTCCTACTGCCCATAAGAAAGAGGTATCTTTTATTACTGTTATAAATTGAGAAAGAAGTGCTGGTATCATATTTTTAAAAGCCTGTGGAAGTATTATATATCTTAAGGTCTGAAATGTATTAAAACCTTGAGATAAAGCCGCCTCCCACTGACCTTTATTTATAGAATTTAATCCCCCTCTTACTATTTCTCCTATTATAGCTGTAGTAAATATAGTAAATGCTAATATCCCTGCATTTACTGCTTTCATTTGAACTACAAATCTAGTAACTAAAATCCATAATAAAAGAGGAGTATTTCTAACTACTTCAATATATATTCCAACTAATTTCCCAAGGATTCCCTTAGATAAACTTTTAATTACTCCTAATATAGTTCCAAAAAAAGTACTTAAAATAATTGATATAAAAGCTATATAAAGAGTTAGGGCAAATCCTTGCAAAAGAAATTTAATATTAACAGGAGTAATCACTTCTTTTATCATGCCGTTGCCTCCTTGTCACAACCAATATTCATTTCTTCATCTTCTGTACGGTTAATATTATTAAAATTAACTTTTTCAAGTCTTTTAGCTAATGTAGCTAACGGCAAGCAAATAATAAGATATAGTAATCCTGTCAAAACATAAGCTGGGCCATAATATAACTTTTCATTAGCCCAAGAATCTGTTCTATACATTAAATCTCCACCAGCAATCATGGCTAAAACTGAAGTATTTTTAACTAAATTAACAGCTTGATTAGTTAATGGTGGTAACATAACTATTCTAGCCTGAGGGAGTATAATATATCTCATCGCCTCCCAATAATTAAATCCTTGAGATAGGGCTGCTTCTAACTGACCCTTATTTATAGACATTATCCCAGCCCTAACTACCTCTGCTATATAAGCTCCATGATATATTCCTACAGCAAGTACACCTATTGTTTTTACTGGTAATACTATATTTGCTATTAAAGGTAATCCATTATATAAAAATATCGCTTGTATTACTAAAGGTGTATTTTGTATAAATTCAACATATACTCTACTAATAAATTTAAAAATTTTAATCTTTGAAACTGATAGTACACCAAAAAATATTCCAAGAATTAATGCTAATGCTAATCCCAAGATTGATACAGTTAATGTAGTTAAAAAACCATCTTTAAATATAGCCCAATCTTTAAATAAAGCTTCCCATTTAAACCACGCAAACGGTCCTGTCATTATTGAAGCCCCCATTTCTCCTTTAGCTTATCTAATTCTCCATTTGATTTTAATTCTTTTATAGTGTCATCAATAATTTTTGCAAGGGCTGTATTATCTTTTTTACTAGCTATACCATAATCTTGTGGTGCAAATTTATCAGGTAATATTTCTGTACTATCACTTACATATCCAGATAAAATAGATCCATCAACTGAAAAACAATCTACTCTTCCAGAAGTTAAAGCCGCATTTATTTCTGGATAACTAGCAAATTCAGCAAATTCTACTGTTATACCTAATTTATCCGCTTCTTCTTGCAATGCTGTTTTTGAAGTAGCACTTTGGGCAACTCCTATCGTTTTACCATCTAAATCTTTAAATGATTTGATTCCAGAATCTTTTTTAACAAGTAACCCAACTGCATCTGTATAATATGATTCTGAGAAATTATAACTTTTCTTTCTTTCTTCAGTTATAGTAAATGTAGCCACTACCATATCTACTTCTCCACTATCTAATAATGGACCTCTAGTTTTAGCAGTTACTGCTTGAAGTTCTATCTTATTTTCATCTCCTAATATTTTTTTAGCTATAGCCTTAGCTATATCAACTTCAAATCCTTCTATCTCACCAGTTTCAGGATTCTTGTATCCAAAATTTGGAACATCGACTTTTACTCCAACTTTTAATACTCCTCTATCTTTTATAGCTTGTACTTCATCACTAGAATTTTGCTCGGAACTTGTTTTTTCTTCAGATGAACATCCTGTTAATCCTGCAAATATTACTGATAAAATAATCATTAAAATAATTGAGATTTTCTTCATTTTTATTCCCCCTTTAAAATTTTATCTTAATATTTTACTTAAAAATAATTTTGTTCTTTCATGAGTTGGATTTGTAAAAAAATGTTCTGGAGTTCCCTCTTCTATGATTTCTCCTTCATCCATAAAAATAACTCTATCTGCTACTTCACGAGCAAACCCCATCTCATGAGTAACTACAACCATGGTTATATTCTCATGTGATAATCCAACCATAACATCTAAAACTTCTTGTATCATCTCTGGGTCTAAGGCCGATGTAGGTTCATCAAATAGTATTACTTTAGGATGCATATTTAATGCTCTAGCTATAGCAACCCTTTGTTGCTGTCCTCCTGATAACTGTGCTGGATATGCATTAGCCTTATGTTTTAATCCAACCTTATCAAGATATTCCATAGCAGTTTTTTCTGTTTCACTCTTAGGTATTCCCTGAATCTTTATAGGTGCTAAAGTTAGATTTTCCAAAACTGTCTTATGGGGATATAAATTAAATCCTTGAAACACCATAGCAACTGATTGCCTTACTTTGGTAATAGGCGCTTTTTTAGCCGTTAAATCTACTCCATCAACTATAATTTTTCCTGATGAAGGTTCTTCTAAATAGTTCATACATCTTATCAAAGTACTTTTCCCCGAACCACTAGGGCCTATAACTACTAACTTTTCACCTGATTTAACTTCTAAATTTATATTTTTTAGTACATGGAGTTTCCCAAAGTGTTTATTTACATTTTGTAAAGTAATCAATATAGCTACCCTCCTTTTTATTAGTTTCAATAAATATAAAAAGGAGTCGAATACCTCTAATAAGATAATCCGACTCCTTTGTCTAGCATTAAATATATTTTATTTTATTTAAAATTTGCTTATAAAATACCATATTTAATAATATATTTCAAGTTTCGCAGAAAAAATATTTATAATAACTTTTTTATTTTTTAATATGAACAAAACTTTTATATGTTTAAAACTATAAAAGATACATACTTAATCTAAAATTTGGTGCCTTTTATTTTATTTATAATTTTATATATGATGTTTATATAAAATATTATGAATGGGGGGATTTTTTTGGAAAATAATAAAAAATTAATTTTATTTTTCTTAAGTTTTATAATTTTGTTAGCTTTTAATTGTCTAAGTATAGGTGCAAATGCTCAATCAATTGAATTATATGAAGAAACAAATTGTAATGATGAACAATTTAAAAATTCTACTCAAACAACTCAAGCTGATGATTGGACTCTAGTATGGGCAGACGAATTTGACGGAACAGGAGAAAATATAAATGAAAATGGTATTGACTTAAGTAAATGGGGATTTCAAGAAGGAACTGGAGAACAATATGGTCTTGTAGGATGGGGAAATAATGAACAGCAGTATTATCGCAAAGAAAATGCTTTTATAGAAGATGGTAAACTCATTATAGAAGCAAGAAAAGAAGATTTTAATGGAATGAATTATACATCTAGTAGATTATTTACTGCAAATACATTTACAAAAAAATATGGCAGATTTGAAGCAAGAATAAAACTTCCTGAAGGTCAAGGATTTTGGCCAGCTTTTTGGTTATTACCAAAGGAAGAAGCATACGGTGGATGGGCAGCTTCCGGAGAAATAGATATTATGGAAGTAAAAGGAAGAATTCCTAATGAAGTTATGGGAACTATCCATTATGGAGGTTCTTGGCCTAATAATGTATACAATGGAGGTAAATATGTTTTCCCTGATAATCAGGATATAACTGATTTTCACGAATATGCTATAGAATGGGAACCTGGAGAAATTCGATGGTATGTAGACGATAACCTATATCTTACATTAAATAATTGGTATAGTGAAAATGAAAACAACGCTGCTAAATATTCATTCCCAGCACCTTTTAATCAAGAATTTTATATTATTCTTAATCTTGCTATTGGCGGAAACTTTGATGGAGGTCTACTACCACCTGATGATTTATTTCCAGCAAGAATGGAAGTAGACTATGTTAGAGTTTATGAACTTACTGGTAGAGAATATAAAAAAACAATAGAACCAACAATTCAAAAAGAAGAATTACCAGAAGATAGTAAATTACCTTTAGAAGATGGTAACTGGATATATGATGTAAATTATGAACAATCCTTTACTATTGTTGATGATAATGCCAAACCATTAGATGATAAATATTGGAACTTAGTATATGCACCTGAATTTGGAGGAAAAGCTAGTATTTCAGTAGATAAATTAGATAATTCTAATTTTGCTAAAATTGATATACAAAATGGTGGTAATCAAAATTATTCCGTGCAATTAATACAAAATGTAACATTAGGTAAAGGAAGAATATATAAATTAAGTTTTGACGCAAAAGCTTCATCTCCTAGGTCTATAAATGTTAAACTAGGGTCTGGAGCAGATAGAGGTTGGATGTTATATTCTAAAGATAAAAAAATATCATTAACTGATGAACTTAAAACCTATGAATTAATTTTTATGATGGATAAAGATACTGATACAAAAGCTAGACTTGAATTTAATCTTGGCTTAGATACAAATTCAGTTTGGATTGGAAATGTTAATTTAAAAGAAGTAGATTATTTATTTGATGAAGAAGCCTTAAAAGAACCTTTACCAGATGGAAATCACATTTATAATGGTACTTTTGACCAAGGATATATTCACAGTATGACCTTCTGGGATTTTATATCAAATAATTCAAAGGCTAATGCTAGTGTAGATGATGATTATAAATTAAAAGTATCAATTGAAAATACAGGTAATAATCCTGATAGTATCAAAATGATACAAAAAGGAATAGAATTAAAAAATGATATCGAGTACAAAGTTATATTTGATGCATACTCAACTATTGACAGACCTATAAAAATTGAAATAGAAAATTCTAATTCTGATAAATATTTGGATGAAATAGTAAACTTATCTCAACAAATTAAAACATATGAACTTACATTTACAATGCCTAAAGACGATATAGTAACTTTTGAATTTTTAATGGGTAAATTTGCAGAAATCACTGATACTAAACCTCACGATATCTATATAGATAATGTAAAATTAATCAAAATCAACTAATTTTTAAAAGTCCTTTTTGCTTGAATTAATTATAATTAAATGCTAATCTAAAGGTATTAAATCTATCCTAGGAGGACTTATTTTGAAAAAAGTAATTGCTATTAATAGCAGCATTAGTAGATTATTTTATAAAATGCTTTATAAAAAAGTCGTTCCCGTACAACATTAATATACAAAGCAATGGGCTGTCTCAGAATGATTTTTGAGATAGCCCATTTATTTTACATAAATCTCAATATAATTTTTATAAGCCTAAATAATAACACAAAACCAACACCGCCAAATATTTCTCCTTTATGTAAATTAAATAATGCACCTATTTTAGCTCCTCTAAATATTTTTTTCCTATCAGGATTTTCTTTTCTAATTTCATCTATTAGGTCTAAAACTTTTTTATATTGTTTTTTAGCCTTTAAACATTTTATTTTAAATATCATAAATATCTCAGACTGCTTAGTTACTTTCATTTTATTTAATTCTAATTGTCTATCACAAATTTTTTCTGCTTCATCCATTTTATTCAAATTGTAAAATATTAAAACTTGATTTCGATGTAAAAAAAACATATTAGGGTCTAATTCTAATCCTTTTTCTATATATTTATTAGCTTCTTCATAATTTTTAAGCTTAGAAAGTGCAACACCTAAATCATTATAATAATACGCCTCTTTAGGGTTATGCTCAATAGCTTTTTTGTATGTATTAACTGCTTCTTCATATTGCTTACTCTTTAGTAAACACCATGCTTTTAATGCATAAAACTTATCTAAATAATTTTCTTTTTTAACTCGTTTTGAATTTATTGGGTTTTGTATTTCCTCTAACACTTTTTTATATTTTCGTGCACTGACTAAAAACTGATATTTAAAAAATAACATCTCAGGGTCTTCACTATCTATTTCTAATCCTTTTTGTAACAATTTTTTTGCTTCATATGTTTTACCTAAATTAATTAAAGCTTTTACTTTCTTTCCATATGCTTTTGCTGAATTCGTATCTATTTCTAAGGCTTTATCACATTCTTCCATAGCTTTTTCATATTCTTCAAGCTCTATTAATGCATCGCTCTTTGATATATATGCATCTACCATAACAGAATCTCTATCTATAGCCTTATCAAAATATTCTATAGCTTCTTCGTATTTTTGTAATTTTTTCAACTCTTCTCCTAGCAAATAGTAATATGATGCCTTTTTTTCATTTTGTGGCTTATATTCTATAGCTTTTTTATATGCTGCAATAGAATCTTCAATTTTTCCTAAACAAGATAAAATTTTCCCCTTTAACTCATAAAATTCATCTAACATGCTATTATAATTAATATTCATTGCTTTTTCTAATTCTTTTAAAGCTTCTTCCTCTTCATCTTGTTGATATAAAGTTAATGCTTTATAATAATATGCTTTTATAAATCTTTTATCTTTTTCTATAGACTGTTCAAAATAATATAATGCTTCTTTATAATTCCCTTCACTATAATAACATAATCCTTTTAAAAAATAAGCAAGTTGATTATTATTATCCTTTTCTAAAGCTCTATCACAATATTGTAAAGCTTTTTTATATTCGTCCTTTTTATATGAAATATTTGCTCTTTCACACTCTAAGTTTGCATCACTTAATCCTAATTCTATAGCTTCTTTATATACATTAAGAGCATTCTCATATTGATTTACCTTAGAAAAAAGTTTCATTTTTATAACATATATATCAGACACATAAGGATACAACTCAAGCCCTTTATCACAATTTATTAAACATTCTTCATATAATCCTAAACCTAATAAAGCTTCTGCTTTATTTTTGTATGGAAGAACATTATTAGAATTAAGTTCTAAAGCCTTATTAGCACAATCAAGAGCTTCACTATATCTTCCTAATTTATTTAATATATACGCTTTATTGTTATAAACTATAAATTCATCATCTTTTATTTGTATAGCTTTATCATAGTAAGAAAGCGCTTCTTCATATTTACCAAGTTCTTTTGCAATATATCCTTTATAAAAATTAAGATCATAATCTTCTGGAAATAACTCTAAACCTTCCAAAATCATTGAATAAGCTAATTCTTTTTTATCTAATTCTGATAATACTTTACAAAGTAATACATATATCTTACTATCCTTTTTATTAGTTTCTTGTAACTTTTTTAAAACCTCGTAACTTTCTTCATATTTATTTGTTTTAAAATACATTTCTGCCAATTTATATTGAAAATCTAAGTCATCAGAATTTTCTTCTGCCTTATTAAGAAGTTCTTCTAAAAAGAAATTATACGCAGAATAAAGTGATACAAAAACCTCTCTACTATATGGCAACTTTTCTCTTAATTTTGTCAAATACTCAATAGCTTCTTCATATTTCTCAAGACTCATACAACACTTACCTAAATTAAATAATAATTCTATAACTTCTGAGTCTATTGAACTAGCCTTTTTATAATCATTATAAGCTTCATTAAGTTTTCCTATCTTCAAAAACAAATTTCCTCTAAATAAATATCCATCAAAACTATTTTCATCATCTTCTATAACTTGGGTAAACAAATCCTTTGCTTTATCTACTTTACCATTTTCCATGAAATATCTACCAATTAAAATCAATAAATTTGGGTGATCGGGACAAAGTTTTTTAGCTTCATCAATATATAACTTAGCATTATACATATCACTATCATCTAATGCACTTCGTCCATTATGATAACTTTTAATAAAATCATCTTGCTTATTATCCGCACAATTTAATAGATATTTATAGTTAAAAGTATCTTTTTGTTCCGATTTATATAAAATAAAATCAATAAATTTTTCAGGAAAATTTTTATATAATTCCTCTTTTATTTCACTCCAAAGAAAATAAGTATTAAAAGCTTTCCATACTTCATGGGGCAGATTATAGTGTTCCATAAGAAATTCTAATATTCTAAATTTTACTTCCTCACTAGTATCTATATTATAACAAACATCTTCTTCTAATAATCTTTCCCATGTACTAACATCTATTCTTTTTGCATAATTATTATAATTCTCTTCAAACTGCTTCATAAATTTGTCTACTGGTGATAGTGTGTTATCTTCTTGACTTTCTTGTGCTTTTTTTATAGCCTCTTCATAAGCCTTTCTTAAAATTTGAAATCCTTCTTGATCCTTTTCTGGCGAACATTCCTTAAGCTTTTTTGCATAAGCTCTTTTTATTTCTTTTAAATCTTTTGTAGGATCAATATTTAAAACTTCAAAACAATCCATACTAAAATTCTCCTTTTATATCAATAGAATCAAATGTTTGTTTAACTAATTCTCTAGTTTTTTGTATTAATCTAGGATCTTGTTTATCTAAAACATCCTCAAACTCCCTTAAAATTTCCCCTATTTGTTTTCTGATTTCTCCAGTATTTTCTTCATATAGCCTTTCTCCTCTAGCTATAAGAAGTTTATTTTCCTGCTGATCTCTAGGATGTATCTTTAAATGAGCTAATTTTTCAATACAACTTGCAATTTCTTCTTTACTCATATGATTAGGCTCATTTTCAATAATAGTTCTTTTCTTTAATCCCGTAGATACCACTGTAACTTCTACTTCTAATATTCCATTAACATCATATGTAAACCTTACATCTATAGCTTCTTCTCCTGCTGGTTTTGGTGGAACAGGAACATTTATCTCTCCAAGATAGATATTATCCTTAGATAACCTAGCCTCTCCTTGTAATATATCTACATTTATACTGCTTTGATTATCATATGTAGTACATAACCTTTCCACCCTACTAACAGGAATAATAGTGTTTCTCTCAATTATTGGGAAAAAATGTCCCGGCTCATAATACCCTTGAGCTCTTCTAACTGAAACACTTGTCCCTAGAGTATATGGGCAAACATCAGTTAATATAACTTCATCAATTTGAGCATTTTTCCCTTTAAGAGCACCTTGCACTCCTGCTCCAAGGGCAACTACTTCATCAGGATTAATATTTACATAAGCAAGTCTTCCAAATAATTTACTTACAAAAGAACGAATAAGTGTAGATTTAGTAGCTCCACCTACTAAAATAATATGTTTTATATCCCCTATTTTTAAAGAGGCATCCTTTAAAGCTCTTTCTACTGGTTCTCTTAATCTTGCAAGCAAATGTTTTGTAGCTTTTTCATATTCTTCTATATCTACATCTAAAGATAAATCTGAACCATTAATTTTAGATGTAATCGTTACAACTTTATTATTGTTAAATTCTCTTTTTGCTATTTCTGCTTGCTTTCTTAACATAGAATATTCTTTCTTATCTAAATCCTTTACCGAAAGATTATGATGTTTTAGAAATAAAGAAACTAATACTTGTGTAAAATCTTCTCCTCCTAAATAATTATCACCTGCTACTGCTCTAACTTCCATTACATTATCAAATAACTCTAATATAGAAACATCAAAAGTTCCTCCACCTAAATCAAATACTAAAATTTTTGTATCTTCATCCTTTAGATGAAGTCCATAAGCAAGAGCTGCCGCTGTTGGCTCACTTATTAATCTCTCAACCTTTAATCCTACCATTTCCCCCGCTCTTTTAGTTGCTTTTCTCTGGGCATCACTAAAATATGCAGGAACACTAATTACAGCCTCATTTACAGTAGTTCCTAAATAATGCTCTGCATCTTCTTTTAAAGACTTTATAATAAGTGCTGATAATTCTTCTGGTAAAAATTCCTTTTCGCCTAATTTATATATTTTTTTAGTCCCCATATTTCTTTTAAATACTGAAGCTGTTAATTCTGGGTGGGTAATCTGCCTTTCTTTAGCAATCTTACCTACTAAAACTTCCCCATTTTCATCAATACTTACTACCGAAGGAGTAAGATTTTCTCCTAAAGAATTAGGAATTATTTTAGCACCATCTTCCGTCCAGTAAGACACTAAACTATTAGTTGTACCTAAATCAATCCCTATTATAGCCATTATATTTCCCCCATTAATTTTATATAATTATAAATTTTTTTATAATCTAATAACAAAATATATATTTATAAAAATTATCTCAAATTTAAATTTAAAATGCAAATAAACATATTTTTTACAAATTATTGTTTTAAATATGATACTATAATTAGAAAATTTAATCAATAATAAAAATAATTAATAATATACATATACTGATTGTTAATATTAAGTCGATTTTCTATTTTACAAATAAGTCGTTATTTAATAACAGTTTACAATTTTATATATTATAAAATCGACAAATTTTCATTAAAACATAAGAATACACTAATTAAATTTGTTTAAAAATATTCCTTGACATTTATATAAAATTAATATTATAGTATTAATAGTTAACTAGCTAATAATTAATATGCTAATAATTAATATGATAACTTAATATCGGTAAGGGGGTGTAAAAATGGAAGATTGCTCTGAAAATAAACAGATTATAAGAGAAACAATCCGTCAAATAATAGATTTTAAAATAAAACACAGAAAAATTATGCAGCATTATTTGCAAAAAACAGGAGTTTATCATTCTCAACATCGCTTGTTAATGGAAATTGCTCGTAATAAATATGCTTCTCAAAAAGACCTTGCTAAATTAATGGGAGTATCAACAGCAACCATAGCTGTATCTCTAAAAAAACTTCAAAAAAATGGATATATAAATAAATTAATAGATAAGAATGATAATAGATTAAATAATATTACTATTACCAAAAAAGGTAATGAAATTGTAAAACAGAGCAAACAAATCGTTGACTCAATAGATGAAAAGCTATTTTCTGGTTTTAAAAAAGAAGATATATATACCCTATTTACATTATTTCAAAAACTAAATGCTAATCTCGATATGATAGAAGATGAAATAGATGATAAATAATAAAGGAGAATTTCTATGAAACAATATCTAAAATACGCTAAACCTTATTTGCACGCCTTTATAATAGGACCAATCCTTATAATTATTGAAAGCATAGGCGAAGTAATCATGCCTCTTTTATTAAGCCACATCATAGATTATGGCGTAAATTATAATAAAAGCGTTTCTTATATAATCCTTGTAGGTATTGCAATGGTATTTACGGCAATATGTATGTTAGCAGGAGGGGTTGGCGGTGCTTATTTTGCTATCAAGGCCTCCTCAGGATTTGCAAATGACTTAAGAAAAGATTTATTTAAAAAAATACAAAACTTCTCTTTTTCTAATATTGACCAATACAGCACAGGATCCCTAATTACAAGATTAACTAATGATGTCACTATGATTCAAAATATGCTTCAGATGATGTTAAGAATGGCACTAAGAGCACCAAGTATGTTTATAGGTGCAATTATCATGGCATTTATATTAAATTGGAAATTAGCATTAGTTATAATGACTATAATTCCTTTTTTAGTACTTGCCATATATTTAATCATTAAAATAGGATTCCCACGATTTACAGCTATGCAAAAAAAATTAGACGCACTTAATACTGTTACTCAAGAAAATCTTACTAATATAAGAGTTGTAAAATCTTTTGTCAGAGAAAAATATGAAGAAAGTAAATTTAAAAAAGCAAATATAGAATTAAAAGACAAAACATTACATGCAATGAAAGTAGTTATATTTACCCTACCAGTTATTACATTAGCAATGAATATTACAACCTTAGCTGTTGTATGGTTTGGAGGTAGGCAGGTTATTATAGGCAGTATGACAGCTGGAGTTTTAACTGCTTTTGTAAACTATGTTGTTAGAATTTTAATGGCATTAATGATGATGTCAATGGTTATCTTAAACAGTTCTAGAGCCTTAGCTTCCCTAAAACGTATTAATGAAGTATTCAACACAGAAATCGACCTATCTGATAAAACTGCTTCTAGAAAAGATAAAATAATACAACAAGGAAAAGTTGAATTTAAAAATGTTTACTTTAAATATTACAAAAACAATAAAAAATGGGTTCTTGAAAATATTAATCTAGTAATAAATCCTGGAGAAGTAGTGGGTATTATAGGTTCAACAGGAAGTGGAAAGTCAAGTCTTATACAGCTAATACCACGATTATATGATGTAGATAAGGGAGAAGTTCTAGTTGATGATATAAATGTAAAAGAATACTCTCTAAAAAATCTTCGTGATGGAGTTGGTATAGTACTTCAAAAAAATGTTTTATTCTCAGGAACAATTAAAGAAAACATCAAATGGGGTAATGAAAATGCTGATGACAATACGGTATATAAATTTGCAGAATATGCTCAAGCCCATGGATTTGTCTCTTCCTTTAAACATGGATATGAAACAGAACTTGGACAGGGCGGTGTAAATGTTTCCGGCGGTCAAAAACAAAGATTAAGTATAGCTAGAACAATTTTAAAAAGACCCAAAATTCTTATCCTAGACGACAGCACCAGTGCAGTTGACACAGCAACTGAAAGAAAAATAAGAGAAAATTTAAGAACTGAATTAAAAGATATGACAAAAATTATTATTGCCCAAAGAATTTCATCTGTAATCGATGCAGATAAAATTGTAGTAATAGATGATGGAAAAATTGTAGGATTAGGTAAACATTCAGAACTTATAAACAGTTGTGAAACTTATAAAGAAATATACTATTCACAGATGGACAAGGAGGTTACTGCATAATGAGCTCTATTAGCGAAGAAAGAAAAAAAGTATTACTACGCAGATATGGTAATCAAAATATAAATTCAGCAAAAAACAAAACAGCCGAAATACTAAGACCAAGAGGCATGGGTCCTGGTCCTAGAGGACCTAAAGCTATGCAAAGTGGAAAACCTAAAAATGTATATGCAGTAATCCGCAGACTACTTAGTTATATTGGAAAAGATAAAATAAAAATTCCTTTTGTTTTTATATGTGTAATACTAAGTTCTTTAGCTGCCTTAGGGGGAAGCTATCTTTTACGCCCTATTATAAACAACCTAGTGTATGAAGGGAAAACTGCAGAAGAAAAATTAATAAGTCTTATACTAGGACTACTCACTATGGCAGGAATCTACCTTGTCGGTGTATTATGCACTTATCTTCAACAGCGAATAATGGTTAAAATATCCCAAAATTCACTAGTTAATATTAGAAAAGAATTATTTAGTAAAATCCAAAAACTTCCCATAAAATTTCATGATACCCATACCCATGGAGAAATCATGAGCCGTTTTACCAATGACCTTGATTCCGTAGGACAAATGCTCAATAACTCATTACCACAGATATTTTCTGGTATTATGACTCTTATTGGTACAGTAATCTTAATGTTTGTAACCAATTGGATTTTAGCCCTTGTACTAATTTTAACAATCCCCATTTTAATTTATGCTGGCAGCACTATAGGTAAAAAAAGTAGAAAATATTATAAAGAACAGCAACAAGCCTTAGGAGCAGTTAATGGATATATCGAAGAAAATATTTCAGGGTTAAAAGTAGTTAAAGTATTTTGTCATGAAGAAACTGCAGTAGAAGAATTCTCCTTTTTAAGCGACTTTTTACGCAGTAAACAGCTTAAAGCTCAATTTTTTGGTGGTATAATGGGTCCTGTTATGGGAAACTTAAGCCAAATAATTTATGCATTAATTGCCACTGTGGGCGGAATTTTATGCTTAGTAGCAAATTTTGATATAGGTGGTCTTGCAATATTTACTAATTACGCAAGACAATTTGCAAGACCTATAAGCGAATTATCCATGCAAATGAATACCATTTTTGCAGCATTAGCAGGAGCAGAAAGAGTATTTGAAATAATAGATGAACAATCTGAAAGAAAAGATCCAAATAATGCAGTAGAAATTTGTGCAAAAACAAATATCAAAAAAGAAGCTAAACTAGTAAAAGGTGAAGTAGTACTTAAAAATGTAACCTTTGGTTATACTTCCGATAGCATAGTCCTAAAAAATATAAATGTAGTAGCTAAGCCGGGACAAAAAATTGCTTTTGTAGGTTCTACTGGTGCAGGTAAAACAACCATAACTAACTTAATTAATAGATTTTATGAAATACAAAAAGGTGAAATACTAATTGATGGTATCAATATCAAAAACATAAAAAAAGATTCCTTAAGAAGTAATATTGCCATGGTATTACAAGATACCCATCTCTTTTCTGGAACTGTAAAAGAAAATATTCGTTATGGACGTCTTGACGCAACAGATGAAGAAGTAATAGAAGCAGCTAAAATAGCAAATGCTCATTCTTTTATAGAAAGACTACCTAATGGATATGATACAGTATTAGAAGGAGATGGAGCAAATCTTAGTCAAGGACAGCGTCAGCTTTTAAATATTGCAAGAGCTGCTATCTCTAAAGCTCCTATTCTAATATTAGATGAAGCCACTAGCTCAGTTGATACTAGAACAGAAAAACATATCCAAGAAGGACTAGAAAAACTAATGCAAGACAGGACTACATTTGTAATCGCCCATAGATTATCCACTGTACGAAACTCTGATTTAATAATAGTACTAGAACAAGGCGAAATCATAGAACAAGGAAATCATAAAGAACTTCTTGATATGAAAGGCAGATATTATCAACTATATACAGGTGCTGTTGAACTAGACTAAAAAATATAAATGCACTTATGAAATAAATTTTCTCAAATATTATCCACATTACAAAATGTAAAGAGAAAATTTGTTCACAAGTGCATTACTTTTCCCACATTTCTATTAATTTTGAAATCACATCTGTTTCCCTTCTAACCCAAGAATTGATATCCTTATTATTCTTTAAGCACTGTAAATTGTTTTCTAAGGCATCCTCTAATGCTATAAATATTGGTTGAAACTCTTGCTCAGCCTCATATGTATCAAGTTTTTGTTTAACTACTTCTTTATAATCTAAATCACATAATATATAAATAGATTCCATTTCAAAAATGGTTTCAGGTTCATATTGGTCAAGTCTCCTTTCAAAAACTTTACCTAAAACCTTCCCTATGAACTTTAACTTAAAGCCTGTTTCCTCCTCTATTTCTCTTTTTAAAGCCTGTTCTATAGACTCATTTTTCTTAATCCCACCACCTGGGAATTTATAATCTCCCTTGTTTGTGTTAATTAATAATATCTTTCCATCCTTTTTAATAATCCCTTTTACCGCTATACGCCTTGTGATTTTAAAATTAGAATCAAAATTATCTTCATCAGATATATAAGTAATTGAAAACATTTTTAATTCTTCTCCTCTATTCCTATGAAAAAATTATATTAATTAAAAAATATTAGGTTTTTCAGAACTATTTTTTAATTTTAAAATATTTTAAACATAAATTATGTTATTCGTCAATATAGTAAAAGCTATCATATATTTATTTATAAATTTTATAATTCAAAGTTATAATATTAATTAAACTACTATAAACTTTAATTTTTAAGTATAATATTATGATATTTTATTTTTATTATTATAAAATTTACATTTAAAAAACTGAGCCAGTAATTCTGCTCAGTTATATCTTTATTAAACTATCTCATCTCCTAAAATCCCTACAAACTGCCTATCTAATACAAATCTATTTTTATTCCATTTTAAAATATTTTGAATAAATCCTAGGAAATCTGCATTATATCTTCCCGCTATCCTTTGAAAAGATAATAATTCATATACCCTATCAGCATCAAAATCTACGGGATATAATCCACTTAAGGGATTTACAAATTAAGTTATTCCTCCACTTCCTCCTGAAGTAATACTAATCAAAATATCATATACTCCATTCCCTATCAGCTATTCTATCTCCTGTCACATCTCCTCTTATAAAAGAAACAACTTTCTTCATCCTCGCATCTCCTATAATCAGTGGTTGTGAATATTATATTCACTTTATTTAAAAATCGTTCTATAGAGGATGTATCTTCAATTCCTTATAGGTAGGCTAGAAACTTTAGGGTTTGATATTCATGTGATTAAAGCATTACTTAAGTTTCAATTCCTCATAGGTAGGCTAGAAACGCGGAAAATGCAAGAAATAGAAATGATATGATATATATATTTCAATTCCTCATAGGTAGGCTAGAAACCAAGTTACTCTATCGATTTATCTGAATTTGGCGGGAATTTCAATTCCTCATAGGTAGGCTAGAAACCTTTTCTTATGTCCCCGGTGAAGATTTAGAGGATATATTTCAATTCCTCATAGGTAGGCTAGAAACTGGCAAATTATCGAAAAAAATAATAACGATTTAATTGTATTTCAATTCCTCATAGGTAGGCTAGAAACTGGGGAATATAAAGGCAGTGCGTTGCCTACAACAATTATATTTCAATTCCTCATAGGTAGGCTAGAAACAAAGTCGACTTATTTTTTTATGATAGGATTGCCTACATTTCAATTCCTCATAGGTAGGCTAGAAACCTTATTCCTAGGATTGTCTACAAATTCTTTTAGTAGGATTTCA
Organism: Defluviitalea phaphyphila; assembly: GCF_001466305.1. Lineage (GTDB taxonomy): Bacteria > Bacillota > Clostridia > Lachnospirales > Defluviitaleaceae > Defluviitalea_A > Defluviitalea_A phaphyphila. The sequence continues at coordinate 38,397 of NZ_JWID01000017.1, forward strand.
ATTCCTCATAGGTAGGCTAGAAACCCATTGGGTTGCTGTATTTATCGCTACTTTATATTTTCTACGTCTTTTTAAAAATTCCTTCTTTTTTTATGTATTTTTTTATAAAATGCTTATTTTTCGGGGGTTGTGGGCTAAATTAAATTGTCGTCGATCCCCCGGGGTTTTTCCCTACTGGAGGTCGACGACTTTTTTAGTTTTATAAATCCATCTTTATTCCATTATTTTTAAGTCAGTTTTTTCTATCTCTATAACCTATATTATGAATACTACAAACGTCCTCTAATGTTATAAATAAAATTTATTTTTTTATTTATTTAAGAACATAGGGAGAATATTTAAAAGCGTTCTATTCCCTAGAGATCCTTCCATAAATGGAATAGGTGTTTCTACATCTAATAGTTTAATTGCTATTATAATATTTGATTTATCTAAGCGTTAGCCCCATCAAACATGCAGCTTTTTAAAATTCTATTAGGTAAAACATTTGTATCCACAAGAAATTTATAGTTTGTTTTTTTAAATCTATTTCTTTTTTATTATTAAACGATTTAAAATTACTTAAAATTATTTTTGATAACATACATATCATCCTTTTAATTAAATTATACCATTATTTAGAATTAATTCATTCTATTTAGTATAGCCAATCAAAATTTTTTCATTATCAATTGTGCAAATTAAATTAATATACATATAACATTAATCTATTTTTCTATATATATTAATATTGCGATTTATTGGTTTTATTG
>NZ_JWID01000018.1 GCF_001466305.1 Defluviitalea phaphyphila
GCACCTAAATCATACATGATTTCTCACTATGGTTGTCAATTATTTTTTTATATTTTTTTATCTGTTGCATTTAATTTTACAACGAACCGCTTTTTTTCAATAATATTTATAAATTCTTTGTTATTTTTTGTATGACTAAGGGTGTCCACAATACTTTCTGTTACTTCTAAAGGAGTTAATTTACCCATAGCTTTTCTAATCCTATAAACCACTTCTAATTCATTCTGAGAAAGTAGAAGCTCTTCTTTCCTTGTTCCTGATTTATAAATATCAATAGCTGGGAAAATTCTTTTTTCTGAAAGTCTTCTATCTAAAACTAATTCCATATTACCCGTTCCTTTAAATTCTTCAAATATTACTTCATCCATTTTGCTCCCTGTTTCTACCAAAGCAGTAGCCAATATAGTAAGACTTCCTCCTTCTTTTATATTTCTTGCAGCACCAAAGAATTTTTTAGGCATATGAAGAGCAACTGGGTCTAGTCCTCCTGATAAAGTTCTTCCACTAGGAGGAATTGTAAGATTATATGCTCTTGCCAAACGGGTAATACTATCTAATAAAATAATTAAATCTTTCTTTTGTTCTACTAGTCTTTTAGCTCTTTCTAAGACCATTTCTGCAACTCTTTTGTGATGTTCTGGCTGCTCATCAAATGTTGAATATACTACTTCTACATTTTTACCACTAATAGACTGTTTCATGTCTGTTACTTCTTCTGGTCTTTCATCTATTAAAAGCACAATGAGTCTAGCTTCTGGATAATTTTTAGTTATGGCATTGGCAATCTTTTTTAAAAGAACTGTTTTCCCTGCTTTAGGAGGAGCTACTATCATTCCTCTTTGCCCTTTACCAATTGGTGCTATAAGGTCAATAAGTCTAGTAGATAATTCCAATTGAGTTGATTCTAATTGAAATTTTTCTTTTGGATATATGGGAGTTAAATCTTCAAAATTAGGTCTTTTTGCGGCTATCTCAGGATTATCTCCATTTACTTCTTTTACATATAAAAGAGCACTAAATTTTTCTCCTTCTTTAGGAATACGAATATTCCCTTTAATTAAGTCTCCTGTTTTTAAATTAAACCTTCTTATTTGAGAAGGTGATACATATATATCTTTAGCTCCTGGAAGATAATTTTCAGAGCGTAAAAAGCCATATCCATCTGCTAAAACTTCTAAAACCCCTTCTTCTACTATTCCACTATCTAATTGCTCTATTCCAACAGGGATTTTAGGGTCTTCTATTTTAGACTCTTCTTTAGATTCTTTAGATAAATTATGTTCATTAATTAAATCTATTAATTCTTTTTTCTTATATTTTGTTACGCTTTTTATGCCTAACTTTTTAGCTATTTCTCTTAATTCCACAAGAGTTTTATTATTTAAATCGCTATGCATATTTTACCACCTTTATTGTTTTACAATTTTGGAATTATTAATTTCATACCTTCTTCTAAATCTGTTTCACTTTTTAAATTATTATAATTCATAATAGTTTCATAATACTTTCCTACTCCATAAAATTTTTGGCTTATCTTCCATAAAGTATCGCCTTTTTGAACAGTATAATAAATTATATCTTGTGATAAATTTTCTTCTTGATTTGTTTCTTCTTGAGAAAAATTTTCTTCCTGATTTATTGCTTCTTGGGAGGATTCATCAGATATTTGATTTGATTCTATATAGGACTCTTCAGAGTTTACCGTTAATTTTTCTATTTCTTCTTTAAGCTCCTGATTTTCTAACTTTAGATTTTCATTTTCTTCTTCTAATTTAATAATCTCATTATTTAATTCTTCTATTCTCTGATTAATTTTATCATTTTTTAATATAGAATTAAAGATAATTAATATTATTCCTATAATTATTATAGCTCCTACTCCTAAAATAGTTGCACTTATAATTTTTTCTTTTACTATATATCTTTTATTTTTTCTCCTTCTTGAATTAATAGAATAAAAACTTTCTAACTCTTCTTCTGTCAATTTTTGTTCTTTTTTAAGAGGATTAGTACTTTCTAGGATAACTTTTAACTCTTCTTGTTTTCTTCTTTCTTCTTCTTCTTCAAAATAATCTTTTTCTTCAAAATAATCTTTTTCTTCTTCATTATTAACCAAAGTTTTATTATCCATAAAATACATCTCCTTATTTATTTCGACATATAATATATAGTAAAATATACCATTATTTATACATAATGTCCACTATAAAAACAAATTCATAATTATATTATAATTTAAAATATATTTTTTATTAAGAGCTTTTTATAATTTAATCCTCTTAAAATATAAAATCTTTTTAATATACAACAATAAGGGCGAATTATTCGCCCTTTTTATTAAAAATATATTTAAAATGCTATCACAAGTCCTCCTTCATCAGCATAAGTAGAGCTTAATCCTCCCATCTCTACTATAATTATATCCTTAAATTTATATCTTTTTAATATTTCTTCTTTGAATTTTAAAGCTCTATCTAAACAATTACAGTGTGCTATACCTAATACCTTTTCTTCTAAATTTTTTCCTTCTTCTCCTATAATATCTATAAATTTATTAAAAGCTTTTTTATATCCTCTAACCTTTTGAACTAATCTAATAGTACCTTCATCTGTTGAACCCATAATAGGTTTTATAGATAATACAGATGCTATTTTGGCTATAATAGGATTAAGTCGTCCTGCTTTGGCTAAATGCTCTAAATTTTCTAATAGAAAAAAAGTTTTCATTTCTTTAATATATTTATTAACTTTTTTTATAATTTCTGCTTCTTCTATATTTATTTTTGCAAGTTCATGAATTCTTAAACTAACAAGTGTTTCTCCAATTGAAGCGCTAAATGAATCAAAAACATGAATAAATTTATCCCCTACTTCATCTAAAAACATATTTTTTGCTAATATAGCACTATTATATGTGCCACTTAAAGCAGATGATAAAGTAACAACAAATATATTATCATTTCCTTCATATCTTTTCATAAATTCCTCTGGCGAAGGACATGCACTTTTTGGAGGATTTTTGCATTTTTTCATATCTTTTATATAAGCTTTAACATCTAATTTTTCATCATCTACATACTTTTTGTCTTCTAATTGAAGAGTTAAAGGAGCAATTTCAATATTCATTTCTTCCTTCATTTCTTTCGTTAAATCACAACTACTATCAGCAATAATTTTTATCCCCATTTCAAGCCTCCTGTATTTATTATAATATTATAATATTAATATAGTTATTCTAATTATGCAAGTATACTCATTTTATAAAATTATTATGTACATGATAAAGTTTTTAATACTTCTTATTATAATTTTAATATCTATTATTTAAAAATTTTTCTACTTCCTCAGCCGGTACTGGCTTACTCCAATAATATCCTTGTCCTATATCACATTTAAGTTTTAATAATTCTTCTAGTTGATCTTTATTTTCTATCCCTTCTGCAATTGTTTTTAAATTTAAACTATGAGCCATAGAAATAATAGCATTTACAATAGCCTTATCATCTTCATCTTTAGTAATATCTCTAATAAATGATAAATCTATCTTTAAATAATTTAGCGGAAATTTTTTAAGATAGCTAAGTGAAGAATACCCTGTCCCAAAGTCATCTATAGAAATCGAAAAACCTAAATCTTTCATATTTCTTAAAATTTCATAACTCGAACTAATATCTTCCATAAAAGTGGACTCTGTAATTTCAAATGTAAGCATTTCTGCATTTAAATCATAATCTAAAATAATTCTCATAATTTCTTGAAATAAGCTTTTATCTCTAAATTGAACTGGAGAAAGATTAATAGCAACTGGAACTGTTAAAAATCCTTTATTAATCCATTCTCTAATTTGTTTACATACTATTTTTATAACTTGAATCCCTACTTCTTTTATTAATCCAGTTTCTTCTAAGATAGGTATGAATAAATTTGGAGATATCATTCCTTGTTTTTCGTCATATAATCATATTAATGCTTCAAATCCTTGCAACCTTTTATCTGCCAAATTAAAATAAGGTTGATAAAATACAGTAAATTTATTTTGTTTAAAAGCTTTTAATAACTTATTTTCCATAATTAGAAAATTTTTAGCATCTAAATTCATATGCTTCCCATAAAACATGTATTTAAAAGAAGGATTTCTTTTTGCTTGGGATAAAGCTATTTCTGCATTAGATAAAAGCTGTTTCATATTCATACCATCATTGGGGTAAATAGAGATCCCTATAGACATAGCTAATATAACTTCTTGTTTTTCAATTTTAATAGGTTTTTCCGTTGATTTTAAAATTTTCTCTATATAAATAAATATATCTTCTAACTTTTTAATATCTTTTAATATAATGCCAAATTCATCTCCACCAATACGACTTACTATATTTTCTTCCCCTACTATTTTACATAAACGATTTCCTATAACCTTAAGAACCATATCACCAAATTCTGTACCAAAAGTTTCATTAACAAAAATAAATTTTTTTATATCTATAATAACTAAAGCTAATATCTTTTTTTCTAATTCTGCACTATCTATTTCTTGAGTTATTTTTCTACAAAACTGCGTTCTATTGGGAAGACCTGTCATAATATCATAATGATATAAATAGTTTAACTTATCCTCTAATTTTTTATTCTCTGTAATATCTTTTCCAGTAGAAACAAAATATATAATTTCTCCATTTTCATCTCTTATAGGAGAAATACTTTGATCTAGATAAAATATCTCTCCGTCTTTTTTTCTATTCAAAATAATATTTCTATAGGGTTGTCCACTCGAAATAGTATCCCATAAAACTTTATAAAATTCCTTATTATATTTGTCTGATTTCCAAATAGCAGGGGTTTTCCCTAAAATCTCATCTGTTTTGTATCCTGTTATTCTTTCCACAGATTCATTAGCATATTCAATTATTCCATTTTTATTAGTTATTAAAAACCAATCTACTGCTTGACCTACTGCCATCATAAACTTTTTTATATCTGATGTTATTTTGTTTGTAAAATGACTCATATTTCCCCTCCGTCATGTTAATAAAACAAATAAAACAAATTATATATTATGATTTTAACATGACTTAGATAAAAAACAAACTTTTTTTGTTTTTTATCTATAAAAAATGTGTACCAAAGGTACACTTATTGCGATGCTTTTTCTAAGGCTCTCCTAACTGCTTCTTTCCAATTAGCTGTACTCACAGTTGCTCCTGAAATTGTATCTACATCATAAGTTTGTTCTCTAATCATTTCATTAGCCATATCGATACGATATTGTTTTAAATTAGGATATGTTTTTCCGTCTATTTCTTCTCCTGTCCATTCATCATAATTAACTTCATTCCCTGAACTATCTAATCTTCTTAAAGTAACTTCTACTATTTTTCCTCCTGATATAGTGACAGTTGCATCTTCACTCCCATATTCCCAAGGATCTCCAGTAGCTGTATATGTTCCATCTTCCCAAGGACCCATTGTTTGAGGTTCTTCCACCGTATCCATATTATCTTCATCATCATTATCAGATATAGTACTCCCCTCATTCTGAGTAACATTATCATTTTCTTGATTGCTTTCTTCATTATTATTAGCACATCCAAATAAAGATAATTTCATTATTATTATAGCTATTATAAAACTTATATATTTTTTCATACTATCTTCCTTTCCTATGACTTTTATATATTTATTTTAATCAAATATTAGTATTTTATTCTTCAATATAAATTGTATTTTTTTAACAATATAAAAAATCATCAAAATCTCTAATACTTATTTTAAATTAGGATTTTGATGATTTTCCATTTATAATTCTAAACGTTGTTTATAATCAATTATCAATCTTTCATACTCTTTATTCATCAAACTAGAAGTTAATAAAAAATCAGCTGTTGCTCTATTATTAGCTACTGGAATATCATATAATACAGCAATTCTTAAAAGAGCTTTTACATCTGGGTCATGAGGTTGTGCAGATAATGGATCCCAATAAAAAATCATAAAATCTATTTCTCCCTCTACAATTCTAGCTCCTATTTGTTGGTCTCCTCCTAAAGGCCCACTATTAAATGTAATAACAGAAAGTCCTGTTTCTTTTTCCACCATACTTCCAGTGGTTCCTGTTCCATATAAAATATGTTTACTTAACATTTCTTTATTTTCCTTAACCCAATGTAATAAATCCACTTTTCTATTGTCATGGGCAATCAATGCTATCTTTTTTCGTTTATCCATTTTTATTCTTTTATCAGCCATATTTTCAACTCCTTTAATTTATTTAGTATAATATTATTGCTATATTAATCATTTTACATATAAATCTATTAATATAGCAACAAAATTCTTAAAATTTATTGATTTAAATTTTCTGCAATGTACAAAATTATAAAAGACTATGAAAAATAAATTTTTTATGGTATAATTTATCAAGTAATTTATTTTATAATATATAAAATTTTTAGGAGTGTGATTTATTTTGGAACCTGGTGAGATGTGGCAGGTTTTTGCTCTGCTGATTCTTTTATTCTTTTCTGGCTTTTTTTCTGCTTCTGAAACTGCCTTAACTTCTTTAAGCAAAATAAGATTAAGACATATGATGGAGGAAAAAATTAAAGGAGCAGATACTATTAATAATTTAATAGAAAACCCCAGTAAACTATTAGGTTCTATTTTAGTAGGAAATAATATCGTTAATATTGGAGCTTCTGCCCTAGCAACTTCTCTAGCTATGAGCATTTGGGGAAATGCAGGGGTAGGTATAGCTACAGGAATTATGACTATTCTTGTTTTAATTTTTGGAGAAATAACTCCAAAATCGCTTGCAGTACAGAATGCTGAAAAAATAGCTTTAAAAATATCTAAAATAATAAAAACTATAACTATTATTTTAGGTCCTATAGTCAATATTCTTATGCATATTACTAACTTCATAATTAGATTATTGGGCGGAAATCCTGAAAAACAAACTCATTTTATAACAGAAGAAGAACTAAAAACAATAGTAGATGTAAGCCATGAAGAAGGGGTTTTAGAAGGCGAAGAAAAGAAAATGATTTATAATGTTTTTGAATTTGGTGAATCCCAGGCTAAAGATGTAATGACTCCAAGAACTGATATGGTCGCTATTGATGTTAATTCTTCTTATGATCAAATTATTTCTTTGTTTAAAAAAGAACATTTTTCAAGAATGCCTGTATATGAAGATAATACTGATAATATAATTGGTATTTTATATATTAAAGATTTGTTTTTCTTTGATGGTAATAAAGAAAAATTTAATTTAAAAGAAATACTTAGAGAACCTTTTTTTACTTATGAATTTAAAGGAATAGCTGAATTATTTACAGAAATGAGAAATAATAGAATTCCTATGGCCATTGTTTTAGATGAATATGGAGGAACAGCAGGAATAGTGACAATGGAAGATTTAGTAGAAGAAATAGTAGGCGATATAGAAGATGAATATGATGATGAAGATGAGGAAATAGAACGAATTAATGAAAATGAATTTATTGTTGATGGAAGTGCAAGAATTGACTTAATTAATAAAATACTAAATATTAATATAGAATCTGAAGATTTTGATTCAATAGGTGGTTTCGTAATAGGAAGACTTGGACGGTTTCCTGAAAAAGGTGAAACTGTAGAATATACGAATATAAAATTTATTGTAGAAAGTACTGATAAAAATAGAATTGAAAAATTAAGAATTTTAACTTAAATATAAAAAATATTTTTTATTATAAGTTTTTGCATATATTTTTCTCTATTAGGAAATACTTAAAATGATTAAGTATTTTTAAGGAGGAAAATAAAAATGATTGCAAAAATTGACAGAGATGGATGTATTGCTTGTGGAACTTGCCCTTCAGTATGTCCTGAAGTATTTCGTATGGCTGATGATGGTTTAGCTGAAGTTTATGTGGACAAAGTTCCTGAAAATGCAAAAGACTCAGCAATAGAAGCAATGGAAGAATGTCCTGTTTCTGTTATTACTGTAGAAGAATAAAGATGGATTTTTCCATCTTTATTTTTTTATTTCATACTTAAAGTTTCATTTCTAAACCTCTTATTCTTATTTATTTTGTTCTATAAAAATCCCTAATAAAATAAAATATAAAAGATATAATAAAAAGTCATTAGGGAGGAAAAATATTTTGCGAAAATTAATCTTTAGTATAATCTTTATATTTTTAATCTTATTTATCACCATCCCTAATAATCCTAATATAGCAAGAAAAGAAACTTTTGAAGATACTCCTTTAGTATGCATTTTATCCTCTAAAACAATAGACGTAGGAAATTTCCCTTATTTAAATGTTAAAGGTGGTCTTAAATATACAAGACCCCTATCCCTATGGCAAACTGGAGAAGATGTAATGCAAATAAAAAAATCTCTCAAAAAAATAGGATATAATATTAGAACAACCTCCTACATATTTGATCAAAATATGAAAGATGTAATTTTAAAATTTCAATACGACCAAGGAATAAAAGTAGATGGTGTTATAGGACAAGAAACTATTAATACAATAAATAAAATATTAATAGAAAATGGAATGACTCCTCCTATTATACAAACAATAGTGTCTAACCCCCCTACTAATGGTTACTGGATTACAATTAATAAATCTTCTAACACCTTAACACTTTTAAAAGGTAATCAAATAATAGAAAAATTTCCTGTAGCAACAGGTAAAAATCCCAAACTTACTCCAGAAGGAAAATTAATAATTCAAAATAAAATCATAAATCCTGCTTGGAAAAATATTGAAGGAGGAGTTCCTCAAAATCCTTTAGGATATCGATGGATGGGACTTAATATAGATGATGGATATCTCTATGGAATTCATGGAACAAATAATGAAGGAAGCATTGGATATTTTGTTTCAAATGGCTGTATAAGAATGAAAAATTCCGATGTGGAAAAAATATTTAATATTGTAAAACAAGGGACCCCCGTATGGATTGGAACTCAAGAAAAACTTGCTAACTGGGGATATGTAATCAAGTAAAAAATCTTTTTTAAAATAAAAGTTTTATACTAAACTTATTTTCTAAACTAAATATATTTTTTAATTATTTCTTTTTATGTATTAATTTGTTTTTAATTCAATATTATTATATTGACAATTATTATCATTGATAATATACTACAATCGAACAAGGTTTTTATTTTCAATTGATAATAATTATTATTACAAGGAGGAACCCTTATGTGTCTATCCAATGCCCGTCCTGGTCAATTTATAGAAATTATATCTATCCCGGACCCTGATGTTAAAGCTCAAGCTATTCGTTTTGGTATTTATGAAGGTGCTAAGGTCAAATGTTCTGAGGTTATTAATTCAGGGCCTGTTATTTTACAAAATCGTATGCAAGAAATCGCAGTTGGACATAATTTAGCAAAAAAAATCAAAATTAAACTAGTTTCTTAATCATTATAGGAGGATTACTATGAGCTCTGATCACTCAACTAACATGCCATTTGACCTAAAAAGTCATTCAGATAAAATTAAATTAGTTTTAGTCGGAAACCCTAATGTTGGTAAATCTGTATTTTTCAATGCTTTAACAGGTATATATGTAGATGTATCTAATTTTCCAGGTACAACAGTAGATATAAGTCATGGAATATATAATGAATATATAGTTTTTGATACTCCTGGAGTATATGGGGTGTCATCTTTTAATGATGAAGAAAGAGTAGCTAGAGATGTAATACTTAGTGGAGATATTATTTTAAACGTAGTAGATGCTGTACATATGGAAAGAGATTTATTCCTTACTCAGCAATTAATAGATATGGGTAAAAAAGTAATCGTAGCTCTTAATATGATGGATGATGTAAAACGAAATGGTCTTAAAATAGATATAGAAAAATTATCCGAAATGCTAGGAGTTCCTATTATACCAACTGTAGCAGTACATAAGATAGGTTTAGATGAAGTAAAAAATAAAATAAATACTGCTTGCACAGGTAATCCTATTAGTGGAATTCGGGAAAAACTAAAGGAAGTGATGCCTTTGGTATCAAATCCTTCTGAAGCCTTACTTGTACTAGAAGAAGATGAAAATATAATAGCAAGAAATAATATACAAAAAGATTATAATCTTAGGGAAAAAATTTATCATCAAAGACGTGAAAGAGTTAATGAAATAGTAGATAAAGTAGTAACTCAAACAAGCCAAGGAGCTTCTTTTAAAACTCGTTTAAGTCAAATGATGTTAAAACCCCTTACTGGTATTCCTATATTAATATTCACCCTTTTTATTATGTATGAATTTTTAGGAGTTTTCATAGCTCAGACTGTTGTAGGTTTTACAGAAGAAATTATTATGGGAACTTATTATAATAATTTTATAGTTAGTATATTTGAACCCTTGTTAAAAGGGCATAATTTCTTAGAAAAATTCTTAATAGGAGAATTTGGAATTTTAACTATGGTTCCTATTTATATCTTAGGACTTCTTTTACCTTTAGTTATAGGATTTTATTTTCTGCTATCTATATTAGAAGATTCTGGATATCTTCCTCGAATTGCAACTTTAGTAGATAAATCCTTAACTAAATTAGGTTTAAACGGAAGAGCTATTATTCCTATTATCTTAGGTTTTGGATGCGTCACTATGGCAACCATTACAACCAGACTTTTAGGATCTAAAAGAGAAAGATTTATAGCGACTATGCTTTTAGGACTAGCCATTCCCTGTTCTGCTCAATTAGGAGTAATTGTAGGTATGACCAGCTCTATTGGAATTTCTTATTTCTTAGTTTATGTTTTAACCATAGTTTTAGTATTCATTATTACAGGAACTATTTTAAATAAAATTTTACCTGGAGAATCTACGGACTTACTTATTGATATCCCTCCTCTTAGAATACCAAGAATAAAAAATATTTTATCTAAAACTTACACTAAAACTATAATGTTTTTAAAAGAGGCTTCTCCTCTTTTTGTAATAGGAGCTGTACTTATAACTTTTATGGAGCATTTTAATATATTAGTAGGAATTCAAAATATTATAGCACCATTAACAGAAGGATTTTTACAATTGCCAAAAGAAGTAGCAACAGCCTTTATAATGGGTATTATTAGAAGGGATTTTGGAGCTGCTGGACTTTTTAGTTTAGCAGAACAAGGACTGCTAAATGATGCACAAATTTTAGTTTCTTTAGTTGTAATCACCCTTTTTGTTCCATGTATAGCTGCCATATTAGTTATATTTAAAGAAAGAGATTGGAAAGAATCAGCTCTTATTTGGTTTGGAAGTATATTTATATCATTTTTAGTTGGAGGTATTTTATCGTTTATTCTAATATAGTTAGGGGTGAGTTTATGAAATGCCCTACTTGTGGAAATGAAGTAGATATTAAAATAAATTCTCGTTGTCCTAGGTGCAATACTATAGTTAATTATCCATATAAAAAATGTGAAGATTGTAAAGGTTGTTCTTTTTTCAAAAAATGTCCTAAAGATAATTTAAAATCAAAATAAATAATTGTATTTTTTAATAACCATCTTGAAAAATAGATGGTATTTTTTATTACATTTCACTACAATTTTATTACATTTTTAACATTAATGTATTTTTTTATGTTATAATTGTATCATCTTAAAGATATATTTTAAAAAAGGTTTGGTGAATCTGCTTTGCAATATTTAATTAATTTAATATCATTTAAAGTTTATAGGGAAAAATTAATATCTCATAGTGATATTCGTAAAATGAGATATGCTATGACAGTTATTGCCCATGAATTTACCAAAACATTTCTTCTTTTCATTATTTTTTCTTTACTTGGTTATTTTAAATTGTTTTTATTTTCATTTTGTGTCTTAATATTTATACGACCTTTTTCAGGGGGCTTACATTTTAAAAGTCCTTCTGTTTGCTTTTTAGTATCCTTGATTTTCTTTCTGATGACAGTTATTATACTACCCCATATTTTTATACCAAACTTTTTTATTTCCTTGATAATAGGAGGTATAAGTATATTATTAATCTTCTTAAATTCTCCAAAACCATCGCCCCTACGTCCTATTATCAATCCAAAAAGAAGACAAAATTTTAAATATGTATCTACCGTATTTTCTTTGATTTTGCTAATTATTTTACTTACATTTATACATAATTCCACATTTTTAGCTTGTGGAATATATACTTTGTTTCTTCAATCTTTACAATTATTAGGGAAGGGGGATGTATTATGATAAAGAGAAAAATCTTAACACCTGTTCTACTTTCTCTTGCAAATTTCTTTGTACTCGCTGCTTACACAACTAAATTGTATGTTTGCTTCTACATGTGGGGAGAACCTAAATGCCCAAAAGATTTATTAAAATAATATCTTAAAGGCTATATATGGATTTTCTAAGGAAAGCTCTATGGTTCCATTATATTTATCAACTATGGTCTTAACATTATATAGACCATAACCATAGTGCTTTCCTTCCTTAGTGGAAAAACCCTTTTTAAAAATAGAATTAAGATATTTAGCTGGAATAGGTTTCCCCGTATTTTTCACCTCGATTAAGTTTTGATTACCCAAAGTTCCTAGAGTTACTATAACCTCTTTAGGAACTTTTTCTAAATCTTCTACTGCTTCTATAGCATTATCTAATAAATTTCCTAAAACTTCTACTAACTCATATTTTTCTAACTTATATTCTGGTATTTTATTTACTATATTAAGTTTAAAATCAATTTTTTTATCTTCAGCCAAAATTTTTTTACTATAAATAATAGCACTTAAAACAGGGTCACTAATATTTAAAATTTTATCTAATTTTTTGAAATCTTTAATTAATCCTTGTAAATATTTATTTATTTCTTCCATAGCTTTTTCTGAATTTTCTATTTCTGTAATACCATAAATAGAATTTAAATGATTAGAATAATCATGTTGTTTTCTCCTAGTTTCTTCCATGAGTTTTTTTACATAAGGTATATATTTTTCATTAACAAAAATCTGTTCCTCTTGTGTTCTTAATATAATAGTTTGATAAAAAATATAAACATTTATGGATATCCATAGAAATAATCCTATTAATTTTATAGGATTATTATTAAACTCCACATTATTATTCATATACCAAATATATAAAAAACCCATAATTAAAGAAATACTATTTAAAAATATTATACCTAAAATTCTATATTCTTTATTTAATATTTTTTTTATATTATTTACAATTCTGTACTTTTTTATTATAATACAGCATATAATTATAATACTATTAATAAATAATCCATTAATAAATGTATAATAACTATCTTTTAAAAATATTATTAAAATATATGTAACGATCATTTGAATTCCCATGACAACTCCAAAAGCTATAAGAAATATAAAAAACATCTTTTTAAAAGGAACTTTAAATAATTTATTTCCTAAAATAAATGTTACAAAATATATTATTATAAAACTATTAGATAATTCATATCGATTTAATATAAACACTAAAAAAGATATTATAAAAATCAATATTAATTTTTTTAAAAAATTTTTATTAAATTTTTCATTTAAACTTTCACATATTGTTAAAAAACCTATTATTTCCATTATAGATAGTATAATTGCTTCATACAACTTCATTATTGTTCACCTCTTTTCTATCTATAACATTTATAAATTTATTTTTATATTTATTACTTATATAAGCTGGGATTTTATAATTGTAAAAATATACAGTCCAAGCATTTCGACCCTTTTTTTTAATCTCTTTTATGTACTCAACATTAATAATATAAGACTTATGAGTTTGCATAAATAAATCTTTTGATAGCATATTTAAAACTTTTTTCATACTTAAATTATTTATTTCATAAACTTCATTTTGAGTATGTATTAAACAATTTCGGCCTTGGGATTCTATAAATATTATTTCATCTTCATAAATTGATAAAATAAAACTTTTTAATTTAAATTTTATCTTTTTTCTTTCTGTCTTATTATTTTTTACTTCTTTTTTTATAGCTCTTATTAATTTTTCAGTTACTTCTAATATATCTTTTTTTTCATAGGGTTTTTCTATAAAATCATAACAATGAATTTTTTTAAAAGCTTTTAATTGAAAATATACATGACTAGTAATAAAAACTATATAACTAAATTCATATCTATCAATTTGTCTAATTTTTTCTGCAAGTTCTATTCCAGAAATATCTGGAAGTTCTATATCTAAAAAAAATAAATCAATATCCTGATTTCTTAATATTTCTATAGCTTTTTTCCCAGTTTCTGCTTCATATATATTTATTTCATAAGTAATTTCTTTTAAAATATTTATTACTCTTTTCCTTTCATGGAAGTTATCTTCTACTAATAAAATTTGTATCATAAAATTCCTCCATGACAAATAGTTGTATTTTATATCATTATTTTACCATCAATTCAATATAAATACAAGTTTTTTCAAAAAAATAGTATTTTAATTATAAAAATACCATATAAGATAGTAAATAGAATTCACTATCTTATATGGTATTCATATATTATTTTAATTTATTTTTTCCTTATATGTCTTTAATTTATTATAATGACCTTCTTCTTCTTTTATTAAATTTTGTAAAACTTCTTTTGCTTTGGATTTTGCATGTTCTAAAAGACTTTTGTAATATTCTATAGTAATTTTTTCTGTATTAATACCCATATCAATAGCTTCTTCTAAAGAATTTGGTATTTCTTCTCTCCCATCAAACCCTTTAGTCTTTGCATAACTTTTAAAAAATAAATCCACAGTTTCTTCAAAGAGATAGTCTTCTTTATTATCTGTATTAATATCATCGTACCATTTAGTAAATATTTTTTTATGTTTTACTTCATCTTCTGCTAAAGAAAGAAGTCCTTCTTTAATTTCCCCTTTAGCTTTTTCTGCTAATTTTTTATAAAACTTTTCTCCTTCTTCTTCCATACTAATTGCAAATTTTAATATTTCTTTAGCATCATATTTAGGCTCTCCCATAATATCACTCCTATCTTATTTAATAATAAATATTTTAAAGGGCAGTCAATGGACTGCCCTAAATATTATTGTTCTTCAAATTGGTCTTTACCTACCCCACAAAGAGGACAAACCCAATCATCTGGAATATCTTCAAATGCTGTTCCTGCTGCTATTCCGTTATCTGGGTCTCCTTCTGCTGGGTCATATACATATCCACATACTAAACATACCCATTTACTCATATTAATTTCTCCTTTCATATTCATATATATGTATAATACTATACATATCTCTTATAAATACAATATCATTTTATTTGAATTTTGTCAAATGTCTATTACTTAATAATTATTTTCTTCTTTTCTGGTACTCCATTATATACTAATCCTTTTTTACTATCTACTGTTATTATAGTACCATTCCTAATTAAATCTACTGCATTGCTACATCCTATTATAACTGGAATATCTAAAGCTCTACCAACAATAGCTGCATGATTATTCTCTCCCTCTTCTCCATTTTCGACTATAATAGCTGAGGCTTTTTTCATATAGGGGAGAAACTCATTATCAGTATTATAAGTAACTAATATATTCCCTTTTTTAAAATATTTTTCAGCTTCATCTACTACTTTAATTACACTAGCAGTACCTGATACAGTTTGTTGTCCTATACCTTTTCCCTTTACTAATACATTTCCTACAATATGTACTTTTAAAATATTTGTGGTTCCAGATATCCCTACAGGAACTCCTGCTGTAATTACTATTATATCTCCTTTCTTAGCTATCCCAGTTTCAACTGATTTTTGTATAGCTTGAGCAAAAATCTCATCCGTTGTAGATTTTATATTTGTTTTTACTGGTACACATCCCCAAACTAAACTTAATTTTCTCCATACTTGTTCATCTGGAGTACATCCTAATATAGGAGAAGATGGGCGAAATTTAGATACCATTTTTGCTGTACTGCCTGATCTAGTTACAGTTACAATACATGCTGCATTTAACTGTGTTGCAGTTGTACACGTAGCATGACTTATAGCATTAGTTATATTAGTTTGAATAGAATTTTGAACTTCACTCATATTTTTCATATAATCAATAGAATTTTCTGTTCTTTCAGCAATAGTAGCCATTGTTTTTACACTTTCTATAGGATATGACCCCTTTGCTGTTTCTCCAGAAAGCATTATAGCATCTGTCCCGTCAAAGATTGCATTAGCGACATCATTAGCTTCAGCTCTTGTAGGTCTTGGATTTCTAACCATGGAATCTAGCATCTGTGTAGCTGTTATTACAGGCTTCCCTTTTTGATTAGCTTTTTTAATTAGCATTTTTTGTATAAGAGGGACTTCTTCTGTTGGAATTTCAACTCCTAAATCTCCTCTTGCTACCATTATTCCATCAGACACTTCTAAAATTTCATCTATATTATTTACTCCATCTCTATTTTCTATCTTGGCAATAATATCTATATTACTTCCATCATTTTCTTCCAATATTTTTCTGATTTTAATAATATCATTGGCTGAACGAATAAAAGAAGCTGCTATGTAGTCAAATCCCATTTTTATGCCAAATTTAATGTCTTCTATATCCTTTTCTGTTAAAGAAGGAAGATTTACATATACATCTGGAATATTAACTCCTTTTTTAGAACTTAAAGGTCCACCATTTATTACTTCACATTCAACTTCTGTATCTGTTAAATTTTTCACTCTAAGTTCTATTAGACCATCATCTAAAAGTACCCTGCTTCCCCTATTAAGATCAAAAGGAAGATTCTTATATGTTACACTTACTCTTTTTTCATCTCCTTGTACGTCTTCTGTTGTAAGCACAAAGGTTTGTCCTTGTTTTAAAAAGATTTGTTCTTTACTAAAATCTTTAATGCGAATTTCAGGTCCTTTTGTGTCTAACATTAAAGCTATAGGAATCCCTAACTCTTCTCTAGCTTGGATAAGATTTTTAATAATCTTTCCATGGGATTCATAGGTTCCATGGGAAAAGTTAATTCTAGCTGCATTCATGCCATA
Source organism: Defluviitalea phaphyphila (assembly GCF_001466305.1). Taxonomy (GTDB): domain Bacteria; phylum Bacillota; class Clostridia; order Lachnospirales; family Defluviitaleaceae; genus Defluviitalea_A; species Defluviitalea_A phaphyphila. The sequence continues at coordinate 16,978 of NZ_JWID01000018.1, forward strand.
TTTAATTAATTCTTTTATAGTTTTTATATCTCCAGACGCTGGTCCTAATGTACATACAATCTTTGTCTTTCTCATTTTTACTCTCCTATATTGATAAAATTTTAGATACTGAATACATTTTCTCATCTATTGTTTTAGTCATGTTTAATGCTTCGTTAATATCATAATCTACATATTGACCATTTTTATAAGCTACAATTCGATTACTTTTTCCTTCATAAAGAAGTTCAACTGCCTTAGCTCCCATCATAGATGCATGTAATCTATCAATCGCCGATGGGCTTCCTCCTCTTTGAAGATATCCTAAAATTGTTGCTCTTGTTTCTATTCCTGTTACTTCTTCTATTTTTTTAGCTAATTTTTCTGACCCACCAACTCCTTCTGCTACAATAATGAGATAGTGTCTTTTCCCTTTTTGTTTATTTTCTAATATTTCTCTTATAATTTCTTCATCAGTTGGTCTTTCTTTTTCAGGAATAAGAATTAATTCTGCCCCATTAGTTATTCCACTCCAAAGAGCAATATACCCTGCATTTCTTCCCATAACCTCTACAACACTACATCTTTCATGGGAAGTTGAAGTATCTCTTATTTTATTAATAGCAGTCATAGCTGTATTTACAGCTGTATCAAATCCAATAGTATAATCAGTACAAGCAATATCAAGGTCTATAGTTCCTGGAATTCCTATGGTGTTAATCCCTAAAGCTGCTAATTTTTCTGCTCCTTTAAAGGAACCATCTCCTCCAATAACTACTAAACCATCTATACCAAATACTTTGCACATTTGTGCCCCTCTCTTTTGTCCTTCTTCTTTAATAAATTCAGGGCATCTTGCAGTTTTAAGCATAGTTCCCCCTCTTTGAATTATATCTGATACACTTCTTTCATTCATTTCAAAGATATCACCATGAATAAGACCATTATATCCTTTTCTTATCCCCATTACTTTAATACCCTTTGAAATTGCAGCCCTAACAACAGCACGAATAGCTGCATTCATTCCAGGAGCGTCCCCTCCACTAGTTAATACTCCTATGGTTTTTACTTCTTTGCCCATAGTACTTACCTCCTTAATCATTTTATATATAAATAAATCTATTATATAGATTTTAATATAACAGCCCCTCCATTATAAAATCCTTATTAATTGTAATAAAATTATTTTTGTATTGCAACTAAAAATATATATTTCTATTTATTTTTAATTACAACATTTTTATCTCCTAACATATTTTTTAAATTAGAAATTAACTCTTTTTCTGGATAAATCCATAAATTTTTTGTCGCTTTCATAGTTTTTTTCAAAGCTTCAACATGAATAATTACCGGAATATCTCCTTTATAAATTTCTAAAATAGGTTTTATTTTTTCTACTACTTCTATTCCTCCCTTTGAACTAGGAATTTTTAAATAAAGTTTTGTATTTTGTTTATTTTTAATATATTTCATATTTTCAAATGGAATAATATCTTCACATATTAATTTTCCATCCTCATCTTCTCTTAAAGAAACTCTTCCTTTTATGTATACAACTTCATCTTCTTTTATTAGATTAATATATTTTTCATAAATCTTAGGAAATACTATTACTTCAACACTTCCATATAAATCTTCTAATGTGATAAATGCCATTATTTGATTATTTCTAGTAGATTTTATACTTTTGTGGACTATCATTCCACCTATAATTACTATCTGCCCATCAACTATCTTCTGAATATCTTCTGAATCTGTTTTTATAAAATCTAAACTTTTAGCACTAGTATTTTTATCTAAATCCTCTTTATACTCCTCTAAAGGATGTCCACTCAAATACATTCCAAGAACTTCTTTTTCCATTGATAAAAGTATGTTATTAGGATATTCCTCTATATCAGGAAGTGTATCTTTTTTATTTATACTTTTATCTCCAAAATCAAATAAATCAATCTGACCTTCTACTATTTTCTTCCTTTTACTAATTATATTATCTGAAATCTGTTTATAAACTGAAAGATATTGCTTTCTTTTCCCTCCTAAAGAATCAAATGCTCCTGCTTTAATTAAACTTTCAATACTTCTTTTATTTAAATAAGAACTATCCATTCTTTCAAAAAAATCTGTTAAACTAATAAATTTACCATTTTCATTTCTTTCTTTTACTATAGCTGAAATCATAGTTTTCCCTACATTTTTTATAGCAGCAAGACCATATCGTATTTTACCATTAGAGACAGAAAAAGAAGCAAAACTTTCATTTATATCTGGAGAAATTATGTCTATCCCCATTTTTTTACATGCATGAATATATTCTTTTATCTTATCTGTGTTATCCATTACAGAAGTCATAAGAGCAGCCATAAATTCCACTGGATAATGGGTTTTAAGCCATGCTGTTTGATATGCAACCACTGCATATGCGGCTGCATGGGACTTATTAAATGCATATTTTGCAAAATCCGTCATTTCATCGAATATTTTTTCAGCAATTTTAACTGGGACCCCTCTATTTACACAGCCAGGAATTTCTTTACCATTTCCATATATAAAATTTTTCCTTTCTTCTGCCATTACATCTGCCTTTTTCTTAGACATAGCTCTTCTAACTAAATCACTTCTACCTAAACTATATCCCGCTAACTCTCTTACTATTTGCATAACTTGTTCTTGATATACTATACATCCATAAGTTGTACTTAAAATAGGCTCTAGGGCAGGAAAAGTATATTCTATCTCATTAGGATTTCTTTTTCCTTTTATATATTTAGGAATAAAATCCATAGGACCTGGACGATAAAGAGAAATTCCCGCTATAATATCTTCTATATTTCTAGGTTGAAGTTCTTTTATAAAATTCTTCATTCCAGTACTTTCTAATTGAAATACTCCTTCCGTATTAGCAGAAGAAATTAAATCATATACTTTTGGATCATTAAAATCTATATTATCTATATCTATTTTTATACCATAATTAGCTTCTACTTGTTCTATAGCATTACGAATAACAGTTAAAGTTCTAAGCCCTAAAAAATCCATCTTCAAAAGACCTAATTCTTCTAAAGTAGTCATTGTAAATTGAGTGTTTATATTGCCGTCACTAGCACTTAAAGGAACATATTCTACTACAGGTTCTTTTGATATTACTACTCCTGCGGCATGAGTGGAAGAATGTCTTGGCAACCCTTCTAATCTTTTTGACATATCTATAAGATAATTAACCTTTTCATCATTTTCATATAAATTTCTAAGTTCATGATTGATTTCTAACGCCCTATCAATGGTAATTCCTAATTCTGAAGGTATCATTTTTGCTACTTTATCCACTTCTGCATAAGGCATGTTAAGAGCTCTCCCCACATCTCTTATAACTGCTCGTGCGGACATAGTTCCAAAAGTGATAATTTGTGCTACTCTATCTTCTCCATATTTTCGTATAACATAGTCTATTACTTCTTGCCTTCTTTCATAACAAAAATCAATATCTATATCTGGCATACTAACTCTTTCTGGATTTAAAAATCTCTCAAAAAGTAATTGATATTTAATCGGATCAATATTTGTAATTTGAAGACAATAAGCTACCATACTTCCTGCTGCAGACCCTCTTCCTGGCCCTACCATTATTCCATTGTCCTTAGCATATTTTATAAAGTCCCATACTATAAGAAAATAATCTACATATCCCATTTGTTCAATAATTGATAATTCATATTCAAGTCTTTCTTTAAGTTCATCTTTATAATTAGGATACCTTAATTTTAATCCTTCAAAGCATAACTTTCTTAAATATTCACTAGAAGTATAGCCTTCTGGGACATCATATTTGGGAAGTTTTAAATCATGAAATGTAAATTCTACATTGCATCTTTTAGCTATTTTATATGTATTTTCTAAAGCTTCTTTAGCATAAGGAAATCTATCTAACATTTCTTCTGGAGATTTTAAATAAAACTCTCCTCCTGGATAAATCATTCTATCTTCATCATTTATAGTTTTCCCTGTTTGAATACAAAGTAGTATTTCATGAGCTTTTGCGTCTTCTTTATAAGTATAATGAATATCATTAGTAACAACTAAAGGTATTCCTATTTCTTGACTCATTCTAATTAAATACTGATTTACTTCCCCTTGTTCTCTTATACCATGATCTTGAAGTTCAAGATAAAAATTATTTTTTCCTAATATTTTTTCATATTTAAGAGCAACTTCCACAGCTTTTTCATAAGAAACTTCCATAATTGTTTTAGCTACTGGCCCTGCTAAACAAGCACTAAGTCCAATTAGTCCCTTAGAATATCTTTCTAAAAGTTCTAAATCTATTCTAGGTTTATGATAGAATCCTTCTATAAAGCCATAAGAAACTAATTTAACTAAATTTTTATATCCTTCCATATTTTCTGCTAAAAGTACAAGATGAAAATAATTTGCATCTTCTTTTTCCTTATCAAAACGACTTCTAGGTGCTACATATACTTCACACCCTATAATTGGTTTTATCCCTTGTTTTTTAGCTTCTTTATAAAAATCAATAACCCCATACATTGAACCATGGTCAGTTATTGCTATACTATCCATCCCTAATTCTTTAGTTCTCGCAATTAATTCTTTAATTTTACATGAACCATCTAAAAGACTATATTCCGTATGAACATGAAGATGAGTAAAGGGAATTTTATTTAAGGCGGTTGTATCCATACTATACACCCTTTCATAAACTACATATCATTGTTTTTATTATAACATAATTGATATGTGTTTACCTTACTTATATGGAATAAAGTAAATATAAAAAATCAATAAAAAAAGCCTTTTAAAAAGGCACTTTTTATAATAGATTTAACATAAAACAAAAATGACATATACTTCCTCCTAATACGAATATATGAAATATCTCATGAAATCCAAAAAACTTTAAGTTTATTTTAGGTCTTTTAGTTCCATATATTATTCCACCTATGGTATAAAAAATTCCACCTAATATTAAATAAACTAACCCTCTATAATTAACTGCTTTAACTAAAGGTACAAAAGCTACTATCACAATCCACCCCATTATTATATAAGATAATGTAGATAACCATCTTGGAGCGTTAAACCAAAATATTTTTAAAAATATTCCTATCAAGGCAATAATCCATATAAATATAAATAAACTCCAGCCCAAAATTCCTCTCAAGGCAACTAAACATACTGGCGTATATGTTCCTGCAATTAATACATATATCATCATATGATCTATTTTTTGTAATATTTCTGTTTTTCTTTTTGATAGATTAAGAGCATGATAAAGAGTACTTGCTGTATATAGCAAAATTAAGCTAATCCCAAATATACTAAAGGATACTATATGCCATGTTGTTCCTTTTGACATGGAATAATATAACAAAAATCCTAATCCTATTATAGAAAGAATGTCTCCTATTAGATGAGTTAACACATTTACAGGTTCTTTTATTTTTTTTAACATACAATCACTCCTAACATAGTATTTAATACTACTTATTATATTTGTAATAATTATATTATATATTTTTTAAAAATTCAATATATATTTTTATTATTTTGATATATGAATGTTTTTATTATTATATGAATATATTTATATTATATATTTTTATATTAATAAATATTCTTTGCTACAATGACATATGATATAATAGTATTAAAATTAATAAAATAGGAGAGATGCCAATGAATTTTAATAAAGATATAATAAAAGAACTTATTGAAGAATTTAATAATTTGAATGTTATAGAATTATTAGATATTCCAAAAATTGATTTATATATGGATCAAGTAACTACTTTTTTTGATGATCAACTAGAATCATGGAAAGTAAATAAGAAAGATAAAATTCTTACAAAAACAATGATTAATAACTATACTAAAGCTGGTATCCTTTTTCCTCCTATAAAAAAGAAATATTCTAATAAACATATGATTTTACTTATATTAATTTATCATTTAAAACAAATTTTATCCCTTGATGATATTCATACTTTATTATCTCCTGTTATTGAAGAAAATATGTTAAATGAATCTAAGAATTTTTCTTCTCTTTATTCTATATATGAACAATTTCTTAATATTCAAAAGGAGGAAATTAAAAATTTTGTTGAAAACTTCTCTAATAAAATAGATTCTCTTTATGATAAAAATGATTTTAAAAACGATAATGAATACTATTTACTATTTATTACTATTGTTAATTTAATTATAAGTTCTAATATCCAAAGGATTTTTGCAGAAAAATTAATTGATAAATTTAAAGAATTGCAAATAAATAAGGAATAATAAAAAGATGCCATAAAACTGGCATCTTTTTATTATTCCTCAGGAGAAGTTAAAAACTTTTCTAACACATCAATCGCTTCTTTTTCATCTTCACCTTCTGCCCTGATTGTTAATTCTTGTCCTTTTAATGCTCCTAAAGACATCATTCCCATTATGCTCTTTGCATTCACTTGCTTATCTTCCATTAATACATGAATATTACTTTTATACTGACTAGCTATCTGTACAAATAAAGCTGCTGGCCTTGCCTCTAATCCTGTTTCCATATTTACTTTAACTGTTTTTTCAATCATATTGATCCTCCTTTTTGCTCTCTTAATTGATCTGCAATCCTACTTATTTTTCTAAGTCTATGGTTGACTCCCGATTTTCCAACGGGGGGGTCTAACATAGCTCCTAATTCTTTTAAACTAGCTTCAGCATATTGTACCCTAAATCTAGCTACATCTTCTAAAGCTTTTGGAAGACTACTAAGCCCCATATATTTATCAATAACTTTAATATCTTCTATTTGTTTTATTGCTGCAGAAACAGTCTTTTTTAAATTGGCTGTCTCACAGTTAACTATACGGTTTACATTATTTCGCATTTCTTTTATAATACGAACATTTTCTAAATCCATTAATGCTATATGAGCTCCCATAATATTAAGAAGATCTACTATTTGAGACCCTTCTTTTAAATAAACTACATAATATTTCTTTCTTTTTACAATCTTTGCATCCATTTCAAATAAATTGATTAGTTGTTTTAAATCTTCACTATGATTAATATTTTGATTTACAAATTCTAAGTGATATGTTTTTTCAGGGTCACTTAAAGACCCTGCTCCTAAAAAAGCTCCTCTTATATATGCCCTTTTACAACAAGTGCTTTGTACAATTAAAGGATATATCCCTTGCCTTTTTATAATTTGTCCATTTTTTTCTAAAATAAGACCTGTTGCCTGTAGAACTTTTTTTGCATCTTTGGTTTTATTAATAAAAAGAACATATATTTTATTTTTTTTAAATTTAGTATTCTTTCTTATCAATACTTCTGTATTTATATTAAAAGTTTTCTTAATTAATGTAAAGTATTTTCTTGCAACTGCTGCATTTTCTGTTTGAAATTTTATTGATATTTTATTTTCTTTATTTATAAGAACTTCTCCACACATATTAATTAAAGCGGCAATCTCTGCTATCTTACAATGTCTCGTATTATCTAGGTGCCTAGCTAATTCATTCTTAACTTGTGAAGAAAATGACAACTTATTCACCTCCACAAGAAAACTCTTTATGTTTTATTATTATTTCCATAACAACTTTTGCTAGTTTATATGAATTATGTCTTACTAATTTTTTATCAGAATATATTTTAAGAACTGGAGCTAATACAATAGAAAATCCTTTATTTTTTATAGCTTTTATATCATATTTAACTGCTTCTGCCCCTTCTTCTTTATATATATCTAGTAATTCTTTTGGAATAGTTTCTGTATTTATAATAACATAATCTATAATATTTTCCCCACCATATTTCTCTAATTCTTCAATATGATTTAATAAATCAAAGCCATCGGTTTCTCCTGGCTGTGTCATTACATTCCCTATGTATATTTTTATAGCTTTTGAATTTTGAATTGCTTCTGGAACTTTTTTAACTAAAAGATTTGGTATTATACTAGTATATAAACTACCTGGCCCCAATATAATAGCATCTGCATTTTCTATTGCATCTAATACCTCAAAAAGTGGCTCAGGTTTCTTAGGATATAAATATATTTCCTTAATAGAAGTTTTTACTTTTTTACTTCTTTCTACAATTTCTGTCTCTCCACAAATAATTTCTCCATTTCCTAATTTAGCACAAAGTTGTACATCTTGCTTAGTAACTGGTAAAACTTTTCCTGTTACAGCTAAAACTTCACTCATTTTTTGAACTGCTTCTTCAAAATTTTTAGAAATTCCTGTCATAGCTGCCAAAAATAAATTTCCAAAACTTTGTCCTTTTAAGCTTCCTTCTTTAAATCTATATTGAAGCAATCTTTCCATAACAGGCTCTGTATTAGCTAATGCCAAAATACAATTTCTAATATCTCCCGGCGGAAGTATATTCATTTCTTGTCTTAAAATACCAGACCCCCCTCCATTATCAGATACTGTTACTACAGCTGTTATATTAGATGTGAATTTTTTTAAGCCACTGAGCATAGTAGAAAGCCCTGTTCCTCCTCCTATGGCTACTATTTTAGGCCCTCTATCCAATAAATTCATACTCATTCCTCATTTTCCTAATTTATTATCTTTATCTATATCTCTATGGTCTAAAACTGTTCTATGCCCTTTATTTTTAAGAATATGATGTAATTCATTAGCTAAGGTAACTGATCTATGTTTACCTCCTGTACATCCTATACTAATTACTAGCTGATTTTTGCCTTCTTTAATGTAATTAGGTATTAAAAATTCTACTAAGTCTACCATCTTTTTTAAGAATTCCTTACTTTCATCCCAGCTCATTACATATTCTTGCACTTCTATATCATTTCCCGTTTTTTGACGCATTTCGGGGATATAATAAGGATTAGGTATAAATCTAACATCAAAAACCAAATCTGAATCAGTGGGTATTCCATACTTAAATCCAAAAGATAATACTGTAATTATTAAACTTTCAAATTTTTTCCCTTTAATAAAAATATGAAATAATTCTTCTTTTAATTGTCTTGTTAATATATTACTCGTATCAATAATATAATCTGCTTTTTCTTTTACATCTTTTAATATTTTTCTTTCTTTTTCTATCCCTACATTAATTCTTTCATTTTTTATTAATGGATGCCTTCTTCTTGTTTCTTTAAAACGTTTTACTAAAATATCATCTGAAGCATCTAAAAAAAGAATTTCATATTTATATCCTTTGTTTTTTAGGGATTCTAATCCTTCAAATAATTCAGAGAAAAGTATTCCTCCTCTAGTATCAATCCCTAAAGCTACCTTATCAAATTCATTCCCATGCATTGAACAAATTTCTGCAAATTTAGAAATTAATGAAGGTGGTAAATTATCTACACAAAAAAATCCTATATCCTCTAACATTTTGATCGCAGTACTTTTCCCAGCTCCAGACATTCCTGTTACGATAACAAATCTCATCTTCCTCACCTTTATAATGTTTTTCTTATATTGTACCATATATTAATATAAAATATAAATAATATAAAATTTATTCTTCACCTATTATTCTTATTTCTGGTTCCATAAAAACTCCAAATTTTTCTTTTACTGTATTTTGAATATGCTTTATTAAATTAATAACATCTTTTGCCGTAGCATTTCCTGTATTTACTACAAATCCACAGTGTTTTTCTGAAACTTTGGCTCCTCCAATAGAATATCCTCTAAGACCAGAATCCATTATTAATTTACCTGCATAATATCCTTTAGGCCTTTTAAAAGTACTTCCTGCACTAGGCATATCTAAAGGCTGTTTACTTACTCTTTTATCTGTTAAATATTTTATTTTTTCTTTTATTTTATTAACATCTCCTTTTTTAAGTTTTAGTCTTCCACTTAATGCAATATATCCTTTTTTTTGAAGTATGCTATTTCTATATCCTAATTCTAATTCTTCATTACTTAATGTCATTTGATTCCCATATTCATCTATAACATCAGCAGATACTAATACCTGTTTTATTTCTCCTTCATAAGCTCCTGCATTCATATATATAGCTCCTCCAAAGGTTCCAGGAATCCCACTGGCAAATTCAAAACCTGTAAGCTTTGCTTCAACTATTTTTTTAGATAACGAAGAAAGTAAAATCCCAGCTTCAGCCCATACTTCTTCTCCTTCTATTTTTACATTATTCATATTTTTATAAATTTGAATAATAACTCCTCTAAATCCTTTATCACGTACTAATAAATTACTTCCATTTCCCAGAATATAAAAAGGTATTTCATTTTCTCTACATACCTTAACAGCATACTTTATATGTTCTATATTTTTAGGAACAATAAATATATCAGCAGGACCTCCTATCTTAAAGGAGGTATGATTTTTCATAGGTTCGTCTATTTTAATTGACTCTTTTGGAAGTTTTTCTAACATTTTTTTAATGATTTTATTATTATCCAATTTTTTCACCTCTATAACATATATAGATATTTCTTTAAATTATATGAATATAATTATAGGGAACAGTCTTAAATCGTTTTATAATAAATTATTATTTAACAATTAACGATTATCGACCCTTCCCTATTAATGATTAATATATAACTTTATTTTTCCATTTTACCAAGCATTGCAGCCCCTATAATTCCCGCATCATTACCTAATTCTGCTATACGAACCTCAACTTTAGAGGGTTTTAATCCATAAGCATTTTCTTTTACAAACTTTTTAATAGGATTAAGAAGATAGTCTCCTTGGGCACATACTCCTCCTCCTATTACAACTACTTCTGGCTGTAATATGTTTACCATGCTTGTAATTCCTTCTGCAACATATTTTATATATCTATTTACTACTTCTTGTGCTATTTCATCTCCATTTTGAGCTGCATCAAAAGGAATTTTAGCATTTATTTTATTAAGATCCCCATTTACTAAAGAATATATTTGAGATTCTGGATGTTTTATAGCAGCAATTTTAGCTTCTCTAATAAGAGCTGTAGCAGAACCATAAACTTCCCAACAGCCTTTTCTTCCACAGGTACAAGGTTCTCCATCTACAACTATTACATTATGTCCAATTTCGCCTCCGCCATAAAAACTACCACTAAATATCTTTCCATCTATTACTATTCCTCCACCTATTCCTGTTCCTAAAGTAACTGTAATAGAATTTTTATACTCTTTTGCAGCTCCTGATGTGGCTTCTCCTAAAGCAGCACAATTAGCATCATTTTCTAAATATACCGGTAAGTTAATATATTTTTGAATTTCACTACGAATAGGTACATTTTTAAATCCTAAATTATTAGCATAAATTAATACCCCTTCCTCAGGATCAAAAGTACCTGGACTCCCTACTCCAATAGAATGTATTTCTTTAATTGAAATATTTTCTTCTTCTATAAGAGTTAAGCATAAATTCCCCATATCTTTTAAAATTTCTTTATAATGTCTTTGTCTTAAGGTAGGAATACTCTTTTTTCTTATTATTTCCCCTTTTTCTGTAACAATTCCTGCTGCAATATTTGTTCCTCCAAGATCTACTCCTATATAATACATCTTTCCCCTCCAAAATTTAATTTTCTTCTTCTTGTTTTTTCTTTTTTAAATTTTTGGTTATACGATCATTTAATTCTTCAGCAGCATTATATCCCATCTTCTTTTGCCTGTGGTTAACTGCTGCAGTTTCACAAATAATAGCTAAATTTCTTCCTGGACGAATTGGAATAGAATGACATACTACTTTATTACCTAAAATTTCTATATACTCTTCTGTTAAACCTAATCTATCATATTCTTTTGTATCATCCCATAATTCCATTTTTATAACTAAATCAATTGTATGCACATCTTCTACAGATTCAACTCCATAAAGTTCTTTTACATCAACAACTCCTATTCCTCTTAATTCTATAAAATGTCTTATAACTTCTGGAGAAGAGCCTATTAAAGTCTGATTAGAAACTTTTTTAATTTCCACTACATCATCTGCTACTAGTCTATGCCCTCTTTTTATAAGTTCTAAGGCAGCCTCACTTTTACCAACTCCACTCTCTCCCATTATAAGAACTCCTTCTCCAAATATATCTACTAAAACACCATGAACTGACATTCTAGGAGCTAACTCAACTTTAAGCCATCTAATTAGTTCTGACATAAATTCAGAAGTAGTATCTTTACTTTTTAAAATAGGGACTTTATACTTATTGGCATAAGTCAGCATTTCAGGAAATGGATCTAAGTCTCTACATAATATTAAACACGGAATATGAAATTTAAATAATTTGTCTAAAATTTGTTTTCTTTTATTTTTCTCTATTCTTTTTAAATAGGTATATTCTACTCTTCCAATAATTTGTACCCTTTCTGCATCAAAATAATCAAAATATCCAGCTAACTGAAGAGCCGGTCTATTAACATCTGACTGTGTTATCTTTATATGATTACAATCAATATCGGGAGTTATATTTTCTATATTAAATTTTTTTATTATTTGATTTATAGTTACTGAATACATTCTCGCCCTCTTTTCTTAATACTCTTTTTTTCATTTTATCATAGTTTCAGTTAAAATCAATAAAATAATTCTTCTATAAAAAACTAAAAGATTTTATTTATGAAAAAAATTATATATATTTTCTGCAATATTACTAGGAATGCCTTTAACCTTTTTTATATCCTCAATAGAAGCTTCTTTTATTCTTTGTACACTCTTAAAATGTAAAAGTAAAGCCTTTTTTCTTACAGCTCCTACTCCAGGAATTTCATCTAAAACTGATTGTATCTGTTTTTTACTCCTAAGCCTTCTGTGATATTCTATAGCAAAACGATGAGCTTCATCTTGTATACGGGTTATAAGTTTAAATCCTTCTGTCCCTTTAGGAAGTCTTACTTCTTCTCCTTTATAAAGTAATCCTCTAGTTCTATGTTTGTCGTCTTTTACCATTCCGCAAACAGGAATTGATATATTAAGTTCATCTAAAACTTGTATAACAACTTTAACTTGTCCTTTCCCTCCATCAATTAATATAAGATCTGGAAGTTTGCTAAATTTACCTTCTTCTAAACTTAACCCCTTTTTCTCTAGTTCTTTTAATTCTTCTTTTGCATGGGTAAAACGTCTTCTTATAACTTCTTCCATACTAGCATAATCATTAGGTCCTATAACTGATTTTATCTTAAATTTTCTATAATCACTTCTTTTAGGCTTCCCTTCTTCAAATACTACCATAGACCCAACTGATTCTATTCCTTGAGTATTTGATATGTCATAAGCTTCTATTCTATTAATATTTTTATCTAAACCTAAGGCATTTTGAATTTCTTCTAATGCTCCTTTAGTTCTTTTTTCTTTTCTTTTCATTTCTTCTCCAAACTGATTTAAAGTTAATAAAGCATTTTGAGCAGCCATATTAACCAATTTAGATTTATCACCTTTTCTTGGAACTTTTATATAAACCTTCTTTCCTTTACGGCTACTAAGCCACGACTGAATTATATTTATTTCATCAATTTCTTCTTGTAGTATAACTTCCCTAGGAATAAAAGTTGTTCCAGCATAAAATTGTTTTACAAAAGAAGTCATAATTTCCTTTTGACTTCTTTCATCCACTCCGTCTAATAAAAAATGCTCTCTTCCTATTACCTTCCCTCCTCTTACAAAATAAACCTGCACTAAAGCTTCATTATCTGTTTTAGCAAAAGCAATAACATCTTGATCTTCCATAGCAGAGTTTATCATTTTTTGTTTTTGTGCTATTCTCTTTATGCTATCAATTTGGTTTTTAATTTTAGCTGCTTTTTCAAAATTTAAATTCTCGGAAGCCTCTTTCATTTGTTTTTCTAATTCTTTTATTACTTTTTCATATTTTCCATCTAGAAAAGATATTATTTCTTCGATCATCTTTTTATATTCTTCTTCTGAAATAAAGCCAGCACAAGGAGCTTTGCACTGTCCTATATGATATTGCAAGCAAGGTCTTTCTTTCCCTATATCCCTTGGCAAAACCCTATTACAGGTTCTAATTGGCCAAAGTTTTACAATAAGTTCTAATGTTTCTTTTAAAGCTGTTGCATCAGTATAAGGTCCAAAATATTTAGCCTTATCTTTTAATAATTTTCTAGTCATAAATACTTTTGGATAACTTTCATTTATTGTAATCTTTATATAAGGATAATTTTTATCATCTTTTAAACGAATATTATATTTAGGGCGATATTTTTTAATAAGATTACATTCTAATATAAGAGCTTCTACCTCTGAATCAGTGACTATATATTCAAATTCTTTTATTTGCAGAACCATTCTCTTAACTTTAGGGGAATGATTCCTCGAATTTTGGAAATATTGACGAACTCTATTTCTTAAATTAACCGCTTTTCCAACGTATATAATATTATCATACTGGTCCTTCATAAGATATACTCCTGGCTTTTGAGGCAACTTCTTTAATTCTTCTTGTATATCAAACATATAGTACCTCCAATCATCTTAAATCTTTACTTAAACTTATATATCTTTATTATAACATAAGGGATTAATTTAATGTCTAATAGTATATTGCTTAATTATTACAAAGTTAAATTTACATTACAAATCATCAAATAAGCTTCCCATTCCTTGAAAAAAATATAATATTTCCTTATAATGATTTTAAAATAAATTAAATATACTAAGGAGGATCAAAATGAATATAAATCCTAAAAAACGTTTTATAGCATTAACAACTACTGCATTACTATCTTTATCAACTACTACAGCTATACATGCTGCTCCTGTAACTAAAACTTTAAAAGCAGTATTTAATGATATTAAAGTTAGTTATAACGGAGAAGTAAAAAGCAGTGATAAAGAACCTTTTATTGTAGACGGTACTACATATGTTCCTATTAGAATGGTAGGAGAATTAGTTGGAAAAGTTGTACAATGGGATTCTGCAAACAAACAAATTCTTATTACAGATAGCAGTTCTTCTTCTGATGATTCTGCTAAAGTTTCACAATTAACTGCCCAGTTAGCTCAAAAAGATATTGAAATTATTCGTTTAAAACAAGAAAAAGCTGCTTTAGAAAGTCAGCTTGAAGCCCTTGAAGAAGAATATGAGGAATATGAAAGTTATGATGAAGATTATGATGATATTGATGAAGCTTTAGAAGAATTAGAAGATAAACTTAATGATGAATATGAAGAATATGAAGATATAGAATTTGATATTTACCTTGATGGAGATGAAGATGATATTGAGATAACCATAAAAACTAACTTAGATGATTATTATGATGAATGGTATGATTTAGATGAAGATGATATTGAAGATTTTATAGAAGATATTTGTAATGATATTTGGGATTGGGATATTTTTGAAGATGCAGATATAGAAGGAACCATATACGATAAGGATTCTAAAGAAAATTTAGTGGAATTTGAAAGTGATTCTGACCAAGACCTTGATTTTGATTTTTATAGTATAGTTGATTTATCTGATTTAGAAGATGATTTAGATAAGTATTATGATGATTATTTTGACGATATAACTTTATCTGTTGAAATAGACGGAGATATAGATTCTATAGTATATGAAGTTAGAATTGATTATGATGAGTATGAAAAAGAATGGGAAGATCTTAGTGATTCAGAAATTAAATCTTTTATGGCTGATATATATGATGATATAGAAGATGTACTACCTTATGCAGATATAGAAGGATATGTATATACTTCTTCTAACAAAACAAAACTTGCTGAATATTGGATTTCTAGTTCTGGTTCTAGTAGATTTGAAAGATATGATTATTAATAGTGTCTGTAAATAATTTTGTGTTTTAGACTAAATTTGATTCCTATCTGACAATAATTACTAAAGCTTAAAGCTAATAATTATATATGTTTATTAATATAATTGCCAAAGTTGTAAGATAATATTCATAAAATCTTATAACTTTGGCAATAATTGTTATAATGAAGGAGTATGCCTTTATATTGTAGTAAAAATAAACTTTATTTAATATTTTATAAAATATATAAATTTTTTAAGCTATTTTTATAGGATATATGAGGGCTAATTCTAGCTTCGAAGAAAATCATTAGTTGGTTAAGTACTAAATCCCAATTCCTATATCGAAGAGTCTATTTTTTCATTACATTTTCCTTGATTTGCTGCAATCTTTCATAAGCTTGTTCTTCATTAATAGCTGTATATACTGTTTTAAAGTCCATTTCAGCAGATATTTCTATTCCATATATATCTTTTAATTGCTCATGTATATCCCCTGTAGACATTCCCCTAGCATATAAAGATATAACTTGATCCTCTATACCTGAAATTCTTTGGTACAACTACTGGTTCGAATTCACCATTTCTATCTCTAGGTACATTTATTTCCATATCTCCAAAATTAGTTTTTACTTTCNTTCTTTGGTACAACTACTGGTTCGAATTCACCATTTCTATCTCTAGGTACATTTATTTCCATATCTCCAAAATTAGTTTTTACTTTCTGTTTTTAAATTTCTATCTTTAATCATTGGTCTTAAAAATTCTTTTGGTAATATTGACATAGAAAAGCTCCTTTCTGGTTTTGTTGTTTTCTGTAATTATTGCCAGAAAGGAGTTATTATTTTGTTTAAACACAGATTCTTTTACTAAAATAGCATTATTGCGTTCAACAATTTTATTTAATTCAGATATAATTTTTGTTTTAGAAGTGCTAGATTCAGCTACATTTAAAATAAATTGATTTGTCGTACCAAACATAGTTTTATGTTGAGAATTTGAAATATAGAAAAAAACAAGTAGCTCTATAACTATTGCACAAATAAATGAAGATATGTAAATAGCCCTTTTTATCACATAAACACCTCCAAGAATTAAATAAATAAGTTCAGCAATATCCATTTATTATTATACTTTTTTCACTTTTATTGTCAATAATGTAAAGTTTTTTGTAATGTTTTATGATTTAAGGCTCTTTATATTATAAATATTTCTTTTATTTATAAATAAATTATTTTTATTTAAAATAAAAATTCTGGTATCATTTATTTAAAATACCAGAAATAGCAAATAATCTTTATAAAAAATTTATTTATTATATGGTAGTTATTACTTTAATTAGTATAAGTTATTTTTTCATAATGTTTATATAAAGCATGGAATTTTCCTCTATAATTTTTATTCCATGGTTTTTTCTTTCCACAAAAATGGAGAATTACTGTATTTTTTATTACATAATCCATATCCCATAATCCTCCAGTTTTTAGCTTATAGTATCTATAATATCTTGCATCATAGTTATATAATTTTTCATCTAAACTTTTTATTTTTTTAGAATATAGAGCATTTAAAATATCTTGATCGGGCATAATTAATTTTGAACGATTTTTTTCTACAAATTTATAAATCTCATTTTCATCAATAGTCTTTCTTTGAAGCTCTAAATTCATTAAAAGTACGCCTGAATTATAATATTCTGCAATTTCATAGGGGGTAAGTCTTAATTTATTAATTTCTTTAATGGAAATTTTATCATGATATGCTGCAGCGTATAAATATTCGCTTATATCCTCATGATAAAGTTTTTTTATTGGATTAATTACTAAAATATCTGGGTCTAAATATAATATCTTATCCAAATTTTTAGGTAAAAATTTAAATGCTAAAAGTCGATAATACATTTCCTTTGTATAATGAAGAAGAGTAGGTGCATCATTAAATAAACTATCATCTAAATATATCTCTTCTAATTTATTATTATCTTTATTAATAAAATTTTTTATATCCTCTATTTCTTCATCTGTAAGACTAGAATGCATAAGATATATTGTAAAACTTTCTCCTTGATTATTTATAAAAAGGGATTTTAACATTACTTTTAAAGGTTTAATATAATTAGAATTTAAAGTAACTAATATATTCATTAAAAAACTCCCCCTGTTTTATGTATTAACTATAATATTAGATTTTAATAAAATTAAATTTTTATTATCTTATCCATATTTATTATAAATAA
This sequence comes from Defluviitalea phaphyphila, assembly GCF_001466305.1. Lineage (GTDB taxonomy): Bacteria > Bacillota > Clostridia > Lachnospirales > Defluviitaleaceae > Defluviitalea_A > Defluviitalea_A phaphyphila. Next base: position 34,929 of record NZ_JWID01000018.1, read on the forward strand.
TTAAAATAAAAGACACAAATTAAAATGTGTCTTTTATTGTTCTAATATCTTTCTTAAAAACTGTCCTGTATATGATTTTTCTACTTTAGCTACCTCTTCTGGAGTTCCCGTTGCTATAATTTCTCCTCCTCTATCTCCACCTTCTGGTCCTAAATCAATAATATAATCTGCTGTCTTTATTACATCTAAATTATGTTCTATAACTAGTACAGAATTACCACCTTCTGTAAGTTTGTTGAGGATATATATAAGTTTATGAACATCTGCAAAATGTAATCCTGTTGTTGGTTCATCTAAAATATACATTGTTCTTCCTGTACTTCTTTTACTTAATTCTGTTGCTAATTTAACTCTTTGAGCTTCTCCTCCTGAAAGAGTAGTTGAAGGTTGTCCTAGTTTTATATAAGATAATCCAACATCATTTAAAGTTTCTAGCTTTCTTTTTATTTTAGGATGATTTTCAAAAAATTCTAAGGCTTCTTCTACAGTCATATCTAAAACATCTGAAATAGATTTCCCCTTATATTTAACATCTAGGGTTTCCCTATTATATCTTTTTCCATGACAAACTTCACATGGAACATATATATCAGGTAAAAAATGCATCTCTATTTTTAAAATTCCATCTCCCCTACAAGCTTCGCATCTTCCTCCTTTAACATTAAAACTAAAACGTCCTTTTTGATATCCTCTCATTTTAGCTTCTTGAGTTTGTGCAAACACTTCTCTAATATGGTCAAATACTCCTGTATATGTGGCAGGATTAGATCTAGGAGTTCTTCCTATAGGGGATTGATCTATATTAATTACCTTATCTAAATGTTCAATTCCTAAAATATCTTTATGCTGCCCTGGCTTTATTTTAGCTCTATTTAAATCTCTAGCCAAACGTTTTAGTAAAATTTCATTCACTAAGGAACTTTTCCCAGAACCTGAAACTCCTGTAACACAAGTAAAAACTCCTAAAGGAATATCTACATCTATATTTTTTAAATTATTTTCTCTAGCCCCTTTTATAGAAAGCCATTTTCCATTGGGTTTTCTTCTTTTTTTAGGAATCTCTATCTTTTTTCTTCCACTTAAATATGCTCCTGTTTCAGATTCTTTACATTTCATAATTTCATCAACAGTTCCAGCACAAACTACTTCTCCACCATTAGATCCTGCCTTAGGACCTATATCTACAATATAATCAGCTGTAAACATAGTATCTTCATCGTGCTCTACTACAATAAGAGTATTTCCTAGATCTCTTAAATGAGTTAAAGTTTTTAATAATCTTTCATTATCCCTTTGATGAAGTCCTATACTTGGTTCATCTAAAATATATATAACTCCAACTAAACCAGAACCTATTTGAGTTGCTAATCTAATTCTTTGGGCTTCTCCTCCTGATAAAGTTCCTGCCATCCTAGATAAAGTTAAATAATCAAGCCCTACATCTATTAAGAAACCTATTCTAGCATTGATTTCTTTTAAAATCTGTTCTCCAATCATTTTTTGTCTAGGAGTAATATCTAGATTATCAAAAAATTTTTTAGCTTCTATTATGGACATATCAGTTACTTGGGAAATATTTTTCCCTCCTATTTTTACTGCTAAAGCTTCTGGTTTTAATCTTGCCCCAGAACAGCTAGGGCATGGAATATTAGCCATATAGCTTTCATATTCTTGTTTCATATATTCTGAAGAAGTTTCCATATATTTTCTATGAATATTAGGTATTATTCCTTCAAAAGCATACATATAAGAACCTTTTCCACTGGCAGTTTTATATTCTACTTTTATTTTTTCTCCCTTTGAACCATATAAAATAACATCTTTAATTTTATCATCTAAATCTTTAAAAGGAGTATTTAAATCAAATTTATAATGTTTAGATAAAGCTTTAAAAAAGTTATGACTATAACTTTCTGGATTATCTACAGAACTCCATCCAGGAGCATTTATTGCTCCTTCCATAATACTAAGATTAGGATTAGGAATAATTAAATCTGGGTCTATTTTCATTTGAGTTCCCAGTCCCATACAAGTTGGACAAGCTCCAAAGGGATTATTAAAGGAAAACAATCTAGGTTCAATTTCATCAATACTAACGCCACAATCAGGACAAGCAAAATTTTGACTAAAAGTTAATTCTTCTCCATCTATCACATCCACAACAAGAAGTCCGCCAGATAAATTCATAACTGTTTCTATGGAATCACTTAATCTTTTTTCTATTCCTTTTTTTACAATTAATCTATCTATTACTATTTCAATAGAATGCTTTTTATTTTTTTCTAATTTTATATCCTCTGATAAATCATATATAATACCATCAATTCTTACTCTTACATATCCACTTTTTCTAGCACTATCTAATACTTTTATATGTTGTCCTTTTCGGCCTCTAACTATAGGTGCTAATAACTGAATCCTTGTTCTTTCTGGAAGTTCCATAATCTGGTCTACTATTTGATCCACTGTTTGTTTCTTTATTTCTTTTCCACATTTAGGACAATGAGGAATTCCTATTCTAGCAAATAAAAGTCTTAAATAATCATATATTTCTGTAATAGTTCCTACAGTAGATCTAGGATTTCTACTAGTTGTCTTTTGATCTATGGAAATAGCTGGTGATAAGCCTTCTATATACTCTACATCTGGTTTTTCCATCTGTCCTAAGAACTGCCTTGCATAAGCAGAAAGAGATTCTACATATCGCCTTTGTCCTTCTGCATATATGGTATCAAAAGCTAAAGAAGATTTACCTGAACCACTTAAACCAGTAAATACTATAAATTTATCCCTTGGTAGTTCTAAATTTATATTTTTTAAATTATGCTCTTTTGCTCCTCGTATTATGATTTTATTCTGTGACATAATAGTGCTTCCCCTTTATAAATTCTGTAAATATTTTTTTAATTCTATTAATTCGTCTCTAAGCTTAGCGGCTAATTCAAATTGTAAGTCTGAAGCCGCTCTTTTCATTTCCTTTGTAAGTTTTTTGATTCTATCTTGAAGTTCTTTTTTATCCATGGATTCTGGGTCTTTTGTAGCAGTATATTTTTCTTTTTCGTCTGCTACTTTAGTTGCACGAATTACATCTCTAACCTTTTTAACAATGGTTTTGGGAACTATTCCATTAGCTTTATTATATTCATCTTGTATTTGTCGTCTTCTATTAGTTTCTGATATGGCTTTTCTCATAGAATCTGTTATGGTATCAGCATACATAATAACATGTCCTTCTGCATTTCTTGCTGCTCTTCCTATAGTTTGAATAAGAGATGTCTCGGATCTTAAAAATCCTTCCTTATCTGCATCTAGTATAGCTACTAAAGATACCTCTGGTATATCTAATCCTTCTCTTAAAAGATTTATCCCAACTAATACATCGAATACATCCATTCTTAAATCCCTTACTATTTCTATTCTTTCTAAAGTATCAATATCTGAATGAAGATACCTTACCTTAATTCCCATTTCTTTCATATAATCAGTTAAATCTTCCGCCATTTTTTTCGTTAAAGTTGTTATTAATACCTTCTGATTTTTTTCTACTCTTTTTGTAATTTCATTAAATAAATCATCTATTTGTCCTTTAACAGGTCTAACATCTATTATAGGATCTAATAATCCAGTAGGTCTTATAATCTGCTCTGCAACTACACTAGAATTCTCATATTCATACTGAGCTGGAGTAGCAGATACAAATAATATTTGATTTATTTTAGATTCAAATTCTTCAAATTTTAGTGGTCTATTATCAAGAGCTGATGGGAGTCTAAATCCATAATCAACTAGTGTCATTTTCCTTGCCCTGTCTCCATTATACATTCCCCTAATTTGAGGTAAAGTAATATGTGACTCATCTATGATAATTAAAAAATCTTCTGGGAAATAATCAATTAAAGTATGGGGAGTACTTCCTGGTTCTCTTCCTGAAAGATGTCTTGAATAATTTTCAATACCAGAACAATATCCAACTTCCCTCATCATTTCTATATCAAAATTAGTTCTTTGGGCAAGACGTTGAGCTTCTAAAAGTTTGTCCTCTGCTTTTAATTCCTTTACTCTTTCTATTAATTCTTCTTCTATAGATTTAATAGCTCTTTCTAATTTATCGGGTGGAATTGCATAATGGGAAGCAGGGAAAATAGAAACATGTTCTCTAATCCCTAGTACTTCTCCTGTTAGTGTATCTATTTCTGAAATTCTATCTATTTCATCTCCAAAAAATTCTACTCTTATTGATTTTTCTGAAGATGCTGCTGGAATAATCTCTACAACATCTCCTCTTACCCTAAAAGTTCCTCTTGTAAATTCCATATCATTTCTTACATATTGTATATCTACTAATTTTTTTAAAACTTCATCTCTACTCTTTTCCATACCAGGTCTTAGAGAGAGAACTTGAGTATTATAATCAATAGGGTCTCCTAAACCATAAATACATGAGACACTAGCAACTATTATTACATCTCTTCTTTCTGCTAAAGCTGCTGTTGCTGAGTGCCTAAGTTTATCTATCTCTTCATTTATAGAAGAATCCTTTTCAATATAAGTATCTGTCTGGGGAACATAAGCTTCTGGTTGATAATAATCATAATAACTTACAAAATACTCTACTGCATTTTCAGGAAAAAATTCCTTAAACTCACTATATAATTGAGCTGCTAAAGTTTTATTATGTGCTATAATTAACGTGGGTTTTTGTACATTTTGAATAATATTAGCCATTGTAAAAGTTTTTCCTGATCCTGTAACTCCTAAAAGAGTTTGAAATTTATTTCCTTCTTTAATTGCTTTTGATAACTTTTCAATGGCTTGAGGTTGATCTCCCGTTGGTTTATACTCAGAATGAATTCTAAATTCTGGCATGACATACTACACCCACTTTCTCTTTTTGTTAATAATCATTATTAATAACTAAATTATTATAACATAAATATTTAACTTTGAAAACATATGTTTGGTAAATCTTAATATGAAAAAGTTACCTAATAAAAAAGTGTAATATTTTTTAGATTTGACTATACTATAAAAAAGATACATAATAATATTATTAGTGTTAAATTATATTTAATCTATGCCAAACTTTAAAGGAGAATATTTATGAACTGGCTTGATAAATTAGAAAAAAAATTAGGGCGTTTTGCAATTCCTAACTTAATGACTTATATAGTGGGACTAAATGCCATTGTTTTTATTATGAGTTATCTTTATCCCGAAAACATATCTAAACTAATGTTAAACACAAACTTAGTTCTTAAAGGAGAAGTGTGGAGACTTTTTACTTATATTTTTATTCCCCCTACATTTTCTCCTTTATGGTTAGTTTTTGTACTATATTTTTATTATATGATTGGTACTGCCCTAGAACATGAATGGGGAACCTTTAGATTTAATTTATTTTATTTAATGGGAATTATAGGAACTACCATAGCTGCTTTTCTAACTAAAGGCTATGTTTCATCTAGTTATATTAATTTATCCCTCTTTCTTGCTTTTGCTAGAATATTCCCCGATTACGAGATCCTATTATTTTTTATTCTTCCTATAAAAATAAAATATCTTGCTTGGTTTAACTGGGCTTTTTTCATATTTAGTATTATATCTTATCCTATATCTTATAAATTATCAGCTATTGCTTCACTTATAAATTATTTTATATTTTTTGGTAAAGACATTACAACTAGAACTAAATCTCAAAGGAAAATTTATCAAAATAAAAGAAATTTTCATTCTCAGATTCCTAAAGATTTTACAATTCATAAATGTACCGTGTGTGGTATCACAGAAAAAGATGACCCCAATATGGAATTTAGATATTGTTCTACTTGTGAAGGAGATTATGAATATTGTATGAAACATTTAAAAAATCATAAACATATAAAAAAAGATGAGAAATAAAAATTCTCATCTTTTTATTTTTTTGAATATCTTAAGTAATCCTGACTTTTCTATATTTTCTAAATTATAAAAGGATATAGGAGTATCTATTAAAGGAACAATTCCTAGATTCTTAATTCCTTCTTGATAATTCCTATACTCTAGATACTTTGGATTACCTTCTGCTTCTACAATATCTAACCATATAAAATTATAGTAATTATTTAATATTTCTTTCATATGCATATAATCTTCTATTTCTATGCCATTAATTTTTAGTATAACATCTCCTCTTTTTAATCCTATTTTTTCTCCTATTCCTTCTGGTTTTAAGTCTAAAATCCTAACCCCTTTCTCTGGATAATAATATATAGGAGTAGCTAATCTTTCTTTTCTTTGACCACTAACTATAAGTATTTCATGTAAAAGAGGCATAAGTATAACTCCTATCCCTTGAAGCCAAATTCTATTAGGAGAAAAGACAGCTATACTTAAAAGTACTATACTATATATCATTAGAGAGATTGCTGTTTTTTTAGATTTCTTTTCTGGACTAGTTGATACTGCAATATCTCCATATCCTAAAATAGCCGTTATAGGATATATATAATAAATTAACATCTCATTAGGATTATATATTATATTTTTCATAATAGGCCACCAGTTAGGCATTTCTATAACTTCTCTAGGTATTTTAGTAGTAATCTCCATAACTAAAAGTGCAAAAGGAAGGGGCCAATACTTTTGCATCATATAAGCAGCTGCAATTTTCCCTTCTTTTTTAATAACAATTGGAATACTATCATATGCTCCTTCTATAAAAATAAGTCCTGACTCCATTAAATGCATTATACCTACTAAAGCAATAATTCCTGAAATATCTAAATTAATATTTGGAAAAACTAATGCTAATAATCCTAGTATTCCTCCAGAATAAGAAAAACATAAGTATCTAAAATTAATGATTGCAAGTAATATAGAAATTGGTAAAAGAAACATCATATATTCAGATAAATATATAGGGAATCCTACTAAAACCAAAATAATACTAGCTAATATACCAATTAAAATTCCGCTTAAAGTTGCTTGAATCATTCTAACTGATACACTATGTTTTGTAAAAAGTATATTTTGTATCTCTATATTATTATTTCTTTTATATAATACATATATAAAATAAATTACTAGTAAAAACCAAGGATGAAAAATGGCGGTCGCAACCGCCTGTAATGTTATATAAATTACTTTAAATAAAACTTCCATCCCATCACCTATTCTTAAATTATATCTGTTCTTTTATAACTTCTATTGCTTTTTTTAGTTGTATATCTTCATCTTCTTCTAAAATCAGTTGATTTTTCAAATCATCTGGAAGCTCTACTACATAATCTGGTTCGATTCCTATTCCTTGAATGCATACTCCACTAGGGGTATAGTACTTAGAAATAGTAATTTTAACTGCCGAACCATCACCTATAGGGAAAATTGATTGAACTAATCCTTTTCCAAAAGTAGTAGTCCCTACTAATTTACCTTTGCCATGGTCTTTTATAGCCCCAGAAAGAATTTCTGAAGCACTTGCACTATTTTCATTAACAAGAACTACTAAAGGAACTTCTAACTCTTTGGCATCAGATTCATAAATATCCCTTTCTCCATTTTTATTTTCTGTATATACAATCAATCCTTCTGGAAGAATTTCATCTGCAATCTTTGTTACTATTGACAATAATCCTCCTGGGTTATTTCTAAGGTCTATAATAAGTCCCTTTTGGTTTTGTTGTTTCAAATCATTGTATGCAGTCATAAATTGGTCATAAGTTACTTCATCAAAAGCTGATATTTTAATATATCCAATATTATCTTCTAACATTTTATGTGAAACTGTGGGATAATCAATATTTTCTCTAGTAATTTCTACATCAAAAGTTTTTAACTCACTTTTTCTATAAACTGTTAATTTTACTGTCGTACCTGCTGGTCCTCTCATCATAGATACAGCACTTTCTAAATCATCCCCTGTAACTTCAAAATCATTAACTTTTATAATTTTATCCCCAGGAAGAATACCTGCTTTAGCTCCTGGAGACTCCTCAAAAGGAGATACCACTGTTATTAAATTATCTTTTTCATCTACAGATACAACAACTCCTATTCCTGCATATCTCCCTGATGTTTCTGTTTTAAAATCCTCAAATTCTTCTTTATCCATATACACTGTATAAGGGTCTCCTACTCCTTCAACCAATCCTCTATATATTCCTTCTTCTAAAGCTTCCTCATCTATTGTATCAACATAATATTTATTTAAATAAGCCATAATTTTATTTATTTTTTGGTTAGTTTCTATAGTAAAATTTCCTGTCATTCCCATTACAATTCGAAATCCAAAGAAAAAAATATTTACTAAAATAATAATTGACATCCCAACAGCTAATCCTTGAAAAAAAGACTTCTTATCTTTCATTTAACTGGCACTCCTTTAGTTATTATATTTTAATTGTATTAAATTTTATTTATTATTATACCATACATTATGCATTAAAAATATTTTTTATAGTATTTTATAATATCCTTAATATATATTTAAAAATTATTATATCTTTTAAAACTTATTATTTAAATAAAAAATAAAGGACTAAGTCCTTTATTTTGAAAAATAATTCATAGGGTTTGTAGTAGCACCATCTATTCTTACTTCAAAATGACAGTGATTGCCTGTTGAATTCCCTGTACTACCGATTTCTGCAATCTTTTGACCTCTTTGTACTATTTGTCCGACTGAAACAACTAATTTAGAATTATGTCCATATAAAGTAGATATTCCACTTCCATGATTTATTATAACTGTATATCCATATCCATTAATATATCCTGAAGCAATAACTTCTCCATCAGCGGCAGCTACCACACTTTCTCCTCTTGGTGCAGGAATATCTATTCCTTTATGAAATTCGCTTCCTCCATATATTGGATCCGGTCTATATCCATAAGTAGAACTAAGAGTATAATACCCTGGAACTGGCCATTCAAATTGTTCTCCACTATAAACCATAGTGCTTTTCCTAGTAAGTTCTTTTATTTCTTCTTCTAACTGTTTTGATATCTGCTCTTCTTCTTTTATAAGCTCCATATAAGCTAACTCATCTTTATTTAATTCCATAAGCATAGCTTCTCTTTTTTCCATAGTTTCTTCTATACTATATTTAAGAGATAATTGATGTTTTTTTACTAACATAACTTCTTCTTGTTTTTCTTCTAATTCTTTTTTTTGCTTTTCTATTTTTTCTTCATTTTCCTTCATTTTTTCCATTAAATTTTGGTCATATTCTACAATTCTAGATATAATATCTACTCTATTTAACAAATCAGCAAAACTTTTAGAATTTAAAAGTACCTGTATATATCCTACCTTTTTGTTCATATACATATATTTAAATCGTTCTTTAAACTCCTCATACTGAAGTTGCCTATTTTCTTCTGCTATTTTAAGTTCATTTTGCTTTTTACTTACTTCTTGTTCTAATTCTTCAAGTTGTTTATTAATATCTTCAAGATATGCATTAACATTATTTAAATCTTCATCTAATTCAGCTATGGTCTGAGTAATATTTTCCTTTTTTTCTTTTATTTCTTCTAAATTTTTTTTTGCATTTTCTAGACTTTCTTGAACTTCTTTAAGTCTATTTTTTTTATCTGTTAAAGTATCTGCTAAGGATGGAATAATAGATGTACAACCTAACATAAGAATTATAACTAAGATTGCTCCTTTTTTTAAAACCTTCTTCATATTCCCCCCCCTTATTAAAAATTATACCTTAAGATATTTTCTAATAGATATACTACTACCTATTATTCCAATTCCAATACCTATAACTAAAGAAACTGGAACTAATACTTTAAATATTTCCTCTGGAGTTCTAAATGTCAATATGTTTTGAAGAAAAGTATTTTTTTCATATATAAGCTCAGTAACAAAGTTATAAGAAAACCAGATTATAGTAAGAGGTAGAATAGAACCTATAAATCCTATAACTATTCCTTCTACCACAAAAGGCCACCTTATAAACCAATCTGTAGCTCCAATATATTTCATAATATTAATCTCATTTTTCCTTATAAAAACTGTTAACCTAATTGTATTCTCCATAAGCATTATGCCTATAAATCCTAGAATTACAATAAGTACTAAACTTATAATTCTAATCATATTGTTAAATCCTATGAGAATTTTTGTTTCTTCTTCTAAATATCTTATTTCTATATCAGGTATAGTATTTAACTTTGAAACTACATATTCTTGATGTCTTATATCATCTAAAGTAATCTCAAAGGAGGGAGGAAGTGGATTATCATTTTCTAACCCATCTAGTAAAGAAGCATATTCGCCCCATTCCTTTTTCTCCTTTTCTAAAGCTTCCTGCGGAGAAATATAAATAATTTCTTTTATGTATTCTATATCATTTAGTTTATCTTCTACATATTTTATATTTTCTTCAGTATTTTCTCCCATATAAAAAACCGTAATACCTGTAGTTTCCTCTAAAGTCTTTAATATATAATCAACATTAGCTGCTATACAATAAAATATTCCTACAATTATAAGACAAGAAGCAATTGTTCCAATGGACGCTAAGGACATTAAGCCATTTCTCCATACTCCTTTAAACCCTTGACTTGCAAAGTATTTAACAGTTCTAATTTTCATTTCGATATCCACCTTTTTGCAAATCTCTAATAATCTTACCCTCTTTTAACTCAATTACTCTTTTTTTCATTTTATCTACAATATCCTTTTCATGGGTTGCCATTATTATCGTTGTCCCTCTATTATTAATATCCTTTAATAATTTCATTATTTCCCAAGAAGTCCCAGGATCTAAATTACCTGTTGGCTCATCTGCTAAAAGAATAGGAGGATTATTTACAATTGCTCTTGCTAGAGCTGCTCTTTGCTGTTCTCCTCCTGATAATTGATTAGGATATACTCTAGCTTTTTTGGATAATCCTACCATAGAAAGTACCATGGGGACATTCCTTCTTATCTCCTTTGGTGTTGCTTCTACCACTTGCATAGCAAAAGCAACATTTTCATAAACTGTTTTATTAGGAAGTAATCTAAAATCTTGAAATACTACTCCTAATTTTCTTCTTAAATAAGGAATTTCTTTCTTTTTTAAATTAGTTATATTTTGTCCATTAATAATAATATCTCCTTGAGTTGGTTCTACTTCTTTTAATAATAATTTGAGTAAAGTAGATTTTCCTGAACCACTATTCCCTATAATAAAAGCAAATTCGCCTTTTTCTATAAAAAGAGATACATTTTTTAACGCTTTAGTTCCATTATTGTAATTTTTTGTAACATTACATAACTCAATCAAGTTCTTCCCTCCTCATAAGAGGTATAAAATCTATTTTATTTTACAATATTATCTATAAAATAGCAATGAACTTTAGGCAGAATATTTAAAAAAACGCTTTGAAAGGATTTATATAATCCAATCATAGCGTATTTTCAAATTTTTATAATTAATAAGACATTTTTTCCATATAATTCATATATTTGCTAACCATTAATGTTATTTTAAAAGTAATAGCATCTTCAAAATTTCTCAAATCTAAACCTGTCATTTTTTGAAGTTTATCTAAACGATAAACTAAAGTATTTCTATGAATATAAAGTTGTCTGGAAGTTTCTGAAACATTTAAATTATTCTCGAAAAATTTATTAACAGTAGTAAGTATTTCTTCATCAAAATCATCTATTGATTTTCCATGAAGGACTTCTTTTATATACATATTACAAAGAGGTACAGGAAGTTGATAGATTAAACGTCCAATTCCTAATTTATCATAACTTATTATGTGTTTTTCACTATAGAATATTTTTCCTACTTCTAAAGCCATTTTTGCTTCTTTATATGATTTTGATACATCTTTTAAATCTTTAACTGTAGTTCCTATTGCAACTGAAATATTACTCATAGCTTCACTACTTAAAGTATCAAATATCATCTTTGCTATTTTTTCTTTATCTTGTTGATATTCCTTTTCTACCATTTCTTTTACTAAAATTATATTTCTTTCATCTACTGCTGTTACAAAATCTCTGGATTTTAATGGGAAAATACTTCTTACAATTTCTACAAAATTAATATCTTTATCTTCTTGCGTTTCAATTAAATAAACAGTTCTTAAGACATTATTTTCAATATGAAGTTTTTTAGCCCTATTGTAAATATCTACTAAAAGAAGGTTGTCTAAAAGAAGATTTTTAATAAAATTGTCTTTATCATATCTTTCTTTATAAGCAACTAATAAAGTTTGAATTTGGAAAGTTGCCATTTTCCCTATCCTGTATACTTCTTCGTCCACTCCCTTTACAGATAAAACATATTCTACAGTATTATCATCAAAAATTTTAAAGTAATGATATCCTTGGATTGCTTGACTTTCTGCTTGAGAATTAATAAAATCATCTACAATGCTTACATAATTTCCTATTTGATTTTGTTCCGTTGACGCTACTACTTTAGCTTCTATATCAGTGACAAAAAAATCTCGACGAGTAATTGTCTTTAAACCATCAATTGTATTTTGTAATATTTGATTTGAGATCATATTTAACACTCCCAATATTTTTATATAAATTTTTATTATATGCTTTTTATATATATTATATATCATATATTATAGTATAGCAAAAAAAATAAAGAGAAAATACACAAATTTAGTATATTTTCTCTTTTCTTTTTATTTTTTTTATTAATTTGTAATAGCCATTTCTGTTTCTTTATCAAATACATGAATTCTATTTACATCTAATGCAACTTTAATATTATCTCCAGGTTTTGCTTGAGATCTAGGATCTACACGAGCTGTTATGTTTTGTCCTTCACATACCATGTATAAATATACTTCAGCACCTAACATTTCTGTTACTTCTACATTACAATTAATTATACTTTCAGGAGAAGCTTGTAAAAATGCTGGTTCATCATGAATATCTTCTGGGCGAATTCCCATTATAACTTCTTTTCCTACATATCCACCTTCAATTAACTTTTTAGCTTTAACTGCTGGAAGTTTAATTTCTTCTTTTCCAAAAGTTAAAACTACATCTTCTCCTCTTTTAACTACCTTAGTTTCAATAAAATTCATTTGAGGAGAACCTATAAATCCTGCAACAAATAAATTAATAGGTTTTGTATATAAATTATTAGGAGTATCTACTTGTTGAATAATACCATCTTTTAATACAACTATTCTAGTACCAAGAGTCATAGCCTCTGTTTGGTCATGAGTAACATAAATAAAAGTTGTTTGAAGTCTTTGATGAAGTTTAGAAATTTCAGTTCTCATTTGTACCCTTAACTTTGCGTCCAAATTTGATAATGGCTCATCCATTAAAAATACCTTTGGTTCACGAACAATTGCACGTCCCATTGCTACACGTTGTCTTTGTCCTCCTGATAAAGCCTTTGGTTTTCTATCTAATAAATGGTCAATATCAAGAATTTTTGCTGCTTCACGAACTCTTTTATCAATTTCTTCTTTAGGAACCTTACGAAGTTTTAATCCAAATGCCATATTATCATATACAGTCATATGTGGATATAAAGCATAATTTTGGAATACCATTGCAATATCTCTATCCTTTGGAGCAACATCATTACATAATTTATCTCCTATCCATAACTCTCCTGACGTAATTTCTTCTAATCCTGCTATCATACGAAGAGTTGTTGACTTCCCACATCCAGAAGGTCCAACAAAAATAATAAATTCTTTATCTGCTATATCTAAATTAAAATCTTTTACCGCAACAAACCCATTAGGATATTTCTTATAAATATTTTTCAACTTTAACTCAGCCATTACGAATGCCCCCTTAATAATAATTAGTTAGGTGTTAACATCTAGAACTAATATACTATATTTCAATAAGCTGTACTATTGATTTTTTTAACAAATACCTAAAAATAGATTTGGTAATTTTGTATATTGGCAAAAATAAAAAAATTTTTTTAGTTATTATTCCATACTATTTATTCGCAATTTTGACACATTAAACTATATATTGTACAAATATATTATATTTTATTAATATTATCTTATTCTGATTTATATTCTATAAAACCTTCTCCTAGTACTTCTCTTACATCACTTACTATGACAAAAGCTTCATGATCCTTATTTCTAACTATTTCTTTTAATTGAAATATTTCTTTTTTAGAAACAACACAAAATAAAATTTCCTTTTTATCCTTTGTATACATTCCTCTACCATTTAAGCCAGTTACTCCTCTATCCATTTTTCTCATAATCTCATCTGCAATAATATCTCCTTTATCTGAAATAATATAAACTGCCTTTGAAAAATGAATTCCTTCAAGCATATTATCTAAAATTTTACCTGTAATATATACAGCAATAATTGCATACATAGCTTTCACAGGCCCAAATATTAAGGCTCCAGAAAAAATAATTACTGCATCTAAAACTACCATAATTTGGCCTACAGGAAAATGTTTTATATAATGTTGAATAATGCTAGCTGCAAGATCAGTTCCTCCTGTTGTTGATTTAGATATAAATACAAATCCAAGTCCAACTCCTGACAAAACTCCTCCAAATAAACTAGAAAGGAGCATATCCGCAGGAGGAGTAGGTAAAAATTTCGTATAATATAAAGCAAAAGATAAGTAAAATGTAGAAAAGAGGGACTTTACTCCAAATCCTTTGCCTCGTATCATAATACCAATTAAAAATAAAGGAATATTTAATATTATATTAGTAAACCAGAGAGGAATTCCTCCTTTAAAATAAGGTTGGGTAATATGCTTTACTACAATAGCAAGGCCAGTTATTCCTCCTGTTACAAGTCCTTGCTTTTCAAAAAATAAATTAATAGCACAGGCCAAAATAGTCGTTCCTAAAATAATAAGTAAATATTCACGAAATAATTCTCTTCGTATTAATTTTCCCATAATGTTTCCTTCCTAGTTATTTTATATTTTTAATTTTCTATTTATTACTATTTTTTACGGAAATTTTTAGTACATTCCATGCGAATATAGGAAGCTTGAGCATCCTTTTCGCTCTTTTTGGCTGAGTTATCAAACGATAAAACCATTCTAATCCCAATTTTTGAAATCCTTTAGGAGCTCTCTTTATTCTTCCTGCCATGACATCAAAGCTTCCTCCTACTCCTATACAAACTTTCACTGGAAGGATCTTTTTATATTTTTCAATCCATTTTTCTTGCTTTGGAGCTCCTAATCCAACTAACAAAATATCCGGTTTTACATTTTGTATTCTATTTATTATTTCTTGTTCATCTTCTTGTTTAAAATATCCATGATGAGTTCCTACTATTTTTAATCCTTTATATTTACTTTGCATAGCTATAGCAGCTTCTTCTGCAACTGTTGGAGCTCCTCCTAAAAAATATACAGTATAATTAGTATTAGATATTTTCTTAAATATATTCTGTACTAAATCATATCCTGCTACTCTTTGTGGAAGACTTGGCCCTTTTAATAATCTTGAAGCTAAAACTACTCCTATCCCATCTGGAACTATTAAAGATGCATTGTAAAGGACATTCATTAATTCTTTATCTTTTTGAGCTGCCATTATTATTTCTGGATTAGGAGTATATACTGTACTGCATTTATCTTGTCTTAAAAAATCCATAACTTTAGATACGGCTTCATCCATTGTTACTACATCAACTAAGACATTCATTATATTTATTTTATTTCCCATATATTTCCTCCTAATTTATTTATAATTATCCTCGCCCCTATTTATTAATTGTTTTATAAACCTTATAGGTTTATCTTGAAGTTCAAGTAATTTATTTCTATTAACTTCGATTTCTTCTTTAAGCTCATCTAAATTATTAATTACCCATGTTAAATAAGAAATAGTGTCTTCCACATTTATATTATAAATATCGATGGATTTTCCCGTTCCCATAGTGTCTACAAAATTTTTTACCTTAGGGTCATAGGATAAACCTAAAAAAGGAACTCCCACAGCTCCTGCCATTATAAGTCCATGTAATCTCATACTTATCACATAATCCATGGTGGAAGTAATCTTTAAAATATTTTCTGGGAAATAATCTCCTTCAAATACTGTAGCATTATTAATTTCTTTACATATTTCCTTTGAAATTTTTATATCATCTGGATAGTGCATAGGAATAAATATAATTTCCCAATCCTGTTTAGAAAACCATTTTAATATATCCTTTATTTTTTCTAAAAATTTATCTTCTTTTTCCCACTCTCTTAAATACACTCCTAAACGTTTTTTATCATAATTAGTAACTCTTTTACTTACATTTACATTCAATTTTAAAACAGGGTCTGCTACTACATCTATAGACTTTTTAATTCCCATATCTATTAACTCTTGTTTAGATTGTTTATCCCTTACAGAAATATAATCCACTTTATTTACAATAAGTCTCACTAAAATTTTATTTATTTTTTTATAAATAGGCCCTATCCCTTGAGCATAAAAAACTACTTTTTTCCCAAGTAATTTAGCTATTATTACAATGGAAAGATAATAAAATATACTCTTCCAGCTAGTAATATCTTGAAGAAGACTACCTCCTCCGCTAATTAATATATCTGCCTTTTTTAATGCCGAAATTATATCATTATATTTCCATCTATTCACAGCCTCTACATCATATGTAGAGGCTGTTTTTTTAGGATTGTTAGATAATACTGTTATATGAATATCCTCTATTTCTTCCTTTAAAGTTTTTATAATAGAGTACATAACAGCTTCGTCTCCAGTATTATCAAATCCATAATATCCTGATAAAACTATTCTTCCCATAGATTATATCTACTCCCTAAATTTTTAATAAATTTGAACACATAAATAAGTATTACTCCTCCTATTAATCCAATCCAAATTCCATGAAAAGTTCTAATAATAGAAATTATAATAGGAGTATGAATATGGGTATATGTATTTACTATGGATATTTGACCTATAATAGCTCCTAGAAGAAATGGAATATATTTTTCTTTATATCCATAATAAAGCATCATAAGCATTAAAGGGTTTCCTATTAAAAATTCTTTAGTTCTTGGACGAACTCCTAAAATATTATCTAAAGCATTTCTAATTATAATCTCATAATTAGAAGCTAGGCCTGAATTTCCTGTTCTAGTAATATAAATAATAAATACAACCCCAAGTAATCCAATAATTACAAGAGTTAAATATGTAATCGGGCTAAGAAGAAATTTTTTAATCTTTTTTATATTAAATCCTTCTTTTTTATATTGAATTAATATAGGCACAAGTACAAGAGGAACTATATGAGCCACTTTTACTCCCCTAAACATATCTATCTTTAATACAGAAGAAGTTTGAGATAATAAGCCTATAATAGTTAATGCTCCTGCTAGAGATATTAAAGAAATCTTAAAAAATGCAAAGAAGGCTTCCTTTAATGATCTTTTTTCTTGTCTTATGTAAGTTACTACTCCCCAGGTTGGATATATTATAGCAGTTAATAAGGATAATATTTGTTTTGCTAATATAGGTGAAAATCTTAATAATCCTGTCCATATAAAAATTCCTATAAAAGCAAGAATCCATCCCCATTTTTCTTTGTTAATCCATCTAAAATATAAAATAGTAAAAAATATAGGACCAAATCCAATAAACCAAATTATTAATCCATTAGACATAGGAAGATTAATAGGTTGCGGAGTAAATGTCACATTATATCCGGAATTATTTAATTCTTTTTTAAGATTTTCTATTAGTTGAAACCAATCTTCATAATCTTTTTCTGGATTTGAAGTACTAGGGATTTTTACAAGTAAAGATTTAATATTTCTTTCAGTAACAGCTAAAAGATATCTATCTAATACTTGACTAGTACTTAAAGTTTTTGTTTCTCCATCAGTTATTGTATGTAATCTTATAGTGTTAAAATACTTTCCTCCATTACTAGCAGCTTTTATTAGAGAATAAAGCCCTTCTTGTTTTTCTGAGAAAAATTCTATAATCCCTATAGTATTATCTCTAGCAAACTCTTGCATTATAGATAAATTATATCCCGGAACTACAGAATCATTAAAATAAACTACTCCTAAATTAGGAATATTTTTAACATCATTTAAAACATATTCTAAAGATTCTTCTGTTACATTATCCCATGAACGAATTTGGGGAGATATAGATACTCCTTGTTCTGATATAATTTTTAAATCTTCTATTGGATACCCAAATCCTATATTAAAAAGGCAATCACTAAATGCTCCAACATCCAATAATATTTGATTATTTATACTTATTTCATCACATTCCCCTAATTTATATTGTATATACTCTTTTATATAATTTCTAATATTTTCATTAGGTATCCATAAATAATAATTATTGAGTTTAATATCATCTCTTGTTTCTAGTATTTTCAAATCTGCCCCTTTAAATACTGCCACTTCTCCTTGTTCTTCCCAACTAGTCATAGAACCT
Source organism: Defluviitalea phaphyphila (assembly GCF_001466305.1). GTDB lineage: Bacteria > Bacillota > Clostridia > Lachnospirales > Defluviitaleaceae > Defluviitalea_A > Defluviitalea_A phaphyphila. The sequence continues at coordinate 53,331 of NZ_JWID01000018.1, forward strand.
GCAGTTATAGCTTTTATAGTTTGCTCTTTTGTTAAAACTCCTGTTACTCCTGCTTCTTTTAATTTTGTTGTAATTTCTTCTAAACTCTCATCGTAATATTCTGAAGCTTTTTTTATATCGTTATAACTAACTAATATTTCAACATCTTTATACCTTTGTTCATAAGATAATCTAACAATTCCTTGTATTCCTGATAAAATTAAAGATATTACTATAAAAATAGTAGGAATTAGGGTGAATATTCTTTTCATAATTTGCCTCCTATGAATTTAATAACTTAAATTTATGGCAGGATTTCATAATCTCCTCTAACCATAAATACAGCATCACTTTCTACATAAATTCCTCTACCATCTTCTCTAGGAATAATAATAAGATGATATTTAGGAATCTGCGTCCCACCAGCTATATCTATACCTTCTGTTATATCTTGAAGTCCACCGTAAGAAGAAGCAATAGCTAACCCTTTACCTCCTCTTAGTATAATTTCTGTCCCCTGTCCTCCTACTAACTTTTCTCCTGCTGATACATTAACAACTTCATAACTTATTGTTTTATTAGAATCTGAATCCGAATTTTGATTAGAGACAATAGTCTCTACTAAGTCCATAACTTCTTTTATTTGTGAATCCACATAACTTTTAGATACTAAAGGGTCTTCATAACTTCCTATATCTGTACCCATAACTTTATCCATATTAAAAATCATTGTAAATATTACAAAAATAGATAGTATGAAAAATATATTTTTAAATTTTTTTCTCATTTTTATCCTCCTTTATACATCAATCAACTATAACTTGTGGATATACAGATTGTAAATCGTAGTTTATCTGTGAATCATTAATTCTAAATCTTAATATTGAAAAATCTTTATAAAGATTTATATCATCATTTTTATACCATAGTCCATTTAAATTTATATATCTTATTCCTTCTTTAATTTGAATATCTGTATTATATCCCTCAGTACTAATCACAAATATATTTTTATCTTCTTCTTCTTTTGTTTGTTTGAGTAAGTTATGAAATAATTCTGCTTCCATAGAATCTGTAAAAGTTGAAGAATTCAATGGATTCTTATCCATAACAATAATTATATGTGATTTATCAGTATCTAAATCTCTTTGAAGATACTTCCATTGTGCTGAATCAGTATTTCTAATTCCTCCTTTTGCCGCACTAAGTTGAATAATTCTTAAATTATTAATATCCGTTACTACATATTTATCATTCCATTTTACATAAGGAACTTTTATATCTACTTCATTTATATCCGTTTCTCCAGCATAAATACTAAAATCAGAATTATTCATTTGTGCTATAACTTCTCTTTGAACTACTTCATCAAGCAAAGTATTTTTATTAGCTGTAGTTCCAAAAATTGTTATATCAAAACTATTTTCATCTGCTTCTTTTGATAAAGATTTTTCATATTTATCTTGTAATTTTGTACTTTCTGGTAAATTATTTATATTTTCTTCTAAAGAATATATACCAGAGATATGGTCAACATAAATAGTATTATTACGATCTACATCATTATTTAATGTAACCACATATATCCTCTCAATAGATACTGGGAAATTAACTCCACTAGGAATATCTGCCTGTACATATTTCCATCCATCCCAATTGATATTTTCAGCAAAATTTATAACATATTTTTCTCCCTTAGAATCTATAATTCTACCTCTTAACCAATCCTTTGAGCCATCTCCGTATACCCACATTCCTATAGCCTTAGGAACATCATCTAATTTTAATGGAGATGTAAATTGTATATAGGAGGCTTGTGTTTCATTTAGCTTTGCTTTAAAAGAATAGTTCATCTTTAAAGATTTATTACCTTCATATTTTTTAGAAGTATCTATAGCTATTTCTCCTGTAACATAACTTGGATAGCTAAGCCATTCTACATTATTACTTTCTTCAAATGATTCTATAGGAACAACCTTTTCTCCAATAAGTACTGGAACATATACTTTAATTTCTCCTAAACTTCCCTCTATTACTCCTTGTCCAGTAGTGTTTCCTGCAATAAACACACCATTATCTACTTTACCTAAATTATTAGTTACATTCCAAGTTATTTTACTAGGGTCAATATAAACTTTATATCCTTCTTCATCTAAACCTACTACTTCTAATTCTACTCTTTCTCCTTCTTCTAATTTTATAATATTAGGATTTATTTCTAAAGCTTTAGGCTCCTCCATACTAATTAATGAAACTTCACCTTTTATATCTCCTATTTTTGCAGTAATAATTCCCTCTCCAGAAGACTCAGGGTAAAAAATATTCCCATTCCATTTTCCTGTTATATTTTCAACACTCCATTTTATATCTTCTTCATTAATAGATACCGGATTAAGGTTTTCATCATATCCTATTACTTCTATTTCAACACCGGTATTTTTAAATACTCTATCATACTTTGGTACAAGTTTAATCCCTGCCAATTCTCCTATAGGAGCATCTAAAAATACTCCAAGTCCATTAACAATTTTTCTCTGTGAACCACCAGAAGGATTATTTAACAGAGTCACTTCTTCTTCTCCCATAAGTCTCGCAGCTATGGTTGTAGACCCTCCTCCATCTAAATGAATTGCATCATAAATTCCATATTCTAAAAGAAGAGAAGTCATTTCACTGTGAGTTGCTCCTATACTAGGGCTACGCCCATCAACTGCCACTAAATATAATGTATTACCATCCTTTGAAATTCCTAAAGCTGTTCTTGGATTTCTTGTATTAGGAGCTACTAAATGGCCAGGATTTTGAGGAATAGTTCCTTTATCTACAATCTTTCCTGCTCCTCCTAGAGCTGTTTCTATTTTTTCTAAATCTATTGATGTTTGTAACTCAAAATTTACAGTTTGTCCTACCTTAAATAAATTAATTTTATCTGCAGCTACTGATTCTTCTATAGCAATTACATATCCATCCTCCGGAATAGAAACTGTTTCTCCACTTGCAGAAATATACACAATTTTATCATTTTCCACTACAATCTTATATAAACTATCATTTATCTTATCTATTTGTTCTGTAGTAGTATATGCGTTATTATCTAAATATACTGCCTTTTTAAACGTAGTTACCTTATTAATCCCTGCTACTTGAAAGGATATATTATTTTCATTATAAAAAGCCATGGATACTTTACAATAATCTATAAAAGGATTTCCTTCTTTATCCATAAAAAAAGTAGGCCATTTATTTTCACTCAAGTTAACATAATTAGTAGCTGATATAAGATTTCCATCTCTTATAACCATACCTAAAGAAGCTGTAGGATTTTTTGACATATCAAAAAAATCTCCATTTACTCCTCCTATAGCTCCATTAGATTCAATTAAATCCGTTAATGTTTCTTTTATATTATATTCATTAGTTGACTCCATAACATCTAGTTTTATGTAAGGATTAGTTAAATCTACTTTTAAAATATGAATATCTAGCCATCCATCTTCTGTTAATCTTCTATCCATTAAATATGTAACACCTTTTCTTACTTCTTCTTGTTTTACTTCTTTATAAAGCACATTAGAAGCATTTAATATCTGTGGTGTCACTATATTTATAATCAAACAAATAAATAAGCTTATGTATATTTTATATATTTTTTTCAACTATAATACTCCTCTCTTTAATAAAATAATTTTTATTTATAATTATAATGAAAAACTGTATCCAGCATGAATACAGTTTTCATACATATTAACTCTCTCCTAATCCCAATATTATTTGTATATCTATTTCATCTCGCAGACTATCCTCATCTACTATTACAATACTATTTTCAAAGTACTTTTGTAAATCTTCTCCCATTCCTTCTTCTCGAACAATAATTCTAGTTTTTTCTTCTTTTGCCCCTTCATAATTTCCTATACTTACTACATTATATCCGTCTTCTTTTAGCTTATCTCTAGTCCTACTTGCAAGACCATTAACAGAACCTCCATTTAAAACTTCTATTCTAGCATCTTTACTATCTTTAGTGGTACTATCTTCTTCTTTTTCTTCTGTAAAAAATATTTCATCTACTAATTCTTTTATTCCTTCTTCATCTGGAATAAAATATGATCTCTCTCCTATCGTTCTAGCTTCTCCAGGAATAGTGTACATATCTATATTATTTATATCTATATCATCTAGGTATTTAACATATTTTAAAGCATCATTTAAAGAAATATCAGTTTCTACATAATCAAATAAAATTTTAATTATGGAAGGTGCCTTAGTAATGTTTTTAAGACTTAAAGCCTGCTCTGCAAATGCTTTTAAGAATTTTTGTTGAGTTTTAATTCTTCCTAAATCTCCATCTGCATATCCTTTTCTATACCTTACTAATTGTTCTGCTTGGTCTCCATTTAAAACTTGATGTCCTGCTTTTAAATTAATATAAAGATCTCCTGCTCTATCCACATAATAAAAATCCCTATCTAAGGTTATTTCGACTCCGCCTATTTCATCCACAATTTTTCTAAAAGCCTCAATATTCACTTTAACATAGTAATCTATACTTACTCCTAAAAGTCTTTCTACTTCTTTTACTGAATATTCATTAGCTTTTTCTTTTCCCGCATAGGCATGAACTTCATTAATTTTCACAGTATCTGGTACATAGTTAGAATTTATACTTCTCATATATTCAAGAGTCGAATCTGTTAAAAACACTCTTGTATCCCTTGGAATCGAAATAAGGTCTACTTTTTTAGTTTCACTATTAAATGTAGCTACAATAATTACATCTGTTCTTATTTCATCTTTATCCACCCCAAATATGGCTACATTTGTTCTAACTTCTTTTGGTTTTATTCCCAAGAAATCTAATAATCCTGTTTTTTCTTCTTTTTCAGATCCTCCACTATAAGAATTAGAAGAATCTTTTCCTTTAACAAAATTTAAATACCCATAAGTCCCTATACTAGCTAAAACTAAAAAAGAAAACACACTTAAAAATACTATAGAAAAAAATCTTCTAATAAGATATTTTTTATTTTTTACTTTGGTTTGTTTTTGTTTTCTTTTAGCCACTTAATTCACTCCAATCTATTAAACTTTTTATCTAAAGTAATTCATCTAATATCTCCTTCGTCTTTTCTTCATCTTGTACTTCGTACCAAAGTCCACCTATCTTTTCTCCATTAGTCGGAATTGTGACCATATTTTCTTCCTTAAAAATAGTATTAACATCAATATCTAATAAATATTTTATATACTTTATTCCATCTACTATTGTAAAATCTGTTTCTACATATTTAAAAGCTTCTTTAACTAATTCAAAAATTTTAATAGGATTTCTTATTTCTAAAACTTTTTCCCCTAAATTTTTTAGTAGCATTTGTTGCATTCTAATTCTTCCAAAATCTCCGTCCACATATCCATGCCTATATCTTACTAACTGTTCTGCTTTTTCTCCATCTAATAATTGCAATCCTTTCTCTAAATGTATATGAAGGTCTTGAGAATAATCATCATAGTGCATATCCTTTGGAATATCAACTTCAACTCCACCTATTACATCAATAATAGCTTTAAAACCTTCTAAATCTACTTTAACATAATAATCAATAGGTTCTCCTATTATTACCTGCACAACTTCTTCTATGATTTCTATGGATTTTTCATTTCTTCCAGTATAGTTATATAATTCAGTTAACTTACAATACCCAATATTTATCTCTTTATTTTTTTCTTTAATAGAAGAAAATCTCGGTTCATCAAAATTTATATATAAATCCCTTGGAATAGATATAAGTTTAATAGAACTATCAGACGGGTCAAATTTAGCTACCATTACTACATCTGTTAATCCCTTTGATTTATCCATACCAATAATCATCCCAGTAATTTCTTCTACATTTATTTTTTCTTCTATATATTGAACATCTTCTTTGCTTTCATATACATTATTTTCTACAACATCTTCTTCTATAGAAGATGCAAGAGTTTTAAAATTTAAATTAATAAATTTCAATAAAACAATAGTTAATATCATAAAAACGCCTAAAATACTAAATAAAAATATTTTTTTATCTTTTTTCAAGTTTTTAGCCTCCTCATTTTCTATCCTTTATATTATCATATATTCATTACAAACTTGCAACAAAACTATGACATTTTATAAAAATTGAATTAAATACCAACGTATTATATAATAATTCAAAATACACAAAATGTAAACATACTATAATTACCATAATTATCAATAAAAATATTTTTTATGAGGTGTTTAAATTGAATTTCAAAAATAAAGTAGTGTTAGTTACAGGCTCTTCTAGAGGAATAGGAAAAGAAATAGCTCTTTCTTTTGCAAAAAAAGGAGCTACCTTAATAATTAATAGTTCTAAAACTAAAAATGATCTAGAATTATTAAAAAATAAAATAGAAAACTTAGGAGGGAAATGTCTTTATTTTTTAGGAGACGTATCAAACTATGATTTTGTTGCATCTATGTTTCAAACTATTTATAAACATTTTGAACAAATAGACATACTTATCAACAATGCAGGTATTTCTAAAGTAGGATTATTCACAGAAACCACACCTAAACAGTGGAAAGAAATAATTGATGTAAATTTAACTTCTATCTATAATTGTACTTATCTAGCCCTTCCTCCTATGATAAGAAATCATAGAGGAAATATAATTAATATTTCTTCTATTTGGGGTGTTAGTGGAGCTTCTTGCGAAGTGGCATACTCTGCTTCTAAGGGAGGAGTTAATAGCTTTACAAAAGCCTTAGCAAAAGAATTAGGCCCTTCAAATATAAGGGTTAATGCAATAGCTTGTGGAGTAATTGATACTGATATGAATAATTGGCTTAATGATGAAGAAAAAAAAGACTTGCTTGACGAAATTCCTTTAATGAAAATGGGGACTCCTAAAGATGTGGCTAACTTATGTTTATATCTTGCTTCTAATAAATCTAGTTATTTAACAGGACAAGTTATTAATCTAGACGGTGGTATGCTCTAGAAGGCTTTTTGTTTTATTTTTTAAATTCTTTATTTCTTTGCTTTCAAAGTCTCTTTTTTCTTGGGGAATATCTATCTTAAATTTATCCAAAATAACTGCTGGTTTTTTAGATAATACAATAATTTCATCCCCTAGAAAAAGAGCTTCTTCTACATTATGAGTTACAAATATAATCGTATTTTTTATATCTTTATGTAATTTATAAACTTCCCTTAAAAGTTTAGTCTTTAATTTTAAATCCAAAGCTTGAAAAGCCTCATCCATCAAAAGAATATCATGAGGATATAAAAATCCTCTTATCATAGATATTCTTTGTTTCATGCCTCCACTTAAATCTTTAGGATAAGAATATTCGTAATCTTTAAGTTCCATCATTTCTAAATACATATTGATTTTATCTAAATCCTCTTTTGGGCATACTAGTTCAAGATTTTTTCTTACATTTTTCCAAGGAAGCAATCTATGTTCTTGAAATATATAACTTACTCTTTTTTTAGATAACAAAATTCTACCACTATCAATATTTTCAAGTCCTCCTATTATTCTTAAAATGGTAGTTTTCCCACACCCAGAAGGACCTAATATTGAATAAATTTTACCTTCATCTATATCAAGAGTTAAATCTTTAAATACAACTAAATCATTATACTTTTTTGTTACCCGATCAAGCAAAACCATTATATCACCGCCATTTTTTTGTAACTAAATCCTCTAATTTTCTAATTAATACAGTAGAAATATAACCCAAAAAAACTAAAATCCCAGTCCACACAAAAACTTGAGCTATTTCTAAATTAATCCTTGCAGTTCCCATAGCCGCTCCTATCCCTGTTTTAGCTGTTAAAAGCTCTGCCATGGCAACTCCTTTCCACGTTAATCCACTCCCTATAGAGCATCCAGCAAGCCAAAAAGGCAAAATCTGTGGAAAATAAATATCTATTATTTTTTTCTTTAAAGGAATATTAAATACTTTTCCCATTTCTATTAAAGAAGTATCTACAGATTTTACTCCTTCCATTACATTAATAATAATAAATGGAATTACAATAATCCATATAATAAAAATAGCTGCATCTCCATCTCCAGTTCCAAACCAAAGCCATGCAAGAATTATCCAAGATATAGTTGGGACAGTTTGAAATAATACTAAAAAAGGATGAAAAAAAGCTTCTATCTCTTCTCTTAATCCCATGAAAAATCCTATAGGAGTGCCTATAAGTACTGCAAGACTAAACCCTATTATTCCTCTTATAATAGAAGTTAAAATATCCTTCCAAAAATCTTTTCTTATAGATAAATGAAACATTTCTTTAATAGTTTCCATAGGTGAAGGCATAATCAGTGGCCCTGCTACTATGGATAAAATTTGCCATATTAATATAAATATAAAAATAGAAATAAGAAAGTAAACTTTCTTATTTCTTATAATAGAATCCTTCATCAGGAAGTGCTCCTCCTATCATATCTTCTGATATTTCATTTAAAGCATTTAAATATATTTCAACATGAGATTTAGCATCTTGTGCATCCATAAATTCTAAATTAGTTCTTTCCATAGATTTTTCAAAAACTGCTGCTGGTATTTCAAGTTTTTCTTCTATTAATGCAGATACAGAAGATGGGTCGTTAACTATTTCTTCTAAAGCCTTCTTATAGGCATTTTGAAAATCTTCTACTACATTAGGATATTCACTAGCAAAACTATTTCTCACTACTATACCAGCTTGAGGCATTTTAACTCCCTCTCCAGTACTCTTTTCCCATTCCACACTATAATCCATAGATATTTGCATATCCTCTGCATTTAAAAGTCCCTTAGTAACTAAAGGCTCTGGTAATACTACTATATCAGCCTTTCCTGCTATCATCCACTGCAGAGTTTCTGGAGATGTACCATAATTAATATTAACATCTTCTTCATTTATTCCATTCTTACTAAGTAAATATCTAGTTATAACATCAGGACTTGCTCCTTTAGCTCCTACAAATAAATCCTTACCCTTTAAATCATCCCAAGACTTAACTTCTCCATTTCTTGATAATAAATAAAGAATTCCCCAAGTATTTACATTAAGTAAAGAAATATCTGCATCCTTATTATATAATTTAGAAGCTACATTAACAGGAAGTACAGTAAAATCAGCTTCTCCTCTAGCTATCCTTGTAGTAGCTTCTTCTACTGTGCTATATAAAGTAAACTCAACCTCTACATCTTCTCCTAACATTTTATCTTCTACTAATTTCACTAACGCAGAAGTAGGAGGAGCAGAAGGAGCTTGAATAACAATCTTCTCTGGCTTCTTATCTTCTTCAACTTTTATATTTTCTGTCTTTTGACAGCTTACTGTTAATAATGTAATTATTATTAATAAAATAGTTGCTTGTATCTTTTTCATATTATCACCTCACATGTTAAAATTTTCACCATAATAGTATAGTACATATAAAATTTATTGTCAAAGAAACTTAAATGTAAAAATTTAAATTACTTTATTCTTGTTCTTCCCATGCTAATGCACGAGTTACTGCCTTTTGCCATCCTTTATAATATTTATTTCTAATATCTTCTGGCATTTTGGGCATATATACTTTATCTATTTTTTCGTCAGCTATTAAAACTGATTGATCTTTCCAAAAACCAACAGCTAAACCAGCTAAAAATGCTGCACCAAGAGCAGTTGTTTCTATTACCTGCGGTCTGCTTACTTCTACCCCTAATATATCTGCTTGGAATTGTAATAAGAAATTATTTTTACTTGCTCCTCCATCTACTTTTAATTTTTTAAGAGAAATTCCCGATTCTTCTACCATAATATCTATAACATCTCTTGAACGATAAGCAATTGACTCTAGGGTTGCACGAATAATATGGTCTTTGTTTGCTCCTCTAGTTAATCCAACAATTACCCCCCTAGCATACATATCCCAGTATGGAGTCCCAAGCCCTGTAAATGCCGGAACTACATAAACTCCATTAGAATCCTTTACTTTTGTTGCAAAATATTCACTTTCATCAGCTGAATATATAAGACGCATTTCATCTCTTAACCACTGAATAGAAGCTCCAGCACTAAAAATACTTCCTTCTAATGCATAAGTTATTTTCCCTTTATATCCCCAAGCAATAGTTGTTAATAGCCCTTTTTGTGAAGTTATTTTTTTATTTCCTGTATTCATTAAAATAAATGCACCTGTACCATAAGTATTTTTAGCCATTCCTTCTAAAAAGCAAGATTGTCCAAATAATGCTGCTTGTTGATCTCCTGCAGCTCCTGCTATAGGAATTCTTGCACCTCCAAAAATTTTTTCATGGGTATATCCATATATTTCACTAGAATCTTTTACTTCTGGCAACATTTCTTTTGGTATATCTAATATTTTTAAAATTTTATCATCCCAAGTCAAAGTTTCTATATTAAAAAGCATTGTCCTTGAGGCATTAGAATATTCTGTTACATGAACTTCTCCACGAGTTAAATTCCATATTAGCCATGTATCAATAGTACCAAATAATAATTCTCCTTTTTTTGCTTTTTCTCTTGCACCTTCTACATTATCAAGTATCCATTTTATTTTTGTTCCACTAAAATAAGGGTCTATAACAAGTCCCGTCGCTTTTTTAATATATTCTTCATATCCCTGTTGTATTAAATCCTCACATATAGAAGAAGTTTGTCTAGACTGCCAAACTATTGCATTATATATAGGTTTGCCTGTATTTTTATCCCATATTACTGTCGTTTCTCTTTGATTAGTAATGCCAATAGCAGCTATTTCATCAACTTTTACTGAACTAGTTTCTATTACTTCTTGCATAACTCCACTTTGTGTCCCCCATATTTCCATAGGATCATGTTCTACCCAGCCTGGTTTTGGATATATTTGTTTAAATTCTTTTTGTGCTATATTTACTATATTCCCTTCATGATCAAATAAAATTGCTCTACAGCTTGTTGTCCCCTGATCCACTGCCATTATATATTTTTTCATTATTTATACCCCCCAATTAGTATCTTTTATTTACAATATTTTTATTAATAAATTTTATTCACTATATAATTTAAAAAACCACACAAATACACCAATAACGGTATATCTGCATGGCTCTTATTATTCCATGCCAATAAACTATATATTTACGTCTTAATTCTTTTTCTTTATAAAAAAATAATTTATTTTTATTAACTAAATTGATTGATCCTATAAATATTTAACCCTTATTTAAATGTGATTCTATTATTTTACTTTTTTCTATATCATTTTCCCTACTATAATAAGATATTTTTCTTAATTATTTAGATATTATTATAACATAAAATCTTTATTAATATATTCTTATTTATTCATTACTAATACAAAAAATGCAACAACTCCTGCCCATGTGAACAAAATTTTAATAAAATCTTCCTTAATGTGTTCAAATGTCAGCTGTTTCTTTTTTTTAGGTGATAAAAAGACTGTTAATACACCAATTATAATTCCTGCTAAACTCCACAATATTCCTTGAAATAAATTATCCATATTATCACCCTTTGATTTATTATATTAGTAATTTCATTTCTAATTATTTTTATTTTATCAAAATAATATTTATTTGTGTAAAAATTTATTAAATTTTTTAAAATAAAATTAATCTCTTGTGCTAGTTAATTAAAATATATGGATAATATATCCAGTTAGAAAAGTTAAAAAGTCTCTACCCATATAATTATAA
>NZ_JWID01000019.1 GCF_001466305.1 Defluviitalea phaphyphila
ATGGATTTTGGAAATATCTTTGTAAAGATAGGATAACATAAAATGCTGGAGCTTTTTATTTGTAATTTTTAACTAGCACAACGAGTTATATTATTTATTATAAATTCTTTACAGTCAAATTTTTTTATCATCATATCTTTAACTATTAAAGCTTCTTCTAAACAATCTCCATGACTTATTCCAATTATTTGATGTTTAAGATTAATTCCTCTTTCTTGTGCCATTTCTACTAATTGTTTTAAAGCTTTTTTTCTCCCTCTAACTTTTTCTATTGGAACCAATCTACCATCTTCAACATCTAAAATTGGCTTAATGTTTAAAACTCCTCCAATAAAAGCAGAAGTTTTACTTACTCTTCCTCCTCTATATAAATATTCTAAATTATCCACTGTAAAAATATGCTCTGTATGTTCTGAATAAAATTTAATAGCTTCAACTATTTCTTTTCTAGACTTCCCTTGTTCTAACATAAGAGCTGCTCTATAAACCACTAATCCAAATCCTAAAGAAGCACATTTTGTATCTATAATATCTAATTTGAAATTAGGATATTCTTCTAAAACTTCCTCTTTTGCAATTATTGAAGCTTGATATGTCCCAGATAATCCAGAAGAAAAAGCAATATATATACACTCTTCATCATTTTTTGCGTACTCTATAAAAACCTTTTTAAAAGTTTCTGGTGTAATTTGTGCTGTTTTATAAATTTTACCATTTCTCATGTCTTTATATAAAGTATCTGCTTTTAATGTTTCTCCATCTAAAAATTCCTTCCCATTTAAAAAAACATAAATAGGAATAACCCTTATATTATATTTATCAATAATTTCTCTAGGCAAATCAGCAGCACTATCTGTTATAATTTTAATAGACATTTTATCATCTCCTAATAATTTATTTATATTTGTGTTTTTATGTGTTGTCCAGCTACTGCTGCACTTGAAAAAGCTGCTTGAATATTATATCCTCCTGTATCTCCATCAATGTCTAATACTTCTCCAATAAAATACAATCCTTTAATTTTTTTAGATTCCATAGTTTTAGGATTTATTTCTTTTAAAGAAACTCCTCCTTTTGTTACCATGGCAATATTAAAATCTCCTAACCTTTCTACTTCCATAGGAAAAGCAGTTAGTAATTCTATTATTTTATTTCTCAATTTTTTCCCTACATTAGCACATTGTAATTCATTAGAACTATTTGACATTTCCCATAGTTTTTCTGACAAACGTTTTGGAATATTAAATGTTCTAAACAAAGATTTTAAAGTTTTTCTCTTATTTATTTCTAATTTTTCGATAAAAAAATTTCTAAAATCTTCTTCATTAAAATTTTTAATAAAATTAATTTTTATTATGTCTTCTTTTCTTATATATCTTGAATTATTTAATATAGCAGGACCAGACAATCCTTTATGGGTAAATAATATATCTCCGTGAAAAGATAAAATCTTTTTTTCATTTCTCCATATAGATATATTAGTATCTTTTAAAGATATTCCTGCCAAATTACTAAAAGGATAATTTTTTATATATAAGGGAGTAAGAGCAGGAGATACATTTTCCACTTTATGTCCTAATTTTTTAGCAAAAATAAATCCATCTCCTTCTGAACCCGTTTTAGGATATGACTTTCCTCCCGTTGCAATGATAAGATATTTAGAAAAATATATATTATTATTAGTTATTATTTTAAAAAGTTCATTTTTATGTTCTATAGATATTACTTTATTATGATAGTATATATTAATCCCTAATTTTTTGCACTTATTTAATAAAACATTTAATACATCATAAGCCTTTTTAGTATGTGGATATATTTTCCCTTCTTCATTAACTATATAATTTAATCCTTCTTCTTTCAAAAATTTTAAAATATCTTCATTGGTAAACTTTGAAAGAGCATATCTTATAAATTTACCATTATTCCCATAATGACTAAAAAATTCTCTTATATCTCCATTATGAGTGATATTACATTGTCCTCCTCCAGAAATTAATAATTTTTTCCCTGCCTGCTCATTTTTTTCTAAAATTAAAACTTTCTCATTACTTTTTTTGCATGAAATTCCTGCAAAAAGTCCTGAAGGTCCAGCTCCAATAATAATTACATCATATAAATTCATATAGCCCTCCACAAAGTTTACTTTATATATCATATCATTGTATTAAATAATATCAAATATTTTTATTATATTCAATTCTTAAAATTACATGTCACAATCATAATTTTTGAATAAATTTTATTAATAGATAAATATTACATAAATTGAATAATATACAATAAATATTTATTAAATTTTGTAAAAAAATAATACTGGAGGTGTAATTATGAAACGAAAATTATTTATTATTTTTACTTTATTTATTTTATTTTCAGTGCCAATTTTTGCTGAGTCTACCACATACACTGTACAACCAGGCGATAGTATGTGGAAAATTGCTGTAAAATATCAAATAGGACTTAGCGAAATTATAGCAGCAAATCCTCAAATTGAAAATCCTGCTTTAATTTATCCAAATCAAAAAATCACTATTCCTAACATCGATGATGTTAAGGCTTTAGAAGCTGAAGTTATTAAATTAGTGAATGCTGAAAGAACTAAAGCGGGATTATCTCCTCTTACTACTAATTGGGAATTATCTAGAGTAGCTAGAATGAAATCTCAAGATATGATTGATAATAATTATTTTTCCCACCAATCTCCAACTTACGGCTCTCCTTTCAACATGATGGAGAACTTTGGTATAAAATATACTTCTGCAGGGGAAAATATCGCAAAAGGTCAACAAACTCCAGAAGATGTTATGAATGCATGGATGAACTCTTCTGGTCATAGAAGTAATATTCTAAGTTCTTCTTATAGCCAAATTGGTGTTGGATTAGCTACAGATAAGAATGGAGTAAAATATTGGACACAAATGTTTATACGTCCTATGAAATAAAAAAACGCCGAAATTTCGGCGTTTTTTATTCTTCTTCATCAAAGCCTTCTTCATCAATAGATTCTATTGCTTCTGAAAAGGCATCCATAAAAGCCTCTGAAACTTTATCAAATTCTTCATCATCTTCAATATTTAAAATTTCTAATCCATTTTCATCTTCCTTATATTCATAAAGTAAAACTTGGTCTTCTCCTTCTGGAAGAAGTGCAATATAATCCTTATTATCTACCTCAAAGGTTCCAATTATATCACATTTTAATTCAGTATCATCCTCTAAAGTTAAGTAAATCACTTCTTCGTGTTCATGGTCATGACCACAGCATTCTTCTCCTTTGTGATTATTACACCCACAATTATTTTCTGTCATATCATCATTCTCCTTTATTTTTTAATGAGCTTTTCACTCATAATTATTATAACATGATTTTATATATTTCAAACCTAATTTATTTATTTTTTAATGTTTATTTTATTAAGAAATTGATGTAAACTATTATTTAAATAAATAAATGAAAGAAGGGATTAAATGTATTATGCTGACTATCATGTACATACCTCATTTTCTTCTGACTGTAGCGAAAAAATGGAAAATCAAATAAAAACTGCAATAAAATTAGGATTAAAAGAAATAGCTCTTACAGATCATGTAGATTATGATTATCCTGATACAAACTTTCCTTTTATGATTAATTATGATGAATATATGAAAGAATTTAATAAATTAAAAGAAAAATATAAAAATAAAATTAATATTATTTTAGGAGTAGAAATTGGATTTCAACCTCATATTGTAAATCAAATTGAAAATTTTCTTATAAAATATCCTTTTGATTTTGTAATTTGTTCTATGCATGTCTGTGACAAATTAGATTTATACAATGGAGATTTTTTTAAAGGAAAAGAGCAAAAAAATGCATATCTTAGATATTTTGAATGTGTATTAAACAATGTAAATAATTTTTTAAATTATGATGTATATGGACATATAGATTATATCAATAGATACGGAAATTATAATAACAAAATCCTATCTTATGAAGATTATAAAGATATTATTGATGCTATCCTTAATGCAATTATTAAATCTGATAAAGGCATTGAAATTAATACTTCAGGATATAGATATGGCCTTGGACATACTAATCCACAATTACCAATCTTAAAAAGATATAAAGAATTAGGAGGCAAAATAATAACTATAGGTTCAGATTCTCATCGTTCACAGGATGTTTGTGCTTATTTTGATAAGGCTTATTCTATTTTAAAAGAAGCTGGTTTTTCTGAAATAACAGTTTTTAAAAATCGAAAACCTTCTTTTATAAAAATATA
Organism: Defluviitalea phaphyphila; assembly: GCF_001466305.1. GTDB lineage: Bacteria > Bacillota > Clostridia > Lachnospirales > Defluviitaleaceae > Defluviitalea_A > Defluviitalea_A phaphyphila. Next base: position 4,275 of record NZ_JWID01000019.1, read on the forward strand.
GAAATCTTTATTTGATAATTTTTTACAAATATATTTATAATAAAATTATTCTTTTATTTTCTTAATAAAAGGTGCATATTTAGATGCTATCATTTCAGCTCCCTTTATTCCATCTACAGCTGCAGACACAATTCCTCCTGCATATCCAGCTCCTTCTCCTATAGGATAAATTCCAGAAATATTACTTTCATAATTTTCATTTCTTTTTATCCTAATAGGAGAAGAACTTCTTGTTTCAACTCCCGTCATAACTGCATCGGACATGGCAAAACCTTTTAATTTTTTATCAAAAGCTGGTATAGCTTCTTTTAAAGTATCAATTACAAAATCGGGAAGACATTCTTTTAAATCCGTTAATGTTATTCCTGGCAAATAAGTAGGTTTTACTTTTCCTAACTTTTTAGAAGGTTTGTCATTTAAAAAATCTTTTACAAGTTGTGCAGGAGCATGATAATTATATCCGCCAATTTCGAAAGCTTTCTTTTCCCATTTTCTTTGAAATTCCACTCCTGCAAGAGGATGATCACTTTCAAAATCTTCTGGGTAAATTCCTACTAATAATGCACTATTGGCATTTTCTTTATCTCTTTTATATTCACTCATTCCATTAGTTACTAGATACCCTTCTTCTGATGCAGCTCCAACTACTACTCCTCCTGGACACATACAAAAAGTATATGCCGATCTCCCATTAGAACAATGATAAGAAAGTTTATAATCTGCAGCTCCTAATCTTTTATTTCCTGCATATTCTCCATATTGAACTTTATCTATCATTTTTTGAGGATGTTCTATTCTAACTCCAATAGAAAAAGGCTTTTGATGAATTTCTATATTTTTTTATATAACATTTCAAAAGTATCCCTTGCACTATGTCCTAAAGCCAATACAACTACTTCACTTTCTATAAAATCTGTATTGTTAATAATTACTCCCTTTACTTTATTATCTTCTATAATAAGGTCTGTTACTTGACTTTCAAAACAAAACTTTCCTCCTAAAGAAATAATCTTTTTTCTTATATTAACAACTACTTTTTTTAAAATATCAGTTCCCACATGAGGTTTATTTTTATATATAATTTCTTTTGGTGCTCCAGCTTCTATAAACTCTTCTAACACTTTTCTACATCTAATATTTTTTATTTGCGTAGTCAATTTCCCATCTGAAAAAGTTCCTGCTCCTCCTTCTCCAAATTGAACATTTGAATTAGCAAGTAATTTTTTCTCTTTCCAAAATCTTTCTACATCTTTAGTTCGTTCTTCTACATTTTTACCCCTTTCAAATATTATAGGATTATATCCCATCTCAGCTAATATTAGTCCTGCAAATAATCCTGCTGGTCCACTTCCTACAATAATAGGAGGATTTTTAAGCTTCTTTTCCCCAGTATTAACATATTTATATTTTAAATCTGGAGCTAATGTTACTTTTTTATTATTTTTCTTTAAAACTTTTTCTTCATTTTTCACTTCTATATCTAAAGTGTATACAAAATACAATTTCTTTCTTCTTGCATCAATTGATTGTTTATATATTTTATATGAAATTAAATCTTTATTATCTATGTTAAGAGTTTTTAGTATAGCTTTTTTTATTTCATCTTCTTTATGATTAATTGACAATTTAATCTGTGATAATCTAAGCATAAAAATTCCCTTTCTTCATACATATTATTTCTTTTTAGCAGCACTTTCTCCAGCTATATATCCGGAAGACCATGCCCATTGAAGATTAAATCCTCCACAATCTCCATCTACATCTAAAACCTCGCCACTAAAATATAATCCTGACACTAACTTTGATTCCATGGTATTAGGATCAATATCCTTAACATCTATTCCTCCTGCTGTTACTTGCGATTGCATCCAAGATTGAGTTCCTTTAACAGGAATTCTCCAATTTTTTAATATCTTAATTATATTTTTTCTTTCTGTTATATTTACATTACAACAAGATTTATTCAAGTCTTTAATTCCTGCTTCCTTTAAAATAACTGGTATAAGTCTTTTATTAATAAATCCTACAAAACTAAATTCAACTGATTTTTTAGGATAATTAAAAAATCTAGTTAAAATTATATCATCAATTTGTTTTTCTGAAAAATTGGGAAATAAATCAATACAAATAAAAGGGGTTGATTTTTTATTATTCAACAATTCTCCTGCTTTTCTACTAAGTTGTAAAACAGGAGGTCCAGATACTCCATAATCAGTAAAAAGAATCTCTCCAAATTCAGTTTGAATAGGTTTATTCCCATCAAATATTGATATTTTCCCATTAAATTTAACTCCTTTAAGCCTTTTTAAAAACCAAGCTTCTAGCACAAGCTGCACTAAAGCAGGAAAAGGAGTAATTAATTTATGCCCTAAAGGTGTAACTAATCCATATCCACTTCCATTAGATCCTAAATTAGGAGAGGATTTTCCTCCCGTAGCCACTATAACCCTATCTCCAGAAAATTTTCTCCCATCTTTTAAATATAAAATAAATTTATTGTTTTTATTTACTATTTTTGTAACTTCTGCTTCGCAAATTTCTTTTATTCCTAATCTTTGTATTTCATATCTGAGAACATCTAATACACTAGAAGCTTGGTCTGACATAGGAAACACTTTTCCTCCATCTTCTATTTTATAAGAAATTCCTAATCGCTCAAAAAAATCTAAAGTTTGATTTACATTAAAACGATTTAAAGCTCCCATAACAAATTTAGGATAGGAACTATGAAATCTTTTGGTTTCCATATTTATATTCGTTAAATTACATCTTCCATTTCCTGTAGCTAAAATTTTTTTACCTACTCTATTCATTTTTTCTAATATAACCACTTCTGCTCCTTTTTTTTTAGCTGATATAGCCGCTATAAGCCCTGAAGCCCCTCCACCAATAATTAAAACTTTATTTATTTTTTTCATTAAAATACCCCTTTATTCTTATATTAAATTTTCTAATTTATTATATATTACATTTTCTCATAAGAAAAGAAACGGTACTACCGTTTCTTAACTGTTATAATCCTCTAATATACGAATTAAAGCTTCTTCTCCATAAATATCTATTCCTTTTTTTAACTTATCTTGTTCTTCTTTTGGTAATGAAGAAATTGGAGTTTCTGTAATTTCTTTTAACTGCATTTCTTTAGAATGATTATAATAAAAAATAGCTAAATATCCATTATAAGTTCCTAACATATAATGATTAATAGCTGTTGCCGGTATATTTTTTTTCATTACTACTTCTTTATTCGAAAAAGATGTAATTTGCCAATCTGAATATTTTTTCTCTAATTCTTCTCTTGTTAAATCTATAAGAAAATAAGGAGGTTTAATTCTTTCTTCTACCACTTTTCCATTATCTTCATAATAATATTGATATATCATATCAGTAGATTCCGTTATTTTAGGAACTTCTGTCTTAGATACTGGGGTCTTTTCTGCTATTTTTTGTATGTCAATCTCTACTTCACTAATATTACTATCTCTTTTATTTATATAATCTTCTACACTTTTATTAGAATTAGGTTCCTTAAAAGATTTAGGAGAAATTAAATACATATAAAAACTATAGACGCCTAAAAAACTTATTATAAAAATAGCAGAAGATAATAACCATATTTTCTTTTTAATAAACATACTTTTCACTCCAACCAATGATTTTTTATTTATTATTTGCCATTTTTTATAAATTTATACAAATCATTGTAGGAGTTTTTATTTATTCTCTTATTATTCCTAGTTTTATAAGTTTATCAGATATTCTTTTCCCCATAGGAATTACAGATAATTCTTCAGTTTTAATTCCTCCTATTGATAATAATATACTAACATAAATTATCATTGAAAGTATAATCGACCCTAGAGTAGCAAAAGTATTACTATTTATTCCCCAAAATATAATTTTATAAAATATCCAAGAAAATACTCCCATACTAATAGCAGCAACAATTGGTTTTATAAAATTATTTACTACTTGTATTTTTACTTTTGTTAAATTAATGACAGCTTTCATATCAAGATATGTCATAATTATATAAGAAAAAATAGCACTAATGATAGCTCCTTTAACATTAAGGCTTGGAATAGAAATTAAGAAAAAATTTAAAATAATTTTTATAAATGAACCAATACCAGCATTTACAGCTGGAACATGTGACTTCCCTATCCCCTGCAAAATAGCTGTTAATACTTGAACTAAAGATAAAAATATAATTACTACTGCACCTATTCTTAAAAGATCTCCACCTAAAGGATATTTAGGAAAAAGCATCATAAGTATATTATCTCCTAAAACAAATAGGCCTACAGCAGAAGGAGCTGCTAATATCATAGCAATTCTTATTGCCAAATTTACTTTATTTGACACGATATTTTTTTCTTTTAAAGCTATAGAGGCTGCAATATTAGGTACAACAGCTACTGCTAAAGCTGCAGAAAGAGAAACGGGTAAATTAGTTAATGTCACATATTTCCCCACAAATTGTCCATAAAGCTCATTTATTTGAACTTCTGTCATATCCATTGATTGTAAAATCGACATAATCATTTTCATATCAATTAAATTAGTAATACTAGCAATAGTACTACCTATAATAATTGGTATAGAAATTGCAAAAAGCATCTTTGATATGTCTAAAAAAGATTCCTCTATGTAACAATCTTTTTGTTTTTTAAATTTCTTAATTATTCTAGAACGTATTAATATATATATTAATATAAGAAATATTAATCCTGCTAAGGCTCCTATGCCTGTTCCCATAGTTCCTCCAGCTGCACCAAATTCTATCCCATATTTCAGAAAGAATCCTGCTAAAAAAATACTAAAAATGGCATTAAAAATTTGTTCAATAATTTGTGAAATAGCCGTAGGAACCATGGTATTCATCCCTTGAAAATATCCCCTAAATACTCCCATGATTGCCACAATAAATAATGTAGGAGATAAAGCTCTTATACTATAAATAGCTTTTGGAGATTTAGCTATAAAATTTAAAATAGGGGAAGCTCCAAACCATAAGGCTAAAGAAGCTCCCATTCCTGTTATTGTCGCTATTAATAACGAAATTTTAAATACCTTATGGGCATTTTTATATTGTTTTAAAGCAATTCTTTCAGAAACCATTTTAGAAACTGCTGCTGTAATACCTGATGACGAAAGTATAAAAAAGAAAATATAAATAGTAAATGCTATACCATAAAGACTATTTCCAAAATCTCCTATCATATTAGTAAGAGGCCAACGATAAACTAGACCTATAACTCGTACAATTAAGCTAGCAACAGCTAAAATAGCAGCTTGTTTAACTAATATTCCCCCAGTATTTTGCTTTGTCATAAAAAACACCTCAGTATTTACTATTTCTTTCTTCTGGATTTTTGACGTTGCCCACTATTTAATATTCTTTTTCTTATTCTTAAACTTAAAGGAGTAACTTCTAAAAGTTCATCTTCTTGAATAAATTCAAGGCATTCTTCTAAACTCATTATTTTAGGAGGAGATAATCTTAAAGCTTCATCAGAACCAGAAGCTCTCATATTAGTTGCATGTTTCTTTTTACATACATTAACTTCTATATCTTCTCCCTTAGGATTCTGGCCTATAACCATTCCCTCATATACTTTAGTTCCAGGTTTAATAAATAATGTCCCCCTATCTTGAGCATTATACAGTCCATATGTTACGGCTTCTCCTGTTTCAAAAGCAATAAGAGACCCTTGGGATCTAGTTTCTATATCTCCCTTATATGGAGAATATCCATCAAATATAGTATTTAAAATACCATTCCCTTTAGTATCTGTTAAAAATTCTGATCGATATCCTATTAGTCCTCTAGAAGGAATGGAAAATTCTAAACGAGTATATCCTCCATTTGAGGAACCCATATTTATTATTTCTCCCTTTCTTCTCCCTAATTTTTCAATTACTGCCCCAACAAATTCCTCCGGAACATCAATTGTAGCTATTTCCATAGGTTCGTATCGTTTTCCATTTATTTCTTTGTATAATACCTCCGGTTTTGATACTTGAAACTCATATCCTTCTCTTCTCATCGTTTCTATTAATATAGATAAATGTAATTCTCCTCTTCCTAATACTTTAAAAGAATCCATAGAATCAGTTTCTTCAACTTTAAGACTTACATCTGTTTGAGTTTCTTTTAACAACCTATCTCTTAAATTTCTAGAAGTAACAAATTTCCCTTCTTGTCCAGCAAAAGGGCTATCATTTACTGAAAAAGTCATAGCAAGGGTAGGTTCTGATATCTTTACAAAGGGAAGAGGTTCAGGATATAACACATCACAAACTGTATCTCCTATATGAATACCTTCTATTCCAGAAATAGCTACTATATCTCCTATTGTGGCACTTTCAACTGGAATTCTTTTTAAACCTTCAAATTGATAAATCTTAGTAATTTTTACTTTTTGATTTTTATTTTCATCTAAGGCATTTACAATTATAGCGTCTTGATTGACCTTTATTTTTCCTCTTTCCACTTTTCCTATGCCTATTCTTCCTACATATTCATTATAATCAATAGTAGAAATAAGTACCTGTAACGGAGCATCTTTATCTCCAACAGGAGATGGTATATAATTTACAATAGTCTTAAATAAGGGTTCCATATTTTCCCCTCTATGAAAACTATCTAAAGAAGCTGTTCCATTTTTAGCAGAGGTAAATACAAAAGGACAATCTAGTTGTTTATCATCTGCTTCTAATTCAATAAATAAATCTAACACTTCATCTACAACTTCTTCCGGTCTTGCTTCTGGTCTATCAATTTTATTAATACATACTATAACAGGAAGTTCTAGATCTAATGCTTTTTTTAATACAAACTTTGTTTGGGGCATAGGTCCTTCAAAAGCATCTACAACCAATATCACTCCATTTACCATTTTTAAAACTCGTTCTACTTCTCCTCCAAAATCTGCATGTCCTGGAGTATCAACAATATTTATTTTAGTACCTTTATAATATACTGATGTATTTTTAGATAAAATGGTAATACCTCTTTCTCTTTCTAAATCATTTGAATCCATTATTCTATCATGTATTTCTTGATTTTCTCTAAAAATTCCACTTTGTTTTAAAAGTTCATCTACTAATGTAGTTTTACCATGGTCTACATGGGCTATAATAGCTATATTTCTAATATCATCTCTTAATTCTTTCATTTTCTCACTCTCTTTTTTTGCAAAATTTTGTTGTAAACAAAAAATATTGTATCACAAAATAAATTAATATCCAATTATATTCTTGTTATATTTTATATTAATTATTATTTTCTTTTATCATTGCTTATTATTTACTAAAATATATTTTTATTATTACAAATATAAATAAAAATATAGGGCTTTCCTTTTTATTTTCTTAATTTTTTCTTTTTTTATATAAATCATTTCCATTAATCATAATTTTAAGTAAAACATAGAACTTCTAGTCAAAATTAAGAAATTATCTTTTATTTATAGTTATAAGAATAATTAAATAGTTTATGGGTAAAAATTAAAAATGAAAACTCAATTGAAAGAAGGTTTCAAATGCAAATTACTAAATTTAAAAGATTACCTAAACATATTGGTATTATTCCTGATGGAAATAGGAGATGGGCTGTATCCCATAATAAAGAAAAACATGAAGGATATAATTATGGTATCGCTCCAGGATTTGAACTTTATAATCTTTGCTTAAAACATGGAATTAAAGAACTAACTTTTTATGGATTTACTCAAGATAATACTAAACGTCCTGCTATTCAAACCAAAGCCTTTCAAAAAGCTTGCGTAGATGCAGTAATGAAATTAGCTAATAGAGATGCTAATTTATTAGTCATAGGTAATCATACTTCCCCTCTTTTCCCAAAGGAACTTCTACCTTTTGCTAATAAAAGAGTTCGCTTTGGAAAAGGGCTTATAAATATTAATTTTCTTGTAAATTACGGGTGGAAATGGGATTTATCTACTAATGCCTCTAAAAATATTCCTAGAATTGACCTTATTATTCGATGGGGAGGAAGAAGAAGATTGAGTGGATTTTTACCTATACAATCAGTTTATGCAGATTTTTATATAATAGATGATTTTTGGCCAGATTTTAAAGAAAATCATTTATATGAAGCACTTTCTTGGTATCAAACCCAAGACATAACTTTAGGAGGATAATTATTTAAATATTATATATCTTTCAAACTAATATTATTAAAATTACAAATAAATATTTATAATATTTTCATTATAAGGTCTTATAGCCTTTCTTTTTTTATACTTTTTTTCTATATCATAAATACATAATAAAATTTTATAATAAGTTATTTACTCTACACTTTTTTATGTATAATATCATCGATAATTTATTTCTTATAATTTTAAATATTAATAATGCTTATAAAATATTTCTTACTATTTGTAATATAATGTTATTTATTAAAAATAATATTATACTTTATGTAAAAAACTAAGACATATTTTAAAATTATTTTTTACAAATTATACTAATTTCTTTAATTTTTAAATTATAAATAAATTATATTAATATTACATTTAATATTATATACTATGACGAAAATATAATATTTTTATACAAATTTTATATTTTTGATATTTAAGTAATATAGAAATAATATAGTGCTATATTGCTTTTTTTGTATAAAAATTTAAATAAAATATCTGATAAAGTATAATAAAAAATTATATATTACTTATTATTTAAACAGGTATTGAAGTCTCTAATCCTTTATAATAAAATATGTATAAAAATCCCTAGAATTATTCTTTTTCGTAATTTCTTTTATATATGTATATTTATGTTTTCATAAAAAATTGTTTTCTTATTTAAAATTTATAACTGCATGCACTTTATTTATATATAATCTATATTGCATAATATGATATAATACTAATATCACATAATCTTAATCAGTTAGACAATATAATACGGAGTGATTAAAATGATAAAATGTTCTATTTGCAAAAAAAATGTTGCCGTTATTTTTATTCCTAAAACAATTAATGGTAAACAAGAAATGATTGGACTTTGTATGAATTGTGCTAAAAAACAAGGAATTTCTCCAATGAAATATATATTACAACAAACTAACTTTTCTGAAGAAGATTTAGAAAATCTTAATGAACAAATGAATAGCTTATTTGAAGATATAAATGTTGATAATATTGATGAAATAAATAACAACCCAAATTCTCTTTTTAATTTTATTAGCAATGCTTTTTCTGGAATAAAAAGTTCTAATGAAAAAGACTTCCAATCTTCAAATGAATCTGAAGTTTCCTCTAACTCAACAGAAACTAAATCTACTAAAAATGAAAAGAAAAAAAAGAAAAAGAAATACTTAGATCATTACGGAATCAATTTAACAGAAAAAGCTAAAAAAAATGAAGTAGATAGAATTATAGGGCGAAATAGAGAAATTGATAGAGTAATACAAATTATTAATAGACGAACAAAAAATAATCCCATTCTTATTGGTGAACCTGGAGTAGGAAAAACTGCTATAGCTGAGGGATTAGCCGTTAGAATCGTAGAAAAACAAGTTCCACTAAAATTACGTAATACAGAAGTATATCTTTTAGATTTAACGGCTGTTGTAGCTGGTACACAATTTAGAGGACAATTTGAAGGAAGAATGCAATCAATTATAAAGGAAGCAAAAACATGTGGAAATATAATTTTAGTAATTGATGAAGTTCATAATATAATTGGAGCTGGCACTGCTGAAGGAGGAGCTATGAACGCTGCAAATATCTTAAAACCAGCTCTAGCCCGTGGGGAAATTCAAGTTATAGGAACAACCACTTTAGAAGAATATAAAAAATATATTGAAAAAGATTCTGCTCTTGAAAGACGTTTTCAACCTGTTCTTGTAGAAGAACCTTCTGTTTCGGAAACTATTGAAATAATTAAAGGAATAAAAGATTACTACGAAAAATATCATAAAGTATACATTCCTGACGAAGTAATAGAAGGAGCAGTTAAATTATCTAAAAGATATATAACTGATAGATTTCTTCCAGATAAAGCCATAGATGTTTTAGATGAAGCAGGTTCAAGGGCTAATCTTAAAAATCAAGGTCTAGTAGAATTAGAAGCTCTAAAAGAAGAATTAGCTTTAGTACAATCTAAAAAAGAAGAAGCTGCTTCTATGGATGATTATGAAAAAGCTGCAGAATATAAAGTTGAAGAATGTAGACTTCAAGATAAAATTGAAAAACTAAAAAAACAAAGTAGCAAAGTCATAATCACAATGGATGATGTAGCTTCTGTTATAGAATCTTGGACAAAAATTCCAGTACAAAAAATAACTCAAATAGAAGCAGAAAAACTTCTAACCCTTGAAGATAATCTTCATAAAAGAATTATAGGCCAACATAAAGCTGTTGTTAGCCTTTCTAAGGCTATTCGCAGAAATCGCTCTGGATTTAAAAAAGTAAAAAGACCTTCTTCTTTTATATTTGTTGGACCTACTGGAGTTGGTAAAACAGAATTAGTTAAAACCCTTGCATCTGAATTATTTGGTAGTGAAGAAGCTTTAATTCGCATTGATATGTCTGAATATATGGAAAAACATGCTGTATCAAAACTAATAGGCTCTCCTCCAGGATATGTTGGATATGACGAAGGAGGTCAGCTAACTGAAAAAATTAGAAGACGTCCATACTCTGTCATTTTATTAGATGAAATTGAAAAAGCTCATCCGGATGTTTTTAATATGCTTTTACAAATTTTAGAAGACGGAAGACTTACAGACAGTCAAGGCCGTACTGTACATTTTGAAAATACTATAATAATTATGACTTCTAATGCTGGAACTAATTTAAAAGCTCATGGTATTGGTTTTGAAAAAAATAACTATCATGCCTTAGAAAATAAAGTTCATGACGCATTAAAAGAAACTTTTAGAGCAGAATTTTTAAATCGAATTGATGAAGTTATTGTATTTACAGAATTAAGTAAAGAAGAATTAAAACAAATCATAAATTTAATGCTGAAAGAAGTTATCTCTGAAGCACGAGAGAAAAATATTATTTTAAAAATAGATGATGATGTTAAAGATTTTATTCTAGAAAAATCTTATGACCCAAAATATGGAGCTCGTCCATTAAGAAGAAATATTCAAAAGTTCATAGAAGATGAATTAGCTGAACTATTCCTTAAAGGAGAAATTTCTGAAGGAAATACAGTTCATGTTAAATTAAAAGATGATAAAATCATATTTATATAAAATTATTTTCATCTTTATTTCCTATAATTTTTAATAAAAATTTAAAGGATTGAGAAATATTTTTCAATCCTTTAAATTTTATACTTTTTCTTTTATAATTTCAAAATTTCTAATAATTATTTTTTTCCCTCTCCAGGCAAAAGCCCTTTCTTTATATCTTCTTATAAATTCTTTATTAGAAATATTTAAAATTTCATTATAATCTATTTTAGTTATTATATTTTCTCTAAATTCTTTTATATTAGTCTCTTTAATATTTATATTATGAGGACATACCTCTTGACAAACGTCACACCCAAATACTAAATTACTTTTTTTTATTATTTTCTTTTCTTCCTCAGATAATTCTCCTTTTTTTTGAGTAATATAAGATTTGCACTTATTAGTATTTATATTAAAATTACCAAGAATTGCAGACCCCAAACACTCTTTTATACATTTTCCACATCGCATACAAGTTTTATTCATAGGCTTATCTACTTCAAAAGGATAATTATTTATTATATACCCTATAAAAATATAAGAACCATATTTATCTGTAATTATATGACCATTTATTCCATAAAAACCTAATCCAGCTTTATAAGCTAAATACCTATCTACCAAAGGTCCAGTATCTACAAAACTTTTATAATGAAAATTATTTATTTCTTTATCTAAAAATTTACCTATTTGTTCTAATTTATTTTTTATAATTTTGTGATAATCAAGACTAAAAGTATAATTCGATATATTTTTTTCTTTTACCTCTCCAATATAATAAGGGAAAATACATACAATAACTGATTTAGCATCTTCAAGAGTTAAAGTAGGGTCTATTCTTTTTTTAATATCTTTTTCTTCAAATTCATTATTATGCTTATCTTTCACTCTTTTTTTAAGAATTTTTCCTAATTCATAATATGGTCCTTTATCTGCAATACCTACACATTCAATTCCTATCGAATTGCAAAATTGCTTTAATTTATCTTTCATGAAATTTCTCCATCCTAAAAATATTCTTATTTAACACTAAATATTATCATTTAGCATTGAAATAAGAAAATAATTACAACTAGAAATATTATATCACAAAATAATAAAAACTACTCATTAAACTAGTAATTTTCATTGTATAAAAAATTAAGTCGCTTGAATATTCAAGCGACTTAATTTTAAAGTAATTCTTTTCTTAATTCTTCTCCTGACTTTGGAGATAAATAAGCTAAAGGAATGTCAAATACAGTTTTAGCTCCACTTTGTCCTTCTTTATGTAACTTATAAACAGCCCTAGCATAAGCAACTAATACACTAGCTGTAAATTCTGGATTACTATCTAATTTTAAGGAAAATTCAATTATATGCTTGTTCTTATTTTCTCCTGTTTGTCCACTTCTAATTACAAATCCTCCATGTGGCATTGTAGAATGTTTTTCTTTTAACTCCTCTTCTGAAATAAAATGTACAATTGTATCATAATCAGCAAAATAATTAGGCATTGTTTTTATTTCCTTTTCAATAGTATCCTTATCCGCACCATCTTCTGCTACTACAAAGCACTCTCTAAGGTGCTTTTGTCTTGTGGTTAAATCAGGATTTGACCCTGAACGTACTTCTTCAATTGCCTTTTCAATTGGTATAGTATATTGAACTGCATTTTTTACTCCTTTAATACGTCTAATAGCATCTGAATGCCCTTGACTTACTCCCCTTCCCCAAAAAGTATAATCTTTACCTTCTGGAAGAATAGCCTGAGACATCATTCTATTTATAGAAAATAATCCAGGATCCCATCCAATTGAAATAGCAGCAACTTTTTTACCTTCTCTTGCAGCTTTATCTACATTAGAAAAATGCTCTGGAATTTTAGCATGGGTATCAAAACTATCAACTACATTAAACATTTTTGCTAATAAAGGAGTTTGTTCTGGCAAGTCAGTAGCTGAACCTCCACATAAAATCATAACATCTATCTCATCTTTATAATTATTTATTTCTTTCATATGTACAGCATTTATATTCTTATTTTTTAAAACAAGAGTTGCAGGGTCTCTTCTTGTAAAAACAGCTCTTAATTCCATATCGGGATTCTGCTCTAAAGCCATTTCTACTCCTTTTCCTAAATTACCATACCCTACAATACCAACTTTTATTTTATTCATTATTTTATTTCCTCCTTGCCATCTAAATATTCCTATAATAATTAAATCTCTAAATTTATAATAATTATCATTAAATAATGCTCATTCATTTTAACATCATATTTAGATAATTGCAAGTTTTTACATATAAACTTTCATCAATTCCAAATCTTCCTCTATCATATATATTTACTAATAAGTCTAGAATTAATTTTCTTAACTATAAATTTAAATACTTAAAAATCTTAATTATAACATTATATCGAAATAAAAAATAAATTATAAAAAATTTATTCTTAATCATACAAAATACAATACTTTTTTAATCCCACATATTTTTCATTAAAGAATTAATTGATTTTTTTCTTTTTTCTGTTTCTTCTCTATTGATTCTGATTTCTAAGACATCTCCTTCTCTGGCATTAAGAGGAATTAATTCTTTAGGAATATCAAGCATCTTTTTATTTTCTAATTCTACAATAGCAAAATTTCCTTCAAATCTATCAATTATTACTTTCATATTCCACCTCTTCTCTTTTTGATATTTTAATTTTCAGTACTATAAGTTAAATCTTTTCCATCTGATGTGAATATAATAGTTCCATTTTTATCTGTTCTTAGAATTTCTACATTATTTTTTATTAATTTATCTATAGTTTCTTCATGAGGATGTTTATATTTATTATCTTGTCCTACGCAAATAATTCCATAAGATGGGTTTACAGCCTCTAAAAACTCGTCTGTAGTAGAAGTATTACTCCCATGATGTCCTATTTTTAGCACATCTGATTTGAGTTCTATATTATTTAATAGCATTTCCTCTTCCGATTCTTTTTCTGCATCCCCAGTAAATAAAAAGGAATGATTTCCAAATACATATTTTATAACTATAGAGTAATTATTAAAATCCTCATACTCATCTTTATTAGGAGCTAAAATAATCCATTCCCCTTCATCTAATGTATATTTGTCTCCAACTTTTGGAGTAGTAATTTTTAATCCTTTATCCTTTATAGCATTAATTACATCTTCAAAAGTTTTTGTTGTATTGGTTACTTTTGGCATTAATACTTTTCCTATTTCAAAAGTATTAATTACTGTATCTAGACTACCTATATGATCTTCATGGGGATGAGTTCCTACTACATACTCCAATTTTTTTACTCCTTGTTTTTTTAAATAATCAATAATTAAGTCTGAATCTGCATTATTACCGGCATCAATCAACATATATTTCCCATTTTGATCAATAAGGATAGAATCTGCTTGTCCTACATCAATAAAATGTACCTTCAAAATTGAAGAATTTGTGTAGGTACTCTCTGCTTTTTCTTTAGAAAAATCCTCTGTCTGTGAAGTACAACCAACATTAACAAAAATTAATAAAAATGTGAGTAATAATACTAGTAATTTTCTTGTCATAATACCGTCTCCTATTCTAGTTTTTTATTAATTTTTTATAATTTTTTTAATAATAACACAGGCTTTTTTTAAAAAACATAGGTATATTGTATTAATTTAAAAATTTAATTAAATTCTATATTTTATATAAAATATATGATTATTAATAATTTTTTTAAGTTTTTACTATACTTAAATAAAATTACAAACACCATCTACTTTTATAATTATAACTATTTAAAATTTTAAAAAAATGTGGTAACATTTAGTATGTGTTAAATTATATACAAGGGGGAATGTTATTGGATTCTATTATTAGTGTTAAAAAAATTAGAAAAGTTTATCGAATGGGTGAAGAAAAAATTGTAGCTTTAAATCAAATTGATTTAGAAATTCCACCTGAAGAAATCTGCTGCCTTTTAGGCCCATCTGGTTCTGGTAAATCTACTCTACTTAATATGATAGCTGGACTAGAAAAGCCTACAAAAGGAAGCATAATTATAAAAGGTAAACATATTGAGAAAATGAATGAAGCCCAACTTGCTAAATTTAGGCAAAAATATATTGGCTTCATATTTCAATCTTATAATTTAATTCCTTCTCTTACAGCTTTAGAAAATGTATGCTTACCTCTTATTTTTCAGGGAGTTCCAAAAAAGAAAAGAGAAAAATTAGCAAAAGAAATGCTAGAAGCTGTAGGCTTAGGTTCTAGGCTAAAACATAAACCTAATGAAATGAGTGGAGGTCAACAACAAAGAGTAAGTATCGCCAGAGCTTTTGTAAATCGTCCTACTATTATATTTGCCGATGAACCTACCGGAAACTTAGATACCCATACTACTATTGAAATTTTAGAACTTATGACTAGACTTGCAAAAGAACATAAGCAAACCATGGTTATTGTTTCTCATGATTTAGAAGTTTCTGATTATGCAGATAGATTGATTCATATGAAAGATGGTGAAATAATTTCCATAGAAAATAAATCAAATGAAAGGAAAGATTTAATTTATGAAAAGAATTAATAAATATTTTATATCCTTGTTTATATTTGTTTTTTGTTTTAGTTTTATTCCATCTCATTTTGTATATGGAGATGATGTAGAACTTAGCACATGGATTAAAACAGTTTATATATCTGGAAATGAACTAGACGCTGGAGATACTCTTACTGTTGAAATTATGGTTAAAATGTCTTCAAATAGTGAAAAATCTGTACGATTACAATCTATTGAATTTTCAGATGGATATAAAAACCTTGGTAGTAGCAGTTTAGGTTTTGATTTAACTCCTGGTTCTTATGATGGAGATGACAATCCTCTAATTATAAGAAAATTAGAATATACAGGGGGTGGCAGTAGAAATATTTCATATACTATTGAATATGTAGAATTAACTGAAGATGGAAAGGCTACAAATAAAACTGGAACTATTACAGGAAGTAAAAGTATTGATGATTCTATCACAGTTGTCGATACCAAGAAATATCAACCTCGTATTTCTCTAGTAAACGATGAAGTTATTGAAATTGGAGCTGGAGAATATAAAGAAGTTAGCCTTCCTTTTATCAATGCTGGAGGTTTTACTGCTAAAGGTGTAACTATTACCATTGACACTAATAAGGAAGAAACACAAATACCTATATTAATAAAAAATGTAGAAAAATTATATTTTAGTTCTATAAATAGGAATGCTATTAATTATTTAAACTTTGGTATTGAAGTAGATAGAACAGCTGAACCTGGACTTTATCCTATTACCTTAAAATATAAATATACAAATGCTTCAGATGATGAATTTGAAGGAGAAGATACAATATATGTTAAAGTTTTAAATACTCAAATGCCTGCAAGACTTAAATTTGGAATTAATAACCCAGAACCTCTTACTCCAGGAAATTCAAGTGTATTAAATCTTGAAGTAACTAACCAAGGAGAATCCACTGCTAGTAATATTGAAATTGCTTTGACTGGATTAAATAAAGATGGTATTACGGTTGTAGATGAAAGTAATATTTCCTTTATTCCTTCTATCTCTCCTGGTGAAACTATAACAACCCAATTTAAAATTATGGCATCAGGAATTTTAGAGGGAAGCGTTGAACCTATAACTATTGAATATACATATGCCGACGGTACTACAGAAAAACAAGAAGGTTCTCAACAAATTTTTATACCTTTAGATGGAAAAACCCTAGGTCTTTCTGAATTAACTATCGAAAATATTACATCTCCTAGTGATTCTGTAAAAATAGGAGAAGACTTTAATATTGGATTTACTTTAGTAAATAATTCTGAATATAATGCTAAAAGTGTTAAAATCACATTAGATGGTGGAGATATTCTAAAACCCAAATCTCAAAATATATATGCATTTAAAGATTTTAATGCTGGAGATAAAAAACAATTTTCTTGTACATTTTGGGCAAGTAGTGATGCAGAATATAGAAACTACCCTATTGAGATTAAAGTAGAATATATTCCTTATCAAGATGGAGATATTGTTACTTTTAGTCAATATGTTGGAATCAATGTCGATGGAAGTAAAAGTGATGATACTAAAAGTAAACCTAGAGTTATTATAGGAGAATATAGTGTAGAACCTCAGATTGTTAGAGCTGGAGAAGAATTTTATTTAAGTTTAGGTTTTACAAATACTCATAGCAGCAAAGTTGTACAAAATATGAAAGCTACTTTAACTATTAATGAAAAAGTTTCTGATAGTTCTGGTGAAGATGCAGGAACTGTTTTCACTCCTGTAAGTGGACAAAGTAATATGTTTTATATTTCCGAAATACAACCTACTACTACAATAACAAGAAATGTTCGTATGTATACTGTCCCTGATGCAACTCCTAAAACTTATGAAGTAACTGTAGAAATGGAATATGAAGATTCTAATGGTGAATCCTATACTGAAACAGCTAAAATTGGCATACCTGTACAACAACGTACTCAAATTGATATAGGAGAAGTTCGTATTGATGGAGAAGCTATAGTAGGGGAACCTGCATATGTAGTTTCCCAAATATTTAACACAGGAAGAACTAATATAAAAAATTTAATGGTAACTGTAGAAGGTGACTTTGAAAAACAAGAGGCTAATTTATTCGTAGGCAACTTCCAACAAGGAAATGAAGAATATTTTGAGGGAGTTATTATCCCAACTCAAAGTGGGGAATGTAGTGGAGAATTAGTAGTTACTTATGAAGAAATTACAGGAGAACAAAGGGAAGAAAGAATCCCATTTACCATGAATGTTATGGAAGCTCCTATGATTGAAGATATTAATATGGGAGTTGATGGTATGGATATGATGCCTCCTGAAATGGAAGAAGTTAAAAAACCATTTTACAAAAAACCTGTTGTAATATCAGGTATATTAGCTTCTCTTGTTTTAATAGCCGCAATTATTATAATAATTAGAAAAAGAAAAAAAAGGAATGAAATTGATATAGATGAATAATGTGGATTTAATATTAATGAGCTTACGTAATTTGTGGCGGCGCAAATTACGTACATCCTTAACCATATTAGGAGTAGTTATTGGTACAGGAGCCATTATCCTTATGCTTTCATTAGGATTTGCCATGAATGTAAATTTAGAAAATTCTCTAAAACGTTGGGGAGATATATCTATAATTAATGTTTGGCCTAATTATGAAAATGTTAGATCTTTTAATGAACCACCTAGTATAAGTGAAGATGATGTGGCTAAACTTCAATCTATTCCCAATGTAGAATTAGTTATCCCTGAGTTATCTTTAAATATAACTTCAGTTATTGGCAAATATAAATCAAATGTAAGAATCATAGGAATTTCCTATGAAGCTATGAAAATTTTAGGATATGATTTAGATAGAGGAAGATATTTTTCTGATGATGAAAATAATGTAATAATAGCCGGCGGTAGAGTTGCTAGTAATTTTTATAAAATTGGTTCATCACAAGATATTAGATGGCAGCGAGGATGGGATGAAAACGAAGAAGCTCCTTTTGAAATATTAGACCAAAGAATGAAAATATCATTTGATTATAACTATGGAGAAAGAAATGCTCCTACTCCTGCGGTAAAAACAAGACCCATTAATGTTTCAGTAATAGGGGTATTAGACCAAAATAAATACGAAACTAATTACCAATTTTATATGCCTGTTGAAGCTGTTAAAAAACTTATTCTAAAACAAAGGGAATATGAAAATAAACTTGCAAAAGCTAATGGAGATAAAAATGCTAAATCAAGAATTAGTAAAGAATTTACTTATGATCACGTTCAAGTAAAAGTATCAGATGTTAAAAAAGTCGATGCAGTATTAGAACAAATTCAAAATATGGGCTTTGAAGCCTATAGTATGACACAAGGTTTAAAAGAAGTTAAAAGAATGTTTAATGGTATTCAAATGGTCTTAGGCGGAATAGGAGCAGTCTCTCTATTTGTTGCAGCCTTGGGTATAACTAATACAATGATTATGTCCATTTATGAAAGAACTAAAGAAATTGGAATTATGAAAGTTATAGGTGCTCTTATTACTGATATTAAAAAAATGTTTTTAATCGAAGCAGGAATGATTGGGTTTATTGGAGGAATAATTGGAATACTAATTAGCCTTCTTATATCTTTCTTGCTTAATCGATTTGGCTCCGGAGGTATTTTAGGAAATATGTTTGGAACACCAGAAGAAGGAGTTAAAACTTATGTTTCAGTTATTCCCCTATGGCTTCTTGGAGTATCTGTAATTTTTAGTAGTTTAGTTGGAATGCTTGCAGGATATTTCCCAGCAAGAAGAGCTATGAAATTATCAGCTCTAAGTGCAATTAAGACAGAATAATTAAGGACTCTTTTGAGTCCTTAATTTATTTTATAAATTGATTTAATTCTTTTGCTATATTCTTTTCTCATCTAATATATTACCATAACATTTAACCACTTCGTATAAAATATATTCTAGGTACATTACTTAACTACTTTGTATATACATATCTATTTACTATAGCTCTATAAAAATTCAAAACTATATTCCATACCATTTATTTATTTTTTATTAAAAAAGTTCCACTTATAAATAATACTAAAAATCAATACTTTTTTATACTTAGAAAGTTTATATTTTTTATAATTGGGAATTATAAAGAACAAAATATTATAGATAAAATGAAGCAAAAGAAAAAGATTTAGAAAATGCTATTGATTTTGTATTAACTTTTAGGGAATTATATTAAATATTTAATGCCTTAAATATAGATTTATCTAATCTTTATTTACTTATAATCTATAAATTTACAAAAATATTATTGTAATATTGTGTTTTTAATGATATAATATATTTAGATATTTATCTAATTATATAATTTTCTAAATATATGGAGGTGAATTTTTTGGATGGTGTATTTAAAGCTCTATCTGATAAAAACAGAAGAAAAATTTTAAAAATGCTTAGAGAAAAAGATATGTCTGCTGGAGAAATAGCTAAATCTTTTAATATAAGTAAACCTTCTTTAAGTCATCATTTAAATATATTAAAGCAGGCTAATCTAGTTCAAACTGAAAGGCATGGACAGAATATAATATATTCTCTTAATACTACAGTATTTCAAGAACTTTTAACTTGGATTTATGATTTTAAAGATAAGGAGTGAATAAAATATGAAGCAAAGTAAATTATTATGGTTTTTAATTATAATATCTTTAATTGGAACTATTATTATATTTCCATATTTACCTAAGCAAATTCCTACCCATTGGGGAATTAATGGCGAAATTGATGATTATAGCTCTAAATATATAGCTTTCTTTTTAGGAAGTCTTCCTGCTTTAAGTTATCTATTAATGTATTTTATTCCTAAATTAGACCCTAAAAAAGAAAATTATAAAAAACATGAAAAAGCATATTCCATAATAGCTATAAGCTTTTCTATCGCATTAATTTTTATTCATTGGATTATTTTATTAGCTTCGATAAATATAATTACTAATGTAGGATTTTTTGTTAAATTAATTATAGGATTACTTTTTATAATCATGGGAAATTATATGACTCAACTTAGATTTAACTTTTTTGTTGGTATTAGACTTCCTTGGACTCTTTCTAATGAAAATGTATGGAAAAAAACCCATAGAATCGCTGGAATAGGATATACATTAATAGGCATTCTTTTAATTATAACTTCATTTATTAAAAGTTCTATAAGTTTCATGAGCTTTTTTGTTAGTCTTATACTTTTAGCTATTGTTACTATGATATATTCATATATACAATACCAAAAAGAAATTAAGTCCAAATAATATTATATGATTAATTCTAATAATTAAATCCTATAAATTAAGAATGAATTTCAAAAAGGCTGATGCATAAAAACTTAAATAGTTTTACAATGCATCACCTTTTCCTTTTTGTATTATAAATAACTATAATCATTAAAAATAAAAAAGAGTATTGAAAAACACTCTTTCAATACTCCTTATATTTTAAAATTAAAATGCAAAATTCCCTTTTTTAAATATAGGAATTTCTTTTCCATCAAAAGTAGTTCCTATTATTTCTAAATCTCTAGTTCCCACCATAAAATCTTCATGAACTAAAGAATCATTAGCTCCTTCTTTTTCCAATTCTTCTTTTGTCATTTTTTCTCCTCCCTTAATACAAGGAGAATATGCTTTACCAATAGCCAAATGACAAGAAGCATTTTCATCAAATAATGTATTATAAAATATTGTTTTTAAATTGGAAATCGGAGAATCATATGGAACTAAAGCTACTTCTCCTAGATAATGGGAACCTTCATCAGTTTCTATAAGTTGTTTTAAATTTTCATATCCTTTTTCAGCTGTAAAATCTATAATTCTACCATCTTTAAAAGTTAAAGAAAAATTTTCTATTAAGTTACCATTATAATTTAAAGGTCTAGAACTTACTACTTTTCCATTTACCCCATCTTTTTTAGGTAAAGTAAACACTTCTTCTGTAGGCATATTAGCTATAAAAGCTACCCCATCTTTAGTAAATTCTGCTCCTCCAGCCCAAATATGTTTCTCTGGAAGTTCTATTATAAGGTCAGTACCTAATTCATTTTTATAATGAAGATATTTAAATCTATTATTATTTAAAAATTCCATTATATTTTTTAACCTATTTTTATGTTCTTCCCATTCACTAACAGGGTCTTCTTTATCTACACGAACAGTTTTTAATATTGCATCCCATAATTTCTCTACTGCTTCCTCTTCTGATAAATTAGGATATACTTTTTTAGCCCAACCAACAGTAGGAATAGAACTAACACACCATGCATGTTCATTGTTCATAGTTCTTTCTGTATACTCTTTTAATTCTGTATTTCTAACCTTACTATATTTCGCTATTCTTTCCGGATTTACATCTTTAAAAATTTCTGGATTTTCAGCATAAATATGTAGAAATGCTGCTCCTTTTTTAGAATAGGATAAATAAAATTCTTTTTGCCAACTAGGAAATTCTTCGAAAGCTTCTTCTGGAGCATGAAGATATTTTATTTTAGTGGATTCTTCATCTTTCCAAAATATTTGTACATCCTTTGCTCCTTCCTTATAAGCAATTTCTGATACTATTCTTACAAAATAAGCTGTTTCAATAGGAGCTAAGATAACTAAAGTTTGATTTTTTTGTATATTAACTCCTGTTTTCACAAGAAGTCTTGCATACTTTTTTAATAATTCTGTTTTCATATTTGTCTCCTTTCATTATGTCTACTGATATTATAAATATATACCTTTATTTTTAAATAATCAAGTTATAGTATACTCTTTTTAATTTTAATTATTCTCATACTAATTTTATTTTAATGCCCATCCAATAATATATACAAAATACATCATCAAAAATGTTGCTCCTTCTCCTCGAGATATTCTTTTACCTGTTAAAGAAAATATAAGTAATATAACTGTTATTATTATAGAAATAATAATATCTCCTATAAAGTTCATTTGAAAAGGTATTGTGGAAATTAAAGAAGTTGTACCTAACACAAATAAAATATTAAATATATTACTTCCTACTATATTTCCAATGGCTATATCATCTTGTTTCTTTAAAGCTGCTGTAATAGATGTAACTAATTCAGGTAGCGATGTACCTAAAGAAACTATAGTAAGTCCAATAAATCTTTTACTAAGTCCAATCATTTCTGCAATATCAACACTAGCATTTACAGTAATTTCACTTCCAACTACTACTGATATAAGTCCTAAAACAGTCATTAAAATACTTACTAAAAGATTATTATTTAATTCATCGGATTTTTCTACTATGTCCATATCTATAAGTTCTTTGTTCCCTTTTTTACTTAATTTAAATAAATATCTGATAAAAATAAGGAAGAAAATCCAAAATACAACTCCATCTGAAAAAGCTAACTGACCTTTCATAGCAAGAGCTAACAATAAAATAGTACTTAAAATTACAAAAGGTATTTCCATTTTAATAGTAGTATCCTTTACTTTTAAAGGCATAATAATTGAAGTAATAGCAATAATAAATACAATATTAAATATATTACTTCCTATAACATTTCCTATTGCAATATCTGTACTGCCATTTATAGCTGCTGCTATACTAACCGCTGCTTCTGGAGCACTTGTTCCAAAAGATACAATAGTAAGTCCTATAACAATAGGAGGAATATTAAATTTTTTTGCTATTCTAACAGCTCCCTCAACAAACCAGTCTGCCCCTTTAACTAAGATAAAAAAGCCTAATATCAATAATAAAAACGACATGATTTTAACATCTCCTTGTGTATAGACCTTTTCTCTATTAATCATAGTTTTTTATAACTTATTTCATAGACTACAGGTATTTATTTTACACTAATTTCGATATGTTTTCAATTATTAAACATAACAAAAAATTTTATTTTTTAGAAATTACTTTTATCAAAATTTTTTATTAAAAAATAATTTTATATAAAACTATTTACCAAAAAATTATTTAAAATATATAATTATAAATATTATATTGCAATTCTTTAAAATTTTATGTATATTTATAAGGGCTAATATCATTTATAAAGACTAAAATTAAGGAGATAACAAATAATGAAAACTCTTTTAGATTTATTTTTTATTTTTGCTCGTATTGGTGGATTTACTTTTGGTGGTGGGTATGCCATGCTCCCTATTATTCAAAAAGAAATTGTAGAAAAAAGACATTGGGCTACGGAAAGTGAAATACTAGACTATTACGCCATAGGACAATGTACTCCTGGAATTATTGCTATTAATACTTCAACTTTTATAGGTTATAAGAAAAAAGGCATTCTTGGAGCAATCTTTGCTACTCTTGGAATGGTAACTCCTTCTTTAATTATAATAACTACTATAGCTATATTTTTTAAACATTTTCAAGAATATCAAATTGTCCAACATGCTTTAGGAGGCATTAGAGTTGTTGTAGTTGCTTTAATCACTAGTACAATAATTAAAATGTGGAAAAAATCTGTAAAGAATTGGATAGGAATTTTATTTTTTATTATTTCATTTATTTTAATTTCTTTAACTTCAATATCTCCTGTTATCATAATTATTATATTTGGTATGACAGGAAACTTTATAAATCTTAATAAAAGGATAGATGAAAAATGATGTATTTATTACTGTTTGTTGAATTTTTTAAAATTGGCCTATTTTCTATTGGAGGAGGTCTAGCAACTTTCCCTTTTCTTCAAGATTTAGCCCAAAGATATGATTGGATGACGGCTCATGACTTATTAGATATGATTGCTATATCAGAGTCTACACCAGGGCCTATTGGAATTAATACTGCAACTTTCGTAGGCTATCAATGTGGTGGAATTTTAGGAGGAATTATTGCTACCTTAGGAATAATTTCACCATCAATTATCATTATTGTATTAGTTGCTCATTATTATATGAAATTTAGCGAACAAACTATTGTAAGAAGCACCCTTGATGGAATTCGTCCTGCTGTTGTAGGTCTTATTGGAGCTGCTGGTTTTGAAGTGGCAAAAGTTTCTTTATTAAATATAAATAAATTTCTTCAATCTAATAACTTTTTTGAACTATTTAATTTTAAATCAATACTCTTATTTATTATTATGCTATACCTTATTTTTAAATATAAAAAACATCCTATATTGTATATTATAGCTTCGGGTATTATAGGAATTATATTAAAATATTAAAAAAAGAGGATAACCCTCTTTTTTTTAATATTTTACTTACATATTAAAATATTTTTTTGCATTATTAAAACTGATATTTTGAACAATTTCCCCTAATAAATTCATATCATTAGGAAATTCGCCATTTTCAACCCAACTTCCAATTAAATTACATAATATTCTTCTAAAATATTCATGCCTTGAATACGACAAAAAACTTCTTGAATCCGTAAGCATGCCAATAAATCTACTTAATAATCCTAAGTTTGCTAAAGCTTTCATCTGCTCTTCCATGCCATCTCTTTGATCATTAAACCACCAAGCTGAACCAAATTGAATTTTACCTGGTATTCCATCCCCCTGAAAATTCCCTAACATAGCAGCTAATACATAATTATCCTTTGGATTTAAAGTATATAATATAGTTTTTGGAAGACTATTTTTTTTATCTAACGAATCTAGAAATCTAGATAATGGATAAGCAATACTTAAATCATTTATAGAATCAAATCCAGCATCTGCCCCTAATCTTTTAAACATACGAGTATTATTATTACGCATAGCCCCTATATGTAGCTGCATTGTCCATCCTAATTTTGCAAATTTTCTTCCAAAAAATTTCATAATAGCTGTTTTATACTTTTCTTCTTCTTCTAAAGTAATTTTTTCTCCTTTCAACCTCTTTATAAAAATTTTTGATATTTCTTCTTTAGAAGCTTCACGATAAGGAACATATTCCAAGGAATGATCTGATAATCTACATCCTTCTTCATGAAAAAATTTAATTCTTTCTTCTAATGCTAATAAAAACTCATCATAATTATTAATGTTTCTATTACATATTTTTCCTAATTTTTTTACCCATTCTGCAAATGTATCTTTTTCAATATTCACTCCTTTATCCGGTCTTAAGGTTGGAAGAACTTTAGTTTTTATTTTCCCTTCTTCTCTTATAAGTTTATGATATTTTAAATCATCTATTGCATCATCAGTAGTACAAATATATGCAACATTAGCTCTTTTAATCAAGTCACGTACTCTAAAATTTTCTTGACTAAGTTTTTCATTAGTTTCTTTCCAAATCTTATCCACCGTTTTTTCACTTAATAAATCATATATTCCAAAAAATCTTTGTAATTCTAAATGTGTCCAATGATAAAGAGGATTTCCTATAGTATAAGGTATTGTTTTTGCCCAAGCTTTAAACTTTTCATAATCACTAGCATTTCCTGTTATATATTCTTCATCTATTCCATTAAAACGCATAGCTCTCCATTTATAATGGTCTCCATACAACCAAATCTCTGTTATATTTTTGAACTGTTTATTTTCCCAAATTTCTTTAGGGTTAATGTGACAGTGATAATCATAAATAGGCATCTTTTTTGCATAATTATGGTAAAGCTTTACTGCCGTTTCGTTTTGAAGCATAAAATTTTCATCTAAAAATTTTTTCATCAGATTTTCCTCTCTATTTTTAAATACAACTTACATAAAATTTTATTTATTTATATTTTTTATAAATATATTCTTTACCTTAAATGAAATCCTCTTGACCTTCTTTTCTTTTTTATAATATTAATAATTGTAAATAAAATACATAATCCTAAAATACTTCCAATCCAATAAGGAATTGCCTTTAAAGAAAATATTACATCCCATATTGTTCTTTTTTCAATACTATATTTTGCTTTTAAATCAATAGTTTTTAGTACTTCTCCATCTAAAATAAAACTTATTTTACCTACTTCATCTCCCTGTGTAATAGGAGCTATTAAAGGTTCTTGATTCCACGTAATTTTACTCTCTATCCGAGAAATATCATCTTTATTAAATAAATCTATAAATTCTTCTTCAACTGTAACTTCTAATTCATCTGGCCCTTTAGGAGAAGCCTTATCAACATATGTTTTTCCAACTACTTCGTCTTTTTCTACTACTTGATAAAATTCAAAATTATCAAACCCATAATCAAATAATGTTTTTGCTTCCTCCCAACGCATATCTTTAGGACTATTTAGCAGTACAGCAATTAAACTTATGCCATCTTTTTGCGCAGAAGCTACAAGACATTCCCCAGCTTCATCTGTAAAACCTGTCTTAACTCCAGTTGCATAAGGATAATAGGTATTACTGTATTTAGGATTAAGCAACAAATTTCTATTTTGAAAATATAATTCTCGATCATTTGGATTATTTTCATCTCCTATTTGAGCTGATGACATTTTTACAATTTCCCTAAACGTTTCATTCTTTAAAGCTTCTTTAGTAATTAAAGCTAAATCATAAGCTGTTGTATAATGATTTTCATCATGATAACCATGAGGATTAACAAAATGAGAATTAGTTAATCCTATTTCTTCTGCTTTATTATTCATTAAAATAGCAAATTGAGCTATAGCTTCATCAATATTTAAATTTTCATTTCCTGTAACTTTTTTTGCTACTTCTGAAGCAATAACAAATGCTGAATCATTTCCTGAAGGTAGTAATAATGATATAAGTAAATCTTTGACGTTTATTTCATCCCCAGGATTATGCCCTGCTTTGCTAGCATCTAAAGGAACAGAATACACTTCATTTCCTATTTTTATAGTTTGATTTAAATCTAAATTTTCTAAAGCTATTAATGCTGTTAATATTTTTGTTGTACTTGCCGGATACATTTTTTTATCACTATTTTTTTCATAAAGTATTTTCCCTGTATTTTCTTCTATTAAAATAACAGCTTCTGATTGTATTGATAAATCAATATCCTCTGCTTTAACATAAGAAATATTTGTAAATGGTTCGTTGTAAAATTAAATGCAACAGATAAAAAAATATAAAAAAAATAATTGACAACCATAGTGAGAAATCATGTATGATTTAG
>NZ_JWID01000002.1:0-70424 GCF_001466305.1 Defluviitalea phaphyphila
ACTCGTTGTGCTAGTTAAAAATTACAAATAAAAAGCTCCAGCATTTTATGTTATCCTATCTTTACAAAGATATTTCCAAAATCCATGATAGGGGGACCATAAATGCTGAAGCTTAATAATTATTCTATCACAGAAATTGAAAATTTAAAGGATTTTTTTACAGTAAGTTTTGTTATTATAGATGATATTTACCAAGAAATTATTCCTGATAATATTCGTAACCGAAAAAATATCAATTTAGCTATTCTATCAGACAGCGAAATAATCACCATTGCTTTAGTTGGAGAACTGCTAACTATCGATTCTGAAAATGCATGGTTTAAATTTGTAAAGAAAAATTTTAAAGATCTTTTTCCTAAACTATGTGATAGGTCTAGATTCAATAGAACAAGAAAAAATTTGAGTTCTGTTATTGATGAAGTACGTAAACAATTAACCAATTTCTTTAAAAGTAACCAACCTAATTATAGGATTATAGATAGTATGCCAATCCCTGTTTGTAAATTTGGAAGAGCTCATTTCCATAAAACATTTAAAACACATGCGTCTTATGGATATTGTCCTTCTAAAAAAGAAACATATTATGGTTTTAAACTTCACGTACTTACAACATTTGAAGGATATATTACAGATTTCGTTCTAACTAATGCTGCTGTAGATGATAGAAAAGCTATATGGGAGCTTACTGATAAATATGAAAAAGGTTTAACCATTATAGGTGATAAAGGTTACATTAATAAAGATCTTAATCCTGCTCTTAAAAAAGAAAAGGATATTAATCTAATCTTTATGCAGAGAGATAAATGTAAAAGTCCATATCCTAAATGGTATAGACAAATGATTTTTAAAATCAGAAGAAGGATAGAAACCTCTTTTTCTCAACTTACTGAACAATTAAACATTGCAAAAGTAAAAGCAAAATCTTTATTAGGGTTAATTGTAAGACTTAGAACAAAAATTCTTGCATATAATCTTTGTTTTTATATAAACCAATGTTTAGGGAAAAAAGAATCAAAAATTAAAAATTTAATATTTGGATAATTAATCCAATAATTTATAATTATATGGGTAGAGACTTTTTAACTTTTCTAACTGGATATATTATCCATATATTTTAATTAACTAGCACAAGAGATTANATTTATAATTATATGGGTAGAGACTTTTTAACTTTTCTAACTGGATATATTATCCATATATTTTAATTAACTAGCACAAGAGATTAATATAGGATGTGCTATAGGAGCCCATTCTGGGCCAGGAACAATTGCTCTTTTCTTTCTTAATAAGGAATTACCTTTAAATACGAAATAATACTAAAAATAGGGGTGAGTTATATTAAAAATATAGCAGCTTTTTTTGATATAGATGGGACTTTATATAGAGAAGGTCTTATAACTGAAATGTTTAAAAAATTAATAAAATATGATATTGTAGATCCTAAAAAATGGTATGAAGAAGTAAAACCTAAATTTATAAAATGGGATAATAGAGTTGGAGAATATGATGATTATCTTCAAGAAATGGCAGATATATATATCGAAGCTATAAAAGGTTTAGATTGTGCATTAATTGAATTTATCGCTAAGCAAGTAGTAGAACAAAAAGGAGGAAGAGTTTATACTTTCACTAGAGATAGGATTTTATGGCATAAAGAACAAAATCATAAAGTAATCACTATATCAGGAAGCCCTATTGAATTAGTAAAAGAAATGTCTTTAAGATATAATATGGATGATTATAGAGGAAGTATTCATGTTTGTGATAAAAAACGATATGTAGGGCAAGTAATACCTATGTGGGATAGTAAGAGTAAAAAGAAAGCATTAGATGAATTAGTTAATAAATATAATATAGATTTAGAAAATAGTTATGCATATGGTGATACAGCAGGGGATTTTTCTATGTTAAAGGCTGTAGGAAATCCTTTTTGTATAAATCCTACTAAAGAATTAATAGAATTAGTTATGAAAGATGAAAGTGTAAAGAAAAAAATAAAAGTAGTTGTAGAAAGAAAAGATATGATTTATTATTTAGATTACAATTATTTTGAAATGAGAAAAGAAAAATGACTATAAATTATATCAAAGGGGATTTAGTTACATGGACAGTAGAAATAAACTAAAAGATAGTAAAAGAATTGTTATAAAAATAGGGACATCATCATTAACCCATGAAAATGGAACTCTTCATTATAGTAAGATGGAACATTTAGCAAGAATTTTATCGGATTTAAAAAATTCAGGAAAAGAAGTTATTTTAGTTTCTTCTGGAGCTATTGGAGTTGGTTCAGAGAGATTAGGTTGTAAGCAAAGGCCAAAACAAATAGAAATGAAACAAGCTGCTGCAGCTGTAGGACAAGCTATATTAATGCAAATATATGAAAAGTTTTTTGGAGAATATAATCAAATTATAGCACAGATATTATTAACAAAAGATGTTTTAGAAGATAATATAAAAAAAACAAATGCTCAAAATACACTAAATACTCTTCTAAAAATGGGGGTTATTCCTATTGTTAATGAAAATGACACCATAGCTACAGAAGAAATACAAGAAAGTATTTTTGGAGATAATGATACTTTATCGGCTATGGTTGCAGTATTGATAGAAGCAGATTTGCTTATTCTTCTTTCAGATATAGATGGTTTATATACAGAAGATCCTAGAAACTGTATTGATGCCAAGTTAATTGATACAGTAGATAATATTACTTATGAAATTGAAAGTTTAGCAGGAGATTCTGGAAGTAATGTAGGGACTGGAGGAATGATAACGAAAATTTCAGCTGCTAAAATAGCTAATAAAAATGGAATAAATATGGTAATAGCTAATGGAGAGAATTTAAATAATATATATAAAATATTAGAAGGGGAAAATGTAGGAACTTTATTTAAGAGCAATAAAAAAATGAACGCATAATATAGGCGTTCATTTTATATTTATTCAAATAATTCAGACATTTCTTTAATATTTTCTAAGGCAATATCACATTTAATAGTAGTTAAGGTTGAATCTTCTTGTTTTATGACATCCTCTAATTCAATAATACTTTGATTAAATTTTATAGCTAAAGAATCTTTTTCTTCCATAATTTTCGATTGAAATGTTGGCCATATTTCATTGATTTCATTTAAACTTTTTTCAACTTCATCCCATTTATTTTGTTTTGAAGATATTTTTATATTTCTTAAAAGATATTTTAATGTTAATATATCAGAGGGGAATTCGCTTTTAAATAATTCAACCATATATGGAATATGACTTGTTAATTTTACAGCAGCATGGGCAATTTCTAATTCCTCAGAAGTAGAAGTCATAAGAGGATAAGAATCAGGAAGAATTTCTTCAGGAAGAGTTATTTCTTCTTTAACATCTTTTTCACTGCTAGATGAACTATTTTGACTAGAGGAATTGTTACTAGAAGTATTACTAGAGTTTTCACTGGATTCTCCAGATTGTTCTTTGTTATTTCCTTCTTCATTACTTTCTTCTTTGGACATATATTTTTCTAATTCTAAAGTAGTTTTTTTATATTGCAAATCAATTTTAGCTTTACTATCTTCCATAGCTTTTGAAATAATTAAGCTAGTCAATGTATTTAAATCTTTATTGAAATTATCAACTTTTTCACTAGATATTCCTTTTTTTTGTGCTTCTACAAAAAAATCATTCCATTTAGAATGGATAGATTTAATTTGTTTTGCACTCATGGACCAGTCTTTATTATTTATATAAGTTAGCATATCTTCTGATAATTGTTGTAAATCTTCCAATGAAGAAGGAGGAGAATTATTTTCAGTCGAATCAGATTCAGATTCCAAATTTTTTTCTGATACGTCACAGGCTGCTAATACAAAAATAATCAAAATTAAACATAATAGTATATAAAATAAATATTTTCTTTTCATAATATTCCTCCAATTTACGTCATAAATAGTTTTAAATTAATATAAGTAGTATTTGTCATAAAGACAGATAAAATACAGATAAATAAAAAAGTCGTTATTAAACGACTTTTATTTGAATTGAGAATTATACAAGGAATAATAAATTCCTCCTTTTTTTAACAATTCTTCATGTTTTCCTTTTTCTTGTATTCCTTTATCTGTTATAACTACAATTTCATCTGCATTCTTAATAGTAGATAATCTATGAGCTACAACAATAGTTGTTCGTCCTTTAGAAAGTTCATCTAAGGATTGTTGAATTAATAATTCAGTAACATTATCAAGAGCTGAAGTTGCTTCATCTAATATTAAGATGGGAGGATTTTTTAAAAATATTCTAGCTATAGAAATTCTTTGTTTTTGCCCCCCAGATAATTTTATTCCTCGTTCTCCAATATACGTATCATATCCATCAGGTAAAGACATAATAAAGTCATGAATATTTGCTTTTTTTGCTGCATAAATTACTTCTTCTTTTGTTGCATTATAATTTCCACATATAATATTATCATAAATAGTTCCTGTAAAAAGGAATACATCTTGTTGAACTATTCCAACATTTTTTCTTAAAGATTTTAATGTGAAATTTTTTATATTTTTGCCATCAATAAAAATATTTCCAGATTCTAATTCATAAAAACGAGGAATCAAATGACAAAGAGTTGTTTTTCCTCCTCCAGAAGGACCAACTAAAGCTATGGTTTGTCCTGCTTTAATATTTAGATTAATATTTTTAAGTATAGATTTATGTTCATTATAAGAAAAGGATACATTTTCAAATTTAATATTTCCTTTTACAGTTTCTACATCAATAGCATTAGGTTCATCTTTTTCTATTGGTTCATTCATAAGTTCATCAAATCTTTTAAATCCAGATATCCCCGATTGATATTGTTCTACAAAATTAATTAATTTTCTAATAGGAGTTAAAAAATTTCCAATATATAATATAAATGCAGCGAAATCTCCAAAATTTATATATCCTTTATAAAAAAATATTCCACCTGCTCCTAATACTAAAATATTTAAAAAATCCATTATGAATGAAGAACCAGTATGAAATTGTGCCATTACTTTGTATGCATTTTTTCTAGCTGTTTGAAATATATCATTATTTTTATTGAATTTTTTTAGTTCATTCTTTTTATTATTAAAAGCTTTAGATACTCTAATCCCACTAATACTATTTTCTAAAGTTGCATTTACTTCTCCAATAGTAATTCTTGTTTCTAAAAATGCATTAGACATTTTAATTCTTAATTTCATAGCAAAAAAAACTAGAAGAGGAACAGCAGAGAATACAATTATAGCAAGGGGGAAATTTATAGTACTTAATATAATAAAAGACCCTACCATCATGACAATAGAAATAAATAAATCTTCTGGGCCATGATGAGCGAGTTCTGAAACTTCCATAAGGTCATTAATAATTCTAGAAGTAATTGTACCAGTTTTATTGTTGTCAAAAAAAACAAAAGGTAAATCTTGAAGATGTTCAAATATATCTTTTCTCATATTTGCTTGCATAGTTACTCCCATAGAATGACCATAATAGATTATATAATAATTGAATATAACTTTTAATATATAAAGAATACCAAGAATTATTAACCATTTTATTATTAAGTTAAATTGTTGATTTGGAACGTAAATATTAATAATATTTCTTGTAATCATAGGATAGAATAAATCACATGCAGATACTAAAAAGGCACAAAGTATATCAATAGCAAAAATTTTACTTACAGGTTTATAATAATGTATAAATCTTTTAATCATTATAGTACGACTCCTTGCTGTAATTATTTATATTTCTAATCTATTATAATTAACATATAATAAAATTTCAATAAAAGATAAGAGCCTTAGTATAAAAATAATTTAAAGGGAAATACAAAAAAGTAGCTCTATTTTATTAAACAAGGAAAAAATAATTATTTTTTTATAAAAAAAATTATATTATGTATGAAAATTTTTGATAATTTTTAAAAAATATACTATAATAAATGTAAAAATTAAATATTATACAGGAGGGAAATATGGAACAGAAAAAGATAAAAAGAATTAATGAATTATATAAAAAACAAAAAACTGTAGGATTGACATTGGAAGAAAAATTAGAACAAAAAAAGTTGAGAAAAGAATATATAGAGCTTTTTAAAAGAAATTTGAGACAAACAATGGATAATATAATGATAAAAAATGAAGATGGAAGTATTACACCATTGAAAAGAAAATAAGTTTTAAAAAATTATTATAGTATAGGAGGGGAAGATATGAACTATTGTAAAAAATGTGGTAAAATAATTGAAGACAATATTGGAAAATGTCCATTTTGTGGGGCAGAAATTAATAATTCAAATGCCACATATGCTATTGAAGAAAAAATTTTTAAAGAAAAAGACAATCAATATATTGATGCAGGTTCGAAAGTTATTGAAAGAAGTATATCAGATGATAGTTATGAAGAAGTTTTTAAAGGACATACTAAAATGAGCAGAAAAGTTAATGATAATAATTACAAAGTAGAACCTTTAAATAATTGGGTTAAAGTTACTTTATCAATTTTAATTTTATTAATTCCTGTAATAGGTTCTATAATAGATATTATTGTGGCTATAGTTTTTATGAATAATGAGGATGAAGATAGAAAAAGCTTTGGATATGCTCTTCTTACATATAGTATTATTTTCTTAGTTATATTTTTCGTTTGTTGTTTATTATATTCATTAGATGATGTAGAGATGTGGTTATGATGAAAAAATTACTTTATTTTTTAGGTCGTTCAGTATGTCATCAAATACCTGAACGTTCTTTTTTTATTGGTGGATGTCAAATGCCTTTATGTGCAAGATGTACAGGAACGTATATGGGAATTTTTTTAGGATTTATTTATTTACTTGTTAGAAAAAGATTAAGAGGAAATAAGCCTCCAAATTTAAAAATATTATTTTTAATGATTATTTGTTGGATACCTTTTATGATAGATGGAGCAACTTCCTACATAGGACTTAGAGAGACTAATAATATTATAAGATTTATTACAGGATTACTTTTTGGAATATTTATTCCTGTATTTATAATTCTTATTAAAAATTTTGATTTTAAAAATAAGAATTATATATATATTATAAAGAGCTATAGAGATTTAATGTATATGATTTTAATGTTATTTTTTGGAGTAATAATTATTATAGAACTTGATATAATTTGGTGGATAATATCTATTATTACTATATTTACTATTTTATATTTGTATATTCAAATTTTTAATATTATAATAAGAAAATTTATATCAAAAATTAATAGAAAAACATCTTACATAATAGCTTTTATTATTACTATGATAATACTGAGTAGTTTATCCATGGTTAACAAAATAATATTACAATAATGATATTAGAATTATAAAGGGTGATATTATGACAGAAAAGCAAAGACTTAGGAAGTTATTTCTTGAAAGAAGAAATAAAATGTTAAAGGAAGAAGTACAAGAAAAAAGTAAAAAAATATATAATAATGTGATTTCTTCTTCTGTATATAAAAAAGCAAAATCTATATTTATATATGTTAGTATGGGAAATGAAGTAGATACTAAAGATATTATTAATAAGGCATTAAAAGATGGGAAAATAGTTGCAGTACCTAAAGTGTATTCTAAAAGAAAAGAAATGATTTTTTCAAAAATAACTTCTTTAGATGAATTAGAATTAGGACATTTTAATGTTTTAGAACCTAAAAATGAAAGTATAAATCCTTTAACTAGTGATGAATATACTATTATAATTGTTCCCGGAATAGTATTTGATAAGAATAATAATAGAATAGGTTATGGAGGAGGATATTATGATAGATATCTTTCTTCTGTTAAAACTTCTTTAAAAATTATAGGAGTTTGTTATGATTTTCAGATAATTGATAAAATACCTGTTGATTATTATGATATTTCTTTGGATAGTATTATTACAGATGATATTAATTTAAAAAATTTATAAATTATATAACCTATCTTGTTATTTTAAATATAATAAAGTATAATAAATAAAAAGAACTAATGTTCTCAACCTCCAGAAAGGATGAAGGTTTTGATTTCATATGTTAAAGGAAGATTAGAATATATAGGAGAAAGTTATATTATTATAGAAGTTAATGGAATAGGATATAAAATAAATATCCCTTCCTCAACTATAGAGAAGCTTCCTTCCCTTAGAAGTGAATTAAAAATGTTTACTTATTTTTATGTTAAAGAAGATGAAATGTCTTTGTATGGATTTCTTTCAAGGGAAGAACTTACTATGTTTGAAAGACTTATATCTGTGAGTGGAATAGGACCTAAAGTGGCTGTTGGAATTTTATCTACTATAAGTCCCCAAGATTTATGTTTAGCAGTTATAACAGAAGATATTAAAACTTTAAGTACTGCTCCGGGGGTTGGTAAGAAAACAGCTCAAAGAATGATATTAGAATTAAAAGATAAAATAGATACAGTTGAAACTTTACAAAGTAGTGTTGATGATTCTAGATTAAGGGAAAATAACGTTTCACAAGAAGCTATTTCAGCCCTTATTGCTTTAGGATACTCAAGAATCGATGGAACAAAAGCTGTACAAGCTGTTTTTGAAGAAGGAATGACTGTAGAAGAGGTTATTAAAGCTGCATTAAACAAATTGGCAATATTCTAAAGAAATGGGTGAAATAATTGAAAGACCGTATTATTACATCGGAATTAAGATATGAAGATTTAGAATTAGAGAAAGGAATTCGTCCTAAAACTCTAGATGAGTATATGGGACAAAAAAAAGTAAAAGAAAATTTAAAGGTATTTATACAGGCTGCTAAAGATAGAAAAGAAGCTTTAGATCATGTATTATTATATGGTCCACCAGGACTTGGCAAAACTACTTTAGCTCATATTATTGCCAATGAAATGAACGTAAATATAAAAGTAACTTCAGGTCCTGCAATTGAAAAACCGGGAGATATGGCAGCTATATTAAATAATTTAAACGAAGGAGATTTACTATTTATAGATGAAGTTCATCGTTTAAATAGACATGTAGAAGAAATATTATATCCTGCGATGGAAGATTTCACTATAGACATAGTAATAGGAAAAGGGCCTAGTGCAAGGTCTATTAGATTGGATCTTCCGAAATTTACATTAATAGGAGCAACTACAAGGGTGGGGTTACTTACAGCACCTCTTAGGGATAGATTTGGAGTGATTCAAAGACTGGAATATTATACAATTGAAGAATTATCTAAAATTGTGAATAGAGCTGCTAAAGTTTTAAATATAGAAATAGATAAAGAAGGAGCAGAAGAAATAGCAAGAAGGTCAAGAGGAACACCTAGAATAGCTAATAGACTTTTAAAGAGAGTAAGAGATTTTGCTCAAGTAAAATATAATGGATTTATTAATAAAGAAGTAGCTTCATCAGCATTAGAATTATTAGAAGTAGATGAGTTAGGTTTAGATAGAATAGATAGAAAAATATTATTAGTTATGATAGAAAAATTTGGTGGAGGACCAGTTGGTATAGATACTTTAGCAGCTGCAGTAGGAGAAGAAAATGATACTATAGAAGATGTATATGAACCATTTTTAATACAATTAGGATTTATTAATAGAACGCCTAGAGGGCGAGTTATTACAGATCTAGGATATAAACATTTTGGGATAGAACAAATGAAGATTTAATTATTATAGGAGCGGTTAACCGTTCCTTTTTTAATAATTAATTGACAAATTTAATTAATATGGTACAATTTAGAGTAAGACTCTATTTATTACAGACTGTATATATACACTTCTATTTTTATATAAAAGGAGGATATTGATATGAAAAATAAAGAAAAATTTACAACTAAAAAGCTTTTGGAGTTAGTAAAAAAAATAGCAGATAGTAGTAATTTTGTGGAACTTAATACTTTTAATGATGAAATGACTATTTCTCAAGTAGTTCGTTTTTTTAACAAACAGAGAATAAATTTTACAAAAACTATGATACAAAATTATGTTAGAGTAGGAGTTTTACCACCACCTTTAGATAAAAGATATTATACTAAAAATCATTTAATTTTACTTGTTTTAATAGATAATTTAAAATCAATTTATTCTTTAGATGAAATAAAGAATGTATTGGCTCCTATATTAAAAAGTCCAGAAACTTTTGAAGATGATATTATTAAAGTATCAGATTTATATAAAAATTATATAGAGCTTCATGAAAAAGTATTAGAAAATTGGGAAAAGTCTTTGCCACAAAATTTAGAAGAAGTTAAAAAAATTTTAGAAGAATATGATATTGTTGAAGATGAAAAAGATACAGTGTCGGCTTTTATGCTTGTGTTGACTTTAATGACTGAAACTATAGCAATTAGAAAATTAATACATCTTATATTAGAAAAATATTTAATAAATAAAGAAGAATAAATTAATAAATTAAAGTAAAAATAATTATCAATATAATTGTTAAAAGGAGAAGAAAAATGCATGGGAAAAAATTTTTTGGAGTAATTCTTATTATTTTAGGAATAGCTTTTTTACTAGATGAATTGAAAATCATTGAATTTGGAAATTTAATAGGGACATATTGGCCTATTATTCTTATTATAATTGGATTAGTTAATATATTAAAAAAAGATAGTATTTTATCAGGAATTATATTAGTTTTTATTGGAATCTTATTTCAAATGAAAATATTAAATATATTTTATGATATATGGGATATTTTTTGGCCAATTTTGCTTATAATAATTGGAATAAATATTATTTTTTCTAACAAGTTTAAATTACAAAAATCGATTTATAATGAAAATAGTAACAGTACTAAAAGCCGATTTGAAGATATAATAGATTATTTTACAATTTTTTCTGGTTTAGATACAAAAAGCAATTCGCAAAATTTTAAAGGTGGTAGTGCAATAGCACTTTTTGGAGGAATGAACATAGATTTAAGAGAAGCTAAAATTATTGAAGAAAGAGTGTTTTTAGATTTAAAAGCTATATTTGGAGGAATAGAAATAAAGGTACCAGAAGATTGGAAAGTAGTAGCTAAAGGAATTCCTTTATTTGGAGCGTGGGAAAATAGGACTATTATAAGATATACTAATCAACAAAATATTCCTGTATTAGAAGTTAAATGTTTAGCATTATTTGGTGGCATCGAGATTAAAAATTAAGGAATAAGATTAATAAAAAATCAAATTAAAGTATAAAAATAGTTATTGTCTATTTTAAGCAATATGATATAATAAAATTAATACTCTTTATAAGTAATTAAGGAGCGGTCATATGAATGAAAAGAATAAAATTGAAGTCATTATAGGTGGAAATGTTTATACATTAGTGGGAGAAGAAAGCCAAGAATACATTCAAAAAGTAGCTTTATATATAGATAAAAAAATGAATGAAGTGAAACAAATAGAATCTTCTAAAAAGTTAAGTACTAGTTTAATTTCCATTTTGACTTCTATAAATGTGGCCGATGATTTATTTAAAGTAAAAAAAGAGTTACAAGATGCCTACAAAAAAATAGAAGATTTAAAAAAGCAAATAAATGAAAAAAATAGTCAAATAAAAGATTATGAAAAAGAATTAGAAAATATGCAAGCCGAAAATATAGCTTTAAGAGAAAAAGTAGATGAACTACAATTAGAAGTAATGAGAGGGAAAATGGAATTAGATGAGTACATAAGAACTTTTGATTCTAAAGCAAAATAATCTAATATTTGAATTATAAAGGGGAGTAATATTTATTACATCCCCTTTTTATTATATAATATTTTTTTATATGAGATTTAAATATCAGAAAGGTGATAGTTATGGATAAAAAAATAGAACTCCTTGCACCGGCAGGGATTAAGGAAAGCGTAATTGCTGCAATAAATAATGGATGTGATGCTGTATATTTAGGTGGAAAGTCATTTGGAGCAAGGCAATATGCAGGAAATTTTTCTATTGAGGAGATAAAAGAAATGGTTGACTATTGTCATTTAAGGGATGTAAGAGTATATATAACTGTAAATACCCTATATAAACAAAAAGAATTAAAGGTTTTATTTAATTTTTTAAACGAAATATATAAGATAGGAGTAGACGCTTTTATCGTTCAAGATATTGGAACAGCAATTCAAATTAAAAAATTATTTCCTAATATAGAACTTCATGCTAGTACTCAGATGACAATTCATGATTTATATGGAGTAAAATTTTTAGAAACTTTAGGATTTAAAAGAGTAGTTTTAAGTAGAGAAATGTCATTAGAAGAAATAGCATATATATCAAAAAATACAAATTTGGATATAGAAGTTTTTGTACATGGAGCATTATGTTTTAGTTATTCTGGGCAATGTTTAATGAGTAGTATAATTGGAGGAAGAAGTGGAAATAGAGGTCGATGTGCTCAGCCTTGTAGATTACCTTATAAACTTTTTGAAAATAAAAAAGAAGTAGGAGAAGGATATCTTTTAAGTCCTAAGGATATTCAAACTCTAGATTATATTCCACAGCTAATAGAAGCAGGAGTTACTTCTTTTAAGATAGAAGGAAGAATGAAAAGACCAGAATATGTAGCAGGAGTAGTAAGTACTTATAGAAAATATATAGACAAATATTTAGAAAATCCAAAATATTATTCAGTAGAAAATAAAGATATAAAAAATTTAGCACAAGTTTTTAATAGAGGAGGATTTTCTAAGGGATATTTATATCAACATAGTGGAAAAGATATGATGAGTATCGAAAGTCCTAAACATAAAGGGATATATTTAGGAAAAGTAATAAAATATAATAAAAAAACAAAAAAATGTATAATAGATACAAAAGAGCCTTTAGAAGCTGGAGATGGAATAGAAATATGGAGAAGAGATAAAGAAAATATAGGAACAAATATATCTAAAGCAAGTAAAGCTGGTGAGAAAATTACTGTATATATAAAAGATACAGTTAAAACTGGGGATTTAGTTTATAAAACAAAGGATAAAGTACTACTTGATAAGTTAAAAAGTTCTTATAAAAAAGATATTCGAAAAAAATCTATATTTGCTCATATTGAATTAAAAAAACATACTCCTATTAAACTTCAGTTATGGGATAATGAAGGGACCTTTATTGAAGTAGAGGGAAGTAATGCAGAAAAAGCAGATAATCAAGCTCTTTCAGAAGAAAGAATCAAATTACAAATATCAAAGATGGGAAATACTCCATTTAGACTATATACTTTAACTATAGATATGGATAAAGATGTTTATGTTCATATTAAAGAATTAAATTCTTTAAGAAGGTGTGGAGTGGAGAAGTTTCAAAAAGCTATTATAGAAAAGTCAAGACGCAATTCCATATCTTTAAACTATTCTTTTAGCAAAAAAAATGATTTTATAAAAAAAGAGAAATATTTCACAGTATTAATTAGAGATATTGATAAAGTACAATATGCTTTTCATCCTAAAGTTAAAAGGATATATCTTGATGTAAATAAATATAAAATATCAGACATAGAAGAAATAGCAGAAATATGTCATAAAAATAACACAGAATTTTATATTGCATTACCACGAATAGATGTTAATTACAAAGCACCAAAAATATGGTATAATTTAGAAAGTACTAATATAGATGGTTATTTAATTAGAACCTATGGACAAGTTTTTAAACTTAAAAATACAATGAAAAGAAAAATTTTGGATTATACTTTCAATATATTTAATCAATTAACAGTAGAGTTTTGGTTGGGACATGGGGTAGACGGTGTTACTCTTTCGCCGGAATTAAATTATGAAGAATTAAAAGGTTTTACATCAAATCAATTAGAAAGTATAGTATATGGACATATTCCTTTAATGACAACACAGCAGTGCATTATAGGAAATATTGTAGGTGAAAAGTCTAAAAAAAGATTTTGTAATAAAAACAATAATAAAAATTTATATCATCTTGTAGACCGTAAAGGAGAGATTTTTCCTATAGTAGAAGATTGTACTTCTTGTATAGCTACTATATATAATGGAAAGCCTATTTTTTTAGGAAAAGACATGGATTCTATTTTATCCCTTCCTATGGATTTCTTAAGGTTAGATTTTATATTTGAAGAAGGAGAAGATATAAAAAAAATAATAGAAATTTATAGTGATTACAAAAATATAAACTTTTCTAAATTTAATAACATGGCATATACAAAGGGGCATTATTTTAGAGGAGTAGAGTAGGTGAATTATTATGAGCCAGAAATCAATTGTAGAAATCATTATATTAATCTCTAGAAATCTATTTTTATTGTTAATTTTTATGTTTTTATATTCAGGATATAAAGCGGCTATGTACGAGAGAAAAAAAGAAAGAGATATGTATAAGAAAAAAATATTTATGCAAAGATGTTATGTTATTATTCTTCATTTTTTAGGTTTTATTATATTGATAATAAACTCTAAGAATACTGAATCTATGTTAGAAATAGCTAAAATAGGAATGGGTGGTGCCTTTTTTATTATATTTAGCATTATACTTATATCCATAATTTATAAAAAAGGTGATGCTATCCTTTGGAATAGTGTATTTTTTTTGATGGATATTGGATTAATTATGCTCCAACGATTAGACCCACAATCAGCGGAAAAACAGCTTATATGGTATTCTTTAGGTGTGGGGCTAACCCTTTTATTTCCATTTATATTCAAAATAATTCTTAATTTTGAAAAATTTAAAGTTTTTTATGCAATATTAGGATGGATATTTATTTTATCTCCACTATTATTTGGAAAAGAGCAATTTGGGGCAAAAAATTGGATTTTAATAGGCAATTTTGGTTTTCAACCCTCTGAAATAGTAAAACTTTTGTTTATATTTTATTTATCTGCTTCATTTATAAAATATAAAACTTTTAAAGATCTTATATTTCCTATTATAATGAGTGGGGGATATATTTTAATACTTGTAATTCAAAGGGATTTAGGAGGGGCTTTAATATATTTTCTTACTTTTTTAGTTTTATTATATATCAGTACTTCTAGTGTTATTTTGTTTTTTGGGAGTTTAGGAGGAGCTTCTTTAGCTTCTATGTTGGCTTATAAATTATTTAATCATGTTAGGGTTAGGGTAGAAGTGTGGTTAAATCCATGGAAAGAAATAGATTCTAAGGGATATCAAATTACACAATCTTTATTTGCTATTGGAACTTGGGGATGGTTAGGGAGTGGTCTTACCCTAGGATATCCTACTAGTATCCCAGTTGTTAATACAGATTTTATATTTTCTGCTATATGTGAAGAATTCGGAAATTTATTTGGTATAGGAGTAATTTTAATATTTTTACTTATTGTATTTAGGGGTATTATTATTTCTATTAGATGCAATGAAAAATTTTATTCTCTTATTGGAGTAGGGATTAGTAATTTAATTGCCATACAGACTTTTTTAATTGTTGGAGGAGTAATAAAAATGATCCCTTTAACAGGAGTAACTCTTCCTTTTATAAGTTATGGAGGAAGTTCGGCAATAGTTAGTATTATAATGATAGGGTTACTTCAATGTTTAAAAAGTTTTTATATATTAAGAAAAGAGGGGGAGAAAAACTTTGAAACAATTTAGAAAAAATATAAAAAGAGTATTTGGGGTATATGTAGTAATGTTTTTCTCTCTTATTTTATATTTAGTTAAATTTTTAATATTAGATAGTTCTTCGATAATTATAAATACATATAATCCAAGATTAAGTGCCTTAGAAGAAAATATAATTAGAGGAGAAATAAGAGATAGTAAAGGGGTCGTATTAGCAAGAACAAAGTTAGAAGGAGATACTTGGATTAGAGAATATCCTGAAGGAAGAGATTTTGCTCATATAGTGGGATATGTTCAAAAAGGGAAAACAGGAGTAGAAGCTTTTAGTAATTTTAAGTTGTTAGAAGTAAGTAATAAAATTATACAAAATGTAAAAAGTCTTTTCACAGGAGATAAACTTAAAGGGAATAATGTTATTCTTACGTTAGATGCAGACATTCAGCATACAGCTAGAGAGTTATTAAATAATCAAAAAGGGGCTATTGTTGTTATGGAGCCTTC
This sequence comes from Defluviitalea phaphyphila, assembly GCF_001466305.1. GTDB lineage: Bacteria > Bacillota > Clostridia > Lachnospirales > Defluviitaleaceae > Defluviitalea_A > Defluviitalea_A phaphyphila. The sequence continues at coordinate 16,009 of NZ_JWID01000002.1, forward strand.
TACAGGTAAAATTTTATCAATGGTATCGTATCCAGATTTTAATCCTAATGAATTAAATGAAATTTGGGAACAATTAAATAAAGATGAAAAAAATAGTCCTCTCATTAATAGAGCTACTCAAGGATTATATCCTCCTGGTTCAGTTTTTAAGATTGTAACAGCTTCAGCTGTCTTAGAAAATAAAGAGGATTGGGAAAATTTTACTTATAATTGTACTGGAGAAGAAGAGTTCCATGAAAAAATAATTCGTTGTTATGGTGGTAAAGCTCATGGCGAAGTAAATTTAGATAGTGCTTTTTATTTTTCTTGTAATACAGGTTTTGCAAAATTAGGAGTAGATATAGGAGCAGAAAATCTTAGAGAAACTGCTGAAAGACTTCTTTTTAATAGGAATTTACCCTATGAATTAGAATATTCTAAAAGTCAATTTCTTCTTGATAAGAATTCAGAAGATAAAGAAATAGTTGAAACAGCTATAGGACAAGGAAAAACATTGGTTTCTCCATTACATATGGCAATGATAACTTCGGCAGTTGCTAATGGAGGAATTTTAATGAAACCATATATTATTGACCATATAGAAACAAATTATGGGAAAATAAAAGATAAAACAATTCCTAAAAAATATGCTACGCTATTTCAACCTGAAATTGCTAATCAAATAGTAGATATGATGGTAGAAGTAGTAGAAAAAGGGACAGGAACTAAAGCTAGTATACCTAATGTATTAGTAGCTGGAAAAACAGGAACGGCAGAAAATTCCTCAGGTGAAGACCATGCTTGGTTTGTGGGATTTGCTCCAGCTTATAAACCAAAAGCTGTTGTAGTAGTATTAATTGAAAATGGAGGGTCAGGAGGCAGCAAGGCAGGACCTATTGCAAGAGAATTATTTAAAAAAATTTTGAATCAGTAAAAATTAAGGAGATGACATCAGTGTCAACTTTATTGCAAGTAGCTTTAGCTCCAGTAGTTATTATAATTGTATATATTTATATAAGAGATAAATATGAGAAAGAGCCTATCAAATTATTATTTTTAGGATTACTTTTTGGATTAATTATTTCATTTCCTATTATGGGAGTGGAAATGATTTTATCCATGTTTACACCTAGTGAGCATTTTAATAAATCCGTATATACAGCTTTTGTTATTGCAGCTGGGACAGAAGAATTATTTAAATTTATAGTTTTATATTTTTTAATTTGGAGAAATAAAAATTTTAATGAAAAATTTGATGGAATTGTTTATGCAGTTTTTATCTCCTTAGGATTTTCAGCAATTGAAAATATATTATATGTATTTAATCCTTATTTAGGAGGATATGAAACAGCCTTTGCAAGAGCAATTTTTGCAGTTCCAGGGCATGGATTATTTGGAGTGGCTATGGGATATTATTTTGCTCTTGCTAAGTTTGAAATTTATAAAAAAGTTAATAAGATTTTTAAAGCTTTTTTTATTCCTTGGATTTTACATGGAGTATATGATTTTATTCTAATAATACAAATTCCAGCACTTACTATATTTTTTCTACCATTTGTTTTATATTTATGGATACAAGGAATGAGAAAAATGAAAAAACATATTCAAAGTTCTCCTTTTAAACCAAGGAATAGGTAAAAAATAAAAATAGTTTTTTTGAAAGAGTTTATATCTTAGGTTGAAAAATATATAAAAAAGAGTTATACTCATTTCATGTTTATATATAACAAATATGTATTTTATTTATTTTCAGAGTATTTGTAAAGCGTCAGGAGGATTAGAAATGATAGAAGCAGTAAGTTGTGGAGGTGTGGTAATTCATAGAGGGAAAATCCTATTATTATATAAAAATTATAAACACAAATATGTTGGATGGGTTTTGCCAAAAGGAACAGTAGAACCGGGAGAAAGATATAAAGAAACAGCTTTAAGGGAGGTACAAGAAGAAACATCGGTTTCTGCTAAAATTATTAAGTATATAGGTCATAGTCAATATACTTTTCAAGGTAGAGAAGATATAGTTAATAAGACGGTTCATTGGTATTTAATGAGAGCCAATAATTTTTATTGTAAACCGCAAAGAGAAGAATATTTTGTGGATGCGGGATATTATAAATTTCATGAAGCATATCATTTATTAAAATTTAATGATGAAAGACAAATTATGAAGAAAGCATATTATGCTTATATAGAACTTAGAAAAAATAAACAATGGATTAGACCTTTTAAAGTAAATAAAGAATCATACTAAAAAATTCAGTCAAGGGCTGAATTTTTTAGTATTTATAGGAACTTTTTTATATTTTAAATCGTCTTAAACTATATGAAGTTATAATTATTTTAAAAATAAGTATATAGGAGGTGAATTTAGTGAGCAATAAAGATGAAATAAGTTTAATTAAGAAAGCTAAAAAGGGAGATATTTTAGCTTTTGAAGAACTAATTTTAAGGTACGAAGCAAAAATATATAACATTGCCTATAGAATGCTTTCTAATGAAGAGGATGCAAAAGATGTATCTCAAGAGATATTTATAAAAGTATTTAAAAAGCTTAAAAAATTTAGGGGAGATTCCAATTTTTCCACTTGGTTATATAGAATAGCGACTAATGCATGTATAGATGAATTAAGAAAAAGAAAAGGAAAAGAGATTTATTCTGTAGATGAAAAAATAGAAACAAAAGAAGGAAGCATAATAAAAGAATATGTAGATGATAAACAAAATGTAGAAGAATTAATTATAAATAAAGAAAAAGCATATAGTATTCAATTAGCAATTAATAAATTATCAGAAGAACATAAAAAAGCAATAATTCTAAGAGATTTACAAGGGCTTGAGTATAATGAAATATCAAAAATATTAGAATGTTCTCTTGGTACAGTTAAATCAAAGATTTCAAGGGCAAGAAGGAAATTAAAGGAATTATTAATAAATGAGGAACTTTTTGAATATAAAACAAGTCTAAAAAGAAGAAAGGAGGGAAGGAAATGAGTTGTGAACAATTTAGGGAATTAATGTCTTCTTATATGGATGGATACATAGAAGAAGATAAAAAAATAGAATTCGAAAATCATTTAAAATATTGTAAAGACTGTAAAGAAGAATTTGAACAATTTAAATTTATAATTAATGAAATTAAAAAGTTGCCAGATAAAAAATTGCCTAATCACTATCATGAAGATTTAATGTTAAGACTATATAAGAGTAAAGAAGAAGACAGATTAAGCAGGAGAAATAGTTATTTTAATTGGAAAATATTAGTACCATTAGCAGCTAGTTTTATTGTATTAATTTTTGTAATAGGAAATCTAGATAATATTTTAACAACAAAAGATTATTATAAGCAAGAATCAGCCACAGAAGAAATGATGGAAGATAGTATAGATATAGATATGGCAGGTTTTAATATTGAGGGAGAAAAATTACAAATTACAGCTGAAGATGGTGTTAATTCTAAATTAAATTATTCTACTGATGTAGATCGAAAGATTATATATGATAGTAATATGTATATAGAAGTAGAAGATTTCGACAAAACTATAAATGAAATAAAAAATATGGCTAATAATAGTGGGGGATATGTTGAAAATTCTTCTAGTTATATATATGATTCAGATCCAGAAAGAGATATTTATTTAAAACAAGGAACGATAGTTATTCGTATACCAGTAGAAAGTTATGGACAAATACAAGAAGAACTTATATCTTTAGGGCATTTAATAAATCAAGAAGAAAATAGTACCAATGTAACAGAGGAATATATAGAAACAGAAAGTCGAATTCGCATGTTAGAAATAGAACAAAATAGACTTTTAGAGATTATGGAAAAATCTGATAAAGTAGAGGATTTAATTAAATTAGAAGAAAGACTTAATCAAGTAAGGACAGATTTAGAAATTTACAAAAGTAAAATAAAAAATTGGGATCAACTAGTTTCTCTTTCTACTTTTACTATAAAGTTAAAAGAAGTAAAAGAAAAAGAAGATTTAAAAAATCTTGACCCTAATTTAACGACAAAAATTAAATTTAGTTTTATTAAATCTGTAAATGATATAAGGCAAGTATTTGAAAAAATAATAATTTACGCAGCTTATGGGGTAATACCTTTTATAATATTTATAATTATTATATTCATTGTATTTATAATTACTAAACCCATAATAAAATTGTTATTAAAAAAAATTAAGAAAAGGAAGGATGAATAATATGAAAAATACAATTAAAATTTTATCATCAGTATTTATAATGGCTATTTTAGTTATTGCAGGATTTACAGGAAAGCAGATTTTTACAGCTAATCCAGTGATGGCAAATGAATATAATAATATTAATACCATTACAGCTAGGGGACAAGGAACAATAAAAGTAAAACCAGATATTGCATATATAACTATGGGAGTTCGTACAGAACATGAAGACGCAGAAACGGCTCAATCTGATAATGCTAAAAAAATGGATGAAGTCATTAATGCTTTAAAAGAAATGGGAATAGAAGAAAGAGATATTCAAACTTCAAATTATTCTATTTATCCTCAATATGATTATGAAGCAAAGGGTGGAGAAAGAATAATTGGATATACTGTAGAAAACACGGTTAATGTGACTATTAGAGATATAAATAAGGTGGGAGAAGTTTTAGATACAGGAGTAGAAAAAGGAGCTAATGTATCTAGAGGAATACAATTTAGCGTATCAAATACAGAAGAATATTATAAAAAAGCCTTAAAACAAGCCATTGAAAATGCCAAAGGAAAAGCAGAAGCTATGGGAGAAGCTATTAATGTATCTATTAAAAATCCAATTTCTGTTACGGAATTAAGTAGTGGAGGGAATAATATAATATATGCAGATCAAGAATTATTACAAAATAAGGTAAACTTAGAAACTCCAATATCTATAGGAGAATTAGATATTAATGCTTCTGTAGAAGTAGTTTATCAATATTAATTTATCTATAAAATTTATATAAATTTTAAGTTCCGAAGTTAATTCGGAGCTTTTTTTATGTTATAATAATCAAAATAGATGAGGTGTGTATATGATTAAGTGGAAAAAGTATTATATTATTAGTATAATATTTATTTTTGTAATTATATATTTTTATATAAAACATAATACAAATGATGAATTTAATAGTGAAATTCATTTTTTAGAACTTCCTATAGGGGATTGTACTTTAATTAAAACTAGTGAAAGAAATATATTACTTGGAACAGCATACAAAAAAGATTCAAAATATATAAGCAAATATTTAGAAAAATATGAAATAGATAATGTTTCAGACTTAATTTTGGTTTATCCTAATAAAGATAATATAGAAGGATTTTATTCTTTGCTTCCTCAAATAAATAATATTTATATTCCTTATATAGAAAATTTAGAATCTAGTATAGAATTTTTTACAGATGCCAAAAAATACAATATACCCATATATAAAATTGAGGATAATGAAAAATGGGAAGTAGATAATTTAGAGTTTATATTTTTAAGACCTCTAAAAGATAGCACTATTCCGGAAGATAAAAAGAAAATTGTCTTAAAATTAGAATATGGGAAAGAATCTATTTTATGGCTTCCTCCCATGGAACAAATGGATAAATCAGATTTAATGCTTAGTGCGAGAGAATTAAAATCTACTATATTAAAAATATCAGGAGAAAAAAGAGATATTTTTATGGATAAGGATTTTCTAAGTTATGTAGACCCTAGTATTATTTTATTTACAGATAGAGAAAAGCCAAAAGAAGAAGAATTAAGATTAATTTATGGATGGAATTCTAAGGTACAATTATTTTCTACTTATGAAGAAGGAGACATTATAGTTTATACACAAGATAAAAAATATAATATTATAACTAACCGAATGATGGAAATTAGGATTCAATAATAAAGAGGAGAATTGATATGGAAAAGAAAATTATGTTAGTAGATGGGAATAGTATTATAAATAGAGCTTTTTATGGAGTGCCATTACTTTCTAATTCTCAAGGAATTTATACCAATGGAGTATATGGATTTTTAAATATTTTATTTAAATTATTAGAAGAAGATAAGCCAGAATACATAGCTGTAGCATTTGATTTAAAAACTCCTACGTTTAGACATAAAGTTTTTAAAGATTATAAAGGAAATAGAAAGGGTATGCCAGAGGAATTAAGACCCCAAATACCATTATTAAAAGATATATTAGATGCTATGGGAATATTAAGATTAGAAATGGAAGGATATGAAGCTGATGATATTTTAGGAACTGTAGCTAAAAAAGCGGAAAAAGCAGGAATGAATCCTATTATAGTTTCGGGAGATAGAGACCTTTTACAATTAGCTAGTGATAAAATAAAAATAAAAATTCCCAAAACTAAAAAAGGGAAAACAGAAGTAGAAAATTATTATGCAAAAGATGTGGTAGAAAAATTAGGAGTTACTCCCGTTGAATACATTGATGTGAAAGCTCTTATGGGAGATCCTTCAGACAATATTTTAGGTGTCCCTGGTATAGGAGAAAAGACGGCAATAAAAATTATTAAAGAATATCATAATATAGAAAATGCTATAGAGCATATAGAAGAAATAAAACCTGCTAGAGCAAAAACCAATTTAAAGCTATATGAAGAACAAGCAAGACAAAGTAAATATCTTGCTACTATTTGTACAGAAGTTCCTTTAGATTTAGAATGGAATAATTTTAAGATGAATTCTATTATAAATCCTAAAGTATATGAATTATTTAAGGAGTTAGAATTTAAAAGTTTTTTAGATAAATTTAATTTTGAATTAAATGATAAAGAAGAGTTAAACAATAAACAAGTTTTAAATAGAGAATATATAGCTATTATCTCTAAAGAAGAGTATAAAAAAGTGATTGATGAAATAAATAAAGCAGAAAAATTTTCCTTTTTAATTTTTAATGAGCAAGAAAATATTTTAGGAATTAGTTTATGCTATAATGATTCTTCAGCTTTTTGGGTAGAAGCAAAAGAAGATTTTAATATAAAAGAAATAATGGAATTAACTAAACCTTTATTTGAATCAAAAAAAATAAAGAAAATAGCTCATCAAGCTAAAAAAGAGATGCATATTTTAAAAAAGTTCGGGATTACTTTGAATAATCTTGTATTTGATACTATGATAGCAGGTTATGTTTTAAATCCAACAAAAGATACTTATGGATATGATGATTTAGCTAAAGAATTTTTAGGAGAAATTATACCTAATGAAGAAGAAGTTTTAGGTAAAGGTAAAAGTAAAAAATCTATTATGGATTTAGAAAAGAATAATAGAATAAAATTTACAGCTCAACAGGCATATATTGTTTTTATTTCAGAAAAACAAATGACTAAAAAGCTAAAAGCAAATAATCAAGAATATCTGTATTATGAAATAGAACATCCATTAATAGAGGTTTTATTTAGTATGGAAGAACATGGCTTTAAAATAGATGTTAAAAAATTAAAAGAGTATGTAGAGGAATTAGATAAAAAAATAAATATTTTAACATCAGAAATATATGAAATAGCAGGTGAAGAATTTAATATTAATTCTACTAAACAGTTAGGGAAAATTCTTTTTGAAAAATTAAAATTGCCTGTTATAAAGAAAACAAAAACAGGATATTCTACAGCAGCAGAAGTGTTAGAAAAATTAAAATACACTCATGTAATTATAGAAAAAATATTAGAATATAGACAATTAGTAAAATTAAAAACTACTTATGGGGATGGATTATTTAATGTAGTTAATAAAAAGACCAATAAAATACATTCTACTTTTAATCAAACAATTACTGCTACAGGAAGAATAAGTAGTACTGAACCAAACCTTCAAAATATACCAATTAAACTAGAAATGGGTAGAAAAATTAGAAAAGTATTTATTCCTAGTAATGAAGATTATTTATTATTAGATGCTGATTATTCTCAAATTGAGCTTAGGGTTTTAGCACATATCTCTCAGGATGAAACACTTATTAATGCATTTAAAAAAGGAGAAGATATTCATAAAATCACAGCTTCTCAGGTATTTAAAGTTCCTCTTAAAGATGTTACTCCAAGACAGAGAAGTGATGCTAAGGCAGTAAATTTTGGTATTGTATATGGAATAGGAGCTTTTAGTTTAAGTCAAGATTTAAATATTTCTAAAAAGGAAGCAGAAAAATATATAGAAGGATATTTTGAAAAATATCCCAATGTAAAAAAATATATGGATGATACAGTTCAACAAGCTAAAGAATTAGGATATGTAACAACATTATTTGGAAGAAGAAGAATAATTCCAGAAATTAATTCTAAAAATTTTGTACGTCGTTCTTTTGGAGAAAGAGTTGCTATGAATACTCCTATTCAAGGAACGGCAGCTGATATTATTAAAATTGCTATGGTTAAAGTTTTTAATAAATTAAAAGAAAGAAATTTAAAATCAAAACTTATACTCCAAGTACATGATGAACTTTTAATTGAAGTTCATAAAGATGAATTAGAGGAAGTTAAAGAAATACTTAAATATGAAATGGAACATGCAGTAAGTTTAAGTGTTCCTTTAGATGTTGATATGCATGTAGGAGAAAATTGGTTTGAAACAAAATAATTTATTAAAGAATTGATTATTGGGGGAGTATGATGAAAATAATAGGATTAACTGGAGGAAGTGGTAGTGGAAAAAGCACAGTAGTAACTATATTATCTGAAATGACTACAGTTTATATTATTGATGCAGATAAAATTGGACATAAAATTATTTTAAAAGGTAATCCTGCATATTATGATATTATAAATTATTTTGGTAAGAAAATTTTAAAAGAAGATGGAGAAATAGATAGAAAAATTTTAGGGAAAATTGTTTTTTCTGACAAAAATGATTTAAAAAAATTAAATGAAATTACTCACTATAGAATAAAAGAATATATTATTAATACTATTAAGGAAATAAAAAAGACCCCATCTTTATATAAATATATAATAATAGATGCTGCTCTTTTAATTGAAACAGGGCTTCATACTTTAGTAGATGAGATATGGGTAGTTTATGCAAGATTAGAGGATAGAATTAAAAGAATTATGGAAAGAGATAATATTAGTGAAGAACAAGCGAGAAGACGAATTAATTCTCAAATATCTTGGGAAGAATTAAAAAAATATGCCAATAGGATAATTTATAACGAAAAAAATAAGGAGTTTTTAAAAGAGCAACTAATTTCTATTTTAAAGTAGATAATTAAAAAAGGAGATAATTTATGTTTTATATTATTAATCTTAGAGATGGGAGAATTAGAAAGTTTGTTTCTATTATATTTGTTTTTATTATTACTTTTTTTAGCTTGTTGATTTTAATTAGAACTTTTTTTTATCCTGTAAAGTATACAGATTTAATAAATAAATATGCAAATGAATATAATTTAGATGTTTATTTAATTTTAGCTGTTATAAAAACAGAAAGTAAATTTGATACTAAAGCTATATCCCATAAAGGAGCTAAAGGGCTTATGCAAATTACGGATAAAACTGGAGAATGGGCTGCAAAAGAAATAGAAATAGAAGAATATGATAGTGAAAAGCTTTATGACCCAGAGATTAATATTAGAATAGGTTGTTGGTATATTAGTAGACTTTTAGTTCAATATGAAAATAATATTGGAACAAGTTTAGCAGCATATAATGCTGGGAGTGGAAATGTTTCTAAGTGGTTACAAAATAATGAATATAGTAGAGATGGTAAAAATTTAGATCAAATTCCTTTTAAAGAAACTAGGGATTATGTAAAAAAAGTATTAAAAAATATGCAGATATATAAAAAATTATATAAAAACTTGTAATAACATATAATACAGATATTTTAGGAAGGGAAGAAGTAACTTGATTAGAAAAAAAGAATTTATAATATTTATTTTAATTTCATTAATATTTACAAGTTGTGTAAATACTACCCCAAAAAATATAGAAGAACCTAAAGTGGAAGAAAATGTTACAGAAATACCTCTAAATCCAACTAGAGGAGGAGAAATAAATATATCAATGAGAAATCCTAAAACTTTAAATCCTTTATTAAATGAAGATTATACAGTGGACCAAATTCTTAAATTAGTATTTGATACATTAATAACTTTTGATAAGAATCAAAAACCTGCTCCTAATTTAGCTTCAGGATGGAGTTTTTCAGAAGATGGAACAATGCTTACATTAAATATTAGGCAAGATGTAATGTGGCATGACGGAACTCCTTTTACAGCTAAAGATGTAAAGTTTTCATTAGATACAATAAAAGAATCTTCTGATACTTCTGCTTATAAAAAATGTATACAGAATATAACATCATATATGGTAGTAGATGATTATACTATAAAAATTATTTATAATCAGCCTTTTAGTGGTTCTTTATATGGCTTATATTTTCCAATTATTCCTGCCCATATATATGAAAATAATACGGAAAATGCAGTGGGGGATATTATACCTGTTGGAACAGGGAGATATAAAGTAGCAGATTTTCTTCAAGGAAAAGAATTAAATTTAGTTGTCAATGATAATTGGTTTAAAGGAGCACCATACATAGAGAAAATAAATGTATTAATAACTCCTGATAGTGAAACTGATATGTATTCTTTTGAACAAGAAATATTAGATGTTATTATTACTGATGTTGTTGATTGGGATAAATATGCCCAAAATCAAAATATAAAAATACACGAGTATGTTACTAATTATTATGATTTTATAGGATTTAATTTTAATAAAGCATTATTTCAAGATAAAAATATAAGGCAAGCCATAGCGTATGCTATTGACCGTGAAAGTATATTAGAAAACTACTATTTAAATCATGGAGTCATAACAGATGTACCTATAAATCCTGAGTCATGGCTTTATAGTGAAGAAAGCAGAAAATATAATTTTGACATAGAAAAAGCTAAGGAACTTTTAGGAGATAAAAATGTAAGTTTTAATCTTTTAGTTAGTATAGAAAATGAAATCAGAAAAGAAGTAGCTTATGAAATTCAGAATATGCTAAAAGAGGTTGGAATAAATATAGAAATTGAAGAAGTAAGTCAGCAAGAGTTTATTAATCGTTTACAAACTAAAAACTTTGATGCTTTTTTGGGCGGATGGAAACTTTCACCTATTCCAGACTATACTTTTGCTTTTCATTCATCAGAAATAGAAGAAGGAACAAATTATATTTCTTTTAGAAGTGATACTATGGATAATTTAATTAAACAAACTTTTGTGGCTATTAAGGAAGAAGATATAAAAAGTGCCTATGATAATTTACAAAAATTTATTGCAGAAGAACTTCCTTATGTAAGTCTTTATTTTAGAACTGCAGCACTTATTACTAACGATAAAATTCAAGGCGAGATAAATCCTAATAAAGATTTTTATATGAATAATATAGAAGATTGGTTTGTATACGAAGAAGATACAAATAATATTACAAATGAATAATTTATCAAACCTCCTATGCAATTGTATAGGAGGTTTTTATATTAAAATTTAAAATTTTATAATTTTCACAATATATGAATAATACACATTCCTTTATACAAAAGAATATTATATAAAAAAGTTATATTGAGAGGGGAAAATATGAAAATCGGATTAGCTTTATCGGGAGGAGGAATAAGAGGGATGTCTCATATAGGAGCTTTAAAAGCTCTTATAGAAGAAGGAATAAAACCTGATTTAATATCTGGAGCAAGTTCAGGAGCAATTATAGCAGGATTATACGGATGTGGATATACTCCAGAAGAAATTGAAGCAATTGTAAAAAACAATTTAAATAACATAATTGATATAGATTATTTTAAAATAATTTTTACAATATTAAATTTTAGAGAAATAAAGACAAGAGGTTTGAGTGGAATCATAAAAGGAGAAAAAATAGAAAAAATTTTACAAATTAATACACAGTTTAAAAACATAAAATGTACAAAGATTCCAATAGCAATTTCTGCTACAAGAGTACAAAATGGAGATAGTTTTTACTTTGTTTCTGATAAATCGAATCTAAAAGATAGTAAAAAAATAAAATTTATAGATAACATTGCTTTAAGTAAAGCTATAAGAGCGAGTATTTCTTTTCCATCATTATTTAAACCAAAAGATATCATATATAATGGAGAAAAAATATTTTTAATGGACGGTGGAATAGTAGATAATATGCCAATAAAAGTTTTAAAGAAAATGGGAGCAGATGTAGTTATAGGAGTTAATTTAGGATATAATGGAAGAATAAAAAAAGATATAGATAGTTTTATTGAAATAGGAGAACAAGCGATTTCTATTATGTCTTATATGCTTATTAAAAAAGAATATTATAATAAGGATTCTTCGATTTATGTATATAATCCCCATATATGGGATATACCTTTGCTTGAATTGTCAGCTGTAGACGAGTGTATTAAAAAAGGATATTATGCTATGAAAAGAAATATCCCAATGATTAAATATAAATTTTTTATGTAAAGAAGAATGTATTTTACAAAAAATAACAGTAAATATTTTTAAAATACATGTAAGGATTAATATAACCTGAAATTTAGTTAATTAATTTTAAATGTGTAAATTTAGTCTAGATTTTTTTATTACTTATGATATCATTATATATATAATAAAATCGTATAAATTTTAGTAATAGTTATACCACGCCCAAATCTTAATATAGAGGAGTGGGGAAATTGATTTTAGATTATGATATAAAAGAAGAAGAAATAATATTTGGATTAGATATTGGAACTAGAACAGTAATTGGAATAGTTGGATTTCAAAAGGACGAAAAATTTGTTGTTATTGATAGTGAAATGGTAGAACACGAAGCAAGAGCCATGGTGGATGGACAAATTCATGATATTTTTAAAGTTTCTCGTGCAGTTGAGAAAGTAAAAGATACTTTAGAAGGGCGATTGGGAATAGAATTAAAAGAAGTAGCAATTGCTGCTGCTGGAAGAGTTTTAAAAACATATTTAGTTAGAGTAAATCAAGATTTAGATGATGAAAAAGAAATTCAAAGAGATACTATAAAAGAATTAGAGCTTAAAGGAATTGATAAAGCACATTTAAAATTAAAAGAAGATTTAGGAGATAGAGATATAGAATATTTTTGTGTAGGATATTCTGTAGTTAATTATTATTTAAATGAATATATTATTAATAATTTGCAAGGACATAAAGGAAAGAATATAGGAGCTGATGTATTAGCTACATTTCTACCTAAAAGTGTTGTAGATAGTTTATATGCTGTTATGGAAAGAGTGGGATTAGATGTAGTTAATCTTACATTAGAACCTATTGCAGCAATTAATGTAGCAATTCCGGAAAATTTGAGATTATTAAATTTAGCTTTAGTAGATATAGGAGCGGGAACTTCTGATATTGCTATTACAAAAGAAGGGTCTATAATTGGTTATGGAATGATATCTATAGCAGGAGATGAAATAACAGAGCAGATTATTCATAAATATTTAGTTGATTTTGAAACTGCTGAAAAAATAAAATTTCAAATCGGAAAAAAAGAAAATATTTCATTTGTTGATATATTAGGGTTATCTCATACTATTACCTCAGAGGAAATATTAGAATATTTAGAACCTTCTATCAATAAATTAGCAAAAGAAATTTCTGAAAAAATTCAAAAAATTAATGGAAATAAATCTCCTAATGCTGTTTTTTGTGTTGGTGGAGGAAGTCAAATTATAGGATTAATAGATAAAATAGCTCAAAATTTAAATATACCAAAAGAAAGAATTGCCTTAAGGGGAGGGGACTCATTAATTAATGTAGTATATGAATGTGAAATAAACAAGACTCCTAATATGATTACTCCTATAGGAATTTGCGTTACTTATGTTATGCAAAAAGGATATGATTTTATTGAAGTTAAAATAAACAGAGAACCAGTTAAACTTTTAAACACAAAGAAATTAACTGTTGCAGATGTAGGAATTCAAAAAGGATTTGATCATACTAATTTATTAGGTAGAAAAGGAGCTTCTATTACTTTTTGGATAAATAATAAAAGAAAAAAAGTATGGGGAGAACCAGCAATTCCTGCAGAAATTTATGTTAATGGGAAATCTGCTAGTTTAGATACTCCAATTCGTGGTGGAGAAGAAATAATAATTCAACCTGCAGTTAATGGGAAAGATGCAAAGGCATTTATAAAAGATTATATTAGTGAAAAAGATATAAAAAAAGTTTTTATTAATGGGATAGAAATGAAATTTTCTGTACTGTGTACTATAAATGGTAAATTTGCTGATATAAATGAAGAAATTCATAATGGAGATAAAATTGAGTTATTTGAAATAAAAACAATTAAAGATTTAGCACAATTGTCAGATATAGATTTAAATAATAAGAAAATTTTTGTAAACGGAGAAGAAGTAGACCTAAATTATTATATAAAAAATGGGGATAAAATAGATTTTAAAGAAAAAAATATTAGTGATAAAAATAATGAAGATTTTATAGTAAAGGTTAATGGTAGAGAAGTTAGTCTAAGTGATAAAAATAAGCAATACATTTTTGTAGATATTTTTAATTTTATTGATTTTGATTTGAAAAATCCACGAGGAAATATTGTTCTTTTATTAAATGGGAAAAGAGCTGCCTTTACAGATCCTATAAAACCAGGAGATGATATTAAAATATACTGGGATAAGGAGGATAAGGAGTGAATATATGACGAAAAGTAAATCTTTAGAAAAATATTATACATATATTTATATAGGAATTTTATTATTTATACTTATTCATTTAGAATTAAGTAAATTAGTTGAAAATATTAATAAAATATCTTTAAGTTTAGTAATTACTATTATAGGGTTAATTACTATGGTTGTTAAACTTTTTATTTTAGAAAAAGGGTTATTAGAAAAAGGTAAAATATATATTCTATTAAAAATAGCAGAACTTTTTGTAGCTTCATTTTTTATATATTATGAACAAGAAGTTAATATCATAGGAGCATTAATTTATGTTTTGACATTATTAGAAATTTTTTCTTTTAATAATGAATTAAAATTTATGTTATATTATTTTTCTCCAATTATAATAACAGGAATTTTAATGTTAGGAAAAGAATTTTTTACATATTATATTATAATAAATACTATATTTATTATATTGCTAGATATATTTATAATTTATATTGTTCAATGTATTTTAAAAGATATTATAGAAAAAAAAGAAGAAGTTAGTAAGTTATTAGAACAGGAAAAGGAAAAAAATAAGCAATTAATAGAAATTAAAAAACATATAGAAAAAAGTAATAAGGAATTAGAACGTCAAAAAGAAGAAATGAGAAAAACTAGGGATAGTTTTAGAAATAGTGTTGCAGAGTTATTTATTCTAAAAGAAACTAGTTCATATATAGGTTCTATTCTTGAAATTCAACAGCTTTTAGAATTAGTCTGTGATATGATAATGGGAATTATGGGAGTGGATAGTTGTTCTATTATTGTATACAATGAAAAAGATTCTTCATTAGATTTTCATGTTAAAAGTATATATAGTAAAGAAGTAATTGAAAATTTTAAAGCAAAGGGATGGAGTAGTTATTTAAGAGAAAAAATGAAAAATAAGGAAATACTTATTGATAATAATGTAGACCCTAATAAATATAGTTTCTTAGAAGGAAGAAAAGTAGGTTCTTTTGTAGCAGTTCCTTTAAGAAAAGGAAATACTTCCTATGGATTAATTTTGGCAGAACATTCTTTAGAAAATTATTTTTCTACTAGTAGTACAGATTTATTTAAAGCAGTATCTATGCAAGTGGCTATGGCTATAGAAAATGCAAAATTATATGAGAAAATGGAAGAAATAGCAGAAAAAGATGGACTTACAAATATTTATAATAGATTGTATTTGCAAAAAATTATGCCAAAACTAGTTGAAGATGCAAAGAAGAATAATACTCCTATTAGTGTTGCTATATTTGATATTGATCATTTTAAAAAATTTAATGATACTTATGGTCATATATTTGGTGATGAAGTTTTAAAAGCAGTGGCTAACTTAGCAAAGAAAAAGTTAGAAGCATATGGAGGAATTATTGCTAGATATGGTGGAGAAGAATTTTTTATGATTTTTCCAAATTTAGGAATAAAAGAAGTAGCAGATATTGTAGAAGAACTTAGACAAGAAATAGAAAATATTGAATTAAAAAAACAAAATATAAAAGCTAAAATTACAGCTAGTTTTGGAGTAAGTGGATATCCTGAAATAGCAGATAATTATACAGAACTTATAAGGACTGCAGATGATGCTATGTATTGTTCTAAAAACAGAGGAAGAAATTGTGTAACTATAGCTCCTATTAATGTAAAATGTAATTTATAAAGTATTTAATTATAAAAAGAGGCTAAAATATATATAGCTTCTTTTTTAATGTAAAAGAATTTTAATAAATAATAAGGGAGTGAGTTTAATAGATATAATAGATATCTTAACATTATTATCTATAGATAGAATTGGAAGAAAAAGTATATATAACATTTTTCAAGAATATAAAAAAGAAAGACTCTTATTTAATGAATTAAAAGAAATTTTAACAAGCAAATTAAGTAATATAGATTATAAGGAATTTAAAAATACTTATGAAAAAAGCAAAAAAATCGTAGATGATGCTCAAAAGTCTAATATACATATAATTAGTTTTAAAGATAGTAATTTCCCTATTGCTCTTAAATCTATCCCAGATCCCCCTTTGCTTTTGTTTATTAAAGGAAATTATGATTTTATTAAAAATAAGGAAGAATGTATTGCTGTTGTAGGAACAAGAAATCCTACTTATTATGGAAAAAAAATATCAAGAAAAATAGGAAAATACTTAGCCTCAAATAATATAGGGGTAATTAGTGGATTAGCTTTAGGATGTGATACTAATGCTCATATAGGATGTTTAGAAGGAAAAGGAAGAACGGCTGCAATATTAGCTCATGGATTAAATATGATTTATCCTTATAAGAATAAAAGATTAGCAGAAGAAATTATATATAATGGGGGATGTATAATAAGTGAATATCCACCTCATCAAAAACCTAAAAATTATACCTTTATTGAAAGAAATAGACTTCAGAGTGGATTAAGTAAAGGAATTATTGTTATTGAAACTGGAGAAAATGGAGGAACTATGCACACAATAAAATTTGCTATAAAACAAGATAGAAAAATTGCATGTATAAAATCTTCATTTTTAAAAGGAAATGAAATAATATTAAAGAATAAAAAAGTTACACCTATTGAAAATTACTCAGATATAAACTATTTTATTAATAATAATATGTGATATTATATTTAATAAAAGAAGATTTATTAGTATAAACAGGAGAGATTATATGAGAGTATTTATTGCCATTAATTTTGAAGATAGCTTAAAATCTTATTTAAAGGAAAAACAAAATAAGCTTAAATTATATTGTACTAAAGGGAATTTTGTAGACAAAGAAAATTTTCATCTTACGCTTAAATTTATAGGAGAAATAGATAAGAAGAAAATTGCATATATTAAAAAAGCTATGGATATAACAGGAGAAAATTGTGAAAAATTTTTAATTACTTTAGGAGAATTAGGAGCTTTTAAAAGAAACAAAGAATATATTCCCTGGATTGGATTAGATGGAGATTTATATAAGTTAAATTATTTATATGATAAAATTCAATTAGAATTATATAATGTAGGATTTCATAAAGAGAATAGACCGTTAAAACCTCATATTACTTTGGGAAGAAGAGTTATTTTACAAAAAAATTTAAGTTATATTATAGAAAAAATTTGTATAGATAAGATAAATATACTAGTTAAATCCATCACACTTATGGAAAGCACTAGAATAAATGGTAAACTTAAATATATTCCTATTTATGAGAAAGAATTATCTAGTAAGGAATGATTTTATGCCTTCTAATAAACGACGTTCTCATATTCACATTATAAGACAGTATAAAAGTGAAAATTTAGAATATACAGGAAGTAGAATTGTGTTTTTTATAAAAGAAAAAGGAATAAAATACATAATGGATATAGATAATTTTTATGTTCATCAATATTATAAACCAAAAAAGAAAAAATATTCTACCTCAAAATGGAAAAAAAGTTTATGTAATATTCCTCAAGTAATAAAAAAACAAATGAAAAATGAAAGTTTATGTAAAAAATACAAGATGATACATTTTTTATATGAATCAGAGACAAAAAACATAGAAGAGTTTTTAGAAGAAGTGTTGAAAGAAGAAAAAATTTTGCTTTCAAAAGAAGATATTAAAAAAATAAAAAAAAAGATTAAAAAATAATTGATAATTAGTATACAGTATGCTAAAATAGTGAAAACAATTGAATAATTCGGATGAAGATTGCAGGAGAGAGATGAGTTCATCCACCGAAGAAGTAAATCTTTCAGGTAAAAAGACTGCAATTGGACGAACCTCTGGAGAGATTCATTGTAATGAACACCGAAGGAGTAAGCTACATTTAGTAGTGAAACTCTCAGGTAAAAGGACAGAGTTAATATAAAACATATTTAAATATGTTTTATATATTACTATGTCTAAAATTCAGAGGCCGTTAATTTATACGGTCTTTTTAATTGCTTATTTTATCTTAAATATCAATTTTTAAAATTTATACTTTAATAAGAGAGGACAGTGTAAAGATGGAATTTTTAAAAACATTGGATTCATGGGTATGGGGGCCACCACTTTTAATTTTATTAGTGGGAACAGGAATATATCTTAGTATTAGGTTGAAGCTTTTACAAATAATAAGATTGCCTTTAGCTTTTAAGTATTTATTTTCTAAAGAGAATAATAATGATAATGTACAAGGAGATGTATCTAGTTTTGCAGCATTATGTACAGCCTTATCTGCTACTATAGGAACGGGAAATATAGTTGGAGTTGCTACGGCAATTAGTGCAGGAGGTCCAGGAGCTTTATTTTGGATGTGGATTGCAGCCTTTTTTGGCATGGCTACTAAATATGGAGAAGGACTTTTGGCTGTTAAATATCGTGTAATTGATAAAAATGGTCAAATGTCTGGAGGACCTATGTATTATATAGAAAAGGGATTAGGGAATAAATGGCTTGCAAAAATATTTGCCCTATTTGGAATATTTGTGGCCTTTTTTGGTATAGGGATATTCCCTCAAGTAAATGCTATAAGTACAGCTACAAAAGATACTCTTAATATGCCAATAGAGCTTACTGCTATTATACTTACTATTTTAGTAGCATTAGTAACCATCGGAGGAATAAAAAGTATATCTAAAGTATCAGAACTAATTGTACCTTTTATGGCTGTATTTTATATAGTTGGGGCTTTAATAATATTAATATTTAATATTAAAGAAGTTCCAGGAGCAATAGCTTTTATTATAAAAAGTGCTTTTTCACCAACAGCAGCAGTAGGGGGATTTTTAGGTTCAACTGTGATGATGGCAATTAGAAACGGTGTTGCTAGAGGTGTGTTTTCAAACGAATCTGGTTTAGGAAGTGCTCCTATTGCAGCAGCTGCAGCCAAAACTAAATCCTGTGTTAGGCAAGGTCTTATTTCTATGACAGGAACATTTATTGATACTATTATAATTTGCACCATGACAGGGTTAGTATTAGTTGTGACAGGAGTTTGGAATTCAAATTTAGAAGGATCTGCAATGACTAATGAAGCTTTTCGTATAGGATTACCTATTGCTGGAATTGGACAATATATTGTAACTATTGGATTACTATTTTTTGCTTTTACTACCATATTAGGTTGGAATTATTATGGAGAAAGATGTACAGAATATTTATTTGGAGTCAAAGGCATAAAATTTTATAAGTTTATATATATAGGATTAGTTGCTGGAGGTCCATTTTTAAAATTAGATGTAATATGGACATTAGCAGATATTGTAAATGGATTAATGGCTGTGCCAAATTTAATTGGACTAATTGGTTTAAGTGGTGTAATTATTAAGGAAACCAAATTATATTTGACAACAGTAGATTCAAAGAAAAAATTAAGAACAGTTGATTCTATTCAATAAATTGTGGTAAACTAGCTATATGTAAAAATGGAGGTGCCATATGAAAGGAATTATTACAGTTGTAGGTAAAGATAGGGTTGGGATTATTGCAAAAGTATGCACCTTGCTTTCTGAAAGAAATATTAATATTTTAGATATATCTCAAACAATAGTGCAAGGTTTTTTTAATATGATGATGATTGTAGATTTATCTAATTCAACAGAAACTTTTGAAAAAAATGAAGAAGATTTAGAAAGACTAGGTGAAAAAATAGGAGTTGTGATAAAACTTCAAAGAGAAGAAATTTTTAATACTATGCATAGAATTTAGATAAATTGGAAAGAGGAAGTTTTATGATTACAAGATTAGAAGTTCAAGAAACTAATAAAATGATAGAAGAATCTAAATTAGATGTTAGAACCATTACCTTAGGAATTAGTTTACAAGATTGTGCTGATTCTAATATAGAGAAGCTTAATAAAAAAATATATGATAAAATTACCAAAACAGCAAAAGATCTTGTAAAAACAGGAGAAGAAATTGAAAGAGAATTTGGAATACCTATTGTAAATAAAAGAATATCAGTAACTCCTATATCCATTGTAGCAGCAGGATGTAGAACAGATTCTTATGTATCTATTGCCCATACACTAGATAGAGCGGCAAAAGAAGTAGGGGTTAATTTTATTGGAGGCTTTTCAGCTCTAGTTCAAAAGGGATGCAATTCTTCTGATAAAATACTTATTAAATCAATTCCCCAAGCTCTTGCAGAAACTCAAAGAGTATGTTCATCAGTTAATTTAGGAAGTACTAGAACAGGAATTAATATGGATGCTGTAAAAGAAATGGGAGATATTATAAAAAGAACTGCAGAGGCCACAAAAGATAAGGATTCCATAGGATGTGCAAAGCTTGTTGTATTTTGCAATGCTCCAGAAGATAATCCTTTTATGGCGGGAGCTTTTCATGGAGTAGGAGAAAGAGAATGTGTTATTAATGTAGGAGTTAGTGGCCCGGGAGTTGTAAAGAAAGCTTTAGAAACAGTAAAAGGAAAAGACTTTGAAACTCTTTGTGAAACAGTTAAAAAGACTGCTTTTAAAATTACAAGAGTAGGTCAGTTAGTAGCAAAAGAAGCATCTAAAAGGCTTAATGTTCCATTTGGAATAATTGACTTATCTTTAGCCCCCACCCCAGCTATAGGAGATAGTATTGCAGAAATATTAGAAGAAATGGGATTAGAACGTGCGGGAGCTCCAGGAACTACAGCTGCTTTAGCTCTTTTAAATGATAATGTAAAAAAAGGTGGAGTAATGGCCTCTTCCTATGTAGGAGGTCTTAGTGGAGCTTTCATTCCTGTAAGTGAGGACCAAGGTATGATAAAAGCAGTGGAAGCAGGGGCTTTAAGCTTAGAAAAATTAGAGGCTATGACTTGTGTATGTTCCGTAGGATTGGATATGATTGCTATTCCGGGAGACACTAGTAAAGAAACTATTTCAGGAATTATAGCAGATGAAATGGCTATAGGAATGGTTAATAGTAAAACTACAGCAGTTCGTATTATTCCTGTAATAGGGAAAAAAGAAGGAGATATTGTTGAATTTGGAGGGCTTTTAGGATATGCTCCTATTATGTCTGTAAATAATTTTAGTTGTAAAGAGTTTATTCAAAGAGGAGGAAGAATTCCTGCACCTATTCACAGTTTTAAAAATTAAATAAATGTGTTATATTTAGTATAAACCAAGTCTAAAATATATATAGACTTGGTTTTTAAAATGAAGAAAGAAGGGAATTGTTATGAAAAGAATTTTAGAGGGATTAGAGCCTAAAAGCGTATTTAAATATTTTGAGGAAATAAGTCAAATTCCTAGAGGTTCAGGAAATGAAAAAGAAATAAGTGATTATCTAGTAGCGTTTGCTAAAAAACATAATTTATCAGTTATACAAGATAAAGCATTAAATGTTATTATAAAAAAAGACGGAACTCCTGGATATGAAAATGCTCCTGGGGTTATTTTACAAGGCCATATGGATATGGTATGTGAAAAAAATAAGGATACAGAACATGACTTTTTAAAAGATCCAATTAATTTAAAAGTGAAAGATGATTTTGTTTATGCTGAAGGAACAACCTTAGGAGCAGATAATGGAATAGCTGTAGCTTATGCCTTAGCCCTATTATCTTCAAAAGATATTCCTCATCCTCCTTTAGAAGTTGTGGTTACTACTAATGAAGAAACAGGATTAGAAGGAGCAGCAGCTCTTGATACCTCTCTTCTTAAAGGGAAAATTTTAATTAATTTAGATTCAGAAGAAGAAGGGGAATTTCTTGTAAGTTGTGCAGGAGGAGGAAGAGCTCATATCGTTTTGAAGCCGGAATGGATTAAAGAAAAAGTAAAAGGTCCTGTTTATTCCATTCAAATAAGAAATTTAAAAGGAGGACATTCTGGTCAAGATATAAATAAAGGCAGAGGGAATGCCAATAAAATGATGGGAAGAATTCTTTTAGATATCAAAGATAATATTGATTTTAAATTAATATCTATTAATGGTGGAGCAAAAGATAATGTTATACCTAGAGAAATAGATACTATTATACAAGTTAAAAAGGAAAATGAAGAAGATTTAATTAAAAAGATAAAAGAATGGGATGATTTATTCAAAAAAGAATATAAAACTTCTGATTCAGATGTGACTGTAAAAATTGAATTAGTTAGAGAAATAACAGAAGAATATTTATCTGAGGATACTAAAAATAAAATAATTTCTATACTTTCTTTAATTCCTAATGGGGTTCAAACTATGAGTATGGATATGGAAGGATTAGTGGAAAGTTCTACAAATCTAGGGGTAGTTATAACTGATAAAGATAAAATAGAGTTTATAAGTGCTGTTAGAAGTTCAGTTAAAACAAGAAAATATGATATTATGGCACGAATAAAGACTTTAGCTGATTTAGTAGGAGCAGATTATTTTACAAGGGGAGAATATCCTGCATGGCAATATACTAAGGAATCAAAAATAAGAGATTTATGCATACAAGTATATGAAGAAATGTATGGTAAAAAACCAGTTATAAATGCAATTCATGCAGGAGTAGAATGTGGATTTTTTGCAGAAAAAATGAAAGATATTGATATAATTTCTTTAGGACCTAATATGTGGGATGTTCATACTCCAAATGAAAGGCTTAGTATATCTTCTACTAAAAGAGTATGGGAATTTTTAATTAATGTATTAAAGAGAATTAAATAAAAGAAATAAGGACAGAAATTTATGGAGGGAATAAAATAATGGACAACCTTGTAAAGAGATTTTTAAAATATGTAAAATACAATACTATGTCTGATGAAAATTCTAATACATGCCCTAGTACAAAGGGACAGTTAGAATTTGGAAAAGTATTAGCAGAAGAATGTAAAGAAATAGGATTAAAAGAAGTAGAAATAGATAAAAATGGTTATGTAATGGCAACTCTTCCTTCTAATATAAATAAAGAAGTTCCTACTATAGGATTTATTTCTCATTTAGATACAAGTCCTGATATGACTGCTAAAAATGTAAATCCTAAAATAGTTGAAAAATATGATGGAAATGATATTGTATTAAATTCAGAAAAGAATATAGTTTTATCTCCTAAAATTTTTCCAAATTTAAATTCTTATATAGGTCATACCTTAATTACTACCGATGGAAATACTTTATTAGGAGCTGATGATAAAGCAGGGATAGCAGAAATTATGACTGCGATGGAATATCTTATTAATCATCCTGAAATAAAACATGGGAAAATTAGAATTTGTTTTACTCCTGATGAAGAAGTAGGAAGAGGAGCAGACTTATTTGATGTAAAAAAATTTGGAGCAGATTTTGCTTATACTATGGACGGAGGCTTATTAGGAGAATTAGAATATGAAAATTTTAATGCTGCTCAAGCTAAAGTAACAATATATGGGCAAAATGTTCATCCAGGAACAGCAAAAGGGAAAATGAAAAATGCTATTTTAATAGGCAATAAATTGATTAGCCTTTTCCCAGAAGAAGAAACTCCAGCACATACAGAAGGATATGAAGGATTTTATCATCTTAACAATTTTAATGGAAATGTAGAAAAAGTAGAATTAATATATATTATTAGAGATTTTGATATGGATAATTTTAAAAAACGTAAAGAATTTATGAAAAATGCAGTAGATAAAATTAATAAAATGTATGGGGATAAAACGGTTCATTTAGAATTAAAAGACCAATATTATAACATGAAAGAAAAAATAGAAGATAAAATGGAAATAGTAGAAAGAGCTTCCAATGCTATGAAAGAAGTTGGAATAGAGCCTGTAATAAAACCTATTCGTGGAGGGACTGATGGCTCAAGATTATCTTATATGGGATTACCATGTCCTAATATTTTTACAGGTGGAGATAATTTTCATGGAAGATATGAATACATATCAGTAGATGCTATGAAAAAAGCAGTAGAAGTAATTATAAAAATTGTAGAAGAATAAAAGATATAAATGATATTTCATATTTTTGATAAAAATTACTTGAGTTTATATTATTTTTATGATATTATATGTGACAATCAATATAGATAAATGTAATGATGGAGTTCTAGTAGCTTTTCATGGTTACAATCAAAGAGAGCAAATCGGTTGGTGAAAGGTTTGCAGCACATGAAAAAGTGAAATACAGCTCCTGAACATCAAGCTAAAACTTGACGGTTCCCACCGTTATTGGGTTAGAGGTATACATTGGATGTATATAAATAATTCCTTTATTTAATATAAATTTATATACATTTAATGTATATAAATTAAGGTGGTACCACGGGAGCTCTCGTCCTTATGTTTTAGGATGAGAGTTTTTAATTTTGAAAATAATATAAAAGGAGTATGAATATGCAAAACGTATTTGATATTTTAAAAGAACGAGGATTCATTGAACAAACAACTCATGAAAAAGAAATTAAAGAGTTATTAGGGAAGGAATCAGTTACATTTTATATAGGATTTGATCCAACTGCTGATAGTCTTCATGTAGGGCATTTCGTTACAATTATGGCCATGGCCCATATGCAAAGAGCAGGACATAGGCCCATTGCGCTTATTGGTGGAGGAACAGCAATGGTTGGAGACCCTACAGGTAAAACAGATATGAGAAAGATGATGACAAAAGAAACCATTGAGCATAATGCAAATTGTTTTAAAAAGCAACTTTCTAGATTTATTGAATTTGGAGAAGACAAAGCTATTATGGCTAATAATGCAGATTGGCTTTTAAATTTAAATTATGTTGATTTCTTAAGAGAAATAGGTGTACATTTTTCTGTAAATAGGATGTTAACTTATGAAAGTTATAAAACTAGAATGGAAAAAGGACTCTCTTTCTTAGAGTTTAATTATACTCTTATGCAATCATATGACTTTTTAGAATTATATAGAAAGTACAATTGTAAACTTCAGCTAGGAGGAAATGACCAATGGTCTAATATTTTAGGAGGAGTTGAGCTTATTAGACGACTTGAAAATGATAGTGTGTATGGTATGACATTTAGTCTTTTGACTACTAGTGAAGGAAAGAAAATGGGTAAAACTGAATCAGGAGCAGTATGGCTTGACCCTAATAAAACATCTCCTTATGATTTTTATCAATATTGGAGAAATGTTGATGATGCCGATGTTAAGAAATGTTTATCTCTTCTAACTTTTCTTCCTATGGAAGAAGTAAATAAATTGAGTTCTTTAGAAGGAGCAGAAATTAATAAGGCTAAAGAAATTTTAGCTTTTGAGGTTACTAAAATAGTGCATGGAGAAGAAGAAGCTAAAAAAGCTGATAAAGCAGCTAAGGCATTATTTACTGGTGGTTCTAAAGGAGGGTCTATTCCAACCACAGAAATTTCTAGAGACGAATTAGGAGAAGGAATTGATATTTTAACTATTCTTCAAAAAGCAAATCTCATTCCTTCACGTTCTGAAGGACGCAGATTAATTACTCAAGGAGGAATTAAAGTTAAGGGAGAAAAAGTAAATGATATAAATTATATAGTAAAAGAAGATGACTTTAGTGATGATACTTTAATGATCCAAAAAGGAAAAAAAGTATTTCATTGTATAAAACTAATATAGATAAAAAAGTAGTGTTTAGAAAATTTTCTAAACACTACTTTTTAGTTATTAAAATTTTTAAGCTTTAGGCATTTTATTCATAAATCTAATTAATAATAATTTTAATAAGGCTGCTGCTGGAACAGCTAAAAGCATTCCCATTAAGCCGAATAATGAGCCACCTACAGTAATAGATATAATTATAGCAATAGGATGAACATCCACACTTTCTCCTACAATTTTAGGAGCAATAATTGCTCCATCTATTTGTTGAAGAATAAAAAGAGTAATTATTGCATATAAAGCTTTCATAGGATTATCACTTATTAACCCCATTAAAACAGCAGGGATCATTCCTATAATAGGACCAAAATAGGGAATAATATTAGCTATTCCTGCGATAATCCCGATAATAATTGGGAAATCAATGCCTATTATGGCAACACTAATGCCAATAAGTATACCCATAATAAGAGAATCGGTTAGTTGACCTCTTATATATGCAGATAAAACATGGTCTATATCAGATAAATAATTTTTAATATTTTCAAAGGTTTTTTGAGGAAGGATGATCTTAAAAAATTGATTAGATAAATTTAAAAAAATAGATTTATCTTTTAATAAATAAAAAGATATAACTAGAGCCATAGCAAAATTTATTACCTGATTTCCAGCTTTAGTAATTCCGTCTATTATTTTTGCAGTTACATTTTGAACTAATTCTCCTAATTTATTTGTAAAATCATAAATAGTATTTTCTACTTCTTGTAAAAATCCTATACGGTCTAAATTTTGTTGAATATCAGATATTATATTATTAAAAGATTGAGTATAGGCTTTAATACTATTAATTAAATTGTCCATACTTTTAAAACCCTTATGACTACCTATACTAGTAGAGAGCAAGATGCCAATTAATATTATTATCAAAATAATTGTGATATAGGTAAGCAATGTTGCAAAAGTTCTAGTATTTTTTACTTTATATTTTATATTATTTTTTTTTCTAGATATATTTTTACTATTTTTTAATTTTAAAGATATAGGTTTTATTACTTTTTCTTGATAAATATTAACAATAGGGTCCAATAAATAAGCAATTACTACTCCTATAAAAAATGGAGAAAAAAGCGAGAGAATTTTAGAAATAATAGAACTTAAACCTATAGTTATAGGAATAAAATTTATAATAATAAATCCTAATCCTAGTATTACCAATAATGTAAATATAACATGAAAAGATATTTTCAAATATTGTTTGTCCCAAGGTAATTTCATTTGAATTCCATCTTTCTATAAATAGTATTTATTATTTTACTAAAGTAATTATATAATTTATAAAAAATTTTTTCAATTAAAAACCCCCTGTTAGGGGGTTAAATTATGCAATTAAAAAAGATTTAAAATTATCAGGAATTTCATTATTTTTACAATTTAGTCCAATTATAAAGTTAACAGTATATTTTTTTGATATTTTTTTTAATTTTTCTAAAAATAAATGGGCATCTTCTAAAGAAAGTTTAGTAATTTTTAAAAGTCCATCAATGTATACATACTCTATATCATGGTCTTGAGCTAAAATTCCACATATAAAACCAAAAAATTCTTTAAACCCATTTACAGGGAATTCATTTGTTTCTATAAAACGAATTTTATAGTTTAAATCATAAATATGATCATGATCGTTATCAAGATATATTATGTGACCCGAAGTATTTTTAACACATTCATTAGCCATATTGATTAGGTGCTTTGTTTTCCCTTCTCCCTTTTCACCTGTAATAATTTGTATCATTGTAATCTCCCCCTTAAATATAATTGTATAATAATTATATTCTTCTTAAAATTTAAAAAACCTTTTTTAAAAATATTAAAAAATATAAAAAATAAAGAAAAATATAAAAATAAAGCGGATTAGCCGCTTTTAATAAATTTATTCGGTTTTTCTAACATCTTCGTTATCAATTCTTCCAAATAAACTTAATCCGTAAAGACCAGCTAATCCTACTAAGGCATAAATTATACGACTAAACCAGCTTTCCATTCCTCCAAATAATGTAGCAACTAAGTCAAATTGAAAAAATCCTATTAATCCCCAGTTAATAGCTCCAATTATAATTAAAAGTAAAGAAATAAAATCTAGAGGTTTTGTACTCATACGAATACTCCTTTCATAAATTAAATCTTACTCATGTAAGTGTTCTTAAAAATATTATTTCACTATAATGCATTTTTTACTATTGTAAAATATTTACAGATGCTAAGTTTTTATTTTTTTTACATTATATTTAATGTACATAGTATCTGTCAGAATGATACTTTTAATCTCTAATTGGTATTCTCCATCTTTAAATTTTAATATGCGATTATTTAATCCATTATAAATTAAATCAACATCAATTGCAGTCAATTCCTTGCCTATTTGATTATTTAATAAAATTTTTATGTACTGTTCTATTTCATCTTGAGGAATAATATTTTCTTCTTCTTCATTCAAAAAAATAGGTAATATATTATTTAAAGAAAGAGTTTCTTTTTTTTGAGTTAATGTTTCTAATTTTTTTAATTTAATTAAATTTTCTTCTAAATCAGCAGAAAGAATTTCATTTTCTTTTATTAAATTTTCCATTTTATACATATATAAAGTATTATAAAAAATTACTCCAATGATAAATCCGAATAAAAAAAGATAAAACGATGATAGTCTTAATTTTTTCATTAATTATGCACTCCTAAGGAATTTAAAATCATATACCCAATATGGGCACCTGAAAATGCACTCAAAATATATAGAATTTGTTTTATTACTGCTTTAAATTCACCTTTTAATATTCCTAAGTCTAATATTTCAAAAGTAGGAAAAGTTCCTCCAAGAGCTACAATTATTGCCCAAAGTTTTAATTGTTCTGCAAAAATCATCATCATATTTATAGGTTTTTCATTGCATAATATAGCAGCAGCGGAACCAAATAAAGCACCTCCAATAATTACTCCTAAAGCTATAAAAAAATTATATACCATAGTACAAAGTAATTTACTCATAAAACCACTCCAATAATAATTTAATATATTTAAATTATATGTTTAAGGATTTTAAGTAATTAAAATTATATTTTATGGTTAATTTAAAATATTAGTAATATTCACATTTATAAAATAATAAGGATAAAATAGTATAAAAAAGGTTTAATAAAAAGAGGTGAAATAATGAGGACCTTAAGAAAAGGGATGGAAGGGTCAGATGTAGCAGAAATACAAAGTATATTACAAATAATAGGATATAATCCTGGAGAAATAGACGGAATATTTGGATTAAAAACAGAAGAAGCAGTGAAGGCTTTTCAAAAAAATAATAATTTAACTCCAGATGGAATTATAGGCCCTAAAACTTATGAAAAATTAGAACCTATTTTATTAGGATATGATTTATATATTATTCAATCAGGAGATACTCTTTATGAAATTGCTAAAAAATATTATACTAATGTGTCTAGTATAACAACAGCTAATCCTGGTATAAATCCATTTTTTTTAAATGTTGGAGAAGAAATTATTGTACCTTATGGAATAGATGTGGTGCAGACTGACGTTCCTTATACTTATGATATAATGAAAAGAGATATTCGAGGGTTAGAAGCTAGGTATCCATTTTTGACAGTAGATACCATAGGAAAAAGTGAAGAAGGAAGAGAATTATATGTAATTAAGTTAGGAGATGGTCCAAGAGAAGTATTTTTTAATGGGTCTCATCATGCTAATGAGTGGATTACTACTCCGGTTTTAATGAAATGGATTGAAGAATTTTCTAAAGCTTTTGCTATGGGAGGAGTTATAAAGGGATATCCTACAACAGTTATATGGGAACAAGCTACAATTTATGTTGTTCCTATGGTTAATCCTGATGGAGTGGAACTAGTTATAAACGGGATTTCCCCCGATAATCCACGATATGATGAATTAATTAAATGGAATGATGGAAGTAGAGATTTTACTAAGTGGAAAGCAAATGCAAGGGGAGTGGATTTAAATAGGAATTATGATGCTTCTTGGGAAGAATATAAAGAATTAGAGAAAAGTTTAGGGATAGATGGACCAGCGCCATATTTATATGCGGGACCAAATCCAGAATCGGAATCAGAGACTAAAGCAATAGCTAATTTTACTAGAGAAAAAGATTTTCGTTTAACTTTATCTTATCATACCCAAGGAGAAGTGATTTTTTGGAATTATAGAAATCTTCAACCTCCAGAAGCTTTAAAAATCGGAGAATTATTTTCAGCAGTCAGTGGATATTCTCTTGATGAACCTGTAGGAGCAGCTTTATATGCTGGGTATAAAGATTGGTTTATAAAAGAATATAGAAGGCCAGGATATACTATAGAAGTTGGAAGAGGCATAAATCCACTGCCTATTGAACAGTTTGAAAAAATATATGATGATAATGAAGAGTTATTATTATTGGCTACTTTAGTTTAATAAGATATAGTTTAAGAAAATAAATTTTCTAAACTATATCTTTATTTGTAAGATTTGTATAAAAATTTATAATATATAAGGAGTATGTCAAAAAAGAATTGGAAATAACTAAAGATAATTTTATTTACATTTTTTGATAATAAATATATTTAGGGGATATTTTTAATTAAAATGAAAGGATGGAGTGGATTTTTTTATAAAAGTAATATAATATAAAATTATATATTACAGAAAAGAGGTTTATCATGAAATAAATAAAAGGAGGGAGTTTTTTTGAAATCTTATAGAAAAGAATTATGGTTTAACACTAGTACTAGAAGGGCATTTATAAATATTACTCCTAAAATAGAAGAATGTTTAAAAGAAAGTGGAATAAAAGAAGGATTATTATTATGTAATGCTATGCATATTACATCAAGTGTTTTTATTAATGATGATGAATCTGGATTGCATAGAGATTTCGAAAGATTTTTAGAAAAATTAGCTCCAGAGAAACCTTATGATCAATATGATCATAATGGATTTGAAGATAATGCAGATGCTCATCTAAAAAGAACCATTATGGGAAGAGAGGTTGTCGTAGCTGTAACAAATGGTAAATTAGATTTTGGACCTTGGGAACAGATTTTTTATGGAGAATTTGATGGAAAAAGAAAGAAAAGAGTTTTAGTAAAAATTATTGGAGAATAGAGATTAATGGAGGATAAAGATGAATAATTGGAAAATAGAAACTAAAGCAGTGCAAGGAGGATATACTCCTAAAAATTCAGAACCAAGAATATTACCTATATATCAAAGTACAACATATAAATATGATAGTGCAGAACATGTGGCGAAATTATTTGATTTAGAAATAGAAGGACATATGTATTCAAGGATTAGTAATCCTACAGTAGAAGCATTTGAAAAGAAAATAGCAGCTTTAGAAGGAGGAGTAGGAGCGTTAGCAACATCTTCAGGACAAGCTGCAACAACTTTGGCTATTCTTAATATATGTAAATCGGGAGAACATATAGTAGCAGCAAGTACTTTGTATGGAGGAACTTTCAGTTTATTTTCTAATACTTTAAAAAAATTAGGCATAGAAGTAAGTTTTGTTAATCCAGAAGCTAGCATTGATGATATAAAAAAACATTTTAAAGATAATACGAAAGCAATATTTGGAGAAACGATAGGAAATCCAGGACTTAATATATTAGATTTTGAAAAATTTTCTTCAATAGCTAAAGAAATGGGAGTTCCTTTAATAGTTGATAATACATTTGCAACTCCATATCTTTGTAAACCATTAGAACATGGAGCTAACATAGTGGTTCATTCAGCAACTAAATATATTGACGGACATGCAAGTAGTGTAGGAGGAATTATAATAGATGGAGGAAATTTTAATTGGAATAATGGTAAATATCCTGATTTAGTAAATCCAGATCCAAGTTATCATGGAGTAAAGTATGTAGAACAATTTGGTAAACAAGCATATATTGTAAAAGCCCGTGCTCAACTTTTAAGAGATTTTGGAGCTACTTTAAGTCCTTTTAATGCTTTTCTAATGAATATGGGACTTGAAACATTACATCTTAGAATGGAAAGACATAGTGAAAATGCTTTAAAACTTGCTAAATTTTTAGAAAAACATCCTAAGGTAGCTTGGGTAAATTATCCGGGACTTTCTAATCATAAATCTTATTCTTTAGCTAATAAATACCTTTCAAAAGGATGTAGTGGAGTTTTAACCTTTGGAATTAAAGGTGGTAAACAAGCAGGTATTAAGTTCATTGATAGTGTAAAATTAGCTGCGTTAGTAGTACATGTAGCAGATGTAAGGACATCTGTAATTCATCCTGCTAGTACTACTCATAGGCAACTTACAAAGGAACAACAAATATCTTCAGGAGTAACAGAAGATTTAATAAGAGTATCAGTAGGAATTGAAAATATTGAAGATATAATAGCTGATTTTGACCAAGCATTAAATGCATAGTAATAAAGCCCCTATAGTTAGGGGTTTTATTGCTATATTGAAATAAAATTAAGTAATGATATAATAAAAATTGTTACTTATCTAGATTAAGAGGAGAGGATATTTTGATTGAAGAAGATAAAAAGCAAGTGTTAAACCTTTTAAAAACAGCAAGAGGACAATTGGATGGAATTATTCGTATGGTTGAAGAAGATAGGTATTGTATAGATATATCAAAACAATTACTAGCAGTACAAGCATTACTAAAAAAAAGTAATCTTCAAGTGTTAAGACAACATATTTATAGGTGTGTAAGAAACGCTTTAATTAATGGAGAAGGAGAAGAAAAAATAGAAGAAATTATAATGATATTAGACAAGTATATGAAATAAAAATATTTAATAATTGTTCATAATTTTTTCATATTTATATATTATAATATAATCATAGCCTATTAACATTATAATATATAAGGAAGTGAGTATGTTATGGAATGTCCTATATGTCATAATAAAAAATTAGGAGTGTTAGGGAAAATCAGATATTATTGTCCTATATGTAATGTTGAGATAGTATTAAAACATGATAAATTAGAAATATATGAAATAA
Organism: Defluviitalea phaphyphila; assembly: GCF_001466305.1. Taxonomy (GTDB): domain Bacteria; phylum Bacillota; class Clostridia; order Lachnospirales; family Defluviitaleaceae; genus Defluviitalea_A; species Defluviitalea_A phaphyphila. The sequence continues at coordinate 49,131 of NZ_JWID01000002.1, forward strand.
AAGAGGATGGAGAATTAATACTTATTAAAAATAAGAAAAAGGCGTCATAAATTAGGAGGGATGCATAATGGAAATAATGACAGATATTTTATGGATGGTTGCATTATGGTGGATGATTTCTAGAATTATTGCAGCAATTCAAATAATTAGATATCAAAATATACTTAAAAATAAAAAAGAAATGGCTAATGTTTCAAAGGAAGAAAAGAAAGAACAAAAAGAAGTAGAAACATTAGAAATGGTACAAGATGCGGTGTGTGGTAAATTTATTGAAAAAAGTCAGTCATACCAACTAGTTACAGAAAATGGGATTATGTATTTTTGTAGTTGGGATTGTAGACAAAAATATATAAAAGAACATAAGCAGTCCGAATAATTGGGACTGCTTTTTGAGCATAATAATTCAAAAAGGAGAATTATAGTGAAAAAAATAGCTATTATAACAGGTGCATCTTCTGGATTGGGAAGAGATTTTGTAAAACAGATAGATAGAAAATATAATTTAGATGAAATTTGGATGATAGCTAGAAGAGAAGAAAAAATGAATAATATTGCTAAAAAGCTTAAAAAAGCAAAAGGCATAGTAATTAAAGCAGATTTATTGAAATTAGAAGAAATTGAGAAAATTTCAGAAAAGCTATATAAAGAAAAGCCTAAAGTTTGTATTTTAGTAAATAGTGCAGGATTTGGGAAAATAGGTAATTTTATTGATTTAAGTTTAGAAGAGCAGTTAAGTATGATAGATTTAAATGTAAAAGCTTTAACAGCATTAACTTACAAAGTTATACCTTATATGCCAAAAGGTTCAAGAATTATACAAATTGCTTCTTCTGCAGGATTTTTACCTCAACCAGGATTTAATATTTATGCTGCTACAAAGGCTTTTGTAATACATTTTAGTAAAGCTTTAAATATTGAATTAAAACAAAAAAGAATTAAAGTATTAGCTGTATGTCCAGGACCAGTAAAAACAGAATTTTTTAATATTGCCTCATCTAAAGGGAAACCTTTAGATTGGAAATCTAAATTAATGGTTAATTCAAGGGATGTAGTTTGTAAGGCTTTAAGAGATTCTGATGAAAATAAAATGGAATCTATTTATGGTAGTTTAATTAAGGGATTTAAAATAATATCTAGAATAATTCCTCATTCAATAATATTAAAATTATTTAAATGGAATTAGAATATAATATCTTCATTTGTATATAATTAAATTATATAAACTAAGGATAAGGAGAAGATAAAATATGGAATTAAATGATATAGTTTATGGATTTAGACTTTTAGAAAAACAAGAAATAAAAGAAGTTAATTCAACAGCTTATATTTTTGTACATGAAAAAAGTGGAGCTAAACTTCTTAGTTTACAAAATGATGATAAAAATAAAGTTTTTGCTATAACTTTTAGAACTCCTCCTCAAGATAATACAGGACTTCCTCATATTTTAGAACATTCTGTTTTATGTGGTTCAAGAAAATTTCCAACTAAAGACCCCTTTGTAGAATTGGCAAAAGGTTCTTTAAATACATATTTAAATGCAATGACTTTTTCAGATAAAACTATGTATCCTATTGCTAGTACTAATGATAAAGATTTTTTTAATTTAATGGATGTTTATCTTGATGCTGTATTTTATCCAAATATATACAAATATCCAGAAATACTTATGCAAGAAGGATGGCATTATGAATTACAAAATAAGGATGATGAAATAACTTATAATGGAGTAGTTTATAATGAAATGAAAGGAGCTTTTTCATCCCCAGAATCTATTTTATTTAGAAAAATAGAGGAATCTCTTTTCCCAGATACTCCTTATGGAAAAGAATCAGGAGGAGATCCTGAATACATTCCAGATTTAACTTATGAAGATTTTATTAAATTTCACAGAAAATATTATCATCCTTCTAATAGTTATATATATCTTTATGGTAATGGAAATCTTGAAAAACAACTAGAATTTATTGATAGAGAATATTTAAGTAATTTTGATAGAAAAAGTATTGATTCTAATATACCTATACAGAAGGCTTTTGATAACATAAAGGAAATAAATATTAATTATCCTATATCTCCTGAAGAAACAGAAAAAGAAAAGACTTTTTTAAGTTTGAATTATGTAATAGATAAATCAACGAATCCTGAAATATATTTAGCATTTCAAATTTTAGAATATTTACTTTTAGAAACACCAGCAGCTCCTCTTAAAAAAGCTATATTAGATGCTGGGATAGGTAAAGATGTGTTTGGAAGTTTTGATACAAGTATTCAACAGCCTACTTTTAGTATAATAGTTAAAAATTCAGATAAAGAAAAAGCAGAAAAATTCCAAAAAACAGTAAAAGAAACTTTAACAAATTTAGTTAATAAAGGAATAGACAAAAAATTAATTAAAGCGGCAGTAAATTCAAAAGAATTTATCCTTCGTGAAGCAGATTCAAGAAATTATCCAAAAGGTCTTATATATGCAATAAAAGTAATGAGTACTTGGCTTTATGATAAAAACCCTCTTATAAATTTAAAGTATGAGCCTATTTTAGAAAAAATAAAAGATAGTTTTACAGCTCCTTATTTTGAAAACTTAATAAAAAAATATTTGCTTAATAATACCCACGGAACATTAATAATATTAACCCCTAAGAAAGGCCTTTTAGAAGAAAAAACTCAAAAAATAAGAGAAAAATTATTAGATTATAAAAATAAGTTATCAGATGAAGAAATAGAAAAATTAATTATTCAAACTAAACAATTAAAGAAAAGACAAATTACTCCTGATAATCCTAAAGATATAGAAAAGATACCATTATTATCTTTAGAAGATCTTAATAAAAAAGCAGAGAAACTTCCTCAAGTAGAGAAAGAAGAGGAAGGAGTTAAAGTTCTATTTCATCCTATGTTTACAAATAAAATTACTTATTTAAATTTGTATTTTGATTTAAAAGGTTTAGATCAAAAACTTATTCCTTATGCAGGTATGTTAGTAGGGATATTAAGCAAAATGGATACTAAAAATTATGAGTATGCAGACTTATCTAATGAGATAAATATTCATACAGGAGGTATCAGTATTTATGCAGATACCTTTGGAATAAATGGGAAACCTAATGAATATGAGAGTAAACTTATATTAAAGTCAAAAGCATTAACTAAAAAATTTCCAGAACTTATAAATTTAATTAGAGAGATCATTACATCTACTTCTTTTGAAAATGAAAAAAGGCTTTTAGAAATTATTAGAGAAATGAAATCAAGAATGGAAATGGTACTTTTTGACCAAGGACATATGGTTGTAGCTAATAGATTATTATCTTATTTTTCAGAAAAAGATCGATATAATGAAGAATTAAAAGGATTTTCTTTTTATCAATTTGTAACAGATATAGAAGAAAAGTTTGAAACAAAAAAATTAGAAGTAATTAATAATTTAAAAGAAACAGCAAAACAAATTTTTAATAAAAATAATTTACTTATAGGTATTACATCGCAAGAAGAAGATTATGAGGAGATAAGAAAATATTTGTCAATATTATTTGAAGACCTAAATGATAATGTAATTAATAAGAAAAAATATTCATTTAATGAAGAAATAAAAAATGAAGGATTGATGACACAAAGTAATGTTCAATATGTAGCAAAAGGATATAATTTTTTAGAACTTGGATATTCTTATTCTGGTAAGCTTCAAGTTTTAAAGACAATAATAGGATTAGATTATCTTTGGAATAAAGTTAGAGTACAAGGAGGAGCTTATGGTGCGTTTATTAATTTTTCAAGGACAGGAAATGTATTTTTCTCCTCTTATAGAGACCCTAATTTAAAAAGAACTTTAAATATATATGATGAAGTTGGGAAATATTTAGCTGAATTTAATGCTAGTAGAAGAGATATGACAAAATATATTATAGGTACTATTAGTAGATATGATCATCCCCTTACTCCTTCTATGAAAGGAGAAAAGGCTGTCTCTCAATATATAAGTAAAATAACTTATGAAGATACTCAAAAAGAAAGAGAAGAAATTTTAAGCACTACTAAAGAAGATATAGTGAATTTTAAAGAAATGATGGAAAAATTATCACAACAAAATTATATTTGTGTGATGGGAAATAAAAATATAATAAAAGAAAATAAAGACATATTTGAAAATATAATTGATGTATTTAAATAAAAGTCTACGTAAGTAGGCTTTTCTTTTTAATTTTTTTTTGCTAAACTAAAAGAAAATTTATTTTTATTTAAATCAAATCTCTTTCAAATTATATGAACGGAGGAAAAATTATGAAATATAAAAACAAAGTAGTAATAGTTACTGGAGGTGGACAAGGAATAGGCGCTTGTATAGCAAGAGAATATGCAAAAGAAGGAGCATATGTAGTTATTGCTGAAATAGATGAAGAAGCAGGTAAAGAAAATGAAAGTTTTATTTTAGAACAAGGACTACAATGTCTGTTTATTAAAACAGATGTAGGAGATGAAAAAAGTGTTAAAAGATTAATGGAAATTGTATTAAACAGATTTGGAGCAATAGATATTTTAATAAATAATGCTGCTATTTCAAATGTTAATCAAGGAACATTATTTTCAAGAACTATTGAGGATTGGGATAAGGTAATAAGGGTAAATTTAACAGGGACTTATTTATGTGCAAGATATGGAGCGGAAATTATGAAAAATGGAGGTAGTATAATAAATATTGCTTCAACTAGGGCATTAATGTCAGAACCTCATACAGAGCCATATTCAGCTTCAAAAGGAGGTATATTAGCTTTAACCCATTCCCTTGCTGCTAGTTTAGGCCCTAGAATTAGAGTGAATGCCATAAGTCCTGGATGGATTGATATATCTCAGTGGAAAAAGAAAAAAGAAAGGAAGTTTACACATTTATCTGATAAAGACCATGAGCAACATTTAGTAGGAAGAGTAGGAAAGCCAGAAGATGTTGCAAAAGCTTGTTTATTTTTAACTTCAGAAGATGCAGGATTTATAACAGGTACAAATTTAATTGTTGATGGTGGGATGACAATAAAAATGATATATACAGAATAGAGGGATATTATGGCTAAAGTTATACAAAAGGCAGATTATATTAAAAAAAGAAAGAAAAAATATTTTATATATACAGTCATAAGTTTTACCCTTATGATAATAATATTTTTATTAGGAATCATTATTAATAATTCTAAATATAATTTATTTACTTTATTTGCTATTTTATTTACTTTACCTGTAGCTCAATATGCAGTACAATTTATTTCTATTCTAAAATACAGGGATGGAGATATTAAAGTAGCAAAAGAACTTGAAAAACTTCCGGATTCTTACATAATATGGAATAGTGCTCTTTTTGCTGATAATATAGGAATGGCATTTTTTGACCATATCGTTTTTACTGATAAAAAAATATTTTTTATTTTAGATAAACCTTCTAAAACTTATAAAGAAAATTTAAAAACTATGAAACGAATTATAGAAAATAAAGGTTTAAAAAATAATGTTGTATTTATTGAAAAATATAAGCAAGATTTAACAAAACTTATTGATATATGGAACAAAGAAAAAATAAAAAGTAAAGATAGACAAGAAGAGTTTGTAAAATTATTACAAAGTTCTGCTATAATGTAATATAATATTATATAGAAATTTTTAAAGGAAGTAGTTGCCAAAATATATAAAAATGTGATATGATAGGTCATAAGTAATAAAAAGATGGAGGGAAATAAATAATGTTAAAAAGAAAATTAGGATTGTTGTTTTCAGTGTTTATACTTATAGCTTTTACAGTTGGATGTAGTAGTACAGAATTAGAGTTTTATAATTTATCACAGGAGATAAATAATTTAACTAAGTATCAAACAAGTGGAGAATTTAACATTACATTGGATAATATTGATTTAGAAGATGAGGAGGTACTATCTCAAGTAAAATCAATATTTAATAATTACAGCCTTACATATGATGCACAAGTAGATGTAGAAAATTCAAAATTAGCAATGAAATATTATTTTAAAGATAAAAATACAGGAGAACAGGCTGAGATTGTAAGTATATTAGGAGATGGAAATAATATATATATAAAAGTAGATAATTTACTTGATTTTATTAAGTCTTTTGATGACCAAGAAACAAATCAAGCTATAGATGAATTTTTTGGAAATACTAAATATATAAAAATCAGTAAAGAAGAAATGAAAGAATTACTTTTTGAAGTTTATGGTAGTGAAGTATTAGCTGAACAAATGACTGACATATATTTTGATTTAGGATTTGCTGTTGAAGAAAATAATCAAGCAGCAGATGCGTTTTTAATAGAAAGTGTATATGATGAATATGAAAGTGGAGTTATAACTAAGGAAGGAAATAAATATATTTTTAGATTAACATCAGAAAATTTAGTAGATACTTTTGTTTCATTTATGAATTATTCTATAGACCATATAGATGAATTAGGTGAGTATTTAAAACAAAATATTGATAATATGGGTGATTATCAAAAAGATTTATTTACTATGTATGGTATAGATGAAAATAATATAAGCCAACAAATAGATGAAATGGTTGAAATGGTTAAATCTAATAAAGAATACTATAAACAAAGTATTTCTGATGTTGTTTCTGTTGATAATGATGAATTTAAAGAAGCTTTAAAAGGAAGTAAAATAGAATATAGTTTAGAAAAAGTAAGTGATGTTCATTATAATCAAGGTCTTGATTTAATATTGAATGTTGATGATCCTATGACAGGAGAAAATATTATAAAAGGATCTTTTAGTTTTGCTCAAGCAATAAAAGTAATAGATTCTGTTACTATTGATGTTCCAACAGAAAATATTATGTCAATAACAGAAATTAAAAATAAAATAGAAGAGTTACAATATCAAACATTAGTTATTGAATCAAATGCATTGAAAATAGATTTAGATAATGGATATTATATATCTGAAAATAAAGAAGGAACAGTTGATATTAAGGTTATAGAAGGGTCATCTTATATTCCTTTAAGAGATACTGGTAATTTATTAGGTGTAGAAGTTAATTGGGACAATGAATTAAAACAACCTTATTTAACAAGAGCAGGTGAAACTTATTATTTAAATGCAGTAGTAATAGATGGAAAATCTTATATACCTTTAAGAGAATTACAAAAAGCTTATTATGAAGTTAGTTGGGACTCAGAAAGTAATGTAGTGACAATTAAGTAGATTTTATATCTAAATATATGAATATATTTTTAAAATCGCCCATAATTAGGGCGATTTTGTTAATATAAAAGTAAAAGGTGAATTTATGAGAGAAATACATATTACAGAAAAAGACGCTAATCAAAGATTGGATAAATTTTTAATTAAATATATGGATAAAAGTTCTAAAGGATTTATATATAAAATGTTGAGAAAAAAAAGAATAAAATACAATGGTAAAAAAGCAAAAGGCAATGAAAATCTTAAAATGGGAGATAGTATTCAGTTATATTTATCAGAAGAAACAATTAATAAATTTAGAGAGATAAAAGAAATACAAAATATAAAAACGACTTTTGAAGTTATATTTGAAGATAAAAATATATTATTATGTAATAAACCTTTAGGACTATTAGTTCATCCAGATAAAAAAAGTTCTAAAAATACATTAATTGATGAAGTATTGTCTTATCTTGTATCAAAGGGAGAATATGATCCAAAAAACTCTATGGGATTTACTCCTGGAATTTGTAATAGATTAGACAGAAATACTAGTGGAATCATTATAGTTGGGAAAAATTTAAAAACACTTCAAACTATAAACCAAATGATTAAAGAAAATAAAATAAAAAAATATTATTTAACTATTGTAAAGGGAGTAGTTGAAAAATCAGGAATTTTAAAAGGATATCATAAGAAAAATAATAAAAATAATCAAGTTGAAATTATGAATACATATAAGGAAGGTAGCAAATATGTAGAGACTCGTTATAGACCATTAAAAAATAATGGTGTTTACACTCTTTTAGAAGTGGAAATAATAACCGGGAGATCTCATCAAATTCGTGCTCATCTTTCAAAAATAAATCATCCTATAATAGGAGATAGAAAATATGGGGATTCGACAATCAATAATTATTTTAGAAAAAAATATAAATTAAAACATCAATTTTTACATGCTTATAAAATAAATTTCCCGGGAAAAAAAGAATTTATAGCAAATATGCCAGATATATATAAAAAAATTTGTATGGGTGAAAATATTAATATAAATTTACAATAGTAAATAATTTATGCAGGATAATTTTTAATAAATAAATATTTTTCAATTTCTTTTTCAGTTTTCCCGGCTAATTTTAAACATTCTCTACATTTTTTAACATTATCATCTAAAAGATAGTATTGGGCTGCTTGTTCATAATATTTTATATCTTTTAAGATATTAGCTGTATCAGAAGGATGAGGAAGTTTTTTTGCAAAATTAGCAACAAAATCTAATTTATTTTCTTGTTTAAAGTATTCTATAGCTTCGTTAAAGTCTTTTAATTGCTCATAAATCCAAGATATTTTTGTATAATTCTTTTTTTCTTTGAAATAAGATAATAAAAAATCGTATAATTTATGTTCTTGTGCAATTTTTAATGCTTTTTCTTCATATTCATTTTTTAGACAAAGATGAATAGCTTCCTCATATTTTTTTTGGGATATTAATATACGAACTGCATTATCAATATCTTGATTTTGTAAATAAAGTGTAAAAGCTTTAGAAGGATTTACAATTTCAAAAAATTTTGCAGCTTTTTCTATGTTTTTATTATTTAAAGCTTCTTGAGCTAATTTTTCATAAAGAATAAAGGAAGTTTTTTGATCTCCTATTTCTTCTGAAATTTTTAAAGCTTTTTCAAAAGAATTAATTCTAAGATAAAGTTTAATAGCTTCTTCATAATTTTTATTTACATACAATTCGTTACCTAATTTTTCTATATTATCGTAAAGTTTCTTTTTTTCTTCTTTAGAAGATATTTGTTCAATACAATCTAATGCTCTAATCCATTGTTTTTCTTTTAAATAACATTTAGCTGCCTTATTCCAAAGATGTGCTTGTTTATATAATGAAGCAGCTTTTATAGGATTAAAATGAGCATACATATTAGCAGCTTTAATTAAAGCACCTTGTTTTTCACATAAAGGAGCACCTAATTCATATAATTCATATAATTCTGCTGTTTGCATAGCTTCGTATATTTGGTTATTTTTTACTTGATAAATAAATACAGATTTATAGTCTTGAAGAATACGACTTATATGTATAACCTTTTCAAAATTATTTAAATATATATATTTTCTTCTAGCAAGTCTATATTTTTTTTTATTTTCTAAATAAACAGCTTGTTCTTCTAAGGGCATGGATAAATATCTAAATATTTCTTTAAAAAATTCATAAATTTTATTGAACCATTTTATGGATATCATTACATATTCCCCCTCACATTATTAAAGTATAATATATTTTATAAAAATACTCAATGAAGAAATTATAGTTTTGTGATAATATAATAAAAAAGAAAGTGGGGATAGGTATGGCATATTGGAATACTAGAGGTCTTAGGGGAAGTACTTTAGAAGAACTTATTAATTATACTAATGAAATTTATAGATCAAAAGGTTTAGCTATAATTCAAAAAATTCCTACACCTATTAAACCAGTTAAAATAAACCAAGAAAATAGAACTATTACTTTAGCCTATTTTGATCAAAAAAGCACAGTAGATTATATAGGAGTAGTTCAAGGTATTCCTGTGTGTTTTGATGCCAAAGAAACTACAAGAAAAAGTTTGCCTATCCAAAATATTCATGAACATCAAATTTGTTTTATGGAAGATTTTCAAAGACAAGATGGAATAGCATTTCTTTTAGTTAGTTTTATTGAGCATAATCAATATTTTATGTTGCCTTTTAATATATTAAAAAAGTATTGGTATCAAGCAAAAAATGGGGGAAGAAAATCTATTCCTTATGATGTTTTCCCAAAAGAATTAGAAATTTTTAGTAAACAAGGGGCATATATTCACTATTTAGAAGCTTTAAATACATATTTAAATATTAAAAATAATTATAAAATGAATAAATGATAATAAAAATGGAAAAGGTAACATATAAAGGAAGGGATTTTTGTGAAGCTAAAAAAAATTTATATGTTTACCTTTTTGTGTTTAATTATTACTGGGTGTAGTATATTAAATAGCAATGAAAATAATGATATAAAAGAAACTATATTATCTAATAAAATATTAAAAAGTGAAGACGAATATAAAAAAACTGATTATAAATTATTTATAAATATTCCAAGGGAATTAGGTTTATATGAACCTGTTGAAGGATGTTATATAGGAGCTTATATTTTATCTAATCCGGATATAAATTTTGATATTGATTTATTTGAGAAGACAACAGGTGTTAGTCATGGTATTTATTTAAGAAATATTAAGTTAGGGAGTGTTTTCCCTATTAATTGGATTTTAGAATGTACTTCCAGGATCAAAACTCCCAATATCATTTTGCAAGCTCCTAGTAAAGAATATCCTTACCAAGATTTTTTATTAGAAAAAACAGCAAAAGAATTTGGACAGTATTTTATTCCTATGTTTGTCCAATTTTATCCTAATCCACAACAATATAGAGATCCCCGTGAATATAAAGAATTTTTTAAAAAGGCAAGAAATATATTCAAAAAATATGCTCCTAATGTAGCTTTTGTGTGGAGTATTAATCTTGATAATACAAAAGATAGTTTAATCTATTATCCAGGAGATGAAGCAGTTGATTGGATAGGAATAAATGTTTATGATACAATAAATAATTCTGAGGATATATTTGAAGATATAGATTTTATATATTATTATTTTCAAAGTAAAAAGCCTATTATGATTTCACAATTAGGCATATCTCATTATTCTAAAAAAGGTCATAGATATTATATTGATGAAGCATCAGATAAGATTTCGTACTTTTACAATAACATAAAAAATAATTATCCTCAAATTAAAGCGATTAATTATATGGATTTTAATAATATTGAGGCTGCTCCAGAAGGTCAAGGACATGATAATTTTAGAATAACTAGTCATAAAGAATTAATAGATTCTTATAAAAGTGTTTTAAATAACGAATATTTTATTGATACAATTGATATTCAGAATATATATGATATTAAAAATCAATGGATTTCTAGTTACTATCCTATATATGAAAGAAATGAGGAATTCTTCATTTCTAAAAATGTATTAGAATATGAATGGAACGAAAAAGATTTGTTTATAAATGAAGAAAATAATACTATAATAGATGGGAATATATACTATCCTTTAAAAGTTTTACAACAGGATAATAACCTTAATCTTATAATTGAGAAGAAAAAAATAATAAAGATAAAATAAAAATATTTATAAAATTAAAATGCGCTTATATGTGGTATAAATACCATAAAAGCGCATTTTTACTTAGTATATTTTCTTTTTATGAAAACAATGGGATATTAAATTTTCTTCATGGGTACAAAGATTTAATATATAAAGCATTGGACAAAATCTAGTAATACCTTCAGCAATTTTCATACTTCCCATAGCTATAGTGCATTTTGATCTTTTTATAATTCCTATTCCAAATATCATAAATCCTAAAAATAATCTAATATAAGCATCACAAATTCCAATATTTTTTTTCATTTTTTCACATCCTTTTTATTAAAGAATATATTTATTTAAAAATTTATTAGAAATATTAACTCTTTTGTTATTATGTGTGATTAAATAAATTTAATTCATAGAGGTAAAAACTTCTTTTATAAACAAAGGATTTCTTATATAATATATATGGAACAGATGATTTATATAATCTTAAGAGGCGGGACAAAAACCGCCTCTTAAGATTGTAAGAATATAGATATGTAAATTTAAACTATAAGGAGAGTACATTATGAAAAATGTAATAGTAATTGGAGTAGCTGGGGGAACAGGTTCTGGCAAAACTACCTTAGTAAATTGCTTAAAGCAAGAATTTGATAATGAAGTAGCTACTATTAGTCATGATTATTATTATAAATCTAACGATGATTTATCTTTGGAAGAAAGAAAAAAATTAAATTATGATCATCCTAATGCCTTTGATACTGAGCTTATGATATCTCATATAAAAAAATTGAAAAAAGGAGAAAGTATTAAAAGACCAGTATACTCATTCATTAAACATACAAGATTAGATGAAACAGAAGAAGTAAAACCTGCAAAAGTAATTATAGTTGAAGGAATATTAATTTTTGAAAATAAAGATTTATTGGAATTAATGGATATAAAGATATTTGTAGATACAGATGCAGATGTAAGACTTATTAGAAGAATTTTAAGGGATGTAAAAGATAGGGGAAGGGATTTAGATTCAGTAATAAATCAATATCTTACTACTGTAAAACCTATGCATGAAGAATTTGTTGAACCAAGCAAGAAAAATGCAGATATTATAATCCCTGAAGGGGGATTTAATAATGTAGCTATTTCCATGGTTATAGATAAAATAAAAGCTTTTTTATCCCAAGGATAATTTGATAAATTAATGTTAATATAAGGAATGACCTTAAAGTAATTAAGGTTGTTCCTTAATTTTTTTAAATTGACAAAATAATTTTTTCTTTATATAATTATAACAATTCATTAATTTACAACTTTACAACGATAAAGAAAAATAAAGGAGGATTATTTTGAAAAATTATAGGCTTCATACTCCTGAGGGGGTAAGGGATTTACTTCCAGAAGAATGTACTAAGAAAATAGAAATAGAAAGAAGAATAGAATCAGTTTTTCATAGATATGGTTTTTACAATGTACAGACTCCTATGTTTGAATATTATGATGTATTTAAAAGTGGAGATATTCATCAAAACAGTATGTATAAATTTTTTGATGGAGAAGGAGATATACTTGCTCTTAGGCCAGATATGACCCCTCCCATTGCTAGAGTGGGATCCACTGCTTTAAAGGATGAAATAAAACCACTTCGACTTTGTTACATGGGGAATGCTTTTCGTTATAATGAAAGTTATAAAGGGAAGACAAGAGAATTTACCCAAGCAGGAGTGGAACTTTTAGGAATTAATTCTGATGAAGCAGATGCGGAGGTAATTGCTTTAGCTATTAATAGTTTAGTTGCGGCAGGACTTAAAGAATTTCAGATTGATTTGGGGCAGGTGGAATTTTTTAAAGGAATAGTTCAAGAAGCAGGACTTAATGAAGAAGAAGGAGAAAATTTAAGGCAATTAATAGATAGTAAAGATTTTATTGGAGTAGAAGAGCTAATAGAACAGTTTGATTTAGAAACAAATTTAAAGCAAATATTTTTAGACTTACCTAAATTATGTGGATCAATTGATATTATAGAAAAAACAAAAAAATTAACAGATAATCCTAGAGCTAAGAAAGCACTTATAAAATTAGAAAAAGTTTATAATATATTGTGTGATTATGGAGTAGAAAAATATATTTCCTTTGATCTTGGAATGGTAAATCGACTTAATTATTATACGGGAATTATTTTTAGGGGATATACTCATGGAATAGGTTTTTCTATTTTAGATGGAGGAAGATATGACGGATTACTTAAAAAATTCGGCAAAGATTGTCCAGCAGTAGGGGTAGGAATAATGATAGACCATCTTATAAGTGCTATAAATAGACAAAAGATAGAAATACCTATTTGGAAGGTAGATACTTTATTAGTATATGAAGAAAAAGGTAGAAGGCAAGCTTTGATGACCGGTGATGAATTAAGAAGGCAAGGAATGTACATTGAAAATAGTTTGATTAATGGGAGTTTAGAAGAAAATAAAAAATATGCTCTTTCAAAAAACATTGGAGGAATTTTATATTTTGAGGATGAACAACATGTTCAGTTAATTAATTTAATTGACAATGAAACCATAAAAACAACTGTAGATGAATTACTTAAGAATGCCAGTGGGGAGGAATAAAATGAGATATTTAACCTTTGCCCTAGCAAAAGGGAGACTAGCAGAAAAGACTATGGAGTTATTTGAAAGTGTAGGTTTTAGCTGTAATGAAATGAAAGAAAAAACAAGAAAATTGATTTTTACTAATGAAGATTTAAAATTAAAATTTTTTCTCGCTAAAGCTAGTGACGTTCCTACCTATGTAGAATATGGAGCAGCAGATATAGGAGTAGTGGGAAAAGATACCCTTTTAGAAGAAAAAAGAAATTTATACGAAGTTCTTAATTTAGGTTTTGGAAAATGTCGTATGACAGTAGCGGGACCTAAAGAAATGAAATATAAATTAAATAGTGGTCAAGATTTAAGAGTAGCTACAAAATATCCTAATATAGCTAGAGATTATTTTTATCATAAAAAACAACAAACAGTAGAAATTATTAAATTAAATGGTTCAGTAGAATTAGCACCTATTGTAGGATTAGCTGAAGTAATAGTAGATATTGTAGAAACAGGAAGTACTTTAAAAGAAAATGGATTAGTAGTATTAGAAGAAATTTGTCCTATATCAGCTAGAATGGTTGTAAATAGGGTTAGTATGAAAATGGAGTATGATAGAATTACAGATTTAATTGAAAAGGTAAAAAAAGTATTATAGAGAATAGAGGTGAATTTATGATTCAAGTAATAAATAATAAAAAATATGAAGCTATAGAGTTAATAAATGCTTTATATAAACGTTCTCAATTGAATTTTAATGAAGTACAAGAAATAGTAGATGATATTATAGAAAATGTAAGATGTAAAAAAGATAAGGCATTATTAGAGTATACAAGTAAATTTGATAAAGTAAATCTTACTAGTAAAGAACTTAAGGTTACAGAAGAAGAGATAAAAAAAGCTTATAAAGAACTAGATACAAATCTAATAGAGATTATACAAAAAGCTGCAGATAGAATTAGAAATTTTCATGAAAAACAAAAAAGAAATAGTTGGATTACTCCAGATGATAAAGGGACTATTTTAGGACAAATGACAAGACCTATGGAAAGTGCTGGTGTATATGTTCCTGGAGGGAAAGCTGCTTATCCATCTTCAGTTCTTATGAATGTAATACCAGCTAAGGTGGCTGGGGTTAAAAAAATTGTAATGGTAACGCCGCCACAAAAAGATGGAAGAGTTAATCCTGGAGTATTAGTGGCTGCTAAAATAGCAGGAGTAACAGAAATTTATAAAGTAGGAGGGGCACAAGCTATTGCAGCTTTAGCTTTTGGAACAGAAACGATTCCTAAAGTAGATAAAATAGTTGGACCAGGGAATATTTTTGTAACTTTAGCTAAAAAAACAGTTTTTGGGCATGTAAGTATTGATTCTATAGCAGGTCCTAGTGAAATCCTTGTTTTAGCAGATAAAAGTGCAAATCCTACTTTTGTAGCTGCAGATTTATTATCTCAAGCAGAACATGATGAATTAGCTTCGGCGATTTTAGTGACAACTAGTGAAGAATTAGCTTATGCTGTAAAGAATGAATTAATATCTCAAACAGAAAAACTTTCAAGAAAAGAAATAATAAAAAAATCTTTAAAAGATTTTGGTGCTATAATTATTGTAAATAATATAGAAGAGGCTATAGAAATAAGTAATAAAATTGCTCCAGAACATCTAGAAATTTGTACTAAAGAAGCTTTAACACTTTTACCTAAAATAAAAAATGCAGGAGCAATATTTCTAGGCCATTATTCTCCAGAACCCCTTGGAGATTATATGGCAGGTCCTAATCATGTTCTACCAACTAGTGGAACAGCTAAGTTTTTTTCACCTTTAAATGTGGATGATTTTATGAAAAAATCCAGTGTGATATTTTTCCCAGAAGATGCTTTAAAAGAATTAAGCGAAGATATAATTACATTTGCAGAAGCTGAAAGACTAACAGCTCATGCTAATGCTGTGAGGGTGAGATTTAACAATGATTAAAAATTATATTAGAAAAGAATTAAGGGATTTTAAACCATATCATGCAGATTTCATACAACAAAAAATTAAACTTGATGCTAATGAAAGTCCCTTTACTTTAAGTGAAAATGTAAAAAAGAAATTAATAGAGTGGATTGAAAATGAAGAAAATATAAATCGTTATCCTGATACAGATTCGACAGAATTAAGGAAAACTTTAGCTTCATTTTGGAATGTAAGTATAGATAATGTAATTTGTGGAGTAGGTTCAGACCAACTTATAGATTGTATGATGAAGGTATTTATTGAGCCAGGAGATAAAGTAGTTATGCCTACCCCATCTTTTAGTATGTATAGTTCAACAGTGGTTTTAAACCATGGAGTTCCAATTCAAGTAGAATTAAATTCAGATTATAGCTATCCAATAGAAAATATTATAAAATCATGTAAAGAAAATAATGCTAAAATACTAATACTATGTACTCCTAATAATCCTACAGGAAATGTGCTTTTTGAAGAAGAAATTAAAAAAATTGCAGAGAATGTAAAATGTCCTATATTAATAGATGAAGCTTATGGAGAATTCACAAGTAGTACTATGATACCTTTTATTAAGGAGTATCCTAATATTGTAGTATTTAGAACTTTTTCAAAGGCTTATGGATTGGCTGGACTTAGAGTAGGTTATGGGGTAGGGAATAAAGAAATAATAGATGCAATTTATTTAACTAAGCCTCCATATAATTTAAATACTATTTCCCAAAAAATAGCAACATGGGTATTGCAAGATTATAAAATTTATAAAGATAGAATAAGCTATTTAAAAAAAGAAAGAGAATATTTGTTAGAAGAACTAAAAAGTTTACCAAATATAAAAGTATTTAATTCAGAAGCTAACTTTATATTAATAGAAACAAACAAATTAAATCTTGTAAAAAAATTAGAAGAAAAAGAAATATTCGTTCGTTCTTTTCCTAAAAATTCTAAGACAATACTTATTAGGATTACTGTAGGGACAAAAGAACAAAATAAAATATTAATTAATGCTATTAAAGAAATATTAAAATAATTAACATGTATATTTAAAGAATATAAAAGTTTTATAAAGGAGAAAGTAAAATGATTGAAAAAAAAGCCCAAATCCATAGAAAAACAAAAGAAACAGATATTAAAATGTCTATTAATTTATATGGCAGAGGATTATCAAATATAAAGACAGGGATAGGTTTTTTTGATCATATGTTAACTCATATATCTAAACATGGATTTATAGATTTAAATTTAGAAGCTAAAGGAGACTTAGAAGTAGATTGTCATCACACTATAGAAGATGTTGGTATAGTTTTAGGACAATGTATAAATAAAGCATTAGGAGATAAAAAAGGAATAAAACGTTATGGTTCTATAATTTTACCTATGGAAGAGGCTTTAGTATTATGTGCAATAGATATATCAGGTCGTCCTTATTTAGGATTTGATGCAGAATTCACAGTAGAAAAGGTTGGAGGAATGGATACAGAAATGGTAGAAGAGTTTTTTAGAGCCTTATGTATTCATGGAGGAATTAATATGCATATAAAAGTTTTGAGTGGCAAAAACAATCATCATATTATAGAAGCTATGTTTAAAGCTTTTGGGAAAGCTTTAGATGAAGCTACTCAAATAGATTCTAGAATAGAAGGAGTACTTTCTACTAAAGGTATTTTAGAAGTATAGATAAGGGGGAAAATATGAGTATTGCAATAATTGATTATGGAATGGGAAATCTTAGAAGTGTTCAAAAAGCTTTTGAATTCTTAGGATATGAAGCTATTGTTACAGATAAGAAAGAAGAAATCGATCAAGCTGAAAAAATTGTACTTCCAGGAGTTGGTGCTTTTAGAGATGCCATAAAAACTATAAGAACTAAAAAATTAGATAAAGAAATATATAAAGCAGTAGAAAATGGAAAACCATTTTTAGGAATTTGTCTTGGAATGCAATTAGCATTTGATAAAAGTTATGAATACGGAGAGTATGAAGGACTTGGATTACTAAAAGGAGATATAGTAAAACTTCCTGATAATGTTAAAGTTCCACATATAGGATGGAATTCCTTAACAGTTAAAAAGAAATCTCCTTTATTTGAAGGACTTCCTGAAGAACCTTATGTATATTTTGTTCATTCATATTATTTAGAAACTAGTGAACCTATTGTATCAGCAACTACTTTTTATGGCAAAGAAATACAAGTAGCAGCACAAAAAGATAATATATATGTAACTCAATTTCATCCAGAAAAAAGTGGAGATATTGGACTAAAAATACTAAAAAACTTTGGAGGGCTTTAAAATGAGGATTTATCCAGCAATTGATATAAAGGGAGGAAAGTGCGTAAGACTTTCTCAAGGACGTTTTGATAAAGTAACAGTTTATGAAAAGAATCCAGTAAAAATAGCAAAAAAATGGGAAGAATCAGGAGCTAAATTTATTCATCTAGTAGATTTAGATGGAGCTTTATTAGGAGAAGAAGTAAATAAAAATGTAATAAAGGAAATCATAGGGGCTGTAAACATTCCTGTACAAACAGGTGGTGGAATAAGAAATATTAAATCCATAGAAGATAGACTTTCCTTAGGGGTAGAGAGGGTAATAATAGGAACAGCGGCAGTTAAAAATCCCAATTTAGTAAAAGAAGCAGTTAAAACTTTTGGAGAAGATAAAATAGTTGTAGGGATAGATGCTAAAAATGGTAAAGTAGCAGTAGAAGGTTGGGAAAAATTAAGTGATATATCTGCCATAGAATTATGTCTTAGAATGAAAGATATGGGTGTTAAAACTATTATTTATACGGATATTGCTAAAGATGGTATGTTATCTGGAGTAAATGTAGAATCTACAAAAGAACTTATAGAATCTACAGGATTAGATATAATAGCTTCTGGAGGAGTAGCAACTATGTCAGATTTGGAAAAAGTAAGCAATATTGGAGTGGAAGGTGTTATTATAGGAAAAGCCCTTTATCAAGGAAGTATAGATTTAAAAGAGGCTATAAAAGCTTTTCAATAATAGGAGTGATAGTATGCATACAAAAAGAATTATTCCTTGTTTAGATGTAAACAATGGAAGAGTAGTAAAAGGAGTTAATTTTGTTAATTTAGTAGATGCAGGAGACCCTGTTGAAATTGCGTCTGCATATAATGAAGCAATGGCTGATGAAATTGTATTTTTAGATATTACAGCTTCTTCAGATAACAGGGATATTATGATAGATGTTGTTAGAAGAACAGCAGAAAGAGTATTTATTCCTCTTACAGTAGGAGGAGGAATTAGAAGCATTGAAGATTTTAGAAAAATACTTAGTGCGGGAGCAGATAAAATTTCCGTAAATTCTGCAGCTTTAAAAAGACCTGAACTTATTACAGAAGCTGCAGAACGTTTTGGAAATCAATGTGTTGTTGTAGCTATTGATGCTAAAAAAAGAGAAAATAATGATGGTTGGGAAGTATATTTAAATGGTGGACGTGTAAATACAAAAAAAGATGCTATAGAGTGGGCTATAGAAGCAGAAAAGAGAGGGGCTGGAGAAATTCTTTTAACTAGTATGGATTGTGATGGGACTAAATCAGGATACGACATTGAACTTACCAAAGCAATTTCACAGTCAGTTTCTATTCCTGTGATTGCCTCTGGAGGAGCAGGAAGTAAAGAACATTTTTATGAAGCTTTAACAGAGGGAGGAGCAGACGCCGCTTTGGCAGCTTCCTTATTTCATTTTAAAGAAATGGAAATAAAAGATTTAAAAAATTATTTAAAACAAAAAGGTATATCTGTGAGAATTTAATAAAAATGAAAGTGGAGGATATAAATGGATTTCATAAATAAATTAAAGTTTGATTCTAAAGGATTAATACCAGCAGTTGCTCAAGATATAAATACAAAAGAAGTGTTGATGGTAGCCTATATGAATAAAGAAGCCATACAGAAGACTATAGAAACAGGTAAGGCTCATTACTATAGTAGAAGTCGACAAAAACTATGGCTTAAAGGAGAAACTTCTGGACATTTTCAAATAGTTAAGGAAATTTCATTTGATTGTGATTTAGATACTATATTAATTAAAGTAGAGCAAATAGAAGGGGCATGTCATACAGGACACTATTCTTGCTTTTATCGTTATTTAGAAGGAAATGAATTAAAAGAAAAGGAGGAAAATATTTTGGATAATAATTTTGAAATATTACAAGAAATCTATAATGTAATAGTAGATAGAAAAAATAATCCAAAGGAAGGGTCTTATACTAATTATCTTTTTGATAAAGGTATAGATAAAATGTTGAAAAAAGTAGGAGAAGAATCTGCGGAAGTAATTATAGCTTCAAAAAATAATAATAAAGAAGAGATAGTTTATGAAATGTCAGATCTTTTATATCATTTAATGGTGGTAATGGTTGAAACAGGTGTAAAATGGGAAGATATTTGTAAAGAATTAAAAAAAAGAAGATAAAAATTGGAAACAATGAATTATAAATATTTATAATGTTTATTGTAAAAAATAATCTTATGAGGAAAAGATTTATTTTTTATGGATTATGCGGATGGTGTATGGAAATAATTTGGACTGGTTTATGTTCCTTATTAAATGGAAATATATCTTTAGAGGCCGGAACATATATATGGATGTTTCCAATTTATGGACTAGCAGTTTTTCTTGAACCTATTCATGATAAAATACGAAGTTGGCCAGTTATTATCCGAGGAGGTGTTTATATATTTTTAATATTTTTAATTGAATATATAACTGGTTGGACTTTGCAAAAATTAATAGGATTTTGTCCTTGGGATTATACTGGAAATGGATTATCAGTGAACGGATTTATTCGTTTAGATTATGCTCCAGTTTGGTTTATAGCAGGATTAATATTCGAAAAAATACATGATAGTTTAATAAATATAAAAATTTTTTCATAAAGAATAATCTATTATTTATTAACTTTTTTAGAGTTATTTAAAATTAATTTTAGAAATTATAAGCATAAAAGAGTTTGAATGTACTATTGTAAAGCATTTCAAACTCTTTTATGCTATAATTATAGTATTAAAATATAACAATACATTTACAATAAAATTTATACCTAACTAGAAATTTTTTGAAATTACAATTCATAAAAAGGGAGTGTTGTAAAACAAAAAACATATTGTATAATAATTATAGTTTTAAAGTGAAAAGTTGATGAGGTGGGTTAATATGAAATTTTCAGGATTAAAAGAGTATGTTTATCACGAAGTTAAAAAAAAGCTAATAAATAATGAAATTAAGCCAGGAGAAAGAATTTGGGAAGAGAAGATAGCAGAAGAATTAGGGGTAAGTAGGACTCCAGTTAGAGAAGCGATAAATAGATTAATTG
>NZ_JWID01000002.1:70443-71315 GCF_001466305.1 Defluviitalea phaphyphila
ATAGATTAATTGCAGAAGAATTTGTGGAAAATAGGCCGAGAAAAGGTATTTTTGCTGCAGAAATATCAAAAAAAGATCTTTATAAAATATTAGATGTTAGAATTGCATTAGAAACACTTGCAGTTACAGAGTGTTGTAAATTAATTACTGATGAACAAATGAATGAATTAAAACAATTATATAAAAAATATACAGAAAAATTAAATAGTGAAGAATATGCAAAAGCGAGTCAATTAGATAGTCAAATACATAGATATATAGCTAAAGTTACAGATAATAAAAAATTAATGGCATATATTAATGACATTCAAGATGTTTTTGCTTATATTAGACCATGGAATGTAAAATGGACAGAGGAAAAAAGTAATAGAGCTTTTAGAGATCATAAGGATTTAATTGAAGCGATTTGCAATAGAGATGAAAAAAGAGCAGTAGATTTTATAAAAAAAGATATAGAAGCTATGAGAGATTTATTAAATTAAAATAAAGATAAAATTATAAAAGGATTATTACAAAAATATAATTTGTAATAATCCTTTTTTATTATGTTTTTAACTATTAAAAAATGATGATTTTTATATAATTAAAAAATATAGTGAAAAAATTATAAAAAGGTATTGCAAAATAAAAAATATGTTGTATAATAAGTATAAGATTATAAATTATAATTTATAATTTATAATTTATAAATTATTCGCAAGGTGGAAAACACATGAAATTTTCAGGATTAAAAGAGTATGTTTATCATGAAGTTAAAAAAAAGCTAATAAATAATGAAATTAAACCAGGAGAAAGAATTTGGGAAGAGAAGATAGCAGAAGAATTAGGGGTAAGTAGGACTCCAGTTAGAGAAGCGATAAATAGATTAATTG
>NZ_JWID01000002.1:71343-314254 GCF_001466305.1 Defluviitalea phaphyphila
ATAGATTAATTGCAGAAGAATTTGTGGAAAATAGGCCGAGAAAAGGTATTTTTGCTGCAGAAATATCAAAAAAAGATCTTTATAAAATGTTAGATGTTAGAGTTGCATTAGAAACACTTGCAGTTACAGAGTGTTGTAAATTGATTACTGATGAACAAATGAATGAATTAAAACAATTATATAAAGACTATACAGAAAAATTAAATAGTGGAGAATATGCAAAAGCAAGTCAATTAGATAGTCAAATACATAAATATATAGCTATAGTTACAAATAATCAAAAATTAGTAACATACATAAGTGAAATAGAAGATATTTTTGCGTACACTAGGCCTTGCAATGTGAAATGGACAAAAACAAAGATTAATAGATCAATACGAGATCATAAAAATTTAATTGAAGCAATTTTTAATAGAGATGAAGAAAGAGCAATGGATTTAGTAAGAGAAGATATAGAAGCTATGAGAGATTTACTTAAACAAAATGAAAAAATATCTTGATAATAATTTTTAAAATGAGGAGATGAAGATATGAAATTATGTTATCAAGTTGCAACTCCAGATGTAGCAATTGCAGATTCGGTTACAGCTTATCAAGGACCTTTGGAAAAAAGTTTTTATGATTTAGCTTCCTTTGGATATGATGGAGTAGAGTTAATGACATTAAATCCATCAGAACTAAATTGGGATTTTGTAAGAAAAGAAGCAGAAAAAAATAAGTTAGATATTGTATTAGTATGTACTGGAGAAATATTTGGACAATTAGGATTAAGTTATACGAATCCAAAAGAAGAAGTAAGAAAAGAAGCAATAAGAAGAACAAAAGAAATAATAGATTTTGCTTCAGCCTTAAATGCAAATATTAATATTGGTAGAATTAGGGGTCAGTACTGTAGTGAACTTTCTAAAGAGCAAACAGAAAAATATGCAGTTGATGCATTTAAAGAAATCAGTGAATACAGTGGAAAGAAAAATGTAGAAATTGCTTTAGAAACTGTAACAATTATGCAAACTAATTTTATTAATACCTTAGAAGAAGCAGTCAATATAATTGAAGCAGTAGATAATCCATATTTTAAACTTATGATGGATGTGTTTCATTTAAATTTAGAAGAGAAAGATATTTGTGAGGCAATAAAACAATATAGTAAATACAATATACATGTTCATTTAGCAGATAATAATAGAAGATATCCAGGTCATTGTGGCCTAGATTTTGAAAAAATCATAACTACATTCAAAGAATGCGGTTATAATAGAAATTTTTGCACAGAAATTTTCCAAATTCCTAATCAAGAAGCAGCAGCTAAGGGAGCAATTAATCATCTTAGACCTATATTTGATAAAGTTTATGGGAAAAAATAAATAATAAAGGGGGAAGTATTATGACAAAAGAAAGGAAAGAAGAACTTAAAAATTTATGTTTTAAATTTAGAAATGATTTAATAGATCTTTTATATAGTATTCAAACAGGTCATCCTGGAGGGTCTTTATCTTCAACTGAAATTATTACAACATTATTTTTTGAAGAAATGAATATTGACCCTAAAAATCCTAATAAAGAAGGAAGAGATAGATTTATAATGTCAAAGGGTCATGGATGTCCCATGCTTTATTTAAATATGGCTGAAAAAGGGTATTTCCCTAAAGAAGATTTAAAAACTTTAAGACAAGTAGATAGTTATTTACAAGGTCATCCATGTGCGCATAAAACTCCAGGGATTGAGCTTTCTACAGGACCTTTAGGTATAGGACTTGGTGCAGGTCTTGGTATGGCATTAGGAGAAAAATTAAAAAATAGTACTGCTAATATTTATGTTTTATTAGGAGATGGAGAAATACAAGAAGGAGGAATTTGGGAAGCAGCAATGGCAGCTTCAAAATTTAAAGTCAATAACCTTATTGCTATATTAGATAATAATGGAGTGCAATTAGATGGTACATTAGAAGAAATTATGCCAATGGGGAATATTGGAAATAAATTTGAAGCTTTTGGGTGGAATGTTATACATTGTGATGGTCATGATGTTGAATCAATTTCAGATGCTATAAATCAAGCAAAAAAATCTAAAGATAAACCTACAATCATTATTGCAAAAACTGTAAAAGGAAAAGGAATATCCTTTATGGAAGGAAAAAATACATGGCATGGTAAGCCTATAGGTGAAGAAGAGTATAAATTGGCTAAAGCCGAACTAGAGGGGGTAGTTTAATGGTAGAAAAGATTGCAATTAGAGATGCCTATGGAAAAGCATTATTAAATTTAGGAAAGAAAAATGAAAAAGTTGTAGTTTTAGAATCAGATGTTGGAAATTCTACTAAGAGTATTTTATTTGGGAAAGAATTTCCTAAACGTTATTTTAATGTAGGAATTAGTGAATTTAATATGGTATCAATGTCTGCGGGTTTTGCTTGTGAAGGATTTATTCCTTTTATAAATACATTTGCAGTTTTTATGACTACAAGAGGAGCAGATCCTATGCAAAGTTTAATTGCATATGATAAATTGAATGTTAAAATTGCTGGTACATATGCAGGATTATCAGATTCTTATGATGGAGCAAGTCATCAAGCAATTACAGATATATCTTTTGTAAGGTCTATACCAAATATGACAGTAATATCAGTAAGTGACCCTATAGAAACAGAAAAAGCAGTTGAAGCGATTGCAGAATATGATGGTCCAGTTTACTTAAGATTAAGTCGTGCTGCTGCTCCAATTATATTTGATGAAAATTATGATTTTAAAATTGGAAAAGGCGTACAATTAAGAACTGGAAAAGATGTTGCAATTATTGCGACAGGAACAATTTTGCATAATGCATTAGAAGCTGCAGAATTATTAAAGGAGGTGGGAATTGAGGCAACAGTTATTAATATTCATACTATAAAACCTATTGATGAAGAAATAATTATAAATGCTGCAAAATTTACAGGAGCAGTTGTAACTGTAGAAGAACATAGTATACATGGAGGATTAGGTAGTGCTGTATCAGAAGTATTATCTAAATATTGCCCAACTCCAATGGAATTTGTTGGAGCTGTAGATTTTGCAGAATCAGGAGATTACAATCAGTTGTTAGAAAAATATGGCTATGGGCCAAAAGCAATAGTAGAAAAAGTAAAAATGGTTATTAATAAAAAAACTAATTAATTGAAAGGAATGATATTATGAAAGATTCAATACATAAATATTTTCAAATAGGAACAATTCAATGGATGAGTCATCCAACATATGATGTGCTTGACTCTATAAAAACAATTGCGTGTGATGATTTTTTTGATGCAATAGAAATATCAAAATTTAGCGATGATGAAACAAGAGAAAAAGCAAAAAAAATGTTAGAACAATCTCATTTAAAAGTATGTTATGGAGCACAACCTAGATTACTTGGTCCTAAATTGAATCCTAATGATATTGATGAAGAAGGAAGAAAGGCAGCAGAAGCTACTTTAATTGAGGCAATTGATGAAGCAGAATATTTAGGAGCAAAAGGAATTGCTTTTTTAGCAGGTAAATGGGAAGAAGAAACAAAAGATTTAGCATATGCTCAACTATTAAAGACAACAAGAAATGTATGTGATTATGCTGCAAAAAAAGGAATGACTGTTAACTTAGAAGTATTTGATTTTGATATGGATAAAGCGGCATTAATAGGCCCTGCACCTTATGCAGCAAAATTTGCAGCTGATATGAGAACTACTCATAATAATTTTGGACTTATGGTAGATTTATCTCATTTCCCAACAACTTATGAAACTTCTAAATTTGTTATTAGAACTTTAAGACCATATATCAATCATTTTCACATTGGAAATGCAGTTGTTAAAGAAGGTTGTGAAGCATACGGAGATCAACATCCAAGATTTGGTTTTCCAAATAGTGCAAATGACACACAAGAATTGTTAGATTTCTTTAAAGTATTAAAAGAAGAAGGTTTCTTTGATGCAGAAAATCCATATGTACTTTCTTTTGAAGTAAAACCATGGAAAGATGAGGACCCAGATATTATATTAGCTAATACCAAAAGAGTTATTAATAGAGCTTGGGCACTTTTAGAAGATTAAATTTAAAATATAAAATATAAAATTAAATTATAGAAAGGAAGATAAATATGAAAATAGTTATTTTAGATGGATATACTGAAAATCCTGGAGATTTATCTTGGGAAGGTTTTGAAAAATTAGGAGATTTAACTGTTTATGATAGAACTCCTAATGACAAGATAGTAGAAAGAATTGGAGATGCAGATATAGTATATACTAATAAAACACCAATAACAAAAGAAACTTTAGAGGCGTGTCCTAACATTAAATTTATTGGATTACTTGCTACAGGATATAATGTAGTAGATGTAAATGCTGCAAAAGAAAAAGGAATTCCTGTATCTAATATTCCAACTTATGGAACAGATGCAGTTGCCCAATTTGCTATAGCATTATTATTAGAATTATGTCATCATATTGGAGAACATTCAAATTGTGTAAAAAGGGGAGAGTGGAGTAATAATCCTGATTGGTGTTTTTGGAAATATCCTTTAGTAGAACTTGCAGGGAAAACTATGGGAATTATAGGATTTGGAAGAATTGGACAAGCTACTGCAAGAATTGCACAAGCTTTAGGAATGAAAGTGTTAGCATATGACTCATATAAAAATCCTGAGTTAGAATCAGAAACATGCAAATATGTAGAGTTAGATGAGTTGTTTGCTAATTCTGATGTAATTTCTCTACATTGTCCATTATTTCCTAATACAAAAGGCATTATTAATAAAGATACTATTTCAAAAATGAAAGATGGAGTTATGATTATAAATACTTCTAGAGGACCATTGATTGTGGAAGAAGATTTAAGGGATGCTTTAAATAGTGGAAAAGTTGGTGGGGCAGCAGTAGATGTAGTATCCGTTGAACCTATTAAAATGGATAATCCTTTATTAGAAGCAAAAAATATGATTATTACCCCACATATTGCTTGGGCTCCTAAAGAATCAAGACAAAGATTAATGGATATTGCTGTTGAGAATTTAAAAGCCTTTATTAATGGTTCACCAATTAATGTAGTTAATAAGTAATTTTTATACAAATGAGACCCATTAGGAAGTGACAATTATGAAAGTTGTAATAGCAATTGATTCACTAAAAGGAAGTTTATCATCTATAGAAGCAGGAAAAGCTATTAAAGAAGGAATTTTAAGAGCTATAAATGCAGAAGTAGTTATTAAGCCTCTAGCTGATGGAGGAGAAGGTACTACTGAAGCTTTTGTAGAAGGTTTTGGAGGAGAATATATATCTGTAGATGTAACAGGACCTTTAGGAAAACCGGTAAAGGCTACCTATGGATATCTTAAAGAAAGCAAGACAGCCATCATGGAGATGGCTGCTGCTTCAGGTATTACTTTAGTAGATCCTAGAGAAAAAAATCCAATGAAAGCAACAAGTTATGGTGTCGGGGAAATGATAAAAGACGCTATAAAAAAAGGATGCCGTCAATTTATATTAGGCATTGGAGGAAGTGCTACTAATGATGGTGGAATTGGAATGCTTGCAGCATTAGGATTTGAGTTTTTAGATTCAAAAGGTAAAGCGGTATCTTATGATGGAGAAGGCCTTGCTCATATTACATCTATTAAGACAGATAAAGTATTAAAAGAACTTAGAGAGTGTAAATTTAAAATAGCATGTGATGTGAATAATCCGTTATATGGCCCTAATGGAGCAACGTACGTTTTTGGCCCTCAAAAAGGGGTTACTAATGAGATGAAAGAAATTTTAGATAATGGCATGAAAAATTATGCAAAGGTTACTAAACTTTTTATGAAAAATGATTATGCTAAAGAGCCTGGAGCAGGAGCAGCTGGTGGACTTGGATTTGCTTGTATAAGTTATTTAAATGCTACTTTAGAACCAGGAATATCTCTTATATTAGATGCCATTAATTTAGAAAATGATCTAAAAGATGCTGATTATGTTATTACAGGAGAAGGAAGATTAGATTATCAGACATCCATGGGGAAGGCACCTATAGGGGTAGCTAAGCTTGCTAAAAAATATAATTGTAAAGTTATTGCTCTAGCAGGAAGTGTAACAAAAGATGCTATAAAGTGTAATGAAGAAGGAATAGATGCTTATTTTTCTATTTTAACTCAAGTTGTTTCATTAAAAGAAGCTATGGATAAAGAAATAGCTAGAAGTAATATAATTCAAACTACTGAGCAAATATTTAAATTGATTAAAACTATAAAAGAGAAATAATTATAGATTTTGAATTTAAGAAACGGGGAATATTAGGGGGGTGTAATAATGAGTAAAATTACAACAAAAAAAATAATACCACTTTTGTTTATAGCAGTAGGTCTAGTATTTGCAATTGTAGGTTTTACACACCTTGGCTTTTGGGATACAGTAGAAGGACCAATGCCCGGTTTTTTTCCATCAATTATGGCAATTGTTATGATTTTTTCAGGAATAATTGCATTTATTCAGTCTTTTAAAGAAGATGGGAATGTAGAATATAAAGCACCTGAATTTCTAGTAATTAGTGCGGGAATAGGAATTTTTGTTGCAACTTTTATTATTGGATTAATTCCAACTATTATAGTATATATAATTCTTTGGCTTAAATTATTTGAAAAAAGTAGTTGGAAAAATACTCTTATAATATTAGCTATAACGTTGTTTATCACAATAGGAGTTTTTGGAACGTGGTTAGGCATCCAATTCCCAAAGGGAATACTAGAAAATATATTATAGAGAGAAGGTGCAAAGAGTGGGAAATTTAGAATTATTATTAAAAGGTTTTGCAATTGTTTTAACACCTCAAAATATAGGAGCAGCACTTGTAGGTGCTATATTAGGACTTGGAGTTGGAGCAATGCCAGGAGTAGGAAGTTTAGCAGGAGTTGCATTATTACTTCCTTTGACTTATAAATTTAATCCAACGACGGCAATTATTATGTTAGGAGCTCTTTATTATTCCAATATGTATGGAGGAAGTTACAGTGCGATATTGCTTAATATCCCTGGAGATTCTCCAGCAGTTATGACTGCTTTAGATGGATATCCTATGGCCAAAAAGAGAAAAAGACCTGGACAAGCTTTACTTACTGCAAATATGAGTTCTTTTATTGGTGGTACAATTGGTATGATTATACTTACTTTTGCAGGACCAGGACTTGCAAATCTTGGATTAAAGTTCGGGCCATCTGAAATGACGGCTATATTATTAATCGCTATGACTTCTATAAGTTGGTTAGTTGGAGAAAATCCAATAAAAGGTATATTAATTACTATGGTAGGTATTTTGATGGCAAGTATAGGGATGGATACTTTATCAGGATCACCTAGATATGATTTTGGAAACATGTACTTATTAGGAGGAATTCCTTTTACTCCTTTTGTAATTGGTACAGTTGGATTCTCTCAAGTAATAAGTTTAATTAATGAAAGAAATAAAACTACTAAAAAAATGGATACAAAGTTGTCTATTCGTGGAAGTATGTTAACTAAAAGAGATTTTAAAAGATTAGTCCCTCCTGCTTTACGTTCTGGATTTTTAGGAACATTTGTAGGAGTACTTCCTGGAGCTGGAGCTACTACTGGTTCATTTATGGGATATGCAATTCAGAAAAAATTTAAAAATGAAGATGAGCTAGGGACAGGAGCAGTAGAGGGTATAGCAGCCTGTGAAGCAGCTAATAACGCAGCGGCAGCAGGAGCTTTTGCACCACTTTTAGCACTTGGTATACCTGGTTCAGGGACAGGAGCAGTACTTCTTGGTGGATTAATGATGTGGGGACTTAATCCTGGACCTTTATTATTTAAGAATGAACCTGATTTTGCATGGGGATTAATTTCTTCTCTATTTTTATCTAATATTTTAACACTTATTGTGGCTATTATGGTTATTCCATTTTTAACTAAAATATTATCAGTTCCTACAAAATACATGATACCAATTATTACAGTTGTTTGTGTGGTAGGTTCTTATAGTACTACTTATTCTATGTATGGTGTATTTATCATGTTAGCATCAGGAATATTAGGATACTTTCTACAAAAAAATGATTATCCTGTAGCACCAATGTTATTATCTTTTGTATTAGCACCATTATTAGAAACAAATATGAGAAAAGCATTTATTATTTCAGAAGGAAGCTTAAGTATCTTTTTTACAAGACCAATTACTCTTGTATTGATGATAATTTTTATTTCATTAATTACCGTACCTATTATAAGAGGTATATTAGGAAAAGTAAAAAAACAAAAAACAGCTTAAACTTATGTATATAATTTATTTAATTAAATTATATAAATATAAAAAAATTATAGGGGGTCTTAAAATGAATATTAAGAAAAAGTTAATTATCTTATTAGCAGTGTTAAGCATTTGTTCAACATCTTTAATAGGATGTCAAAACAAGGAAACTTCTAAAACATATGAACCATCTTCAACTATTAGCTGGATAGTAACAAGTAGTCCTGGAGGAGGTAGTGACATATTTACAAGAATGATTTCTGATATCATGACTACAGAAAATATAGTTGAAGGAACAATTGTAGTTACAAATAAGACAGATGGTGGCGGTGAAATTGGCCGTAATGAAGTAGCTCATTTAACAGGAGAAAAGGCTAATAATACTTTATTAACTTTTAATAGTGGAGATTTGATGCCAATGGTTCAAAATACTCAAAATCGTTCAAGCAATTTTAGAATTTTAGCTATTATGGCAGTAGATAAACAATTGATTTTTAAAAGTGAACATACAAAATATAATGATTTTAAAGAAGCAATTGAAGCAGCAAAAAATGGAGAAAGTGTTGTAATTGGCGGTTCAAAAGGAGATGATATTGCTACTTATGAAGCAATGATTGAAGAAATTGGTGTTTCTCAAGATAATATGAAATATATTACATATGATTCAACTGGGGATGCAATTACAGCGGCATTAGGAGGACATGTTGAATTTGTAATTTCTAAGCCAGCAGCAGCATCAGAATATGTAGAAGCAGGCCTTTTAATTCCTGTATTAGCACTTGCTAATGAAAGATATACTGGGAATTTAGCAGATGCTCCAACATTAAGTGAAATAGGAGATTATGAAAATGTTGAAATTCCTGTTTGGCGTGGTGTAGCAGCTCCTGCTGCTATGAGTGATGAAGCAGTAGCTTTTTGGTCAGAAGCATTAGGAAAAGTTGCAGAGACAGAACAATGGAAAAATGATTATATAGAGAAAAATAAATTAATTCCTGATTATAAAGATACAGTAGAAGCAACTGAATATGTAACACAATATGAAAAAGAATTTATGGAAGCTAATGGAATTGAATAATTTATTTAGTATCATATATTTTAACTATTAGTTTATAGTTAGTTTTTCAAGAAGTGCTATTAAAAACAATTTAAATAATAGCACTTCTTTTAAAAATTATTAATTTAATATATTTAAATTTAGGAGGTAAATAATGAATAATAAACCTATTTTAGGAATAATCATAGGAGATGCAGCAGGAGTAGGTCCTGAAATTGTAGCAAAATTAGCAGCAAATAATTTTTACTATGAATATTGCAGACCAATTGTCTTAGGGGATGCAAGAATTTTACAAATGGGAGCAAAGGCAGCAAAGGTAAATGTTCCTATGGAAATTATAGAGGATGTAGAAGATGCAAAATGGGAAAAAGGAATTCCAGTTCTTGACCAGAAAAACTTAGATCCTAATAATATTGTATATGGACAATTAAGTGTAGAAAGTGGCAAAGCTTGTGTTGATTTATTAAGGCTTGCAATTGAGTTATATAAAGAAGAAAAAATAGATGGATTTTGTTTTGCGCCTTTAAATAAATCTGCAATGATTTCAGCAGGATGTAAATTTGAGAGTGAACATCATTACATGGCACATTTATTCAATCATACAGAACCTTTTGGAGAAATAAATGTAGTTGAAAATCTATGGACAACAAGAACAACAAGTCATATTCCAATTAGTCAGGTAAGTGCTAATTTATCTGTTGAAGCTATTATGAGAGCTATTCGATTAGCAAATACTACATTAAAAAATGCGGGGATTGAAAAACCAAAACTTGGAATAGCAGCCCTTAATCCTCATTGTGGAGAAAATGGTAAATGTGGTAGAGAAGAAATAGATATTATTGCTCCAGCCATTAAAAAAGCTAATGAAATGGGAATAGATGCACAGGGCCCATTTCCTTCCGATATTCTATTTATAAAAGCGTTTAATGGTGATTTTGATGGAGTAGTAACTATGTATCACGACCAAGGACAAATAGCCTTAAAACTTAAAGGATTTGAACAAGGAATTACTATTGCAGGAGGGCTTCCAGCTCCTATTGTTACTTGTGCTCATGGTACTGCTTATGATATAGCAGGAAAAGGAATAGTAAAGACATCTGCTTTTGAAAATGCTGTAAAGATGGCTTCAAGAATGGCACAACATACTAAAAGATAGAAAGCAAGAGAAAGAAGGATAAAAACATGAATGTTTCTATGAGAAAATACATGAAAGTAGGAATTATTCTTCATATGGCATTTGATGGACTTGCTAAAGGAGAAGGACCTATACTAGAAAATCTAGAAAAAATAGTAAAAGATGATTATTTTGAAGTTGTAGAAGTAACTCAAATAAAAGATCCAATGGTTAGAAAAGCGGCAGCTGATATGATTAAATGTGGACATATGGAAGTTGCTTATGGTGGACAGCCAAGATTACTAACAACAGGAATGAATATTAATGATTTAGATGAAGAAAAAAGAAAAGCAGCTGTACAATCATTAAAAGAAGGTATAGATGAAGCATATGAGTTAAATGCAGTAGGATTTTCATATCTTGCAGGAAAATATGAAGAAGATAGGAAAGAAGAAGCTTTTCAAGCTTTAATAAAATCAAGCAAAGAATTATGTGAATATGCTAAATCAAAAGGAGATATGCCTGTTGTATTAGAAATTTTTGATTATGATATTGATAAAAAATCTTTAATAGGCCCTACGTATATGGCAAAAAGATTGGCAGAAATTATGACAGCTGAATATGATAACTTTGGTTTAATGGTTGATTCAAGCCATATTCCAATGCTTCATGAAACTTTAGAAGAAAGTTTATTTCCCATAAAAGATTATATAAAACATGCTCATATGGGTAATACGGTAATTAAAGATTCTAAATATCCAGCATATGGAGATACTCATCCTCGTTTTGGTTTTCCAAACAGTGAAAATGATGTAGAAGAATTAGCAGATTATTTAAGAATGTTAATAAAAATAGGATATCTTAGTGAAAATAAACGTTCTATTGTAAGTTTTGAAGTAAAACCTTTTGGTAATGAGGATAGTGAAATAGTAATTGCAAATGCAAAACGTACATTAAATTTAGCTTGGGAACTGGTATAAAAATAGAGATAGGTGTGATAGTTATGAAAAGTATTGCATTAATTCACACTGTAAAAAGTGTAGCAAATACCTTTGAAGATAAAATAAGGGAATATATTGATGAAGAAATAAAAGTGCATAATTTATTAGATGATTTTTTAGCAAATAACCCTAATGAAATTGGTGAATTTAGTATTATTAATTATAATCGTTTATTAAATGATGTAAAAAATGCAGAATTAACAGGAGCCGATATAATTGTAACAACTTGTTCAACATTGACTCCTATAATAGAAATGATACGACCGTTTATTAGTGTTCCTATAATTGCGATTGATGATGCCATGACTAAAAAAGCAATTACTTATGGAGAAAAATTAATGGTTTTGGCTACAGCCAATAGTACCATAGAACCTACAAAAAATAAATTATTTATGGAAGCAAATAAAGCTAGTGTTAGTATATCAGTTGATACAAAGGTTTGTAGTGCTGCATTTAAAGCTATGAAAGCATTAGATATGAAAACCCATGATAACTTGTTAAAAGAAGCGGCTTTAGATATAAAAGGATATGATTGTATAATTTTAGCACAGGCATCTATGGCTCATTTAGAGAATGATATTTCTAAAATATGTAATTGCCCTGTATTATCAAGTCCTAGATTATGTCTAGAACAGATAAAACAAACATTAAAAAATTTAAATAAATAAAATAAAGTTTTATATATCTATAACTAGATAAAGGTCGTAGATGCTAGTATTAGATGGACATTAAAGGAGTGTATATATGAAATTATTTATTGATACTGCTAACGTGGAAGAAATTCGCAAAGCAAATGATATGGGTATAATATGTGGAGTTACCACAAATCCTTCTTTAATTGCTAAAGAAGGACGAGATTTTGTAGAAGTTGTAAAAGAAATTACAAGTATAGTAGATGGTTCTATTAGTGCAGAAGTTATTAGTCTTGAGGCAGAAGGAATGATCAAAGAAGCAAGAGAATTAGCTAGAATTCATAAAAATATAGTTATAAAAATTCCTATGACTATAGAAGGATTAAAAGCTGTAAAAATACTTAATGCAGAAAATATTAAAACGAATGTTACCCTTATTTTTTCATCAGCTCAAGCTTTACTTGCTGCAAAAGCAGGAGCAACATATGTAAGCCCTTTCTTAGGAAGACTTGATGATATTGGAAATGAAGGAATGAATTTGATTAAAGAAATTGTTCAAATATTTAATGTACACAATATAAAAACAGAAATTATAGCAGCTAGTATTAGAAATCCTATTCATGTTATTCAAGCAGCTAAACTAGGAGCTAATATTGCAACTATTCCTTACAATGTTATTATTCAAATGACAAAACATCCTTTGACAAATAATGGAATAGAAAGATTTTTAAAAGATTGGGAAACTGTACCTAATAAATAATTTAAGATAAAAAAGCCATAAATTTTTAGTGTTTTGCTAAAAATTTATGGCTTTTTTTTTATGAAATAAATTAACTTTATTCTTTAGTTAAAAGTTTTCACTTTTTCATAAAAATAAAATTAAATGAACATAATATAATTAAAATATTAATTTAAAGAAGGGATAAAATGAATTCTAAAATAATTATAGGGTTGCCGGCTTATAATGAAGAAAAAGCTCTTCCACAATTATTAGAAAAAATTAAAAATGTCAAAAGGACTATTACTTATCCTTTAGAGATAATAATAATAAATGATGGAAGTACAGATAACACTAGAAAAATTTTAGAAGAGTATCAATCAAAATATAGTTATATTAAAGTTATTAATCATAATAAAAATAAAGGATTAGGAGCTGCTATAAAAACATTATTTTATACGGTTATTAAAAATTATAAAGATAGTGATTTTCTTGTTACTATGGATAGCGATAATACCCATAACCCATCTCATATAATAAAAATGATTAAAAGAATGGAAAATGAAAATTTAGACCTTATTATAGCTTCACGTTTTACAAAAGGAGGGAAAGAAATAGGGGTTCCCATTATAAGAAAACTTTATAGTAGAGGGGCAAAATATTTTTTTAAAATATTTTTTGGTATAAAAAATATAAATGATTATTCCTCAGGATTTAGAGTATATCGTATAGGATATATTCGTAAGTCTATAGATTTATATCAAGATAATTTAATCACTACTAATGGATTTGATTGTATGGCAGAAATATTAGCTCGTTTTAGTAAGATAGGAGTTAAAGCAGGGGAATATCCTCTTATGTTAGAGTATAACTTAAAAGAAGGGAAAAGCAAGATGGATATAGGAAAAACAATTTTAGGATATTTAGGATTGTTAAAAAGAGTGAAAAAGCCTGTTTTAAAAAATAGATAAAAGGTGAAGTTATGAAAAATCTAGGAATTATATTATTTTCAGTTATTTCAGGAGCAATAGGACAAATAATATTAAAAGTTGGAGCAAATAAATTAGGAGAATTGCCTTTTAATTTTAATACTATATATAAAGATATTATAAGAATTATTACGGTTCCAGAAATTATACTAGGGATAATATTTTTTTCTATAAGTTTTATTTTATGGATTAAAGTACTAACAAAAAACGAATTAAGTTATAGCTATCCTATGGTAAGTTTAAATTATGTGATAATAATTATTATGTCTTATTTTTTATTTAATGAGGAATTAAGTTTAAAAAAAATAATAGGTATAGGACTTATTGTTTTGGGGGTTTGTATTATTTATGTTTAAAATAAAAGAAAAGATAATTATTACTATTATATTCATATTTATTTTAGGTCTTAGGATACCTTATATTAATAATTCACCTTATGAAACTGGCGAAAGATGGAGACAATCAGATACGGAATCAATTGCTCGTAATTTTGTAGAATATAAATTTAATATTTTTTATCCTCAACTTAATTATGATGGACCTATGCCCAATTATGTTCAACTAGAATTTCAAATAACTACTTATATTATTGCAATATTATATAAAATATTTGGGTATAAATATTGGATTGCTAGATTAGTACCAATTAGTTTTTTCATGGGGTCTTGCTTTTTTTTATATTTAATTTCAAAAACATATTATTCCATAGAAAAAACTATGATAACTCTCATTTTTTATGGAATTTTTCCTATTAACATATTTTTTTCTAGAGCAATTATGCCTGAATCTGGGGCATTATTTTTTTATTTAGGAGCGTTTTATTATTTCATTAAATGGACTAATACTTCTAAGATAAAGTATTTATATATTTCTTCTATATTTACTGCTTTAGCAATTTCTCAAAAAATACCTATAATATTTGTTGGAATACCTATGATAGTAATAGCATTAAAAAAATATAAAACAGATATATTTAAAATTAAAGAAATCTATTATTTTGGAATAATATCTCTAGGATTTCCTTTGTTATATTTTACTTGGGCAAAAAATATTGCAGAATTTAAATTTGTAAGTAATATTGCTAGTAAGCATATCTTTTTAAGAATGTTTACAGATTTTTTAACTAAAGAAGCTTTAGAATTTTTTAAAAGTAAAATGATTCAGGGATATACTTTACAGATTTTATTATTATTTTTAATAGGAATATTTATGATTAATTGGGAAAGGGAATTTGATATAGGAATTTGGTTATTAGCTATGATTTTGGAATTTATCTTAATTGTTGCAGTTATTAGACTTTATTATTATTTAATTTTTATTAGTCCATTGATTGCTATTATAGCCTCTAAACCTTTATCTATGATATGGAAACATAAATATGGAGGAGTATGGATTAGTTTAATTATAATGTGGATTGGAATTACAACTTATAAAGGGTTAATTCCTTATTATATTGAAAAAGTAGATTTAATAAAACAAGCTGATATGGTTAAAAAATATACGAAAAAAGAAGATTTAATTGTTGTAGGAACTCAAGACCCGGCTCTTATTAATGCTAGTGAAAGAAAAGGATGGAGAGCTAATATAAAGTATTATGATTATATACCAAAAGATCTAGAAAAAGAAATAGAATATTATATAAATAATGGAGCAAAATATTTTGTCCCCATGAAAGGATGGATATATAATGATAATGGAGAGTATAAGAGATATCTTGATAACAATTTTAAAAAAATTAAAAATACAGAAGGATACTATATATATAAACTTAAATAGATTATAATAATAATTAGAAATTTTTATAAAAAATAAAAACTAAAAATATTTTGTTATTTAAATTTATGATGAATAATAAAATAATACTATTTATATGAAAATGAGATTGAGGGGGCGAAAATTTGGATATACATAAACTAGAAAGCTTACTTCGTAAACCAGAAGGGTTTAAACTAGATTTTAAAGAAAAGCTTAAGTTAAATACAGAGACAGATAAGAAAGAATTTGTAAAAGATGTTTGTGCTATTGCTAATACTAATGGAGGAAGAGGGTATATTATTTTTGGAGTAAAAGATAAAACTAAAGAAATCATTGGAGTAGAATTAAAGCCTTTTAATGAAGAAAAAATTCAACAAATTATATGTAATAGATGTGATCCTCCTGTTCCTATTCGGGTAGATATTATAAATTACAAACAAAAAAATATAGCAGTAGTTACTATATTTAAAAGTGAGCAAAGACCTCATCAAATTAGACAGACAGGAACTTTTTATATTAGAAGGGGTTCTACAACAGATGTAGCTAGAAGACACGAAATAGCAAATATGCTTCAAGAAAATGGACTTATAAGCTATGAACAAGTAATATGTAGAAAAGTTCAAATAACAGAATTGGATGAAAATTTATTAAAAGAGCATATTTTAGGTACAGGAATTATTCTTAAAGAAAAGAAAGAAATTTTATTAGAGGGATTGGGAATAATAGGAAAAGAAACTGAAAAATCTATATATCATCCAACTATGGGAGGACTTCTTTTATTTGGGAAATGTCCTCAGAATTATTTACCCCATATAGGAATAAAGATTGATTATAAAAACAAAATTTATAATATTAAAGGTAATATTTTAGAAATGTTAGATAAGTGTGAAAATTTAATATCTGATTTTTTTAAAAATACTTCTTATCCAGTAGTATCTATTTATGATGCCATTGCTAATGCAGTAGTGCATAGGGATTATTGGGATATGAGTAGAGAAATAGTGATAAGTATTAAAGATGAAAAAGTAGAAATATCAAATCCTGGTTCTATTAGTGTAGGAGGAAGTTTTAAAAAAATAACGAAGAGACAAGAATTACATAGAAGAAATCCATGGCTTTATCAACGTTTACTTTTGATGGATAAAAAAGGACGTTTCCTTAAATATGGGTTAGGAATGCAAAGAATTAAAAAACCTTTTAAAAACATTGGAAAAGTAAAAGTAATTAATCTCCCTAATAAAAATTTATTTAAAATTATACTTCCAGGAGAAATTTATTTTTCAAATAAAAAAAATTAATTTTTCTGTTATAATATTTTTATAATAAAATATTTGAAAATTATAAAATTAAAAAAATATATTGGTAATTTATTTATAAAATAAAGGGAGAGTTGTGCGTGAAATTAAGTGAGGTAAAAGAAATTTTAGATGCAGAAGTTTTAGTAGGAGAACATAATTTAGATAGGGAAGTATATTTAGCTTGTGGTTCAGATTTAATGAGTGATGTATTAGCTTTTGTAAAGGATAAAGTTTTATTACTTACGGGGTTAGTAAATCCACAAGTAATAAGAACAGCTGAAATGATGGATATTAAAGCTATTGTTTTTGTGAGAGGAAAAAAACCTAGTGAAGAAATTTTAAAATTAGCAGAAGAAAAGGATATGATTATATTAACTACAAAGTATCCATTATATATTTCTTGTGGACTTTTATATAGCAAGGGGTTAACAGGACAAGAATCTAAACAGGAGGGAGGACATGAAACTTAATTTTGAAGTAGATGGAGATGAATTTATTTTAGCTGGAGAAGCTTCAAGTCAAGTAAAAAAAATATTAAAGCAATTAGGAGTATCATCAGAAATAATAAGAAGAATTGCAATTGCTATGTATGAAGCAGAAATAAATATGGTAATTCATGCAAATGGAGGAAAAATAGAAGTCGAAATTACTCCTAAAAAGGTGTATATAGTTTTGAAAGATACAGGACCGGGAATTCCTGATATAGATTTGGCAATGCAGGAAGGATACTCAACTGCTTCTGAAGAAGTAAGAGAGTTAGGATTTGGTGCAGGTATGGGCCTACCTAATATGAAAAAATATAGTGATGATTTAAAAATAACATCAGAAGTTGGAAAGGGAACAACAGTAGAAATTACAGTATATATTTAATTTAAGAAGGTGATAAAATGTGTAAACACCTGCATTCTGTGACTCTTCAAGAAGATAAATGTAGGGGATGTACAGATTGTATAAAAAGATGTCCTACAGAAGCTATAAGAGTAAGAAATGGAAAAGCCAAAATTATAAATGAGAGATGTATAGATTGCGGTATGTGCATAAAAGTATGTAAAAATCATGCGAAAAAAGCAGTAACAGATACTTTAGATAGTTTATCAGAATATAAGTATAAAGTAGCAATGCCAGCACCTACTTTATATGCACAATTTAAGAATATATTAGATGTTAATGTAATCTTAACAGGACTTAAAAAACTAGGTTTTGATGAAATATTTGAAGTTGCTAGGGGAGCAGAAATTGTTACAGAAGCTTCAAAAAAAATGATAAAAAATTCTTCATTAAAAAAACCTATTATATCGTCAGTTTGCCCTGTTATTGTCAGATTAATTCAAATTAGGTTTCCTGAATTAATTGATAATATACTCCCCATTATGTCTCCTATGGAAGTAGCAGCTAGGATAGTAAAAACTAATTTAATAAATAAAGGATTTAAAAAAGAAGATATAGGAATATTTTTTATTAGTCCTTGTGCTGCTAAAGCAACAAATGCAAAAAATCCTATAGGGTTTGAAAAATCGTTTGTGGATAAAGTAATTTCTATAAGAGATGTATATATGAAGCTTATTCCTATTATAAAAAAGATTGATAAAGTTCAAGAGATTAGGCAAAGTACTAGAAAAGGCATTGGTTGGGCTATGAGTGGAGGAGAAGGAGAAGTTTTAGGAATTGACAATTATATAGCTGTAGATGGAATAGAAAATGTAAATAGAATTTTAGAACAAGTGGAAAATGGAAAATTAGAAGATGTGGAATTTATTGAAGGATTAGCATGTGATGGAGGATGTCTTGGAGGTCCTTTAACAGTAGAAAATAGTTTTGTTGCAAAAAATCATCTCAAAAAAGTTTTAAATTATTCTATGAATCAGGCAAAAAATATAGAAGAAGAAAATTTTAATATAGAAGGGAATTTAACATGGAATAAAGAAGTAATGTATAAACCTGTTATGACATTGGATGAAGATATGGAAAAAGCAATTAAAAAAATGGAGGAATTAGAAAGAATATATGAAAAACTTCCACATATAGATTGTGGTTCTTGTGGCACTCCAAATTGTAGAGCTTTAGCAGAAGATATAGTAAGAAATAATGCTAACATAGAAGACTGTATATTTATGTTAAGACAAAAAGTTAGAAAAATGGCTGAAGATATGGTTTGTTTGTCTCAAAAATTGCCTCCAGCCATTGGAAGAGAAAAGATGTAATAAGGAGGATATTTATGACAGTTAAAGATATGGTTGAAAAATTAGGATTATCTATCATAGCTGGAAAAGAGGGGGTAGATAAAGAAATTACTACAGGATATGTAGGAGATTTACTTAGTTGGGTAATGGCAAATGCTAAGGCAGGAGCAGTATGGATTACTATTCAAAGTCATGTAAATATTATAGCAGTTGCTTCTTTAATTAACTTATCTTGTATTATTGTGGCAGAAGGAGCTACTATAGATAAGGAAACAATTGTAAAAGCAAATGAAGAAAAAATTCCTTTATTATCAACTAATAAAAATAGTTATGAAATAATAAAAGAATTAATTGAGATAGGTATAAAGTAAGGGGATATTTATGAAATATGCTTATGATTTACATATTCACACGGCATTATCTCCCTGTGCTGATGAAGATATGACACCTAATAATATAGTTAATATGTCTATTTTAAAAGAATTAGATATTATTGCAATTACAGATCATAATTCCTGTGAAAATGCAGAGGCAGTTATGAAAGTAGCAAAGGGAACAGATTTATTGGTCATTCCAGGTATGGAAATAGAAACATCAGAGGAAATTCATATGGTTTGTTTATTTCCTAATATTGATTTTGCTAATAAAATGCAAAATATAGTATATGATAATTTGCCAAAGTTAAAAAATGATAAGAATATTTTTGGAAAACAATTAATTTTAGATGATAAAGATGACATCGTTGGGGAAAATGAAAAACTTCTTTTAACAGCAACTAAATTAAGTATTTATGATGTTGTAAAATATACAAAAGAATTAAAAGGAGTATCTTTTCCTGCTCATATAGATAGAAAATCTTATAGTATTATATCTAATTTAGGTTGGATTCCTAAAGATTTAGACATACATACTATAGAGGTTTCGAAATATTGTAATATTGATAAAATAATATCGAAATATAATGATTTTATGATTATAAAATCTTCAGATGCTCATTATTTAACAGATATATTAGAAAGAGAACAATTTATAGAAATTAAAAGCAAATCTATTGAAGAAATTATTAAGTATTTATCCTAAATTATTTAGAAAATAAAGTATGTTTATGTTATAATATTGACAATTATATAAGAAATATGATAGTTTTTTATTAGTATGTATACATTAATCTTTTTTTATGTAAATAACTTCAAATTTTTTGAAGTTTAATTATTATATTTTAACATTTAGAAAGGGGAAGGGAAATGGCTAATTGTGTAAGTTGCACAAATAAATTATCAGAGCAAGGATTTCAGAAATTAGAACAGTTTATTGATGAATTGGATGAAAAAAATGGAGCTTTAATTTCTGTATTGCATAAAGCTCAAGAAATTTTTGGATATCTTCCAAGAGAAGTGCAACAATTCGTTGCAAAAAAGTTAGAAATACCAGTATCTAAAGTATATGGTGTTGTTAGTTTTTATTCATTTTTTACCATGATTCCTAAAGGAGAACATCCTATTTCTGTCTGTATGGGAACAGCATGTTATGTTAGAGGAGCAGAAAAAGTATTAAATGAGTTTAAAAGAGAATTAAACATTGATATCGGAGAAACAACTAAAGATGGTAAATTTTCCCTTGATGCTCTTCGCTGTGTAGGAGCTTGTGGATTGGCTCCAGTTGTTTTAATTGGAGAAAAAGTATATGGGAGAGTTACGCCTGACCAAGTGAAATCAATTTTAAAAGAATTTGAATAATATGGGGAGGTAAAATAATGGCAAAGATAAAATCTTTGGAAGAATTAAAACAACTTCGAGAACAGTTTAAATCAAAAGTTGATCTAAGGGAAAAAGGCGATAAAATGGAAAAAATGATACAGATTCGTGTAGCAATGGCTACTTGTGGTATTGCAGCAGGAGCTAGAGATGTCATGAATGCTTTAGTAGATGAAGTTAGTGCTCAAAAATTAGATAATGTAGTTATATCTCAGACAGGATGTATGGGTTATTGTTATGCAGAACCAACTGTAGAAGTAACTATTCCCGGGAAAGAACCTGTAGTTTTTGGGGAAGTAGATAAAGAAAAGGTTAAAGAGATAATAGAAAAATATGTGAAAAACGGAGAGCTATTAGATGGCATTATACCTGTAACTCATAAAACAGTAGATGAGTAATTCTAAAA
This sequence comes from Defluviitalea phaphyphila, assembly GCF_001466305.1. Lineage (GTDB taxonomy): Bacteria > Bacillota > Clostridia > Lachnospirales > Defluviitaleaceae > Defluviitalea_A > Defluviitalea_A phaphyphila. The sequence continues at coordinate 92,501 of NZ_JWID01000002.1, forward strand.
GGAGGATTTAGTAATGTCCAAGTATAAAATGCATGTATTAGTGTGTGGTGGAACAGGTTGTCTTTCTTCTAATTCAAGTCAGATTGTGGATAATATTAAAAAATACTTAAAAGAAAATGGAATGGAAAACGATGTTCAAGTTTTAAAAACAGGTTGTTTTGGTTTCTGTGAAAAAGGACCAATAGTAAAAATTCTTCCAGATAACACTTTTTATGTACAAGTCAAACCAGAAGATGCAGAAATTATTGTAAAAGAGCATTTAGTAAAAGGAAGAAAAGTAGAGAGATTGTTATACAAAGAACCATTGACTAATAAATCTATTGAAGATTCGAAACATATGGATTTTTATAAAAAACAAATGCGTGTAGCTCTTAGAAATTGTGGCTTTATTGATCCAGATAATATAGATGAATACATTGCAAGAGATGGTTATCAAGCTTTAGGAAAAGCATTGACTGAAATGACACCAGAAACAGTTATAGAAGAAGTTAAAAAATCTGGATTAAGAGGTCGTGGTGGTGGAGGTTTCCCCACAGGGCTTAAATGGGAATTTGCTCATAAAAACAAAGCTGATCAAAAATATGTTGTCTGTAATGCTGATGAAGGAGATCCAGGAGCATTTATGGATCGTTCAATTTTAGAAGGAGATCCTCATTCAGTAGTAGAAGCTATGGCAATATGTGGATATGCCATAGGAGCAAATAAAGGGTTAGTATATATTCGTGCGGAATATCCTTTAGCTATTCAACGTTTAAGAAATGCTATTAAATCTGCAAGAGAATATGGATTATTAGGAAAAGATATTTTAGGTACAGGTTTTGATTTTGATATTGAAATAAAATACGGTGCTGGAGCTTTTGTATGTGGTGAAGAGACAGCTCTTATTCATTCCATGGAAGGGGGAAGAGGAGAACCTACAACAAAACCTCCATTCCCAGCTGAATCAGGTTTTTGGGGAAAACCAACCAATGTAAATAATGTAGAAACATTTGCCAACATTCCTGTAATTTTATTAAAAGGAGCAGATTGGTTTAGTTCTATTGGAACAGAAAAATCTAAAGGAACTAAGGTATTTGCTTTAGCTGGTAAAATTAATAATGTGGGTCTTATTGAAGTACCTATGGGAACGACTTTAAGAGAAGTTATATTTGATATTGGTGGCGGAATTAAAAATGGTAAGAAATTTAAAGCAGTTCAAACAGGAGGACCTTCTGGAGGATGTTTAACAGAAAAAGATTTAGATACTCCTATTGATTTTGATAATTTACTTGCTAAAGGTTCAATGATGGGTTCTGGTGGAATGATTGTTATGGATGAAGATGATTGTATGCCAAGTGTAGCAAAATTCTATTTAGAATTTACAGAAGATGAATCCTGTGGTAAATGTACTCCTTGTAGGGTTGGAACTAAAAGATTATCAGAAATTTTAACTAAGATTACTGAAGGAAAAGGTACAATGGAAGACCTTCAAACCTTAAAAACTTTAAGTCAAACTATTAAAGATACAGCTTTATGTGGATTAGGACAAACAGCTCCAAATCCAGTACTATCTACTATAGAAACTTTTTGGGATGAATATGTAGCTCATGTAAAAGAACATAGATGTCCAGCAGGACAGTGTACAGCTTTATTACAATATAAAATTCTTGAAGAAAAATGTATTGGATGTACAGCTTGTTCAAGAGTTTGTCCTGTAGGTGCAATTTCAGGTAAAGTAAAATCAACTCATGTAATAGATCAAGATAAATGTATTAAATGTGGAGCTTGTTACGATAAATGTAAATTTAGTGCAATTGTAAGGCAATAAAAGAAAAGGAGTGTAAAACCAATGTCAGATATAAAAGTTACAATTGATGGAAAACAGGTTGTAGTTCCTAAAGGAAGTACAATTTTACAGGCAGCTCAAAAAGTAGGAATTCATATCCCTACATTATGTCATCTTGATTTACATGATATTAAGATGGTTAATAAAGCAGCTTCTTGTAGAATCTGTGTTGTTGAAGTAGAAGGTAGAAGAAATTTAGCACCTGCTTGTGCAACTCCTGTGTTTGATGGTATGGTTGTAAAGACCAATACAGTTAGAGTATTAAATGCAAGAAAGGTTGTTTTAGAATTACTATTATCAGACCATCCAAAGGATTGTCTAATTTGCCCAAAATCAGGTAATTGTGAATTACAAGAATTAGCAGAAACCTTTGGATTAAGAGAAGTAAGATTTAAAGATGCTAAACAATCAACTTATAGAAAAGATTATTCTACAACAATTATTCGTGATATGGATAAATGTATTATGTGTAGAAGATGTGAAACTATGTGTAATGAAGTACAAACAGTAGGAGCATTATCTGGAATAAATAGAGGCTTTAATGCTGTTGTTGCCACATCTTTTGAAGTTAACTTAGAAGATTCTGTATGTACTCATTGTGGACAATGTGTTGCAGTATGTCCTGTAGGAGCTCTTAGTGAAAAAGATTATACATGGGATGTTGTAGAAGCTTTAGCAGATCCAGATAAAGTGGTAGTTGTTCAAACAGCTCCAGCAGTTAGAGCAGCTTTAGGAGAAGAATTTGGCATGGAACCTGGAACTTTGGTTACAGGAAAAATGGTAGCAGCTCTTAGAAGATTAGGTTTTGATTATGTTTTTGATACAGATTTTGCAGCAGATTTAACTATAATGGAAGAAGGAACAGAATTATTAGATAGAATAAAAAGATTTTTAGATGGAGATAAAACTGTAAAACTTCCAATTCTTACATCTTGCTGTCCAGGATGGGTAAATTTCTTTGAAAGTCAATTTCCAGAATTATTAGATGTTCCTTCAACAGCAAAATCTCCACAACAAATGTTTGGAGCTATAGCAAAATCTTATTATGCTGAAAAATTAGGAATTCCAAGAGAAAAAATGGTGGTAGTTTCTGTTATGCCATGTTTAGCTAAAAAATATGAGGCATCTAGAGATGAATTTGCAGTAAATGGTAATCCAGATGTAGATATTTCTATTTCTACAAGGGAATTAGCACATTTAATTAAAAAAGCTAATATAGAATTTAAAGATCTTGAAGATGAGGATTTTGATAAACCTTTAGGAGAATCTACTGGTGCAGGAGTAATTTTTGGTACTACTGGAGGAGTTATAGAAGCAGCAACAAGAACAGCTTATGAATTATTTACAGGCAAACCCCTTGAAAAAGTTGAATTTGAACAATTAAGAGGGATGGAAGGAGTTCGTACTGCTACAGTTAAAATGGGCGATTTGGATCTTAATATTGGGATTGCCCATGGATTAGGAAATGCAAGAAAACTTCTTGAGGAAATAAAGAATGGTAACCCAAGGAATTTTCATGCAATAGAAATTATGGCTTGTCCTGGTGGATGCATTGGTGGAGGAGGGCAACCATATCACCATGGAAATATTGAAATTTTGAAAAAACGTGCAGAGGCGATTTATAGAGAAGATGCTAATAAGCCAATTAGAAAATCCCATGAAAATCCAGCTATTAAAGAGTTATACGATACTTATTTAGGGCATCCAATGAGTGAAAGAGCACATAAACTCCTTCATACAAAATATACCCCTAAAGAAAGAGTATAATTAATTAACAACTTCCGTCATATATATTTGGCGGAAGTTTTTTAAAAAAGGAGGACTAAAATGGCTATTTTAAGAAGTTTTAAAGCAATAAGGCCAAGAAAGGATATTGTACATAAAGTAGCTGCGTTACCATATGATGTCATGAGTAGTGAAGAAGCAAGAAATATGGTAAAGGATAATCCCTATTCATTTTTACATGTTGATAGAGCAGAAATAGATTTAGATAGTGACATTGATTTATATGATAAAAAGGTGTATGAAAAGGCAAGAGATAATTTAAATAAAATGATAGATGAAGGGATATACATAAAAGATGATAAACCTTATTTATATATTTATAAATTAGTCATGGATGATAGAGAACAAATAGGGATTGTAGGATGTACTTCTATTGATGAATATCGAGATAATATAATAAAAAAACATGAATTAACAAGAGAAGATAAAGAATTAGATAGAATAAATCATGTAGATTATTGTAATGCTCATACAGGACCAATATTTCTAACTTATCGTTCTAAACAAGAAATAAATAATGTAATAAAAGTTTGGATGAAAAATAATGAACCAGTATATAATTTTAAAACAGAAGACAACATTAAACATATTATTTGGGTAATAGATAATGATAATATTATAGAAAAAATAAAAGAATATTTTAAAGAAGTTAAATATCTATATATTGCAGATGGACATCATAGAGCAGCTTCTGCTGTAAAAGTAGGACTTAAGCGAAGAGAAAAAGGATTTTCAGGAGATGAAGAATTTAATTTCTTTTTATCCGTTTTATTTCCCCATGACCAATTACACATTATGGATTATAATAGGGTAGTAAAAGATTTAAATGGATTATCGGAAGAAGAATTTTTAAATTCTTTAAATGAAAAATTTATTGTTGAAAAATTAGAAGATAATGAACCTTGTAAACCAGTTAAAAAACATGAATTTGGGATGTATATAAACAATAAATGGTTTAAATTAACAGCTAAAAAAGGTAGTTTTAATATAAAAGATCCAGTAGAAAGACTTGATGTGTCAATTTTGCAAAATAATATTTTAGAGCCTATTCTTGGTATAAAAGACCCTAGAACTGATAAAAGGATTGATTTTGTAGGTGGAATTAGGGGATTAAAAGAATTAGAAGCAAGAGTACATAATGGAATGAAAGTAGCTTTTTCTATGTATCCAACAACTATAGAAGATTTAATGGATATTGCAGATGCTAACAAAATTATGCCTCCTAAATCTACTTGGTTTGAACCTAAATTACGCAGTGGAATATTTATTCATTCTTTATCTTAAAATAAAATTTATAAAAAATTCAATTTATTGTAACAAAAATGTAACAATTATAGTTCATATTATTGATGTAATTAAATATAGATTGTTGAATAATTATGGAATTCAATAACAGCTTATTCCCCTATTATTTTAAGCTATTTATCCTTTTTGTCATATTTTATTTTTTAATTTTAAATATTATATTTATTTATTGTTTATTCAACAATCTATTCTAATTTTTTGAGATATGGTTTACCATATCTTTTTTTTTGCAATCAGATGATTTTACAAAAAATGGATAAATATTTTTGTATAATAGTAATATGAATTTTGGATAAATAATATACATGGAATAAGTAATTATATAAATGGGGGAAGTTTAACGATGAATGGCTCTTTTCAGATAGAAATATATGCAGATGTAGTATTTGTTCTTAATTTTATAATGGATTATTTTATATTATGGATAGTAAGTAAAATTATTAAACAAGATATTACTATAAAAAGATTATTATTAGGAGCATTTTTAGGAGCTATACTTTACTGTTTAATGATATTTATACCTGTATTTAGAGCAACATATAATTTAATAGGAATTATAATATTACCTATGATTCCTTTAATAATTACTTATAAACCTAAAAGTATAAAAAAACTTGTAAAGATATTTATTTTATTTCATATTACTGCTTTTTCCTTAGGTGGAATTGGAATTGCCCTATTTTATTATTTAAATATAGGGAAATTAATTAAAAATGTTCTTGATTTTAGAATAGAAAATTTTCCTATTGTATTACTTATAGTTTCATGTATTATATCTTATTTTCTTATAAAGATTATATGGACTTGGATTAATAAATTTTTAAATAAAGAAGGGATTGTATATCCAATTAATATTTATTTCAATGAAAAAAAAATATGTACAACTGCTTTATTAGATACTGGTAATGCTTTATATGACCCATTTAGTAAAAATCCTGTCATTGTTGTTGAATTTTCTTCTATTAAATCTTTTTTACCGGATTCTATTCAAAATATATTTAATAATAATAAAGAGAATGACTTAGATTTACTTATAAAATCTATTATAAAAACTTCTATTAGTTCAAAAATAAGAATGATTCCTTTTTCAAGTTTAGGAATGCCAAATGGTATGTTATTAGGATTTAAACCAGATCAAGTTGAAGTAATAGAAAAGGATAATAATATAACTGTGTTAAAAGATGTAGTAATAGGAATATACAATCAAAGGCTTTCGCAAGATAATAAATATCAAGCATTACTTCATCCTGACATATTTCATAAAATAGCATAATTATATTAAATAAGGAGGAATAATATGCAAATATTTAAAGAAGTTAAATTTAAGATTCAACATTTTTGGAATGAGTTACTAAATACCATGGGGCTAGATAAGAGGGATACCATATATTACATAGGAGGAAGTGAAATATTACCACCACCTTTAAATAAAGAAGAGGAAAATGAACTTATAAATAAATTAGGTGGGGAAGACGACTTACATATAAAATCAGTTTTAATAGAAAGAAATCTTAGATTAGTAGTATATATAGCTAGAAAATTTGAAAATACAGGGATTGGAATAGAGGATTTAATATCTATAGGAACTATAGGACTTATTAAAGCGATTAATACTTTTAAACCTGATAAAAAAATTAAATTGGCAACTTATGCTTCTAGATGTATTGAAAATGAAATTCTTATGTATCTTAGAAGAACTAATAAATTAAAGACAGAGATTTCTATAGATGAACCCTTAAATGTAGATTGGGATGGAAATGAATTATTACTTTCAGATATATTAGGAACTGATCCAGATATTATTTATAGAAGTATTGAAGATGAAGTTGATCATGAATTGTTAAATAAGGCTATGAATAAATTATCTAATCGAGAGAAAGAAATAGTAGAACTTAGATTTGGACTTAAAGGAGAAGGAAAAGAAAAAACTCAAAAAGAAGTTGCAGATCTTTTAGGGATATCTCAATCTTATATATCAAGATTGGAGAAAAAAATAATTTATAGATTAAAAAAGGAAATAAATAGAATGAGTTAAATCAAATGTATAATTTAGTTTCCTCTGGTAATCATTTTAATAAGTGAATTATAATGATACTGGAGGGAACATCATGGCAATCAACAAAGTGGAAATATGTGGGGTAAACACCTCTAAATTACCTGTTCTTAGTAATAAAGAAAAAGAAGAATTATTTAAAAGAATTTTAGAAGGTGATCAGGAGGCAAGAGAAGCATATATTAAAGGGAATTTAAGATTGGTATTAAGTGTTATACAAAGATTTAATAACAGAGGAGAACATGTAGATGATTTATTTCAAGTAGGATGTATTGGACTTATAAAAGCTATAGATAATTTTGATATAACTCAAAATGTAAAATTTTCAACTTATGCAGTTCCAATGATTATAGGAGAAATAAGAAGATATTTAAGGGATAATAATTCCATAAGAGTAAGTAGGTCCCTTAGAGATACAGCGTATAAAGCATTACAAGTTAAAGAAAAATTAATACGTAAAAATTCTAAAGAGCCTACTATTACAGAAATAGCAAAAGAATTAGGAATGCCTAAAGAAGATGTAGTATTTGCCTTAGATGCAATACAAGAACCTATTTCTTTATTTGAACCGGTTTATCATGATAATGGAGATGCTTTATATATTATGGATCAAGTAAGTGATGATAAAAATCAAGATGAAGCATGGTTAGAAAATATTGCTATAAATGAAGCTATGAAAAAATTAAATGAAAGGGAAAAACATATATTATCATTACGATTTTTTGAAGGAAAAACTCAAATGGAGGTGGCTGAAGAAATAGGAATTTCTCAAGCACAGGTTTCAAGATTAGAAAAAACAGCCCTTAAACATATGAGAAAGTATATATAAAAAATAAATGATAAAAAATAATTATGCACTATATGAAATCCTCATATAGTGTTTATTTTATTGTGATTTTAAAAAAATTTTTGAATATAATGTAATATAATATTGAAAGAGGGGATTAATTTTGGTTAGAATTTATGATATGAAACAAAAAGAAGTAATTAGTACTTTAGATGGGTCCCGATTGGGATATATATGTGATATAGAAATAGATTTGCATGAAGGGAGAATTAAAAAAATTATTGTTCCAGGGCCTGGAAAACTTTTAGGTTTTTTTGGTAAGGATATGGAGTATCAAATTCCTTGGAATAAAATAAAAAAAATAGGAGAAGATATTATTTTAGTAGATATTACTTCCGAAGATGTATTAAAAGAGTCAGAATATTAAAACATAGTTTGTGAAATTTAGAAAATATTATAAAATGAATTGACTAACAATATTTTGTGGTTTATAATTTTAAGTACACAAAATATTGTTTTTTTATGAGGAGGAATGAAATGAAGTGCCCTTTTTGTAATGGAGAGGATACTAAGGTAGTAGATTCTAGACCTTCAGAAGAAAATAATTCTATTAGAAGAAGAAGACAATGTGAAAAATGTGGAAGACGTTTTACAACTTACGAAAAAATAGAAACTATTCCTATTATGGTTATAAAACGGGATGGAACAAGAGAAGTTTTCGACAGAAACAAAATTTTAAATGGGATTGTTAAATCTTGTAATAAAAGATCCATATCAATGCAAGAAATGGAAAGTATAGTAGATGATGTTGAAAATGTAATTTTTAACACCCTTCAAAAAGAGGTTCATAGTACTCAAATAGGAGAACTAGTTATGGAAAAATTAAAAGCAGTGGATGAAGTTGCTTATGTTAGATTTGCATCTGTATATAGGCAATTTAAAGATATAAATACATTTATGGATGAATTAACAAAGTTATTAAAAGCAAAACAAAATAAGTAGTAGGGGGATTTATTATGTTAATGAAAGTTAAAAAAAGAGATGGAAGAATTGTAGAATTTAATCAAGAAAAGATAGCAATGGCTATTTATAAAGCAGCTATGTCTGTTGGAGGACATGATTACAAAACTGCACAAAAACTTAGTAATGATGTAGTAGAATATTTAATAAATACTCTTCCTAAAGATGAGATTCCAGATGTTGAAACTATACAGGATAGTGTAGAAAAAATATTAATTGAAAGTGGGCATGCTAAAACTGCAAAATCTTATATTTTATACAGAGCAACTAGAACAAGGATAAGAGAAAGTCAAACAAGACTTATGAAAACATATCAAGGTATCACTTATGAAGAAGTAGAAAAAAATGATTTAATGAGAGAAAATGCTAATGTAGACGGTAATACAGCTATGGGGGCAATGCTTAAATACGGTTCAGAAGGAGCAAAGGAATTTTATCATTTACATGTTTTAAATCCAGAGCATTCTAAGGCTCATCAAGAAGGAAGAATTCATATACATGATTTAGACTTTTTAACTTTAACTATGACTTGTTGTCAAATAGATATTATTAAATTATTTAAAAATGGATTTTCTACAGGACATGGTTTTTTAAGAGAGCCTCAAGATATTTCAAGTTATGCAGCTCTTGCAGCAATTGCTATTCAAAGTAATCAAAATGATATGCATGGAGGACAATCCATTCCAAATTTTGATTTTGGATTAGCACCAGGAGTGGCGAAAACTTATATTAAATTATATAAATCTAATTTAGCTAAAGCTCTTGAATTTTTATTGGAAATTTCTAATGAAGAAGCAAAAGAAATTGCTTATAAAGTTGTTGATACAATAAAAGAGAATAGAGGTTTAACTCCTCAGTTAGATATGAAAGATGAATATATTAAACTAGAATCAGAAGAAATAAAAAAATATTTGAATATAGATAATACAGATTTAATAAAAAAAGCTCAAAAATTTGCAATAAAGCATTCTAAAAAAGAGGTTGATGAAAAGACCTTTCAAGCTATGGAAGCGTTTATACATAATCTTAATACAATGCATTCAAGAGCTGGAGCGCAAGTTCCTTTTAGTAGTATTAATTTTGGAACAGATACGTCTCCAGAGGGAAGAATGGTATCTAAAAATCTTTTATTAGCTACAGAAAGAGGCCTTGGTAATGGAGAAACACCTATATTCCCTATATCAATCTTTAAAGTTAAAAAAGGGATTTCTTTTGAAAAAGATGACCCAAACTATGATTTATTTAAATTAGCTTGTAGAGTAAGTGCTAAGAGACTTTTCCCTAATTTTAGTTTTTTAGATGCTCCGTTTAATAAAATTTATTATGAAAAACATGGTACAGCAGGAGAAGTAGCTTATATGGGATGTAGAACTAGAGTAGCCGCTAATAATTTTGATCCTAGTAGAGAAATTACTTATGGTAGAGGGAATTTAAGTTTTACTTCTGTTAACTTACCTTATATAGCCATTATTTCAAAAGGAAATAAGGAAGTATTTTTTGATAAATTAAATGAAACTATTGATTTAGTTATTGATCAATTATTAGAAAGATTTGAAATTCAAGCCAAGAAAAAAGCTAAAAATTTTCCATTTTTAATGGGACAAAAAATATGGATTGATTCAGATAAATTAGATAGAAATGATGAAATTAGAGAAGTTATAAAACATGGAACATTAACTATGGGATTTATAGGCCTTGCAGAAACTTTAAAAGCATTAATAGGCAAACATCATGGAGAATCTAAAGAAGCTCAAGAATTAGGACTTGAAATAGTTGGATTTATGAGAAGACGTATGGATGAAGCTAGTGAAAAATATGGACTTAATTTTTCTTTGATTGCATCTCCAGCAGAAGGATTATCCGGAAGATTTACAGCTATAGATAAAAAACGTTTTGGAATTATAGAAGGAGTAACTGATAGAGAATATTATACTAATTCTTTTCATGTACCAGTATATTATCCTATATCAGCTTTTGAAAAAATAAAAATAGAAGCTCCTTACCATGAATTATGTAATGGAGGGCATATTACTTATATAGAATTAGACGGAGATCCTGCAAAGAACTTAGAAGCCTTTGAGATGATAGTGAAATCAATGGCTGAAATGGGAGTAGGATATGGATCTATTAATCATCCAGTAGATAGAGACCCTATTTGTGGATATAATGGAATTTTAGACAATGAATGTCCTAAATGCGGTCGTCGTGACGGAGAAAATGGAGTGTATTTTGAAAGAATTAGACGTATTACAGGATATTTAGTAGGAGATTTAAGTAGATGGAATAATGGAAAAAGAGCAGAAGAAAGAGACAGGGTAAAACATGGAATATAAGAAATAATTTGTTGAATTAATTTAATAAATAATAAAGTTTAGTATGTTAAATTAAATTTAAAATAAAAGTTATTAAAATTTTGGTTATTTGTTAATAGTTAAGGTGGGATTTTTAAAATCCCACTTGTTTTAAATTTAGAATTAACAGGCCTATTTAGATTTCTTATATTTTTAAAAAGGGTTTTAATATTTATTGTAGTAATATATAATCGTACTAACTATTAATTTAAAAAAAGTATCTAAAAGAGAGGATTTTTATATGAGAATAAATATTATATTAAAAGGAAATGGTCCAATTAATTTACCTTTATCATATAATCAAACTATACAAGGATTCCTTTATAAAAATCTTTCTGATCCTTATTTACGAGATTTTATACATAATAAAGGATTTAATAAAGAAAAAAGAATATTTAAATTTTTTTCTTTTTCTAGGTTGGAAGGAAATTTTAAAATAAATAATAATAAAAAGAGAATAATATTTACGGATAAGGTCACTTTAAAGGTTACCTCCATGTTTCCGCCTTTTATTGAAAACTTAGCTAATACTTTAATTAAAGAAGATAATCTTACATTAGGGACTAATATAGTTAAAGCCAAGGAAGTTTTTTTAGAAAAACCTTCAATAGAAGAAAATATGAAAATTAAAACTTTATCTCCAATAGTGATTTATAGTACCTTGTCTAATGAAAATAAAAAATTTACTCATTATTATTCTCCACAAGAAAAACAATTTGCAACAATGATTAAAGAGAATCTTATAAGAAAAGCAAGTATATTTAATTCAAAATCTAAAAATATGGATTTTGAAATTAAAACTATAAGCTATAATAAAAATCCTAATATAATTCGTTATAAAAATTTTATCATAAAAGGATGGATGGGTACTTTTGAATTAAAAGGAGATATTGAACTTATAAAGATTGCTTATAACTATGGTCTTGGGAGTAAAAATTCTCAAGGATTTGGAATGATCGAAAAAATTAGTTGAATACAAAAAGTATATTTTTTATAAAATAAATACTGTCGATCTGTAATAGTGTAAAGTATAGAAGGTCGACAGAAAATAAAATTTATATATTTACTATAAAATAAGGATGAATAAAAAAAGATAATATTTATAATATAGAATATAAATTAAATAAAAATCAAAAATATTATACATTATGTTTATATGTTTTATAGATTACTTAGAAGGAATTGAAATATTATATTTATTTTTTATGGATATACATTTGTGGCAGTTTATATAATACTTATAAAGAAATAAAAATACAAAATAATACATTTGTGCATAAGTATAGAAATCTTATTTAAAAGATTTCTTTTTTTATGTAAATTTTTATATTAATATCTTGTTTTTTAGAAGCAAAAATTGAAAATATAAAAATTTTAAGATAATATATAATTGTGGGTTAAATTACAAATATATAAAATAATTTATATTCAAAGGAGGGATATGATGGAGAATATGATGTGTCTATATCCCAAAACTATGGATATAGCGGAATTTAATCAAGGATATAATGAAATAAAATCTCATATAAATAATGAAAAAATAGAGATTTTAGAAAAATATAAAGATTATCCTTATATATTTAAAGATAATAATGGGAAAAATGTCAAAACACAAGCTTCTATTTATGATGTAGTAAGGCTATATGTAGCTTTAGACTATATTATTTCAGGTAAAGAAAATAAAAAATTTGATAGAATAAAATCGTATAAGCAATTTTTTACAGAAGAAAAAACAAAATTAAAATCCTTTATTCATGCTTATTTAAAAGGAGAAAAAGAAGAAGATTTTAAAGAAATAGAAATAGATTTAGTAAAAGGTTCTATTTATAAAATAAAAAAGTATTTTTTGGAAAATGACAAAATTAAAGATATTCGTGGAGGAAGTGTATTAATAGATTATCTTAATATTCAAGTTACAGACAATATAATACAGAATCATTTGATTGATGAATGTAAGATATATAGTGGGGGAGGTAATATAGTTTTAATTACTCCTAAAGATAAGGGGGAACATATTTGTGAAATTTTAGAAAATAGATATTTTGAGATAGCTTTAACCGTACAAAATGCCTTTGAATTTATTCCTACCAACATAAATACATTTTTATATGATTTTAATGAAATTTCAAGAGAATTAACTATAAAACTAGAAGAACGAAAAAAATCTAAAATATATCAAATAAATCCAGATAGTGAAGTGGAAATAACTATAAATAATAAAACAATTCATTTTTCTAAAGATGAAAAGGTACAATCTAATGAAATTTGTCCTTTATGTCAAGTAAGAGATGGGAAATATATTATAAATACTGCTGAAGGGGAAATAGTAGCTTGTCCTTCTTGTTTTAGAAAAAATAAAGCAGGAAAGGATAAATCAAGATTTATGCAAGAATATCAAAATATAACTGGTGGAGAAGTAAAAAAGTCAATTAAAGTTATAGAAGATTTAAAAGATAAAAATAACAATATTGCTGTAATTTATGGAGACGGGAATAATATGGGGAATGTTGTAAAGAATATTGACACTCCATTTAAAATGGCATATTTTAGCCGAAAAACTGATGAAATAACTAAATCTTGTGTATATAATGCTATAAAAAAGAACATGCAGGGAAAAGCAAGGTTTGAGGTTATAGCTTTAGGAGGAGATGATATTTTTATTATAGTTCCAGCAGATTATAGCTTGGAAATATCAAGAGATATTGTTACAGAATTTGATAAAAAATTTAATTATGAAATAACCATGTCTGTAGGTATTTGTATAGGAAAGTTTAATACTCCTATTAGAAATATGTTTTCTATTGCACAAAAAAAATTAAAATCAGCAAAGCAATATGTAAAATCTAAAAAACTTAATAAAGGATCAATTGATATAGAAGTGCTTAAGGGTGTAGGATTAATTGATTGGAATAATAAAAGAAAAAGCTTTTTTCCTGCCAGTGCAGAAGAAGTATCAAGATTTATTTCAATTTTGAAAGAAATGAAAAATAATTCTAAAATTAAGCCTTCTCAAATATACAAATTTAGATATGCAGCTGAAAAGATGGAAAAAGAAGAATTTAAGCTCTTTTATTTATATCAGCAATCCCGTATAGGCAATGAATATTCAAAATATATGAAAAAATTGTATAACTTTAAAGATATCAATGAATTACTTGAAAATATAGATGATTTTCCTTGGAAAGATATTACGGATTTATTTGATTTAATAAGGGGGGATTTTGATTGATTAAAAAGGAATATCAAGTTGATATAGAGTTTAATTCCCCATTCCATATATCATCTGGAGTAGTAGAGAATGGTTTTATAGATGAATATATAATCAAGAAAGGTCAAAATCCATATATTCCCGGATCTACTGTAAAAGGAAAGGTAAGAAGTTATTTTAGAATGCTTTTGGAAAGTAAAATGAATAGATTAGATGCAGAAAAAATAGAAGCTTTAATATTTGGAGGAGAAGGATATAAGCCTTCAAAAATATATTTTGAAGACTTTATTTCAAATAAGCCCAAAAATACAGATATAAGATATGGAATAAGAGTTGATAGATATAAAAAGACTGCAAAAGATAAAGGATTATTTAATTATGAAATAGGAGAAAAAGGAATTTATACTGGAAAGGTGATTATTTATTTTGATGATATTACTATAAATTATAAAGAAGATTTAGAAATGGCATTTTTAATGGTTGATGCTATTGGAAAAGGTAAGAGTAAGGGACTTGGACATTGTAAAGTGTTTATTAGGGAGGTGACAAAATGAATATTAGAATGAAATTTAATTCTCCCTTATTAATAGGAGGTAAAAAGTTAACATCTAATTTTATACAAGGAATCGATTATATTCCTGGAAATGTTGTTAGAGCGGCTTTTGCTAGGCATATATTAAATCATTGTGCCGTTAATAGAGAAAATTATGTTGAAATTAATAGAGAAAAAAAATATAACTGGGTATATTTTAGAAATCTAGACGAATGCAAAAAGTGCATATATAAAAATATTTGTAAAAAATTTAGTGATATAGAATTTTCATTTTTCTATCCAGAAGATACAGAAGTAGTTCCTCTTACAGCTATGAAGTGTAAAGAAAATGATGAACATGGATATATAGATTGTTTGGTGGACGAAAGAAAATGTAAAAAATGTGAACAAAGAGTAGAATTTTCCACAGGCTTAAGAAAAAATGATAAACCATATTCTGTTATATGGAATTACTTTACTAGAACTTCCATAAATCCATACACTCAAACTTCTAAGGATGGTTCTTTATATACCTTAGTAGCAGTAGAAGGAACAACTAAGGAAAATGATAAAATTAATAGCTATTTTAAAGGGAAGATTGAAGGAATAAATGAAGAAGAATTAAAATTATTTAATGATTTACGTATTGGGAAATATATATCTTCTGGTTTTGGACAAGTTGAATTAGAAATAATATATGAAAATAAAACAGAGGATCAGTCTTTAATAATTAACAAAATGAAAAAATTCGATAAAAAATTTAAAAATTTATTAAAAAAAGAAAGAAATTTTAAAAATAACAATTTAGATAATTTTTTAGATGATAATTTAAATTATTTTGCTATTTTATTTGTTTCTGATGTTAAATTACCTCATATAGAATTAAATGGTTATAAAAAAACAGAAGAATATAAAAAAGAATGGCAAAATCTATTAGATATTAGCGAAGATTATGCCATACAAATGATTTATGGAGAAACTAATATATATAGGGGATATGATACTTCTAAAGGAACAAATGATAATCGAAAAAGTGCAGTATTACATTTACAAAAGGGCAGTGTTATTGTATTAAAGACTAATAATTCCTTTGAACAGATTTATAAAGATTTCTCTAATAAAACCTTTGGGTTAGAAACAGAAAATGGATTTGGATGGATTAAAATTTATGATGGAGGGGTAGATAATGAATAAAGAAATAAAAAATAAAATTTTAGAATACATAGATGAAATTAAAAGTAATAATATATTTTGGGAAAAAACAGGGAGTAAAAATTTAGGTAGTACAAATATTAGAAATATGGCTACAATAGCTTTAAATGCTGATTGTTATAAGGAATTGGAATTATATATAGCATATAAAATAGCAAGAGGAAACGGATGGGAAAAAAATTTTAAAGATAATAAAAAATTTGGAGAAATTATTTTAGAATATATGGATAAAATAAAAAAACTTTCTGATACAGAAGAAGAAGCCTTATCAAATATCAGTAAATTTTTTGGCTATTTATACTGGTTTAGAAAAAGTATTGAGAAAGGAGGAAAATAATGTTATTTAATAAATTTCAAAATAAGTATATTATAAAGGGAACATTATATGCCTTAACTCCTCTTCATATTGGTTCAGGACAAGAAAATTTTGACCCTGTATTAGCAGATAATACTGTTATAAGAGATCATAAAGGAATTCCTTATATTCCAGGAAGTTCATTAAAAGGGACTATTAGATCATATATTGAAAGGATTCTTTATAGTGGAGTATATAAAGGATTAAATTCCTGTTTAATTGTTAATGAACCTTGTGTTTCAGATGACGATATTAAAAAAATAAAAAAAGAGATAAAAGATAAAAACTTAAATGATAAAAAAGAAGCAGAAGAAATATACAGTAAGCTTTGTAGTGTTTGTAAATTATTTGGTTCTAATTATTTTGCTTCTAAGATACATATTAGAGATGCCAACTTAAAATCAGGAGAAAAGGTATATATTGATATGAGAGATGGAGTGGCTATAGATAGGGATACAGGAACAGAAAATAATAAATACGATTTTGAGTGTGTAAGTTCAGGAAGTAAATTTGATTTTTATATGACCGTTGATAACATTGAAGATGAACTTTTAGAAATATTAAAGTTAATTATAAGCATATTAAAAAATGGAGATTTTCGCATAGGAGGAAAGACTTCTGCAGGATTAGGAAGTATCCAATTACAAGAAGTAAAAATTTATAAAATTACTATGGATAATCTAAAAACTTATTTAGAAAAAGGATTAGAAGCTTTAGAAGAAATGGAGTGGGAAAATGTTTAAAAAATTACATAATGAAGCCTTTATTTCATATAAATTAAAAACAGTTAGTCCACTTTATATTGGAAGTCATAATGAAGATAGTTTAAATCCTAATGCAGTGGATAATTCATTTTTAACTGTATATCGTGATGGTAACCCTGTTCCTGTTTTACCTGGGACAAGTTTAAAGGGAGTTTTACGTTCTAATAGCGAAAAAATTTTAGAGGGTAGTTGCGACCCTTTAAGAAATAATTGTGGGAAAAAAGTAGATAGGAAAAAAGATGATGGAACGGCAAGGTATAAAAAAAGTTGCCCAGTATGCAAACTATTTGGTTCAACTGCATTAAAAAGTAGAATTCTTTTTGGAGATGCTTATCCTGAAGGAGAATATAAAATAGGGGCAAGAAAATCTGTGGCTATTGATAGAATTACTGGAGCTGCAAAAGGAAGTGCTTTATTCGATTTTGAATATGTAGAAGATGCTTTATTTAAAGGAAATATACAGATTCAAAATTTTTTTAAATGGCATATAAAATTACTAATAGATTTATTTGAAAGGATTAATGAGGGTTATATTGTTTTTGGAGGTTTTACTTCTAAGGGATTTGGAAGAATGAAATTAGAAGAATTTAACATTGTATTAAGATACTATGATAAATCAAAATGTAGTAATGAATATATAGATAAAGGATTTTACATGGAGAAAAAAATAGAAACATTTGAAGATATAAAGAATTTATTACAGAATATATTATTAACTAAAAATGAAACAGATAGGTGTGAATACAATGAAAAAGCCATATAGTTTTATACCTTTTTTACCTATGAAAGAATATAAGAAAACTGGGAACGAAGAAGGGAAAATTGATATAAAATTAGAAGTCTTAACACCAGTACATATTTCATCGGGACATTTACAAGAACATAATAATTTATTATATAAACAATTTGTTAAATTCAATAATAGACCTATTATTCCTGGTACTAGTTTAAAAGGATGTATTCGTTCCATTGCAGAGGCAATATCTTATAGTTGTTACCCTAAATCAAAAAATGTAGATTATAAAAAATTTTCTAAAAACAAACTAGATGAAAGTAATAACTGTATTATATGCAATATGTTTGGGGCTATGGGAAAGAAAAGCAAAATTAGATTTGAAGATTTACAGCTTAGAGAAGAAGATATAAAAAATAAAATGATTATATTAAATATTCCACAATTTTATCCTCCTAGACCTGAAAATAATTTATATTTAGAAAATAATAAGTATAAAGGTTATAAATTTTATCATCATGGGGATAAAAAAATTTTAGAAAAAGGGAAATTTCCTTATGAATTTGTAAATATAGGAGGAATATTTGAAGGAAGTATAAGATTTGAAAATATGACAGAGGAACAAGTTAATTTACTTTGTTTTTCTTTAGGACTTAATGGAAGAATTCAGCCTAAAATCGGATATGGAAAACCTGCTTATTATGGAAGTGTTAAAATAACTACTAATGAACAAAAATGGATAGAAAAAGCAAATAAATATGAAAATCAATCTTCGGAAGAAGTTAAAGGAAATATTAAAAAGTTAATAAATATATTAAATTATGATAGATCCAAAAGAAATATAAGTGAATGGGAAAATGGCATGTATTAGGAGAGATGTTTATGGAAAACAAAGGACTACTTTTAGAAGCATCAGAAAGAGCTGCAGAATTTATTAATAAAAATCACTATTCAAATTTTATCTCAAAAATTTTAGAATTATTACACGTAGCAAAATATTCTAGTGATGATGAATATGAACAAAAACAAAAATTTTTTAGATTATTATATCAACTTAAAAATTCAGCTAAAATAGAAATTATAGGTGGAGGAAAAGAATTAAAAAATGGATTTAAAGAATTTGTAGATAAATATATTAAATTAAAGAAAAAAGAAGGATTTATTTTAGAAAATGAAGATTTTAAAGATTGTACTTTAGAAGAAATAGAATATATTTTAGGATGGACAAGAAGATTAATTAAGGAAGATAAGAATAAAAATACAAAAAATAAAAACTTTAACAAAAAAGTTAAATATAAAAGAAATTATAGAGGTAGTAAAAATATGTCTAATAATAGTATTGGTAGTTCAGTAATGCAAAATGCATTTAAAGGGTTGGATATTAAATTTTAAGAAGTATTTTTAAAGGAGCGAGTAACTTTGGAAAAAGTTTTAATATCTGTTATAGGGAAAAATACATATCCGGAAACTGAATATATTTTTAAAGGAAAAAGCATAAGAAGTAATTTAGTAATGGATGTCTTGTACAATGAAATTAAACTGGATCAAATTTATGTTTTAGGAACAGAAACATCTTTGTGGGAAAATATAGATAAGACAAATATTCCTTATAAAAAGATAATTATTCCTTATGGCGAACAAAATGAAGATTATATTAAAATTTTTAAAACTATATCTACAATAGAAGTAAAAGATAAAGAAATATATATAGATGTAACCCATGGATTTCGTTCCATTCCTTTTTATTTATTTTCAGCTCTTAATTATTTTAGTATTATACAAAATGCAAAAATTAAAGGATGTTACTATGGGATGTATCGTGGAGAAGGAGAACAAGCACCCATAGTAGATATGCAATCATTAATGGAATTACAAAAGTGGATTGGGGCTTATCATGTTTTTAATTCCAGTGGAATTTCAACTGAAATTGCTGATCTTTTAGATGAAAAACAAAATGATTTTTATTTAAATAAAGAAGTAGATAAAAGTAAAGGCCCTAAAAATTTAAAAAAAGTTTCTAAAGCATTAAAAGATTTATCTTATGCTATAGGATTAAATTATACAAAAGAAGTAAAAGATACTGCACATATATTACTTGATTTATTGCAAGATAAATCTGTTGAAGAGGAAATAGAATATTTTGTAAAACAATTTTCAATAATTGTCCCTATGCTTAAAGAAGATTTGAAAAATATTGTGGAACATGAATATCACTGGCAAATACAATTATTTTTAGCAGAATTATATTATCGTTATAACAGATATACAAATTGCCTTACGACTCTTAGAGAGTTAATTATTACATATTTAATAGAAATGGTAGAAAATAAACCGGAATATATTTATAACCGTAAATATAGAGAAAGTATATCCAATAAATTGCATGAAAAAGACCATAAGAATGAAGATATAAAAAAAATAAAACAATTATATAAAGATATTTCAGATATGAGAAATGTCTCAGGACATGGAGGAATGAGGGAAGAAGGACGAATGCGCTTGGGTGCTGCAAAAGAAAAAATTAAAGATAAGATTGATTTATTAAAGTCAATTTTATTAAAAATTAGTAGGTAGATAATCGGAGGATTATAATGAATACAAGAGAAATACAGCAAAAAACATCTATCTGGATGTCTATGGAAAGAGCTACAAAAGAACAAAGGGATAGAGCGGAAAAATATTATGAAAAAGAATTAATGCCTTTAATTATAGAAAGCTTTATTAACAGGGGAAAGAATATTATTAATAAACCAGAATATATGATTTTATCTGTAGGAACTTCCTATGAACCTTTGGTACTTTCTTTAAAATTATTAAATCCTAACAAAGTATTATTTTTATATACTGAAAAAACAGAAGAAAAAATCGATAAAATATTGGAATTTGTAAATTTAAAAGCAAGCCAATTTAATAAAGAAAAAGTTGAAGAAACAAATTCTTTAATAATATATCAAAAAATTAAAAAAGTTTATTTAGAATGGGGAAAGCCTGAAAAAATATATGTTGATTTTACAGGAGGAACAAAGGCCATGTCAGCAGCTACTGCCATGGCCGGAGCTATGTTAGGAGCTCAATTAATTTATATAGGAAATAAGGAATATTTAAAGGATTTTAGAAAACCATATCCTGGCACAGAATTTTTAGAAAAAGTACAAAATCCTTACAATGTTTTTGGAGATATAGAAGAGGAAAGAGCTAATGATTTATTAAATCAACATGATTATGTAGGAGCAAGAAAGATATTTGAATCTTTAGTTGATAAAGTGCCAGATCCTAATAAAAAAGAGTATTTTTATGTACTATATTTAATTACTTCAGCATATGAATACTGGGATTCCTTAGAGTTTAATAAAGCTTTATTAAATATGAATAAGGCAATAGAAGAAATAGAAAAATATTCTTTATTAAATTCTAAGTTTATAATGTTAGATAAATTAGAATTATTAAGAAAACAAAGTGAATTTTTAGAGATAATGACTAATAATACTAAAAAAATTAGGAAAAATAATCCTATGGCAATACTTTTGAAAATAGAAGAAATACTTCCTCTTATGTTTACAGTATATCATAATGCTAAAAGAAGAAGTGAACAGGAAAAATATGATATGGCATCTTTATTATTATATAGACTTTTAGAGATGATAATGCAAAGAAGATTAGTTACTTATGAAATAGATGTTTCAAGACCCATATATAATAAGATTTTTAAAAATAGAAATGAGTTAAATATTTTTAAAAATAAAGTAATTGAATATAGAAAAAAAGTTTATGGGAAAAATATAAACATAAATCTTCCTAATAATATTACTTTAATGGAAGGATATATTCAGTTAGCAGCTCTTAAAGATAAATTAATCTATGAAACTGATAAAATTAAATTTTTAAAAAGTATTTTTAACAAAATAAAAATACGCAATTATAATATATTTGCTCATGGATTTTACTCTTTAACTCAAGAAGAATATAAGGATTTTGAGAATTTTGTGCTAAATATTTTTGAACATTTTTGTAAAATAGAAGGAGTCGATAAGAAGAAATATGAATATTATATGAAATTTATTCATCCAAAAGAATCAAAATATTATCAGTAGAATTTTTTAAAATTAATAATCTGATAAAAATTGATTTTAGGATATTTAGTTTTTTACTAAATATTATATTATAAAATATATTAACTTTAGAATAAATATCAAATACAATGGATGAAAACATATAAATATTTTATTTATATTTGTATATTTTGTAAAAAAATAATGTAATAATATTTTAAAAGCTTCAGTATTGTAATTCTACATTTTATAAAAATATAAAAGTAGTAAATACTGAAGCTTAATTTATGTTAAGCCCAATATTTTCTATCTAAACTTCTATACTGTATAGCTTCACTTAGATGTTGAAGTCCAATTTTTTCTTCTCCTTCTAAATCTGCAATAGTTCTTGATACTTTAAGGATTCTATGATATGCTCTAGCACTTAAATTAAGTTTTTCAAAAGCATTTTTAAGTAAGTCTCTTTCTTCTTTTCCTAAAACACAATATTTATCAATTTGAGAAGCACTAAGTTGTGCGTTAAAGTAAATAGATTCATTTTTATATCGTTCTTGTTGTATTTTTTGTGCCTGCAAAACCCTTTTTTTAATACTAGCAGAAGATTCACTTTTTTCTTTAACATCTAAATCATCATATTTAACAGGGGAAGCTTCTACATGAATATCTAATCTATCTAATAAGGGACCAGATATTTTTGATAAATATTTTTTAACTTGTTCAGGTTGACAATGGCATTTTTCATCATCTCCTAAATAACCACAGGGGCATGGATTCATAGAACAAACAAGCATAAAACTAGCAGGATATGTTAGGGTAGCATTTACTCTAGATATGGTGACTTCTCTATCTTCTAAAGGTTGTCTTAAAACTTCTAGAACATTTTTATTAAATTCTGGTAATTCATCTAAAAATAGCACTCCATAATGGGATAAACTTACTTCGCCAGGTTTAGGAATTCGTCCTCCTCCAATTAAAGCACTATTAGATACTGTATGGTGAGGTGCTCTAAAGGGTCTTGAGGTTATTAATGATTTTTTATTAGGAAGGAGGCCTGTGACACTATATATTTTTGTTATTTCAATACTTTCTTCAAAAGATAGGTCAGGAAGAATAGTAGGAAGTCTTCTAGCCATCATAGTTTTTCCAGAGCCAGGAGGGCCAATCATAAGTACATTATGAGATCCAGCAGCAGAAATTTCTAAGGCTCTTTTAACATGTTCTTGTCCTTTAACATCTGCAAAGTCTAAAGTATTGTTAGTATTGTTTTTCATAAGGGAGTTTATATCTATAATAGTTCTAGGAATAATTTCTTCTTTTTTTAAATGATTTATAGCTTCTTTTAATGTATGTACTCCTATTACTTCTATGTCTTCTACAATAGCTCCTTCTTCCGCATTTTCAAAAGGAACTATACATTGTTTAATTCCTTTTTTTAGAGCTGAATATACCATAGGTAAAATACCATTAACAGGTCTTACTTTTCCATCTAAGGAGAGTTCTCCTATTATCATAGTTGAATCTAAAATTTCTTTATCTATAGGGTCGTTACAGCTAATAATGCCAATGGCAATAGGAAGGTCAAAAGCAGAGCCTTCTTTTTTAGTGTCTGCAGGAGCTAGATTAACAGTAATTCGTTTTATTGGAAATAGAAATTCTGAATTTTTTATAGCAGCTCTCACTCTTTCTTTAGATTCTCTAATAGATGAATCAGGAAGCCCTACAAGATCAAACCCAGGTAGTCCTTCACTTAAATCTACTTCTACATCTACAAGATAACCATTAATTCCGTAAAGAGCACAACTTTTTATTTTACTAATCATTTTTTTCTCCTTTAACTTTAAATGTATTTTAATTAATAAAAAATTTATAATATTTTTATTATGGTTTAAAATTATTAATTAATATCAATTATATTATTCCACATTTTTACAACACGTATAACTAAATTTTAAAATTATATTGATATTTAAATAAAAAATAGTAAAATATATAATATTATATCTTATAGAAAAATATGGTTTAAAATATAGATTATACAAATAAAGAGTATTAATAATAATAAAAGGTGGATGATAATATGAATAATGATAGAGATGGTTATTTATATTGGATTTGGATAACTACTATAAAGGGAATAAGAAAAAATATTATAAAAAAACTTTTAAATTATTTTAAAACTCCAGAAAATATATGGGAACAAAATTTAGAAGAATTAAAGTTTAGATTTAAATTATCAGATAAAGAAATTAGTATTTTTGAAAAGTCAAAAGATCTTACATTAATAGAAAAATGGATAAAAAAATTAGAACAAAAAAATATTTCTTATTATCCTATAAATCATCCTAATTATCCAGATATTTTAAAAAACATTCCTAATCCTCCTTTAGGTATTTATGTTAAAGGAAATACAATACCTTTTAAAAAAAGATATCTTGGCATAGTAGGAACAAGAAATTGTTCTGAATATGGACGAAGAGTAGCAAGTAAATTGTCAAAAGAACTTTCTTCTAAAGGAATAGGAATTATTAGTGGTTTAGCAAAAGGAATTGATACGGTTGCTCATAAAAGTACTTTAGAAGTAGATGGATTTACAATTGCTGTTTTAGCTAATGGAGTTGATATATGTTATCCAAAATGTAATATGGAATTAATGAAAAAAATAGAAGAAAAAGGTACTATAATTTCTGAGTTTCCTCCTGGTACAAGACCTATTCCAGGATTTTTCCCTTTAAGAAATAGGATAATTAGTGGACTTAGTCAGGGAGTTATTGTTATTGAGGCAGGAGAAAAAAGTGGAGCTCTTATTACAGCAGATTTAGCCTTAGAACAGGGGAAAGAAGTATTTGCAGTTCCTGGGAATATCTTTAATAAATCTAGTATAGGAACTAATAAACTTATTCAGCAAGGAGCAAAATTAGTAATGAATATAGATGATATTTTAAGTGAAATTATGGATAATTTTTATATAAACCAGTATAATAAAGAATTACAATATAAAGAAAAAATAATTAATAGACTTGCAAAGGAAGAAAATATGGTATATGATTGTATAAGTTTTGAGCCTTCCCATATTGATATTTTATCTAGTAAAACTCAATATCCTATGAATAAACTTCAAAGTATACTTACATTGTTAGAGCTAAAAGGATTAATAAAGCAATTACCGGGTAAGAGATTTATACGAAGTTAATAATGGAGGGGTATTATGGCAAAATATTTAGTTATCGTAGAGTCTCCAGCTAAAGCAAAAACAATTAAAAAATTTTTGGGGAGATCTTTTAAAGTGGAAGCGTCCATGGGACATGTTAGAGATTTGCCTAAAAGTCAATTAGGAGTAGATATAGAAAAAGATTTTGAACCTAAATATATAACTATTAGAGGAAAAGGTGAATTATTAAAAAAATTAAGAAAGGAAGCTAAAGCCGTAGATAAAGTTTATTTAGCAACTGACCCAGATAGAGAAGGGGAAGCTATATCTTGGCATTTATATCATGCCCTTGGATTAGAAGAAGAAAAAACTAGTAGAATTACGTTTAATGAAATAACTAAAAATACAGTTAAAAATTCTATTAAAGAAGCAAGAAAAATTAATATGAATCTTGTAGATGCTCAACAAGCAAGAAGAGTTTTAGATAGAATAGTAGGATATAAAATAAGTCCACTTCTTTGGAGAAAGGTTAGAAAAGGGCTTAGTGCAGGAAGAGTTCAATCAGTAGCTTTAAGATTAATTTGTGACAGAGAAGAAGAAATTAGAAATTTTATTCCAGAAGAATATTGGACTATAGAAGCGAATTTTATGACTTCTGAAAATAAAAATTTTAGTGCAAAGTTCTATGGTTTAAAAGATAAAAAAATAATAATTCATTCAAAAGAAGAAGTTGATGATATTCTTAAGGAAATAAAAGATAAAAAATATATAGTAGAAGAAGTTAAAAAAGGAGAGAGGATAAAAAATCCAGTTGAACCTTTTACAACCAGTACTCTTCAACAAGAAGCTTCTAAATATCTAGGATTTTCCACTCAGAAAACCATGAGAATTGCACAACAATTATATGAAGGAATTGATTTAAAAGATGAAGGGACAGTAGGTCTTATTACCTATATTCGTACGGATTCTGTAAGAATTTCTAAAGAAGCTCAAGAACAGTGTAGAGAATATATTGAAAATGTTTTTGGGGAAAAATATATAAATTCAAAAAAATCATTATATAAAAGTAAAGAGAATGCTCAAGACGCTCATGAAGCTATTAGACCTTCTTATGTGAATAAAAATCCAAAAGAAATAAAAGACTCATTGTCAAAAGACCAATATAAACTTTATGAATTAATATGGAGAAGATTTGTAGCTAGCCAAATGGCTCCAGCTAAGTATGATACTTTTTCTATTAAAGTAAGTGCAGGGAAGTATTTTTTTACTACTTCAGGATCTTCTCTTAAATTTGATGGTTTTCTTTCAGTTTATAATAGAGAGGAAGAAAAAGAAACAAAAGTAGGATTTGATATAAAAGAAAACGAAGAGTTAAAATTAATAAATTTAAAAGAAAAGCAACATTTTACCCAACCTCCAGCAAGATATACAGAAGCATCTTTAGTAAAAACTTTAGAAGAAAATGGTGTAGGAAGACCAAGTACTTATGCTCCTACCATCACTACTATTTTAGCTAGAGGATATGTAGTAAAAGAAAACAAAGCTATTTGTCCAACTGAATTAGGAGAAATAGTGAATGATATTTTAAAAAAATATTTTGAAAAAATTGTAGATGTTGATTTTACAGCGCATATGGAAGAACAATTAGATGAAGTGGAAAATGGGGATGTACCGTGGAAAAAAATTATTAGAGAATTTTATCCTGACTTTGAAGAAACTTTAAAAATTGCTGAAAAGGAAATAGGAAATATAAATTTAGAAGAAGTAACAGATATTATTTGCGAAAATTGTGGAAGAAATATGGTTGTTAAATATGGAAGATATGGAAAGTTTCTAGCTTGTCCTGGATTTCCAGAATGTAAAAATACAAAGCCTTTATATGAAGAAGCAGGTGTTAATTGTCCTGTTTGCGGAGGAAAAGTTATAATAAGAAAAACAAAAAAGGGGAAAAAATACTATAGTTGTGAAAATAGTCCTAAATGTAATTTTATGTCTTGGGATAAACCTACTGGTGAAAAATGTCCAGAATGTGGTAGTTTTTTAGTGGAAAAAGGAAAAAAACAGGTTAATATATTTTGTAGTAATAAAGAATGTTCTTATAAAAGAACAAGTAAAAAATAAAATATATTCTTGATTTTATATATAAAAAAAGTAAAGTTTTTAAATAAATTTATTGTATAACTTGTTTTTTTGTATAATTAATGATAAGATATATTTGAAAGAAAAGAGTAACTATTTAGAAAAATTTTACAATAAAGTTGACTAAGTCAGCTTTATTTTTTTGAAAACTAAATTGAGATAGAGGTGAAAATATAAAAAAATATATTTGCAATTGTATAAAGTAAGAATTTTTAGAACAGAATATTAGACAGATAGAAATAAAAAATACTTTTAGAGGAGGAAATAATATGTCAGTAGAACTATTAGAGAAAACAAGAAAGGTAAATAGATTATTACAGCACTCAGGATCGGACCCAGTTATATTTAATGATATATGTAAAGTACTTAGTGAAGTTTTATCTTCTAATTCACTTATTATAAGTAAAAAAGGTAAAATTTTAGGAATACATTATATTGATTCTTCTAGTGTTTTATTAAATGCTGAAGAAGATAAATTAGGAAGTTTTATTGAATCTCAGTTTAATGATAAATTATTAAATATTATTGAAACTAAAGAAAATATATTATTATCTGAATTTAATTTACAAGGGTATCAAAATGACATAAGTAAATATAATAGTACTATTATTCCTATTAGTGCAGGAGGAGAAAGATTAGGAACTCTTTTATTGTATAAAGAAGAAGGAGAATATATTACAGAGGATTTAATTTTAGGAGAATATGGGGCAACTGTAGTAGGATTAGAAATACTTCGTTCTCAAAGTGAAGAAACAGCTGAAGAAATTAGAAAGACAACTATTGTAAAATCTGCCATAGGAACTTTATCCTATTCAGAGTTAGAAGCAATACTTCATATATTTGAAGAATTAAATGGGTCAGAAGGATTATTGGTAGCTAGTAAAATTGCAGATAGAGTTGGAATTACAAGATCTGTTATTGTTAATGCTCTTAGAAAATTTGAAAGTGCTGGAGTAATTGAATCCCGTTCTTTAGGGATGAAAGGAACCTATATAAAGGTTTTAAATGATGTTCTTTTAGATGAATTAAATAAACTTAGAAGATAAAACAGTAAAATAATAAAAATTGTAAAAAAGCAGCAAAAGCTGCTTTTTTTTTATAAATTTTTATTTTAATTTATATTTTATAAATTTTATGCAATAAATTTTTACTATGAATTTTTTTGAAATAGGTCGAATTTATCAATGAAATATAGTTGCCCTTTTGTTATGTGCTGTGTATAATGTAAACAAAAGTATTTTTAAATAAAGATTTGGAGAATTTTTTCTAAAAATGTCAAACATAATATAAAAATAAATTAAAATGCCGAGTAAGATTTTGCAATAAAATTACTTATAATAATTTTATTAAATTCTTAAAAATTTTATTTAATTTATATAATAAATTAAAATATATTTTATAAAAAATTAGCGATTTAGTAAAATATCATAGTTAAATAAAAGGAGGGATTTAATGTTATTTAATAATTTATATTCTAATGTAAATATTTTAGAGAAAGCATTAGATGCTTCATGGCTTAGAAATGAGGCAATTGCTAGTAATATTGCCAATGCAGATACTCCAGGATATAAAAGAAAGGATGTGGAATTTGAGAAATATTTAAATGAAGCTATAAAATTTAATAAATCTATACATGAAATAGATACAGACAAAATTAATCCTAAAATAATTACAGAATATAGTAATCTAAAAAATCGAATGGATGAAAACAATGTAGATATTGACGTAGAAATGACTGAAATGGCAAAAAATAGTATAAAATACAATACTTTAATTTCTCAAGTATCAAATCAATTTAAAAGAATTAGTATTGTATTAGGAAAATAGATTAAGAAAGGAGTCACTTAAATGTCTTTTTTTAACGCAATGAATATAAGTGCTAGTGGTCTTACAGCCCAAAGACTTAGAATGGATGTTATCTCTCAAAATATAGCAAATGTTAATACGACAAGAACTGAAAGTGGAGAGCCATATAGAAGAAAAACAGTATTATTTGAAGAAAAAAAAGATTATGTATCTTTTGATTCTATTTTAAAAAATCAGATAAATAGTTTTAATGGGTCAGGAGTTAGAGTAACAGATATTGTAGAGGATGATTCAGATTTTCAGTTAGTTTATGATCCAGAGCATCCAGATGCCGATGAAAATGGATATGTAAGAATGCCAAATGTTAATATTATTGAGGAAATGGTAAATATGATATCTGCAAATAGATCTTACGAAGCTAATGTAACAGCTATGAATACAAATAAAAGTATGGCACTTAAAGCATTAGAAATAGGAAATTATTAGTAGGGGGATACATATGGAAATAACAAAAATAAATCCATTTAATTTGTCAGAATATACAAATAATTCTAAACAAGTAAAATCTAATGAAGCAACTTTTGAAGATTTTTATAAAGCAGCTTTAGGATTAATTGATAAAACTAATCAATTACAAAAGGAAGCAGATCAGATCGGATTAGATTTTATGATGGGTAAAACTGATAATATTCATAATGTAATGATTGCTCAGGAGAAAGCTAATATAGCACTTCAATTTACTGTGCAAGTTCAAAGTAAAGTATTAGAAGCTTATCAAGAAATTATGAGAATTACATTATAATACATTATAATACATTATATTGCACAGGAATGAGGTGAATAAATGCAAGAAACGTTATCTAAGATATCCCAACAAATTACGGAATATTGGAATCGTTTTGATAAAAGTCAAAAAATAAGAATAGGAATTATAAGTTTTATAGGGTTACTTACTTTAGGAATTATTATTTTTATGGTTACAAGACCGCAAATGGTGAATTTATTTAATGAAGAGTTAACAAATTCTCAAGCTGCAGAAATTAAAGAAGTATTAGATAGAGCTTCTATATATAATAGGACAAATGAAGATGGAACGGCTATAAAAGTTAAGAAGGAAGATTATGCTAGGGCTAAAATGGCTTTAGCCAAAGAGGAAATTCCAGACCAGGGATTCACTTTTGAAGATGCATTAAAAAATAATATGGGTACTACTGAAACTGAAAAAAAAGCAAAGTTAAGAGAAGCTAAACAACAGGAATTAGCAGAGGATATAAGTAATATTGAAGGAGTAAATAAGGCAGAAGTTCATTTAGTTATTCCTGATGAAGATAATTTTTTTCTAGCATCCACTCAAGAAGCAAGGGCTAGTGTAAAACTTGATTTAATAAAAGATTTAACTAATAAGCAAATTGTAGGAATTGCTCATTATGTAGCCGGGAGTGTAGAAAATTTAGATGTTAAAAATGTAAGAATTATAGATAATACGGGAAATATTCTTTATTTAGGGGATGAAGATAACATCGTTGCAGACATGGATGAGCAACAAAACATAAAATTAGCAGCAGAAAAACAAGTTGAATTAAAAGTATTATCTATATTAGGTCCACTTTTTGATGATGTAAGAGTAACTCCTAATTTAGTTTTGGATTTTGATCAATATAAAGAAAGACAAGAAAAAGTTAGTTCTCCTATTGAAGGAGAAGACAAAGGAATAATTTCTTATGAAAATAAGGCAAGTAGGAAAGTTTCAGGAGGAAGTGAAGGAGAAGAACCAGGTCTTGCTGCAAATGCAGGAGAAATTACTCAATATCAAATGGGTGACGAAAATGTTTATGAAGCTCAAGAAAGTCAAAGTGAAATTAAATATGAACTAGATAAGCAATATATAGAACTTGAAAAAAGTATTGGTGATATTATACCAGATAAATCTAATATATCTGTAGTTGTATTAAGAGATAAGATTTATGATCAGGCTACAAAAGAACAAGAAGAAAAAACAGGAGCAGAAGATGAACTTCAAGAAGGAGAAACTTGGGAAGAATATAAGTATAGAATAAAATCAAATCCTTCAATAATTGATATTGATAATGAATATCCTGAATTAAATAGACTAGTTGCTAATGCGGCAGGAATAGATGTTGATAATGTAGAAATTGTTGGATATGAAATTCCTGTATTTATAGATAAAGAAATTAAACCTAGGTCATATATTGAATATATAATATTAGGAGGGTTATTTTTATTAATCGCTTCATTAGCATTTATAATAGTTAAAAGGTTAAAACCTAGTGAAGAAGAAATAGAAACAGAACCTGAATTATCGGTTGAAGAAATGTTAGAAAGCACTCAAGAAAAGCAAGAAGAAGTAGAGCCTATTGAATATGGTGAAGAATCAGAGATAAGAAAGCAAATAGATAAATTTGTTGATGAAAAACCTGAAGCAGTAGCAAGTTTGCTACGTAACTGGCTTAATGAAGAATGGGAGTGAACAAGATGGCAGTTGTAAAAGAAGAATATACGGGAAAAGAAAAAGCTGCTATGTTGCTTATTACTTTAGGGCCTGAAAAAGCCGCCAAAATTTTCAAACATTTAAAAGAAGAGGAAATAGAACAACTTACTTTAGAAATTGCTAATATTCGCACTGTATCACCAAAAGATAAAGAAAAAATATTAGAAGAATTTTATCAACTTTGTCTAGCTCAAGAATATATTGCTGAGGGTGGAATTAATTATGCTAGACAAATTCTAGAAAAGGCATTAGGTAGTGAAAAAGCAATAGAAGTTATAAATAAACTTACTGTTTCATTACAAGTTAGACCTTTTGATTTTATTAGAAAAACGGATGCTTCACAATTACTTAATTTTATCCAAAATGAACATCCTCAAGCTATAGCATTGATACTTTCATATTTAAAGCCAAGTCAAGCAGCATTAGTATTAGCAGCTCTTCCACAGGAAAAACAAGCTGATGTAGCAAGAAGAATTGCTTTAATGGATAGAACCTCTCCTGATATTATAAAAGAAGTAGAAAAAGTATTAGAGAAAAAATTATCATCTTTAGTGACGGAAGATTATACTGCAGTTGGTGGTGTTGATGCAATTGTAGATATTATTAATTCTGTTGATAGAGGAACAGAAAAACATATTATGGAAACTTTAGAAGTAGAAGATACAGAATTAGCAGAAGAAATTAAGAAGAAGATGTTTGTATTTGAAGATATTATTACTTTAGATAATAGGTCAATTCAAAGAATCCTTAGAGAAATTGATAACAATGATTTAGCTATAGCTTTAAAAGGAGCGGGAGAAGAAGTCAAAAATGTCATTTTCTCAAATCTTTCCAAGAGACTTGCTACAATGATTCAAGAAGATATGGAATATATGGGACCTGTTAGATTAAGAGATGTGGAAGAAGCACAGCAAAAGATAGTAAATGTAATAAGGAAATTAGAAGATATAGGAGAAATTGTTATTTCTAGAGGGGGAGGCGATGAAATAATTGTCTAATATTATTAAAAATTTAGCAGTAAATTTAAATCAGGGAGAAGCTGTTTATATAGATATTCAAAATAATAATATTCAAAAGACATTAGAAGATGATAAAACTGTAGATAATCTTGAAAAAAATATAAGAGAAGATATTATCTTAAAGGCTAAGGAAGATGCTAAGGAAATCATTTTGGAAGCAGAAAAAA
This sequence comes from Defluviitalea phaphyphila, assembly GCF_001466305.1. Taxonomy (GTDB): domain Bacteria; phylum Bacillota; class Clostridia; order Lachnospirales; family Defluviitaleaceae; genus Defluviitalea_A; species Defluviitalea_A phaphyphila. The sequence goes on from NZ_JWID01000002.1 coordinate 125,268, forward strand.
AGGCAGCATTAATTTTAGATAATGCAAAAAAAGAAGCAGAAAATATAAAGATTAACATAGAAAATATGAAAAAAGAGGCTAAGAAAAAAGGTTATGAAGAGGGTTTTAAAAGAGGAGCAGAAGAAAGTGAAAAATTATGTAAGCAAGCTAAGTTAGAATTAGATAATGCGATTAAAGAAAAAGAAAGAATTATAAAAGATATTGAACCTAAGATGGTAGAGTTGATTTTAGATATTTGTGAAAAAATTTTAGGACAAACTATTAGTATAAATAAAAAATCTATATTTTATTTAATAAGAAAAGGTTTTGTAGAAATTCAAGGCAAAGGAGAAAAGATAACAATTAAGGTTTCAAATGACGATTATAAAAACATATTAGAATTTAAGGAAGAGTTTATGGATGAAATAGGTTTTAAAGGTGAGTTTAACATAATAAAAGATCCATCTTTGAAATCAGGAGATTGTATTATAGAAAGTGATTTTGGAAATATTGATTGTAGTTTAGGAACTCAATTTCAAGGATTGAAACAAGAATTACTTTTCCTCTTAGGCTCTTAATTATATATAGGATGGGTGAGATTTTGAGTAAAATTAATATAGATAAATATCGTAAAGTATTAGATAAAAACTATATAAAGTATCAAGGAAGAGTCTCTCAAGTGGTTGGATTAACAATTGAATCCATAGGCCCCATTTCTAATGTAGGAGATATATGCTTTATTAAATCTCAAAATCAGAAAAATTCTATAATGGCAGAAGTAGTAGGATTTAGAAATAATAAGATATTATTAATGCCTTTAGGGGAAATGTTAGGGATAGGACAAGGAAGTATTGTTGAAACTTCAAAAGATACTTTAAATGTTGCCGTAGGACATCAATTGTTAGGGAGAGTTTTAGATGGTTTAGGACATCCTATAGATGATGGTGAAATACTTAATTTAGATAATAAATATCCCGTTCAAAACAGTCCTCCTCACGTTCTTAAAAGAAATAGAATAAAAGAGATATTACCCTTGGGAATTAAAGCAATAGATGGTCTTTTGACAGTGGGAAAAGGACAAAGAGTAGGAATTTTTGCTGGTAGTGGGGTAGGAAAAAGTACATTATTAGGAATGATTGCAAGAAATGCAGAAGCCGACCTTAATGTAATAGCATTGATTGGAGAAAGAGGAAGAGAAGTAAGAGAATTTATTGAAAAAGATTTAAAAAAAGAGGGTTTAAAAAAATCGGTTATAGTTGTAGCAACTTCAGACCAGCCAGCTTTAATTAGATTAAAGGCTGCTCAAACAGCTACGGCAATAGCTGAATATTTTAGAGATCAAGGTAAAAATGTACTTCTTTTAATGGATTCCCTCACTCGTTTTGCTATGGCTCAAAGGGAAGTAGGGTTAGCTATAGGAGAACCGCCGGTAACAAGAGGATATACTCCATCTGTTTTTGCAGTTATGCCAAAGCTTTTAGAAAGAGCTGGTAATTCAGATAAAGGGTCTATCACAGGATTATATACCGTATTAGTAGATGGAGATGATATGACAGAACCTGTTACAGATACGGTTAGGGGAATATTAGATGGACATATAGTATTATCAAGAAAAATAGCCAACAGAAATCAGTATCCTGCTATAGATATATTACAAAGTATATCTAGGGTAATGAATGATATTATTTCTGATAAACATAAAGAAATGGCTTTTAATATAAAAAAATTATTAGCAGTATATAAAGAGGCAGAAGATTTAATAAATATAGGAGCTTATGTTAAAGGAAGTAATGAAGAAATAGATGAAGCAGTATCTAAATATAAAGATATTTATTCATTTTTAACTCAAAAAGTCGAAGAAAAATATGAATTTAATAAAACTTTAGAAGAAATGCAAAAAATTGTCTTTAGCTAAAATTCCAAATAAAGGTGAATTTAATGAAACGTTTTATTTTTACAATGGATAATGTTCTAAATATAAGAGAGAAATTAGAAGAAAAGAAAAAACAAGAATATGGGAAAGCGTTAAATAAACTTCAAAATGAAATAGAGAAAAAGGAAAATTTAATTAAAGAAACAAATACCTTTTTACAAATTTTAAGTAATAAAATTGAAGAAAAAATTCATTCTAATGAAGTGATTTTATGTAATCAATATATAAATTATTTAAAAGAAAAAATAGATGATCAAGAAAAAATAGTTCAAGATGCTGAACAATATGCACAAAAGAAACAAGAAGAACTATTAGAAGCAGTAAAAAAGAAAAAAATGCTCGAAACTTTAAAAGAAAAGAGATTAATAGAATTTTTACAAGAAATGAATAGAAAAGAACAAATTATAAATGATGAAATAGTTAATTTTAAATATCAAGCACACCTTAAAGATGGGGGGGATGAAGATGGCAAAATCGGTTAAATCACCTAAAGACACAAAAATAGAACAAAGTAAAGAAACAAAAAAAAATAAAAAAAGTAAAAAACCATTAATAATTATTGGTATCATTTTACTATTATTTTTAGCTGGAGTTATTATTTATTTTAATATAGGTAATTTAACTGAAAAATATTTAAAACCCTCTTTAGAAAAAATTCCTATTTTAAGCAATTTGATCGTTAAAACTGAGGAAGATGAATATTCTGATTTATCAAGAGAAGAACTTATATCAAAAATAGAAGAATTACAAAATTTATTAAATAAAAAGGAAGAATTAATAGATATTAGTGAAGACACTATTGAAAAATTAGAAAGTGAAATTCAAAGATTAAAAGAAATAGAAGAAAATCAAATTCAATATAAAGAAGATAAACAAAAATTTGATGAAATGGTAGCTTCACAGGATCCAGAAGAATTTATGAGTTTTTATGAAGAAATATATCCAGATACAGCAGCAGAAATATATGAAAAGTTATTAAGTGAAAAAGAACAGACAGAAGATATAAAAAATTATTCAGAAACCTTTGAAAGTATGGATCCTTCAGATGCTGCAGAAGTTTTTGAAGAAATGATAGAAACTGATATGGATTTGGTTGTTCTTATTCTTAAAAATATAGATAATGAACAACAGGCTGCTATAATAGGAGAAATGAATCCTGAAGAAGCAGCAAAAGTAGTTAAGGCTATGGCACCATAATATAAAAGAAAGGAGGGGAAGAATGAATTTAACAACATTAAATTTTTCTTCTATACAGACAAATTTATCAATTCAATCTGCTGATAAAGAAATATATTCTAATAAAAGTAATAGCAATAATCAATTTGAAGAAACATTGCAAAAAGTACAAAATCAATCGCAAAAATACGAAAATAAAAATGATATAAAATCAAATCAAATTTCACAGAAAAATGAAGATATAAAAACAAATTTAATAAAAAAAGATAGCAATAATTTAGAAGAAGAAAAAACAGAAATAGAAGAACAATCAAAAATTCCAAGTGAAGAAGAAATAATCTTATTACTTGAACAAAAAACAGATTTATCTATGGAAAATATAGAAGAAACATTAAATGAATTAGGATTTACAGTATATGATTTATTTTCAGTTCAAAATTTACAACAATTTATGAAAAAAATCCAAGGAGTAGACAATGTAATAGATTTACTTTCTATTCCTGAAGCTGTTGAAACATACAAAAATATAATGAATATTTTAAATGAAATAAAAGAAGAAATTCCTAATATTGAAAATATCATTTCTAAAAATAATTTATCTAATACCACAGATATTGTTAAAGATATTAATTCTAATAAAGATACTTTGATAAATAATTTCCATAATGATGGATTAAATTTATCAGAAGAAAAGGTAGGAAATAAAGAAATACTTACAGAAAATTTTAGTCAAGAAGAAAGCTCGAAGAAGGAAATTTTAGAAAAAGAGTTTTCACAACAAAAAATATCTACTAATAAAGATAATAATATGTCAGAAGTTGAAGTAAAAGAAATCATAGTAGAAACAATAGACAATAATAATGGAAATATTATTAACCAAAATATTATTTATGAAAATAAAATAATAAAAACGGAATTAAGTCAAATTAGTTCAGAATCAGTTCAGCAACCACAACAAATAATAGAACAAATGGTTGAATACATAAAAGTTAATTTAGCAGAAGACATAACTGAAATCAATCTTAATCTTAAACCAGATTATTTAGGGAAATTATCTCTTAAAATTGTTAGTGAAAAAGGAATCATGACAGCACGTTTTATTGCAGAAAACCAAGTTGTAAAAGAAGTTATAGAAACAAATTTAAATCAACTTAGAGATGTATTAGAGGATCAAGGCATAAAAGTAGATAAATTAGAAGTTTTTGTAAAACAAGAATTTGATGGTCAAGGATTTAATTTTAATCAAGAAAAGTTTTCAAAATCTAATAAAAGAATATCTTCTATAATTGCCAATTTGGATGAGACAATAGAAGAGATATATGATGATGTAGAAACTAAAAATCCTTATATCTTTTCTGAAAATAAAATCGATTTTTTGGCATGATATTAATTGATTATTAATCTTTATAAGGGGGGATTTTATGTCCAGTATATCAAATACAAGCTATATTAGTGCTACTGATTCTAAAATTCAGTATACACAAGAGACTACTACAGCAGAAAATGAATTAGATAAAAATGCTTTTTTAAATCTCTTAGTAACCCAGTTAAAATATCAAGATCCTTTAAATCCTACTGATGATAAAGAATTTTTAGCTCAAATGGCACAATTTTCATCCTTAGAACAAATGCAGAATTTAAATAGAAATTTTGAAGCTACAAAAGCATTTTCCTTGTTAGGTAAAGATATTCAAGCGACCATAACTAATGATTTAACGTCAGAAGTAGAAACTATTCAGGGCAAGGTTGATTTTGTGAAAATAAAAAATGGAAATGTTTATTTAGTTGTTGATAATAAAGAAATTTCTATTGATGATGTAGAGGTAGTAACAGACTCTCAATTGTTTGATATAGATACAGATATTACCAATGTTTTTGAACTAATAGGAGAAGTTGTACAAGTAAAAAGAAATAATCCAGAAACAAATGAAACAGAATATATTGAAGGAAAAGTTACGCATATAAATATGGAAAATGGTGTTCCATATATAGTTATTGGAAGTGGAGAAAGTTCTATTGAAGTAACTTTAGAAAATTTAGAAGGAGTTATAGATAAAGAATCCTTAACTGGCAAAAAAGTTATAGCTTCTTTCTTTAATGATGAAACAGGTGAAAATGAGGAAATAGAAGGAGAAGTAGAATATATTTTAGTTAAAAATGAGGTTACTTATGTAATAGTAGATGGAAAAGAAATTTCAATTAAAGATGTTGAAAAGGTATTTGATAATTAATTATAGGGAGCGATTTTATGAAAATAAATAATGTTTCTCCCATTAATGCCTTTAATCTTAATGCAAATAAAGTTAATACTAACAGTCAATTTGAAGAAATATTAAAAAATAAAATATCTTTTAATGAACAAATAAAGTTTTCTAAACACGCTACTATGAGACTAAATTCTAGAAATATTCAATTTACAGACGAACAAATAAAAAGACTTAACAAGGGAATTACAAAAGCACAGGAAAAAGGTATTAAAGATTCTTTAATCTTAGTGGATCAAGTTGCTTTAATAGTCAATATAAAAAGTAAAACAGTAATAACGGCAATGGATTCAAATAAAACAGAAGAAAATGTATTTACAAATATTGATGGAGCTGTAATTATTTAACCGGACCTCGAAAGAGGAGGTTTTCATCTTGGAATGATTGAAAAGATGAATTACAGTTCTCTAAAGAAAATGTTTATAATAGGGAGGTCATAAATATGATGAGATCTATGTTTTCTGGAGTTTCTGGACTCAGAGTTCATCAAACAAAAATGGATGTTATAGGTAATAATATAGCAAATGTAAATACAACTGCATTTAAATCAGGACGTGTTACTTTTAATGAAGTATTTAGTCAAACTCTTCAAGGAGCTAGTGGACCTAGTGAATATACTGGTAGAGGCGGTATAAATCCTATGCAAGTAGGATTAGGAGTTAATGTTTCTTCCATAGATACTCTTATGACAAGTGGTGCAGCACAAAGAACAGATAATCCTTTTGATTTAATGATAGAAGGTGACGGTTTCTTTGTTGTAGGAGATGAAAGTGGAACTTATTTTACAAGAGCAGGAATTTTTAGAAAAGATGATTCAGGGAATTTAGTTATTCCTAATGGAATGAAAGTATATGGATGGGATACAGTAGAAACTGATGAGGATACTGGAGTTCAAACAGTAGTAAGAGGGAATGTTGCTCCTCTTAAACTAGATACCCCAGAAAATTTAGTAGCAGAACCGGAGGCAACAACGAGAATTAATATTCAAGGAAATTTAAATTTAGTAGACGGAGAAGAAGGAATAACTATCCAAGTACAATTTTATGACACTTTAGGTAATCTATTTTCAGGTAATTTACAGGCTACATATGATGCAAGTAGTGGAGAATGGACTATACAAGCAATTGATGAAGATGGAAATGCCGGAAGTGATATGTATATTGTAAGTTCTGATGGAGAAATTGAGACTACCATTACTGGACTTAGCGATTTAAATATAACTTTTGATTCTTCAGGAAATCCCGTTTATCCAAGTGGAGTAGATGAATTAATTTTCCAAATTCCTGAAGGAGATTTACAAAATTCTAGTGGGACAACTATATCCAAAATAGGTCCAATTGAGATTTCATTTGATGATATAACACAATATAATTCAACTACTAGCATAGACCCAATAAGAGTTGATGGAAGAGAAGTAGGAACTCTTCAGGGATATAGTATTGGTTCAGATGGAATAATTACTGCTTCTTATAGTAATGGAGATACAAAAGTTCTTGGACAAATAGTAGTAGCAAATTTCATAAATCCTGCAGGTTTAGAAAAAGTAGGAGATAATTTATATGCGACCACTCCTAATTCTGGAGATTTTGATGGAATAGGAGAAGAAGGAACCTTACAAGGTGGAGTTTTGGAAATGTCAAATGTTGACCTTTCTTATGAATTTACAGAAATGATAACAACCCAAAGGGGATTCCAAGCTAATTCAAGGATTATTACAGTATCAGATGAAATGCTTCAAGAATTAGTTAATTTAAAACGTTAATATAGAAAATCCCCACTTTAAGGGTATAAGTAGATATAATTAAAGTGGGGATTTTAAAGGAGAATATCAATGATTGAAGTGACAAAATTAAATAACATAAAAATTGTTATTAATGGAGATTTAATAGAATTAATTGAAGAAACTCCTGACACAGTAATCACAATGACAACTGGTCGAAGGATTGTTGTAAAAGAAACAGTTGATGAAATTATAAATAAGGTAATTCAATATAAGCAAAAAATTTTCATACCAACGAAGACTTTATCAAAGTGAGGTGACGATATTGGACCTTTCAACCATAATAGGAATTATAAGTGGGATTATATTTGTAGTATTATCTATTATGCTAAAAGGAAGATTAGGATTATTTGCTGATATTTCTTCCGTTATGATTACTATAGGAGGAACTTTTGCTTCAGTATTAATTTCTTATCCTCTAAATAAATTTATTAATTCAATAAAAACAATGGGATTAATTTTTAAAAATAAAGAATTAAATGCTGGAGAAGTAATAAAACAAATTATAGATTTAGCTAATATTGCTAGAAAAGAAGGACTTTTAGCTCTTGAAGAAGCAGCTCAGGAAATGGAAGATAAATTTTTACAAAAAGGAATCCTTCTAATAGTTGATGGAACAGACCCAGAATTAGTTAGAAATATTATGGAAACAGAATTAGCTTTTGTAGAAGCTCGTCATAAAGAAACTCAAGGATTTTGGGAAACAATAGCAAAGTTAGGGCCTGCTTGGGGGATGATTGGGACATTGATTGGTCTTATTATTATGTTAGACCAGCTTGATGACCCTACCAAGATAGGTCCGGCTATGGCAGTTGCTTTGCTTACAACTTTCTATGGTTCGATTTTAGCTAATTTATTAGCTAGTCCAACCGCTAATAAATTAAAAGTTAGAAGTAGTGAAGAGATATTATTAAAAGAGGTTATGATCGAAGGACTTTTATCTATTCAAGCAGGAGAAAATCCAAGAATAATTGAAGAAAAATTAAAGGCATTTTTATCACCAACTCTTCGTAATAGTATGGAAGAAAAAGAAGAAGAAAAAGTTGTAGAGGTAGGTGAATAAAAATGTCAAGAAAGAAAACAATTCAAGAGGTAAACGAAGGCTCTCCAGATTGGCTAAATACTTATGGAGATATGGTTACCTTATTACTTACTTTTTTTGTACTTCTTTTTTCAATGTCTACAATTGATATAGCTAAATTCAAAGCTTTTATTAACTCTATTGAAGGATCTTCTGGAATATTGTCAGGGGGTTCTAGTATAGGAGATGGAAGTGAGGTAGGAAATGGAATAAATCAGTTATCCAATTTGGATATATATTTTGATAAAACTAATGAAGAAGAAATACAACTTAAAACACAGGAAGAATTAAAGCAAATGCATTCAGATCTAAAAAATTATATACAAGAAAATAATTTAGAAGAAGAAATAAATGTTACTTTAGGAAATTATTATGTTGTATTAACTTTTAAAGATGGAGTACTTTTTGACAGTGGGAAAGCGGAATTAAAACCAGAAGCTATAGAAATATTAAATAAAATAGGTACACAGCTTTCTAAATATGCAGATAATAGAATACGTTTTGAAGGCCATACGGATAATCGTCCGATTAATACTATAAGATTTCCAAGTAATTGGGAGTTATCTGCTGCAAGAGCAATAGCAGTTGCAAAATATTACATAGATGAGTTAGGATTTGACCCAAAACAATTTTCTACAGAAGGATTTGGAGAATATGCCCCTATAGCTGATAATAACACTGAAGAGGGGAGAGCAAAAAATAGAAGAGTAGAAATTAAGATTTTAAGTAAATATGTTTCATATGCAGTGGAAACTGAAGCATTGCAATAAGGGGGATTATAATGGAAAAAAACAAAACATTAATTTTTATTATAATAGGAGTCTTATCAATAACTGTAATAGTTATGGCAACTACGCTTTTTTCGACGCTTAATTCTTTAAAAGAAGCTACAGAAAACAAAAAAAATTTGACATTTGAAGAAGTTTCAATTGACACAGAAGATATATCTATTTTTTCTATTTCAGACCCTATAACTGCTAATCTACTCAATAATGAAGAAGATGATACTCAGCATATTCTTCGTATTTCTGTAGGATTAGGATTAGATAGCAAACAAAAAGATTTTAAAGAAGTAAATAATGAATTAACAGAAAAAACAACTATTATTAGAGATATTATCATTAAAACAATTAGAAATAAAACTTATGAAGAAATGCAAAAAGCTAATGCGCAAGAGTTAATAGGGGATGAAATTTTAAGTAATATAAAACAAGAATTTCAAACAAATACCATAGTAGATATTTATTTTGAAGAATTTTTTGTTCAATAACATTTTTAAATAATTTTATAAGCTAGAATGGGAGGTGGTTTAGTGGGTGAAGTTTTATCACAAAGTGAAATAGATGAATTATTAAAAGCCTTAAATACAGGAGAGTTAGATGTTGAAGATATTCAAGCTAACGATAGAGAAAAACATATAAAAAATTATGATTTTGCTAGACCTTCTAAGTTTTCAAAAGAACAATTAAGAACTTTAGAAATTATATTTGAAAATTATTCCAGAATAGCTTCTACATATTTATCTGGATATTTAAGGACTCCTACTAAAGTAGAAGTTATTAATGCGGAAGCAGTTACTTATTATGAATTTAGTAATTCTCTATCTAATCCTGTAATATTATCTATAGTAGATTTTTATCCATTAAAAGGATCAATAATATTTGAAATATCTCCAAATGTTGGTTACTGTATTATAGATAGAATTTTAGGAGGAAAAGGCTCTGCAATTGATAAAATAAGAGAATTTACTGAAATAGAGAGAATTCTTTTAGAAAGAATAGTAGCGCAATTATTAAATTTATTAAAAGAACCTTGGGAAAATGTATTAGAAATTAATCCAAAGCTTGAAAAAATTGAAACCAATTCTCAATTTGCTCAAATCATTTCTCCAAATGAAATGATTGCCTTAGTAACTTTAAATGTGAAAATTGGAGAAGTTGAAGGAATGATGAATATTTGTATTCCTCATTTAGTTATTGAGCCTATTATGGATAAATTAAATACTAAATATTGGTTTACAATTTCAGAAAAAGAAGATCAAACAATTTATAGAGAATATTTAGAAAAAAGATTAGAAATTGCTAAAATACCTATAAAAGCAATATTAGGGAAAACTCATATTACAGTAGGGGAATTTATAAATCTTCAAAAAGGTGATGTTATAAAATTGGATTCATATATAAACTCTGATTTAGATATTATGGTAGGTAATATTTTAAAATTTCATGCTAAACCAGGTATATTAAAAAATAAAAATGCTATTCAAATAACGTCAATTGAAAGGAAGGGGGAAGAATAAATGGGAGATATGCTTTCACAAGCTGAAATAGATGCATTATTAGGAGGAACAGATGAGAATACAAAAGAAAATACCTCAACTACAAATCAAATAAATATAGAACCACTTACAGAAGAAGAAAAGGATGCCTTAGGAGAAATTGGTAATATAAGTATGGGGACTGCAGCAACCACTTTATTTACTTTATTAAACCAAAGGGTTACAATTACTACTCCAAAAGTAAAAACTATGACATGGGAAGAATTGGGAGTAGAATATCAAGAACCCTGTGTAGCTATTAATGTAGAATACAAAGAAGGATTAGAAGGAATTAATTTATTAATTTTAAAAGAAGAGGATGTTAAGGTTATAGCGGACCTTATGATGGGAGGAGATGGAACAAATGTAAAAGGAGAGCTTACAGAATTACATTTGAGTGCTATAAGTGAAGCTATGAATCAAATGGTGGGTTCAGCGTCCACATCTATGTCATCAATGTTTAATAAAAAAATAGATATTAGTCCACCTAAAGCTTTTGCAACTAATTTAAATGAAGGGGATATGATAGAAAATGTAGGGTTTGGAGAAAATGGAATAGTAAGAATTGCATTTAAAATGGAAATAGGAGATTTAATAGATAGTGAAATTATGCAAATACTTCCTATTGATTTTGCAAAAACCCTTGTGAAAAATTTAATAGAAGCTGAAGGGAATAATTCTGATAAAAATATAAATGAACATATAACAAAAGATTTAGAAAGTGATATTCCAATGCAAACTTCTGATACATCTAATTTATCTAATCAATCACAACAACAAGTTAAACAAAATATTAATCCTCAAGTTTCAAGAGAACAAGAACCTCAAATAAGATCTTCTAAACAAGAGACTATTAATGTTAAACCTGCTCAATTTCAAAATTTTGATACAGGAGCTGTTGTTCAGCAAAAGGAAAATATTGATCTTATAATGGATGTCCCTTTGGAAGTAACAGTAGAATTGGGAAGAACACATAAATTAATTAGAGAAATATTAGAATTTAGTCCTGGAACTATTATTGAATTAGATAAATTAGCTGGAGAACCTATTGATATTTTAGTAAATGGTAAATTTGTTGCAAAAGGAGAAGTTGTAGTCATTGATGAAAATTTTGGAATTAGGATTACAGATATTATAAATGTCGAAAATAGGATATAATATTTGTTTTTAATATAAATTTGTCGTTTTTTGAATGGAATTTATATTTTAAATATATTATAATACCTATAAAAACTATAATACATATTGTATTCCATAATTATTTAAAGGAGAGGATAAATAAATGCCAAAAAGTATATTAATTGTTGATGATGCAGCTTTTATGAGAATGATGATTAAAGATATTTTAACTAAAAATGGATATGAAATTGCAGGGGAAGCAGAAAATGGAGCTAAAGCTGTAGAAAAATTTAAAGAATTAACTCCAGACCTCGTTATAATGGATATTACAATGCCAGAAATGGATGGAATACAAGCAGTTAAAGAAATTAAAAAAATTGATTCAAATGCTACTATTATTATGTGTTCGGCAATGGGACAACAAGCAATGGTTATAGAGTCTATACAAGCAGGAGCTAAAGATTTTATCGTAAAACCTTTTCAAGCAGAACGTGTAGTTGAAGCAGTAAAGAAGGTCATAGGTTAAATATGATTAATATAAATGACTTTTTGAATTTTGCATTTGGACAGATAACTTTTTTAGATAGCGAAATGCAAATAAATACAAACTGGTTTAAAATGCTAGGCCAGTTTTTTTTCCTAATAATAATATTTATACTTATATTAATATTAACGTATTATGTAACTAAATGGATAGGAAAGTTTCAATATAAAAAATATCAAGGTAATAATATTAAAATTATAGAATCTATAACCATTGCACCACAAAAGACACTTCAGTTGATTAAGGTTGGTAATAAAATTCATTTAATTGGACTTTCAAAAGATAATATTACTTATTTAACAGAAATTGATGAAGATATTATTAAAAATCCAATTTTAGAGAACCACGTAAATAATGTTTCTGATAATAAATTTGAGTTTTATTTAAAATCATGGGTTCAAAAATTAAAAAAAGATTCCAAAATAAAAGATACTACTTCTACTGGAGAGATTCATGATGAAAATAAGTAAAAAAATAAAATTTTTAATTAGTACATTAGTTGTAATAATCATATTACAAATACCTTTTAGTTCTAAAGTTTTTGCAGAACCAACAGATTCAACTTTTACTATACCCAAAATTGGAATTAATGTAGAATCAACAGAAAATCCTGATGAAGTAGTTACGAGTTTACAAATTCTTTTTATTCTTACTATTATTTCATTAGCTCCTTCTATATTAATTATGATGACTTCTTTTACAAGAATTATTGTAGTATTACATTTCTTACGTTCTGCAATAGGAACACAACAAACTCCACCCAATCAAGTTCTTATAGGTTTAGCTTTGTTTTTGACATTATTTATCATGGGTCCTACTTTTACACAAATTAATGAACAAGCCTTAACGCCTTATACAAATGGAGAATTATCTCAACAAGAAGTTATAGAAAAAGCCATGGAACCCATGAGAGAATTTATGTTTAAACAGGTAAGAACAAGTGATTTAAATTTATTTATGGGAATTGCCCAAATAGAACCTATAGAGGAGACAGAAGATGTTTCTATAATGGACCAAATTCCTTCAAGAGTATTAATTCCAGCATTTATTATTAGTGAATTAAAAACAGGCTTTATGATAGGATTTTTAATATATATACCTTTTATTATCATAGATATGATTGTTGCTTCTACTTTAATGTCAATGGGAATGATGATGCTTCCTCCTGTTATGATTTCTCTTCCGTTTAAAATACTATTGTTTGTTATGGTAGATGGATGGAATTTAGTAATTAGTCAACTTGTTCAAACTTTTAGGTAAAAAGGAGGAAGAGATTATGGAACAGATTATAATAGATTTAGCTAAAGAAGCTTTATTGACTACAATAAAAGTATCAGCTCCTATGCTTCTTATGGGATTAATTGTAGGGCTCATTGTAAGTATATTTCAAACAGTTACTTCAATTCAAGAACAAACTCTAGCATTTATTCCTAAGATTCTTGCAGTATTTATATCAATATTAATATTTGGACCTTGGATGCTTACTACTATGATAGAATTTATAAATAATTTATATAAAAATATGAATATGTATATTCGTTAAAGGAAAGTGAATTATGGACTTCTTAATGAGTAATGTGTTTTTTCATATAGATATTGTTCTTCTAGTTTTCATTAGATTTTTAGGTTTTTTTATTACATCTCCTGTTTTTGGAGGAAGAGATATTCCTTCCTATTCAAAAATAGGGCTTTCTTTTATTATGAGTACTATTTTGATTTCTACTATGCCAGATATTACAGTAAGTTATAATGATAATATTTTGGGGTATGTATTACTTATTTTAAAAGAATTAGTTGTGGGGATGCTATTTGGATTTATAGTATATTTGATTTTAAGCACTTTTTATTTAGCGGGACAGCTTATAGATTATCAAATAGGTTTTTCAATGATAAATGTTTTAGACCCATTAAGTCAAATACAGATACCTATTACAGGGAACTTTTATTATTTAATTATATTAGCTTTGCTCTTAGTAACTAATGGACATCATAAAATAATACAAGCATTATTTTATAGTTATAATGTTATTCCTATAGGAGAAGCAATTTTTAATAGTACAATGATAGGGAATTATATTATTATTTTATCCGATATATTTATACTTGCTATTAAAATAGCATCCCCAATTATAGGAGCCATTTTAATATTAGATGTGGCATTAGGGATATTGGCTAGAACAGCTCCACAAATGAATATGTTTGTTATAGGATTGCCTTTGAAATTAATTATAGGATTAGTATTTTTAATGATAATAACTCCTTTACTTAATATGATATATAATTTTATTGCAGAAGAATTATTTAGACAATTATTTATTGTAATTAAAGGGTTGATGCCGTGAAAAAGAATATAAAAAAAATGGAAATTTCTCAAAAATTAATTTATAATTTACAATTTTTTGCGGATAAAGAAGGCAAAACTGAAAAAGCAACTCCTAGAAAAAGAAGTAAAGCTAGAGAAGAAGGACAAGTAGCAAAAAGTATAGAAATAAATACAGCTTTTTTACTGATTTTTATGTTTGCAGGTTTAAAATTATTCGGAATTTTTATATATGATAAGATAACTATAATTTTTAAAAATACTTATGTACTTTATTCAGAATTAGATAATATTTTTAATAAAACGTATATTTTGGAATTTATAAATAATACGATTATTCAAATTCTTATTATAGTTTCACCTTTATTTGTAATTGCTTTAATTGTTGGTATCACTACAAGTTATATTCAAGTAGGATGGCATCCAACCTTAAAGCCGTTAAAACCTAAATTTAATAAATTAAATCCAATAGCAGGTATAAAAAGATTGTTTTCAAAACGTGCCTTAATAGAATTAATGAAAGCTATATTTAAAGTTGTGGTTATTACAATAATTATATATAACTACATTGTTGATGAAATAGAGAATATTATGTTGTTGATAGACATGGATTTAATAGAAATGGTAGGTTATATTGGCAATATTGCAATTAATATAGGATTAAGAGTAGGGATATTTTTCTTGTTTATTGCAGTAGGAGATTATATATATCAAAGATATGAACATGAAAGTAATTTAAAAATGACAAAAGAAGAAGTAAAAGAAGAATATAAAATGACTGAAGGGAATCCTCAAATTAAAAGTAAAATTAAACAAAAAATGAAAGAAATATCTATGAGGAGAATGATGGAAGAAATACCAAAGGCAGATGTTGTTATTACAAATCCTACTCATTATGCTGTAGCAATAAAATATGATTCTAATATTTCATCTGCTCCAATTGTAGTAGCTAAAGGGGTAGATTATTTAGCCGCAAGGATTAAAGAGATTGCAGGAGAAAATAATATAGAAATTGTAGAAAATAAGCCACTTGCAAGGATGCTTTATCAAACTGTGGATATTGGAGAAGAAATTCCCCCTGAATTGTATCAAGCTGTGGCAGAAATATTGGCTTTTGTATATAGTTTAAAAAATAGTGTGTAGTAAGGTAGTGAAGGAGGATTTTTGGTGAAATTTGGGAACATTTTTCTTGGAGTATTTGTTATAGCGATTATTATAATGATTATTATTCCTTTACCTCAAGGTGTATTAGATGTATTTTTTACCCTTAATATTGCTATTGGAATTATTATTCTTTTAAATACTATATTTTCAAAAGAACCTTTAGATATGTCTTTATTTCCCTCTATTCTTTTGATTACAACCATATTTAGATTAGCTTTAAATATATCTTCTACTAGAGCTATTTTAGCAGATGGATATGCTGGAGAAGTTATAGAAGCTTTTGGAAGTTTTGTTGCAGGAGGGAATATTGTTCTTGGAATCGTTGTATTTATTATTATTGTAATTATACAATTTTTAGTTATTACTAAAGGTGCTGAAAGGGTAGCAGAAGTATCAGCAAGATTTACTTTAGACGCAATGCCAGGGAAACAAATGGCAATAGATGCTGATTTAAATACTGGATTAATAGATGAGGCAGAAGCAAAGGCAAGAAGAAAAAAAATACAAGATGAAGCTAGTTTTTATGGAGCCATGGACGGAGCTAGTAAATTTGTTAAAAATGATGCTATTGCTGGAATTATTATTACATTTATTAATATTATAGGAGGAATTATTTTAGGGACAACAGGGATAACAACAGGAAATCCTATGTCTATTAGTGAAGCTTTAGAGGTTTATACTATTTTAACTATAGGGGACGGACTGGTAAGTCAAATTCCTTCTTTACTTATTTCTACAGCAACTGGAATATTAGTAACTAAAGTAGCTACAGAAAATAATATGAGTAGTGATTTTTTAAAACAATTAGGAAGTATTCCTATAGTACTTCAAATTGCAGGATGGGCATTAATCATTTTAGGAATTTTATCTCCTCTCCCATGGTATACTTTAGTTCCAGTTGGAATTTTACTTATTGCAGGAGCTAGTATTATTAATAGAAGATTAAAATTACAAACAATTCAAGAAGAAATTTCTTCAGAAGATATACAAGCTGAAGAAATTAGAAAGCCTGAAAATGTAATATCTCTTTTGCAAGTAGATCCTATTGAATTAGAATTTGGATATGGGATAATTCCTTTAGCTGACGTAAAACAAGGGGGAGATTTACTTGACAGGGTTGTTATGATAAGAAGACAAATTGCTTTAGATTTAGGAGCGATTGTTCCAATTATTAGATTAAGAGATAATATTCAACTTGCCCCAAATCAATATATAATAAAAATAAAAGGGGTTGAAGTTGCTAGAGGAGAAATTTTATTTGATCATTATATGGCTATGAATCCAGGATATGTAGAAGAGGAAATAGATGGAATTGAAACTGTTGAACCTGCCTTTGGATTGCCTGCTCTATGGATTTCAGAGTCTCAAAGAGAAAAAGCAGAAATGATGGGATATACAGTTGTAGATCCTCCTTCTATTATAGCTACTCATTTAACTGAAGTTATAAAGAAAAACTTAAGCGAATTACTTAGCAGACAAGATGTTCAAACTCTTATAAATAATGTAAAAGAAACCAATCCTGCTCTTATAGATGAATTAGTGCCTAAAGTATTGGGTATAGGAGAAATTCAAAAAGTATTGGCAAATTTATTAAAAGAGTATGTACCAATAAGAGATTTAGTTACTATATTAGAAACTTTAGCTGATTATGGGACAACAACAAGAGATACAGATGTTTTAACAGAGTATGTAAGGCAAAGACTTAGTAGAACAATATCTAAAAGGTTTTTAAGTGAAGAAACAAATAATATTATTACTTTAAGTCCTGAACTAGAACAGAAAATAATGGATTCAGTACAACATTCAGAACAAGGTTCATATTTAGCATTAGACCCACAAACAACCCAACAAATTTTTGAAAAGTTAAATAAAGAAATTCAACGTTTTACTTCAATAGGAAAACAACCAATTTTATTAACTTCTCCTATTGTAAGAATTTATTTTAAGAGACTTACAGAACAAGTTGCTCCAGATTTAATTATTTTATCATATAATGAAGTTGACCCAAGTATTGAACTGCAATCTATTGGGATGGTGAGTTTATAATGAAAATAAAGAAATATCAAGCAGAAACAGAATTTCAAGCAATGAAAAAGGCTAAAAAAGATTTAGGTGAAGAGGCGATTATTTTAAATGTAAAAAAAACTAATCCAAAAGGTATTTTAAAATGGTTTAAAAAGCCTTTAGTAGAAATAACTGCTGCTTTAGATGAAGAAAAATCATCAAATTTTGCAAATACATTAAATAATATATCTTCTAAAAAAGTACATATAAATAATTTATCAGAAAATATAATAAAAGAACAAAGTACAACAATTAAATCATTAGAAAATAAATTAGATAATTTGGAAGAGTTAATTATTAAAATAGCAGAAAGAGAAAACAAGTTAAATATAGATGATAAAAATAATAACAAAGAAAATATTTATGATAATCCAGTTTTACAATTATTTTATGATAATCTTATTAAAAATGAAGTTACTCCAGAATTAGCTAAAACGATTTTAAAAGAATTAAATCAAACATATAAAAATAATCAAAATGATATAGATAATTTAGTAAGAATTGTATATAATCAAATTATAGAAATTATTGGGGAACCTAAACCAATTCAAATAGATGATACTCCTAAAATTGTCTTTTTTATTGGACCAACTGGGGTAGGGAAAACTACTACAATTGCCAAAATAACAGCCCATTTTTCTCTAAATATGAAGAAAAAAGTTGGTTTAATTACAGCAGATACATATCGTATTGCAGCAGTAGAACAATTAAAAACTTATGCAGAAATATTAAATGTGCCAGTAGAAGTAATTTATTCTTCTGAAGAACTTTTAGAAACTTTAAAAAAGATGGAAGAAAAAGATATTATATTAATTGATACTGCAGGAAGGTCACATAAAAATGAAAAACAATTTCAAGAATTACATGATTTATTAGACAAAGTAGATAAAAAAGAAGTATTTTTAGTTTTAAGTGCAACTACTAAATATAGAGATATGTTAAAAATAATTAGTAAATATTCTTCTATTTCAGACTATAATATCATTTTTACTAAAATTGATGAGACTACAGCATTAGGTTCTATATTAAATATAAAGTATGTAACTAATAAAAATTTATCATACATGACATTTGGACAAAATGTACCAGACGATATTGAAGTAATTAGTCCGGAAAAAATAGCAAAGATGTTATTAGGGAGAATTGATGAGTGATGGACCAGGCAGAAAATTTAAGGAGAATTGTAAATAATCGAATAAATTATGATATTACTAATTCTAATTCCTCAAGAGTTATAACTATTACTAGTGGAAAAGGTGGAGTTGGAAAAACAAATGTAGCAGTTAATTTAGCTGTGCAGTTTCAAAAAGTTGGGAAAAAAGTTATTATAATTGATGCAGATTTTGGATTGGCTAATATAGAAGTACTTCTTGGAATTGTTCCTAAATTTAATCTTAGTGATGTGATAAATGGGAGAAAGAATATCACAGATATAATAATAAAAGGTCCTCAAAACATTAAGTTTATTTCAGGAGGTTCAGGAGTTCAAGATTTAATTAGGCTTAATAAAAATCAATTAAATTATTTTATTAAAAATATGAGTTTATTGGATGAAATAGCAGATATTATTTTGATTGATACAGGAGCTGGATTAACAGAAGCTGTATTAAGTTTTTCAAAAGCAGCAGAAGAGATTGTTTTAGTTACTACCCCAGAACCTACTTCTATCACTGATGCTTATGCTCTTATAAAAACATTATATATTCAAGATAAAAATGCAGTTCCTAATATAAAATTATTAGTTAACAAAGTAGACAATGAAAAAGAAGGATTAGAAATAAGTAACAAATTAAAACAAGTATCTAAAAAGTTTTTAAATATAGAAATTGAAGAAGTGGGATATATTCCATATGATAGAAATTTAATTAAATCAGTAAAATTACAAGACCCTGTTTCCATTAGTTTTCCCAAAAGTGAATCTAGCAAGGCTTTTAAAAAGATTGCTAATAAAATTCTTAATGCAAATCATAAAGATAAAACAAAACTACAGTTTTCTGCATTTATAAAACGTTTAATGGATGTATTTAGTAATTAATCGAGATATAAATAAAGGGTGAGTTTATGAAAAGCATTTTAATTCCAGGGACTAAATTAGAGATAAAATATAATAATGAGATAGATGAAAAAAAGAATTATACATTTATTAGTCAAATAGAAGAATATATAGATGAAAATAATTTAATAATATCGGCTCCTATATTTAAAGGTGAAATAGTTCCATTAAGATTAAATAAAGAGTATACATTGATTATTTATGGGAATAAAGGACTTTATGAATGTAAAATTATACTAAAAAAACGTTTAAAAAAAGAGAATATAGAGATGGTAAAAATAGAGATAATATCATCTTTAATTAAAATTCAGAGAAGGGATTTTTTTAGATTAGAATGTGTAATTCCAGTAGAATTTACTGTAAATAATGTTTTAAATAAAGGAATTATTAAAGATATTAGTGGTGGAGGAATTAAATTTATTTCAAATATAGAATTGAATATCAATGACGAAATTAATTTTAATTTTGTTTTAAATAATAAAAAAATGTCTTTATTAGGAATAATTTTAACAAAAGAAGATTCGAATGTAGAAAAATATAAATATCAGTATAGAGTAGCATTTAAGGATATTAGTGAAAAAGATCAAGAATGTATAGTAGAATTTATTTTTTTAGAACAAAGGAGAATAGTTAGACAAAATAAAGGGTTGTGATTTTGTGATTAAAAAGAAAAAAATCTTAGTCATCGATGATTCTGCTTTTATGAGAAGAGTCATTTCTGATATAATTAATAGTGATAATAGATTAATAGTAGTGGGAACTGCAAAAAATGGAAAAGAAGGATTAAGAAAAATAAAAGAACTAAATCCAGATGTTATTACAACAGATATAGAAATGCCTACAATGAATGGGTTAGAAATGATAAAGATATTAATGGAAACAACCCCTAAACCTGTTTTAGTAATCAGTGCATTTACTAAAGAAGGAGCAGATACTACTATTAAGGCTTTAGAACTAGGAGCAGTTGATTTTATAACTAAGCCAGAAAATATTTTTAAAATAAACAAGGAAGAAACTAAAAAGCAAATATTAGAAAAAATTATTACAGCTTCTAATATTCGTAATTTACCTCATAAAAATATTAAAAATATAAGAAAAGATATAAAAAACATAGAAAAAAATACTATAAAAAAAGAAAGTATAAAAGAATATGGTAAATATTTGCGAAAAATAGTAGCAATAGGAACTTCTACAGGAGGACCAAGAGCGTTACAAGAAGTATTGCCATATATCCCCAAAACTTTACCAGCAAGTTATGTGATAGTCCAACATATGCCTCCAGGTTTTACAAAATCATTATCTGAAAGATTAAATAGTTTAAGTGATATAACTGTAAAGGAAGCAAAAGATAAAGATATTTTATATCCAGGAGTAGCTTATATTGCTCCTGGAGATTATCATATTTTAATAGAAAAAGCAAATAATTCCTCTGACTATTGGATTAGATTATCTAGTAGCCCGCCTGTAGCAGGACATAGACCTTCAGTTAATGTTATGTTTAATTCTTTAATAGAAACTAATTTTAATGATATTATTGGGGTAATTATGACAGGAATGGGGACTGATGGACTAGAAGGCATGAAAAATCTAAAAAGAAAAAAAAATGCTTTTATTATTGCTCAGGAAGAAAAAAGTTGTGTTGTTTATGGTATGCCTAGAGCTGTAATAGAGGCCGGTATTGCAGATGTAGTAGTTCCTTTGCATAAGATTGCTAAAGAAATTATTAAAGTAGTGGAGGTGTTTTAATATGGATATGAGTCAATATTTAGATATTTTTATTGAAGAATCAAAGGATCATCTTCAAAATTTAAATGAAAGTTTGTTAGAATTAGAAAATTCTCCAAATGATATGTCAATTTTAAACGAAATATTTCGTGTAGCTCATACATTAAAAGGTATGGCTGGCACTATGGGATTTGTAAGAATGCAAAAATTAACTCATAATATGGAAAATGTTCTTTCAGAAATTCGTAATGGACATATAAAAGCTAACTCTAATTTATTAGATATACTTTTTAAATGTTTAGATGCACTAGAAGATTACATAGATAAAATTACAAATACAGGTAGTGAAGGAGAAGAAGAATATTCAGATATTATTAAAAATTTAAATGATATTTTATCATCTGATACAAATAAAGAAGAGAAAGAACAAGATTCCATAGATGAAAAATCTTCAGTTGATAATGATAAAGAAGATTCAGAAACTTCAAATATTTCAATGAATGAATTTGAAAACAATGCAGTAAAAACTGCTGTATCAAAAGGATACAATGTATATGAAATTACTATTTATTTAAACAAAAATTGTGTATTAAAATCAGCTCGTGCATTTATTGTTTTTAAAACTTTAGAAAGTCATGGAGAAATTATTAAGTCAATTCCTAGTGTTGAAGATATAGAAGATGAAAAATTTGAATTTGAATTTACTCTTGTAATAATATCAAAATCATCTAAAGATATAATAAAAAAGGATTTATTATCTATTGCTGAAATAGATAAAATAGTTTTAAAAGATATTTTAATTCAGGTTGATTCTAATAATGTAGTTAATAAAGAAGTTAATGAAAATAAAAAAGATATTGCAACAAAAAGTCTAAAAAATACTTACGAACAACCTAAAAATACTTCAAAAGAGGTAAATAAAAGGCAAAAACCAAAAGCTGGAAAAACTGTAAGAGTAGATATTGACCGTCTAGATACTTTAATGAATTTAGTTAGTGAGTTAATTATTGTAAAGACTAGATTAGAAGGAACTGAAGGAGGAAATAATAATCAAAATTATAATGAGGCAGTAGAATATCTAGAAAGAATTACGACTAGTTTACATGACGCAGTAATGAAAGTAAGGATGGTTCCTGTTGAGAGAGTATTTAATCGTTTTCCAAGAATGATAAGAGATTTATCTAGAAAATTAAATAAAGATATAGAACTTAATATGTCAGGAGAAGAAACAGAATTAGATAGAACGGTTATTGATGAAATAGGAGACCCTTTAATCCATTTATTAAGAAATGCTGCTGACCATGGATTAGAAACAACAGAAGAAAGAATTCAAAACCATAAAGAAAAAACAGGACATATTTATCTTAGAGCTTATCAAGATGGTAATAATGTAGTAATTGAAGTTGAAGATGATGGAAGAGGAATTGATGCAAATAAGATAAAAAATAAAGCCATTGAAAAAGGGATTGTTACTCCAGAATTAGCAGAAAATATGTCTGAGAAAGATTTAATTGAATTATTATTTAAACCTAGTTTTAGCACAGCAAAAACGATCTCTGATATATCAGGAAGAGGAGTAGGATTAGATGTAGTAAAAACTAAAATAGAAGCTTTAGGAGGAGATATAGAAGTCGTATCTAATTTGGGAAGAGGAAGTAAGTTTATTGTTAGACTTCCCTTAACTCTTGCTATTATTCAGGCACTTATGGTGAAAATAGGAGACGAAAAATATGCTATTCCTCTTAATACAATTCAAAATATTGAAGATATAAAAACATCTGAAATACAATATGTGAAAAGTCAAGAAGTTATTATTTTAAGAGATAAGGTTATACCAATAATTCATTTAGATAAAATTTTAGACATAGAACAAAAAGTTCAAAAAGATACAATTACTGTTGTAATTGTTAAAAAAGGAGAAAAACAAGCGGGTTTTGTAGTAGACGGTTTAATTGGACAACAAGAAATAGTAATAAAATCTTTAGGAAAATATCTTAGTAACATTAAAATGATTGCAGGAGCAACTATTTTAGGAGACGGAGAAGTAGCACTTATTTTAGATATTAATACATTAGTATAATATAAATAGGGGGAATATTATGGATAATATTTCAAAAGAAGAAATAAAACAATATGTTGTATTTAAATTAGGAAACGAGGAATATGGAATCGATATACATCAAGTTCAAATCATAGAAAAAATAAAAAAAATCACTAGAGTTCCTAAGGCTCCAGCTCACATAAAAGGAGTAATTAATCTTAGAGGAGAAATTATTCCTGTTATGAGTTTAAAAAGTAAGTTTGGATTAGGAGAAGACCAATATACTGATGAAACAAGAATTATTATTGTAAAAATTGATGATAATCAAATTGGAATGATAGTAGATGAAGTAAAAGAAGTTCTTCAAATTTCTTCAAATTCCATTGAAAATGTTCAGCAAGGAGATATTAATTTAAATTTTATTCAAGGAGTAGGAAAAGTTAATCAGCAAATAGTTACTATTCTAAATTTAAGAACTTTAATTGAATTTGTTAAGGATGTTTAGTTTAGTGATTTGTTATTTAATAAAGGGGTGGAATAATGGCAAATATTGATATAGATACGTTAAATACACTTCATCTAGATGTTTTAAAAGAAATTGGTAATATTGGTGCGGGTAATGCTACTACTGCTCTTGCTAAGCTTCTTAATAAAAAAGTGGATATGGGGGTTCCAAAAGTTAATATTTTAGAATTAAAAAATGTTGCAGATATATTAGGAGGAGCAGAAAATTTAGTTGTTGGGATTTTACTCAGTGTTTCTGGAGAAGTTAATGGAATGATGATGTTTGTTTTAGAACAAAAATCAGCCCATATTTTAGTTAATATTTTAATGGGAAGAGAAATTAATAATATATCAGAATTTACAGAAATGGATATATCAGCACTTAAAGAAATTGGAAATATTTTAACAAGTTCTTATCTCTCTTCTTTATCTGCTTTAACAAATTTAAATATTGTTCCATCTATTCCACAAATGGCTTTTGATATGGCAGGAGCAATACTTAGTGTACCGGCAATTGAATTTGGTAAAATAGGAGATAAAGTTTTACTTATAGAGACAGAATTTATAGAAGGTATAGACCATGTTATGGGGTATTTTATATTAATACCAGAGATAAATTCTTTTGAAAAAATTTTGTTATCTTTAGGAGTTAATATATGATGGGTTCACGAGAAATTATAAAAGTAGGGATGGCAGATCTTAATATAGCAAAGTATCCAAATATTTTAACTACTTTAGGATTAGGTTCTTGTGTAGGAATAGCACTTTATGATCCTATTACTAAAATAGGAGGATTAGCTCATATAATGCTTCCTGACAGCACTCAAATTAAAAATAATTCCAATATAGCCAAATTTGCAGATACAGCTACATTGAAATTAGTAAAAGATATGATTGATATAGGAGCTAAAAAAGATAGAATAGTAGCTAAACTTGCAGGGGGAGCTCAAATGTTTTCATTTAGTTCTTCCAATGACTTAATGAGCATCGGAGAAAGAAATATATTAGCAGCTCAGAATATTTTGGCTAAATTAAATATTCCTATTGTAGCTTCTGATACAGGGGAAAATTATGGGAGAACTATAGAATTATATACAGAAAATGGAGAATTACTTATTAAAACTATTGGCCATGGGATAAAGAAAATATAAAAGGGATTAAAAATAGTTAAAAAGTTGGATATTATTTTTAGTTTAATTTTAGGTATAATCATAATAAAAATATATTTATTATCTGCTGAAAGTAAATTGGTTTCAGGAGGAATTATATGACAGAAAAAAATATTGTAGAGTTATGGGAACAATACGAAAAAACAAATCAACCTGCTTTAAAAGAAAAATTAATAATGGAATATGCTCCCCTAGTTAAATATGTAGCTGGAAGATTAAATATTTATTTAGGTCAAAATGTTGAATATGAAGATCTTATAAGTTATGGGATATTTGGATTAATTGATGCAATTGATAAATTTGATATTAAAAAAGGAGTTAAGTTCGAAACTTATGCTTCTCTTAGAATTAGAGGAGCAATATTAGATAGTATAAGAAAATTAGACTGGATTCCAAGATCACTACGACAAAAACATAAAGAAATTGAGAAAATATATGCAGAGTTAGAGGCAGAATTAGGAAGAGCTCCAACAGATGAGGAATTAGCAAAGAAAATGGGACTTGAAGTTAAAGAAACTCGTGAAATATTAAAAAAAATAAATCTTATTTCTCTTATTTCCCTAGAAGAATATGTAGAACAAAATAGTGAGTTTAGTGTTGAAAGTTCAAGTAAAAGCAGTGAGCAGCCAGAAAATTATTTAGAAAAGCAAGAATTAAAAAGAATACTTAAAGAATATATAGAAAAATTACCGGAAAGAGAACAGAAGGTTTTATTTTTTTATTATTTTGAAGATTTAACGCTTAAAGAAATTAGTGCAATTATGGGAGTATCAGAATCTAGAATATCACAATTACATACAAAAGCTATTACTCGTTTAAGAAGTAAACTAGGAAAGTATAAAAATATTTTATTTGAGCTTTAGAGGAGAGATAAAATGAAAAAAAAAGAAGATTTGTCAAATAGGATTCAAGATAATTATGATGGTTTTTTTGATTTAAAAATTAAAGAAGATGGGCTTTATCTTATTGTTTATGGACCTAAGGGGAAAGGAAAATTTGTAGATATTCAAGAAGTTATTGATAGATTAAATCAAAAAAAAATTGATAAATATAATTTAGATGCCATTAAGCAAGCGTTAAATAATGTAAAACCTGAAGAAAAGATAGAAATTTTGATTTCTACAGAAATACAATTAGAAGATATTAACGAAAAAATAATTGTAGAAATTTCTAAAGATAAAATGTTTGCAGTGATAAGTTTTATTCCTCCTCAAAATAATGGAAAACTTCTTTCTTTTGAAGATGCAATTAAAGCAATTGAAAATAAAGGTATAAAATTTGGTATAGATAAAGAAAAAGTAAAAGAAGCATTAAAGGAAAGAAAGACAAATTATAGATATATTATAGCTGAGGGAATATCTCCTATACATGGTAAAGATGCTATATTAGAATTTCATTTTAATAGGCAAAAAAAAATAAAACCTAAACTTTTAGAAGATGGAAGCGTTGATTTTCACAACTTAGATTTAATTGAAAATGTATCTAAAGGACAAGTTCTTGTTACATTAATTCCTCCTGTGGAAGGAACTCCTGGAGTGAATGTATTAGGAATAAAAATACCTCCTAAAAAGGGAAAACCAATTAGACTTCCTAAGGGGAAAAATACAGCAATTTCAGAAGATGGTTTAAAATTAATATCAACTATAGATGGACAAGTTAGTTTTAATAATAATAAAGTAAATGTATATGAAACTTATGAAGTTCCTAATAATGTGGATAATTCAATAGGTAATATTAATTTTGTTGGAAATGTGATTGTAAAAGGAAATGTATTAACAGGATTTAGTATTAAAGCTGGAGGTAATGTTGAAGTTTATGGGGTCGTAGAAGGAGCTAGAATAGAAGCAGAGGGAGATATTGTTCTTCATAGAGGGATACAAGGAATGAACAAAGGATTTCTAAGTTCAAAAGGAAATATCTTATCTAAGTATATTCAAAACAGTACTGTAGAAGCTTCAGAAAATATTATAAGTGAAGCAATTATGCATAGTCATGTTAAATGCAGTGGTTCTATCATAGTAAATAATAAAAAAGGTATTATAGTAGGTGGAGTAATTCGTGCTAGTGATCAAATTGATGCAAAAGTAATAGGTTCTCCTATGGCTACTTTGACAGAAATTGAAGTAGGGATGGATCCAGGAATACTTGAAAAATATAGAAGTTTAAAAGAAAAATCAGAATATATAAAAAGAGAAATTATAAAGACAAATCAAGTGATAGATTTGCTAAATAAAATGAAAGAAGCAGGGAAAATAACAGATTCTAAAAAGGATTTATTATTAAAATCAATTAGAACAAAAGTATTTTTAGATGATAATTTAAAAAGTATTAAAGGAGAAATGGAAGAACTTCAATTTTTATTAAATGAAAAAGATAATGGAAAAGTTAAAGTGTATGATACTATTTATCCTGGAGTAAAAGTTACTATAGGAAATGCGTGTATGTATGTAAGAGAAGAATTAAAATATTGTACTTTATATAAAGATAGAGCGGATATTGTAACTAGTACCTATGAATAAGGGGGGATGTATTATGTCAATTCGTCCTATAGATATGCAAGTTTCTATACCTAAGACCTCTGAATTATCTAATCAGCAGCAAGGACAAATGCATCGAGGAGAGTTGCAACAACAACAATTTGTCACTCAAATGGAAAAAAATATAATAAAAAATCAACAGCAAGTACAAAACTCTAATAAATCAGAATATCAAGTGGATAAAGATGCAAATAATAAAAATAAGTATCAACAAAATAATAATAAAAAACAAAAAAATAAAAAAAGAAAAAAAGAAGAATTATCAAAAGATACAGATAGT
Organism: Defluviitalea phaphyphila; assembly: GCF_001466305.1. GTDB lineage: Bacteria > Bacillota > Clostridia > Lachnospirales > Defluviitaleaceae > Defluviitalea_A > Defluviitalea_A phaphyphila. Next base: position 153,318 of record NZ_JWID01000002.1, read on the forward strand.
ACAATTGATATAAGAATTTAATATTGAGGTGTAAAATATGTCTCAAATTGAAATTATAAATAGTATGCTTTTATTTCTTGTAGTGGTTGGAATAATTATGTTAATAATTGGAATATTTTTTATAAAAGAAAAACAAAATATAAATGCTTATTTAATAGATGATAAACAAGAAGAAATAGATAAGCAATTAAATGATAAAATTGAAGAAGCAGATAAAATGTTACAAGAACTTAATGAATTTTCATCTTATCTTAAATCAGATGTAGAAAAAAAATATAAGGAGTTATTATTTTTATATCAACTAATAGATGAAAAAGAGAAGAATATTTCTAATTTATATTATTTAGAAAATCAAAAAGTTGTTAGTGATGTAGATAAAATAGAAGAAAATATACAAGAAGATATAGAAGAAGATATTAAAAAGAATAAAGATAATATTGAAACAAATCTAGAAAAAAATAATAAAGAAAATATGGGGGAAAATACACAAGAATCTATGATTTTAAATAATAAAAATTATGATAATATTATTAAATTGTATAAAAGAGGGGTTAATCCAACGGACATTGCAAAAGAACTAGACATTGGAAAAGGTGAAGTAGAATTAGTGTTAAGCCTTACTAAAATGAGGTGATGTCAGTGAGGATATCTTTTAAAAGTTTAGTTATTGGATTAGGAATAGGAATAATAGTAACCTCTCTTTTTGTTATGATTTTTACTTTAAAATTAAAAAATGAAAAGGAAACTACTTTATTAACAAATGAAGAGATTATTCAAAAAGCTAAAGAATTAGGAATGATAAATCCTTTAGATTTAGAAGCAGATAAATTTGTTTTATCTAATGAAGAAATTATAAATAAAGCAAGAAAATTAGGAATGGAATATACATCTACAGTTGATTTACAAGTATATAAAGAGCAAGAAGGACAAGTTGATATAGAAGAATTTGTTACAGTATTTATTCCTAAAGGGATAAACTCTGAAGAAATGGCAATAATATTTTATAAAAATGGTTTGATAGATAGTGTAGAAGAATTTAATTCATATCTTAAAAATCAAAATTTAACTACTATAAATAATGGTGGATACTTCGATATTCCTAAAAATAGTGATTATGAAGAATTAATTAATATAATAACAAAATAAAATAAAAATATTGATAAAATAAAAATAGTATGATATACTTCCTTGTGAAAAAACACACGCATTTGATTTTTCGTAATGGTGCCAAAGATTGGTTTTACGAAAAGATGACGAATGCGGAGGAAAAACCAAAATTTAGGAGGAAAAAGAATGAGTGTAATTTCAATGAAACAATTACTTGAGGCAGGAGTACATTTCGGACATCAAACAAAAAGATGGAATCCCAAAATGGCAGAATATATTTTTACAGAAAGAAATGGGATTTATATTATTGACCTTCAAAAAACAGTTAAAAAAGTTGAAGAGGCTTATAAAGTAGTTAGGGATGTTGTAGAAGAAGGTGGTAACATCCTTTTTGTAGGAACTAAAAAACAGGCTCAAGATTCTATTAAAGAAGAAGCTGAACGTTGTGGAATGTTCTATGTAAATCAAAGATGGTTAGGCGGTATGCTTACTAATTTTAAAACAATTCGTACAAGAATAGATAGATTAAATGAATTAGAAGAAATGGAACAAAACGGAACATTCGAAGTACTACCTAAGAAAGAAGTAATTAATCTTCGTCATGAAAAAGAAAAACTTCAAAAAAATCTTGGTGGAATTAAAGAGATGACTAAGCTTCCTGATTTACTTTTTATAGTTGATCCTAGAAAAGAAAGAATTGCTGTTCAGGAAGCACATATTTTAGGGATTCCTATCATCGCAATTGTAGACACAAATTGTGACCCTGAAGAAGTTGATTATGTAATACCAGGAAATGATGATGCAATTAGAGCAGTTAAATTAATTGTAAGTAAAATGGCTGATGCAGTTATTGAAGTGAAGCAAGGGGTACAAGATACAGTGGCTTCTGACGAAGAAGAAGTAGTAGCGGAGTAAAAATGTAAACCTTAAAGCTTCAGCCTGAATTTAGGCTGAAGCTTTTCATGTATATTAAAAATATAAATTATATATACAAGATAATAAAAATATTATAGGAGGTAATAAAATGGCAATAACAGCTAAGATGGTAAAAGAATTAAGAGAAATGACTGGTGCAGGTATGATGGATTGTAAGAAAGCATTAACAGAAGCAGATGGAGATATGGAAAAAGCTGTTGAAGTATTAAGAGAAAAAGGATTAGCAAAAGCTGCAAAAAAATCTGGACGTATTGCAGCAGAAGGATTAGTTAAGGATTATATTTCAGAAGATGGGAAAGTTGGAGCAATAGTAGAAGTAAATAGTGAAACAGATTTTGTTGCTAAAAATGAAGAATTTAGAACTTTTGTGGAACAAGTAGCTAAACAAGTATCAATGACAAAATCAACTAATATTGAGGATTTTATGAAAGAAGAATGGATTTTAGATTCTTCTAAAACAGTACAAGATGTTTTAAATGAAAAGATATCTGTTATTGGAGAAAATTTAAATATCAGACGTTTTGTAAAATTTGAAACCCAAGAAGGAATTATTTCTTCTTATATACATGGTGGTGGAAGAATAGGAGTATTAGTAGAATTAAATTGCAAAAATATTACAGACAAAGTAAAAGAAGTTGCAAAAGATATAGCAATGCAAGTTGCAGCTATTAATCCTAAATATATTAGTAAAGAAGATGTACCTTCTGATTTTATTGAAAAAGAAAGAGAAATTTTAAAACAACAGGCGCTTAATGAAGGGAAGCCAGCTAATATTGTTGAAAAAATGATAGAAGGACGTTTAGCGAAAAATCTAAAAGAAATTTGCTTAGTTGATCAACCATATATTAAAGACGGAGATATTACTGTAGGGAAGTATTTAGAAAGTGTTTCTAAGGAATTAGGAGATGATATTACAATTAAAAATTTTGTTCGTTATGAAACAGGAGAAGGATTAGAAAAGAAAGAAGAAAATTTTGCAGAAGAAGTGGCAAAACAGATGAATGTATAATATGATATAATATTGGGGAACACTAAGTGTTTCCCTTTTTATGTAAAACATTTATATTGATAAGCTTTTTTAAATAATATATTTAATGTGGAAAAATATATAAAAATATGGTACATTAATAATGAAGGAGTAATTGTATGGCAAAATTTAAAAGAGTATTAATTAAATTAAGTGGAGAAGCTCTTGCAGGTTTAAAAGGAGAAGGATTTGATTTTTCAACTGCAGTAAAAGTGTCTAAACAAATTAAAAAATTAATAGAGCAAGGAATAGAAGTTTCTATTGTTATTGGAGGAGGAAATTTTTGGAGAGGAAGAAATAGTGAATCTATGGACCGTACTAAAGCGGACCAAATAGGTATGTTAGCTACAGTTATGAATTCTCTGTACATGGCAGAAATATGTAGATTGCAAGGATTAAAATCAATTGTTCAAACTCCATTTCAAATAGGAACTATTACTGAACAATTTAATAAGGATAAAGCTTTAAGTCATATGAAAAATAATACAGTTGTATTTTTTGCTGGAGGAACTGGACATCCTTTTTTCTCTACAGATACAAGTGCTGTATTAAGAGGATGTGAAATAGAAGCTGATATATTATTATTTGCAAAAAATATTGATGGTGTGTATGATTCAGACCCTAAAGTTAATAATGAAGCAAAAAAATTCACAAAATTGTCTTTTAAAGATATTCTTGATAAACAATTAAAGGTTATTGATGGAACAGCAGCAAGTCTTTGTATGGAACAAAATATACCTATATTAATATTTAAACTTGATACTGAAGATGGTATAATAAAAGCGGCTTATGGTGAAAATATTGGTACATTAATAACTAATTAAGGGGGAGTTAATATGGATAAAAATCAATATAATATATACGAAGAAAAAATGAAAAAAACAATTAAGACATTACAGGAAGAATTTAATACTATTCGTGCTGGAAGAGCTAATCCACGTATTTTAGATCGTATTATGGTGGAATATTATGGAGTTCCAACACCTATACAGCAAGTAGGGAATATATCAGTTCCTGAAGCAAGAATTATTCAAATTCAACCTTGGGATTCTTCTATAATAAAAGATATTGAAAAAGCAATTATGGCATCTGATATAGGAATTACCCCAAGTAATGATGGGAAAGTTATAAGATTGATTTTTCCAGAGATAACGGAAGAAAGAAGAAAAGAATTAACAAAAGAAGTAAAGAAAAAAGGTGAAGAAGCAAAAGTTGCAATTAGAAATATTAGAAGAGAAGCATTAGATCATTTTAAAAAGCTTCAAAAAAATGGAGATATTACAGAAGATGATTTAAAAGATTGCGAAGAAGATATTCAAAAACTTACAGATAAATATATTAAAGAAATAGATAAACATGTAGAAAATAAAAATAAAGATATATTATCAGTATAAATTAATTATACATATATGCCCCTTCCATGGAGGGGTATTTTGTTAATTTTTAAGGAGGCTTGAATGAAAGATATAGATTATAAAGAAAAGATATATTTGGATAAATTACCTAAACATGTAGCAATTATAATGGATGGAAATGGACGATGGGCTAAAAAGAAAAATATTCCTAGAAATTTTGGACATAAAGCAGGAGCTAAAGCATTACAAAAGATATTAAAAGCAGCAGATGATATAGGGATAAAACATTTAACTGTATATGCTTTTTCAACTGAAAATTGGACTAGACCTAAAGAAGAAATAAGTGGATTAATGAATTTACTTAGGGAATATTTAAAACAATATTTAAAAGATATGGATAAAAATAATATAAAAGTTGATATCATAGGGGATATAACAAAATTAGACAAAGATATTCAAGAACAAATTGAAAAAATAAAAATAAAAACTTATAATAAAACAGGATTAAATTTGCATATTGCTTTAAATTATGGTGGCCATGATGAAATTATAAGAGCAATTAAAAAAATAGGACAAGATCTTCTAGACTCAAAAATAAATATAGATGAAATTAATAAAGATGTATTTGCTACATACTTAGATACTAAAGATATTCCAGATCCAGACCTTTTAATTCGTACTAGTGGAGAACAAAGGATAAGTAATTTTTTATTGTGGCAAATTGCTTATAGTGAATTATATTTTTGCGATAAATTATGGCCTGATTATAATGAAAACGATTTTTATAAAGCCATATATGAATTTCAAAAAAGAAACCGCCGTTTTGGGGGAATTTAATATTCGGAGGAGATTTTATTGCGTTTACGAATAATAACATCCATAATAGGTATTCCTTTACTTTTGGGTATAGTAATTTTAGGAGGAGAGGTATTAAAGATATCTTTAGGATTTATTTCCATAGTAGGAATGTATGAATTTTATAAAGCTATGGATATAAAGGTTAATACTATAAAATTTGTTGGATATTTTTTTGCTTTAATTTTTATATTTTTTATATTTCCTAATACTCAATTGTATTTTATATTTTTCATATGTTTTTTATTCTCCTTATTTTTAAGTATTATATTTTTTCATAAAAAATATAATATTATAGACGTAGGGGTTACATTTATAGGATTTGTTTATGTATGTATTTTATTATTTTTTATTATTCAAGTTAGAGAATATACATTACATGGAGAATTTTTTGTATGGTTAATTTTTATAAGTGCTTGGGGTAGTGATACAGCAGCATATTTTACAGGATTATCTATAGGAAAACATAAACTTTCTCCTGAATTAAGTCCTAATAAAACTATAGAAGGGTCATTAGGAGGAGTTATAGGCGGGGCACTTTTATCTTTTATATATGGGCATATATGTATATATTTTGAGTATATTCCTATATCAAATTTTCCTATTATGTGTGCAATAATAGGTGGAATTGGAGCAGTAGCTTCACAATTAGGAGATTTAACAGCTTCATCAATTAAGAGATATGTAAAAATAAAAGATTATGGGAATTTATTTCCAGGTCATGGTGGCGTTTTAGATAGATTTGACAGTATTTTATTTACAGCTCCTTTAGTATATTATTTGATAATATTATATAAATTTTTATTTTAATATTGCTTTTAAAATTAGATGAGGTGAATAACTTGAAAAAAATATCTATATTAGGTTCTACAGGTTCTATAGGAACTCAGACTTTAGATGTAATTAGAAATCTTAAAGATATAGAAGTATTAGGATTAACAACAAATAAAAATATTGAATTATTAGAAAAACAAATTAATGAATTTCATCCTAAAAAAGTAGCAGTTATGGATGAAAAAAAAGCTTATGAGTTAAAAAAGAAATTAAGTAATTCTGTTGAAGTATTATCAGGAATAGAAGGACTAAATGAAATAGCTACTATGGATGAAATAGACACAGTAGTTACATCTGTTGTAGGGACTGTTGGTTTAATTCCAACATTTAAAGCAATAAAGAAAGAAAAAAATATTGCTTTAGCAAATAAAGAAACCCTTGTTACAGCTGGGAAAATCATTATGGAAGAAGCTAAAAATAACAATGTAAAAATTATTCCAGTAGATAGTGAGCATTCAGCAATATTTCAATGTTTACAAGGGAATGAAGAAAATAAAATAGAAAGAATTATTTTAACAGCTTCTGGAGGTCCTTTTAGAAATAAAAATATTGAAGATCTTAAAAATGTTACTTTAGAAGAAGCATTAAAACATCCTAATTGGTCTATGGGGAAAAAAATAACTATAGATTCAGCAACTATGATGAATAAGGGCTTAGAAGTTATAGAGGCTAAATGGTTATTCGGAGTAGAATTAGACCAAATAGAAGTTTTAATTCATCCACAAAGCATTATTCACTCCATGGTAGAATTTGAAGATGGTTCTATTATTTCTCAAATTGGTGAACCGGATATGAGAATACCTATACAATATGCTTTAACTTTTCCTAAACGTTTAAAAAATAAGTGGCCTAGAGTTGATTTTTCTAAAAGAAATTTATTTACTTTTGAACATCCTAATTTAGAGTCTTTCCAATGTTTAGATTTAGCATATAATGCTCTTAAAATAGGAGGAAGTATGCCAGCAGTGCTTAATGCGGCAAATGAAATAGCAGTGGAAAGATTTTTGAAAAAAGAAATAAGTTTTTTAGATATTCCTAAAATTATAGAAAAAACAATGGAAAAGCATAATATAATAAAAGTTCCAACATTATCCGATATTTTAGAAGTAGATAAATGGGCAAGAGAAATTTCAAAAGGTAGGTGAAGATATGAATATATTAATAGCACTTTTAGTTTTTGGGATTATTGTATTAATACATGAATTTGGACATTATATTGTAGCTAAAAAGAGTGGAATTAAAGTAGAAGAATTTGCTATTGGAATGGGGCCTAAATTAATTAGTAAACAGTATGGAGAAACTTTATATTCTATTAGAATTTTTCCTATAGGTGGATTTTGTAAGATGTTAGGGGAGGATGAAGGAGTACAAGATGAAAGAGCCTTCAGTAATAAATCAGTTCTTACTCGTATAGCTGTTATAGCAGCAGGACCTATTATGAATTTGTTATTAGCGTTTATAATTATACTTTTCTTTGTAATTTCTGGTGGTTTTCTAACCACCGTTGTTAATCAAGTTGCTCCTAATACACCTGCAGAACAAGCGGATATTAGAATTGGAGATAAGATAGTTGCTATAGATGGAAAGAAAATTAATATTAAAGAAGAAATAAGCTATATATTAGAGAAAACAAAAGACCAATCAATTGAAGTGACTATATTAAGAGATGGTAATAAAATTAAAAAAGAAATAAAGCCTATGTTAGATGAAGAAACTGGTAGATGGATGTTGGGAATAGGCTTTGAATTTAAAGAAGGTAAAGAAAATATATTAGAGAGTATTGCTCAAAGTTTCTGGAATGTAATTTTTCTTGTAAAACTTGTAATTGTAGGATTCTTTCAAATTATTACAGGACAAGTAGGAGCAGATAAAATAGCAGGACCTGTTGGAGTAATTGAAATGATTGGAGAAAGTTATGAGATAGGGCTAAAAACTAGTATAATTATGGCAATTCAAAATGTTATGTATTTAGCTGCATTAATTAGTGCTAATTTAGGAGTTATTAATTTACTTCCTATTCCTGCTTTAGATGGAGGAAGATTATTATTTTTAATAATTGAAGGATTAAGAGGGAAACCTATAAGTGTTGAAAAAGAAGGTTTAATACATTTCATAGGATTTGTATTATTAATGGTTTTTATGGTGTTTATTTTATATAATGATTTATCAAAACTTGTAGCATAAGAACGGAGGAAATAAATGAAGTCAAAGACAGTTTTTGTTGGGGATGTTCCAATAGGAGGAGGGCATCCCATTGTTGTCCAATCTATGTGTAATACGGATACAAGGAATGTTAAAGAAACTGTAAAGCAAATTCATGCATTAGAAAAAGTAGGATGCGAAATAATTAGGGTTGCTATTCCAGATATGGAAGCAGCTAATGCAGTTAAAGAAATTAAAAGACAAATTAATATTCCTTTAGTTGCAGACATTCATTTTGATTATCGTTTAGCATTGGTTTGTGTAAAAAATGGAATAGATAAGATAAGGATTAATCCTGGAAATATTGGAGGAAAAGAAAAAATTAGAGAAGTTGTTAAAGCTGTAAAAGAACGTAATATACCAATTAGAATAGGAGTAAATTCTGGTTCCTTAGAAAAAGATTTATTAAAAAAATATGGTGGAGTTACGGCAGAAGCTTTAGTAGAAAGTGCAAAAAAACATATTTATTTATTAGAAGAAATGGATTTTAGCGATATTGTTGTATCTATTAAATCTTCTAATGTATTATTATCCTTAAAAGCTTATGAACAATTTTCGAAAGAAATGGACTATCCTCTTCATATAGGAATTACAGAAGCAGGAACATTATGGAGTGGTACAATTAAATCAGCAGTGGGAATAGGAGCTATTTTATCTAGGGGAATAGGAGACACTATTAGGGTATCTCTTACAGGAGACCCAATTGAAGAAGTAAAAGTGGGGAAAGAAATCTTAAAAGCTCTTAATCTTAGAAATTTCGGAATAGAATTTATATCTTGTCCTACTTGTGGAAGAACAGAAATAGATTTAATATCTTTAGCAAATGAAGTTGAAAAAAAGTGTGCCAATAAAGATAAAAAAATAAAAGTAGCAATAATGGGATGTGCTGTAAACGGGCCAGGAGAGGCTAAAGAAGCAGATATAGGAATTGCTGGTGGTAAAGGAGTAGGATTAATATTTAAAAAAGGGAAAATTATAAAAAAAGTACCAGAGGAACAATTATTAGATGTACTTTTAGAAGAAATTGATAAATTATAAATAAATTAAATATAGGGGGCTTTTCAATGCATCAAAATGAAAACTGTCAGAGTTTTCTAAAAGTATTCCCGAACGTATATATGGATAATTCTATAAAAGAATTATTAAAAGAAGCCATGATAACTAATATAAAGATATTTACTAAATTAAGAAAAATAGAAATAACTTTATCTAATAATGCTATTATTCATCAAGAAGTTTTAAACAAATTAAGTATTCAAATAAAAAACCAATTTCCAGGAATTAATAAAGTTTTAATAAAAACTAAATTTAATTTATTAAAGAATCAGTCTCCAAAAAAATTAATGTATTTATATTGGGATAATATACTTCATGCTATTCATGATGAAAATCCTATTTGTTCAGGAATTTTAAAAGAATGCCCTTGGAAAGTTGATAAAGATAATAATTTGATAATATCAGTAAATAATTATCAATTTTTATATCTTAAAAAAAAGAAAGTAGACCAATGCATTCAAAATATGTTAAAAGAACAATTAGGAATAAATATGGAAGTTTTATTGCAAGCAGAAGAAGTATCTGTGAAAGAAAAAGAAATATACGAAAAAAATTTATTTTCTAAGGAACAAGAAGTAGTAAAAGAAATAGCATTAAATATATCTAATGAAATTAAAAACAACAAAGAAGATAAAGAAAAGAAAAAAGATAAAGAAGATAATCCTATTATTATAGGAAAAGAAATAAAGTCCTCTTCAATAGATATAAAAGAAATTTCAGAAGAGATAGGAGAAGCAATTATAGAAGGATGTATTATTGCACTTGATATTAAAGAAACTAAAAATGGTAAATATATAGTTACTTTTGATGTTACTGATTATAAAGATTCTATTACAGTTAAAATGTTTTTAAAAAAAGAACAATTTATATCAAACATTAAAGATAAATTAAAAAAAGATATATATGTTAAAGTTAGAGGGTTTGTACAGTTTGATCCTTATTCAAGAGAAATAGTTATTATTGGGAAAGACATAAATAAAAAGCAAAATTCTAAAATTAGAATGGATAATGCGTCAGAAAAAAGAGTAGAGCTTCATGTTCATACACAAATGAGTAGTATGGATGGAATTTCTTCTGTTGATTCTTTAGTTAAAAGAGCAGCAGAATGGGGACATTCTGCTATTGCAATTACAGACCATGGAGTTGTACAAGCTTATCCTGATGCTGCTATGGCAAGTAAAAAATATGGAATAAAAATTATTTATGGTATAGAAGCTTATTTAGTAGATGATTTAAAAGCTATAGTGCAATCTCCTAGAAATCAAAGTTTAAATGATACGTTTGTAGTATTTGATATTGAAACTACAGGATTAAAAGCTGGTAAAGATAGAATAACAGAAATAGGTGCTGTAAAAATAAAAAACAGAAAAATTGTAGATTATTATAGTACATTTGTGAATCCTGAAATACCAATTCCTCAAAATATTCAAGAATTAACGGGAATAACAGACGAAATGGTAGCTAATGCTCCTAAAATAGAAGAAGCATTAGTAGAATTTTTAGATTTTGTAGAAGATAGTGTAGTAGTTGCTCACAATGCTAATTTTGATGTTGGATTTATAAGATATTTTAGCAATTTATATTCTAAGGATTTTAAAAATACAGTATTAGATACTCTTGAATTAAGTAGATTATTATTTCCAACTTTAAAAAAACATAAGTTAAATATTATCGCTAAACATTTAAATATTTCTTTAGAAAATCATCATAGGGCAGTAGATGATGCAAAAGCTACAGCTGAAATTTTTATAAAATGTATGGAAATACTTTCCGAAAGAAAAGTTGATAATATAAATCAAATTAATGCTTTAGCCAGTGAATCTATTGATATAAAAAAATTAAAAACATATCACGCAATAATATTAGTAAAAAATCATACAGGTTTAATAAATTTATATAAATTAGTATCAAAATCACATATAGATTATTTTCATAAAAAACCAAGAATTTCAAAAAGCTTATATTTAAAATATAAAGAAGGATTAATTATAGGAAGTGCTTGTGAGGCTGGAGAATTATATAGAGCTATATTAGAAAATAAACCTGAAAATGAAATAAAAGAAATAGCTTCATTTTATGATTACTTAGAAATTCAACCGTTAGGAAATAACCAATTTTTATTAGATAATGGAAAATTAGATTCTATAGAAGAATTAAAAAATATTAATAAGTATATTGTAAATTTAGGAGAAGAATTAAATAAATTAGTAGTTGCAACTTGCGATGTCCATTTTATAGATCCAGAAGATGAAGTATTTAGAAGAATTATTATGGCAGGTCAAGGATTTGCAGATGCAGATAAACAAGCTCCCCTATATTTAAGAACAACGGAAGAAATGCTTAAAGAATTTGAATATTTAGGAGAAGAAAAAGCTAAAGAAGTAGTTATCAAAAATACAAATAAAATCGAAAAAATGATAGATACTATTAAACCTATTCCAGATGAAACTTTTCCACCTAAAATTGATGGAGCCGAAGAAGAACTTACAAGAATTACTATGGAAAAAGCAAAATCAATCTATGGAGATCCACTTCCAACTCCAGTACAAGAAAGATTAGATAAAGAACTAAATTCTATTATTAAAAATGGTTTTGCTGTTTTGTATATTATTGCACAAAAGTTAGTTTGGAAATCATTAGAAGATGGATATTTAGTTGGGTCAAGGGGTTCTGTTGGATCTTCTTTCGTAGCAACTATGGCATCTATTACAGAGGTTAACCCTCTTCCTCCACACTATGTTTGTCCTAATTGTAAATATTCTGATTTTGATTCTGAGACTGTAAAACAGTTTGCTGGAGGATCAGGATGTGATATGCCTGATAAAAATTGTCCTAAGTGTGGAAGTAAGATGAATAAAGATGGACATGATATACCTTTTGAAACTTTTTTAGGATTTGATGGAGATAAAGAACCTGATATTGACCTTAATTTTTCAGGAGATTATCAACCTAGAGCTCATGAATATACAGAAGAACTTTTTGGGAAAGGGCATGTATTTAGAGCAGGTACTATAGGTACTTTAGCTGAAAAAACAGCTTATGGATTTGTAAAAAAATATTTAGAAAGCAAAGGAGAAATTGTAAGGAATGCAGAAATAAATCGTCTTGTTAAGGGATGTACTGGAATAAAAAGAACAACTGGACAGCATCCAGGAGGACTTATGGTTGTTCCAAGAGATCATGAGATATATGAATTTTGTCCTGTTCAAAGACCCGCTAATGATGTAAATTCAACGACAATAACAACACATTTTGATTATCATTCAATTAGTGGAAGATTGTTAAAATTAGATATATTAGGTCATGACGATCCTACAGTTATAAGAATGCTTCAAGATTTAACAGGAATTAATCCACAAGAAATCCCGTTGGATGATGAAAAAACTATGTCTTTATTTACTTCTACAGAAGCTTTAGGAGTAAAACCTGAAGATATAGGTAGTGAAGTTGGAACCTTTGGGCTTCCAGAATTTGGGACGAAATTTGTTCGACAGATGTTGGTAGATACAAAACCTAAAACTTTTGCTGAATTAATTAGAATTTCAGGCTTATCACATGGAACAGATGTATGGTTAAATAATGCACAAGAATTAGTTAGGTCTAATGTTGCCACCCTTTCAGAAGTTATATCTACCCGTGATGATATAATGGTATATTTAATTCTTAAGGGAGTAGAAAAAAAGCATGCCTTTAAAATTATGGAAAAGGTTAGAAAAGGGAAAGGACTTTCTCCTGAAGATGAAAAAGAAATGAGAGCTGCAAAAGTTCCAGAATGGTATATTGAATCATGTAAGAAAATTAAATATATGTTTCCTAAGGCTCATGCAGCAGCTTATGTAATGATGGCATTTAGAATAGCTTATTTTAAAGTATATTATCCAGAAGCTTTTTATGTTACTTATTTTACTGTTAGAGCAGAAGATTTTGATTACTGTTCAATGTGTAAGGGAGTAGATAAAGTTAGATTAGCCATAAAACAACTAGAAGAAAAAGGGAATAAACTTACTGCAAAAGAAAAAGGGACACTTACAGTTTTAGAAATTGTTTTAGAGATGTATGCAAGAGGAATTAAATTTGTTCCTATTGATTTATATAAATCAGAAGCTTTAAAATTTCAAATTACAGAAGAAGGAATTCTTCCACCTTTAAATGCTTTACAAGGATTAGGAAATACAGCAGCTAAGAACATTGTTGAAGAACGAAAAAAAGGAGAGTTTATATCTATTGAGAATTTAAGAGAAAGGACAAAAATTAGTAAAACTGTTATAGAAGTTATGAAAGAAAATGGTATTTTAGATGGAATACCAGAAAATAGTCAATTAAGTTTATTTTAAACTTAAGAAAAATACTTTTTAACTTGCAATTCTTTACTGGTAATGTTATAATCATAAATAGTAGAGATATCAAATAAAATTTTCGAACGATAAAAGAGTGGGTTAGAGCCCACTCTTTCTATTGTAATAAGAATAAAATTTTAAATGTATATGAAATATTTTTTTAAAAAAAACTATATAGGAAGGTCAAAATAAAAAAGGGAGATTTTTTTATTAAACTGTTAAGAGAGAGGATGATTAAATGGCTAAAAAAAAGATTGAGCAATTAGTAGAAGCTTATTTAGCACCTATTATAGAAGAATATAAATTTGAATTAGTTGACGTAGAATACGTAAAAGAAGGATCTAATTGGTATCTTAGAATTTTTATTGATAAAGAAGGAGGAATTACGATTGATGATTGTGAGTTAGTATCAAGGTCTTTAGAAAAAAAATTAGATGAAGAAGACCCTATTAAAGATTCTTATATTTTAGAAGTAAGTTCTCCAGGATTAGATCGTCCTTTAAAAAAAGAATCAGACTTTGAGAAATTTAAAGGGCAAGTTGTAGATGTCAAATTGTACAAAGCTGTTAATAAAAAGAAAGAATATAGAGGAGAACTTAAAGGACTAGAAAATAATATAGTAAAAATAATAGATGAAGATGGGCAAGAATTAGCTTTTGATAGAAATGATATTGCCATCATTAGATTAGCAATTTTATTTTAATATAGGAGGTAAAAAAATGAACGCCGAATTCATCGGTGCCTTAGAGCAATTAGAAAAAGAAAAAGGAATAGACAAAGAATTACTTATAGAAGCAATTGAAACATCTTTAGTTTCAGCATGTAAAAAAAATTTTGGAACTTCGCAAAACATAAGGGTATCAATTGATAGAGAAAATGGAGATGTGGCAGTTTATGCTAAAAAAGAAGTTGTAGAAAAAGTAGATAATGAAGCATTGCAAATTTCCATAGAAGAAGCTAAAAATTTAAATGGGAATTATACTATAGGAGATATTGTAGATATTGAAGTAACACCTAAAAATTTTGGAAGGATTGCGGCTCAAACAGCAAAGCAAGTCGTAGTTCAAAGAATAAGAGAAGCAGAACGTGAAATAATATATAATCAATATATTACTAAAGAAAAAGATATAGTTACAGGTATTATACAGAGGAAAGAAAGAAAAAATATTATGATTAATTTAGGAAAAACAGAAGCTATTTTACCCCCAACTGAGCAAATTCCAGGAGAGGAATATAATTTTAATACTCGAATAAAAGTTTATATACTGGAAGTTAGACAAACAACAAAAGGACCTCAAATATACGTGTCCAGAACTCATCCAGAACTTGTAAAAAGATTATTTGAACAAGAAGTTCCTGAAGTGTATGAAGGAATAGTTGAAATAAAAAGCATTTCAAGAGAAGCCGGTTTTAGAACTAAAATAGCAGTTCATTCTAATGATGAAGAAGTGGACCCAGTAGGAGCTTGTGTAGGACAAAATGGGCAGAGAGTAAATGTTATTGTAAATGAGCTTAGAGGAGAAAAAATAGATATTATTCAATGGAGTGAAGAGCCTGAAAAATATATTGCAGCTGCATTAAGTCCATCAAATGTATTAAAAGTATTTATAAATGAAGAAGATAAAAGTGCAAAAGTAGTAGTTCCAGATTATCAATTATCTTTAGCTATTGGTAAGGAAGGTCAAAATGCTAGATTAGCTGCTAAATTAACAGGATGGAAAATAGATATAAAAAGTGAGTCTCAAGCTAAAAAAATAGGACTTATTGAAGAATATGAAAATAATGAAGAAAATTAATAATGAATTTTAGGGGAGTGAATATATGAAAAAAAGAAAAATTCCTCTTAGAAAATGTACTGGTTGTCAAGAAATGAAAAATAAAAAAGAATTAATAAGAATTGTAAGGAATAAAGAAGGAGAATTTTCATTAGATTTTACTGGTAAAAAACCAGGAAGAGGGGCATATATATGTCCTAATGAAGATTGTTTAATAAAGGCTCAAAAGCTTAAAGGATTAGAAAGATCATTTAAAGTAGCAGTTCCTAAAGAAATATATGATGATTTAAGAAGCGAGTTGAGGAAGAAAAATGAATAATTCTATTTTTTCTATGATAAGCTTATGTCAAAAAGCTGGAAAACTTTTATCAGGAGAATTTAAATGTGAGCAAGCAATAAAAAATGGAAAAGCAAAAATGGTTATTATTGCAGAAGACGCTTCTGCTAATACTAAAAAATTATTTAAAGATAAATGTAATTATAGAAATATTCCTATATATGAATTTGGGTCTAAAGAAAAATTAGGTAAAATTATAGGGAAAAGACAAAGGGCTTCTTTAGTAGTATTAGATGAAAATTTTTATGTTAAATTAAAAGAATTACTAGAGAAAGAAAAGATGTAAATTATTGGAGGTGTAGTATTTGTCAAAAATGAGAGTATATGAAATAGCAAAACAGCTAAATATAAGTAGTAAAGAATTAATAGAAAAGTTAAAAGAATTTGGAATTAATGTACATAGTCATATGAGTACATTAGAAGATGATGAAACTAGTTTAATTATAGAATATTATAAAAAAGAAGAAGATATTAATGATAATGAAAAACCACAAAATTCAAAAAATAAAAATAATAAGAAAAATAAAGTTAAAACAAAATCTAATTCAAAAAATGAAAAAAGTAATAATAATAAAAAACAAAAATCAAAAAATAAGTTAAAAGAAGAAGATGAAAATATTGAAGAAGAGGAAATAAAAATCATTCAAATACCTGAAAAAATAAGTGTTCAAGAACTTGCAAATAAACTAGAAAAGCTGCCTTCAGAGTTAATAAAAGATCTTATGATGAAAGGAATAATGGCTTCGATTAATCAAGAAATTGATTTTGAAGTAGCCTCTCAGATTGCAGAAGAATATGGAATTTTAGTTGAAAAGGAAGAGGAAAAAGAATTATTAGAAGAAATATTTAAAGAAGAGCCAGATAATCCAGAAGACCTTGTAGAAAGGCCACCGGTAGTTGTTGTAATGGGACATGTTGATCATGGAAAAACCTCTTTATTAGATGCTATTAGAAAAAGTAATGTTACAGAAAAAGAAGCTGGAGGAATTACTCAACATATAGGAGCTTCAACTATAGAAATATCTGGCAAAAAAATTACTTTTCTTGATACTCCAGGACATGAAGCATTTACAGCTATGAGAATGAGAGGAGCTCAAGTAACAGATATAGCGATATTAGTTGTAGCAGCAGATGATGGTGTTATGCCTCAAACAATAGAAGCTATCAATCATGCTAAGGCAGCAAATGTTCAAATTATTGTAGCAATTAATAAAATAGATAAACCAGGAGCAAATCCTGATAGAGTAAAGCAAGAGTTAGCAGATCATGGACTTATTGCAGAAGATTGGGGAGGAGATACAATTTGTGTTCCAGTTTCTGCTGTTCAAAAAACTAATTTAGATACTTTATTAGAAATGGTTTTATTAGTAGCAGAAATGGAAGAGTTAAAGGCGAATCCAAATAAAAGAGCAAAGGGAACAATAATAGAAGCACAACTTGATAAAGGAAGAGGCCCTGTAGCAACTGTACTTGTTCAAAGTGGTACTTTAAAAGTAGGAGATCCTATTGTAGCAGGAGCAGCTTTTGGGAGAATTCGTGCTATGATGGATGATAAGGGACGTCGTGTAAAAAAAGCCGGACCTTCTACACCAGTAGAAATTCTTGGCTTATCAGAAGTTCCTTTTGCAGGAGATAGATTTTATGTTGCTGAAAGTGATAAACAAGCTCGTCAAATTGCTAATATGTTAGCTGAAAAAGAAAGAGAAAAATCTTTAAAAGCAACGCCTAATAAAGTTTCTTTAGATGATTTATTTAATCAAATACAATCTGGTAATGTAAAACAACTAAATGTTGTTATAAAAGCAGATGTTCAAGGTTCTGTCGAAGCAGTAAGACAAAGTGTAGAGCGTTTGTCGAATGATGAAGTAAGGATTCAAACAATTCATGGAGGAGTTGGAGCTATTACAGAATCAGATGTTATGTTAGCTTCAGCATCAAATGCAATAATAATTGGATTTAATGTACGTCCAGAAGCAGGTGCAAAATCTGTAGCAGAGGCTGAAAAAGTAGATATTAGACTATATCGTGTTATTTATAATGCCATAGAAGATATAGAAGCAGCTATGAAAGGAATGTTAGAACCAGAATTTAAGGAAAAAGTAATAGGTCATGCAGAAATTCGTCAAACTTTTAAAATTTCAGGAGTTGGAACTATTGGTGGAGCATATGTACAAGATGGAAAGTTAATTCGAAATGCTAAAGTTCGTATTATTAGAAATGGTATAGTTGTATATGAAGGTCAACTTAGTTCTTTAAAAAGATTTAAAGATGACGTAAAAGAAGTAAATAGTGGATATGAATGTGGATTGAGTTTTGAAAAATTTAATGATATAAAAGAAGGAGATATTGTAGAAGCCTTTATTATGGAGGAAATTTCTAGGATGTAGGTGATATTATGCCAAAAGGATCAAGAATGATAAGAATTAATGAAGAAATAAAAAGAGAATTAAGTGATATTATTCGTCAAGATTTAAAGGACCCAAGAATTAATCAAGTTATGGTAAGTGTTGTTAGTGTAAATACTACTAATGATTTAAAATATTCTAAAATATATATTAGCGTATTAGGTAATGATGAACAGAAAGAAGCTGTTCTAGAAGGGCTAAAAAGTGCAGGAGGATTTATTAGAAGAGAAATTGCAAGAAGAATTAATTTAAGGAATACTCCAGAGCTTATATTTAAAATAGATGATTCAATTGAATATGGGATACATCTTTCAAAAATTATAGATAATGTTAAAAATAGTGGAGATGAATCTAAATGATTAATTCAAATATAATAGAACAGATTAAAAAATATAATAATATTGTCTTAGCAGCTCATGTTAATCCCGATGGAGATGCCATTGGAGCATGTACTGCTTTGGCTTTAGCCCTTTCTAAGATAGGTAAAAATCCTGTTATACTTATGGATGAATATCCAGAAAAATATAATTTTTTACATGGAAGAGAATATATTCATAAAGAATATATTAATGATGAGCCTTTAGAACTTTTTATTACATTAGATTGTGGAGATTTGGAAAGGTTGGGAGATTATATTTCGTATTTTAGAAAAGCTCCTATAACGATAAATATTGATCATCATATTACTAATACTAAATATGGGCATTATAATGAAGTAAAAAAAGAAGCTTCTTCCACTTGTGAAATTATTTACGAAGTAATTAAATCTTGTGAGATTCCCTTTGATGATAAAATAGCAAGTTCTTTATATACAGGAATAGCATTTGATACTGGAGGATTTAAACATAGTTCTACAACTTCATTTACTCATGAAGTAATTTCCGATCTACTAAAATACAAAGTAAATTTCACCTATATTATGAACAAATTATTTTATTCTCGTTCTTTAACATCTTCTAGATTATTAGGATTAGCATTAAGTAAAATAGAACTTCTAGAAAATGATAAACTTTGTTTTTGTGATTTGAGTAAAAAAGAGATGGAAAGTTTAGGAGCAACTATAGATGATGTAGATGGGATTATTGCATCAATGCAAAATATAGAAGGCGTTTTAGTTTCTGTTCTAATTTATGAAAAAGATAAAAATGAAATAAAAGTAAGTTTTAGGTCTGTAGGAGATAAAGATGTTTCTAAAATTGCAAAGATGTTTAATGGAGGAGGGCATAAAAATGCCTCCGGTTGTACAATAAATAAAAATCTAGAAGCAGTTAAAAAAGAAATATTAAAAAAAATACAAGAAGAATTATTTTAAGGAGTAATAAATTTGGACGGGATTTTAAATATTTATAAAGAAAAAGGATATACATCTCATGATGTTGTAGCAATTATTAGAAAAATATTAAATCAAAAAAAGGTAGGACATACAGGGACATTAGACCCAGAAGCAGAAGGTGTTTTACCGATTTGTATAGGTAAAGCTACAAAAACTGTAGAATATTTAACAGATAAAAAGAAAAGATATTTATCAGTTGTAAAATTTGGAATAACAACTTCTACTGGAGATAGTACAGGAGAAATTATAAAATCAACTTCTGTAGATTTAGACAAAAATAAGGTAGAAAATATAGTTAAATCTTTTATAGGAGAGTATAATCAAATACCTCCTATGTATTCAGCAATAAAAGTTAAGGGAAAAAAATTATATGAATTAGCAAGGCAAGGGAAAGTTATTGATAGAAAACCAAGAAAAGTATATATATATAATATAAATATTACTTCATTTATTTCTAAAGATGAAATAGAAATCGATGTAGAATGTTCTAAAGGAACTTATATTAGAACTTTGTGTGAAGATATTGGAAATGCCTTGGGGTTTGGAGCCCATATGAAAAGTTTAATACGTACCCAAGTAGGTATGTTTAATATAGATAATAGTATTAAATTAAATGAACTAAAAGAAATAGTAAAAGATAAAAAATTAGATAAATATATTATAAAAATAGAAGAAATATTTTCTCAATATTCCTTGGTAAAGATAAAATCAGAAGGAGAAAAAATATTAAAAAATGGTAATAAAATAAAATTTAATTATATTGAATATAGTGTAAAAAAATTGACTCCTGAAGAAATAGTCAGAGTATATGATTATTCAGAAAAATTTATTGGAATTTATAAAGTTATAGTACAAGGAGAAAGTTATTACCTAAAACCTATGAAGTTATTTTTGTAAGGAGTTTTATAATGAAATATATATCAGATTCAAGTATATATCAGAATAAATTTAGTGTAGTTACTTTAGGTAATTTTGATGGTATCCATTTAGGACACAGAAAATTAATAGAAACAGTAAAAAAAGAAAGTAAAAAAAGGGGTTATCAGTCAGTTGTTTTTTCATTTTATCCACATCCACAATTAGTAATTAAAAAAAATAATTTTCAAGGTATGATTTTTTCAAGAAATGAAAAGAAAAAAAAATTAGAAAATATGGGAATAGATATTTATATAGAATATCCCTTTACTAAGGAATTTGCCAATATTTCTCCTGAAGAATTTGTAAAAGATATTCTTATAAAACAACTTAAAACAAAGGTTATTGTAATTGGTTCTAATAATAGATTTGGAAGGAAACAAGAAGGAAATGTTCAATTTTTAAAAGAAAGAGAAAAAAAATGGGGAATATCTGTTATTGAAATTAGCCATGTTTTAAAAGATAATAAAATTATTAGTAGTAGTAGGATAAGAAAAGAATTATTAAATGGTAATATACAAAAAGTAAATGAACTTTTAGGAAGTCCATATGTTATTTCTGGTAATGTTATAGAAGGTAAAAAATTAGGACGAATTTTAGGATATCCTACTGTAAATATATCTTCACAAGAGGAAAGGATATATCCTCCTAATGGAGTATATATAACAAGAACAAAATGGAATAATAAAAATTTTTATAGTGTTACTAATATTGGGTATAATCCTACTGTAAATGGAAAAAATAAGAATATTGAAACTTATATAATAGATTTTAACAAAGATATTTATGGAGAAATGATAGAAGTAGAATTTTATAAATGGGTTAGAAAAGAACAAAAATTTGAAAGTATAGATAAATTAGTTGAGCAATTAAAGAAAGATGTAAATATAGCAAAGTTATATTTTAAGAATTGTAATAATTAATTTAATAAATATGGTTTACAGAAAAGAACTGTAATGATATAATACATTTTGTATTAAACCTTTGCTCAGAGTTAGGGGACTCCGACCTATTCTTAGCAAAAGGGGTTAATAAATAAAGGAGGATAATAAAATGGACAAAGCTAGAAAACAAGAAATTATTAAAAAGTATGGAAGAACTGAAAATGATACAGGTTCTCCAGAAGTACAAATTGCTCTTTTAACAGAAAGAATTAATCATTTAACAGAACATTTGAAAGTTCATAAAAAAGACCACCATTCAAGAAGAGGACTTCTTAAAATGGTAGGACAAAGAAGAGGTTTATTAAATTATCTTATGAAAAAAGATATTGAAAGATATCGTAAAATTATTTCAGAGCTTGGTATAAGAAAATAAAGTATATAGAGCGGAGGAATCCGCTCTATTATTTTAGCAATTTTAGATATTATTTCAAAAAATAATTTTCATAAACATAGATATAATTTAAAATAATAAATATACATAAGATTAATTCAAGGAAGGAGAAATGGTTTTATGACGGATAAAGTAAAAACCTTTTCAACAGATTTGGGAGGACGTAAGCTTTCTGTTGAAATAGGAAAAGTTGCAGAATTTGCTAATGGTGCTGCAATTGTGAGATATGGAGATACGGTAATTTTAGTTACAGCAACTGCTTCAGAAAAACCTAGAGAAGGAGTAGATTTTTTCCCATTAAGTGTGGATTATGAAGAAAGATTATATGCAGTAGGGAAAATTCCAGGAGGATTTATAAAAAGAGAAGGTAAACCAACTGAAAAAGCAATTCTTACATCTAGGGTTATAGATAGGCCTATAAGACCATTATTCCCTAAAGATTATAGGAATGATGTTTCTGTTGTAGCTACAGTACTTTCTGTAGACCAAGACTGTAGTCCAGAAATTACAGCCATGATAGGTTCTTCTATTGCATTATCAATTTCAGATATTCCATTTAATGGGCCTACAGGATCTGTAAATGTAGGATATGTTGATGGAGAAATAGTAATTAATCCTACTTCAGCTCAACGGGAAGTTAGTAAACTTTCTTTAACGGTTTCTTCTACAAAAGATAAGGTAATGATGATAGAGGCTGGAGCTGATGAAATAGAAGAAAGTATTATGTTAGAAGCAATTTTTAGAGGACATGAAGAGAATAAGAAAATTGTAAAATTCATAGAAGAGATTGTGGCAGAATGTGGTAAGCCAAAACATGATTATGAAAAACATGAAGTTCCTCAAGAGGTTTATGAAGCAGTAAAAGAATTAATTGGAGAAGAAGAAATGGAAAAAGCTGTATTTACTGATGATAAGCAGCATAGAGAAGAGCAAATAAAAGAGCTTACAGAAAAGGTTAATGCCTATTTCGCAGAACATAATAGTGAATATGAACCATACGTTAATGAAGCAATTTATAAATTTGAAAAAGAAGTTGTAAGAAAAATGATTTTAAGAAAGCATAAACGTCCTGATGGGAGAGCTTTAGAAGAAATAAGACCTTTATCGGCAGAAATAGATGTCCTTCCAAGAACTCATGGATCAGCTATATTTAAAAGAGGACAAACTCAAGTTTTGACAGTAACAACTTTAGGAGCCATGGGGGATGTACAAATATTAGATGGATTAGATGCCCTAGAAGACATAAAGAGATATATGCATCATTATAATTTCCCATCTTTTTCAGTAGGAGAAACTAAACCTTCAAGAGGACCAGGGAGAAGAGAAATAGGACATGGTGCTTTAGCAGAAAGAGCATTACTTCCAGTTATTCCAAGTGAAGAAGAATTTCCTTATGCTATTAGATTAGTTTCCGAAGTATTAAGTTCTAATGGGTCAACTTCTCAAGCGAGTGTTTGTGGTAGTACTTTGTCCTTAATGGCTGCAGGAGTTCCTATTAAAGCTCCAGTTGCAGGGATTTCAGTAGGACTTGTAACAGGAGATAATGATGAAGACTTTGTTTTACTTACAGATATACAAGGTCTAGAAGACTTTTTTGGAGATATGGATTTTAAAGTAGCCGGAACTCATAAAGGAATAACAGCTATACAAATGGATATAAAAATTCAAGGATTAACAAAAGAAATTATACAAAAAGCATTACAACAAACTAAAAGAGCTAGAACATATATATTAGATGAAGTAATGTTAAAAGTTATTGATAAACCAAGACCTAATCTTTCACCTTATGCTCCACAAATTATAACAACTCATATTGATCCTGAAAAGATTAGTGAAGTTATAGGACCTAGAGGAAAAACAATAAATAAAATTATTGATGAAACGGGAGTAAAAATAGATATTGAAGACGATGGACGTATATTTATATGTGGAAAAGATTCTGATAAAGCTAAAAAAGCTTTATCTATGATAGAAGGAATTGCAAAGGAAATTGAACCAGGAGAAATCTATTTAGGAAAAGTAACTAGAATTATGAATTTTGGTGCTTTTGTAGAAATTGCTCCGGGGAAAGAAGGACTTGTACACATTTCTAAACTTGCCCATGAACATGTTAAAAATGTAGAAGATATTGTTAAAGTAGGGGATGAAATATTAGTTAAAGTATTAGATATAGATAGACAAGGGCGTATAAATTTATCAAGAAAAGATACTCTTCCTAAACCTGAAAATAAAGAACAATCTTAAGTAAACAAAAATAAAAGGAGAACGTTTATGTTCAAACTAAAAAGATTATCTAATGGAGTTACTATTGTAGCAGAGAAACTTCCTTTTGTGCGTTCAATTGCTTTAGGAATTTGGGTTTACAATGGTTCAAGACATGAAAAAGCTAATGAAAATGGAATTTCTCATTTTATAGAACATATGTTATTTAAAGGAACTAAAAACAGAAATAGCAAACAAATTGCTGAAGAAATGGACGCCATAGGAGGACAACTTAATGCTTATACTACTAAAGAATACACCTGTTATTATTTTAGAACTTTAGATAATCATATCAATCAAGCATTAGATATATTAACTGATATGTTTTTTAATTCAATTTTTGATGAAAAAGAAATTGAAAAAGAAAAAGGAGTTATTATAGAAGAAATAAATATGTACGAAGATTCTCCAGAAGAACTTGTTCATGATCTAATGCAAAAAGCTGTATGGGAAAAAGATCCTTTAGGAGAACCAATTTTAGGAACAAAAGATACAATAATGTCTTTTAATAATAAAACTTTAAAAACTTTTTTAAATAAAAGATATCGCCCTGAAAATACAGTTATAGCAGTTGCAGGGAATTTTGAATACGACGAAATAATAAATAAAATTGAAGAAAAATTTATAAATTGGAATACATTTCAAAAAGATGACTATGTATATACAATACCTAAATATCAATCCAAGTTAGTTACTAAATTTAAAGATATAGAACAAGTTCATTTATGCTTAAGTTTTCCAGGAATTGCTTCAGATTCAAAAGATATATATAATTTAATAACTCTTAATACTATATTTGGAGGAGGAATGAGTTCTAGACTTTTTCAAAAAATTAGAGAGGATAGAGGATTAGCATATTCTGTTTACTCTTATCCAACTAATTATAAAGATACAGGACTTTTTACTATTTATGCTGGAATGAATCCTTCTCAAGTAATAGAAGTAATTAACTTAATTATAAAAGAAATAGAAAATTTAAAATCTAATAAAATTCCTAAGCAGGATTTAATAAAAACTAAAGAACAATTAAAAAGTAATTATATTATGGGATTAGAAAGTACTAATAGTCGTATGTCTTCTTTAGGAAAGTCACAATTAATGTTAAATAAAATCAGAACTCCTGATGAAATTATTGAAAAGCTAGATGAAGTAACCCAAGAAAAAATAGAGATATTAATTGAAAAAATATTTGATTTTTCTAATATAAGTTTATCTATTGTAGGGAATTTAGATAATATTAATCTTAAGGAGATTAAAGATATATGTCTTATGAATTAAAAGTAAAAATAAAAAAATCTAAGGGAGCAGAAGATATTCCTCTCCCTAAATATATGACTAGTGGGTCTGTAGGTATGGACCTGTATGCAAATATAGAAAAACAAGAAATACTTAAAGCAGGTAAAATAAAGTTAATACCTACAGGTATTCATATTGAACTTCCTAAAGGATATGAAGCACAAATTCGTCCTAGAAGTGGATTAGCGCTTAAAGGAATTACTTTGGTAAATAGTCCAGGAACTATTGATGCAGATTATAGAGGAGAAATAAAGGTAATAATGATTAACTTTGGAGAAGAAGATTTTATTATTAAAAGAGGGGACAGAATTGCCCAAATGGTAATTAATAAGATAGAACAGGTAAAATGGGTTTTAGTAGAAGAATTAAAAGACACTAAAAGAAATGATGGTGGATTTGGTCATACGGGAATATAAAAGTCATGTGAACATTAAGTTCATATGATTTTTTTTATGCAAAATTTTATATTTTGTAGAAGAATATGATTTGTTTATAGGACTAGCACCAAATAATAGTTAGATTTCATAAACTATATTATCGATATTCTAGCAAGGAGTTTATCAGGAGGGGTTTTAGTTGAAATTTAAAAAAAGAAAATTTGCTATTGTTGGAGGAGATTTAAGGCAAATTAAATTGAGCCAATATTTATCAAAAAAAGGTTATGAAGTTTCAATATTTGGATTTGATAAAAATAAAATAGAATTAAAAAAAAATATAATGATATCTCCATCTCTTAAAAAAACAATGGAAGATATAGATATTGTAATAGGTCCTATTCCTTGTTCTAGGGATAATACCACTTTATTTACTAAATATTATGAAGGAAAAATTTTATTAAAAGATTTATTTAAATGTATACCTAGAGATAAAATTTTTATGGCAGGAAATATTACACCGGAAATGAAGATAATTTTAGATAATAAAAAAGTTAAAGTAATTGATTTATTAAAAAGAGAAGAATTAGCTATTTTAAACGCTATTCCCACAGGAGAAGGAGCTATACAATATGCCATGGAAAATAGTGATATTACCTTAAATGGAAGCGAATGTTTAGTATTAGGTTATGGAAGATGTGGGAAAGTACTTGCTAATATGTTAAAAGGACTTGGAGCAAATACCACAGTAGAAGCTAGAAATTTTAAAGATTTAGCCTATATAAAAAGCTATGGATATAAAGCATTACATTTGAAAGATTTAAAAAAACATATTGGTAAATTTGATTTTATTTTTAATACAATTCCCAGTTTAATTTTAAATAAAGAAATTTTAAACGAAATTAAAGAAAATGCTTTAATAATTGATTTGGCTTCAAAGCCTGGAGGAGTAGATTATGATGCTGCAAAAGAATTAGGAATAAAAGCTATTTCCGTACTAAGTTTACCAGGGAAAGTAGCCCCTGAAAGTGCAGCTTTGATTATTTATAATACCATATTTAACGTATGTGCAGAGATGGGGGTGACTTTATGAACACTTTAAAAGGAGTAAAAATAGGATTTGCATTAAGTGGCTCTTATTGTACTTATAACAAAGTTATACCTGAAATAGAAAAACTAGTAAATGAAGGAGCAGATGTATTTCCTATTATGTCTCAAAATGCTTTTACTACAGATACAAGGTTTGGAACAGCAAAAGAACATATAGAAAAAATAGAAAAAATTACTGGGAAAAAAATAATTAAAACAATTGTTGAAGCGGAACCATTAGGACCTAAAAATATAATAGATATATTAGTTATCGCTCCATGTACTGGGAATACTCTAGCTAAATTAGCAAATGCAATAACTGATACAGCGGTATTAATGTCAGCAAAGACTCTTCTTAGAAATAAAAAACCTGTAGTATTAGCTATTGCAACTAATGATGGTTTAGGAATGAATATGAGAAATATAGGTCTTCTTATGAATATAAAAAATATTTATTTTGTGCCTATGGGACAGGATAATTATAAAGATAAACCTAATTCTCTTATGGCAGATATGAATCTAATTTTAGAATCTGTTCAAAAAGCCTTAAAAGGAGAACAGATTCAACCAGTTATTATTAATTTAAATGAATAACAAATATTAAATTATGAAGATTCATAGAATCTTCATAATTTAATATTTAATAAAGTTTAGACATTCGTATAGTATTATGGCATAATTATTCTGTTATTAATTAGAAAGGAATGATATTATGACTAGAAAATTCGCATTTATTTCAGATTTCGACGGGACGATTACTAAAAAAGATTTTTACTGGCATATTATTGATAAATATATGGTAGAAGAGGGACATGCTTTATACAAGAAGTGGAAAAGAGGAGAATTAAAAGATATTGAGTTTTTAAACTTAATTTTTAGTAATATTAATAAAGATAAAGAACAAATTTATAAAGATATTATAGAAATTCCAATGGATTCTAATGTTAAATCTTTTATTGAATTTATAAAAAAATCTCAAGGAGATTTTATTATAGTTAGTGCTGGAAACTTATATTATATTGATATACTTCTTAAATATCATGGAATAGAAAACATTAAAGTTTACTCTAATAAAGGAGTTTACAAAAATAGAGGAATTCATTTTGAACTAGACCCTAATTATGAATTTTATTCTGAAAGATATGGGATAAATAAAGGTAAAATAGTTAAATTTTTAAAAAAGAAATATCAAAAACTTTATTATGCAGGAGATAGTGAGCCGGATTATGAACCAAGTTTATTATGCAATATGAGATTTGCAACAGGTTCTTTAGTGACTCTATACGAAAAAAATAATATTAGTTATATACCGTTTAAAAATTTTAATGATATTTATCAAGTCTTAAAAGATAAAATAGAGTAATATAAAATTTATTACAAATTTTAAGAAAAGGGGAATAGTATGGATATAGTAATCCAAAAATTTGGGGGCACTTCTGTGGCAACTGAACAATCAAGAAATGAAGTGGCAAAGAAAATTATTAAAGCAAAGGAAGAAGGTAAAAAACCAGTAGTTGTAGTTTCTGCCATGGGAAGAAAAGGAGATCCTTATGCTACAGATACTTTAATTGAATTTGTATCTAGTATTAATTCTTCTATTCCTCAACGAGAATTAGATTTATTAATGTCTTGTGGAGAAATTATATCTGCTGTTGTTCTAACTAATATACTTATTTCTAAAGGATATAAGGCATCAGCAATGACAGGAGCTCAAGCTGGGATTATTACAGATGATAGTTTTGGAAATGCAGATGTTTTGATGGTTAACCCTAAAAATATATTTGAATTAATTTCTAAAGATATAATCCCTGTTATAGCAGGATTTCAGGGCATTAGTCAAACAGGTAACATAACTACTTTAGGAAGAGGAGGCAGTGATACTAGTGCTTCTCTTATTGGAGAAGCTGTAAAAGCTAATACTATTGAAATTTATACAGATGTAGATGGAATTATGACAGCAGACCCAAGAATATGTCCAGATGCTAAAGTTATAGAGAAAATTAGTTATAATGAAGTATTTCAATTAGCTGATAGTGGAGCTAAAGTAATTCATCCTAGAGCAGTAGAAATTGCTATGAGAGCTAATATACCTCTTTTTATTAAAAATACTTTTAATGAAAGACCAGGAACTTGTATCATTCATTATGGAGGAGAAGAAAATAATTTATTAAAGAAGTCAAATAATAGACTAATTACAGGTATAGCACATAGAAATAATAGGCTTCAAATATGTATAGAAGGGGAAAATATTGATGATGAAGATTTATTTAGTACATTAGCAGAGAATAATATAAGCATAGATATTATTAATATTTTTCCTGAGAGAAAACTTTTTACTGTTGATGATAAATATAAAGAAATAATTATAAAAATATTAAATCAAAAAAATGTAAAGTTTAAACTTACTGATAATTGTTGTAAAATAACTTTAATAGGAGAAAGAATGACAGGAGTCCCGGGAGTAATGGCAAAGATTATTAAATGTTTAAATAAAAATAATATTACCATATTACAAACAGTAGATTCTTTAACTACGATTGCTTGTTTAATTCATAATAGTAATACTACTAAAGCAGTTATGGCATTGCATAAAGAATTTGAATTAGGAATTTAAAATATATTTTTTTGAATGAATCCTCTTCAATATATGCATAATAGAAATAAACATTAATATTGAAGAGGAGAATAATATGATTAATCAAAATCAATCAGATAATAAACAAGATAATATCAATGAATCTATTAAAGAATTTGGGCAAATACCTTTACCACAGGAAGAAAACAAAAATGATAAACCTAAAATTCATTGTCTTACTATTATAGGACAAATAGAGGGACATATTACTTTGCCCCCTCAAAATAAAACTACAAAATATGAGCATGTGATTCCACAATTAGTAGCTATTAGAGATAATGATGAAGTAGATGGAGTTTTAATTATATTAAATACAGTAGGAGGAGATGTGGAAGCTGGACTTGCTATTGCTGAAATGATTGCTTCTTTGGGAAAACCGACAGTTTCGTTAGTATTAGGAGGAGGACATTCTATAGGAGTTCCTCTAGCAGTGGCAGCTAATTATTCTTTTATTGCTTCTAGCGCTACTATGACTATTCATCCTGTTCGAATGAGTGGTACTGTAATAGGAGTTCCACAGACTTTTGAATACTTTGATAAAATGCAGGACAGAATAATAGAGTTTATTTCAAAAAACTCAAAAATATCTCAAAAAAGACTAAAAGAATTAATGTTAGATACAGGGAAATTAGCAAAAGATGTGGGGACTATTGTAATAGGAGAAGAAGCTGTAAAAGAAAAAATAATTGACGAAGTTGGAGGATTAGACGATGCCTTAAAAAAACTTTATGAATTAATAGATGAGAACAAAAAACTTAAGGAGGATATAAATTGATTTATTCCATAATACCTAATGACGTAATTTTTAGAGACTTAAAATATGAAAAAAATTATGAACGAGAAGAAATAGAATATAAAGGGTGTATATTACAAGTAAGTTCATATGATAATGGTTATAAGATACAAAGAATTATTTCTACAAATCCTATTGATTATTTAAATAAAGAAATACAACCTGGAAATGTAATTTATTTAAATAATAGAAATAAATTTTAAAATAAGAATTAAACAAACTTAAAAAAATAATAAAATAATGTTATAATAATTTATAGTGTTAGCAAAAAGCTAGCACTTTTTACTTAAAAGAGGAGATTGACAGATATGGGAAGAAAAAGAACGGTAAGTAAAAAACAAAGACAAAAATTAAAAGTAGAAAAAACTTATAAAGGGGTATTATCCCAAGAAATTAAGGGTGTACTTATTTTTGCATTAGCTTTAATTTATGCAGTATCAATTTATACTAATAAAGCTGGGATTTTTGGAAATTTTATTTGCAAAATATCTGTTGGGATAATAGGTATTGGGGCATATATATTGCCTATATTAATGGGAATAATAGGAATACTTATTCTAAGTAAAAAAACGACTACATCTAATAAAATAAAAATAGTAATTTTTATAGGAATGATAATTTTAATATCTACTTTTATTCATATTATAAATTTTAAGAAAATTACTTTAGAAGAGATTAATTTTTGGGCATTAATTAAACATTATTATGATATTGGAAGTTGGAGAAATGGAGGAGTAATAGGAGGAATAGTAGGAAGTTTGTTATTTAAAATTTTAGGAGTATATGGAAGTTATATTGTTATTATTACTCTTTTTATTATACTTTTCATTTTATTAACTGGAAGATCTTTTATAGATATAATTATGGCTATTTTTAATATAATAAAAAAATATATTTTAAGATTAAAAGAAGCAATAGAAAATTATCATTTAGAACAGCAATTTAAAAATAAACAAAGAAAAGAAAATTCTATAAATAAAAAAGCTAAGCACAAAAAGAATGCAGAAAAAATTAGTAATCAAATAATAGATAACAAAGAGAAAAACGAGCTGCCTATTAATTTATCGGAAAAAGATGAAGAGATACAGGTGCTAGATTTTGCAGAAAAGAAAGAAAAGGATAAGGGAAACAAGAAAGATGATTATTCTAAAAAAGAAATTAATAAAACAGATGATGAAAATACTACACAAATCATGTCTAATATTAATAATCATATAGAATATAAATTCCCTTCTATTGAATTTTTGCAAAATAATACATATTCAATTACTGCTAGTTCTAAAAAACTTATGATTAACAATGCAAAAAAATTAGAAGAAACTTTATTAAGTTTTGGAGTTGAAGCAAAAGTTTTACAAATTAGTAGAGGACCAACTGTAACAAGATATGAATTACAGCCCAGTCAAGGAGTTAAAGTAAGTAAAATAGTAAATTTAGCAGATGATATAGCATTAAATTTGGCTGCTTCTGGAATAAGAATTGAAGCTCCTATACCAGGGAAAGCAGCTATAGGGATAGAAATACCTAATAAAGAAGTTCAACCTGTATTTTTAAGAGAAGTTATTGAAGATGAAGAATTTATTAAATTTCCTTCTAAACTTGCCTTTGCTCTTGGAAAAGATATTTCTGGGAAAACTGTTGTAGCAGATATAGCTCGTATGCCCCATTTATTAATTGCAGGGGCAACAGGTTCAGGAAAAAGTGTATGTATTAACACACTTATTACTAGTATTCTTTATAAAGCAAATCCTAACGAAGTAAAGTTATTAATGATAGACCCTAAAGTAGTAGAATTAAGTGTTTATAATGGAATTCCTCATCTTATGATACCTGTAGTAACAGATCCTAAAAAAGCTGCAGGAGCTCTTAATTGGGCAGTACAAGAAATGACTAATAGATATAAATTGTTTGCAGAAAATAATGTAAGAGATATAAAAGGTTATAATAATATGAAAAGAGAACAAAATACAGAAGAAGCTAATAAAGAAATAATGCCTCAAATAGTTATTATTATAGATGAATTAGCGGATCTTATGATGACAGCTCCAGGAGAGGTAGAAGATGCTATTTGTCGATTAGCTCAAATGGCAAGAGCTGCAGGGATTCATTTAGTTATTGCTACTCAAAGACCTTCAGTAGATGTTATAACAGGTGTTATTAAAGCCAATATTCCTTCTAGATTAGCTTTTGCAGTTTCTTCTGGAACAGATTCTAGAACAATTTTAGATATGACAGGAGCAGAAAAACTTTTAGGTAAGGGTGATATGTTATTTTATCCTGTGGGTGCTTCAAAACCTATAAGAATTCAAGGAGCCTTTATTTCAGATAAAGAAGTAGAAAAAATAGTAGAGAGTATAAAAGTTGAAAGTAAGGTAGAATATAATCAAGATATAATAGAAGAAATTACAACGTCCAATAATTTATCTACTAAAGGAGAAGAAGTGGATGAATATTTAGAAAAAGCTATAGAGATGGTAATCGAAAAAGAAAAAGCATCTATCTCCATGCTTCAAAGATATTTAAGAGTTGGATTTAACAGGGCTGCAAGAATTATGGAGGAAATGGAAAAACGAGGGATAGTTGGCCCGGATGAGGGAAGTAAACCTAGAAAAGTGCTTATTACTAAAGAAGAATTTGAAAAAATGAAATCAGATACTGGACAAAAAGCAAGTAATTTGTAATACTCTAATAATATAAACAAAATTAAGGAGGACTAATGAAATGAAAACTGACATAGAAATTGCTCAAGAAGCAAATATGAAACCTATTACAGAAATTGCTTCTAAGCTAGATATTAATTTAGATGATTTAGAATTATATGGTAAATACAAAGCGAAGTTATCTGATAATTTATGGAATAAATTAAAAGATAAAGAAGATGGGAAATTAGTTTTAGTAACTGCTATTAATCCTACACCAGCTGGTGAAGGTAAAACAACGACTTCTGTTGGCTTAGGACAAGCTTTATGCAAATTGGGGAAAAAAGCTATCATTGCATTAAGAGAGCCTTCTCTTGGACCTTGTATGGGAATAAAGGGAGGAGCTGCAGGTGGAGGATATTCTCAAGTAGTTCCTATGGAGGATATTAATCTTCATTTTACAGGAGATATTCATGCAATTTCAGCTGCCCATAATTTACTTTCAGCTATGTTAGATAATCATATACATCAAGGGAATGAACTTCAAATAGACCCAAGGCAAATCCTTTGGAAAAGAGCTGTAGATATGAATGATAGAGCTTTAAGGAATATCGTTGTGGGATTAGGGGGGAAATTAAATGGGATTCCAAGAGAAGATGGGTATATGATTACAGTAGCTTCAGAAGTCATGGCAATTCTCTGTTTATCAGAAGATTTAATGGATTTAAAAAGAAGGCTTGGAGAAATAATAGTTGCTTACAACTTTAATGGAGAACCTGTAAGAGCTAAAGATCTTAAAGCTAATGGAGCTATGGCAGCATTATTAAAAGATGCTATAAAGCCTAATTTAGTTCAAACTTTAGAAAACACTCCAGTTATTATGCATGGTGGCCCTTTTGCTAATATTGCCCATGGCTGTAATAGTATTAGAGCAACTAAGATGGCTTTAAAATTAGGAGATATCGTGGTTACAGAAGCAGGATTTGGAGCAGATTTAGGAGCAGAAAAGTTTTTTGATATCAAATGTAGATTTGCAAAATTAAAACCAGATGCAGTAGTGTTAGTTGCTACAATTAGAGCTTTAAAATATAATGGAGGGGTGGCAAAAGATAAATTAAATATTGAAAATTTAGAAGCTCTTAAAAAAGGTATAGCTAATCTTAAAAAACATATTGAAAATATACAACAATATAAAGTTCCTTTAGTTGTTACTTTAAATGCTTTTGTTTCTGATACAGATGCTGAAATAAATTATGTAAAAGAAGAATGTGAAGCTATGGGGTGTTCTTTTGCAATTTCTGAAGTATGGGAAAAAGGAGGCGAAGGAGGATTAGAATTAGCAAGAAAAACAATAGAAATTTTAGAAACAAAGACTTCTAATTTTGAACCCTTATATGATGTTAATTCTTCAATAGAAGAGAAAATAGAAACTATTGCAAAAAAAATATATGGAGCAAAGGGAGTAGTATTTACTCCAAAAGCAAAAAAAGATATGGAGAAAATTATATCAATGAAACTAGATAAAATACCAATATGTATAGCTAAAAATCAATACTCATTGTCAGATGACCCTAATTTACTTGGAAGACCTGAAAATTTTGATATTACAGTTCGAGAATTAAAAATATCTGCTGGAGCAGGATTTATAGTAGCTTTGACAGGAGACATTATGACTATGCCAGGATTGCCTAAAAAACCAGCAGCCATGAATATAGATATTAATGAACAAGGAAAAATAACAGGATTATTTTAGGAGGTTAAAATGAGTACAATTATAATAGATGGGAAAAAAATATCTCAGGATATAAAAGATGAATTAAAAAAAGAAGTAGAAGAATTAAATAAAAAAGAAATATATCCAGGATTAGCCGTAGTATTAGTTGGGAATAATCCAGCATCTAAAGTATATGTATCAAATAAGAAAAAAGCTTGTGAATACATAGGAATTCGTTCATTTTCTTACGAGTTGCCAGAAGAAACTTCAGAAGAAGAACTTTTAAATCTTATTGATGTATTAAATAAGGATGAAAAAGTAAATGGAATATTAGTACAGCTTCCTTTGCCAAAGCATATTAATGAAAAGAAAATACTTTTAGCAATTAATCCAAAAAAAGATGTAGATTGTTTTCATCCTTATAATGTAGGATTAATTACTATTGGAGATTTAGATGGATTTTTACCTTGTACTCCAGCAGGAATAATTGAATTAATAAAGAGAACCAATATTGATATAGAAGGAAAAAAATGTGTAGTGGTAGGAAGAAGTAATATTGTAGGTAAGCCTGTATCTTTACTTTTATTAAGTAATAATGGAACTGTAGAAATTTGTCATTCTCGTACTAAAAATTTATCGGGAATTTGTAAAGAAGCAGATATATTAGTAGCAGCCATAGGAAAGCCTAAATTTATAACTGCAGATATGATTAAAGAAGGGGCAGTTCTTATAGATGTGGGAATTAATCGTTTAGAAAATGGCAAATTATGTGGAGATATTGATTTTGAAAATTGTAAAGAAAAAGCAAAGGCAATTACTCCAGTTCCCGGAGGAGTAGGGCCTATGACTATTGCTATGTTAATGAAAAATTGTGTAAAGGCAGCATTAATGCAAAATTAGGAAGGAGCTTAAATTTTGAAAATATCGTTTGTATCCCTAGGATGTGACAAAAATTTAGTAGACAGCGAGGTAATGTTAAATTTACTTCAAAAAGCAGGATTTAAATTAATACCAAATGAAGAAGAAGCAGATATTTTAGTTGTTAATACTTGTTGTTTTATACAAGATGCCAAGGAAGAAAGTATTGAAAACATATTAGAACTAGCTCAATATAAGAAAATAGGTAATTGTAAAGTTCTTATTGTAACAGGATGTATGGCAGAAAGATATAAAGATGAAATTTTATCAGAAATTCCTGAAGTTGATGCAATAGTGGGAACTGCTAGTTATGGGAATATAGTTGAAGTAGTAAATGAAGCCATAAAAGGGAAAAAGGTTAAAAATTTTTCTGATATTAATTCAAAATTAGAAGAAAATTATGAAAGAATACTAAGTACTGCTGGGTATTTTGCTTATTTAAAGATTGCTGAAGGCTGTGATAATAGATGCACATATTGTATTATTCCTAAATTAAGAGGAAATTACAGAAGTCGTTCTATTGAAAGTATAGTAAAAGAAGCAGAATCTTTAGTAAATCAAGGGGTTAAAGAAATAATTTTAGTTGCTCAAGACACTACAAGATATGGAATTGATTTATATGGAGAAAAAAAATTACCACAACTTTTAGAGGAATTATGTAAAATAGAGGACTTGCATTGGATTAGACTTTTATATTGTTATCCAGAAGAAATAACAGACGAGCTTATAGAAGTTATTGCTAAAGAAGAAAAAATTTGCAATTATTTAGATATGCCTATACAGCATGCAAATACAAATGTATTAAAAAGAATGGGAAGAAGAAGTACTAAAGAAGAATTAGAAGCTCTTATTAAGAGGTTAAGAGATAAAATACCTGATATTTGTCTTAGGACGACTCTTATTGTAGGTTTTCCTGGAGAAACAGAAGAAGAATATAAAGATTTAGTTGAATTTGTTAAAGAGATGCAATTTAATAGGTTAGGAGTATTTACCTATTCTAAAGAAGAAGGAACTGTTGCAGCTGAAATGAAAGGTCAATTGCCAAAAAAAATAAAAGAGGATAGAAGAAACAAAATTATGGAAATACAACAGTCTATTTGTGAGAATAAATCTAAAGAATTTATAGGTAAGACTTTAGAAGTAATTGTAGATGGGAAATTGCCAGAGGAAAACGTTTATTGCGGGAGAACTTATTTGGATGCTCCTGATGTAGATGGAATGGTATTTATTAAAACTGAGAGAGAAATTCTTTCAGGAGAATTAGTTAAGGTTTTAATAAATGGTGCAAAGGAATATGATTTAATAGGGGAGATTGTAGATGAATTTGGCCAATAAGCTAACTTTTTTAAGAATTTTTATGATACCAATATTTTTGATTATACTTTTAACGAACTGGATACCAGACCCTAATAAAAGAATTTTTGCCTTAGTGATTTTTGCTTTAGCTTCTCTTACAGATATGTTAGATGGATATATTGCAAGAAGTAGAAATATGATTACAACTTTAGGAAAATTTTTAGACCCTTTAGCAGACAAATTACTAGTAACAGCAGCTTTAATTAGTTTAGTAGAATTAAGAGATTTATCAGCATGGGTAGTAATTGTAATTTTAAGTAGAGAATTTATAATTACTGGATTTAGATTAGTAGCAGCTTCTGAAGGTATTGTAATTTCTGCTAGTTGGTGGGGTAAAATAAAAACCATTACTCAAATGTTTATGATTATGCTTATACTATTAAATATTTCTGGCATTGAGATTTTAGAAAATATTTTAATATGGCTTGCAGTTATTTTTACAGTTATATCTGGAGTAGATTATATTGTAAAAAACAAATCAGTTTTAAAAGAAAATTAGATACTTAAAGTTATATAGAATAAATAAAAGAGTGTATCTATATTTAATAAGGGTCGTCTTAATTAGGAGGGGATAGTATGAAATTAACTTTTTTAGGTGCAGCACAAACAGTAACAGGGTCATGTTATTTAATGGAAGCCAATAATAAGAAAGTTCTGATTGATTGTGGGATGTTTCAAGGGCATGACAAAGAAGAAGATTTAAATTTTGAACCATTTCCATTTGATGTAGGTAGTATTGATTACTTATTTCTGACCCATGCACATATAGACCACAGTGGTAAAATTCCTAAACTTTGTAAAGAAGGATTTAAAGGAGAAATTATATGTACTAAAGCTACAGCAGATTTATGTTCTATTATGCTTCCAGATAGTGGATATATCCAAGAATCAGAAATAGAATGGAAAAATAGAAAAAGAAAAAGAGCAGGACGACCTTTATTAGAACCCTTATATACTTATCAGGATGCTTTAAATTCTCTTAAATATTTTAAGCCAGTATCATATCATGAGGTAATAAATTTAGATGGTAATATAACGATTAAATTTTCTGATGCAGGACATATTTTAGGTTCCTCTATTCTAGAAATATGGGTACGAGAAGAAAATAGTGAAATAAAAGTAGTTTTTACAGGAGATTTAGGTAATTATGATATTCCTTTGTTAAGAGATCCAGAATTTATTGAAAGTGCAGATTATTTAATTATTGAATCCACTTATGGAAATAGAATGCATAAAGAAAATGAAAATAAATTAAGAAAACTTATGAATATTATAGAAGAAACTATTCAAAATGGAGGTAATGTAGTTATTCCTTCTTTTGCAGTAGGACGTACTCAAGAAATTATATACGAAATTCATAAGTATAGGCAATTATATCAAAAAGATATGGAATTTTTAAAAACAGTTCCTGTATATGTGGATAGTCCTTTAGCTATATCAGCTACAGAAATTTTCAGAAAAAATTTAGATTGTTATGATGAAGAAGCAAGAACTTATATTGAGAATGGAGATAATCCACTAGATTTTCCTAATTTAATTTTTACAAGAACACCCGATGAATCTAAAATGCTTAATGAAAAGAAAGAGCCTTGTATTATTATTTCTGCTAGTGGAATGTGTGAAGCAGGAAGAATTAGACACCATTTAAAACATAATTTATGGAGAGAAGATAGTACAGTGTTATTTGTAGGATATCAAGCTCCAGGAACTTTAGGAAGAAGAATATTAGATGGGATTAAAAAGGTAAAAATATTAGGAGAAGAAATTTCTATTAAAGCTAGAATAGAAAGTATAGAAGGATATTCAGGACATGCTGATCAAAAAGGACTTGTAAATTGGGTAAGTCATTTAAAAAAAATGCCTAAAAAAACTTTCATTGTTCATGGTGAAATAGAAGCACAAAAAGTTTTTGCTAAGCTTTTAAAAGATAAGTTTGGTATCAAAACGGTAATTCCTCAAAGAGGAGATAGTTATGAACTTACTCCATTCGAAGCTAAATCTAAAGAGTCTATTAAACATCTTAGAGATAATTTCATTCGTTTACAGTTATTAGCTCAATTAGATATGTTAGCAGAAGAAGTTTATTTCTTAACTAATAATGTAGACCAAGAAGCTCTTAATATAAAAGAAGATGAAGAAATAAAAATACTTCAAACAAAAATAGAAGAAATAGGAGCTTCTATTAAAAGGATTAACTCCATAATTAAAGGTTCATTTTAATGAAATTGGTAGAAAACTTTATTAAATTTTCTTTATTTATTGTAGCATCTTCAATATAAATAAATTTGTCTTTTGAATTAAAAGATTTATAAAATATAGGTAAATCAATAGAAGTATCCGAAAAAATTTGCAAAAATAATCCACTTTTTTTAATATAACAATTGGAAGCTTTAGCAGGCTTCCTTTTTTCTTTTGGAAGGAATTTACCTATAGATTTATGTATGGCTTCATCTTTTTCAGGTAAATAATAGTATTCATTATAATTAGAGAAAAAATGAAAGAGTGTATCATTTATCAAAGAAATTTCAAAGTTAATTAAGTTTTCCCCTTTATATATATAACAACTCCATTTTTCTTTTTTTATTACAGAAGAAAAAGGAGATGAATTTAAAGTTTTTAGAGAAAATAAAAGAGTATTATTGCATAATTTGATATTAAATATATCAATAATATAATTAGGTTTTGTAATATTTTTAATGAAAGTAATAATATCATATATGCGTAGTATTTCCATTAATCCATATAAATCTTCTTCATTATGAAGAAGTAAGTTATCTTTAAGATTTTTATTAAAAGTTTTGCAATAATTATAATATTGTTCTATTAATTCGCCACCATTATAAATATCTTTTCTATTTATATTCAAATATTTTTCAACTGTTTTTAACTTACAATTTTCTAAACCTAAGATTTTTTTAAAAGGGCGAATATCCTTTAATATATCTATACTTTTAAGTTTATTAAGAGTATTTTCAATACTTAATAAATTAGATTTTTTTTCTAAATAAGGGATATCAAAGGTATCTCCATTAAAATGAACTATATATTTAAAAGATTTAGTAAGTTTAAAAAATTCACGCAAGACATCCTCTTCTTCTGATGGATTTTCAGCAAAAAATTGATTAAATATCCAATTATCATTTTTAAAATATATACATCCTATAAGATAAAGATGAGAATTTATAGGAGAAAACCCTGTAGTTTCAATATCAAAAAATAAAAAGTCATATATATTTTTGTTTAGAAAAAAAGAAAAGCTATCATATTTGTTTTGAATTTTTTTTAATATTTTATTCATAACATAACTCCTTTTAGTATTTATTTATCTATAATACAAAGATAAAAGATAATATGCAATAGCTTTATAAATTTAAAAAGATAAAGGATATTAAAAATTATTCTTGAAATTGAATAAGTTTAGTTATATAATTTCAATTATGATAATTCACATTAAAAATTTAAACTTTTATAATGTGAAAAAATTAAGGAGGATTATTATGAAAAAAACAAAAAAGATAATATCATTATTATTAATTGTAGGACTTATGATTTCTACATTAGTAGCATGTGGAAATAATGAAGAAAATTCTTCACAAAATTCAGGAGAAACTTCTTCAGAAAGCAGTTCAGGAGAAACTTCTTCAGAAAGTAATTCAGAAGATTCCGATGTAATAAAAATAGGAGGTATTGCACCTTTAACTGGAGGAGTAGCTGTATATGGAGTGGCAGCAGATAATGGTGTTAAATTAGCAGTAAAAGAAATTAATGCCAATGGTGGTATTTTAGGCAAACAAATAGAGTATATTAGTTATGATGATAAAGGAGATACTACAGAAGCAGTTAATGCTTATAAAAAATTAACAAGTAATGATGAAGTAGATGCAATTATAGGAGCTGTAACAAGTAAACCAACTTTAGCTGTTACTCCTTTAGCAGCAAAGGATAAAATTCCTATGATATCCCCTACTGCTACAGCTTTAGATGTTACACAAGCAGGAGATAATATTTTTAGAGCTTGTTTTATTGATCCTTATCAAGGAGAAGTTATGGCAAAGTTTGCTGTAGAAGAATTGAATGTTTCAAAGGTAGCTATTCTTTATAATACAGCTGATGATTATTCAACAGGAGTTGCAGAAGCTTTTAAAGAAGCAGTTGAAAGAAGTGGAGTAGAAGTTGTAAATTTTGAGGGGTATAATGGAGATGATAAAGATTTTAAAGCAATTCTTACAAATGTAAAAAGCCAAAATCCAGAGGCTGTATTTATACCCGATTATTACAAAAATTTAGGAACTATTCTTCCACAGGCAAAAGAATTAGGAATTACAGCAACATTCCTTGGAGCAGATGGTTGGGATGGAGTATTAACTGTTGCTCCTGAAGCTGCAGAAGGCGCATATTTCTGTAGTCATTATTCTCCAGAAGATGAGTCTGAAGAAGTACAAAATTTCTTAAAAATGTATAAAGAAGAATATGGAGAAGATCCTGTAAGTTTTGCAGCTCTTGGATATGATGCAATGAAAATTTTAGCTGCAGCTATAGAAAAGGCAGGGTCAACTGATAAAGAAGCAGTTATAGAGGCTTTAGCTGAAACTAATATTACATCTGTTACAGGTAATATAACTTTTGATGAAAATAGAAATCCAATTAAAGACGCTGCGATTATTAAAATCGAAGGTGGAAAAAATACTTTATTTACAAAAGTAAGCCTTAAAGAAGACCTTGTTCAAGAAGAGGAAGGGGAGAAGTAATTCTCCCTTTTTCTCTATTTTATATAAAGAGGAGGGAAGAAAATGGAAGGTATAATTAAATTTTTACAACAATTAATTAATGGAATTCATGTAGGAAGTATATATGCCTTAATTGCTTTAGGATATACCATGGTATATGGAATAGTACAATTAATAAATTTTGCCCATGGAGATATTATTATGATGGGAGCATTTATTGCATTTATATCTATTACCGTATTAAAATTACCTATAATTTTAGTAATTTTAATTTCAGTCATTTTTTGTATGATTTCTGGAATTTTAATTGAAAAAATAGCTTACAAACCTTTAAGAAATTCTCCTAGAATATCTGCTCTTATAACAGCCATAGGAGTGAGTTTATTTTTAGAAAATCTTTTTATGCTTATTTTTACACCAAATCCTAAACCTTTTCCAAATGTATTAAAAGTTTATCAAATAAATATTGGAAATTTACAAATTAGTAACCTTACTATTATTACAATTGTAGTATCTGTGATTTTAATGATAGGACTAGATTTTTTTGTAAAACACACAAAAACTGGGAAAGCCATGAGGGCAGTATCAGAGGATCAAGGAGCAGCTCAATTAATGGGTATTAATGTAAATACTACTATATCTGTTACTTTTGCTATTGGATCAGCTTTAGGAGCTATTGGAGGAATATTATATAGTATAGCATATCCTGTTATTGACCCTTTTATGGGAATTATGCCAGGATTAAAAGCTTTTATAGCAGCAGTTTTAGGAGGAATAGGAATAATTCCTGGAGCAATGCTTGGAGGATTTATTATGGGAATTGCAGAAAGTTTTACAAAAGGGTATATATCCAGTCAGTTAGCAGATGCAGTTGTTTTTGGTATATTAATACTCGTATTAAGTATAAAACCATCAGGAATATTTGGTAAAAATATTAAAGAGAAAGTGTAGGTGAGCAGGATGAAAAGTAAATTAAAGCCATATATAATAAACACAGTAGCAATAATTTTTACTTATGTTATTTTAATTCTGCTCATGCAGACAGGAATTATTAATAGTTATTACGAAGGAATTGTGATAAGTATTGGTATTAATATTATTTTAGCAACTAGTTTAAATTTGGCTACAGGATATTTAGGACAATTAGCTTTAGGACATGCTGGATTTATGGCTATAGGAGCTTATGCTTCGGCTATTTGTACTTCTATGATGAATTTACCAGATTTACTTCAATTAATAGTTTCAATTTTAATTGGTGGTATTTTCGCTGGAATTTTTGGTATTTTAATTGGAATACCAGCCCTTAGATTAAAAGGAGATTATCTTGCCATTATAACTTTAGGATTTGGAGAAATTATTAGGGTTGTTATATTAAATATGAAAATTACTGGCGGAGCTAGAGGATTTAGAGGAATATTGCCTCTTACTTCTTTTAACTCTGTATTTTGGATTACAGTTATAATAGTTCTTATAATTTATACTTTAATTAATTCAAGGCATGGCAGAGCCATTATTTCTATTAGAGAAGATGAAATTGCATCAGAAGCAGTAGGTATTAATACTACTTATTATAAAATTTTTGCTTTTTCCTTGGCAGCATTTTTTGCAGGAATTGGTGGAGGATTATATGCTCATTATTATACTGTATTAGACCCAGCAAGTTTTGGTTTTATGCGTTCTATAGAAATTCTCATAATTGTTGTATTAGGAGGTATGGGTAGTCTCACAGGATCAATTGTTGCTGCTATTATTCTTACTATATTACCTCAATTATTACTGGATTTTTCAGATTACCGTATGTTAATTTATTCCATTTTGCTTATTATTATGATGATATTTAGGCCACAAGGACTGTTAGGTAAAACAGAATTTTCTTTAACTAAATTGTTTAAGATTACTCCTAATAATAAGGAAAGGAGTGAATAAAATGGCATTATTAGAAACTAAAGATTTAGGAATTAATTTTGGAGGGCTAAGGGCTGTTGGAGATTTTAATATTAAAATAGAAGATAATCAATTAATAGGGCTTATTGGTCCTAATGGAGCAGGAAAAACTACAGTCTTTAATTTGCTTACAGGAGTTTATCTTCCTACAGAAGGGTCGATTTATTTAAATGGAGAAAATATTGTAGGTAAAAAACCTTATGAAATTGTGCAAAAAGGAATTTCTAGGACATTTCAAAATATAAGATTATTTAAAGATTTATCAGTTATTGATAATGTAAAAATGGCTTTTCATCATAAAATGAATTATTCTATTGGAGCAGGAATATTAAGATTACCTTATTATTGGAAAGAAGAAAAAGAAATTCATGAAAAAGCCTTAGATTTATTAAAACTTTTTAATATGGAAAAATTAGCTTATGCTACAGCTAAAAATCTTCCCTATGGAGAACAGAGAAAATTAGAAATAGCAAGAGC
Organism: Defluviitalea phaphyphila; assembly: GCF_001466305.1. Classification (GTDB taxonomy): domain Bacteria; phylum Bacillota; class Clostridia; order Lachnospirales; family Defluviitaleaceae; genus Defluviitalea_A; species Defluviitalea_A phaphyphila. The sequence continues at coordinate 197,351 of NZ_JWID01000002.1, forward strand.
TTTAGCTACTAATCCTAAGTTATTATTATTAGATGAACCAGCGGCAGGGATGAATCCACAGGAAACTAATGAGTTAATGAAAACTATTCATTTTATAAGGGATAAATTTCAAATAGCTATTCTTCTTATTGAACATGATATGGGATTAGTAATGGGAATATGTGAAAAAATAGTTGTTATTGATTATGGTATAATTATTGCAACCGGGACTCCTGAAGAAATTAAAAATAATAAAAAAGTTATTGGTGCTTATTTAGGAGAATAGGAGGACTAAAAATGCTTAAAGTAAATGATATAAATGTGTATTATGGAGCTATTCACGCTATTAAAGGAATTAGCTTTGAAGTTAATGAAGGAGAAATTGTGACTTTAATAGGTGCTAATGGGGCAGGGAAAACTACTATTTTGCATACAATTTCAGGACTTATGAAAGCAAAAACTGGAGAAATTTCATTTTTAAATCAAAAAATTGATTCTATAGAAGCTCATAAACTTTTAGAAATGGGAATAGCTCACGTTCCAGAAGGAAGAAGAGTATTTGCTCAAATGACAGTTCAAGAAAATTTAGAAATGGGAGCCTTTACTAGAAAAGATAAAAAAGAAATAGAAGAAAGTTTTGAAAGTATTTTTGCAAAATTTCCAAGATTAAAGGAAAGAAGAAAGCAGTTAGCGGGCACCTTAAGTGGTGGAGAACAACAGATGCTTGCTATTGGAAGAGCATTAATGTCTAAACCTAAACTTTTATTAATGGATGAACCCTCTATGGGATTAGCACCCATTCTTGTACAAGAAATATTTAATATTATAAAAGAGATAAATGCTTCGGGAACGACTGTTTTATTAGTTGAACAAAATGCTAACATGGCATTATCCATTGCCCATAGAGCATATGTATTAGAAACAGGAAAAATTGTTTTATCAGGAAATGCAAAGGATTTGCTTGGAAATGAAAATGTAAAAAAAGCTTATTTAGGATAAAAGGAAGGTTAAACCTTCCTTTAATTTTTCTTAATTACAGATAATATATTATATCCTTTTTCCTTTAAAGAATTTAGCAAATCATCAACGTCAGTTGTATTTAGTCTGATAATAATTTCACTTTGTCCATTTTCAACATGATAATTACTTACATGTTGAATATTTATTCCATATTCTTTAATTATGTTGGATATATCTGCTAAAGTTCCCAGTTCATCTTTTACTTCTAAAGAAATTCTTGTTCCTTTATCATTAGCTCCAAGAAATTCTAAGAACGCATCAAATATATCTGTACGGGTAAGAATTCCAAGCAATGTATTATCTTCTGCAACAACAGGAAGGGAACCTATATCATTACTTCTTAATAATACAGCAGCTTCTTCAATTAACATATCAGGACTTACAGTGTATAAATTTGTAAGCATTATATCCTTTACCTTTGTTTTAGACAAAAGATAATTTATTTCATAAACACTTAAAGAAGTTGCTTTAGAAGGACTTACTTCTGTAAGTAATTTTTCAGTAACAAGACCGATTAATTTTCCATCTTTCACTACAGGAAGTTGTGAATAACCAGATTCCATCATTAAGCGAAAAGCTTTAGAAATAGAATCATCTTCTTTAATAGTAATAACATTAGTATTCATGCGATTTTTTACATACATAGTAATACCCCCAATCGTAGGATTGTAAACCTTTATTTATTAATATTATAACATAAAATAAGTAAATCTAATATAAAACTTATTAAACAAGGAATATATTTTTAAAATTTAGTTATGATAATTATTAAAAAAGGAGATGATTTTTTGCATAATAATTTTGAACAATTAAAGGAAAAATATAAAGAAGGATACCGCTGTATAAAAACAGAAAATGATGAGGATGTTATGAAGATTTATCTTAAAAATTTTTATACAGAAAAAATAGATACTTTAATTTGCAATAACAAAGAAGAAATAAATCTTATTAATAATTATATTAATTCTATTAAAGAAAATAAATATTAAAAAATATAAAAAGTTGCTTTTCCAAAATAATTTTTGGAGCAACTCTTTTTTATATTTAATTGATTATTTTTAGTTATTAATGTATTATAGATTAGAAAACTCAGTTAATGGAGGAAATATGATGGGGAATTTAAAAGTAAAAGATGAAATTTTATTACAAGTAGAAAAACCAGCAAGATATATTGGGAATGAGATTAATTCTATAAAAAAAGATATAAATAATATAGATATAAGATTTGCATTTTGTTTTCCGGATGTATATGAAGTTGGAATGTCTTATCTTGGAATGCAAATACTTTATTATTTTTTAAATAATAGAAAAGATACTTATTGTGAAAGAGTATTTGCTCCATGGATTGATATGGAGAAAAAAATGAGAGAAGAAAAAATTCCACTATTTGCTTTAGAATCTCAAGATGATGTAAAAAAATTTGATTTTTTAGGATTTACATTGCAATATGAAATGTGTTATACAAATATAATTAATATTATAGATTTAGCCGGAATACCTATTAGAAATGAAGATAGGGGAGAAAACGACCCTATTATATGTGCAGGAGGGCCTTGTTCTTATAATCCAGAACCTTTAGCTCCATTTGTAGATTTTTTCTATATTGGAGAAGGAGAAGCATCTTTAGGAAAAGTATTAGACATTTATAAAGAACATAAAAAACAGGGAGGAACAAGGAGAGAATTTTTAGAAAAGCTTTTAGATGTAGAAGGAATATATGTGCCTTGTTTTTATGATGTTAATTATAAAGAAGACGGGACTATAGAAAGCTTTGTTCCTAATCATAAAAAAGCAAAGCCGGTAATAAGAAAACAAATAGTAAAGGATTTAGAAAACACATTTTATCCATCTAAAGTAATAATCCCTTGGATTCAAACAGTTCATGATCGTGCATCTTTAGAAGTTTTTAGAGGATGTATTAGAGGATGTAGATTTTGTAGTGCAGGAATGATATATCGTCCTGTAAGGGAAAAATCAAAAGAAACTCTTTTAAAACAGGCAAAAATGATTTTAGAAAATACAGGTTATGAAGAAATATCTTTATCATCTTTAAGTACCAGTGACTATAGTCAATTAGAAGATTTTTCAAATCAATTATTAGATGTTTGTAGAGAAGGAAAAGTAAATATTTCACTTCCATCTTTAAGAATAGATAAGTTTTCCCTAGATTTAATGAGTAAAGTACAAGAAATAAGAAAAAGTAGTTTAACTTTTGCTCCAGAAGCAGGAACTCAAAGGCTTAGAGATGTAATTAATAAAGGGATTACAGAAGAAAATATTTTAAAAGGATGTAAAATGGCTTTTGAAGGAGGTTGGGATAGGGTTAAACTATATTTTATGATAGGATTACCCACAGAAACTACTAAAGATTTAGATGGCATTGTAGATTTAGCTAATGATATAGTAAATATATTTTATAATGTTAAAAAAAATAAAAAGAATAGAGGAGTTAAAGTGGTCATAGGTTCTTCTTGTTTTGTGCCAAAGCCATTTACTCCGTTTCAATGGGAGCCACAAGATACTTATAAAGATTTTATGGACAAGCAGTACTATATAAAAAAGAAAATAAAAAGAAAACAAATTCAATATAATTATCATGATGCAATGGTAAGCTCCTTAGAAGGAATGATTTCAAGAGGCGATAGAAGAGTGGGAGAAGTTATATATTGTGCATGGAAAAATGGAGCTAGGTTTGATGGCTGGAGTGAACATTTTAATATGGAATATTGGGAAAAAGCATTTAAAGAAACGGGAATAGACCCATGGTTTTATGCTAATAGAAGAAGAAATTATGATGAAATTTTGCCTTGGGACCACATAGATATAGGGGTAAAAAAATCATTTCTAAAACAAGAACACCAAAAAGCCTTAAAAGCAGAAATAACTTTTAATTGCAGACAAAAGTGCAATAATTGTGGTGCAAAAAGCTTTAACGGAGGAATTTGTTATGAGGGCTAGAATTAAATTCACAAAATTAGGAAACTTAAAATTTATAGGGCATTTAGATTTATTAAGATTATTTCAAAGATGTATTAGAAGAGCAAATATACCAATAGAGTATTCGAAAGGTTTTAATCCTCATCAAAATATATCTTTTGCCCTCCCCCTTCCTTTAGGAGCTACTAGTGAAGGGGAATATTTAGATATAAAATTAAATAAGGACAGCGATATTAATGCTTCTCAAATTAAAAACAATTTAAATAAATTTTTACCAGAAGGAATTGAAGTTAAAGAAGTTTGGTTACTTGACAATAGTATACCGGTAGGCGGTTCTATTGTTGATGCTTGTAAATATCAAATTTTTATTAATAAAAAAGATATTTTGGATGATTTTAAAACAATAGTAAATAATTTTTTTAATCAAGAAGAAATTATAGTTGAAAAGAAAAGTAAAAAAGGGATAAAGGAAGTAAACATAAAAAATATGATTTATGATTATTCTATTGATGAAGAAAAAGAAAAATGGGTTTTAAATTTATTTTTAGCTGCTGGAAGTAAAATTAATTTAAAACCTGAATTAGTTATAAAAGGTCTTTATGAAAATAACAATTTGGATTTTAAAAATTATAAAATACAAATTCATAGATTAGATATATTTTATAAAAAAGATGATAAATTTTTTCCTTTATCTTATTTTATCATGGAGTGAAAAAAATGAATACAGATATTATAGTAGAAGTTGATGTTAATAGAACTCGAATAGGAGTTGTAGAAGACCAAAAATTAGTTGAAATTTATATTGATGAAAATAATATTCAAAAAACTGTAGGGAATATATATAGGGGAGTTGTTAAAAAGATTTTACCAGGAATAGAAGCAGCTTTTATTGATATAGGACAAAAAAAGAATGGATATTTATCTTTAAAAGAACTAGGAGATACTAAATTAAAACAAGGAGATAATATTACTGTTCAAGTTGAAAAAGAAGCTATGGGAACTAAAGGCCCTAAGTTAACTTTAGATATTGGTATTCCAGGTAAATATATGGTTCTTACTCCTAAAAACAATACTATTGGTATTTCTAAAAAAATAGAAGATGAAAAAGAAAGATATAGATTAAAACAAATTTTTGAAAAATATAAGCCAGAAGATTGTGGTGTTATAATTCGTACAGATAGTATTAATAAAACAGAAGAAGAATTAATAAAAGAAATAAATTATTTAAAACAAATATGGATTAATATACACAAAAAAGAACCATATGTTATAGCTCCCACCTTATTATATAAAGAAGCTTCTTTGGCTATAAAAATTGCTAGAGATTTATTATCCTTTAAAATAAGAAATTATATAGTAAATAATAAAAAAACATATAAAGAAGTATATGATTTTGTTAATATATTTGCTCCAAATTTGAAAGATAAAATTATATATAAAGAAGAAGAACATTTATTTCAACATTTTTTTTTAGAAAGTCAAATAGAAAAAGCTTTATCTAAACATGTATGGTTAAAAAGTGGAGGAATGATTATAATAGAGCATACAGAAGCTCTAACAGTTATCGATGTAAATACTGCAAAGTATGTAGGGAAAAAAGATATAGAAAAAACAATTTTAAATACTAATATAGAAGCAGCTAAAGAAATTGCAAAACAACTTCGTCTTCGAAATATTGGTGGAATAATTATTATTGATTTCATTGATATGAAAAGCAAAGAAAATAAAAAGAAAGTTATAGAAATTTTAAAGCAAGAATTAAAAAAAGATAGAGTTAAATCTTCAGTATTGGGCATTACAAGATTAGGATTAGTAGAACTTACTCGTAAAAAAACGGGCCCTTCTCTTACTTCTCTTTTATTTAGTAAATGTAATATTTGTAATGGAAGAGGAATGATACCTTCTGTTAAATATATAGGAAGTAAAATAGAAAAAGAAATAGATTTTATATTTACACATACCATTTATAATAATATAATAATTGAGGCTAATAAAGAGATAATTAATTGGTTTAATTCAAAAGAATATTCTTATAAAAAAGCTATAGAAAAAAAATATAAAAAAAATCTAGTTTTTGTAGAAAACAATTCACTTTTAAATGAAGAATATAAAATAATAAAAAAATAAAATAGTTTTTATTAAAAATATGTAGATTTATAAGGAAACTTTGATGATATTGGATATCAATTGACAAAAGTAATGTTTAATTGTATACTATTGGTAAAACAATCCTTTTCATTGGAGGGAGATTATGAACGTGAATGGCATGGATTTTAAAGAACTTTTGAAAGAAAAGGGATGTAAACTAACAACTCAAAGAAGAGCTGTTTTAGATGTTTTAAATGAACATAGTGGAGAACACTTGAGTACAGAGGAAATTTATGGGTATGTAAAAGAGAAATGTCCAGAAATAGGGTTAGCTACTGTATATAGAACAGTTCAATTATTTGAAGAAATAAAAATAATAGATAAGTTAAATTTTGATGATGGATGCAGCAGATATGAATTGAGTTCCAATGAAGAGGATCATCATCATCATCATTTAATTTGTGAAGTTTGTAACAAAGTAATGGAAGTGGAAGAGGATCTTTTAGAAGGATTAGAAGAACAAATAGAAAATAAATATAATTTTAAAATTACTAATCATAAAGTTAAGTTTTATGGAATTTGTTCAAAATGTATGGAATCTTAATATTGGTAAAGAATATATATATATTTTAATGAAGATAAAGGTATTTTACATAAATTAATTGGAGGTGTAGCTTTGGCAATTAGAAAATCAAAACTAAAGATTATCCCTTTAGGAGGCTTGGGAGAGATAGGGAAGAATATTACTGTTTTAGAATATAACAATAGTATTATAATTATAGACTGTGGATTAGCATTTCCTGCTGATGAAATGTTAGGAATAGATTTAGTAATACCGGATATAACTTATTTAAAAAAGAATATTCAAAAGGTAAAAGCAATTATTTTAACTCATGGTCATGAAGATCATATAGGTGCATTACCATACTTTTTAAAAGAAATAAATGTTCCTTTATATGGGACTAAACTTACTATAGGTTTAGTTGAAAATAAATTAAAAGAACATAATTTGCTTAGGGAAGTAAAAAGAAATTGCGTAGAAGCTGGAGATACTATTAATATAGAACCTTTTAAAATAGAATTCATTAGAACTAATCATAGTATATCTGATGCGGTAGCTTTAGCTATATATACTCCTGTAGGGATAGTAATTCATTCTGGGGATTTTAAAGTGGATTATACTCCTATAAAAGGAGACCCTATAGATTTGCAACGTTTTGCATATTTGGGAAGCAAAGGAGTATTAGCTTTATTAGCTGATAGTACTAATGCTGAAAGAAAAGGTTATACTATGTCTGAAAAAACGGTTGGGAATGCCTTTGAAGAAATTTTTGCTGAATCTACTACTCAGAGAATTATGGTAGCTACTTTTGCTTCGAATATAGATAAAGTTCAGCAAATTATAGATGCAGCTTATAAATATAAGAGAAAAGTTACAGTTGTAGGAAGAAGTATGGTTAATGTAGTTAAAACAGCTAGTGAATTAGGATACTTAGATATCCCTAAAAATACTCTTATAGAATTATCTGAAATAAAAAAATATAATGATGATCAATTAGTTATTATAATGACAGGAAGCCAAGGAGAACCTATGGCAGCATTATCTAGAGTAGCTTCTTCTGACCATAAGCATCTTGAAGTAAAGCCAGGAGACAAGATTATTTTCAGTTCTTCTCCTATTCCAGGAAATGAAAAAACTATTTCAAAAGTAATAAATGAATTATTCCGGAAAGGAGCAGATGTAATATATGAAGATGCTCATGTTTCAGGACATGCATGTCAGGAAGAACTGAAATTACTTCATAGTCTAGTAAAACCTAAATATTTTATTCCAGTACATGGAGAATATAGACATCTAAAGCATCATGCAGAATTAGCTATGAGTTTAGGAATGCCCAAGCAAAATATTTTTATTTTATCTAATGGAGAAACCTTAGAACTTACTAGAAATTCTTGTAGAGTGGCAGGAAGTGTTCCATCTGGTCAAATATTAGTAGATGGTTTAGGGGTAGGAGATGTAGGAAATATTGTACTTAGGGATAGAAGACATTTATCGCAAGATGGTCTTTTAGTTGTAGTAGTAACTATAGAAAAGGCATCTAATATGGTTATTGCGGGACCAGACATTATTTCAAGAGGATTTGTATATGTAAGAGAATCCGAAAATCTAATAGATGAAGCGAAAAAAGTAGTTAGAAAAGCCTTAGATCAATGTGAACAAAAACAAATCACAGAATGGTCTCAAATAAAGGGATTAATAAGAGATACTTTAAAAGATTTTTTATGGCAACAAACAAAAAGAAGTCCTATGATATTACCTATAATTATGGAAGTTTAAATTTTTAGAAATATGGAAATAATAAATATAGGTAAATTATTTAATACAAAATACTAAATAATTTAGAGTGTAAAATAATTAATTAAGATTTCATACAAAATATAAAGGATACATGAAACCATGTATCCTTTTTAAAATTATTTAAGTTGAATAATGTTATAAATCCCTGTATAATTAGAATAGATTTTAAAAGAATAGGGTGAAAAAATGAAAAACCAAGCCTTAAAAATTTTAAAAATGACGATTAATATTGCTATTTTGATAGTAGTAATTTTTGTTTGCGTTTTTATAGGGAAAAAGGCTTTTAATTATGCTTATAATATTGCTAATCAATCTTCGTCTAAAAACGAAAATATTAAAGAGATAGAAATAAATATTGAAAAAGGTGCTACTACTAAAGAGATAGCAGAAATTCTTAAAGAAAAAGGACTTATAAAAAATTCATGGTGGTTTATACTTAAAAGTAAATATTTTAAATATGATGGGAAATATAGAGAAGGAAATTATACATTATCAACTGATATGACTGAAGAAGAGATAATGGATATTCTTACTACTCAAGGAGCTCAAATAGAAGTTGTAAGATTTACAATACCAGAAGGATACACAATTGAACAAATTGCTAATAGATTAGAAGAAGAAAATATAGTAGAAAAAGATGAATTTATGAAAGCACTAGAGGAAGTTAATTATGATTATGATTTTTTAAATAAAATTTCAGGAAGAGATAATTATTTAGAAGGATATCTTTTCCCAGATACTTATGAAGTTAGAAAAGATGCAGAAGCTTCTGAGATCATAAATAAAATGCTAACAAGATTTGATGAAATCGTAAAGCCAGAATATTATGATAGAGCTGAAGAATTAGGATATACTATGGATGAAATTATTACTATTGCTTCAATTATAGAACAAGAAGCTAAATTAGATGAAGAAAGACCTAAAATAGCAGGAGTTATATATAATCGTATAAATATTAATATGAAGTTGCAAATGTGTTCTACAGTAATGTATGCTTTGGATGAAAGAAAAGATAAATTGTATGATAAGGATTTAGAGATCGACTCTCCTTATAATACTTATTTATATTCAGGATTGCCTATAGGACCTATATGTAATCCTGGAGAAGTATCTATAAAAGCAGCTTTGTATCCAGAAGAACATGATTATTTATTTTTTGTTTTAAAAGATGAAGAAACAGGAGAACATATTTTTACAAAAACTTTAGAAGAACATAATGCAGCAAAAATCAAATATAATCAGAAATTTTAAAAACATGAAGACGAAAGAAATTTCTTTCGTCTTTAATGATGATAAAAAGGTGGAAGAAAATGAGTGAAATTAATTATGATTATATCAATTCGTTTATTAGAGATATGATACCTAAAGATTTAAGTATCGTAGGGAAAATAGAGGATGAAGCAAGAAAAAATAATATGCCTATTATTCAAAAGGAAGTAGCAAGATTAATTTCTGTTTTATTATCTATTAAAAAACCTAAAAAAATATTAGAAATAGGAACAGCAGTTGGATATTCGTCAATTTTAATGAGTAAATATTTACAGCCTGGAGGGAAAATTATTACTATAGAAAGATATGATATTATGCAAAAAGCAGCTAAAGAAAATATAAAAAGAGCAGGATTAGAAAATATAATAAATATAATAGAAAATGATGCAGAAGAGGTATTACCTAATTTAGAAGAATCCTTTGATGTTATATTTATAGATGCGGCTAAGGGACAATATAATACTTTTTTACCTCATTGTATCAGATTATTAAATGAAGAAGGATTAATAATTGCTGATAATGTTTTGCATAAAGGAATGATTGCAAAATCAAGATATGATATTCCTAGAAGACAGAGAACGATTCATAAAAGAATGAGAAATTTTTTATGGGAAATAATGAATAATCCTAGTTTAGAATCTTGTGTACTTCCTATGGGAGATGGAGTGGCATTATGTCATAAGATAAATAGAAAGGAAGAAATTAATGATTAATATAGAAAAAAAACCAGAATTATTAGCACCTGCAGGAAGTTTAGATGTTTTAAAGACAGCTATATTCTATGGAGCAGATGCAGTTTATATTGGAGGTAATCAATACGGACTTAGAGCAAAAGCTAAAAATTTTTCTATGGAAGAAATAAAAGAAGGAATCAAATATGCCCATGCTAATAATGTAAAAGTATATGTAACAGCAAATATAATTGCTCATAATCAAGATTTAATTGGTCTTGAAGATTACTTTAAAAAATTAGAAGATATGGGAGCAGATGCTCTTATAATAGCTGACCCAGGAGTTTTATATATTGCAAAAGAAACAGTTCCTAATATGCCAATTCATTTAAGTACACAAGCTAATAATACTAACTATAAAAGCGCACTATTTTGGCATAAACAAGGTGTAGAAAGAATTGTTGTAGCTAGGGAGCTATCTTTAAAAGAAATATCAGAAATTAGAAAAAAAACTCCACAATCTTTAACCTTAGAAGCCTTTGTTCATGGAGCAATGTGTATTTCTTATTCCGGACGTTGTCTTCTTAGTAATTATATGACTGGAAGAGATGCTAATAAAGGAGATTGTGCTCAATCTTGTAGATGGAAATATTATCTAGTAGAAGAAACAAGACCAGGGGAATATATGCCAATAGAAGAAAATGAAAGAGGAACATATATATATAATTCTAAAGATTTATGTATGATAGATCATATTCCGGATTTAATTAAATCTGGAATTGATAGTTTTAAAATAGAAGGTAGAATGAAAACTTCTTTTTATGTTGGGTCTGTTGTTAAAATTTATAGAGAAGCAATAGATGATTATTTTAAAGATTCAAGTTTATATGAAACTAAAAAAGAATATTATTTAGAAGAAGTTAAAAAAATCAGTCATAGAGATTATACTAAAGGATTTTATTTTGAAAAGCCAAAAGGAAGTGAACAAATATATACTCATAATACTTATATTAGAGGATACAGTTTTGCAGGAATAGTTAAAGATTATAATCCTGAAACTAAAATAGCTACACTAGAGCAAAGAACAAAATTTTCTGTAGGAGAAGAAATAGAATTTATTCCTTTTAAAGATTCAACTTTTAAACAGATAATAGATAAGCTTTGGGATGAAGAAGGAAACGAAATAAAATCAGCTCCCCATCCTAAACAAATTGTCAAATTAAAAGTATCTAAACCAGTTGAAAAAAATACACTTGTAAGAAAAAAAGATTTTTAAGTAAAATAATTATGAATATTAACTAAGACACGCACATCTTTGATACAAGGTTCATAAAATAGAAAAGAACCTTTTATCGGAGGTGTGTTTTTTGTTTTTAGGAATTTTACAATTCATATGTTCCTTTTCATATTTTACTGGTAATACATCTTTCCCACAGCCTTTAAGTCCTGAAGAAGAAAGATATTATTTAGAACAATATAAAAAAGGAGATATGGAAGCAAAAAATATTTTAATAGAAAGGAATTTAAGATTAGTTGCCCACATTGTAAAAAAATATACCGGTATAAATAAAGAAGTAGATGACCTTATTTCTATTGGGACAATAGGACTTATTAAAGCCATATCCTCTTATGATTTAGATAAAGGAACTAGATTGGCAACTTATGCAGCAAGATGCATTGAAAATGAAATATTAATGAGTATTAGATCGTCGAAAAAACAGAAAAATGAAGTTTCATTACAAGCGCCTATAGGAACAGATAAAGAGGGTAATGAAATAGCTCTTATAGATATTTTATATAGTGATACAGAATCTATAGTAGATCAAGTAGATTTTAAAATTCGTTTAAAAAAACTGTATCAAAGAATGAAGGGAGTTTTAAAAGCAAGGGAAAAAAATGTTATAGAAATGAGATATGGATTAGAAAATGGGAAAGAAAAAACACAAAGAGAAATTGCAAATATATTGGGTATTTCAAGATCATATGTATCAAGGATAGAAAAAAAAGCTATAAAAAAATTAAGTGAGGAATTAACAAAATAATTTATTATAAATTTTATTAATTAATGATGATAAATTGTAAATATTAAAAATAGATTAAATAGTTAATATTGCTTTATTCATTATTCTTTTTAGTAATTTTAAAATATTTTATAACAATTGATTATAGAAAAAAGGTAGTGTAAAAAATTTGTGCTTAAACGAAAATAATCACTCCTTTCTGGCAATAATTACAAAAAATAATAAAATCAGAAAGGAGCTTTTCTATGTCAACATTACTAAAAAATTCTTAAGACAAATGATTAAAGATGGGAATTTAGAAACAGCAGGAAAGCTTCATAATATATTTAAGATACTCTACAAGAAATGTTATAACTAGATATAAAATTAGAATATGAAAGTGTAGATGGGTTAACAAGATTAAAAGAGAAGTAGAATTTATTATTTAACCAACTAATGATTTTTTTCGAAGGTAGAATTAATCCTTATATTTTATAAAAATATTTTAAAAAATTTATATATTTTATAAAGTATTAAATAAAGGCTATTTTTACTACAATTATTTTACACTAAGGAAAATATATTTTAGCTTTATAATTTTTACTATATATGTTATAATATTTGTCGTAAATAAGTGCTAAACATTTACTAGATAAATCGTTTGTATCACTTCTTAGTATGGCATAATATTGCTATTATACTTAGAATAGGATATAAACGATTTTTCTATTTGAAATTAAAATATTTTCTTTAAATTAGTTTTTAAATAGTATGAGAAAGAAATTTTAAAGTAAAAATTTTTAAGTGAAAGAGGGTTAAGTTATGTATATTTAAATGAACAGAAGAATATTACATATATTAGTAAAAAATAACAATAAAACACATTTATGTTATTATATAATTATTCTAAATATTAATAATAATATAATTTTAAAATTTATATAAAAAAAAATGCTAAAAATATTTGCAAGAATATGTTAATTTATATATAATATATTACAAATAGGATAAAAATGGTGATATATATGAAGAGAAGACATAAAAAGAAACTAGGAGATTTACTTCTTCAAGCGGATATGATTACTCGTGCTCAACTTGAAGAAGCTTTAAAAGAACAAATAAAGTCAGGTAAAAAAATAGGTGAAATTTTAGTAGAAAAGGGTTATGTAACAGAGGAAGATATTATAGAAGTTTTAGAATTTCAATTAGGAATTCCTCATGTGGATTTAAATAAATATATAATAGACCCTAATGCTGCATTAAAAATTGGAGAGAACTTAGCAAAAAGATATATGTTGATTCCAATAAAAATTGAAAACAATAATCTTATAGTTGCAATGAGTGACCCTTTAAATGTATTTGCTTTAGATGATGTTCGTATCACATCTAAAATGGAAGTAATTCCCGTAATTGCAAATACAAAAGATATAAAACAAGCAATTGATAGAATGTATGGAGCAAATAAGACAGCAGACATAGCAGCAGAATTTGAAAAAGAAATACAAGAAAAGTTAAAAAAACAAGCTATACGTAATAATGATGATAAATCAGAAGAAGATGTTATGAATTCTCCGGCAGTTAAATTAGTAAATAGTATTATTGAACAAGCTATAGCAAAAAATGCCAGTGATATTCATATAGAACCTTTTGAAGATTATGTGAGAATTAGATTAAGAATTGATGGACAACTGCAGGAATTTTTAAGAACTGAAAAATCAGCTTTAAATTCCATAGTAAGTAGAATAAAAATACTTGGCAAAATGAATATTGCAGAAAAAAGAATACCACAGGATGGAAGAATAGGAGTTGATTTAGATGATAACCAGTTAGATTTAAGGGTCAGTGTATTGCCTACTATATATGGGGAAAAAGTAGTTATTCGTTTAATTTATAGAAAAGGTATGCAATTAAAGAAAGAACAATTAGGATTTTTCCCGGAAGATTTAGAAAAATTCTCTAATCTTTTAAAAATTCCTCATGGTATAATATTACTTACAGGACCAACAGGGAGTGGAAAATCTACTACTTTAGCAACAGCATTAAGAGAATTAAATAGGCCTAATGTGAATATTATAACTGTAGAAGATCCTGTGGAAAATATGATAGAGGGTATAAATCAGGTTAATGTAAATGTAAAGGCAGGATTAACTTTTGCTAATGCTTTAAGAGCTATTCTTCGTCAAGACCCAGATATAATTATGATAGGAGAAATGAGGGATAGTGAAACTTGTAGCATTGCAGTAAGAGCTGCCATAACAGGTCATCTAGTATTTAGTACTCTTCATACTAATGATGCACCAAGTTCAGTTACTCGTATGATAGATATGGGTATAGAACCATATATGGTGGCTACAGCTGTTAAAGGAATTATTGCTCAAAGATTAGTAAGAAAAATTTGTGAGCATTGTAAAACCCCAGTTACTCTTACTGAAGAAGAAGCACGAGCTTTAAAAGTTTCAAAGGATACAGTGGTATATAAAGGAGAGGGGTGTCCATTATGTTCTAATACAGGGTATAAAGGTAGGATGGCAATTCATGAAATAATGGTTCTTGATTCGACTCTTAGAGCACTAATTGCCAAAGGAACTAATGATGAAGAATTAAAAGAAGTAGCCATTAATAATGGAATGAATACTCTTTGGGATAATGCTAGAAGGAATGTATTAGAAGGTAAAACTACTGTAGAAGAGATGATTAGAGTGGCTTATAGCCAAGAATAGGGGGCATAAAATGGATATTAAAGAACTACTAGCTTTAGCAACACAACTTAAAGCATCAGATATACATATAACTGTAGGGATCCCCCCGGTATTTAGAATTAATGGAAAATTAAAACCTGCTGATATGCCAAAACTAACGCCTAAGGATACAGAAGATTTAGTAATGCAATTATTAAAGGATGAAAATAAAAAACAAGCTTTTTTAAGAGATGGGGAAATAGATTTTTCTTATGGGTTGTCGTCAATAGGAAGATTTAGGATAAATGTATATAGGCAAAGGGGAACTTGTGCTGCAGCTTTAAGATTGGTATCGTTTAATATTCCTTCTATAGAAGAATTAGGCCTCCCTGTTGCAGTCAAAGAATTAGTTAAAAATACTAGAGGTTTAGTATTAGTAACTGGACCAACAGGAAGTGGAAAATCAACCACTTTAGCGGCTATGATAGATCAGATTAATCGTGAAAGAGCATGTCATATACTTACTTTAGAAGATCCAATAGAATATTTACATAAACATAATAAAAGTATTGTAAATCAGAGGGAAATAGGACCGGACACTAAGTCTTATGGGGTAGCTCTAAGAGCAGCTCTTAGAGAAGACCCAGATGTAATTTTAGTTGGAGAAATGAGAGATTTAGAAACTATATCTATTGCTATTACTGCAGCGGAAACCGGGCATCTAGTTTTATCGACATTACATACTATAGGAGCTGCTCAAACAATTGATAGGATAATAGATGTTTTTTCTCCTTATCAACAACAGCAAATAAAAGTTCAATTATCAAATGTATTAAAAGGAGTAATATCACAGCAGCTTATAAGGTCTAAAGATGGGAAAAGGAGAGTCTTAGCTACTGAAATAATGATTACCACTCCTGCTATATCCAATTTAATTAGAGAAGGAAAAACCCATCAGATAAATTCTATGATCCAAACAGGGAATAAATATGGTATGCATTCTATGGATATGGATTTAGCTAATCTTTATAAAAGAGGGATAATAGATAAGCAAGAAGCATTAACTTATGCTCAAGATCAAGAAACAATAAAAAGACTTTTAATAAGTTTTTAAAGGGAGATGAATTATGCCAGTTTATACATATAAAGCAAGAGATTTTAGAGGAAATCTTATAAAAGGAGAATTAGAACTTGATTCAGAAATAGATATAAGACACTATTTAGTAAAAAAACAACTAATTCCCATAGAAATAAAAGAAAAAACGGCATGGAATACAGATTTAGAACAATTACCTATTTTTAAACCTAAAGTAAAAATAAAAGATATTGCTATATTTTGTCGTCAATTTGCAGTTATGATAGAATCAGGGATATCAATAGGAGGAGCCTTAGATATATTAAGAAAACAAATACAAAATAGAAGTTTAAAAGAAATTATTCAAAAAGTTTATGAAGAAGTTCAAAAGGGAAGAAGTTTATCTGAAGCAATGAAAGAATATAAAGAATTTCCTTCTATACTTATTAATATGATAGAAGCAGGAGAAGTTAGTGGTAATTTAGATTTTTCCATGAAGCAAATGGCAGAACATTTTGAAAAACAAGTTAAAATACAATCTCAAGTAAAAAAAGCTATGACATATCCTGTAATAGTTATGACATTAATGGTTGCTGTAGTTATAGGATTGATTGTTTTTGTTGTACCAAGGTATATTAGTATGTTTCAAGATGCAGAGGCACAGTTGCCCGGTATTACTTTAGCATTGATTGATATTAGTAATTTTATAAAAGAAAAATGGTACATATTAATAGGAATAATTATTTTACTAATATTTGGGTTTAAATATGCTAACCAAAATAAAAATATTAAATATGTTTTTGATAAATACGCTCTTAATATGCCGATATTTGGAAATGTAAATAGAAAAATAATAGCTGCTAATTTTTCTCAAACTCTAAATATTTTATTAAAAGCAGGGATACCTATTATACAAACTATGGAAGTAGTTAAAAAAGTAGTTCAAAATTTAATAGCACAAGAAATAATAGATGACTGTATTAATGAAATAAAGCAGGGAGGAAGTCTTGCTGTAGCATTGCAGCAAAGAGGCTTATTTCCCCTTATGATGATTAGTATGATTCGTATAGGAGAAGAATCAGGAGCATTAGATTCCATGATGGAAAAAGCAGCTCAATTTTATCAAGATGAAGTAGAAGTAGCCATAGATCAAATGACAACTATGATATCACCTATTATAACCTTAATAATGGGAGCTGCTGTAGGTTTTATAATGTTAGCTATTATGATGCCAATGTTTAGTTTGGCTACTCAAATATAATTAATAATGATATATATGTTTTTTACATATATATAATCTTACAATAAGGAGGTGAAAAAAATGGAACAAGAAAATAATCAATACTTAAAATCAAAAACAAAAAACAAAATAAATAAAAGGGGAGATGATAATATGATAAAAAAATTATTTAAACAAGAAAAAGGTTTTACAATGATAGAGTTAATCATTGTTATTGCTATAATTGCAATATTAGGAGCTATTATTGCACCTAACTTTGCAAAAGCTACAACAAAATCAAAAGTAAAATCAGATGTTGCTTCTATTAGAGAAATTAACAAACAAATCGCCTTATATATGGCAGAACATGGTGAATATCCAGGAGAGAATGAAGACATTAATTACACTACTGAGTATGCTGCAGGTAAAAATGGTGGATTAACAGTATTATATGAAAAAGAATACTTAGATTCTTTCCCTAAACCTCAAACAAACGGATTAACATTTTCCTATGATGCTACTAATGGAAAAGCTATTATTTCTGGAGGAGACAGTGTAAGTGAAAATGTAAAAGCTATTATTAGCGACTTATCAGATTCAGATAAAGAATTTATAGCTGATAGTTTAATTGAAGAAGATTAATCATTTGAATTATAATTATTGTATCAATCCTTATCAAATATCTATTTAGATATTTGATAAGGATTTGTAAAAAAGAAAGGACAAATATAATGTATCTTTTAATTTTCTTTTTAGGATTAATTATTGGTAGTTTTTTAAATGTATGTATTTTTCGTATTCCCCTGAAACAATCCATAGCTTTTCCACCATCCCACTGCTTTCATTGTAATCATAAATTAAAACCCTTAGATTTAATACCTATATTTAGTTTTTTATTTTTAAAAGGAAAGTGCAGATATTGTGGTAAAAAAATTAGCATCCAGTATCCCTTAGTAGAATTTATTAATGGAATAATTTATTTATTATTATTTTATAAATTTAGTATTAGTCATTATTTTATTTTTTATGCTATATTTTCTTCTTTATTATTAGTTATTGCAGTGATAGATTATAAAGAAAAAATTATTCCAAACTCCCTTATTATTTTCGGCTTAGTATTAGGAACACTTTATAATTTTGTCGAATTTTTTATAAAAAAGTCGACAAGCCCTATTTTAAATGGAACTTTAGGCTTAGTTTGTGGTGTTGTAATTATTCTTATTATAATACTAATTTCCCGTGGAGGAATGGGAGCTGGAGATATGAAATTAATGGGAGTTATTGGTTTGTTTTTAGAAATGAAAGGGATTTTTTTAACTTTATTTTTAGGATGCGTTATAGGGGGAGTTATAGGCATTATTCTTTTAATTACCAAAAAAAAGGATAGAAAATCTACTATTCCTTTTGGTCCTTTTTTAACGCTAGGAAGTTTTACTTATATATATTGGGGAGAACAAATTATCAATTGGTATTTATCTTTGTTGTAATTTTTGGCTCCGTGGAGGAATTATTTTATGGGAAAATATATAAAAAATCAAAAGGGTATAACTATTACAGAAATCCTTATTGTATTAGCTGTTATTGGTATAGCAGGAGCTATTATAATGCCATCTTTTGGTATTGTTCATAGACATAGACTTAAAAATATATCTTCTCAACTTTCCATGGATATTCAAAAGGTGCGTTTTTTTGCTCAAACTCATTTTAATACAAAAGATGAAAAGGGAGGATATAAATATAAAATAATATTTGAAAATGAAGAAAATATAGATGGAGAGATTTATTATAAAAATTATCAAATAGAACCTGAAGATATATTTAAAAATACCAATTCTATTGGAGATGATATTGTTAAAATTAGACCAGTTGTAAAATATGAAGATGGAGATAAGTTAATTAAAGAAATTCAGTTTGATAATAGAGGAAGAATTCAAATAGTATTAGCAGAAGATGGAACAATAATTGATTTTTCAGAACTTATTATAGAAGGAGAGCATCAAAAAGAAAAAATTAATATTATGTTACAAGCGGATGATAAATTTAAAAAGGAAGTTACTGTAAATGCGTTAACTGGCAAAATATTTATTATTGATTAGAGCAGGTGTAGGTATGAAAAAGATTAAAAGTATTTTATATAAACAAAAAGGATATACCTTAGTGGAAGTATTAATAGCTCTAACTCTATTTAGCATACTTTCTATTAGTGTTGGGAGTTTAATGTATAGTACTACTAAGAATGCAACAAAAGTTCAAAGTGATATAGAAGCTCTTAAAAATTCAAGAATTACTTTAGATTTTATGATAGAAGAAATAAGAAGATCAAAAGGAATTATTATCTTTTCTAGAACTGATGCTTTTAGAACTTTAAAATTAGATATAGATGGGGATGGTAAAGTTAGTATTGGTGAAGGAAAGTATGATGGTGATGTAATGTTTACACTTGATGAAGATAAAGTAAAATATAATATTTATCAAGTGTTAGCGGAGAATATAACAGATATTCAATTTAAAGTATCTGATGATGATATACTTAAAATAATAATTACGGCTAAAAAAAATGATAAAGAAACTTATGATATAACAGGGGAAGTTTCTATTAAATATAAAAATAAAATATATAAGGAGTAGAGGACGGGATTAATATGGGACAAACTTTTTTTAGAATGGAAAAAACTTTATTAGGAATAGAGATAGGAAATACAAATATAAAAATTGTTCAAGGGACAAAAAAGGGGAAAAATATAAGTTTATCTAATTATAAAATAATACCAACACCCAAAGATTCTGTTAGAGATGGTTTTATTGTAGATATTAATTCTATAAAAAAATCTATAGAAGAATTTATTATAACTAAAAAACTTTTAAAACAAAATACTGCAATTATAGTTCAAGGGACAGGTATTATAACTAGAGACGTATTAATGCCTGCTCTTCCAGAAAAAGAGTTAAAAACAGTTTTGGAATACCAAAAAGATGAATATTTCCCCATAGATGTATCAGATTATCAAACTGATTTTAAGATATTAGATGAAGTAGAAACAGAAGAAGGGAAAAGATTAAATGTATTATTAGTAGCAGCTCCTAATTCTATAATAAATAGTTCTATAGATTTAGTTCAAAAACTTAATTTAAAACCTAAATTTATAGATATTATTCCTAATTGCATTTCAAGAGTATTTAAAACAAAATCTATGATTTCTCAAGAGGAAGAACCTAATTCTATTATGATATTAGACCTAGGTGGACAGACTACGACTGCTACTATTCTTTCGGAAGGGAATATTTTATTTAGTCGTTCTATACTTTATGGTTTAGATTATATAAATTCATTGATTGAAGAAGAATTAGGAGTAAAAGATATAGTAAAAATTGAAGAATTTAAAAGAAAAATTTCTTTAGATTATGATTATAAAGAAGATTCTATGACCGATGATTTGTATCAAAATAATATTAATGATTCTGTTAGAGAAGATATTGAAAATAATATTATTCAAGAAATCATGCGCTTTTTAGAATTTTATAATTCAAGAAAAAATGCAAAAAAAATTAATAAAATTTATCTGATAGGAGGAGGAGCTTATTTAAAAAATATTGATAAATATATACAAAGAATTCTTAATATTGATACTTCTATAGCAAATTATTCAGATTTAGATGGTATTGATATAGAAAATTCAGTCGATTTTAAAAAAGACTTTTTATATTTAGTTAATGCTTTAGGCCTAATTAGTCGTATGTAATGGAGGGATAATTTTGAAAGATATAAACTTAATGCCAAAGGAGCATGTTGTAAAAGAAAAGAAAAAAATACTTCGAAACGTATATATGGGCATAGGCTTCTTTATTATATTAGGAATAATTATAGGAATTTCAACTCCTTATGGTATGATAAAAAATAGAAAAGAAAAGTTAACTCAGCTAAATATGCAATTAACTGATGCTAAATATAAAGTTATCGATGAGGTAAAAGAAGAATTAATGCAAAAACAAAAACAGCTTAATTCTTTAAATCAATTATTAAATGAAATAGAAGAAGAATCAATAGTTAGTGGAGCTAATTTAGATTTACTTATAGGCTTTCTTCCTACAGATATGTATATAGAAAATTTAAATATGGATGATGAAATAAAATCAATACAAATGGAAGGCAGTACTACTGAAGAAGAAAAAGTTTCAGAATATGTAGTTCAACTTACTAATTTACCTTTTGTAGAAAAAGTAGATATGGAAACTAATAGGGAAGTATTAAATAATAAAACAATAGTAAAATACCAATTAACTCTGCAAATGGAAGGTGCAGAAGTGGAAGGGGCAGAAGAAAACGATGAAATTGAAGAAGAGTAATAAAGAATTATTTATTTTAATATTTTTACTTATTATAGGAAGTGGAATTCTTTATTATAAGTTTATATTATCTAGCCAAATAGAACAGATAAAACAATTAGATGAAGATATAAAAGCAGTAAGTGAAGAAATAGAAATAAAAGAAAAAGAACTTGAAAATATAGATGTTATAAAAGAAAGAATAGAACAGACAGAAGCAGAATTAAATAAATCTAGAATAAAGATACTACCATATTCTGAAACAGCTAAAAAATTAATTTCTATTCAAGACTATATAAAATTAAATGCATTAGGTTTAGAAAAAATTGAATTGAACGAACCAGTAGAAAAAATTATAGAAGAAGAAAGTCAATATAAATATGGGGAAGTTGCTATTACTTTAGAAGTTTTTGGAAACTATGAAGATTTAAAAACTTTTGTTGAACAACTTAAAAGTTCTATAAAATTCTTTACAATTAGGAAAATAGAAATAAGTCCTAAAGAAGATAGTGAATATGTTCAAGCTAATATAGATTTATATACTTATACTGTATTAAATAATGATAACAAAGAAAATAATATTTCAAACTATAATTTTATGGAATATGATTATGAATATAAAAATCCTTTTAAAACTATATCATCTTTAGGAGAAGAACAAGAAAATGTATCATATGTAGAAGGAATTTTAGAAAAAGATATATATGCAGAAAATTCAGATAATACAGAAGAGAATAATTTGATAGAGGCTAGTTTTAAAATAGCTATTAAAGATGCTTATGCTTCAGGAGATAATTTTTATATAGTAGGTCCAGGAGATGTAGGTGAATATACTACGGTTCAAACGAAGACTACAAAGCCTGTAGATTTTTATTTAAAAGTAAATCCTACAGGTTATGAATATGCTATAGAAGCAGAAGATGAAGCCCGGAAAAGTTATAAAAAAGAAATGTTTATAGATAAAGGTAGATTAGTAGTAGATTCTACAGTTGTGTCTATTAAGAAAAATCAAGAATTAAAGACAAATATTTACATACAAAATAATACAGAAAACATTTTGCCTGTTGAGATTAAAGGAAATTTCAAAGACAGAATATATATATATACTTATAATGGCTCTCCTATAAAGCCTGGGGAGACTAAAGAAAATATTAAAGTAATGATATCTTAAATTTAGGAGTTTGGATATGAATAAAATAAGCCAGTTTTTAAAAAAAGAAAATCAATCTGGTTTTTCATATATAGAAGTATTAATAGCGATGGCTATTTTCGCTATATGTATTATCCCTATTTTATCAATAGCGTTTAGTTCAACTAAAAATTCCATAAAAGGAAAAAAATATTATGAAGCAGTTATAATGGCACAAAATTTATCAGAAAGGATAAAAAAAGAAGTAGGAGAAAAGTTAAAAAACGGAGAAAATTTAGGAAAAAAAAGAGAAATAAAACAATTATACGATTTTTTAAATGAAGAAAAGGAGACATTTAATAGAGAGTTTAAAGGTGATGACTATAATTATGAAGTTTATATCAAAGAAACAGAAGAAGGAATTGATAAGTATGAATTAAAAAAAGATATAGATGAGTTGTATAAATTTATATATATTGATGGTGGAGATACAAATACCCTCCCTGAATCTTTAAATATAGAGCAGATAATTGAATTAAATTTAAGTAATATAGATTCTAAATATTTTGGAAATGAATTTGAGTCTTTGTCAGCATTAAAAATAGAATATGATGAAGAAGAGTGGGTTGATGATATTAGTGAGAAATATGAAGAAAATATAACTTTCTATAAAAAAAGTAACAAGATAGTAGTTGATAATAAACCAGAATTAGAAGATGAAAATATAAAAATAGAAGTAGATGTTTCAAAATTAAACAAAAGTGAAAGCATCACTATTGAAAATAACACTAGTTCTACCATAATTTTAACTATTTATCCTGCCAATAAAAATATAGAAATATTTCCTATACAGACAGAAGCAGAAGGTAATATTTTTATAGAAAGACAGAATAAATTAACTGCTAAAAAGAATTATGTAATAAGAATTATTGTTAGAGATAGAAAAACTTCAGATATTCTTAAAGAAATGATAGATATTTATTCCTATAGTATGGGAGGGAGTGAAGGTTGAAAAAAAGTATAAAAAGATTGTATAAGAACCAGGGAGGAAATGCTCTTATACTAGTTATTCTTTTAACATTATGTATGTTTTTAATAGTAGGAGCAATTATGGCGGTATCATTCTCCCATTTTGAAATAAGTCAGGCTTATAAAAATACGTCTAATCTTTATTATGCTGCACAATCAGGAGCAGAAAAAATGGTAGATAATCTAAATAAAATTCTTATAGAAAAAAGGTTTGAAATAATAAAGGAAGTAGCTGATGAATACAAAGAAAAGATAGAGTCTGGAGAATATGGTGTCTTAGATTATGAATTAGATTATGAAAATGGTTTTAATTCATATGATGGAGAATTTTTATTAAAAGATGTATATGAGAGTATAAAAGAAGAAGCATTTGATAAAATAGAAGAAAATATGGAAGATGATAAGATAGAGTTTCAATATGAATTAACAGATGAAAAAAACAAATCAGAAGTTACAGTAGTATTAACTTCTAAAAAAGATGAAGAAAATAAAACAGTTGGATTTGAAGTTCTTTCAACAGCTGTTTTAAAAAATAAAGAAGAAGAAGAGATATCCAAAATAACTTTAGAAGGGAATATAGATCTTTCTAATATTGATTATAAAGGACTTTTATTAGAAGAATATAATTGGAAAGATGGTAATATCCCGAATACCTTTAGAAGTCCTATATTAACCTTTGGAGATTTAGTTGTAACAAATGAAGCAAAGGTTGCAATTAATGGAGATGTAAGGGCTAGAGGTTATCTACCTCCAGATAAAAATGACGATGGTTCATATCCAGAGTTAGAAGAGTATGGAGGTATATATGCATCCCATGGAGGTGATTTAACCATTGATGGAAATGCTATAACTTTAGCAAACCTTCATACTATAAAAGAATATAATGATGATAGAGAGACTAAGATTGAGGTAAAAAATGATGTTTTTGCTAATTCTGTAGTTATAGAAGATGACTATCCTTATTTTAATCAATATGGGACTCCTAATAATAGAAGTATATCTGCTAGGGTTACAGGACAGAAGATATTAATTGACGGAGATGTATATGTGGACAATGATATAGCTATTGATAGATATGTTAAAAATGATCAAATATATATTAAAGGAAATGTGTTTGGGATAACTAATATAGATGTAAAAGAAATAGAAGATCCAAATCCTAATAAAGCTAGTGGGATTTATGCCATGGGAGAAAATACAAAAATCAAAATAGATGGTAATGCTTTTGTCCATGGCCAAGCTTTTATAAGTTTTGATGGAGGTAAAAATTTTAGTAAATTATATGAAAGTATGGGAGAACCTTTTGAGGATGTAAGTTTTTTAGATGCATACTCTCCAGAAAATTATAAAGCTGAAGGAGATTCAAGATATTTAGATTTAAGAAAAGATGCTATTAATAAGGATAAAATAAAATTAAATATAAATAATTATTTTTATGCTCCAGCTAAAATTAGTGCCAATGGAATATTATATGATGGATATCCATATGAAAGTGCTAAAAATCCAATAAAAACCCATGATGAATTTGATGAAAGTGAAGAATTATCAGCATTATTTAATATGGGGAATGATAATAAAAATAATAGTAAATCTCTAACAGAAGAAGGTCTTTATACTATTAATTCTAATTGGAATGCTAAAATTATTGATAAAAGTGATTATAATATAATAGACATTATTAAAGATGCTTATGATTATTTAAATGGAGAAGAAGAAAATATTAATCCTTTTAAAAGAAATTATTTTATATCTGGAGAAGATAAGTATGATTCAGCTTATAATTATAGAGGAATAGAAGGTTATATGTTTATTAAAAGAGATATCTTTTATAAAGGTTTAAAAGGAGGTCCCACATTTGAACCAGAGGAAATGGAATTTGATAAAGATATTATTAATTCAGATATAACCATTGATAATACAGAATGGGATAAGGATAATCCCTTATATGTATTAGAGACCTCATTGGGAAATAATATTCCAATAAATGTTAGTGAATTTTATGATGAAGAGGGACCTATAAATACAATAATAATAGATAAAGGTAATGGAAGTATAACTCTTTATGCAAGCGATGAAAGTAAAGCTACTTTTAACGGTATAGTTGTATCCAGTGGTAAAGTTGTAATAGATGGAGTAGAAAATTTTAATGGAATTATTATTTCTAAAGGACAGCAAGAAGAAAAAGGGAAGATTTACACTCAAGACTTAGCAGAAGGTAAATATGCAGGAGTACTTATAGAAAGTGATGTAACTATTAATTATGATAAAGATATACTTTTTAACACTATATTTAAGGATAAATCTTTAAAAAGATTAGTTTTTGATTATTTAGGGCTTACAAGTTATTATGTAGCAAATGATGATGATATAGAAAAAAACATTGTAGAAGAAATTTTAAAGCCTAGCATAGATTTTGAACAAGTACAAAAAGTAGGCTTTGATTCTAAATCAGTTATAGAAATTAATCAAACTAGTGATGATAATAAATTACTTCAGTTTGAATTAACCAGTTTATATCAGACAGATTAATAAAATAAAATGGAGTGATAACATTGATAAAAATACAGTATAAGATATGTGTAAGTATAATTGTAATGATATTATTTTTTGTAGGATGTTCTACAGAAGTTAGTAATCTAACTGATTTTGAGAGTTCTAATAATCTTCAACAAAATGTTCAAGAACAAAAAGAAGATACTTTAAAAGTTGAATTAACTAGATTTTTTAGGCAGTATTTTACTCCTGATGAAAAGACTATTTTAACTCTTAATACTTATCCGATAAAAGTAGATGAAAGTTATTGGGAAGAATATGAAGATTTTAAAGAGGCTTCTCTAGAACTTTTACAAGGATTTATATCTCCTAATTTGGAGGAAAAGATTCAAAAACAATTTTTAACAACTAATGTTCATTTTCCTCGTTTTGTAGAAATCAATGGAAATGTTATAATAGGATATGGAGATGTAGAAGATGTAAGTTATGATCTTATAGAAAAAAATGAAAATAATATTATTTTAACTGCTTATGTAAATGTAAAAGGCACAGTAATAACGAAAGAAAGATTTAATCAAATATATAGTTATGATAGTAGCAAAAACTACTATACTATAAAAAATAATGATATAATAGAAGATGAAAAAGATGAAATCAAAGTACAATGTTCTTACATTGTAGAATTAGAACAAATTAATGATAATAAAATATATATATCTAGTATAAAGGAAAATAGTGAATTATCTGTGCCAGAAAAGAACAGAAGGAGTATAATAAATAATGAATTTGTAAAAAGAATAGATTATTTAGATGCTCCTAATACTTCAGACGAACAATTAATAAAATTATTTTTTAATCAATTTATGAATCAGGATAAAGATGCTTATAATTATTATCAATATGCTTATGATATGAATTATAATACATATGTTGAAATGTTAAATGATTTAGGGTTAAAAGATTATATGTTATTAGAAAAAGCAGATTATAAAAATCAATTCCCTAAAACGATAATTCCAACTAAGGATGATATTTTATCTTTAAATATATCAAAAGAAGATATAAATATTTTTGTTCACATTGATACATCTAAAAAATTAAGAAAATATATTGTAGAAATTCCTGCTGAGGTCGAATTATCAGATTATAATATGGATAATATGATGTATCAATATTTAGTAACAATAAAAAATAATGGAGAACAAGGACCGAAAATTAAAAATATAAAATATGTTTTTATAAAGTCTATAGAAGATGAAGAAAAACAAGAAAATAGTTAGTATGTTATTAGCTATATATAGAGGTGCAGCATGTTAAGACGATTATTTCCTACGGATTATATTGATTCAGTATTTGATTTAGACATTAAAGATTTAAAAGAAAAAAAAATAAAAGGATTAATTTTTGATATTGATAATACTCTAGCTCCTTTTGATATAGAATATCCAAATAAAAAATTAATAAATTTTTTTAAAAAATTAAAAGAAGAAGGGTTTAAAATTTGTCTGATGTCCAATAATACAGAAGAAAGGGTTATCAAATTCAATGAAAAATTAAAAGTATATACTATTCATAAAGCTGCAAAGCCAAGAAGAAGAAGTTTTAAAAAGGCTATGCAGCTTATGAATACAAACAAAGATAGTACCGTTATTATTGGAGACCAGATATTTACTGATGTATGGGGAGGAAATAGAGTAGGGATTATGACTATTCTAGTTGTTCCTATTAGTGAAAGAGATGAATGGATTACTAAAATCAAAAGGGGACTAGAGAAAATCATAATAAATATATATTTGGCAACAAGGAAGGTAGAAAGATGAGCATTATTAATATTGTTAATGGAAAAACTAAAGTTTATGGTTTAATAGGATATCCTATAAGTCATACCTTATCTCCAATCATTCATAATAGTATAGGAAATTTAATGAAAAATAATATGGTTTATCTCCCTTTTGAAGTTTCCCCTGAGGGACTAAAAAAAGCCATACAAGGAGCTTATGAGTTAAACATTAAAGGATTAAATGTTACTGTCCCTCATAAACAAAAAGTAATTCCTTTTCTTTCTAAGGTAGAAGGATATGCAAAACAAATTGGAGCTGTTAATACATTAAAATGGTCAAAAGATGGTTATATAGGATATAACACAGATGCCGAAGGACTGCTTATATCTCTTAAAGAAAATAATATTTCTATAAAAGATAAAAGTATACTTATTATAGGAGCAGGAGGAGCAGCTAGAGCTACTTCTATGATGATAGCTTCCCAATCTCCAAAAGAAATAGTAATTGCTAATCGTACATTAGAAAAAGCGGAAAAATTAGCTAAAGATGTTTCTTTATTTTACAATATACCTGTTAAATCTATTTCCTTAGATACTATTGATAAAAATATGTATTTTGATTTATGTTTTCAAACAACTTCTGTGGGAATGACTCCTAAAGAAGATGAGTCTCCAATAAAAAACGATGACTTTTTTAATCAAATAAAAATTGCAGTGGATTTGATATATACCCCTTCAGAAACTTTATTTTTAAAAAAAGCAAGAAAAGCAGGATGTAAAACTTTAAATGGATTTGGTATGTTGTTTTATCAAGCCGCAAGAGCTTATGAAATTTGGAATGAAACAGTCATTCCTAAAGAAGCTTTAGAGCAATTATTTAGAAAGATCAAAAATGAATTAGAGTTTTAATCTTGCTTTTGCTATAATAAGGAAGGATATTATTGAAAAGAGAAAATGGATTCACTGTAATAGAATTATTAGTTGTACTTACTATTGTTGCGATTGTAGGTTGTATAGTAGCACCTTCTTTTGATATATTAGAAAAGATCTCTCTTAAAAACGCTGCTAATGAACTAAAAATGAATATAATTCATACTCAACATCAAGCAATTAAAAATAATAAAAGATATTTTATTAAATTTTTAAATGAAAATAATGTATATACTATTTCCCATGGATTACTTGATTCTATTGATAAAAAGATACAATTACATTCAGATATAAAAATGGGGCAAATGGCTTTTACATATCCTAAACAAATTATATTTACACCTAAGGGGACAGTAGCTTCTTCAGGACATATTTGGCTAGAAACCGAAAAGTTTAAAGTTAAAATAACAGTAGCTGTAGGCACAGGAAAAGTTAATATTTATCCGATTGAGACTATAAAAGAGTAATATTTTATTAATTTAAGGGGGTTTTTATGTTAGAAATTAAAAATTATATGGAAGATTTAGTATTTCTTCAAATAGATAATGTAATAAAAGAACTAAAAGTTTGTGATTGTCATAAATGTAAAATGGATATTGCAGCCATAGCTTTAAATTCGTTAAAGCCTCATTATATTGTAACTCAAAAAGGAAGATTATATACTAAACTTAATACTCTTCAACAGCAATTTGATGTAGATATACTTTCGGCACTCATAAAGGCAGCAATTATAGTAAAAAGGAATCCGAGACATGAGGAATATGAAAAATAAATCAAATATTGTTTTAATAGGATTTATGGGATGTGGTAAATCTACCATTGGAAAAGAACTTGCAAAAAAAATTAAATATTCTTTTATTGATTCTGATGAAGAAATAGAAAAATCCATTGGGATTAGTATATCAGATTTTTTTGCAAAATATGGAGAGGTTAAGTTTAGAAAGTTAGAAGAAAAAGTAATTTCTCAAATTGCTGCGAAAAATAATCTAGTAATTGCTACAGGAGGAGGAGTCATAAAAAATTTTAATAATATTTTTTCTTTAAAAAGTGGAGGAATTATAATTTATTTAAAAGCAGCTCCTATGACTATTTTTAAAAATGTAAAAAATGATAATACTAGACCACTTCTTAATACAAATAATAAATTAGAAACCATAAAATCCTTATTAAATGAAAGAGCTCCTTTATATGAAAGAGCGGCTGATTTTATTGTTAATACAGATAATAAATCTATTAATGAAATTATATCTAATATTTTAGATTACATAAGGGGATAATATATTATGAAAAAAATTCTTGTTATTAATGGACCAAACATAAATTTTTTAGGTATAAGAGAAAAAGGGATTTATGGAGAAATTTCATATAAAACTTTAAACGAATTAATAACTAAAGAAGCTTCTAATATAGGATTTGAGGTAGAAATATTTCAGTCTAATTATGAAGGAGATTTAATTGATAAATTACAGCAAGCTTATTTTGAAAAAGTCGATGGCATTATTATAAATCCTGGAGCTTACACCCATTATAGTTATGCTATAAGAGATGCTATTGCTTCTATTAATATTCCTACTATAGAAGTGCATCTTTCTAATATTCATAAAAGAGAAGAATTTAGGCATAAATCTGTTACAGCTCCTGTATGTGTAGGTCAGATTGCGGGTTTTGGAATATATAGTTATATATTAGGATTATATGCTTTAAAAGAAAAACTTAATAAATAAACAATTATATAAAATAAATTATATAAGGAGAAAAGACATGAGTGAAAGACTAAAAAAAATAAAGGACCAATTTGAAGATTTAAAAATAGATGCTATTTTAATACAAAATCCTATTAATAGGAAATATATAAGTGGATTTACTGGATCTTCAGGGATTTTATATATATCTAAAAACTCATCTATTTTATTTACAGATTTTCGTTATATTGAGCAAGCAACAAAACAAGCTCCCGATTTTAAAATAATAAATTATATGAGCAAGGGATTATATGAAGAAATCAATGAACTGATTAAAAAAGAAAACATAAAAATTCTTGGTTTTGAAGGGGAGCATGTTAGTTTTAGTCAATATAAGCAGTATACAGATAAATTAAATACTTCAATAATTCCTATTTATAATGTAGTAGAAAAGTTAAGAATGATAAAGAATGATATAGAGATAAATTATATAAAAGAAGCTGCTAAAATAGCAGATAAAGCTTTTAATCATATACTTTCGTTTTTAAAGCCAGGAATAACAGAAAAAGAAATAGCTTTAGAATTGGAATATTTTATGAAAAAAAATGGAGCTTCAGATTTATCTTTTAGTACTATAGTTGCTTCAGGAGCATTTTCTTCTCTTCCCCATGCCGTTCCTAGAGATAAAAAATTAGAAAATGGAGATTTTGTTGTAATGGATTTCGGATGTATATATAAAGAGTATTGTTCAGATATGACAAGAACTGTAGTTATAGGGAAAGCTAGTGATAAACATAAAAAAATATATGAAACAGTTTTAACTGCTCAGATGTTATCTCTTGATGGGATAAGACCTTTTAAACAGGGAAAAGAAATCGATAAAATTGCAAGAGATTATATTTCAAGTAAAGGATATGGGGAATATTTTGGCCATGGTTTAGGGCATGCTGTAGGTATGGAAGTACATGAAAGTCCTAGATTTTCTATAAATGAAGAAGAATTAATTAAGCCAGGAATGGTTATGACAGTAGAACCAGGAATTTATATTCCAGAATTTGGAGGAGTAAGAATTGAAGATTTAGTCGTAATAACTCAAGAAGGAATAGACAATCTTACGACTTCTCCAAAAGAACTTATAGAGATTTAAATAAAATAATTGAAAAAAGTTTAATTTTAGTTTAAACTATACAAGATGAGCATATAGTTTGCATAGTAACATGATTAAGGAGGAAAATGAATGATTTCAGCAGGAGATTTTAGAAATGGTGTAACTATTGAATATGAAGGAGAAATTTACTCCATTGTAGAATTTCAACATGTAAAACCAGGAAAAGGAGCTGCTTTTGTAAGAACTAAATTAAAAAATTTAAAAACAGGAGCAGTAGTAGAAAAAACTTTTAGACCTACTGAAAAAGTAGCTAAAGCTCATATTGAAAGAAAAGATATGCAATACTTATATAATGATGGAGAATTATATCATTTTATGGATGTTGAGACTTATGACCAAATTGCCTTAAATAAAGATCAATTAGGAGATGCTTTGAAATTTGTGAAAGAAAATGATATGGTAAAAATATTAT
Organism: Defluviitalea phaphyphila; assembly: GCF_001466305.1. Classification (GTDB taxonomy): domain Bacteria; phylum Bacillota; class Clostridia; order Lachnospirales; family Defluviitaleaceae; genus Defluviitalea_A; species Defluviitalea_A phaphyphila. Next base: position 229,592 of record NZ_JWID01000002.1, read on the forward strand.
CCCATAATGGATTAGTGTTTGGTGTAGAACCACCATTATTTGTTGAGTTAGAAATAACTGAAACAGAACCAGGATTTAAAGGAGATACAGCAACAGGAGCAACTAAACCAGCTGTTGTAGAAACAGGAGCAACTGTTAATGTTCCTTTATTTGTAGAAATAGGAGATAAAATTAAAATAGATACTCGTACAGGAGAATATTTAAGTAGAGTTTAATTAATAAAAATTTAATAAGTTACTAAAAACAGTTCAAATATTTGAACTGTTTTTTTAATATTCAAAAAAAAGATTGTAATGTGAAAATACAATTAAATTTCTTGTACTATATAAAATAAAATGCTATAATTTCCATATTAAAAAAAGATTTTATAAAATAATTAATTTTATTTATTTTCAATGTTCAATATATAAAGGGGGATATAATAATGATGTGGAAGGATAAATATAAGATAGGAATAGAAAGAATTGATGAACAGCACAAAGAACTTTTTAGCAGAGTTTCAGATTTTATTAAAAGCATAAGAAGCAGTAAAAATTGGGAAGGAGATATGGATAAAGTAAAAGAAATTATGGAATTTATGAAAGAATATGTAGATATACATTTTTCAGATGAAGAAGCATATCAAGAAAAAATTAATTATCCAGAAATAGAAAACCATAAGCAGGAACATATTAAATTTAAAGAAATAATTAATAAATATTTAAAAATATTTGAGGAAGAAGGATTTACAGAAGAAAAAGTACAAGAATTTGGAGGAAAATTAATGACATGGTTAATTATGCATGTATGCAAAACAGATCAAAAAATAGGAGAGTATGTAAAAAATGAAGGAGGTAAAGTATAGTGAAAGCTGAATATGTAAATTCTTTTTATAAAGCAACAAAAGATGTGTTTAACTTAATGATGGATTTAGATCCCCAAATAGGAGAATTAAAGGCATTAGAAAGTATGAAAAGTGATAAGGAAACAAATATTCTACTTGGAGTAATAGGAGATTTAAAGGGAGAAATTCTTTTTAGCTTCCCTTTAGATATGACTTTAGAAATGATTAAAATAATGTCTGGAATGGAAATGGATAAAATAGATAGTTTTGCTTCTTCTGCTTTAGGAGAAATTGCAAATATTATTGGAGGAAATGCAACAACTAATTTAACAGAACATAATTATACATGTGATATTTTACCACCAAAAGTTTTTATAGGTAAATATAAAGGTAGCTCTACAAATAATAAAGTTTTACAGATACCTCTTATGACTTCTATAGGAGAATTTGATATTAATGTATTTTTAACAGAAAATAAGTAAGAATGGGAATAAAATCATATATAATAAAACATAATTTTAAAGCACTTATTAATAAATTTCCTTTTTATTTAACTTAGTTTGGGATATTTATTTAATAAGTGCTTTTATTATGTAAAAATACAATTAAATAAAATTTTCTGAATTAAGTTGACTTTTTGGATAATATATGATAAATTTATGAAAACTGATTTAATTCCTTAAATTCATACTTGAATACTTTGAATTAATATTAATCTAGAATTTTATGGCACATTAAAAATAGTGCTAAATTTTTTTGAATATTAATCCAAGTAAACAGATAAAAAAACAATGTTTAATTAAATAAGGAGGTAGTAATGTGATACAAATACCAGATTCAATTATTAAGGATGAAAAGGAATACAAAAACAAAGTTAAATTATATCTTAAAGGTAAAATAGAATATGAAAAATTTAAACCTTATAGTTCAGCTATGGGAGTTTATGAACAGAGGGAAAAAGGAAAGTATATGGTTCGTGCTAGAATTCCAGGAGGAGTTATAACTTTAAATCAGTTGAAAAGAATTGTAAAGATAGCAAATCAATATTCAGAAGGGCGTATTCATTTTACATCTCGTCAAGATATTCAATTTCATAATGTAAGTTTAGAAAATACAGTTAATATCATAGAGGAACTTTTAGAAGAAAATATTATGACAAGGGGAACAGGAGGAAATACTCCTAGAAATATAGGGTGTTCACCATTGTCTGGAGTGGATAAAGAAGAAGTATTTGATGTAACTCCTTATATGGAAGCTGTTACTAGTTATTTATTAAAAGATCAAACAGTTTTTAACTTGCCTAGAAAATACAAAATTGCTTTTTCAAATTCGTCTAAAGATACTGGAAATGCAAGAATTTCTGATTTAGGCTTTATAGCCAAGATACATGAAGGTAAAAAAGGATTTGTGGTATACGGAGCAGGTGGATTAGGAAATGCTCCAAAAGCTTCGATTAAATTAAAGGATTTTATTGAGGACCATGAGGTTTTATATTATGTTCAGGCTATGAAAGAACTTTTTGAAAATGAAGGAGACCGTGTAAATAGAAACAAAGCTCGTATAAGACATATACTTTATCGTTTAGGAGAAGAAAAGTTTAAAAATTTATTTTTTGATTTTCTTAAAAAAGTAAAAGAGAAAAAAAACTTAGATTTATATATAGAAGATACAAAAGAAGAAAAAGAAAAAGGTAAAGAAATTTCTGTAGATGATTTAAATATTATTCATCAAAAAGAAAAAGGATTATATTCAATATATATTCATCCAGAAAACGGAAATATAAACATTAAAAACCTTAATAAAGTTATAGAGTATATAGATAATTTGAGATATATTCCAAGTATTAGATTAACAAATACTCAAGGATTTTATATTAGGGATATAAAAGGAGAAGATGTTACCAAGTTACTTTATATTGTAGAAAAGTTTAGTAGAAAATTTCCTATAGAGCAGTCTGTTGCATGTGCAGGAGCCAAAACTTGCAAATTAGGATTATGTTTATCACAAAATTTACTTTCTGCAATTATAAAGAGATTTGAAAAAGTAGAAAAAGAAATAAAAAAAGAATTTCCACGTATGTTTATTTCTGGATGTCCTAATTCTTGTGGCCAACATCAAAAAGGGCTAATTGGTTTTTCTGGAAAAGCAAAACGTAATGAATACGGGTTAATTCCAATGTATACAGTATTTTTTGGAGGGAATTTAGAATATGGGATTTTAGGTAAAGCTTATGGGGATATTCCTGCAAAAAAAATACCAGACTTTTTGGTAAAGTTAGCAGAAATAAAATTTGAATCTAACATAATAGATTTTATGGAATTTATACAAAGTAAAGAGAAAACTATAAAAGGATTAATTAAAAAATATGAAGATATAGAAAGTATAGAAGATAATCCTAGTCTTTATTACGATTTCGGAAGTAATACACCTTTTTCATTAAAATAAGTATTTAATTTATTAAAATAAATGCAGAATTTTTTATAAATATTCAAAAAATATGTTTCTGAATATAAGTTAGGGTAAAAGTCGGGAGGTTAATATGGCCCCTAAGAGTTATGTTGATAAAAAGCCAATAATATTTTTATTTAAAGAATATAAAAATGTATTTTTAACTATAGCTATATTTCTTTTATTTTATTTATTTATGACTAATAAAAATATACCAAAAGATATGTCAATTGAAGCATATCATACTCTAGGAATATTTTTGCTTGCAGTTTTTCTTTGGATAACAGATATTATTCCTTTAGCTATTACAAGTTTAATGGTTATGGGACTTCTTTCTTTATTCAATGTACTTGAAGCTAAAAAAATATATTCATTTTTTGGTAATGAATCTGTATTTTTTATTATTGGTTCCTTTATAATGGCAGCTTCTATTTCTACTTCACGATTAAGTGAAAGATGTACTTATTTTGTGATGTATAAGTTTGGTAAAACCCCTACAAAACTTGTATTGGGCATATTTTATTTAACTGCATTTTTATCCCATTGGATTCCTGAGCATGCAGTAGCAGCTTTTGTTTTTCCTATTCTTATATCAATTTCTGAGAAACTTGATTTAAAACCGGGGTCAATATTAGGGAAATATATGTTTTTAGCTTTAGCTTGGGGATGTGTAATAGGAGGAGTTGTTACATTTTTAGGAGGAGCTAGAAATCCTTTAGCTATAGGAATTTTACAAGAAACTACAGGTCAAAATATAAGATTTATAGAATGGATAATAGCTGTAGCACCACCATCTTATATTCTGATTTTTTTAATATCAATATATTTAAAGAAAAAAGTTAAAGCTTCTCTAGAAGATATAAAAAGCTTACAAGATTTTATTAAATCGAATCATAAACCAATTGGTAAGATTGGTTTTAAAGAAATAAAGACAATTATAATCTTTACAGGAACGATTTTTATGTGGATTTTTTATAGTGAACGTTTTGGGATTGCTAATATTTCATTGATTAGTGCAACGTTGCTTTTTGTTTTTCATGTTATTAAATGGGAAGATGTAAAAAAAGAGATAAATTGGAGTGCTATTTTAATGTATGGTGGAGCTATAGCTATGGGAAAATGTATGGAAGAAACAGGGCTTTTAAATTATATTTCTAATAAATATTTATTGAATTTTCAAAATGATTTATTTCTACTTATGATAGTTATAGCAATAATAAGTATTTTTTTAACAGAAGGAATTTCAAATGTAGCCGTTATAGTTATTTTACTTCCTATAGTTATTGGAATTATGATGAATATTGGCTTAAATCCCAAATTAGGGGTATACCTTGTAGCAGTACCTGCGGGATTAGCTTTTATGTTTCCAATTAGTTCTCCTCCTAACGCTATTGCATATTCTTCAGGTTTTATTCCTTTTAAAGAACAGTTAAAAATAGGATTTATTTTAAATATAATCTCTGTAATAGTTTATATAATATTTGCTTTGTTATATTGGCCTTTATTAGGGATATATTAAAAAATATTAAAAAAAGGAGATAGAATTTATGGATTTTAAATTAGAGGAATTAAATACAGATATTCTTATTATAGGTGGAGGAACAGCAGGATGTTTTAGTGCAATAACAGCTGCAGAGCAATCTAACTTTAAGATTTTAATCGTTGAAAAAGCTAATATAATGCGTAGTGGTTGTTTAGCTGCAGGAGTTAACGCAATAAACGCATATATAGGAAAAGGAGAGACTCCAGAATCTTTTGTAGAATATGTAAAAAAAGATAGTGAAGAAGTTGTACGAGAGGACCTTGTATATTCCATAGCGAAAGAATTAAATACAGTTATCAAGAAAATAGAAGATTTAGGATTACCTATATTAAAAGATAAAGATGGAAAATATATCCAAAGAGGAAAAAGAAGTATTAAAATTAATGGAGAAAATATTAAACCTATATTAGCTAATGCAGTGTATAAACATTCTAATATAAAAGTTTTAAATAAAATTAATATTATAGATTATATAGTAAAAAATGGAGAAGTTATAGGAGCTATTGGATTCTCTTTAGAAGAACCTAAAATTATAGGCATTTATGCCAAAGTAGTAATTTGTACTACGGGAGGAGCAGCGGGATTATATAAGCCTAATAACCCAGGTTTTTCAAGGCATAAAATGTGGTACTGTCCCTTTAATACTGGAGCAGGATATGCTATGGGAATAAGAGCTGGTGCTGAGATGACCAGTTTTGAAATGAGATTTATTGCTCTTCGGTGCAAGGATACTATTGCTCCAACAGGAACAGTGGCTCAGGGAATAGGAGCTAAGCAAATAAATGGAAAAGGAGAAGCTTATATACATAAATATGGTAAACCCACTACTCCCATACGTTTATATGCTACTCTTATGGAAAATAAAAATGGAAATGGACCATGTTATTTAAAAACAAAAGGTATTACAAAAGAACAAGAGGAAGAATTGTTTAAAGCATATCTTAATATGGCTCCTGCCCAAACTTTAAAGTGGCTAGAACATAATAGAGGGCCATCTATAGAAAATATAGAAATAGAAGGAACTGAACCTTATATTGTAGGAGGACATACAGCAAGTGGATATTGGGTGGATATAAATCGTAGAACAACTTTAAAAGGATTATATGCTGCAGGTGATGTAGCAGGCGGAAGCCCTAAAAAATATGTCAGTGGATGTTTTGTTGAAGGGAAAATAGCAGCTTTATCAGCCATAAAGGAAATTGCTCATAAAAAGACTCCTAAAAAAGATAATAAAATTTTAAAAAAATACCTTAAAAAAATACAGCAATTTTTTAGAAATGAAAATTCTTTAATATCTATTGAAGAATTAGAAGAATCTATGCAAAAAGTTATGGACGAATATGCTGGAGGTATTTCACAAGGATATGTAATAAATAAAAATAAATTAAATATTGCTGAAAAAAGAATAGATGAACTTATAGATTTGGCATATACATTACAAGCTAAAGATTTGCATGATTTGTTATTTATACATGAAATAATTGATAGATTGTATGTTTGTAAAGTTCTTGTGCAACATCTTAAGGCAAGAAAAGAAACCAGATGGAAATGTTATCAAGAAAATTATGATTATCCTAAAAAAGATGATAAAAATTGGAAAAAATATGTTAATTCTGTATATAAAAGTGGAGTTGTAAAAATTATTTTTAGGGACCTTATAGGAAGGGATGAATTTTATGAGCATTCATATAGATAAAGAAAAATGTATTGGATGTGGGAAATGTATCATAGTTTGTCCTGGAAGTTTAATTTATCAAGATAATAATGGAAAAGCTTTTATAAAATATCCTAAAGATTGTTGGGGCTGCACAGCTTGTTTAAAACAATGTTCCGTTCAAGCTATCAAATATTATTTAGGCTTAGATATGGGAGGGGGAGGAGGATATTTAACTATAAAAAAAGAAGCAGAATATTTAGATTGGTATATAACAACTAAAGAAGGTAAAACAAAAAAGATTCGCATTAATTCTAAAGAAGCAAATAAATATTAATTTAAAATATATGATTTAAAAAATAAAGCAATTTATATAAATTACAGTTTATAAGGGGGATAGATAAAAAATGAGTAAGATGAATCATTTAGATCAGTTAGAAGCTGAAGCAATATATATAATGAGAGAAGTTGCTGCAGAATGTGAAAATCCAGTAATGCTTTATTCTATAGGAAAAGATAGTTCTGTAATGTTACATCTTGCAATAAAGGCTTTTTATCCTGAAAAACCTCCTTTTCCTTTTTTACATATAGATACAACATGGAAATTTAGAGAGATGATAGAATTTAGAGATAGAAAAGCGAAAGAATTGGGAATAGAAATGATATCTTATACTAATATGGAAGGAGTTAAAAAAGGGATAAATCCCTTTGATCATGGAGCAGCATATACGGATATTATGAAGACACAAGCTTTAAAAGATGCTTTAAATAAATATGGTTTTACAGCAGCCTTTGGAGGAGGAAGACGGGACGAAGAAAAATCTAGAGCCAAGGAAAGAATTTTTTCTTTTCGTAATGAATTTCATGCTTGGGATCCTAAAAATCAAAGACCTGAAATGTGGAGATTATATAATACAAAAATTAATAAAGGAGAAAGCATAAGAGTTTTTCCTCTTTCTAATTGGACTGAAAAAGATATATGGCAATATATAAAAAGAGAAAATATTGAAATTGTCCCCTTATATTTTGCAAAAGAAAGACCAGTAGTATATAGAGATAATAATATTATCATGGTAGATGATGATAGAATGAGATTATTACCTGGAGAAAAGATTCAAATGAAAAAAATTCGTTTTAGAACCTTAGGATGTTATCCTCTTACAGGAGGGATTGAATCTAATGCTGATACTTTAGATGCTATTATAGATGAAACTTTAGGAGCTATATCTTCTGAAAGAACAAGTCGTGTCATTGATCAAGAATCCTCTTATAGTATGGAAAGACGAAAAAGGGAGGGGTATTTCTAGTGAAAAGCTTATTAAAGTTTATTACATGTGGTTCTGTGGATGATGGAAAATCAACATTAATTGGACATATGTTATATGATGCAAAACTATTGTTTGCAGATCAAAAAAAGGCTTTAGAGTTAGATAGTAAAATAGGAAGTAGAGAAGGGAAAATAGATTATTCTCTTTTACTAGATGGATTAAAAGATGAAAGAGAGCAAGGGATTACTATAGATGTAGCTTATAGATATTTTACTACTAATAATAGATCTTTTATTGTTGCAGATACCCCTGGACATGAAGAATATACAAGAAATATGGCTGTAGGAGCTTCTTTTGCTGATCTTGCAGTGATATTAGTAGATGCTACAAAAGGTATTCTAACACAAACTAAAAGACATATAAGAATTTGTGCGTTAATGGGAATAAAATATATTGTTTTGGCTATCAATAAGATGGACTTAATTAATTATGACCAATATATCTTTGAAAAAATAAAGCAATCTTTTATGAATTTTTGCTCTGATTTTAACTTTATAAGTATTCAAGTTATACCTGTATCTGCTACAGAAGGAGATAATATTACAAAAAAATCCCCATATACTCCATGGTATGATGGTTTACCATTACTTACTTATCTTGAACAAATAGATATAAATGAAGATGTAAATAAAAATGAGTTTGTTATGCCTATTCAGAGAGTAAGTAGACCAAATCATAAATTTAGAGGATTTCAAGGGGAAATTATTTCAGGGAAAATTTCTTTAAATGAAGAAATTATCATACTACCTAGTTATGAAAAAGCTAAAGTAAAAAATATTCTAGTTACTAATAAAGAAGTTAATGAGGCTGTAGCTGGGCAACCTGCTACAATTCAATTAGATAGAGAAGTGGATGTATCTAGGGGATGTGTTTTAGCAAAGGATGCAAATTTAAAGTTAGATAATTTATTTACAGCTACTATTTTATGGATGGATGATGAAAAACTTATAACAGGAAGAAATTATCTTATTAAATTAGGAACAAAAATTATTCCGGCAGTGGTTATGGATATTAAACATAAAATAGATATAAATACTGGAAAATATATTTCTACTGATACATTATCTAAAAATGAAATAGCTCAATGTAACATAGCTTTATCTGAAAAAATAGTTATGGATACTTTTGATAATAATAAAACGTTAGGTAGTTTTATATTAATAGATAGAATTACAAATATGACTTCTGCTTGTGGAGTTATTGAACATTTTTTAAGAAGATCTCAAAATATTGTATGGCAGGATACATATGTAAATAAAGAAATGCGTTCTAAACAAAAGGGACAAAAACCAGTGACTCTTTGGTTTACAGGTTTATCGGGTTCAGGAAAATCAACCCTTGCTAATGAGGTAGAAAAACGTCTTTTTGCTATGGGAAAGCATACTATGTTGCTTGATGGGGATAATATTAGACATGGATTAAATAAAGATTTAGGGTTTAAAGAAGCAAATCGTGTTGAGAATATTAGAAGAATTGCAGAGGTATCGAAATTAATGAATGATGCAGGAATTATTACTCTTGTTTCATTTATATCTCCTTTTAGAAAAGATAGGGAAAATGCAAAAAGAATTATTGGAAATGAATTTATTGAAATTTTTTTAAGTACTCCCCTTGAAGAATGTGAAAAAAGAGATGTTAAAGGACTTTATAAAAAAGCTAGAGAAGGAGAAATACCCAATTTTACAGGGATTACTAGTCCCTATGAAAAGCCTCTTAACCCTGACATAGAAATAGATACAAGTAAGTGTTCAGTAGAAGAAGCTACAGATATAATTATTAAAAAAATTATTAATTACATTAATTGATTTTAAAAATTAATTATATTTTTCTTGATTTTAATAAAAACATATAAAAGACTATGGTTTTTAAAACTATAGTCTTTTTATTATGTCATATTTGTGGACAGCCCTTCATAAAATTAAATATAGATTAAACAAAGGAGGAATTTAGATGAAAACAAAAGAGATAATTTTAGGATATTTGGGTATTAGATTAAAAAATATTCTTTCTAAGTTGTCAGATTCGGCTTTTGAAAAAATAGAAGAAATTCGATTTAGGGTTAATAGACCTTTGATAATTTTAAAAGGTGGAGAAAGTTTTTTTATAAGAGGAGATGGGCATTTTTCTAGAAATATAAAACAAGCTTTTATAATTAATCAAAAAGATTTAGTAGATACCTTACAAATGATGGGTGAATATTCTTTATATGCTTTCGAGGAAGAAATACGTAATGGATATATTACATTACCAGGAGGGCATAGAGTAGGACTTGTGGGAAAGGTTGTTATGGAAAATGGAAATTTAAAAACTATGAGATATATAGGAGGAATGAATATTCGTATTTCTCACGAAGTGATTGGATGTGCTAATAAAATTATTCCTTATATAATCAATGGAAAAAATATTTATCATACTTTGATTATTTCGCCACCTAAATGTGGGAAAACAACATTACTTAGAGACTTAATAAGGCAAATTAGTAATGGAATTTCTGATAATTTTATAGGACTTGCTGTAGGAGTAGTTGATGAACGTTCAGAAATAGCTGGATGTTATCAAGGAATTCCTCAAAATGATGTGGGAATACGTACTGATGTATTAGATTGCTGTCCAAAAGTAGAAGGAATGAGAATGCTTCTTCGTTCAATGTCTCCAGATGTAATTGCTGTAGATGAAATTGGAAAAGTAGAAGATATTTATGCTATAGAAGATGTTATTAATGGAGGAGTAAAGCTTATTTGTACAGTTCATGGTAGTTCCATATTAGATATACAAAGAAAACCTGTTTTGAAAGAATTAATACAAAAAAAGATATTTGAGAGAATGATTTTGCTAAATTATAAAAATGGTCCTGGAAGTATAGAAGATATCATAGATGGAACTACATTAAAATCTTTAATATAGGAGGATCAAATTAATATGATAAAGCTAATAGGTGCTTTATTGATTATAGGAGGAAGTACTTTTATTGGTTTTTTAATAGATAAATTAGAGAGATATAGAATGAATGATTTAAAAAATTTACAACGAGCACTCATATTTTTAAAAGGTGAAATAGATTATATGATTACACCTTTGCCTGTAGCAATGGAACAAGTAGGAAATAGAATAGGAGATAATATTGGACAGATATTTATTTATGCAGGTAAACAGATGATGAAAAAAACAGGATATACAGTTACTGAAATATGGAAAGAATCAGTAAATTCACATATAGATAATACATATTTATCCAAGGAAGATAAAAATATACTTTTATCTCTTGGAAATGCTTTAGGATATTTAGATAAAGAAATGCAAAAAAATAATATTGATTTAAGCATCTTATATTTAAAAGAAGAAATAAAAAGATTAGATATGCATCATCAAAAAAATGGACGACTATATAGAAGTTTAGGAATTTTAGGTGGGCTATTAATAGTAATACTATTATATTGATGGAGGGAAATTTATGGATATTACAATAGTATTTAGAATTGCTGCTGTGGGGATTTTGGTTTCGGTTTTAAATCAAGTATTAATCCGTTCTGGGAGAGAAGAACAAGCAATGCTTACCACTTTAGCCGGATTAGTTGTAGTGCTTTTTTGGATTATTCAATACATAAGTGATTTATTTAATACAGTTCAAGCTTTATTTCAATTATAGGAGATGAAAGAATGGAAATAGGGAAAATTGTTATTATTGGATTAATCTCTGTTATGTTGGGATTAATATTAAAAAAGCAAAATCCTGAATGGGGTATGTATATAAGAGTTATAACAGGAATCCTTATTTTTTTTATTATCGCAGAAAAGTTAGGTGTAGTAATAGATATTATAAAAAAAATGAGTGACAAAATAGATATAGATTTGGTATACATAGGAATCATTTTTAAAGTTTTAGGGATTACATATATTTCTGAATTTGGAGCACAACTTTGTAAAGATGCCGGAGAATCGTCTATAGCATCTAAAATTGAATTTGCAGGTAAAGTATTTATTATTACTGTATCTGCACCAATTATGCTAGCGTTAATGGATATAATAACAAGAATTATTCCATAGGAGTTGTTGATATGGGGATACAAAAGATATTTATTATATTTTTTATAATTTTGATAATGCCTCAATGTATTTATGGAGAACAGGTAGAAGAATTATTGGACAAACAGTTAGAAAATATTAATTTTTCATCTATTGAAGATACTATAACTAAAATAAAAAACCAAACGGAAAATCCATATTTAGAAAAATTTAGTTTTAAAGAAATAGTAACGAAAGCTGTTAAGGGAGAGATAGATTTTTCTATACATAATATTATAAAAGGGATTATAGCACTATTTACTTATGAAGTAAAAAGTTACATAGGGTTTATTGGAAAGCTCTTAATTATTTCTATGTTTTGTGCTTTGCTTAGTAATTTAGCAGAATCTTTTCAAAGCAAATCCACATCTCAAGTAGGCTTTTATGTATGCTACATGGTCATTATTATTCTTCTTTTGCAATCTTTTCAAATTGCTCTTCAAGTGTCAAGTTCTGCAATTGAAAATATGGTACTTATTATGCAATCAGCGATGCCTATGTTATTAAGTTTAATGATGACATCAGGAGCAGTAACTACGGGAACTATTTTTGAACCGGTTATTTTACTTTCTATCCAAACAATTGCTATGTTTATAAGTGAGCTTTTATTGCCAATTATTTTTTTAACTGTTGTATTAGCAATTATAAATTCTCTCTCTAAAAAAGAAGTTTTAAAAAAAATGTTAGAGTTGTTTTGGGAAATTATAGATTGGATACTTAAAGGACTTACTACTTTGTTTATTGGTATTATGGCTATACATGGGCTCACAACACCTATTTTAGATGGAGTTGTAAATAATACAGCAAAGCAAGCGGTAGAAACTTTTATACCAATAGTAGGAAAAACTTTAACAGGAGCTGTAGATATCGTAATGAATTGTTCAATGCTCATAAAGAATGCTGTAGGAGTAGGGGCTATTATATTACTTTGTATTTATTGTGTCATTCCGTTAATAAAAATGACAATATTTTTATTTATTTATAAAATAATAGCAGCTCTTATACAGCCTATATCTGAAAAAAGAATTGTAGAATGTATATCTAATATGGGGGAAGCTTGTACAAGATTATTTACGTCTATAATAACAGTTAATATTTTATTTATTATATCAATTACTATATTAGTTGGAGTAGGTAATATGGTTTCTATGATAAGGTAGGTGATAATATGATTTATTTATTTGGAGATTGGATAAAAAATATTGCTTTTTTTGTAATTTTTTCGGAGTTTATTCAAATGTTAATGCCAGAAGGGCATTTTAGAAAATATATTAAAATGATATTAAGTCTTATTTTAATATTGATATTGATTAGACCTATAATGTCTATATTTTTTAAGAGTGAAGATGAATTTTATAATTTAATTAAACTAAATCAATTAGAAATAGAGAAACAAAGCATATTAAATGAAAGTAGTTATATTACTAATAAACAAGATGAACTTATCATGGAAACATATAAATTAAAACTTAAAAATCAAATAGATAAATTAATAGAAGGAAATATAGATGCCCAAGCAGATGTTGTGGAAATTATTGTAAACGAAAATAAAAAAGATGAAAATTTTGGGAATATTGAGGAAGTATATATTGTTATTAAGGAAGAAGAGGAATCAAATGGTATTAAAATAAATGAAATTGAGCCTATAAAAATTAATATAAAAAAAGAAAAAGTGAAAGAAGAAATAGGAATTAAAAATACAGAGTTAGAAAAAAATATAAAAAATTTATTAATTAACTTCTATAATTTGTCCAGTGATAATATATATATTACTGTACAAAAGAAATAATAGAGGTGAACTATATGGAAAAATTAAAAGAATGGTTAAAATTATTTCATAAAGGGAATAATAAACTGTTATCAAACATATTATTTATAATTGGAATAGGAATTTTATTTATATTCTTAGGGAATACAGCTTTTGATAATATACCATATTCAACAAAAGATGAACAAATAAATAATAGTAATATTGGTAATAATAATGTGATAGTAGAAGACACAACGAAATCTTTTGAAGAAGAGATGGAAGAAAGAGTTAAAAGAATCTTATCTAAGATGGAAGGAGTAGGTACAGTTGAAGTGATGATTACTACTTCTTATGGGAAAGAAGTTTTTATAGCAGAAGATAATAATTCTACTTATTCCTTAACAAAAGAAGAAGATAATGAAGGAGGGCAAAGGGTAATACAAAATGAAGATGTACAGACTAAAATCGTTATGAAAAGTCAAGAGTCAGGGTCTACTGAACCAGTTATATTAAAAGAAAAACAACCAGAGGTAAAAGGAGTATTAATTTTAGCAGAGGGGGGAGAAGATCCAAGAATAAAACAGAAATTAACAACAGCAGTTCAAACATTATTAGATGTTCCTGCACATAAAGTACAGGTATTTAAAATTAATAATAAATAAGGGGGATGGGTTTATGTTTGTAATAAAAAGAAATCAAATTATTGTTACAGCTTTAGTAGCTATGATTGCTATTGCTTCATATTTAAATTATACAGATAAGAGCCAAATGGATGATGTAGGAGTTATTTATGATGATGAATTAGATATATCCTCAATTATACCAGATGATGCTTCCATTATGGAAACTATGGAGCCAGTAGAAACTTCAGATCAATCACAAGGAATTATAGGAGAGGCATTAACAAATGATCCAGATATATTAATATCAGAGGATATTGAAGATAATGAAAATAATGATGAAGAATCTTTAGAAACTTCTAATATAGAAGAAGATACAACTCAAGTTTCTAAAGAAGAAGATCCAGGAGCAGCAGTTTTTGTAAATAGTAATTTAGATACACCTTATTTTGCACAAGCTAAATTAGATAGAGAACAAGCAAGAGCGAAAGAAAAAGAACTTTTAACACAAATTTTAAATAACGAAGATATCGAAAAAGAACAAAAATCAAAAGCAGCAGAAGAAATGTTAAAATTACAAAAAAGAATAGAAAAGGAATCAGCTACAGAATCTATGATTGAAGCAAAAGGTTTTACAGAAGTATATGTAAGGATTAGTGATGATAGAGTAGATGTAGTAATTAATAAAGAAAAATTAACTGAACAAGAACTTGCTCAAATAGAAAGTATAGTTAGAGGAGCAACAGGATTTGATGTGGATAAAATTCAAATTATTCCTTTAAAATCAAAATAAAAGTAATTTGCAAATCAAAATAAATCTGTTATAATATTTTTAAAGTGTACATATATAGGAGGAATATGAATGGACGAAAGAAATGCTTATACAATGGATAATATAAATCAAATAGGGCAAATTCAGATTGCTGATGAAGTAATCGCTATTATTGCTGGATTATCTGCAACTGAAGTTGAAGGAGTTGCAGGAATGTCTGGGAATTTTGCAGGAGGAATTGCTGAAATTCTCGGTAAAAAAAATTTGACAAAAGGAGTTAAAGTTGAGGTCGGAGAAAGTGAAGTATCTATTGATTTATCTTTAGTAATTAAATTTGGATTTAAAATTCCTGAAGTTGCTGCTGCTGTTCAAAGTAAAGTAAAAAATGCTGTTAAAACGATGACTGGACTTTCGGTTATAGAAATTAACTTGCATATTACAGGAGTTTATTTCGATAAAAACAAATCTAATAATGTAAATGGAGAAAATGAAGTTTTAAATCATAATTAAAAAATTAACCCTTAAATATAGTACACTATATTTAAGGGTTAATTTAAGTATTTAAGTTATTTATATAATATTTATAAACTTTAAATTTAAATATGTTTTACAAAAGAATCCGAGGAGGAATGAAATGAGTCGTAGAAAAATAAGAGAACATATATTTACATTGTTATTTCAAAAAGAATTTGCAAGAAGTAGTGAAGAACAAGAGAGAATAGATTTATATTTTGAACAGCATCCAAATATTAAAGAAGAAGATAAAGAATTTATTATAAACGAATTTAAAAATATTACTCAAAAATTGAGTGAAATTGATGATTTATTATCTCAATATTCTATAGGGTGGAAGATCGAGAGAATGTCGAGAGTAGATTTATCTATTTTTAGAGTTGCTATATATGAAATGTATTATGATGAAGATGTTCCTAAAAGTGTTGCAATAAATGAAGCTGTTGAATTAGCAAAAAAATATAGTAGTGATGAAGCTCCTGCATTTATAAATGGAGTACTTGGGAAAATAGCTTCTTCTGTAAAAGAGGTAGATTATGAAAAATAAAAAAGTTTTTACTGTATCAGATATTAATAAATACATAAAAGCATTAATTAATATGGATTATATTTTAAATAATATTTGTGTTAAGGGAGAAATATCTAATTTTAAAAAACATACATCTGGACATATATATTTTACGTTAAAAGATGAATATAGTGCTATTTCTTGTGTAATGTTTAGAAGTAGTGCTGCCTCTCTTACATTTCAACCTGAAAATGGGATGCAAATAATAGTAAAAGGATCTGTTTCAGTATATGAAAAAACAGGACAATATCAAATATATGTAAATAAAATAGAAAAAGAAGGAAGAGGAGCACTTTATGAGGCTTTTGAAAAGCTTAAACAAAGATTAGAAAAAGAAGGACTATTTTCTAAAGAAAATAAAAAACCTATTCCTTCTTTTCCTAAATGTATAGGTATTATTACTTCTCCAACTGGAGCAGCTGTTAGAGATATAATTCATGTTTCTAAAAGAAGAAATCCAAGTATTTCCTTAGTAATTTATCCTACAATCGTTCAAGGTAAGGAAGCTCCAGATAGCATAGCCAATGCGATATATGATATGAATAAATGGGGGAAAGCAGATGTATTAATTGTAGGAAGAGGAGGAGGTTCTATTGAAGATCTTTGGGCTTTTAATGAAGAAGTTGTAGCAAGGGCTATTTATGATTCTAAAATTCCTATTATTTCTGCAGTAGGACATGAAATCGATTTTACAATAGCAGATTTTGTAGCAGATTTAAGAGCTCCAACGCCTTCAGCAGGAGCTGAAATAGCTGTTCCTTTGAGAGATGAATATATATCGAAAATTTCGAATCTTAAAAAAATTTTAAATCAATCTATAGAGTATAAAATTAATGAAAGTGTAAATACCCTTATGGAGATTCAAAATAGGTTACCTTTTAGAAGACCATTAGATTTTATTTATAAAAGACAGCAAGAATTAGATAATCTTGAAAAATTTTTACATAAAAATATAAATGATAAATTAAAAAATTATAAGAATCAATTCCTTCATAAAATAAAAACTTTAGAAACTTTATCTCCTTTAAATATATTAATGAGAGGTTATTCTATTACAACTAATGAAAAAGGGAATACTATATCCTCTATTAATGATATACAAGTTAATGAAAATATTAATGTTCGTGTGAAAGATGGAATTATTTACGGATATGTTAAAGGAACTCAAAAAGAAGAGGAGAGATAAAATGCCAAGGAAAAAACGTTTAAATTTTGAAGAAAGCTTAAAACGTTTAGAAGAAATAGTAGAATTATTGGAAAAAGAAGATATTACTTTAGAGGATTCCTTAAAATATTACAAAGAAGGAATAGAGTTATCTTCTTTTTGTTCTA
The DNA here is from genome assembly GCF_001466305.1 of Defluviitalea phaphyphila. GTDB lineage: Bacteria > Bacillota > Clostridia > Lachnospirales > Defluviitaleaceae > Defluviitalea_A > Defluviitalea_A phaphyphila. Next base: position 247,005 of record NZ_JWID01000002.1, read on the forward strand.
AAGAATTAGAAGAAGCAGAAAAGCAAGTAATGATATTACAAAAAAATACAGAAGGGAAATTCGTTAAAAAAACTTTTGATATGCAGGAGGAGAATGATGAATTTTAAAAATGAATTAAAACAAAAAGTTGATATTATTAATAAACATCTTGATAAAATATTAATAGAGGAAAAAAATTCTCCTGCTAAAATTATATATGAATCTATAAAATATAGTACTTTTGCAGGTGGGAAAAGACTTAGACCTATTTTAATGTTATCGGCATTTGAAACTGTAGGGGGAACAGGAGAAATAATTTATCCATTTGCTTGTGCTATAGAAATGATTCATACATATTCTTTAATTCATGATGATCTTCCAGCTATGGATAATGATGATTATAGGAGAGGAAAGTTAACAAATCATAAAGTATATGGAGAGGGTATAGCTATTTTAACAGGAGATGCTCTTTTAAATTTAGCTTTTGAAACGATGATAAAAACCACTAAAGATTATTTTTCAAAGGAAGCTATTGATGCCATGGAAATTATTGCAAAGGCAGCAGGAATAGATGGCATGATAGGAGGACAAGTTGTAGATTTAATTTCTGAAAATAAAAAAGTAGATATGGATACAATAAATTTTATATATAAAAATAAAACAACAGCTATTATTCAGGCATCTTTAAAAGCAGGGGGAATATTAGGAAAGGGAAACGAAAAACAAATAAATGCCTTAGAAAAATTCGGATATTGTATTGGAATGGCTTTTCAAATTCAAGATGATATATTAGATATAATAAGTACTCAAGAAAAATTAGGGAAACCTATTAAAAGTGATGAAAGAAATGGAAAGGCTACTTTTGTTTCTTTAAAGGGATTAGATGTTTCTAAAAAATATGTAGAAGAACTTTCTAAAAAAGCTATAGACAATTTAGGAGAATTTAAAGAAAATGCACAGTTTTTATGTTGGCTATCAGAATATTTAATGTCTCGCACTTATTAAGGAGGATTTATTTTGCAAGAAATTGAAGCAATTTTTCGTAATGATATTCTAAAAGTATCGATTTTAGCTTGGTTTATAGCACAGATGTTGAAAATGATAATAGTATTAATACAAAGTAAAAAAATAGATTTTTCAAGATTAATTGGAGCAGGAGGAATGCCAAGTTCTCATTCAGCTTTTGTTATGTCTATGTGTATAGCAGTTGGAGAAAAGGTAGGATATGAAAGTCCGCTTTTTGGAGTAAGTTTAGTTATTGGATTAATTGTTATGTATGATGCAGCGGGAGTTAGACGAGCTGCAGGAAAACAAGCAGCCGTTTTAAATAAAATCATAAGAGAAATTGAACATTCGGAATTTCATTTTGAAGAAAGATTAAAAGAACTTTTAGGACATACTCCTATAGAAGTATTAGCAGGAGCTTTATTGGGAATTATAATTGCATTGATCTATACATAGTAAGGCGAACGTTGTTCGCCTTTAATATTTAGATTATAAACTTGAAAAAAAGTATAAAAAGAAGTTACAATAATATAGAATAAAATAAATACGGTTTTTTAAGAAAGAAGGTATTATATTGAAAAAACTTCTTGATAGTATTATTTCACCAAAAGATTTAAAGAAATTAAGTATAGATAAATTAAATATTCTTGCAAAAGAAATAAGAACTTTTTTAATAAATAGTCTTTCTAAAACTGGAGGACATTTAGCGTCTAATCTTGGAGTAGTGGAATTAACCATAGCTTTACATTACTGTTTTAATTCTCCTAAAGATAAAATTATTTGGGATGTAGGGCATCAAAGTTATGTTCATAAAATATTAACTGGGAGAAAAGAAAAATTTAATACATTAAGACAAAAAGGAGGATTAAGTGGTTTCCCAAAGAGAGAAGAAAGTATTCACGATATATTTGAAACAGGACATAGTTCTACCTCTATTTCTGCTGCTTTAGGAATAGCAGCGGCTAGAGATTTAAATAATGAAAAATTTTCTGTTGTTTCTATTATAGGAGATGGTTCGTTAACTGGAGGAATGGCTTTTGAAGCCTTAAATGATGCAGGAAGAACTAATACTAATCTTATTGTAATTTTAAATGATAATCAAATGTCTATTTCACCAAATGTTGGAGGATTATCTAAATATTTAAGTACTATTCGCACAGGACCTATATATTTAGAAGTAAAAGAAGATATTGATCATATATTAAAAAAAATTCCAGGGATAGGGAAAAGCGTCGCTAAAACTGTTAGAAAAACAAAAGAAAGTATAAGATATTTATTAGTTCCAGGAACTTTATTTGAAGAATTAGGTTTTACTTATGTAGGTCCAATTAATGGACATAATATAGGAGAATTAATAAAGGTATTAAACAGAGTTAAAAGAATGAAGGGTCCTATTTTGCTTCATGTAAAAACTGTTAAAGGGAAAGGATATAAATATGCAGAAAAATTCCCATGTAATTATCATGGGGTATCACCCTTTAATATAGAGTCAGGTAAATCTATTAAAAAGAAGATTAAAGAAACTTATTCAGAAGTATTTGGGAATACATTAATTAATTTAGCTAATATTAATAAAAAGATTGTTGCAATTACAGCAGCAATGCCTGAAGGGACGGGCTTAAAAAAATTTGAAGAAAAATTTCCTAAAAGATTTTTCGATGTAGGTATTGCAGAACAGCATGCAGTTACCTTTGCTGCAGGATTAGCTGTTAGTGGTTTTCATCCTGTATTTGCAGTATATTCTTCTTTTCTTCAAAGAGCTTATGATCAAATTATTCATGATGTATGTCTTCAAAAATTACCAGTTATTTTTGCAATTGATAGAGCTGGTATTGTAGGTCCAGATGGAGAGACTCATCAAGGAATATTTGATTTATCTTATTTATCTCATATGCCTAATATGACTATTATGGCACCAAAAGATAAATTTGAGTTAGAAGAAATGTTAAAATATGCTTTTACTATTAAAGGACCTGTGGCTATTCGTTATCCAAAGGGAGAAGCACCCGTTTTATCTGAATTTAATACAAATCCAATAAAATATAATAAAAGTGAACTTCTTTATGAAGGTAAGGATGGAGCAATTATTGCAGTGGGTAAAATGGTAGAAATTGCTAAAAAAGCAGTAGAAGAACTAAAAAATAAAAATATAGAAATTTCTTTAATTAATGCTAGATTTATTAAGCCTATAGATGAAGAAATGATTATTAATATTGCTAAAAAATATAAAGTTTTATTTACTATAGAAGATAATATTATTAATGGAGGATATGGAAGCAACGTATTACAAATTTTATCAAAAAATAAAATTAAAAATATTAATGTAAATATACTTGGTTTCCCAGATAAATTTATAAATCACGGAACACCAGATGAAATATATAAAGAATATGGATTAGATAAAAATGGTATAATGCAAAAAGTAGAAGAAGTATTAAAAAAAGGATGATAGATAAATGACTAAAAAAGAACGTCTAGATATATTATTAGTTAAAAAAGGGCTTTTTCCTTCTAGAGAAAAAGCAAAATCCAGTATTATGGCTGGATTAGTATTGGTAAATGGAATAAAAGAAGACAAACCCGGAACTCGAGTTGAAGAAAGTTCTGATATAAAAATAAAAGAACAGATGAAATATGTTAGCAGAGGGGGATATAAATTAGAAAAAGCTATAAAAACTTTTAATATTAATTTAAAGAATAAAATAACTTTAGATGTGGGAGCTTCCACAGGAGGATTTACTGATTGTATGCTTCAAAATGGAGCAAAAAAAGTGTATGCAATTGATGTAGGTTATGGACAATTTGCGTGGAAATTAAGGCAAAATGAGAAAGTCATATGCATGGAAAAAACAAATATTAGATATGTTAAACCAGAGGATTTAGATGAATTAGGAAATTTTGCTTCTATAGATGTTTCTTTTATATCCCTTACAAAAGTTTTAGTTCCTGTTAAAAATTTATTGAGAGAAGAGGGAGAAATTGTAGCTTTAATAAAACCTCAATTTGAAGCAGGAAGAGAAAAAGTAGGTAAAAAAGGAGTAGTCAGAGACCCAAAAGTCCATGAAGAAGTCATCTATAATGTAGTAAATTATGCAAAAGAACAAAATTTATATTTATATGATATTTCTTATTCACCTATTAAAGGGCCAGAGGGGAATATAGAATATTTAGTATATCTTAAAAAAAATAACAAAGATAATTTAGAAATAAAAGACATATCAATATGTATTAAAAATACAGTAAATAAAGCTCACAGCGAATTAAATTAAATGTGGTGATAATATGAAAACTATAGGATTAATCTCTAATACTAAAAAAGATATAAAACTTAAAAATACTTCTATGATTATCGATTGGCTACTTAAAAAAAATTGTAATATTTATATTCCAGAAAATATTTCTAATATTCTTAATGCCCCTAATTTAGAAAAAGAAGAAAATAAAATTTATAAAGAATCTGATTTTATAATTGTTTTAGGAGGAGATGGAACTTTTCTTAGGGCTGCAAGAGAAGCTTCTTTATATAATACTCCTATTTTAGGAATAAATTTAGGAACTTTAGGATTTTTAACAGAAGTTGATAAAAATTCTTCCTTTACAGTTCTTGAAAAAGTATTAAATGGAGAATATTATATTGAAACTAGAATGATGTTAGAAACTAATGTTAATAATAATAAAAATCATTTAATATCTTTAAATGATGTTGTAATATCTAGGAGTTCATTATCTAGAATTATTGATTTTAAAATATATATTAATGATAAATTTGTAGATAATTATACTGCTGATGGAGTAATTATATCTAGCCCAACGGGGTCTACTGCATATAATTTATCAGCAGGGGGCCCTATATTAGAGCCAAGTACTAATATGATGGGAATTACTCCTATTTGTCCTCATAGTTTATACGCAAGGTCTATTGTTGTGTCTAGTGAAGATATAATAACAATTGAAATAGGAGAAAATTTGTATTTCGATATTATTCTTACAATAGATGGACAAATGGGATATCGATTAAAGAATAATGATATTGTTAGTATAAAGAAATCGCATTACAAAACACATTTAATACGTACTAAAGAATACAATTTTTATGATGTACTAAGAAAAAAATTGCTAGGATAGGAAGGAGGAATTTTATGAAAATTAAACGACAATCCAAAATTTTGGAACTTATTAATAATAATTCAATTGAAACTCAAGAAGAATTAGCTGAAAAATTAAGAGAAGCAGGATTTGAAGTGACTCAAGCGACTATTTCAAGAGATATAAGAGAATTAAAATTAACCAAAATACCTACAGAACATGGTACTCAAAAATATGCAACACTTATTCAAAATGAACAACATATATCTGAAAAATTTATTCGTGTGTTTAAAGAAGGATTTGTAAGTATGGATAAAGCACAAAATATTTTAGTTATAAAGACTCTTACAGGAATGGCAATGGCAGTAGCTGCAGCAATGGATGCATTTCATTATGAAGAAATAGTAGGAACTATTGCGGGAGATGATACTATTTTTTGTGCTATAAAATCTGAAGAAGATACTATTAGGTTAATGGAGAAATTAAAAGGCATTTTGAACTCGAAATAGTAGGAGGAGTTTTATGCTGGTAAACATTCATATTAAAAATATGTTTTTAATAGAAGAGATTAATATTGATTTCGGAGAATATTTAAATATCTTAACAGGAGAAACAGGAGCAGGGAAATCTATTTTAATAGATTCTATTAATTTTGCTTTAGGAGAAAGGACTTCTAAAGAAATAATTAGGAGCGGAGAAAAAAGTGGTATTGTAGAATTGCTTTTTTATTTAAAAACCAATGAAATAACTGAATTATTAAAAACAATGGGAATTAATATAGAAGAGGACGGATATCTTCTTATATCTAGATCTATAAACAAATCGGGAAGAAGTCTATGTCGTGTAAATGGACAAACTGTAACTTTAGGAATGTTAAAACAAATATCATCTATGCTTATAGATGTTCATGGACAACATCAGCATCAATCATTATTAGATGTAGGGAAACATATTCAATTATTAGATCAATTTTGTCAAGATGAACTTAGAGAGTATAAAAAACAAATTTTTACATATTATAAGGAGTATAAAAATATTGAAAAACAAATAGATAGTTTATTAGGTGATGATAAAGAAAGAGAAAGAAAAATTGATCTTTTAAAATTTCAAATTGATGAAATTTCAGATGCAAAATTAAAAAAAGATGAAGAAGAGCATCTTAAAGAGCAATTAAAAATATTGTCAAATTCAGAGAGATTAATAAATGGAATAGAAGAGATTAATTCCCTTTTATATGATAATGATTATAAAGGTATAGGGATATATGAGAATATCGGAAGAGTAACAAAACTTTTTATGGATTTATCAAATATAGATAAAGAATTAATTCCTTTATATGAAAGTATAGAGAATATACAAATTCAATTACAAGATATGTCTAGAGATATAAGAAATTATAAAGAAACAATAGAACATGATCCAGATGAATTACAAAGGGTAGAAAATCGTTTAAATCTAATTTATAATTTGAAAAGAAAATATGGTAATACAATAGAGGAAATCCTAAATTATAAAGAAAAAATTGAAAAAGAACTTAATTTTATAATAAATAGTGAGGAGACAAGAAAAAAATTACAAAATGAATATATTGAAATAGAAAAAAAGATTAAAAATATATGCGAAAAAATGTCTGAAATAAGAAAGAAAAAAGCAAAAAAAATAGAAGGGAAAATAGAAAAAGTTTTACATGAATTAGAAATGAAAGAAGCTAAATTTCATATATCATTTTCTAAAAAAGAAAATTTTAATGAAAATGGATGGGATATGGTTGAGTTTTTAATTTCAACAAATAAAGGTGAAAAATTAAAACCACTTTCTAAAATTGCTTCTGGAGGAGAAATGTCTAGAATAATGCTTGCATTAAAAACTGTATTAGCAGATATTGATAAAATAGATACGTTGATTTTTGATGAAATAGATACTGGTATTAGTGGAAGAACTGCACAAAAGGTAGCAGAAAAATTAGGATTCATTTCTAGAAAACATCAAGTTATTTGTATTACTCATTTACCTCAAATAGCTTCTATGGGAGATAATCATTACAAAATTGAAAAAATGATGGAAAAGGATAAAACTACATCTTATGTAAGAGTTTTAGATAAAAAAGATATAATAGATGAAATAGCTAGATTAATAAGTGGAGCAGTTATTACTAATATAACCTTAAAAAATGCAGAAGAAATGAAAAAAATGGCCGAAGATTTTAAAAGCAGTTTATAACTGCTTTTTTTGTTTACACCTTTTTTTGTAGTTTTTAACTGGTATAAGAATAATTTAAAAAGGTTAATTTATGTTTATAAACTTTAGAAAAATATATTTGTTTTTTAAATTTATTTTTATGGGGTGTAAACAATGAAAAATAAAAAATCATTTAAATTAGGAATTTTATTTATATTAATAGTTGCTATTATAAGTCCTTTTATAGCGTCTTATTTATATATTCCAGAAGAAATTAAAATTATTTCTGGTAGAGAAAATAATTTTAATTTCTATCTTCCGATAAAAGCTAATATATCTTTAAAAAATCAAAAAGTTATAAAAATTAATAATAAACAAATAGATGAAGACAATATTGATATTAATTTAAATAAAAGTTTTTCTATCGAGCCTTTAGGTAGTGAAACTTTAGATGTAAAATTAAAGTTATTGGGTATATTACCTCTTAAAACAGTTAAAATGGATATAATTCCTCCTATGGAAGTTGTTCCTTGCGGTATGACAGTAGGGGTAAATGTAGAGACTGATGGAATTATGGTTTTAGGAACAGGAGATGTAAATGGTATAGATGGAAAGACATACCAACCGAGTAAAGGAATTTTACAGTCTGGAGATTTGATATTATCAATAAATGGAAAAGATTTGAATAATAAAGAAGAATTAATTGAATGTATAAGAAATAGTAATGAAAAAGAATTAAAATTAAAAATAAAAAGACAGAATGAAATAATTGAAACAAGTATAAAACCAGTAAAAAGTAAAGAAGATAAGGAATATAAAATAGGAGCTTGGGTAAGAGATCAAACTCAAGGGATAGGAACATTAACTTATTACAACCCTGATACTAAAATATTTGGAGCTTTGGGACATGGGATAACAGATATTGATACCAAAAAACTTATGCCTATAAAAGAAGGAAAGGTTATGAAAGCAGAAGTAACATCTATAAAAAAAGGACAAAAAGGAGTTCCTGGAGAATTAACAGGAGCTATTTTTGACACTGAAGAATCAAAGATAGGAACTGTAAAAATTAACACTTCGCATGGGATTTTTGGAAAAATAGATGCTAATAAAGAAAGTATATTTTCAAATAAAACATATCCTATAGCTCTGCATCATGAAGTACATGAGGGTGAAGCAGTAATTCTTTGCAATATATCAAAGGACAAAGTAGAAGAATTTGAAATTTATATAGAAAAAGTATCTAAGTTTAATCAAGATGATTCAAAGGGTATGGTAATAAAAATTACAGACCCTAGATTATTAGAAAAAACAAATGGAATTGTACAGGGAATGAGTGGTAGTCCTATTTTACAAGATGGGAAATTAATAGGTGCCGTTACTCATGTATTTGTACAAAATCCAACTAAAGGGTACGGGATATTTATTGAAAATATGATAAAAAAAGAAGAAAATATAAAATAAATTGATAAATAAACTATTTTTTGTTAATAAAGAATCTTGATTTTATTCTATTTATTCATTATAATGAGAATAGATTGTATATTTATTTAAAAAAAGGATAAATAGACTGATGAACTAAGGGGGAATTTTATTTGATAAGTACTAGAAATAATAAGATAGAAATTGTTTTAGCAGATGACAATAAGGATTTTTGTAAAATTTTAGAAGAATTTCTAAACAAACAAAATGATATGGAAGTTATTGGAATAGCTCATAATGGTCTGGAAGCATGTGAAATAATTATAGATAAATTACCAGATGTAGTTATATTAGATGTAATTATGCCTCATTTAGATGGTATTGGGGTTCTTGAAAGACTTAATTCTATTCCTATGAAAAAAACACCTGTATATATTATGTTATCAGCAGTAGGGCAAGATAAAATTACAGAGAAAGCATTAAATTTAGGAGCAGAATATTATATTATAAAACCCTTTGATATGGAAACACTTATTGCACGTATAAGGCAATTAAAAGGGACTCATGAAATTATTAAAAAGAATAGGTCTACTTTATCTAAGAGTAATTATAATAATTTTTCATTTTGTGATTTAGAAACAGAAGTTACTAATATTATTCATGAAATAGGAATTCCAGCTCATATAAAAGGATATCAATATCTTAGGGATGCTATTATTATGTCTGTTAATAATATGGATATTTTAAATTCAATAACGAAACAACTATATCCTTCTATAGCTAAAAATCATAATACAACTCCAAGTAGAGTAGAGAGGGCTATTCGTCATGCTATAGAAGTAGCTTGGAGTAGAGGAAAAACAGATACTATTGATAAATTATTTGGATATACTATAAATAATGGTAAAGGTAAACCTACTAATAGTGAATTTATAGCTTTAATTGCAGATAGATTGAGATTAGAATTACAAGTAGGATAAGCTTATTAAATTTAATAATACTTATTTTTAAGTCCTTATCTTAAATTAAGATGAGGACTTATTTTATATTTATTTGCTAAAAAATTTGACCTAAATAATAAGATAATGTAACATCAAATTGATTAGATTATGACAAATAGATTTAATAATTTAATATTTATTATTAATATTAGGAGTGATTTTATATGGTTTATTTTTTAACAGCTCTATATTATGAAGCTAAGGAAATAATTAAACATTATAAAATGAAAAAAGTTATAGAAGCAAAGAAATTTCAAATTTTCAAAAATGATAAATATTATCTTATTATTACTGGGACAGGAGGAATAAAAGCTGCAGTTGGAGCTACTTATTTGCTAAGTAATTTTGGTTATAATGAAAATGATATATTTATAAATATAGGTATTTGTGGAGCTAATAAAGAAAAAGCTCATATTGGAGAAATATTTTTATGTAATAAATTAATTAATAAATATACTAAAAAATCCTATTATCCAGATATGTTATTTTCTCATTCTTTTAGAGAAGGGTCATTAGAATCTTTTTTAGAAATAGTAGATAAAGATATGATTAAAAATGTAAAAGCTGATATAGTGGATCAAGAAGGAGCTTTTTTATACGAAGCAGTATCGATATTCTTAAAACCAGAAAATATTTATATAATTAAAATAGTATCAGATTTTTTAGAAGCAGATAGTGTTACGCCTGTATTAATAGAAAATTTGATGGCGTCCAATTTGCCAAAGGTATATGAATGGATAGATAAAAGATTGAATATAGAAGATTACAAAAATGATATAATGAATAAAGAAGAAAATGATATGATAAATATTTTATGTAAAAATATGAAATTAAGCTCAGCTATGGAATATGAATTTAAAAAATTATCTAAACAATATAAAATAAGAAATGGACAAATCCTTGATTTATTAATAAAATATAAAGATGTTAAATGTAATATAAAAGCTGAAGGGAAAAAAGTTTATGGAGAGCTTAAGCAAAAACTTATGGAATTATAAATTTTCGCATATTTATGTAGAAAAAGATGCATTAAATTATGATATTTCCCATGATATAATATCTCGGTTTAAAAAAAGTATACTTATTGAGATAGAACATTATAAAGATGTATTTTGCAGGAAAAATCAAAATTTTATTTTACAGAAAAAAATACCTAAACTTATATTAGCAGTAAAGAAAGATAATTTTATATATCCTGGATCTAAGATGTGTGATGATTTTGGTAATGATAATTTTTATTATACATCTTTAGTTATGAATTGTATTTATGATTGTGAATATTGTTATCTTCAAGGAATGTATCCATCAGGAAATATTGTTATATTTGTAAACATTGAAGACACGATAGAAAAAGTAAAACAAATTTTAAAAAATAAATCAATATATCTTTGTGTTTCCTATGACACAGATTTAATGGCAATTGAAAACATTACAGGATTTTTACATAAGTGGATTGAAACTGCAAATAAATATAAAAATTTAAAGATAGAAATAAGAACAAAGAGTGCTGATTTTGAGTATATTAAAGATATTCAGAGTTTGGATAATGTAATTTTAGCATGGACCTTATCTCCAGATAAAATTATAAAAGAATTTGAAAAAAATACGCCATCTTTAAATAAAAGACTAAAAAGTATATGTGATGCTATAGATAAGGGATGGAAAGTTAGAATATGTTTTGACCCTATTCTTTATGTTAAAGATTGGGAAGTTTTATACAAACAATGTATAGAAAAAACTTTTGAGATTATTGGAAAAAGAAAAGTATATCAAGTAAGTAGTGGAGTTTTTAGAATATCAAAAGATTATCTAAAGATAATGAATAAATTAAGAGAAGATTCAAAGATATTGGCCTATCCTTTTCAATGTAATAATGGAGTTTGTAGTTATAATACGAAACATATTAATAAAATGATGAATTTTATTAAGAATGAAGTAAAAAAATATGTGCCTTTAAAAGATATATATTTACAATAAGGAGTTGAACAAATGAAATCAGCAATAGTAACAGGAGCTTCTTCTGGAATAGGTCTTGAAATAACAAAAATGCTTATAAGGAATAATTATAAAGTTTATGGTTTTGCGAGAGATTTTTCTAAAACAAATTTTGAACATATAAATTTTATAAAAGAAAATTGTGATATAACTAAAACTAATTCGTTGGAAGAAAAAATTAAAAATATAAAGAAGATGGACAAAAAAATATATATATTAGTTAATAATGCAGGAGTGGGATATTATGGTCCTCATGAAGAAATAAATATAAAAAATCTTAAAAATATGATAGCAACTAATTTAGAAGCTCCCATTATTTTAAGCCATTTACTTTTAAGAGATTTAAAGAAAAATAAAGGATATATAATAAATATATCTTCTGTCACAGCTAAAAAAGCAAGTCCTATAGGATGTGCATATTCTGCTACTAAGGCAGGACTTACTCATTTTAGTGAAAGTTTATTTGAGGAAACTAGAAAATCAGGAGTTAAAGTTGTTACAATACATCCAGATATGACAAAAACTAATTTTTATAATAATGCTTATTTTAGAGAAGGAGATTTACCAGAGTCATATATTACAGGAGAATGTGTGGCACAAGCTGTAAAGATGATATTAAATCAAAGAGAAGGAACTATATTAACAGATATCACTATAAAACCACAAAAACACATGATTACTAAGAAGAATACGATTAAAAATAAATATAAAGAAACTAAAAAAATAAAGGATAACCGTGTTTAATGTTATCCTTTATTTTAAAATATAGCTTCTTAGGTCGTGACTAGAAGGTTTTTGGAATATTTTTAATTCAAATATATCAGCAATGGCAAATATATGCTCAAATATATCAGATTGTATGTTTTCATAATTAATCCAATTAGTATCATTTACAAAAAAGTAAAGTTCTAAAGGTAATCCACATTCTCCAGAAGGAAGTTGTCTTACCATATGAATCATTTTTTTGTGAACCTTAGGATGATTTTTTAAATAATTTTCTATATATATCCTGAATATTCCTAAATTAGTGATATTAGTATTATTAATTAATAATTCATTATCAACTTTATTACTTTCATCATAGAGTTGTATTTCTTTTTCTTTTTCCATAATATAATTTGTTAAATAATTTATTTTTTTAAATTTTTCAAGCATTTGAGGTGAACATAATTTAATACTATTTATATCTATATATATAGAACGTTTAATACGACGGCCTCCAGCTTCTTGCATTCCTCTCCAGTTTTTAAAAGAATCTGAAATAAGAGCATATGAAGGGATTGTAACTATAGTTTTATCAAAATTTTGCACTTTGACAGTATTTAAAGATATATCTATTACATCTCCATCCGCTCCATATTTAGGCATTTCAATCCAATCTCCAATTCTAAGCATATCATTAGCAGATAATTGTATTCCTGCTACCAATCCAAGAATAGAATCTTTAAATACTAAAGAGAATACTGCGGTAAGAGCCCCTATACTACTTAAAAGCACTATAGGATCTTTATCAATTAGATATGCGATAATTATAATTCCCATAATTATGTAGAAAATAATTTTAAATACTTGTATAATCCCTTTTATAGGTCGTTGTTTTGATACAGGATAAGTCTGATAAATATCGTGAAGAGCATCTATACCAGAGTTTACAACAAGAATACTAATTGATAAAATATATATTATAGCAATTTTTTCAATTAGAGTTTGAAAAGGCCCAAATAATGGAGAAATTAAATAAGTAATTATACCGGGAATAATTTTGGCTAATCTCCTAAAAAATTTTCTTTTTAATAAATAATCGTCCCATTTAATTTTAGTTTGTTTTACAAATTTTGATAATAGAGACAATAATACTCTTGTTGTTATAAAATTTGCAATTATATAAATTAAGATTATTGCTAAAATTAATATGATCATAGAAGAAATTTTAAAATTGTCATTATTTAAATTATATGTTGATAATAGTTCTTCTATACTTTTCATTAAATTTAATACCTCCTTACTTTGTAAATTTTAATTTAAAAATATTTTCAGATGTAAATTATAACATTAATATATATTTGGTACAAGAAAGGGTGCTATAACTTATATAAAAACATAATATTGGAATTATAAAGTATTAAAATAATTTTAGGAGGAAAGAAATGAGTTATATAATATCGAAAGAAACAAAGAAAACTATTTTAAAACTTCAACAAAGCGAAGTAACAGAACAAGCTATTTATTTTAACTTAGCAAGGAGAGTAAAAAATAAGTCAGAAAGAGAGATATTACAAAGAATAGGAAGGGAAGAAGGAGTACATAGTGAAATTTGGAGTAAATATACTAATAAAAAATTAACTCCTAATAGATTTAAAGTATTTTTATTTACTTTACTGAGTATTATCTTTGGATATACTTTTACTATTAAAATTATGGAAAAAGGTGAGCATAATGCTCAAGGAATATATACAAAATTATCATCAGAAATCCCAGAAGCAAAAAAAATACAAGAAGAAGAAGAAAAGCATGAACATGATTTAATTAGTTTATTAGATGAAGAAAGATTGCAGTATGTTGGTTCCATGGTATTAGGTTTAAATGATGCTTTAGTAGAATTAACTGGAACTTTAGCAGGAATAAGCTTTGCATTGCAAAATACTAAACTTGTAGCTCTTTCGGGGTTAATTACAGGAATTTCAGCAACATTATCCATGGCTTCTTCAGAATATTTATCAGCTCGTTCTGAAGGAAATACAAATGCTTTAAAAGCATCTATATATATAGGACTTATGTATATATTTGCTGTAATTTTATTAGTTCTTCCATATTTAATATTACCCAATGATCAATTCATTTCTGCTCTTATTATTATGTTGTTTACAGTTATAATTATTATATTTGCTTTTACATATTATATTTCTGTGGCTAAAGATCTTACTTTTAAAAAGAGATTTATAGAGATGGCTACTATTAGTTTATCAGTAGCAGCTCTTTCGTTTATAGTTGGAATTTTAGTAAAACAATTTTTAGGGATAGATGTATAGAATCTTAATATAAAAAATTAAACAACTAAGAGGGATTAGCTTATGAAAAAAACTATAGGAATTCTTGCCCATGTTGATGCAGGGAAAACAACTTTTTCAGAACAATTATTATATTATACAGGAAGTATTAGAACTCTTGGGAGAGTGGACCATAAGACGTCTCATATGGACACTAATGAAATAGAACAAACAAAAGGTATAACTATATTTGCTGATCAATGTAGTTTTACTTATAAAGAAGATACATATTATCTTATAGACACTCCTGGTCATGTGGATTTTTCTACGGAGACAGAGCGTATTATTAAAGTTTTAGATTATGCTATTTTACTTATAAGTGGTACTTCGGGAGTTCAGGCTCATACTAACACTTTATTTAAGTTATTAAAATCTTATAAAATTCCTACTTTTATATTTATTAATAAATCGGATGTACAAAGTTTTAGTTTAGAAGGTATATTAAAAGATATAAAAAATAAATTAACAAAGGATATTTTATATATTAATTCTTATAAAGATATTATTGAGTTAAATGTAGAACTTGTAGAATTTGCAGCAGAAAGAGATGAAGAATTTCTAGAGATTTACTTAAATGATAATTATTCTGTGGATAATTTAAAAAAAGTTTTAAAAGATTTAATTAAAAGACAATCATGTTTTCCAGTTATGAAAGGTTCTGCTTTAAAAGGAAAAGGAATAGAGAATTTTTGGAAATTTTTTCAATGCTTTCAGAAACTTATTATAAAGAATCAGAGAAAGATTCTTTTATAGGAAAGGTTTATAAAATAAGGTACGATGATAAAGGCAATAGATTGACATTTATAAAGGCATTATCTGGGAAAATACAGATTAAAGATGAATTTAACTTTAAACAAAATAATAAAAGTTTTATAGAAAAAGTCAATGAAATTAGAGTATATGATGGTAAGAAATACAAAAGTAAGCAGATTGCTTTTGCTGGAGAAATATTTGCTGTAACAGGATTAAAAACTCCTAAATGTGGATATACTTTAAAAAAAGAAGAAATTGTTAATGTACAAGAAAAATATCATTTAATTCCTGCACTTCAGTCTAAGATTAATATTTTAGATGGAACAGATATAAATATATGCATGGAAAAATTAAAAATATTAGAAGAAGAAGACCCTATGTTATCTGTATCTTATTTAAAAGATACAAAAGAAATAATAATTAGTGTAATGGGTAAAATCCAGTTAGAAGTTTTAGAACAAATAATGTTATCAAGATTTAATATAGCAATTTCTTTTGAAAAACCTAAAGTACAATATAGAGAAACTATTGCCTCGCCGGTAGTTGGATATGGACATTTCGAACCCCTTAGACACTATGCAGAAGTACAGTTAAGATTAGAGCCTAATTTTCGTGGGAGTGGTATTACTTTTGAAAATGAGTGTTCAGTAGATGATTTACCACTAAATTATCAAAGAGCAGTAGAGACTCATGTTTTTGAAAAAATACATAAAGGGGTATTAACCGGTTCTCCTATAACAGATATAAAAGTTATTTTACAAAATGGACGGGCTCACATAAAACATACAGATGGAGGAGATTTTAGAGAAGCTACTTATAGAGCAATAAGACAAGGACTTGAAAAGGCAGAGTCTGTATTATTAGAACCATTTTACGTTTTTGAAATTTATATAGAAGAAAAATTTTTAGGAAGAGTACTTTCTGATATACAAAGATTAAGAGGAACTTGTAATCCTCCTGTACAAACTGGCGAAAATGTATATATTAAAGGGAGAGGGCCAGTTGAAACTTTTATGGAATATGCATCTGAATTTGCTTCTTTTACAAAAGGAAAAGGAAGTATTAGTTTATTATTTGATGGATATGATATATGTGAAATTGCAGAAGAAGTTATTAAAAAAATTGGGTATGATAAAGATAAAGATTTAGAAAATACATCTTCATCAATTTTTTGTTCTAAAGGAACTTCATTTATAGTTCCTTGGTATGAAGCAGAAAAATATATGCATACTATTTAAAAAATAAAAAATCTTAATTACGGATTATAAATTTATATTACTTTAATCCGTAATTAAGATTTTTATTATATATCATGATTAAATAAATTTTGTTTTTCATATATAATTCCAGATATTATTAAATCTTTTTTTGATATATTAGGGCTATTTAATTTAATTTCTTCTAATGCAGAAGATATGTCAATTGCTAAATCCATTATAGCTCCAGAACATGCAAGATAAATTCCAGCTTGAAAAATATTGGTTAAGTTAAGATTTATAAATCCAGCATATAATAAAGCCTCTGACCATTGCATAACAGCTCCATGAATATTAAATATTTTGCCAAAGACAATAGCAAGTAAACAAGTGATTAAAGAACAAGCCATTGAGCTAATAATAGCAGCAAAAGCTTTTTTAGTAAATCCTGCAACTATTAATAGAGTACATAATTATTTAAAATATGAGTTAATGTAACAGATAGGGGATTATAATTTCCATATAAATTTTAAAATTTTTAATATTATATTAAAGTATTTTATTGACATAATATTTAAGAATTCATACAATATACTTAATAATATTATTTAGAAAATTATAAATATATTTTAATAATAATTGTAAATAAATACTATATAAAAAATAAATAATTTGGGGGAATTATGCGTAAATGTAGTTTTTTTACTATAGGTTTGTTTATAATTTTATTTCATTTTTTTTTATTTAATAATATTCAAGCCGTAGTTTGGGATTCTAATATCGAATTAACAGATAATGAAATAAAATTTATTAATGAAAATCCTGTAATACGTGTAGGTATTGACCCAAAGTTTGTACCTTTTGAATTTATTGATAAAGATGGAAGGTATAAAGGAATAGCATCAGATTATTTAAATATGATTAGTAAAAAAACTGGATTAAAATTTAAAGTTATGGAAGGATTAACTTGGGTAGAAGCTTATGAAGAAGCTCTTGAGGGTAATATTGATGTTCTTGCTGCTATTTCAAAAACGGAAGAAAGAGAAAACCATTTTCTTTTTTCGAAACCTTATTATAATTTTAAAAGGGTAATTGTGGTAAGAGATACAAAAAGAATTAGTGGAATTCAAGATTTACAGGGGAAAACAGTTGCAGTACAAAAAAATAGTTCCCATCATAGTTATCTTTTATCATATCCCAAAATTAATCTTAGTTTATATAATTCTGTAGAAGAAGCATTAACTGCAGTAGCTAGTGGAACGGAAGATTTTTTTGTAGGAAATTTAGCTACAACTAATTATATTATACGTTCAAATGCTTTAACAAATTTAAAATTTGTTGCTTTTGAACAAGAAGAAGAACAGGGTATTCATATTGCAGTACGTAAGGATTGGCCAGAATTAATTAGTATTATAAATAAGGCAATAGATGCTATAACAGAAGAAGAAAAAATATCTATTATTAATAAATGGATAGATTTAAATACAGAAAATAATTATAAAGAAATAATAAAGGCAATACTTATTATAGGAGGAATTGTAGTAATAGCATTAATAATCTCCTCTTATTGGATAATTCGTTTAAAAAAAGAAATAGAAAAGAGAAAAAAAATACAAGAAGATTTAGAAATAGCGAAAAAAGAAGCAGAAAAGGCAAATCAATTTAAATCTAGTTTTCTAGCAAGGATGTCTCATGAAATAAGAACTCCGCTTAATGCCATTATTGGTATGACATATTTGTTAAAGAAGACAAAGATAAATCTTACTCAAAAAATGTATATAGATAGAATTATTCAATCTTCATCTAATATGTTATCTATAGTTAATGATATTCTTGATTTTTCTAAGATTGAAGCTGGAAAAGTCGAATTAGAATATATATCTTTTGATTTAGATAAATTAATTTATGATGTAATTAATATTGTTTCTTATAAGATTGATGAAAAAAAAATAGGGTTAAATTTATCAAAAGATCCTTTAATTCCTAATTGGTTTATAGGAGATGAAAAAAGAATAGAACAAATTCTTTTAAACTTATTAAATAATGCGATTAAATTTACAGAAAAAGGAGAAGTTTCATTAGAGATAAGATTAATTGCTAAAGAAGGTAGTAAATATCATCTTTCATTTATTATAAAAGATACGGGAATAGGAATGACACAGGAACAAATAAATAAACTATTTACCCCATTTACTCAAGCAGATGTTAGTATTAGTAGAAAATTTGGAGGAACTGGTTTAGGATTGTCCATTGTAAAAAATTTTGTTGATATGATGAATGGAGAAATTAAAGTTTATAGTACAGAAGGAGAAGGCTCTACTTTTATTGTTAGATTATCTTTAAATTTAGACGAAAAAAAAGAATTAGAATATAAAGCATCCATATCTAAAGAGCATTTTAAAAATATTAAAATACTTATATTAGAAAAAAATACTTCTAATATGAACATAATAGCTAATTATTTAAGAACATTTGGAATAGAATGTGAGCTTACAACATCAGAGACAAGTGCACTTAGTATGCTAGAATCTACTACGGGAAAATTTTCCAAACCTTTTGATTTAGTAATTATTGATTATGAAACTCCTATAGGAGGAGGATTTAGATTTGTTGATTGCATTAAAAAGAATAAAAATATTCCTAAATTGCCTAAAATTATTATGATGCTTCCAATAATGCGAGAAGACCTTTTTGATAGATTGGAAAAGCATGAAATAGATTTTGGGATAGGGAAGCCAGTTATTCCTTCCATATTATTTAATGCAATATTAGAAATATTTAAGTTAAAAGTTGTAGCAGCAAATCAAAGTTATAGAATGATTGAAAAAAATAATAAACCACTAGATGGGTCTTATACAGTTTTATTAGTTGAAGATAATCAGACTAATCAACTAATAGCAAGTTCACTTCTTGAACAAATGGGAATAAATGTAATAATTGCAAATGATGGAGAACAAGGTATTAAGCTTTTTAAAGAATATTATAATACAATAGATTTGATTTTAATGGATTTACATATGCCAGTTATGAATGGATATGAGGCATCAAAAGCAATTAGAAAATTATCAAAGACAGTACCTATTGTGGCTATGACTGCTGATGTGGTTAATGGAGTTAAAGAAGAATGTGAAAAAAATGGGATTTATAATTATATAAGTAAACCTTTTGATCCCGAATATTTTATACAAAAAATCAAAAGTATACTCAATCAAAATCATTTTAATAAACATATTCTTGATGAAATATCAGGAATAAAAAATTTAGGGAATAATATAGAACTTTATAATAAAGTGTTAGATGAATATTATAAAGAAAATATTAATGTTATAGAAAAGTTGGAAAAGACTATAAATAACAATAATTATTTTGAAGCAGAACAAATTATTCATAAAATAAAAAGTAGTTCAGCTAGTATTGGGGCAAAGAAGGTACATGAACTTTGTGTTAAATTTCAAAAAGCATTAAAAGAAAATGACAAAGAAAATATAAATTTATTTTATAGAGAATTTAAAGAAACATTTTCTAAATTACTTGAAGAAATTTTAGAAAGAAGGAGTAAATAAAGCAATGGTTGGAAGTAAAAATATTAAAGGAGGGTAGGTATGAATACTAAGATTTTAATTGTAGATGATTCTAGTACAGATCTTATAATTATTAATGACATATTAAAAGAATATGATACTGTGACAGCTAAAAATGGTAAAGAAGCTTTAAAAATACTAGAAGAACATTCAGATATTGACTTAATTATTCTTGATTTAAATATGCCTGTATTAGATGGATTTAAATTATTAGAAGTATTAAAATCTGACAAAAGATTTAAGAATATAAGAATTATTATTTTAACTAACTATGATGAAACAGATAAAGAAATAAAAGGATTAAAATTAGGGGCAATAGATTATATAAGGAAACCTGTTCATTTAGAAGCTTTAAAAACTAGAATAAGTATTCATGTTAAATTGTTAAAAGCAGAAAAAATTTTAGCAGAAAAATTAAATGAAAGTAATTTAACTTTAGATACTTTATTAGACCAAGTTCCGCTTGGAATAGCTATATTTTCAGAAAATAGATTTAATTTAAATGATGACTCTAATATATTAATGATGAATTCAAAATTTGAACAAATTATGGGAAGAAAAAAAGAAGAGCTAATTAAGTATGGATGGGAAAAAATTATTCATCCTAAAGATTTACAAGAAGATATTAAAAAGTATAATGAATTTTTACAAAAAAAAATAAATGGTTATTCCATGCAACAAAGATATATTAAACCTGATGGAAGTATTACTTGGGTAGATATGACAATTTCTCCAATCAAATTCGGTAAAAATAAAGATTTTAATCATATTTGTATTATTCAAGATATTACTATAAAAAAAGAACAGGAGATAAAACTTAAACATATAAATGAGATAGATTTTCTTACTAATTTGTATAATCGAAGATATCTTGAAAATATAATAAAAAGAGATTTAAAAACAAAAGAGAATAAAGCCATTGTTCTTCTTAATTTAAAAAAAATAAACAATATTAATTTAACTTATGGATATAATTTATGCGAATCAATAATTAAAGAACTTACTATAAAATTGTCTAAGCTAGTTACAGAACATTGTAATTTATATCAGATATCTTTTGAAAGATTAGCTTTCTATATTATTAAATATAATGATAGTAAAGAATTAGTAGATTTTTGTGAAAAAATCATAGAAATAATAAGTTCCGATCAAATTTTAAATATTGTAGGTGTAGGAATTGGAATTATAGAGATTAATAAATTTAATTATGATGCAGAAAATATTATAAAACATGTGTCAACTGTTGCAGAACGAATTGATGAAAATAAAATCTTTGGATATAGATTTTTTGATAAGGACCTAGAATTAGAAATTACTAGAGAAAAAGAAATAAAAGAATCTCTAATGAATTTATTAAAACCAAATTCAAAAGACTATTTTTATTTACAATATCAACCTATTATTAATTTAAAAAATAATAAAATAGAAAGTCTTGAAGCTTTGGTACGTTTAAATAGTCATAAACTAGGATATGTATCTCCAATGGAATTTATTCCCATAGCTGAAGAAACTCAGTTAATTATTCCTCTAGGTAAAAAAATTATTTATAATATATGTATATTTTTAAAAAAAACTTGAATCATTAGGATTTAATGATGTAAAAATTTTTGCTAATGTGTCAGGTCTTCAGTTAATTAGAGATGAATTTATTAATGAAATAATTGATATTTTAGAAGATACCAAAATTAACCCATCTAATTTTGGTATCGAAATAACAGAAACCATTTTTGCTGGTAATTATAATGTTATAAATAAAAAGCTAAAAAAACTTAAAAAATTAGGAATAAAGATTACCATTGATGATTTTGGGACAGGATATTCTTCTTTTGCTTACGAAAGTGAATTACAAGTAAATTGTTTAAAAATTGATAAATATTTTATTAATAAATTATTATATACTGATAATGATAAATCTGTTATAGGCGATATTATTTCTATGGCTCATAGATTAGGACATTATGTTATAGCAGAAGGAGTTGAATATGAAGAACAGAAAAAATATTTAATTGCACATAATTGTGATATGGTACAAGGATATTTATTTAGTAAGCCTCTTGACGAAGATGATGTAATAGATTTATTAAAACAATATAAATGTGGTTAAAATAAAAATATAAAATATTAATTTAGAAAAGGATGATAAATATGTTAAATAAAAATATAGTAAATTTATTAAATGAACAGTTAAATAGGGAGTTATATTCTGCATACTTATATTTAGATATGGCAAATTATTATGCTGAAAATAATTTAAATGGTTTTGAAAATTGGTTTTATATTCAAACTCAAGAGGAAAGAGATCATGCCATGTTATATAGGCAATATTTATTAAATAATGGAGAGTCCATTGTTTTGAAAAAAGTTGATGCGCCTAATATAAAATATAATAATTTTAGAGAACCTTTAGTAAATTCCTTAGAACATGAACAGCAAATAACAAGCTTTATAAATAATATATATGATGAAGCATATAAGATTAAAGATTATCGTACAATGCAATTTCTAGATTGGTTTATAAAAGAACAAGGAGAAGAAGAAAAAAATGCAGATGATAATTTAAAAAAATATGATTTATTTGCAGGAGATTCTAAAGGACTATATATGTTAGATAATGAAATGAAATCGAGAATATATACAGCTCCTTCTTTAGTATTATAAGTAATAATTACAAAAAATCCCGTACTCATATACGGGATTTTTTGTGTTTTTGTAGTAAGAATATTATATTTTTTGTCTAAAAATGTTGAAAAATATCTAAAAAAGAGATAACATATATTAAATATAGGTCTTATGTATCAAAACAATAGTTCTTTTATACTATTTATTAATACTATTTGATATTTATAATAGGAGGACTGGATATGGAGCTTACAAAGGATAAATTATTTAAAGAAACTAAAGAAAAATCATTGAAAGCATTAGAAATTAAAAATGAAAAAGAAGATATAAATAAAAAAAATGATATATATAAAATTCTTATAAAAGAAACAAATGATATTTTAGAAATAATAGATTTAGATGGAAATATAAAATATATAAATGGAATATCTGAAAAAGTTATGGGATATAAGCCAGAAGATTTGATAGGTAAAAATATATATGATTTTCATAGAGGATATCATTTAAGTATATTAAAAAAAATGATAAAAGATGCTATACAATTTCCTAATAAAGTAATTCAAGAACTTATTTCTTTTAATAATAACTTAGGGAAAAAGATTTATTTAGATGTAAGAATCAAAAATTTAATTAATGAGCCTACTATAGAAGGAATTGTAATTAATTTTAGAGATATTACAAATTCAATAAAAAAAGAAGAGCAAAAAAATTATATTTTTACATATGATAGACCAACAGGGCTTCCAGACCATAATTATTTAAATAAGCAATTAGAAATTGAATGTAAATTAAGTAATAAAGAAAATACTACATTTGCTCTTATAGTCGTAGATATTGACAATATAAAAAATATTAGTTATTCCTTAGGAGATATAATAGCTAACAAATTGATTTTAAAAATGTCAAAACAATTAGTAGATTTTTCAAAATTACATGAAGAAATATTTGTTAGTAGAATTGCGTATGATCAATTTGGTCTTATAATAAAGGGATTAAAAAAACATGAAGATTATAGAAAAATTGCTGAAGAGTTAATTTTATTATTTTCAAGCCCTTATAGTATAGAAAAGTATGAATTAGATGTAACAGTAAATATAGGAGCATGTATATATCCGGATGATGTAAAATATGTACATTCTATGAGAAAGAAAATAAACTCAATTTTAATTAGAGCTAAAAAGGAAGGTAAAAATAAAATAAAGTTTTATTCTCCAGACTTAGACATACAAAATTATAAAGAGTATTTAATTAGAACACATTTGCGTCATGCAGTGAGAAAAAAAGAACTAAAACTTTATTATCAACCCATAGTAAATCTTAAAAATCATAAAATATTAGCAGGAGAAGCATTAATTAGATGGGAACATCCAGATTGGGGGATTGTATCACCCAATGATTTTATTCCTTTAGCAGAAGAGACAGGAGTAATTGTAGATATTGGAGAGTGGGTATTAAGAGAAGTATGCTATAATTATAAACAATGGATAAAAAAAGGTCTTCCTGAAATAAAAGTATCTATAAATGTTTCAAGTGTACAATTTTTAGAAAGCAATTTTGTAGAGCATATAAAAACTATTATTAATGAATTTGAATTAGATCCTCATTTTTTAATAATAGAAATTACAGAAAATACAATTATAAAACAAACTAATAAAATAATTTCTGATATTAAAAAGCTTAGAGAGTTGGGAATAGAAATAGCTATTGATGATTTTGGGACAGGATTTTCTTCTCTGTCATATTTGAATTTATTTGATATTGATATTTTAAAAATAGATAAATCTTTTATAAAAAATTGTGTATTAGATAAAACAAGCAATATAATTACTAGTACCATTATTAATATGGTTAAAAAACTTAAAATTAAGTCAGCTGCTAAAGGAATAGAAACATGGGAACAATTAAATTATTTAAGAGAATTAAATTGTATTGTAGGACAAGGATTTTTATATAGTAAACCAGTTGATGTAGAAACATTTGAAAAACTTCTATATAAAGGGAAATGCAACCCTGTAATAGTTAATAATTTAAAAATAACTTCTCGTACAGAAAGAAGAAGATTTTTTAGAGTTAAATTTTTCAAATTATTAGAAGCAAACTTAACTATTAAAGAAATAAAAGGTAAAAAAGTAAAAGTAGGAAATACTAAAGTATTAGTACAAAATATTGGACCAGGAGGATTATGTTTTATATCAAATATAAAATTACCTGTTGAAAAATATTTTATTATACAATTTACAACAGAACTAATAGAAAAAACAATTAAAGTAAATGGACAACTTGCTTGGTTAGAGGAAATAGATGACAATTTATATAAATATGGAGTAGAATTTATTATAGATGAAAAAGAAAGATATGATTTAATAAAAATATTAAATAAAGTCCAAATTAAAATAAAAAAAGATATATTATTTTCTGATGGAAGTTTTACTAATGATTCTCCTAAAAAGTATTTTAATTCAATTATAAAATAATATAAATTAAAGCATTTACTCTCCCAAAGGAAAGCAAATGCTTTAATTAAATTAATAGCAATGAGTTTTTTCATCTGCTTCAGCTTCAGCCTTAGTTTTATGGATTGTTCCCCAAGGATGTTCTGGAGGTGCATAGATGGAATATAATTTCATAGGAATATTGCCAGTATTTATTATATTATGCCATTTGCCGGCAGGAATAACTAATGCATAATCATCAAAAAGTTTTTCTTGAAAATTTAAATTGTATTTCGTATTACCCATTTTAACAATTCCTTCTCCTTGTTCAATTCTTATAAATTGGTCAATATTAGGATGTATTTCTAAACCTATATCTTCTCCAGGGTTGATACTCATTAATGTAATTTGTAGATGTTCTCCTGTCCATAAAGTAGTACGAAAGTTATTATTTTGTTTAGTGGCTTCATTAATATTAATCACAAAAGGTTCTGGACCATAGTCTTTGATTTGAATAGAGTATTTAGGATGATTATAATTATACATTGAAGGATAGTAGGGATAAGGATAGGGCTTATACATGTTATAAGGATAATTATGTTGTGGAATATTAGAATATCCAGGATATTGACCATGAAAATTATACATATTCCTAACTCCTTTCATAATGTTATATCATTATAGTATGTTTTTAATTTATAGGATGTGTAAAATAAAAAAGTTTAAAAATAAAATAAATTTATTTCATAGATTGTGATATAATTTTAAATAAACATAAGGTATTGAACATAATTTTTTATAATTGATTAATAAAAGAAGGAGGAGCTTATGTTTTTTATAGGAATATTTGGAATTGAACAAAAACAAAAAGAAATATCGATTAAAAAAAATACAATTTGTCCTGTTTGTGAAGCTTTAGGTAATTATAGACTTATAAAATCATATAATTATTTTCATATATTTTTTATACCTATATTTAAATGGAATATTCAATATTATATAACAACATCGTGTTGTAAAAAAATGGTTGAAATAAATGAAGAAGTAGCAAGGAAAATTGAAAATGGAGAAAATGTAGAAATTGATAATAAAGATGTTAAAATGTTATATAATAATGTTCAGAAATTCTGCCCTAATTGTGGTTTGGAACTTAACACAGATTTTAAATTCTGTCCTTATTGTGGGCATCCTATATTATAATATATTTATATTGAAATATAAGTTATAGATTGAGTATTTAATAAAAAAAAGTATAAAATATATTATAAGTTTAAAAATTTATTTGTTAAGATATAAACAATAGAATAATTTTTATAGAATAGATAAGTTTATAATAATTGGATATTATATTTATGTAAATTTAAAACGTGACTTTTAAAAATTATAAAAATAATTGTATAATAAAATTATAAGTATGTATTAGAAAGGAGATAATTATGCAAAGGTCAAAATCAGGATTTATTATTTTAGGGGTTGTTGTATTATTTATATTTATAATAGGATTTGGAATTGTTACAAGTTATAATAATTTAGTTGTATTAAATGAAGATATAGATGGAAAATGGAGTCAAGTAGAAAATAATCTTCAAAGAAGAGCAGATTTAATTCCTAATCTAGTAGAAACTGTAAAAGGTTATGCTGCTCAAGAACAAGAAATTTTTACTGCAATTGCCGAAGCAAGGTCTAAACTTATAGGAGCAACTGGAGTAGATGAAGCGGCTAGAGCAAATGATGAATTATCTAGTGCTTTGAGTAGATTATTAGCTTTAAGTGAATCTTATCCTACGTTAAAATCAAATGAAAATTTTATTGCGTTACAAGATGAATTAGCAGGAACAGAAAATCGAATTGCAGTAGCAAGAAAAGATTATAATGATGCAGTACAAGTTTATAATACTAAAATAAAAAGATTTCCGACTAATATTATTGCAAATTTATTTGGATATAATGAAAGAGAATATTTCCAAGCTGATGAAAGTAGTAAAGAGGTCCCAAAAGTTGAATTTTAATAGTTATAGTAAATTTGAAAACAGGACGGGATAATATGAAAAAAATTAATATTTTATTGCTTGGAATTATAATATGGGTATTGGGTGGAATAAATTTAATTAATGCAGATATAACACTTCCTACGCCAACAAAAAATTATGTTAATGACTTTGTGGGAGTTGTAAATACCGATACAGTACAAAAAATACAAAAGCTAGGAGAAGAATTAGAAGAAAAAACAGGAGCACAAATATTAGTAGTTATTATTGATAGTCTTCAGGAAGTATCCATTGAAGAATATTCTCTTAAATTATTTAGAGAATGGGGAATAGGACAAGAAAATCAAAATAATGGAGTTTTATTATTAATATCTACAAATGAAAGAGAATCAAAAATTGAAGTTGGATATGGATTGGAAGGAGCTTTGCCAGATGGTAAAACGGGAAGAATACAAGATAATTATCTTATTCCATATTTATCAGAAGAAGAGTATGATAAAGGAATTTTAGCAACATATCAAGCTTTGGTTATAGAAGTTGCTAAAGAATATGGAGTAGAAATTACATCGAATTTAGAAGATATAGAAAATTTAGAAGACGAAGCATCAGACAGTACAAGAATTGTAATTTTTATAATTATTGTCATAATATTGGATTTAATATTTTTTAAAGGAAGGTTTACTAATTTCTTTTTTGAAATATTTTTGTGGAGTTCTATATTTAATAATCGCCGAGGTGGCCGAGGAGGAGGTTCCTCTGGTGGAGGATTTATGGGTGGAGGAGGTTCCTCTGGTGGAGGAGGAAGCAGTCGAAGTTGGTAAAAGACTGTATTATCTTATTTTATTATAATTACAGTTTTCCATGTAAAATTCCATATTTACTTAAAAATGTTTTGAAAAATTATATAAAAATTTGTTATAAATAAAGAGGGATAAGATGTATAATGTTTTTTATTATGATACATTAGTTGGAAAAATAACAATCGTAGAAAATGGGAATTCTATTACACATCTTAAATTTGGAGAATATATTCCTGATTTACATTTTAAAATAAATGAAACGAGATTATTAAAAATATGTAGAAAGCAGTTGGAAGAATATTTTAAAAGAAAAAGAAAAAATTTTGATTTGCCTTTAAGCTTAGAAGGAACAGAATTTCAACTAAAAGTTTGGAAAGCTTTGCAAGAAATTCCTTATGGTCAAACTTGTAGTTATAAAGATATAGCTAAAAAGATAAATAATCCTAAAGCTTCAAGAGCGGTAGGTATGGCAAATAATAAAAATCCAATATCTATAATTATACCTTGTCATAGAGTTATTGGATCAAAAGGTAATTTAGTAGGATATAGAGGAGGATTAGATATAAAAGAAAAACTTTTATATTTGGAAAAGTCTCGGCGATTATATTAGGGTATAAATTTCCTTATAGATAATATCTATAGGGAATTTTTATTTAAAAGATATTTTGTAATAACTTGAAATTTAAATATAATGTTAACATAATAGTAATTTAAATTTAAATGGAGGAAAATATGTTAAAAAAATATCATATTTACAGAAAATATTCAGATTATTTAAAAGAAAAATATGGTGAAAAAGTTTATAAACTTCCTATTAATTTGCCTGTTTCTTGTCCTAATAGAGATGGAGTCATTGGATATGGAGGATGTACTTTTTGTGGTGAAGAAGGAACAGGATTTGAAAATTTATCTAATTTAATTACTGTTTCTGAACAAATAAAAAGAAATAAAAAATATATAGGTGAAAAATACAAAGCAAAAAAATTTATAGCTTATTTTCAAAATTTTACTAATACTTATATGTCTTTATCCATTTTTAAAACATTTATAAAAGAAGCTATAGAAGAGGATATAGTTCAAATTGCTATTTCAACTAGACCAGATTGTATAAGGAAAGAATATCTTGAATTTTTGAATGAAATAAAATCTAAATATAATATAGATATTTTAATAGAATTAGGACTTCAAACAGTTAATTATCATTCTCTTTTAAAAATTAATAGAGGACATACTTTAGGAGAATTTATTGATGCAGTACTTATGATAAAAAAATATAATTTTGAAATATGTATTCATTTAATTTTGAATCTTCCGTGGGATACTTATGATGATGTAATAGAAAATGCAAAAATATTATCAGCACTTTCTATAGATCAAGTTAAGCTACATTCTCTTTATATTGTTAATAATACAGAAATGGGAAATCAATTTAAAAATAATGAGTTTGATATGATATCAGTAGAAGAATATAAAAATAGAGTAATAGCTTTTTTAGAACATCTTGACCCTAATATTATAGTACAAAGGCTTATAGGAAGGGCTCCTAAGGAAAATACTTTATTTGTTAATTGGAATATGAGTTGGTGGAAAATTAGAGATGAAATAGAAGAAGAGATGAAAAAAAATAATCAATATCAAGGAAGATTATTTAATTATTTAAATGGAAAAGCAGTAAAGCATTTTTTTAACGATTAAAATATAAAATATTAGAACAAAAGAGGCGAAAATTATGACAGAAAAAATTAAAATATCATTATTTGAATTAATGATTACTTTGTCTAATGTAATAGATGTTACAAGTTCTAAAATGCATAATCATCATTTAAGAGTTGCATATATATCCTTTCGTATAGGACAAAATATGGGATTAACAGAAGAACAACTAATTGATATGATTTTAGCATCTATAGTTCATGATATAGGGGCTCTTTCATTACAGGAAAGAATAGATACTTTAAATTTTGAGATTGCAGACGCTAAACAACATACGAAAGTAGGATATAAACTTTTAAAACAATTTCCTCCCTTTAAAAAAATTGCTGAAATTATAAGATATCATCATGAAAATTGGATTTCATGTAATAAAACTGAAGAAAATATACCTATAGAAAGTTATATTGTAAGTTTAGCAGATAGATTAGAGATACTGGTAAGAAAGAATGAAGAAATATTGTCTCAATCAAATAAAATTATTTCTAGAATTTTAAATCAAAAAAATATTATCTTTATGCCTGAAGCATTAGAAAGTTTAAAAGAACTTTCTAATAAAGAGTATTTTTGGTTAGAATTAACATCAGACTTTATTAAAGAAATTTTATCTGAAGAAATAAATTTTCCTACTATTGAACTTAGTACTGATGACCTTAGTAATATGGGGAAATTATTTGGGCATATTATTGATTTCCGTAGTCGTTTTACAGCGACTCATTCTAGTGGAGTGGCTATAACTGCACAAGTTTTAGGAGAATTACTTGGGCTTAAAGAAGAAACATGTAAATTTTTAAATATTGCAGGATATCTTCATGATATAGGTAAGTTAGGAGTTCCTATAGAGATATTAGAAAAAGCAGGAAGTTTATCAAAAGAAGAATTTAATATAATAAAAAGACATTCTTTTTATACATATTATATTTTAGATACTTTTAAAAGTTTAAAAAATGTTAGAGATTGGGCTGCATTTCATCATGAAAGGTTAGATGGGTCAGGATATCCTTTTCATTTAAAAGAAGATAGACTTTCTTTTGAATGTAGAATAATGGCAGTAGCTGATATTTTTACTGCATTAACAGAAGATAGACCTTATAGAAAAGGTATGACTAAAAAAAATGTTATATCTATATTAAAAAATATGGTAGAAGAAAAAAAGTTAGATAAAAAAATAGTTTTATGTCTGATAAATAATTATGATGTAATTAATGAAAAAAGAATTATTGCTCAAAATAAAGCATTAGAAGAATACAAAGAATTTTTGTATAATGATAATAAATTAGAAAAAATTATTAAAGTTAATTGATTTATTTTTGAATTATTATTTAGTAAATGTAAAAAAAGAGGTGCTATATGGCTATTTATGCAATAGGAGATTTACATTTAAGTGGATTCGTTAATAAGCCCATGGACAAATTTGGACCTATTTGGGAAAATCATCAAGAAGAAATTAAAAAGAATTGGTTAGAAATAATTAAGGAAGAAGATACTGTATTAATTCCTGGGGATATTTCTTGGGGAATGACTTTAGAAGAAGCTTATGTAGATTTAGAATATATAAATAATTTACCGGGTAAAAAAATATTGGTTAAAGGTAATCATGATTATTGGTGGAAATCTGTATCCAAATTAAATAGCCTTTATGAAAATATGTATTTTTTACAAAATAATTTTATACCAGTAGAAAGTTATGCTATTTGCGGTTCAAGAGGATGGATTTGTCCTAATGATATTAAATTTAGCCTTCATGATAAAAAAATATATGAAAGAGAAGAAAAACGTTTAAGATTATCTATTGAATTAGCTAATAAAAATAAATATAATAAAATAATTGTTATAATGCATTTCCCTCCTACTAATGATAAATTAGAAGGTTCTTTATTTACAAACTTGTTTGAAGAATATAAAGTAGAAAAAGTTATTTACGGTCATCTTCATGGCGAAGATTCTTTCAAATTAGGATTAAAAGGATATAAAAATGGAATAGAGTATAAATTAGTTTCTTCAGATTATATTAAATTTAAACCGATTTTAATTGTTTAAGGTAATAATATTAGAAAATTATGTAGATTTTAATATAATTTTAATTATAAAAAATATTGTACTTATATGGAAATTATTGTACAATAGTAAATATAAATATTAATTATAGGGGCGTGAAACCATGAGTTTTGTAGAAAAAAGAAGGTTTTTACGTTTTGTTGATGAATCAGAAGTTAAGATTAAATTTAAAGATACTATTAATACATATCAAATGAAAAATTTTTCAGCAGGAGGATTTATGATTGTTTATGCAGAAGGATTTGAAATAGGAGATATTGTAGATGTTATGATTGATTTTGGTTATGGAGAATTTGCTACTAAAGCCAAAGTAAAATGGCAAAAAAAAGATGTAGGTATAGGATTTGAATTTTTAGATACTCAACTATTTTCTTAAATAAAAAGGGCTTAAATAGCTCTTTTTTTATAGTTAATAAAAAGTATAAAAGGAGATATATAATGCAATTACCTATAGAGTTTGAAAAAAAAATGAAAAATATTTTAAAAGATGAATTTAATGAGTATATAAAATCTTTTAAAAAAGAAAGAAGTTATGGACTTAGAACAAATACTTTAAAAATAACTCCAGAAGAATTAAAGAAGAAGGTGAATTTTAAATTAATACCAGTTCCTTGGTGTAAGGAAGGATTTTATTATAAAGAAGAAGATAAGCCAGCAAAACATCCATATTATCATGCAGGATTGTATTATATTCAAGAGCCTAGCGCTATGTCTCCCGGAGCAGTTTTAGATGTTAGACCAGGAGATAAAGTATTAGATTTATGTGCTGCTCCAGGAGGGAAAAGTACCCAATTAGGAGCAAAATTAAAACAAAAAGGAGTTTTATTTGCTAATGATATAAGTGCAACTAGAGTTAAAGCATTGATAAAAAATATAGAATTAGCTGGAATTAGAAACGTAATCATTACAAATGAATCTCCAGAAAAGTTATCTCAACGATTAGAAGGATATTTTGATAAAATATTAATTGATGCTCCGTGTTCTGGAGAAGGAATGTTTAGAAAAACTCCAGAAATAATTAAAAATTGGGAGAGCAAAGGGCCAGAATTTTATTGTTCTATACAAAGAGATATTCTTATTCAAGGAGCAAAAATGTTAAAACCTGGAGGATATATTTTATATTCTACTTGTACTTTTTCACCAGAAGAAAATGAAGGAATTATAGAGGAATTTTTAAGTAAACATACTAATTTTGAAGTAGTTCCAATTTCTCATAAAAATGGTTTTAGTCAAGGACGGCCTGATTTAGTAGAAGCTAGAGAAACATTAAAAGGAGCGGCAAGATTATGGCCTCATAAAATAAAAGGAGAAGGACATTTTTTAGTTCTTTTAAGGAAGAAAGTAGAAGATATAAAATATCAATTTTCTATACCTAAAAGAACATTATCAAGAGATATATTAAATAATTTCAATAATTTTATAAAAGAAAATTTTCATGATGAGATAAAGGGAGAATTCGAAATACATGGAGATGGATTGTATTTATTACCAGAAGGTATCCCAGACCTTAGAGGATTAAGAGTTGTGCGTTCTGGATGGATGTTAGGGAAGTTAAAAAAGAATCGTTTTGAACCTTCCCAAAGTTTTGCTATGGGATTAAATAAAGAGATGGTTAAAAATATAATAAACTTTTCATTAGAGGATTCTAATGTAATTAAATATTTAAAAGGAGAAACTCTTTCTATAGAAGGAAATAAAGGATGGAATCTTATTTGTGTAGACGGATATCCTTTAGGATGGGGGAAAATTCAAAATAATATGTTAAAAAATAAATATTCTCCTGCATGGAGATGGATTTAAGTGTATATCAATATATAAAAAGGGCAAAAGCCCTTTTTACATATTGATAAATTTTTCTATATCTTTTTCAATTAATTTAAGAGAATTTCTCCAGAAATCTAAAGAATGAAGGTCTATATTCATTTTCTTTGCCACATCTACTAAATTATTTTTACCAGTAGAAGCTAGTAAATTATTAAATTCAGGTACAAAATCCTTTCCTTTTTCTAAATAGATTGCATAAAGTCCTTTAGAGAATAAAAGTCCAAAGGCATAAGGGAAATTATAGTAATTATAATCAGCAGAATAATAATGAGGTTTACATATCCACATATAAGGATGAAGATAGTTTTTATCAAGTCCATCTCCATAAGCTTTGATTTGGGAATCTAACATTAATTGATTTAATTCATCAACTGATAAAGAATGATTTTCTCTTCTTTTAAAAACTTCATCTTCAAATAAAAAACGACTATATATATCTACAATAACTTGAGTAGAACTCATTAAATCACTTTCAAGTATGGCAAAGGCTTCTTCTTGACTAGCTTCTTTAAGTGCTGCGTTTATTATAATTGTTTCTGCAAAAATAGAAGCAGTTTCTGCAATAGGCATAGGATAATCGCTATTTAAATATGTTTCATTTTTCAAACATTCTCCGTGGTAGCCATGACCTAATTCATGGGCAAGAGTAGTGACATCATTAAACATACCTGTGAAATTGCTAAGTATTCTACTTTCTTTTATGGAATGAATATTAGAACAAAAGGCTCCACCTCTTTTGCCTTCTCTAGGTTCAGCATCAATCCATTGTTTTTCAAAAGCATTTTTAGCAAAATTACCTAAAGAAGGACTAAATTTACTAAAATTTTTTACTATAAAATTCTGTGCTTCTTCATAAGTGAATTTCATTTCTATTTCTCCTAGAGGAGCAAATAAATCAAAAAATGGCAAACCATTTTTGTGCCCTAAAATTTCTGCTTTTTTTCTAAGATATTTTCTAAAAGAAGGAAGACTTTCTTTTATAGCTGTAAACATGGCATCTAAAGTTTCTTGATCCATTCGAGAATGAATTAAAGTCATTTCTAAAGGAGAAGAATATCCTCTTATTTTTGATTCTGTAATAACTTCTCCTTTGATTCCATTTAAAGCGGCAGCAGAAGATTCTGCTATTTTATCATAAGCTTTTAATTCGGCTTCATAAGCTTTTTTTCTGATAGAAGCATCTTTTTCATAAGCCATATTTCTAACTATAGAAAGGGGTAATTTTTTTTCTTCTCCATCAATATTAATATCCACAAGCAAAGTAGAAGAAAGAAGTTCTTGAAGTTTTTCCCAAGCTTTTGAACCAGTATTTTTCATTTTAGCTATTAAAACTTCTTCTTTTTCATTTAATAAATATTTAGTTTCTGCAATAAATTCATTTAAATAAAATGTGTGTTCTTTTAAAAGGTCTGAACAAGAGATCAATGTATCTAAATTTTCAAATTTACTTAACCATTTTTTGAATTTTACTAAAGGTTCAGCTAAATCGGTTGATTTATTTTCTAATAACTCAATTATTTGAAGAGCCTGTTCATTTTTTGCGTCTACACTTAAGGTAAGAAAAGCAAATTCGTATAAACGGCTATATATATTACCAAATTCAATTTGCATTTTAAGGAAAGTTTCTATTTTATATACAGATCCTTCAACTGTATCTAAATTAAACTTTACCCAATCGTTAATTTTAGTGATTAATTCAAAACATTTTTTCATATCATTTTTAAATAAATCTGAATCAAAAGAAGGATATAGTTCTTTTAAACTCCAACGCATATTCATAGTATATTATTCCTCCTATAAAATATTTCTTTTATAATAATACCCTTATTTTAAACAAAGTACAATGTTTTATAAAATAATTGTTTAAGTATTAAAAATAAATCATTTTTATAAATAATGAATATAATTAATAATTTTTATATTTATGTTATAATAAATATTAATTATAATTAAACAATTAATGGTATTTAAATTTAAAAATAAGAGGTTGAATCAAATATGAAAAAATTAAATAGAGATTTTTATGAAAGAGATACTTTAATTGTTGCAAAAGAATTATTAGGGAAATATATAGTACATAATGTTGAAGGAGAACAGTTAATAGGAAAAATTGTAGAAACAGAAGCTTATAAAGGAGCTATGGATAAAGCTGCACATAGTTATAAAAATAGAAGAACTCCTAGAACAGAAGTTATGTTTGGACCAGCAGGATATGCTTATATTTTTTTAATTTATGGCATGTATTCATGTATGAATATAGTAACTGAAGAAGAAAATAATCCTTGTGCAGTGCTAATTAGAGCAGTGGAGCCAATTAAAGGATTTAACAATATGGCAAAAAGAAGATTTAATAAAAATTATAATGAATTAACTAACACACAGAAATTAAATATAAGTAATGGACCGGGAAAACTTTGTCAAGCGTTAAATATTACCATGCAGGACTATGGTACAGACCTTTGTAAAGACAAACTTTATATATGTGAAGATAATAAAAAAGAAAAAATTATTATAAAACAAGATAAAAGAATTAATATTAGTTATGCAGAAGAGGCAGCAGAATATCCTTGGAGATTTTATATAAAAGATAATCCTTATGTGTCAGTAAAATAAAAGTCAAAATAAGTTAAAAAATTGTTGTTTGTTTAACTTATATATTTTTAGATATAAGCAAATACTATTAATGATTATTTTAAAGGAGGATTATTATGCAAAGTTTAGGAGAATTATTACAAACAGGAGATTGGAAAGGAGAAAAGCATGTTCCTGTAATTCATATTCCTCAAACTATTAAAAAAGGAGAAACTTTTCAACTTAAAGTATCAATAGGAGATGAAATTAAACATCCTAATGAATTAGAGCATCATATTAAATGGATTAAATTATATTATTTCAAAGAAGATGGGAAATTTCCTGTAGAAATTGCCACATTTAATTTTAGTTCTCATGGGGAAGCGGGGGTAATAAGTGAGCCAGTAGGATGTGTGGATGTTAAACTTAATTCTTCAGGCTTTATTTATGCTATGGCTTATTGTAATATTCATGGTTTATGGGAAAATAAAGTAGAAATAAAACTAATATAATAAAAAGCACTTATGAATAAATCAATTTTTTATAGATTTATTCCATAAGTGCTTTTTATTATTAGAAATATTGAAATATATAATTTTAACTATGCATTTTAATATTTATTATGAAATCAAAAAATACTGATATGAATTTAATTATGTATTATAGTATAAAATATTAATTAAAAAATTTTTATTCTATAAGAGTTTTAGTTATATTTATTTCAAAATTATGCATACTAAATAAAGATAGAAAATAAGTGGGTGGAAAATATGAATATAGTTGGAGTTGCTAAAGTAGATTATAAAACAAAAAATTTAATTCCAAGAATTACATCAAAAGATATAGCAATTATAGACCATGAAGACTTAGATTATGCCTGTGCCTATGGTTTAGCATCTAAAAAAGTGAGAGCAGTTATAAATACATCTAGTTTTATATCAGGGAAATATCCTAATAGAGGACCTAAAATACTTCTTAATGCAAATATTCCTATTTATGAAAATGTAGATAAAAATATATTTAAATATATTAAAGAAAATGATACAGTTAAAATTCAAGGAAATATTTTAATTAAAAATAATTTAAAAGTTTTTTTAAAGCCATTTACTAGAAAACAATATTATATATCTCAAAAAATATCTAAAAAAAACATACAAAATCAGATGAATAATTTTATAGATAATACATTATATTATATGAGGAAAGAAAAACAACAATTATTTTTATCTAGAAAAACACCTACTTTAAATATAAAAATTTTTAATAGACCAGTTTTAATTGTCATTAGAGGAGAGCATTATATAGAAGATTTAATTAGGTTAAAAAAGTTTATAAATAAAAATAATCCAGTTTTAATTGGAGTAGATGGAGGAGCCGATGCATTTAATTATATAGAAATTATTCCAGATATTATTTTTGGAGATATGGATAGTGTGTCAGATTATACTTTAAAAAATACTAAAAATATAATCGTGCATGGTTATCCTAATGGGATATGTCCAGGGGAAAAGAGATTAAAAAAGCTTAAATTAAACTATAAAAAATATTTCTGTTTTGGAACTAGTGAAGATGCAGCTATATTAATGTCGTACTTTATGGGAGCATCTATTATTATAACAGTAGGAAGTCATAATAATATGATTGACTTTTTAGAAAAAAATAGAAGAGGAATGTCAAGTACCATTTTAACTCGTATGCTAACAGGATATAAATTAATTGATGCGAAAGGATTTTTTAAGTTATTTTAATAAGTCAGGTGATTATATTGGATGAAAAGGTATCAGTAATAATTCCTGTTTATAATGAAGAAAAAAGAATAGAAAAAACTATTAAAGGACTTATAAATATTAAAGAAATAGGAGAAATTATTATTGTAGATGATGGTTCAAAAGATAATACAAAGGAAGTGGTTTATAAAATTAAAAATAAAAAAATATTATATTACAGATTTAAAAAAAATTTAGGTAAAGGTGCTGCTTTAAGAAAAGGAGTAGAAATTTCTAAATATCCCATAATAGCGTTTTTAGATGGAGATTTAGGAAATACTTCTAAAGAAATAATTAAATTAATAAAACCAATTTTACAAAATAAAGCAGATGTTACTATTGCTTGTTTTCCGAAGCCTAGTATTAAAGGTGGTTTTGGAATTGTAAAAAAAGTTTCTAAAATAGGCGTTAAATTTTTAACAGGAAAAGAAATTAAAAATCCTATTTGCGGTCAAAGAGTTATGAAAAAAGATATTCTTTTGAATATAGAAATACCTAATAGATTTGCAGTTGAAGTAGGGATGATTATTGATATATTAAATCAAAATTTTAAAATAAAAGAAATTCCAGTTATGATGAAACATAGAGAAACAAAAAGAGATCTTAAAGGATTTCTTCATAGAGGAAAAGAATTAAAAGATATAATATATATTTTAATAAAAAAATACTATAAATTAAAAAAATATAAAACTATATTAGATAATGGTGAAGTATGATTTTATATTTATTAGGAGGAATAATATCTTTTGGTATATCATTTTTTTGGAAAACTTTAATTCTTGAATTTCTTTTAAATCATAATATAAAAGCTTTAAATTATAAGAAAAAAGAAATCCCTGTAGGTACTGGAATATTAATATTATTATCTACTATAATTTCAAGTTTTTTTCTTCTTTTTATTACTAATGAGCCTATTATGTATTTTATATATTTATTTGGATTTTCTTTAATAGGATTTGCTGGAATATTAGATGATTTAGTAGGAGAAAATAATATAAAGGGATTAAAAGGACATTTCGGAAAAATGTTTAAAGGAGAGTTAACCTCTGGAGGATTAAAAGCATTAATAGGAGGCATATCCTCATTGTTTGTTGCATTTTCTTTTTCAATGGATGTATTTGATTTATTTATAAATACTTTATTAATTTCACTTTTTATTAATGCAATGAATTTATTTGACGTTAGACCTGGAAGGACAATTAAAGTTTTTATTATGATTAGTATTATTATTTGGATATTATCAAAAAATCCAGATAGATTTCTTACTATTTTATTAATAGGAAGTATTATACCTGTTATAAAAGGAGAATTAAGAGAAGAATATATGCTAGGAGATGTTGGGTCGAATATATTAGGTTATACTCTTGGATTTACTAGTGCAATATCTTTAAATTTATATACAAAAATTTTTTTCGTTATGATTTTGATATTAATTCATATTTTAGGAGAAATTACATCTATAACTTTTTTAATTAATAAAAATCCATTACTTCGATATATAGATAAATTAGGACAAAAAAATAACGGATAACATCATCCGTTATTTTTGATACATTTTTTAGGTATTAATTCTTTTTTTAGATTTGCATATCTAGGAAGTCCATGTTCTATTGGGAGAGCTACTTCTCCTTGGATAAGAGGATATATGTAATCTATGCATTCTTGAGTTACATAATTACCTTCTTTATTAATCCAACTTAATGGAACTTTCTTTTCTAAATTGGCTACTTTTTTAATTTCAACTAGTTTTGTATCGTATTTATAAGGATTATTACTTATTCTTTTTATTCCTACTAAAAATCCTGAGTTTCCTTCTAAAGCATATTGTACTGCTTTTTTTCCTACATAATATGCTTCTTCAATATCAGTTTTAGAAGCAAAATGCATTGCAGAACGCTGTAAAATATTAAGCTGTACTACTTTTACTCTTTTTGTTGATATATTATTTTTTAAGAAGTCACCTAAAATATGTCCTACTCCTCCTAATTGAGAATGTCCAAAAGAATCATATTCAGGAGAATCCATATGTTCTATATAATTGCCATTTTCATCTTTAATACCTTCAGAAACGACAATCATTACTTTTCCTTTTTTATGGTATACATTTAAAACATCTTTTTTAAATTTTTCAAAACTAAAAGGAACTTCAGGTAAATAAATTAAGTCTGGAGTATCAAATTTAGTATTGTTAGCTAAAGCAGAAGCTGCAGCTAACCAACCAGCATTTCTTCCCATAACTTCAATAATTGTAATAGTATTAGCATCATATACAAGAGAATCTAAAGTACATTCTAAGGTGCTAGTTATAATATATTTTGCTGCACTGCCAAATCCGGGACAATGGTCAGTTCCTTCTAAGTCATTATCAATAGTTTTAGGGATTCCTAATATTTTAATATCATAATTTATTTTTTTTGCATAATTATTTAATTTTGCTACAGTGTCCATTGAGTCATTTCCACCAATATAGAAAAAATATCTGATATTATGAGCTTTAAAAACTTCAAATATGCGAATATAATCTGAGTTATCTTCATCAAGATTAGGCAATTTATATCTACAAGACCCTAATCCTGATGAAGGTGTAGTTTTTAAATATTCTAATTCTTTTTTATCTTCTTTTCTTAAATCAAAAAGTTCTTCTCGAATTACTCCTAAAATTCCATGTTTTGCTCCATAGATATTTTCAATATTTTTATTAGAAAGAGCTTCAGAAATAACTCCATAAGCACTAGAGTTAATAACTGAAGTAGGACCACCAGATTGAGCAACAATACAATTACCTTTTAACATTTTTTATTTCCTTTCTTTATTTAAATTTTTAATTGTTGTATTTTTAATTCATCGGGAGTAACATAAATAGTTTTTTGATTATCATATATAACCATTCCTGGTTTAGCTCCATTAGGTTTTCTAACATGCTTTTTAAAAGTATAGTCAACTGGGACATTACTAGAATTTTTTGCTTTACTGTGAAGCGCAGCAAGATTTGCTGCTAAAATAAGAGTGTTTTTAGGTACTTCTTTATTTTTAGTTTTTATTATAACATGAGAACCAGGAATATCTTTAGTATGAAGCCATAAATCTGTAGGATTTGCAAAACGAAGAGTAAGTTCATCATTTTGACGATTATTTTTTCCTACATAAATATCAAAGCCTTCTTTAGAAACAAAATGTAAAGGTTTTGATTTTTCAATTTCTTTAATTTTATTTCGTTTTTTATTTTTTATATAACCCTGTTCTTTTAATTCTTGTCGTATATCATTTATGTCATTTTCATCTGTGCTAGATTGGATAGCACTTAATAAAGATTCTAAGTAAATAATTTCTTCTTCTGTTTGTTTAAGTTGCTTATTAAGAGCAGTATATGTTCTTTTAGCTTTGTTATATTGTTTAAAATATTTTTGAGCATTTTCAGCAGGAGTAAGCAAAGGGTCTAAGGGAATAGTGATTTCTGGTTGATTTTCATCATAAAAATTTATAGTATGAAAAGAATTCATACCTTTTGAAATGGAATAAATATTGGCTGTAATTAATTCTCCGTATATCCGCAATTCCTCCCTATTAGATATATCTTTTAGTTGTTTTAATTGTAAATCCTTTTTTTTGTAACAACGTTCTAAATTATTTTGTATAATTTTATGAATATCACTAGATTTTTGTTTGATTCTCGACATACGGTCTTTTTCACTATAATATGTTTCTATCACATAAGAGATAGAATCAAACTCTTGTTTTTTATACCCTATAAATTGAGTTATGTCAATAGAAGAAAATTCAATAGGGTTATTATTAGCCGGATCAAATATTATTTGAGGGGTAAATAGATTATTTTTAATTATAGAAAAAATATTGTTCATGACTTTAGAAATAGTTTTTTTATTTTCATAAGTTAATTTCTCTAAAGGAAGAGATGGGTCTAAATTAGATCTATGACATATTTCTGATGCAATAATAGGACTAATTCCTGAAAAAGATTGATAAATGGATTTTTGAAGTTTTGTTCCTTTTAAACCTTTTAAATAATCTCCATAATTATCAATTAGCAATGGATTAAGTTTATTTTGGGAAGGAGGTTTTATATATTTTTTCCCGGGTAGCACCTCTCTTACAGAACTTTTATCTTTGGATACATGAACAATACTATCAAGAATTTTATTATTATCATCTACTAATATTATATTACTATGTCGTCCCATTATTTCAACTATAAGTTTTTTAGTACATAAATCTCCCATTTCATTTAAAGTTTCTATGTGAAATTCTATAATACGTTCAAAATCTGGCTGTATTACATTAATTAACCTTCCACCCAATATATGCTTTCTAAGAATCATACAAAACATAGGTGGGGTACTTGGATTTTTCTTTTTTTGATTAGTAATATGAAGTCTAGGATAATTATTATGAGATGTAAGAAGTAATTTATAATTATTTTTTTCACTTCTTATTGATAAAACTATTTCGTCAGTTTCTGGTTGATATATTTTATCTATTCTTCCATACAACATAAATTTTTTAATTTCATAAACAATATTGGAAATGACAATTCCATCTAATGCCATATATATGCCTCCTTTATTAGTCATAAAATAGTATACCATTAAATATTTTACTTTAAAAGACTATTTTATATTATAAATAAACCAATTTATTGACTTAAACAAATTGGTGCGATATAATACAAAAATAAAGCAATAAAAGTATTAAAAAAGTGAGTTGAAAAAAATGATTCGTAGTATGACAGGATATGGTCGTGGAGAATCTATTTTAGATGATAAAAAATTTATAGTTGAGTTACGCTCTTTAAATCATAGATATAGCGATATAAATATTAGAATTCCTAGAAATATAAATTTTTTAGAAGAAAAGGTAAGAAATTTTTTAAAGTGTAAAATTTCTAGAGGGAAAATAGATGTTTTTATATCTTTTGAAAGTAATTTACAAGATAATGTGGAAATATCATTAAATGAAACTTTAGTAGATGCTTATATTAATGAACTTAATAAGATAAAATTAAAAAGTGGTGTGATTGATGATATATCTGTATCTCTTATTGCAAAATTTCCAGATGTAATTATGGTGACTCAAAAGGAAGAAGATGAAGATTTTTTGTGGAATTTGTTAAAGCAAGCTTTAGATAAAGCTTTAGATGCTTTTATTTTTATGCGTGAAAAAGAAGGAGAAAAATTAAAACAAGATTTATTATATAAAATTTCAGAATGTGAAAAATATCTAGAAAATATAAAAAAAAGAAGTCCGTATGTAGTCAAAGAATATAGAGAAAAATTAGAAAAGAGAATAGAAGAAATACTTCCTAATAATTCTTTAGATCAGAATAGAATTATGGAAGAAGTGGTTTTATTTGCAGAAAAATGTAGTATAGATGAAGAGGTTATTCGTTTGGGTAGCCATATAGATCAATTTAGAGAAATTTTAAATACTGAAGATGTTGTAGGGCGAAAATTAGATTTTTTAGTTCAAGAAATGAATCGAGAAGTTAATACAATTGGAACTAAAGCAAATGACCTTAGTATTACTCGTTTTGTTATAGAATTAAAAAGTGAAATAGAAAAAATAAGAGAACAAATTCAAAATATTGAGTAATAGAAAAAGGAGGCAGGGCATGAGTATAAAATTAATTAATATCGGCTTTGGAAATATTGTATCTGCAAATAGATTAGTAGCCATTGTTAGTCCAGAATCAGCTCCAATTAAAAGAATAATACAAGAAGCTAGAGAACGGGGAATGTTAATAGATGCTACATATGGAAGAAGAACAAGAGCAGTTATTATTACGGATAGTGGTCATATTATTTTATCAGCAGTACAACCAGAAACTGTAGCTCATAGATTGTCTTTTAAAGGACAGAATAATGTTAATGATGAATTTGATAGTAATAAAGGGGATTAGAGATGAATAATTCTAAAGGAATTACTATAGTTATTTCTGGACCATCTGGTTCAGGAAAAGGAACTATTATAAAGCAACTTGTTAAAAATGAAAGATATGCTCTTTCAATTTCTGCGACTACTAGAAGTCCTAGAGCAGGAGAAGAAGAAGGAGTTCACTATTTTTTCAAAACTAAAGAAGAGTTTGAAGAAATGATAAAAAATGAAGATTTAATTGAATGGGCAGAATTTTGTGGCAATTATTATGGTACTCCAAAATCTTATGTGGAAGAGAAAAAGAAAGAAGGAAAAGATGTAATTTTAGAAATAGAAGTTCAAGGAGCACTTCAAATAAAAAAGTTATATAAAGATGCAGTTCTTATTTTTATAATTCCTCCTAGTCTATCTGAATTAAAAAATAGATTACTGGGCCGAGGTACGGAAAAAGAAGATATAATTGAAAAACGTTTAAAAAGAGCTATAGAAGAATTAGAACTTATTAAAGAATATGATTATTTAATAATTAATGACTCTATAAATGAAGCAGTAGAAAATATTAATACAGTTATAGAAGCAGAACATATGAAAACTATAAGAAATTTTGATTTAATAAATAAGATTAAAAAGGGGAGATTTTAATGCTTCAACCATCTTATACAGAATTAATGGAAAAATTAAATAATAATAGCACAGATGAGGATACACCTAT
Source organism: Defluviitalea phaphyphila (assembly GCF_001466305.1). GTDB lineage: Bacteria > Bacillota > Clostridia > Lachnospirales > Defluviitaleaceae > Defluviitalea_A > Defluviitalea_A phaphyphila. The sequence goes on from NZ_JWID01000002.1 coordinate 291,617, forward strand.
TATAGTAAGTAGATATTCAATTGTTATTGCAGCAGCAAAAAGAGCTCGCCAAATTGTTGAAGGGGAAAACCCTTTAGTAGATGTTAAGGTAAATAAACCAGTGTCTATTGCAGTGGAAGAACTATATCAAGGTAAAATTATTATTAAAAATAAGAAAGATAAGAATAATAAATAATTATAAAAAAGATTAAGAGATAATTAACAATAGTAAATGATAAATAATAAAATCGCCCTTTCGGGCGATTTTATTATAGAATATTGGGAGGTTGTTATGAATAAAAAAACAGTTATATTAGGAGTTACTGGTGGAATAGCTGCTTATAAATCTTGTGAAATTATAAGTAAGCTTATAAAATTAGGATTTAATGTACAAGTTATAATGACAAAATCGGCTCAAGAATTTGTTAAACCTTTAGTTTTTCAATCTTTAACAAATCAGCCAGTTATAACCGATATGTTTGAAAAACCCTCTGTTTGGGAAATAGAACATATTTCTTTAGCTAAAAAGGCAGATTTGTTTTTAGTAGCTCCAGCTACAGCAAATATTATAGGAAAAGTAGCAAGTGGCATAGCAGATGATATGCTTTCTACTACTATAATGGCTACAAAAGCTCCAGTAATATTTGCTCCAGCCATGAATACAGTTATGTACCAAAATAAAATTGTTCAAAAAAACATATCTAAATTATTAGAATTAGGTTATAATTTTATATCTCCATCTAAAGGGCGATTAGCTTGTGGAGATGTTGGAATAGGAAAATTAGCAGATGTAGATATAATCATTGAAAATGTATTAAAAATAATTAATCCGGTGTCAAAAGATTATGAAGGTAAGAATATAATGGTAACAGCAGGCCCAACTATAGAAGCCATTGACCCTGTTAGATATATAACTAATCATAGTAGTGGAAAAATGGGATATGCAATTGCTGAGGCTGCAATAAAAAGAGGAGCTAATGTAACATTAATTTCTGGACCAACTAATTTAACTCCTCCTAGAGATTGTAAATTTATAAAGGTTACTACAACAGAAGAAATGTATAATACAGTTTTGGATAATTTTGATAATTGTGATATAGTTATAAAAGCAGCAGCTCCTAGTGATTATAAAGTTAAAGAAGTTTTTTCTTCAAAGATAAAAAAGAAAGATAAAAAAATTTCTATTGAATTAGTACCTAATCCCGATATCTTAAAAGAGTTAGGAAGCAGAAAAAATAAACAAATATTAGTAGGTTTTGCAGCTGAAAGTGATGATGAATTAAAAAATGGAAAAGAAAAATTAGAAAAAAAGAATTTGGATATGATTTGTATTAATAATATATTAAAAGAAAATGTTGGATTTGGATATGATACAAATATGATTACAATTATAAAAAGATCAGGTGAAAAAAATAAATTACCTCTTATGTCAAAAATAGAATTAGCTGATAAAATTTTAGACGAGATATTGGATATAATTAAAAGTTCATAAAGGGGTTTTTATTAACAAAGGGTGAAAAAAATGATTGCAGAAGTTATTATAGAAATTTCACACCAAAATATTGATAAAGTTTTTCATTATATTGTCCCTAAAAATCTAGAATCAAAAGTTAAAATAGGATTAAGAGTAAAAGTACCTTTTGGGAAAGGAAATAAAAAAATACGAGGATATATTGTGGGATTTTCTAATAATAGTTCTATAGAATATGAAAAATTAAAGTCTATAAATAATATAGAAGATTTGTATCCAGTATTTGATGAACATATGTTAGAATTGGCAAAATGGATGAAAGATTATTATGGAGCTAGAATGATTGATTGTTTAAAATGTATGATGCCACCTTTTATGAAAATTACATCAGAAAAATATATATCAATTAACAGACAAATACCTCTAGAAAAATTAAAAAATATAATAAAAGAATATAAAAATAAAAAAAAATATAAAGCTCAAGCTAGAATATTATCATTTCTTATGGATAACAATGAAATACCTTTAAGTGAAATAAAAAAGATTTTACAAATTTCAAATTCTTCTATAAAATCATTAATAAATAAAAACCTTATACAAATTAAAGAAGTAGATTTAGATAAAGACCCATATAGTCATATTGATTTTAAAAAAACAAAACCCCTTATTCCTACTCATGAACAAAAAAATGTGATAGAATATATAATTAATAAGTTAAATAATGCAAAGGGAGAGGAAATTCTTCTTCATGGAATAACAGGTAGTGGGAAAACAGAAATATATTTACAGATAATAGATGAAGTTATAAAATTAGGAGGGCAAGCTATTGTATTAGTCCCAGAAATATCTTTAACACCTCAAACTGTTGAAAGATTTAAAAACAGATTTGGAGAAAAGGTGGCTTTTACTCATAGTAAGCTTTCATATGGAGAAAGATTTGTACAGTGGAAAAAGGCTAAAGAAGGGAAAATATCAGTAATGATTGGACCTAGATCTGCAGTATTTACTCCTTTTCCATCCTTAAAGCTTATTATATTAGATGAAGAACATGAAACAACATATAAATCAGAAATATCACCTAAATATCATGCAAAAGAAGTAGCAAAAAAACGTTGTGATATGGTGGGAGGATTGTGTTTAAGGTCATCAGCTACTCCTTCTTTAGATTCCTATTATGAAGCTAAACAAGGACAAATAAGTCTATTAACTATAAATAATAGAGTTAATAATAGTGCACTGCCTAAAGTAGATATTATTGATATGAGAAAAGAATTAGAAGCAGGAAATCGTTCTATTTTTAGTATTAAACTTAAAGAAGAAATCCAAAAAAATCTTGATAAAAAAGAACAAGTTATTTTATTTTTAAATAGAAGAGGATTTTCTAATTTTGTATCATGTAGAAAATGCGGATATGTATTAAAGTGTAAAAACTGTAATATTTCTTATACTTATCATGCTTATAATAATTCTCTTCAATGTCATTATTGTGGGGATAAAGCGACTGTACCATCTGTTTGCCCTCAATGCGGGTCTTCTCATATTAAATATTTTGGAGTAGGGACAGAAAAGGTAGAAGAAAAAGTAAAAGAAGAATTTCCAGAGGCACGGGTTTTAAGAATGGATTTAGATACAGCAAAAGGTAAATATGGGCATGAGAAAATATTAAATAAATTTAAATCTATGGAAGCAGATATTTTAATAGGAACTCAAATGATTGCTAAAGGTCATGATTTTCCAAATGTAACTTTAGTTGGAATATTAGCAGCAGATTTAACTTTGCATATACAAGATTTTCGTTCGGCAGAAAAAACTTTTCAGCTTCTTACACAAGTTAGTGGAAGAGCTGGTAGAGGGAATTTACCTGGGAGAGTACTAATTCAAACTTATACTCCAGATCATTATAGTATACAGACTGCAAAAAATCATGACTATTTATCTTTTTATAATAAAGAAATTAATTTACGACAACGATTAAATTACCCACCATTTACTCATATTTTTAGTATTCTTATTACTGGAGAAAATGAAAAAAATGTAATTTCTAGTACTTATGGATTGATGGAAATAATGAAATTTTTCAATAAAAAGAAAAAATTTGAGTTATATGGGCCAGCGCCTGCAATAATTTCAAAAATAAAAAATAGATATAGATGGAGAATACTTATAAAATGTAAAGATAGAGATCTACTAATGCAATATAGTTTTTATTGTATTAATAAATTTAATCAAATTAATCAGACTAAAGGTAAGTTAGATATAAATATTCAAACAGATATTGATCCATTAATAATGGTATAGTAATAATTAAAAAGGAGGAAGTATTTTGGCATTACGAGAAATTAGAAAAAATGGAGATGAAATATTAAGAAAAAAATGTAAAGAAGTAAAAGAAATTAATAAATCTATATTGATTTTATTAGACGATATGACAGAAACTATGTATGAAGCTGGAGGAGTAGGTCTTGCCGCTCCTCAAGTAGGAGTTTTAAAAAGAGTTGTGGTTATTGATATAGGAGAAGGAATAATTGAATTAATAAATCCAGAAATTATTGAAGAAGATGGAGAACAAATTGGACCTGAAGGCTGTTTAAGTGTTCCAGGGATAACAGGAGAAGTTAAAAGACCCAATAAAGTAAAAGTAAAAGCATTAAATAGAAATGGAGAAGAATTTGTATTAGAAGGTGAAGGACTTCTTGCAAGAGCATTTTGTCATGAGATAGACCATTTAAACGGAATACTGTTTACTGATAATGTGATTAGATATTTAGATGAATAAGAAAAGAGGGGAAAAAATGAAAGTAGTATTTATGGGAACACCAGATTTTGCTGTTCCATCATTACAAAAATTAATAGATGAAAAATATGATATAGCAGCTGTTATAACTCAGCCAGATAGGCCAAAAGGAAGAGGGAAAAAAATGATGCCTCCTCCAGTAAAAGTATTGGCTTTAAAATATAATATTCCTGTATTTCAACCGGAAAAAGTTAAAAATCCTGAATTCATTGAAAAACTTCGTTCTATAGCACCAGATTTAATAATAGTTATTGCATTTGGACAAATTCTTCCTAAAGAAATTTTAGACATGCCTAAATTTGGATGTATAAATGTGCATGGTTCTTTACTACCTAAATATCGTGGAGCAGCTCCTATTCAATGGGCTATTATTAATGGAGAAAAAGTAACAGGAGTTACAACTATGTTTATGGATGAAGGAATGGATACTGGTGATATAATTTTAAAAAGAGAACTTCCCATAGAAGAAGATGACACAGCAGGAGATATTCATGATAAAATGTCCATATTAGGAGCTGAACTTTTAAAAGAAACCTTAGATAACTTAATAAGAGGAAACATAAGAAGAGAAAAACAAAACGATAAAGAAGCAACCTATGCTCCTATGTTAAAGAAAGAAATGGGATTGATAAATTGGGGAGAAACTTCTGAAAAAATTATTAATTTAGTAAGAGGTTTATCTCCATGGCCTAGTGCTTATACATTTTATAAAGATCAAATGATAAAAATATGGAAAGTACAAAATTATAATAAAAATTATAAAGATAATTCCATAGGAGAAATAGTAGAAGTCATAAAAAATAAAGGAATAGTAGTAAAAACAGGAGATGGAAGTGTACTAATAACGGAAATACAAGCTCAAAATGGAAGGAGGATGACAGTTGAAGAATATTTAAGAGGACATGATATGAAAAAAAATACTATTTTAGGATAATATTTTAGGAGGATTTTGTGGATATAAGAATAAAGCAATTTACAAAAATAGTTGTTATAAATACTATAGTTTTTTTAGTTATATTTATAGTATTATGGGTAGCTAATATTTATATTCCGGTATATTTTTATAAAAACGTATTTATTATTTTGGCTATTCTATTTCTTGCTTTAGGATTGCTTTTTATTATATTTTCTACTGTTTTAATTATCATATATAAAAAGAAAAAAGTTTTAATATTTCCTCCTAAAGTATTGGCCAAAATTTTTAAAATAATATATCCTTTAATTTTAAGTATAACAAATTTTTTTCACTATGATAAAAAAATTATTAATCAATTTTTTATATACATAAATAATATTTTTGTTGAATCTATGAATTTAAAAGGAAATTTTAAGGATATACTAATTTTAGCACCTCATTGCATACAAAATTCTAGTTGTAATATAAAAATTACTTCAAATTCTCAAGTGTGCATAGGATGTGGAAAATGTAAAATTTATAATTTAAATAATTTACAAAAAAAATATAAAATAAAATTGGCTATTGCAACAGGAGGAACTTTAGCTAGAAAAGTGATAAAAGAATGTAAACCTAAATATATTATTGCTATTGCTTGTGAAAGAGATTTAATAAGTGGTATTTTAGATGTAGATGGGATTGCAGTTTATGGGGTTTTAAATAAATGCCCCAATGGACCTTGTAAAAATACAACAGTAGATATTAAGAAGGTTGAAGATGCTATTAAAAATTATATTTTAAAATAAGGAGTTGATAATATGCCAGGATTATATTATTTTGATCCATTATATATTATACTTGTTTTTCCTGCTATAATATTAACGATGTATGCACAATCTAAAGTAAATTCTACTTTTAATAAATATCTTAAGGTTAGAAGTATAAGAGGATATACAGGTGCAGAAACTGCAAAAGCACTTCTTCAGTATGCAGGAATTTATGATGTAAAAATAGAAATGATACCAGGGCAGTTAACAGATCATTATGATCCAAGAAGTAAAACTCTTAGATTATCAAGTGCCGTATATAATGGCCAAAGTATTGCTTCCTTAGGAGTAGCAGCTCATGAAGTTGGGCATGCAATTCAACATCATAGAGGCTATGTATTTTTAGTATTAAGAAATTCTATTGTTCCAATAGTAAATATAGGATCGAGAATGGCAATGCCTTTAATTATGCTAGGTTTATTATTTTCATATACATTAATAGAAGTAGGGATATTGCTTTTTGCAGGAGTTGTTCTTTTTCAAATAATAACTTTACCAGTTGAATTAAATGCTTCTGGTAGAGCAATAAAAATATTAGAGGCGCAAGGATTTTTAGCAGATAATGAGATTGGTTCAGCTAAAAAAGTTCTTAATGCAGCTGCCTTAACTTATGTAGCCTCAGCTGCTGTTGCAGTAGCCAATTTATTGCATTTGTTATTAAGGTTTGGAGGTAGAGATGACTAAGGCGTTACTAAGTAACGCTTTTTTTCATTAAATAATTTAAAATATTTTACAAAGTGAATATTTTATAAAAGGAAGGATTTTATGACTCAATTAACTCCAAGAGAAATTGCCATAAATATTATATTAGAAATAGATAAAGAAAAAGCTTATAGTAATATTTCGTTTCAAGAATATTTTCGAGTGTATGATTATTTAACTTCTTTAGATAAAGCTTTTATTACTGAAATAGTTAATGGTACTCTTAGATATATAAAAAATATTGATTATGTTATAAATCAATTTTCTAAAATTAAAACTAATAAAATGAAACCTTTTATTTTAAATGTTTTAAGAATTGGAGTTTATCAAATTTTATTTATGGATAAAGTTCCGATTTCAGCAGCTTGTAATGAGTGTGTAAAAATAACAAAGAAAAGAGGTTTAAAAGGCTTATCTGGTTTTGTTAATGGAATTTTAAGAAATATAGCAAGAAATATAGATAAAATTTCTTATCCAGATAAAAATAAAAATATAGTAGAATATCTATCCATAAAATATTCCTATCCTCAATGGATGATTAAGTACTGGTTAACGAGTTATTCAAAAGAATTTGTAGAAGAACTATGTGAAGCTTCTAATAAAGCTCCTCAAATAACTATTCGTTGTAATAGATTGAAAATAGATAGAAGTTCTTTAATAAATATTTTAGTAAAAGAAAATATACAAGTACATTCTGGATTATATACAAAAGAAGCCATTAATATAAAAAAGACATCTGCAATAAATCAATTAGATTCCTTTAAAAAAGGATTATTTCAAGTACAAGATGAAAGTTCTATATTAGTTGGATATGTTCTTAATCCTAATTCAGGAGAAAATATTCTTGACGTATGTGCAGCACCTGGTGGGAAAGCGACTCACTGTGCAGAATTAATGAATAATGATGGAGAAATTATTGCTAGAGATATTCATGAACATAAACTTAATTTAATAAGATCTTCTGCTAAAAGATTAGGGATTGACATTATAAAGACAGAACAATACGATGCGACTATATTAGATGAAAGTAAATTAGAAACAATGGATAAAGTTATTATAGATGCTCCTTGTTCGGGGTTAGGGATAATTCGTAAAAAACCAGATATAAAGTGGAAAAAATCTATTGAAGATTTAGATAAATTAGTAGAAGTTCAAAGAAAAATATTATCAGTATGTTCTCAATATGTTAAAAAAGGAGGAGTGCTAGTATATAGTACTTGTACCATTTCAGAAAAAGAAAATATAGAAAATATAAAATGGTTTATAAATAATTTTGATTTTGTTTTAGAAAATATTAATCCATATATTCCTAAAAAACTTCAATGTAATACAACAAAAAAAGGATATATTCAATTATATCCTCATATTCATAAAACTGATGGTTTTTTTATTGCTAGGCTAAAACGAAAGAGGTAAAAATAAATGAGAAAAATAGATATTGCTTCGTTAACTATTGAAGAATTAAAAGATTTAATGAAAAGTTTAGGAGAAAAAGGTTTTAGAGGAGAACAAATTTTTCAATGGATACATGAAAAAAAGATTAGAAATATTGATGACATGACAAATATTCCAAAAAAATTAAGGGAAAAATTAAAAAATATATGTGAAATAAATACTTTAACGATTGAACAAAAGTATGTATCTAAAATTGATAAAACTACAAAATACTTGTTTGCATTAAAAGATAATAATATAATAGAAAGTGTTTTGATGTACTATGATTATGGAAATACTGTATGTATTTCGTCACAAGTAGGATGTAAAATGGGATGTGCTTTTTGTGCTTCTACTTTAGGAGGATTAGTTAGAAATTTAACTGTTTCAGAAATGACAGGACAAATTTATAAAATCAAAGAAGATTCTAAAGAAAAAATATCCAATATTGTAATAATGGGAAGTGGAGAACCCCTAGATAATTTAGACAATATACTTTCGTTTATCGATATAATTAATAGCCCTAAAGGAGAAAATATAGGACAAAGACATATAACTATTTCTACTTGTGGTTTAATAGATAAGATTTATTTTTTAGCTAATAAAAAATTACAAATTACATTAGCAGTATCTCTTCATGCTTCAAATGATGAAATAAGAAAAAAAATTATGCCTATTGCAAATAAATATTCTATGGAAGAACTTTTTAAAGCTTGTCATTATTATATTGAAAAAACTAATAGAAGAATTACATTTGAATATGCTTTAATAAATAATGTTAATGATAAAAAAGAATATGCCCATGAATTAGGGAAAAAATTAAAAGGAATGTTGTGTCATGTTAATTTAATTCCAATAAATCAAATCAAAGAGTCAAATCTTAAAGAAAGTGAATCTAAAACAATAAAAGATTTTTTTAATATATTGAAGTCATATGGTATTTCTACTACTATAAGAAGAAAATTAGGAAGTGATATTGATGCTGCTTGTGGTCAACTTAGAAGAAGATATTTAGAAAAGAAATGAGGTGAAATAATGATTTCGGCTGGGAAATGTCATGTAGGAAAACATAGAGAAAACAATGAGGATGCTATTTTTATTTCTGATAGTAGTTTTGGATGTCTTCCTAATATTTATATAGTTGCAGATGGAATGGGAGGACATAAAGCAGGAGAATATGCCAGTTTTTTAGCCATACAAAGTTTTTGTAATTATGTTAAAGACCATAGCTCTAATGAAATTTCTCATGAGAATATTAAGACATTTTTGTTAGAAGCTATAGCTTATACTAACAATGTAATTTATCAAAAAGCAATGGAAAATGAGCTTTTAAAAGGAATGGGAACAACTTTTTTAGTGTCCGTTTTTATAGATGAAGATATATATATTGCACATGTAGGAGATAGTAGATTATATATTATTCAAAATGATATTATAAAACAGTTAACCATAGACCATTCTTTTGTAGAAGAAATGGTTAGACAAGGGACTATTTCTGAAAAAGAGGCAAGGAATCATCCAAATCGTAATGCCATTACTAGAGCAGTAGGAACTAATCCGAAGGTAGAAGTAGATATTTATAATTCAAAAATTGAAGAGAATTCTTTTGTTCTTATGTGCTCTGATGGATTATCTAATATGTTAAAGGAAGAAGAAATTATACATATTTTTAAAAATAATGGTGATTTAGAAAATATTGCTCAATCTTTAGTAGATAGAGCTAATGAAAACGGAGGATTGGATAATATTTCAGTAATTATTATTAGGGGGCTAAAAGGAAGGTGAAAAAATGTTACAGCGTGGAACTATATTAAATAACCGTTATGAAATTGTTGAAAAAATTGGTGCGGGCGGAATGTCTATTGTTTATAAAGCTAAATGTCATAAATTGCAAAGATATGTAGCAATCAAAGTATTAAGAGAAGAATTTGCCTCGGATGAAGAATTTTTATCTAGATTTAAAGTTGAAGCTCAATCAGCAGCTAGTTTATCACATCCTAATATAGTTAGTATATATGACGTAGGCAATGAAAATAATATACATTATATTGTAATGGAATATATACATGGTAAAACTTTAAAGAAGATTATTGAAGAAGAAGCACCTTTTACTTCTCTTAAAATTCTTGAAGTAGCTAAAGATATTGCCTTTGCTCTTCAACATGCTCATAGGAAAAATATTATTCATAGGGATATAAAACCTCAGAATATATTAATAACTGATGAAGGAGTATTAAAGGTTGCAGATTTTGGTATTGCAAGAGCAGTAGATTCTTCTACGGTTGTTACAACAGGAAATGCTATTGGTTCTGTACATTATTTTTCACCGGAACAAGCTAGAGGTGGGTATGTGGATAAAACTAGTGATATTTATTCTTTAGGAATTGTTATGTATGAAATGGCTACAAAAACTCTTCCTTTTGAAGGAGAAAGCCCTGTCACAGTTGCTCTAAAACATATAAATGAACAAATTCCTTCACCTAGGAGTATAAATGATAAAATTTCTTCAAGTTTAGAAGATATTATTATAAAAGCTACGCAGAAAAAACCAGCAAATAGATACAAAAATATTGATGAAATGATAGAAGACATGGAAAAATCTATAAATGAACCCCATGGGAAATTCGTAAATATTCCTAATATAGAAAATTCTCCTACCATTAAAATGTCAAAAAAAGATATGAAATTACTTAGAGATAGTAAAAAAGAAAAAGAATATAGTAAATCATCAGATAAAGAAGAAAAAATTGAATATAAAGAAGATATAGTAGAATATGAAGAAAAAGATTCAAAAGAAAGATGGGTTACCATAGGAGCTGTATTTACTTCTTTGGTTATAATAGCTATTATTAGTGTAGTCGGAATTAATATGATAAGAGAATATTTAAAACCAAAAGTAGTAACAGTTCCATCACTTATTAATATGTCTGTTGACGAAGCTAAAAAAATATTAGAAGAAAAACAGCTCATATTAAAAGAAGGAGAACAAGTATATAGTAATGAAGTAGAAGAGGGAAATATTGTTTTTCAAGACCCAGAAGAAGGAACAGTTATTAATTTAAATTCAGAAGTAGAAGTAACAATAAGTAAAGGGATAGAAACTTTTGAAGTGCCTAATGTAGTAAATAAAAATTATAGTTTAGCAGAAAAAGAATTAGAAGATTTAGGTTTTAATGTAGAGAGAAAAGTAGAATATAGTAATTTAATAGATGAAAATTTAGTTATTTCACAAAGCCCTGATCCTGGAACTAATTTAAAATATGGAGAAACAGTTAATATAACAGTAAGTTTAGGGCCTGAAATAAAAAAGGTATCTGTTCCTAATATTTTAAATCTAACAGAAGAAGCTGCAAAAATACAACTTCGAAATGCAGGATTAGGGGTTGGACAAATCACATATATACACCATAGTGAAGTAGAAAAAGGTTATGTAATTAGTCAGTCTGTTCAAGCAGGAGAAACTGTAAGAGAAGGTTATGATATAGGATTTGTTGTTAGTGAAGGTCCAGAAGAAAAAGAAGAAGAGGATGTTTTAAAAGAACAATCTATAACAATATTAGCACCTCTTGATGCGGATACAGATGAATTTTATGTAAGAGTTAGATTAAATGGAGAAAATGAATTCATTTATGAACAAACTCATAGTATTTCAGATTTTCCATTAAAAATTAACATTGAAGGAGAAGGAGAAGGATATGTTGAAGTATATATTAACGATGATATATATTATAGAGAAACCATTGAATTTGAATAATGTGGAGGAAATTCGATGGTAAAAGGAATAATTACTAAAGGGATTGCAGGATTTTATTATGTAAAAGTAGAGGATAAAGTATTTGAATGTAAAGCTAGAGGAAAATTTAGAAATTCTAATATTACACCTGTTGTAGGAGATATAGTAAAAATAATACCTGAGGAAAGTAATTTAACTGGAAGTATTGTAGAAATTTTACCTAGAAAAAATATTTTAACTAGACCTTCTGTAGCTAATGTAGATCAAGCCATTATTGTTTTTGCAGCCAAAAATCCTGATCCTAATCTTCAACTTTTAGATAGATTTTTAGTTTTGGTTGAAGAGCAAAATTTAGAAATATGTATTTGCATAAATAAGATAGATATAGATAAAGAAAAAACTTATCAAGAGATTAAGAATACATATGAAAAAATAGGATATAAAGTAATATTGACAAGTGCTATTTTAAATATAGGAATTGATAAATTAAAAAATGAGTTATTTAATAAAGTAACTACTTTTGCTGGTCCTTCAGGAGTGGGAAAATCCTCTTTATTAAATGCTATAGATTCTTCTTTATCTTTAAAAACTGGAGAGATCAGTAAAAAAGTAAAAAGAGGTAAGCATACTACAAGACATGTAGAACTTTTAAATTTAAAAGAAGAGAGCTTTGTTTTAGATACTCCTGGATTTAGTATGCTTTCTTTAGAACATATTAATCCCAAAGAACTAAAAAATTTATTTAAAGAATTTTTGCCGTATAATGATTTATGTAGATTTTCACAATGTAGTCATATACATGAGCCTGATTGTATAATAAAACAAAAAGTAGAAGAAGGAGTAATAGATGCAGGGAGATATAAAAGATATCAAATGTTTTATAAAGAATTAGAAACGTCTAAGCAAAGGAGATGGTAATATATGATAAAATTAGCTCCATCAATTTTATCAGCAGATTTTTCAGAATTAAAGAAAGCAGTACAATTAGTAGATGAAAGTGGAGGACACATGGTTCATATTGATGTTATGGATGGACATTTTGTACCTAATATTACTTTAGGGCCTCCTATTATTAAAAGTTTAAGAAAACATACAAAACTTCCATTTGATGTTCATTTAATGATTTCAAATCCAGATAAGTATATTGAAGATTTTCATAAAGCTGGAGCAGATATTTTGACTGTACATGCAGAAGCTACTCCTCATCTTCATAGGACTATTCAATATATTAAAAGTTTAGGTATGAAAGCGGGGGTTGCTTTAAATCCTGCAACAGACTTAAGTTGTTTAAAATATATTATTTCTGATTTAGATATGGTACTTATTATGACTGTAAATCCAGGATTTGGAGGACAAGATTTAATTCCGGCTTGTATTAATAAAATTAAAGATTTATCTAATTATGTTAAAGCTAATAGTTTATCTGTTGAAATAGAAGTAGACGGTGGGATTAATCTAAGTAATATAGAAAAATTTATTAAAGCTGGAGCAAATATTTTAGTAGCAGGATCAGCTATTTATAATTCTTCAAATCCTAGTAAATCAATAGAAGACTTTATAAAAAGGTTTAGTGAATTTGAGGGGAAAGAATGAAAGTATTAATTTTTGCTGGTGGAGATATAGAAAATTATTCTTTTTATAAAAAATATATAAATCAATCAGATTATATTATATGTGCAGATAGGGGAATAGAACACACAAAAAAATTAGGAGTAAATCCATCTATAATTATTGGAGATCTAGATTCTGCTTCTAAAAATACAATAGAATTTTATAAAAATAAAAATATTTTATTTAAGACTTTTTCTTCTAAAAAAGATAAAACAGATACGGAATTAGCTTTAGATTATGCTATAAATAAAGGAGCAAAAGAGATTTTTATTGCTGGAGGGATAGGTAATCGTTTAGATCATACATTAGGTAATATACATTTGCTTTATTACTCTTTACAAAGAAATGTAAGAACAAAAATTATAAATGAATATAATGAAATAATTTTAATAGATAATGAAGTAACGATTTATGGGCAGGAAAATGATATTGTATCTTTAATACCATTTTCTATGGAAGTAAAAGGAATATATACTAAAGGGCTTTATTATGCCCTAAAAGGAGAAAACTTAAAATCAGGGAGTTCTTTAGGTATTAGCAATGTAATGACAACTTCACAAGCTCATATAAGTATTAAATCAGGTCTTTTATTAGTTATAAAATCAAAAGAAATTTAAAAGTCTCAACATCTGTTGAGACTTTTTTAGCACATATTTTTGATATATAGAATAAGTTATAATAAGTACTGTAAAAAGGAAGTAAAAGAATGAAAAAAAGAGTATTAGGATTAATTTTCTTTGCATGTGGGATGGGTATGATTTTTACCCTTTTTATTCCAGGGGCTATATTCCTTTTTATTATAGCAATAATATGTATTATTTTAGGATGTTTTTTTATTGGTAAATATTAATGGAGGTGAAGAAATGAGATTCATCGTAATAAAAACTCCTAAATTTATAGGAAATATATTAAAAACAATATTTGGTATAAAAACAAATAATTAAAAACAAAACAAAGTTCTTAGAACTTTGTTTTGTTTTTAATTAAGCACGAGTAACAGCATTAGAACGTAAACATCTTGTGCATACATTTAATGTTTTCTTTATTCCATTTTCCAATACTTTTACACGTTTAATATTTGGTTTCCATTGTTTATTAGATCTTCTATGAGAATGACTTACTTGAATTCCAAAGTGAACCCCTTTTTGACATATATCACATTTTGCCATATTAGTACACCTCCTTTAAACTTCACCGTGACACAACAAAGTTATTTTATCAGATAGTATATTATAATGCAAGGAAAAATATTTATTTTTATTATAAATTAGGATATTTTTATTTTGAAAATATATAAAAAATGATATAATATATAGTAATATGCTATATATTATTATAAAGAAAAGAATTTTTATCCAGGAGGTAGGAGAATGGCTGGTAAATTAGTTAATGAGTATGGAAATGTTTTTATAGAAGATGAAGTAATTGCACGTATAGCAGGGTTGACAGCTATGGAATGTTATGGGATAGTAGGAATGGCAACTAAAAATGTTACTGATGGATTAGTTCAACTTCTTAAAAGAGAAAGTCTTACTAAAGGAATTAAAGTATCAATTAACGAAAATAGTGTTGTTATTGATTTGCATATTATTGTAGAATATGGTACAAAAATTTCTGCTGTAGCTGATAACTTAATAAATACTGTAAAATACAAAATAGAAGAATTTATTGGACTAGATGTTGAAAAAATAAATATATTCATTGAAGGTGTACGAGTGGATAATTAATTGGATAAAGAAAAAGGAGGCAACAAATTGAGTATTTCACATATAAATGGGGAAATATTAAAACGCATGATTATAGCGGGAGCAAATAAATTAGAGGAATATAAGCAAGCAGTTGATGAATTAAATGTATTTCCAGTTCCAGATGGAGATACAGGAACTAATATGTCATTAACTGTGTTATCAGCTGCAAGAGAAGTAGAAAAAATTACTTCTGATAATATAAATGAAATTGTTAAAGCTGCAGCTTCAGGGTCCTTAAGAGGAGCCAGAGGAAATTCTGGAGTTATTTTATCACAATTGTTTAGAGGATTTGCAAAAGGAATTCAAAATCATAAACAAATAGATACTTTTGCTTTAGCAGATGCTTTTGAAACAGGGGTAAAAACAGCATACAAAGCTGTTATGAAACCTAAAGAGGGAACTATTTTAACTGTAGCTAGAGAAGGAGCAGAAAAAGCATTACAAATAGCATCAGAAATAATAAATATAGAAGATTTTCTAAAAGAAGTTATTTCATATGCCCATACTATTTTACAAAAAACTCCTGATATGCTTCCAGTATTAAAACAAGCTGGAGTAGTGGATGCAGGAGGAAGAGGTTTATTATATATTCTTGAAGGAGCTTTAGAAGCTTTAAATATAAATGGTAAAATTAGCTTAAAACAAAATATCTCTCAAAATAAAGAAGTTGCTTATGGAGCATTAGCATCTATAAATAATGAAGATATTACCTTTGGATATTGTACAGAATTTATCATTAATCGTTCTGATAATAATCCATCTAATGTTAATGAATTAAGAGAATTTTTAAATACTATAGGAGATTCCATAGTAGTTGTAGAAGATGAAGAAATAATTAAAGTACATGTACATACAGATCATCCAGGACAGGCAATAGAAAAAGGATTAACTTATGGATCTCTTACTAATATGAAAATTGACAATATGAGAGAACAACATACAACTAAAGTTGTAACTGAAGAAATAAAAGAGACAGAAACTTTAAATCAAGCAGTTAAGGAAGAAAAAGAAATAGGCTTTATAGCAGTAGCTAGTGGAGAAGGAATTAGTCAAATTTTTAAAGATTTAGGAGTAGATTATATAATAAAAGGCGGACAGACAATGAATCCTAGTACTGAAGATATTTTAAATGCTGCTTATAAAGTTAATGCTAAAAAAATAATAGTTCTTCCAAATAATAAAAATATCATTTTAGCAGCAGAACAAGCTGAAGAATTAATTGATGGAAAAGAAATTTTAGTTGTTCCTTCTAAAACTATTCCTCAGGGAATAGCAGCAATGATAGGATATGAGCCTAATCGTGGCATAGAAGAAACTTTAAATTCTATGAAAGAAAGTATGTCTTATGTAAAAACAGGACAACTTACATTTGCTGTTAGAGATACATCCATCGAAAATAGAGAAATTAAGCAAGGAGATATTATAGGACTTATAGAAGGGAATATAGAGGTCGTTTCTAATAATTTAGAAGAAGCTACTAAAGAATTAATTAATAATATTGTAGACGAAGATAGTGAGATTGTAAGCATTTATTATGGAGAAGATGTTGAAGAAAAAGAAGCCCAAAAAGTGAAAGAATATATAGAAGAAAATTATCCAGATTGTGAAGTGGAAATACATTTTGGAGGACAATCTTTATATTATTATATATTATCTGTAGAATAATCAGGCGCCAATTAAGGCGCCTAAAATTAAGTTTTGATTAATATGTGAAAATTTAGTATTATATAATAAATATCTTTATTAAGGAGCAATTTATGTTTACAAATTTTATTCAGAATGCATATCCTCTTTTTATAGAAGAGGATTTTGAATTATTAGTGGATAATCAAGAACATAATATTTTCTCTAAAGATACAGATGTAGTTAGATTTATAAAAAGATATAATTCAATGTTATACATTGTAAATTTATGGAATATGGATAATATTGATTTGAATTTATTTACTTATAGGAATAATCTTTATGAATTAAAACTTACTCAAAATTTTCAAAAATTAGATTGTAGTCATCTTTTTGTTCTTAATTTATTAATAACAGGATATAACTTGGAATATAATGACCAATCAGAATTTTATCCTGAAAAAGAAATTTATACAACTACTTGGATTGTAAATACTTCTTCTAAACAAATTAATATTACAAAAGAAGAATTTAATGAAATATTAAATGTAAAACAAATAATAGAAAATACTTTTAATATGATAGATATTAATTTAGAAAAAGATGAAAATTTATTAAAATATCAAGATAAATTTGAAAAAAAACTCAATTTACAAATAAAAAGCAAAAATATTTTTTTAACTTATGGGATTATTATATTAAATTCGATTATTTGGATTTTGATGGAAAAGAAAGGTAGCTCACAAGATATTAACACTTTGATTTTATTTGGTGCTAATGAACCTTTTCTTATAATCAAAGGACATCAATATTGGAGACTTATAACATCTATGTTTTTGCATATAGGAATTAATCATTTATTATATAATAATTTTGCATTATATGTTTTTGGAAGTAAAATAGAAAGATATTTTGGTAAAATTAAATATATAGTTATATATTTGATTTCAGGAATTATAGGAAGTTTAGCTAGTATATTTTTTAGTTTTAGTGTATCAGCTGGAGCTTCAGGAGGAATATATGGTCTTTTAGGAGCATTATTAGTATTAGCTTGTAAAACAAAAAAACAAATAGATGGATTAAATTTTTACAATATTACAATTATGATTTTAATAGGTATTGGATTTGGTTTTACAGTTCCTTCTGTAGATAATGCAGCGCATTTAGCAGGACTTATAGCAGGATTTATAATTGGAAATATATTGTATAAATATAATAAATGAAGTTATAAAATTATTAATAAAAACCTTGACAAAACTGAATCTTATGTTATTATTAATTAGTATGTAGCCGCTCGGAGAGGTTAAAACATTTGTACCATATCCGGCGAGTATCGGGTTAAGGAGGTGTACTAATGTACGCAATTATTGAAACAGGTGGTAAACAATATAGAGTACAAGAAGGCGATGTAATTAATGTTGAAAAATTAGGAGTTCAAGCAGGAGAAAAAGTTACTTTTGATAAGGTTCTTGCTGTATCTAAAGACGGAACTATTTCCGTAGGTACTCCTTTTATAAGTAATGCCAGTGTTTCTGCTTCTGTATTAGAAGAAGGAAAGGGCAAAAAAATTATTGTTTATAAGTATAAGCCTAAAAAAGGATACCACAAAAAACGTGGACATAGGCAACCTTATACAAAAGTAAAAATTGAAACAATTAATGCATAGTTATGATTAGAGTACAATTTTTTTACAATAGGTTTAAAGAAATATGTGGATTTAAAATGACTGGTCATTCTGGATATTCAAAGTATGGAGAAGATATTGTATGCGCTGCAGTTAGTGCTTTAGCGATTAATACCGTAAACTCCATACAAGAATTAACTAATGATGTTATTGAAGTTGAATATAAAAATGAAGGTGGATTTTTAAGTTGTATTTTATCTAATTCTAAAGGAAATAATAACAGTAAAGAAGCATTAATTTTACTTAGATCTTTAGAATTAGGTATTACTAGTATTCAAAAAGATTATAAGGACAATATAGACATTTCATATAGGGAGGTGTAGATTATTATGAGAATGAATCTTCAATTTTTTGCTCATAAAAAGGGAGTTGGATCTTCTAAGAATGGTCGTGATTCTGAATCCAAGAGATTAGGAGCTAAACGTGCTGATGGACAGTTTGTAAAAGCAGGAAATATCTTGTATAGACAAAGAGGAACAAAAATTCATCCAGGAAATAATGTTGGTAGAGGTGGAGATGATACATTATTTGCTTTAATTGATGGACGTGTAAAATACGAAAGAAAAGGTAGAAATAAAAAACAAGTTTCTGTATATCCTATTGAAATGGCACAATAATATATAAAAAGGTTTCAAATGAACTCATTTGAAACCTTTTTTAATATATGATATAAAAAATAATAAATAATTGATCATTTTATGGCGAATAATATATAAAAATATTTTTATAAGGATTGAAATAAGGAAGTGGGATTAATGTTTATAGATAGAGTAAAAATATTTATACAATCAGGAAAAGGAGGAAATGGAGCAGTATCCTTTCGTCGTGAAAAATATGTACCTAATGGAGGACCTGATGGAGGAGATGGTGGAGATGGTGGAAGTATAATATTTCAAGTTGATCCTGGTATGAATACGTTAATGAATTTTCGACATAAAAAGCATTATAAAGCTCAATCAGGAGAAGATGGTGGTAAAAAAAGACGGCATGGTAAAAATGGAGAAGATTTAATTATAAAAGTACCTCCAGGAACTATTATACGAGAAGCTGAAACAGGTAAAGTTATGCTTGACTTAACCGAAGAAAACGAAAGAAAAGTACTTCTTCCTGGAGGAAAAGGAGGAAAAGGGAATCAACATTTTGCTACATCTACAAGACAAGCTCCACGTTATGCAGAAAAAGGTAAAGAAGGACAATCATATTGGGTTATTTTAGAACTAAAAGTGATAGCAGATATTGGACTTGTAGGGTTTCCTAATGTTGGGAAGTCTACTCTTTTATCTGTTATAAGTAATGCTCAACCTAAAATAGCTAATTATCATTTTACAACAATTAGTCCTAATTTAGGAGTTGTAAAAAATCCTTATGGTAGAGATTTTGTTGTAGCAGATATTCCAGGACTTATTGAAGGAGCTCATAAAGGGATAGGATTAGGTCATGATTTTTTGAGACATGTAGAAAGAACTAAAATTTTAGTGCATGTAGTAGATGCTGCCTCTTTAGAAAATCGTAACCCATTAGAAGATGTTGAAAAAATTAATCATGAATTATCAGAATATAATAAAGAGTTATTAACTCGTCCTCAAATTATTGCTGCAAATAAGATAGATATACCAGAAGCAGAGGAAAATATAGAGTTATTAAAAGAAAAATTTGAACCAGAAGGAATAAAAGTTGTTCCTATTTCAGCGGCAACTAAAAAAGGAATAAAAGAACTTTTAATTGAAATAAGTAAATTATTAGAAAAAGAAGATAAAAATCCTATTAAGTTTAAAGAAGAGTTTGAATTATTCCAAGAAACTAAAAAAGAGGAAGTAAAAGAACCTTTTACCATAGAAAAATTAGAAGAACATTATTTTGTCGTTGAAGGAACAGGTGTAGAGAAGATGATTGGATACACCAATTTAGAATCAGAAAAAGGATTTGCTTTTTTTCAAAAATATCTTAAAGAACGTGGAATTATTAAAGCTTTAGAAGAAAAAGGAATAAAAGAGGGAGATACTGTACGAATTTATGATTTAGAATTTGAATATTATAAATAAAATATTTAAATACCGATTAAAATAAAATAAAGCTTTAAAATTTAAAACAGTATTATGATTTAAAAGGAGAATTTTTATGATTACTAGTAAACAAAGAGCATATCTTAAAAAATTAGCTAATACTATAGAGCCTATTTTTCAAGTAGGTAAATTAGGAGTGACTCCTGAATTAACAAAAGCTATTGATGAAGCCTTAGAAAAAAGAGAATTAATAAAAATTAATGTTTTAAATAATTGTATGATGTCATCAAAAGAAGTATGCGATATACTTTGTGAACGGACTCGATCACAACCTGTACAAATTATTGGGAAAAAAATTGTCTTATATAGACCATCTAAAGAAAATCCTTCTATTATTTTACCTAAATAATAGAAGTTAAGATAAGAAAGGATTTTTAATATGAGAAATATTAATAAAAATTATAGTTCTCTTAAATCTTTAGCTATAATGGGAGGAACTTTTGACCCTATTCATTATGGACATTTAGTTACTGCAGAAGCTGTAAGATACAAGTATAATATAGATAAAGTATTATTTATGCCAGCAGGGAACCCTCCACATAAAGAATATGATAAGATAACCCATAGTGAACACAGATATTTAATGGGAGTATTAGCTACTGCTACGAATCCATATTTTGATGTTTCTAGAATGGAAATAGATAGAAAAGGAGTTACATATACAATTGATACAATTAAATCTTTAAGACAGATGTATGGAGAAGAAATTGAACTTTATTTTATTACAGGAGCTGATGCTATTAAAGAGATTTTTACTTGGAAAAATCCAGAAGAATTATTTAAACTTTGTACATTTGTAGCAGTAACGAGGCCAGAATATTATAAAGAAGAACTTATTGAAAAAGTTAAAACCATAAGAAATGAATACGAATCCAAAATTCATTTTTTAGAAGTTCCAGCTTTATCAATCTCATCAACGGATATTAGAAATAGAGTGAAAAATAAAATGCCTATAAAATATTTAGTACCTGAATCTGTTGAAAATTATATATATAAATTTAATCTATATATATGAAAAGAGGATTATAATGGATTACAAAGATATAAAACAAAAACTTCAATCTGCGCTTTCTCCTAAAAGATTTATTCATACTTTAGGAGTAGTTGAAACAGGAATAAAATTAGCTAATGTGTATAATGTAGATGAAAGAAAAGCTAAATTATCTGCATTATTACATGATTGTGCTAAAAATATTCCTAAAGAAAAAAAGTTACGTTTATGTAAAGAATATCATATATTTCTAGATGATATTATGTTAAAAGATATAGAATTAAGCCATAGTTTTTTAGGTGCAGAGATAGCAAAAAGAGAATATGGAATAAAAGACGAAGATATATTAAATGCTATTAGATATCATACTACGGGAAGAAAAAATATGTCTAAATTAGAGAAAATAATATATTTAGCAGATTATATAGAACCGAATCGTATACCTTTTGAAGGGCTAGAAAAAATAAGAAAACTTGCTTTTGAAAATTTAGATGAAGCAATGATATTTGCATTGAAAAATACTCTTGATTATGTTAAAAAAAGAAATAAAATAATACATCCTTTAACAATAGAAGCTTTAAAAAGTTTGAGTTTTAATAATAAGGAGGATTAATATTGAATCAATTGGAAAAAGCAAAAGAAATTATAAAAATAGCCTATAATACTTTAGATGACAAAAAAGGAGAAGATATAAAGATATTAGATATTCATGAAGTATCTACAATTGCAGATTATTTTATTATTGCATCAGGAAGAAATTCTAATCAAGTACAAGCAATGGCAGACGCAGTAGAAGAAAAATTGATAGAACACGGTTTTGAGATGCTTAATAAAGAAGGATATCATTCAGCAGGATGGATTTTATTAGATTTTGGGTCTGTAGTAATTCATGTTTTTGATAAAGAAGTAAGAGAGTTTTATTGTTTAGAAAGATTATGGGGAGATGCTCCTACAATTACACCACAAAATTTATAATGCTCGATAAAAATCGAGCAGGTTCGTTGTAAAATTAAATGCAACAGATAAAAAAATATAAAAAAATAATTGACAACCATAGTGAGAAATCATGTATGATTTAGGTGC
>NZ_JWID01000020.1:0-27806 GCF_001466305.1 Defluviitalea phaphyphila
TATGAAAACATTTCATAGGGTTATTTTATAATTCCTCTAGGGGAATTTTCAATTATTATACTAGGGTAATTTTAGATTATCATAAACATCAAGTTTTTTTAGTTCAGTGAGATTTACATTCCACTATGGTCGAATTAAAACTAACTGTCCGCCAATAGCATATTTAAAATTAATACCATATTTACATTCCACTATGGTCGAATTAAAACTGCCAAATCATCATTGGCGTTTTGTTTTATTTTCATTAATTTACATTCCACTATGGTCGAATTAAAACCGCAACAACCTATTAGCAAAGAAAAGACAAAAGAAATTTACATTCCACTATGGTCGAATTAAAACCTGCCAATGCAGTGCCTAAACTACCAAACAAACCACATTTACATTCCACTATGGTCGAATTAAAACCTTGCACCATTTAAATCAATTTTATATTTTTGTGCAAATTTACATTCCACTATGGTCGAATTAAAACTTAATATGTTTATTAATTGACCACATGTAATTTCATCTGCATTTACATTCCACTATGGTCGAATTAAAACTTTGCTGCTTTCATATTCTTCTTGTACTTTCATGTATTTACATTCCACTATGGTCGAATTAAAACCCCCGGAAACCATGGTAATCATTGAGTCTACAGCGAAATTTACATTCCACTATGGTCGAATTAAAACTTAAATTCATTAGTAGAAATAGCCTTCATATCTGAATTTACATTCCACTATGGTCGAATTAAAACCAGATAGAATTAAGCCTGTTTTTTATGTGCAAGCAAGATTTACATTCCACTATGGTCGAATTAAAACACCTTCCTCTACTGTAAAATTATCTGCTTCATCTATGTTTACATTCCACTATGGTCGAATTAAAACTGGACTCTTGTCGAATTACAATATTCTACTGATTATGTTTACATTCCACTATGGTCGAATTAAAACGATGACGGGTTGAGTTGTACTATTACAGGAGCAACAAAGTTTACATTCCACTATGGTCGAATTAAAACGATAGCGTTGTAGATGGGCAAGTTGAAATGGAGTTGCGTTTACATTCCACTATGGTCGAATTAAAACGTTAAAATTTTCCCAATATTTTAGGAAAAATTAAAAGTTTACATTCCACTATGGTCGAATTAAAACGTGCAACCCTCTGTGGTTACACTGTCTATTGTGGCTGGTTTACATTCCACTATGGTCGAATTAAAACGCAACTGTCATTTCTTCACCTGCAACATTTACTTTAGGTTTACATTCCACTATGGTCGAATTAAAACATTTTCCATTTTTATGTTTAAGGTGATAAATTATAGTTTACATTCCACTATGGTCGAATTAAAACGCGGGAATAGTCTTGACTATTCAGATAGCATTGTGGAGTTTACATTCCACTATGGTCGAATTAAAACACCTCCGTCACTTCAAAGCTAACTTCCCATGTTTTAGTTTACATTCCACTATGGTCGAATTAAAACTATTATCTGATGACGGGTTGAGTTGTACTATTACTAAGTTTACATTCCACTATGGTCGAATTAAAACTAGAGTGTTATTCAAAACTGCAAATTTTACTAGACGAGTTTACATTCCACTATGGTCGAATTAAAACTGAATACGATGTAATTCATCGTAAAGCAAACAATTTTTGTTTACATTCCACTATGGTCGAATTAAAACACAGAGTCTAATGAAACTAATAGGGAATAGTGATGAGTTTACATTCCACTATGGTCGAATTAAAACCGTTACTGTGATTGTTCCTCCTGCATAAGCAGTTAAGTTTACATTCCACTATGGTCGAATTAAAACTACATTATTATTTTCTAATGTATTTTTACTATTATGGTTTACATTCCACTATGGTCGAATTAAAACAAACAATATAAAAATTTTTCGGGTGCCTTGATATTTTTACATTCCACTATGGTCGAATTAAAACCCATGAAAAAATCTAATAAAATAAGGTGTTTCAAACACCTGAATTTATATTTTTTTCTGTCTACCTTCAATAATGTAAAAACCCTAGGACATCGACAGAATTTTTTTAAAGAAAATTATTTGTTAAATCTTCTTCTTTTGCCCAAAATTCTTTTTCAAGCCATCTATCTGCCCTTGTTTTAAATACTATTACAGAATCTTTGTCTTTCCTTATATATTCTTGCAGCTCCGATTTTAGCCTTTCTAGCTGTACTTTTGTCACTTCTCCCTCAAAAACAGAATTTTGTATGTGATGTAAATATTTCTTACAAATTTTAAAAGTATTTCTTAACACTTTTTGACCTGAATTTTCTTCTATATTTATATCATATACCAATACTATATACAATATTTTCACCACCAAATTTTAAAACCTTTATACTGTTTTTCTTCTAGTAAATGCTTTACTATTTTATACATTTCAAGCCTAATTAGATATCTATAAGAAACATTTTTTTTAAGAGTTTTATGTCTTATTGTAGATTTTAATTTATTATCATATTCTTGTAAAATTACTCTTCTTGCCCTTTCTTTTAGATATAAAAAATTTAAATTCTTTTCAAAGTCTTTCTCTGTAATTTGATTTTTATTTAATAAAGAAAATATTAATCTATCTCCTATTAAAGGTTTAAAAATTTCAGCAATATCTAAACTAAGTGAAAATCTTCTGCTACCAGGTTCATGTAAGTAACTAATCAATGGACTTAATTGTGTATGATATATTTCGCTTAATACAACTGTATACACTAAAGAATTTACAAAGGAAATCATAGAATTTATCATATTATCTGGAGGTCTTTTGACCCTTTTAACAAAGTCTATTTCTTGATTGACTATTTTATTAAAAGCTTTATAATAAATCTCTCTTATATTACCTTCTATCCCCATTAATTCTGATATTTTATTTTGATTATCTAATTTCTCTCTTAATATATTTATATTTTTTATTTCCTCTGATAAATCCCGCCCCCTTTCATTATAATATCTTAAATTTCTATATATCCCATAAACTCCAGATTTTAATATTTCTCTGGCTAAAATTACTCTTTTTCTTTTATTTAAATAATGTTCTACTTGTTTTACTAAAACCATTCCAGAATTCAACTGATCTTTTGGATAAAATGACCCTGTATAAAATCCATAATAATTAAAAAAATGCATTACTATTCCTTTTTGTGAAGCAAAATTAATAAATTTAGTATTTAAAACATTTTCACCCATAATAAATAGTGTATCTACATCTTCAACTGGAATCAACTTTTTATCTCCGTTTGAAAGAATTACCTCAATGCTATTATCTTTTCTTTTAATTTCTCCACTCTTAAATATATAATAATTTCTTTTCATAAAATCACCACATTAAATAAAGAAAAATATTTATCAAATATAGCAAAGTTCATAATAAGCACACTTCTTACAAATTTTACTGCTAATCTGATTTGGTATTGTTCCCTCTTTAAGTTCTTTTATTTCTTTAATAATTTTTTCAATATATATTTCGTCTTCTTTTTCTAAAAAAACTTCTTGTCTTTGTCTTAATTTCGGATAATCTATAATCCCTTTATGTATATTTACACCTTTTTTTCTTAAATAATATATATAATATTTTATTTGCCATTCTCCTGCTTCTTCAATACTTTTACTTTTTTTAACTTCATGCAGAATATTATACTTGCCAATAAAATCAACTGAAATGGTATTATTAATTGTTATATGCTTTTTTTCTCTTGAATAACTTTTTTCATCTATTAATTTCCCTATTTGAACATCTTCATTTTCTTTTTCCATTTGAATATCATGAATAAAATACCAAAGTTTTCTTTTACAAACAAAATAATAATTAATCATTGTTCCCGTTATTCTTTCCACGATAACCACCTTATATTTGATTATCAAATTCTTCAATTTCATCATTTTCTTCTTTTTTTATTAACCCTAGAATGTTATCATATTCAAATCCATCATATATTAATAATTTTCTATGCTTTGATAATTCTTTAATTTCTGGTGTTTTTTTATTTACTTCATAACTTGGTATATCAATAAGATAATCTTGAATCTTTATCCAGGATTTTTGTTTTTCTTTTTTACTTGCTTTTTCGTCTGTATATTTTGTAATTAAGGTATCTATTTCTTCTTTATTATTTACATAAATACATTTAGGTAATATTGTTATATTATCAATATTTCTAAAATCAACTTCTTTTTTACTTTTTTCATACTCTATAATACTTTTTATATATTTAATATTTTTTTCTACCTCTTTATAATAGCCAGTATTTAATAATTTTTCTGTAGAGTAAACCTCTTCTACCATTTTTAGTTTTTCAGATTCTTTTATTTTCCCGTCCACTTTATTAATAGCTTCCTTAGAAAAATTAAAAATATCTTTATCAATAACTTTTCCTACTCCACTGCAAGTTTTTTCTCCTCCATCAAAAACAAAACAATTATAACCTTCTTTATCAAATACTCGATGTCTATAGCATCTCCCCATTCTTTGCAACAAGCCACTTATATCAGATAATTCAGTTATTAATATATCAAAATCTATATCTAATGAAGCTTCTACCACTTGTGTTGAAACCCAAATTCCTTTTTCTTCGCTTAATTTCCCGCCAAATTTTACTATATTCTGTTCTTTTTGTTTTCTATCTTTTCTAGTAAATCTACTATGCAATAAATTTATTGATGTATTGCTTTGTTTTAATTTCTCATTATCTTTTAATTGGCTGAATATCTCCCTTGCACGTTTTACTGTATTACAAATTACTAAAATTTTATTATTATTATATTTTTCAGCTATAAAATCTGCATTAATATCTGAATTTTCAACTTTTATACTATGTCTTATTAATTCATCATTAATAAAAGGAGTTTTTGGTTCTTTATATTCAATATTTTCATTTTTTAATAAATCTTTCACAATTCCTGGGAGTGTTGCTGTTAATATTGCAAATTTTCCCCCTACTTTTGTTATATAATGTAGTCCTACTATTAAATAAGCTAAAAGGTCTGAAGAATACATCTGAACTTCATCTATTACTATTTTAGAATAACTAAGAGTTGCTAATTTTGCTTCAAAACCTCTGTATCGAAAAACAATATCAAACAATTGGTCTAAAGTACAAACTGTAATAGGTAAAGAAAGCTGTTTTGTTTTGGTATAATATTCATCTATATTTAAATCTTCTTCTATTTTTTCTTCTAACTCCATATATTTAGAAATAGTTTCTGAATGAAGTAATCCTACTTTCTCTCTATCATTTACTATTTTTTCTGTAATTCTATTATAAATTTCATTTATAGCTGTTTTTAAAGGTAAAGTAAAAAATCCTTTATTATTTCCTATCCATAAAAGACCTGCTTCCGTTTTTCCCATACCTGTTTGAGCAACTACTACCACATTATTATTTCTATTATCAATCATAAACTGCTGTAGTTTATTCCAATTTCCCCAACGTTGTTTACATTTTAAATTTTCTAATCCTCGTACTAAAAAATTATTTTCTATTTCTACAGGTATTCCCGCACTTGCTGCATAATCTAATCGATTCAAAAGTCCTTTTATCTTTACATAATCATAAAAAAATAAACTATCCTCATATGTTCTATCATTAATCGAAAAAAAACTTGGTTCTATTTCGTCATATAAAGTATAAAAATCCTTTACCTTATCATAATAAAATCCTTTACTTTCATTTTTTAATAACTCAATTTCTCTTTGCAAATCATCTTCATCAAAATCAAATTCTCTATCATGGTGATAAGCTATAGCTTGAAATAATATAATAATTTCTTCTTCTGTAAATCCTATCTCTTCTAAATATTCATAATTAATAAAAGGCAAACTTAAAATTCCGTGAGGAATTTCAAGTTTGTTTTTTAAATATCCTTTTTTTCCATCAATATTTGCTCGAATTTTTTCTTGAAATCTTTTATTCATCTTACCAAAATCATGATAAATACATGCAAATCTAAGTAACTCATAATTAATATCTAGATTAGGATATATGTTTTTTAATATATTATAATTTTCTAATAATTTATCTGTATGTTCCTGGATGGTTTCTATTGGATTGGACTTTGCTAAGTAATTATTAATAATAATCCCTCCTTTTAAGCTGGGAATACTAAATATTCGTCTTCGTCTAACAAAAATTTATTTTTTCTTAAAGCATAAATATTGGACCCATAAATTACATCAACCTTATGCCATTTTCTAAATTCTTTCTTATTTCTACCTTTCCCTATAGTTTCTATACTATAATTTTTATTGATTTTATATCTTGTCCCTGTAAATTCAATTCCTTGCTGTTGATTTCCAAATTTTATGGAATTAAGTAAATATACAGGTATGTATGCTGAATATGACTCATCATTTTTTATACTCTTTTTTAGTTCTTTTTCAATTATATCAACTACTTTTATTTCTTTAATCACTACAATATCTTCTCTTCTTCCTAGAGAAGGATATTCCCAAGGTTTTAAAAATGCTTCTTTTATTTCTTCTATTCTATTCTGTTCTTCTGGAATAATATGAATAAGAAGTTCAACTTCTGTAAGAAGTTCTGCTGTTGCAACTCCTCGAGTTATACTAATATATCCCTCTTTATTCTTACTAGAAAATTCTTTTTCCGTATAATACTTTGCATTATTTACTAAATTTGTTTTTTGAATATTTGGGAAAATAATACCCTTTGATTCTAATTCTCCCCTAATAATTTTTAGTGTTTCCAATTGTTCACTTCCACAATTAGAACAAATTTTGACATTTTTTTTATTTATTTCCGAACATATTAAGCATCTTTTTTTTCTTTTACTATCATCTTCTAAAAATGATTTTCCAAATTCATATCTAGTATATAAATCATTAACTTTTGAAAGATATTTACCTTGTATGCTTATCTTCATTTCTTTATATTCTGTGTATTTGCATAAATTATGAATCATACCTATTACAGTAGAATATGGGGGCAATGGGTAAGTTTCTTTTAATTGAAAACTGGTAGGAATTTTGTAATTTACAAGTTCTTGATTTAATTTTAATCTAACAGCCTTCATAATACTCCCTAACTTTCTCTTTTATCTTTGAGAAAAATTCAGGCATAGAAACTGCTTTTAACTTTTCTTTTATTTCTTTATCATTAGAAAACTTACCCTCTACTAACCCACATATTGTATCTTTTTTTATAAAATCATACATAACGCCTTCTATGAGTGAAATCTGTATCTTATTATTTTTAACTTCTAAAGCATTTTGAAATACTGGATTTTTAATATCGTACACTCCGCCTATAGCAAATAATGGTTTTAAATCTTCCCTTCTTCCTCTTATATCTCTATATAAAACTGATATAGTATCTAATAACTTACAAACTCTCCTTGCTTTTTCTGAGTTATCTATTTCAATATTATCTTGTTCATCTATTCCTATTTGGTCAAGGTCAATTGTAATGGTATATCTATAATAAGATCTATGTATTTCTGATTGAGCTAAATTCATATTTTTATTTATTCTATCTGCTAGTCCTTTATTTGTTAAAAAGTCTAAATCCCCTTTAAAAGTTTCTAAGGACACTGCATTGGATAATCTTACTTTGGCTGATCTAGTAGCACTTTCTTCTCCTTTTTTAGTCTTCATATATCCAAAAAAATCTATTTCTGGATAATCTCTTATCGTACTTTCTGGTGCAAATTGAATCACTTCCTTTTTATTATCCTTTTTTAATTTTACTTCTGCTAAATTTTCTCCTAATTGTTCAATGATGTTATATCTTATAGCTTGTCTTGAAATATATGTATATTGTTCTCCATTTCCCCTTGACATCTTTTTTAGCGAGGATACATTCCCTACTCCTTCACCATAATTGGCACTTTCTGCTTCAAAAATTATTGAAATACTTACTCCTTTTGGCATTAATTTTACATTATCCATAACTAAATCCCTCCTATTTATTTTCATCTGTTTTATTAGGTTCATTAGTCATTCCTGCTACAAAAGCATATCCTACACTTTTAAATTCATAATCATTTTTCATACCATCTACAAAAACTTTTGGTACTGCTTGCTTTATATATAAATAACAATTTATAAGTGTATCCATAAACATATGTTGGTTATTTGTTTTTAATGCATTTAAAAGTCTATAAGCTATACCATTTATTTTATTTTCGGCTTTCTTTTCTTCGTAGGCTTTTCTAAAATAAAATCCTGCATTCTTTGATAATTCTAAAATATCTTTTTCTTTGACTTCCATTCCAACAACTCCCTCTAAAAAATTATTATTTATTTTAAGCAAGTTATTTATATGTCCTACATGATAGTGTGAATCTGATGGTTTAGTAAGTTTTCTAACAATCAACTTATGTATAAGTAAAAATAAATTTTCTTTATTAAGTAATCTTTTCATAGTTTCATCATATATATTGAAATATGTATCAAACTCTTTATATGATGTTTTTATCAATGAATTTAATTCTTTTGTAGATTTATTTAATACTTTTAACATCTGTTTAGATAATAAATTAAATCTATACCTATCTTTTTCATATCTAACAACTTGAACATCTGCCAGTTCATATTTACTAATTTTATTAATTTCTTCTTTCATTTCTTCTAATATAGTTTGAAAAACTCTAAAAATATTATTAGTATTATCATTTTCTATGACTTCAATTTTTATCTTTTGATTAACTTTTATTATGCTTTCTATATCTCTATTTTGATTAATAAATATTCCCTTATCATAAATAGAAGTAAACCCTGCTGGAATACAAAAATATATTAATTTACATATAGGACAAATGCCTATATCATTATTAAAATTCCATATATGTGATGGTTTTCTATTTACATCAAAATAAATATTATTTATAAAATTTAACCTTATATTAAAATTATTAATTTTATTATTACAAGCAAAACAATTACAATTATATTTAGATTTATTATTCTTAAAATATTTAAATATATCTTTAATACATTTTGGTATATCTAACATATTTGTATTAAGATATTTTGATATAATAGAATTTGGTGTTTTATTAATTTTTGCTTTTTGATCATAATAACCTTTTATTTCTAATTTTAAAATTTCTTTTTCATTATCTAATAATTCAGTCTTTAATAAATTAAATTTTTCTATATCCAAGTTTTTATTCTTTTTATTAATTTTTTTTAAATCTTTAAGTTCTGAACTTTTAATAATACCTTTATAAGCAGAATTTTGTAATTTTGACTTAACATAATCAATATTTTTATTAATAGATTCTATTTTTTCATCAGATAGTTTATGCGACAAATCTAAACTTAGTAAATTATCTAATATATTAATCAATTTAGAATAAATCATAATATTTTTATATGTATCAATAAAATATTTAAAATACTTTTCTTCAAATCCTTCTAATACTTCTTCTTTAAAAATAACCTCTTGTCCATTAAGTTTAACTTCATCTTTAGCATGAAGTAATATATTTACAAAACCAACTATTCCTGCATTATATAACCAATCTCCTAGCTGAATTTTTATTTCATTCACTTACTCACCCCCTCTATTTCAACCATTCCAAATCCACTACTAGTTCTAGAACCTATTCCTGCTTTTAAAATAAAATCTAATAATTTAGGACTTCCTTTTATTAGATACTGTCCTATACTACCTAATATCTTATGGTTATAAAAAAGAACTTTTACTTCTTTTCCCTTACCAATATCAATAAACTCAAAAGAATCAACTTCTTCTTTTAAATTATTTAATCCTAATTTTTCTATATTAAATTTAAGATTTTTTCTTATCTCTTCGGTAAAGTTTTCTTGAAAAGGAGTTATATAGGCATCAAAATTGCTATTTCTATCATGTTTTCTTATTAATATTGGAGATAATGTTTTAATTAATATAGTATCTTGTTTAATATTTATATCTTTTATGTGAACTATATTTTTAAGTATAAGATAGTTTTCATTTTTAAGTGGATATGCATAATTTAACATTTTTAAGATTGAATTATAATAATCTATTCCTATTTCATAAGAATATGTACTAAAATTAAGAATAACTTTATTCCCTTGAAGTTCAATATAATCTTTGTAAAATTTTGGTTTATCTAATAAAACTGAAAATGTAAATGCTTTTTTTATTGGGTCTGCATTATGATAGTATTTTTCTTTTGAGTTTTTATCATTATTTTCTAAAGCCTTTTTAAAAAATGAAATGAATATTCTTCTGTAATCTAGAGGTAACTGATTTTTAGTTAATATAAACTCAAATTTTAATCTCAATACTTCATCTCCCTTCATCTCACTTCTTTCATTTTTTATTATAACTCCATACCTGGACATATATATGCAGGTTAATACATATTTCTTATTTTTTCTATTTCTTCTTTAATTTCGTCCTGTAAGGATTTTGGTTCTAATACTTTTGCATATCTCCCCATACTAAGAATCCAACTTTTAATTTCTTCTTTTCCCTCCATTATGGCTTCATATATTATATATTTTTCTTTTTGATTTTCTCTTATTTTTTGATTATCAACAAATATTTTTTCTTTAACAATTTGAGCCATAGGATAAAATATTTGTAATTTTATCTTGATTTTTTCTCCTTTAAAAATACCAATACAATTTTTCATATACTCTTCTAAATCAAAAGAATCATCTTTAGAAAATTTTTCATTTAAAATTTTATAGCTTTTTATTCTACATAATTTAAAATCAGATATTCTTTGTCTTTTTTCACAATAACCTGTAAAATATAAATCCCCTTTATATTGTATTGTTGCATAAGGATGCACTACTCTTTCACTTAATCCTGAATTTAAAGATTTATACTTAATTCTTACTTTGTTTCTAGTCAAAACTGCTGAATGAATATCCATTAATTTTTTCCGTTCTTCAGATATATTAATATTAGATTTAAATTGTTTTACTGTATAATTTTGAAAATTATTTTCTGTATTTTCACGTTGTTTATTATCATATACTAAATTTATTTTATTAATGGCACTACTATAATCTTTTAATACTATATGATCTCTCATTTTTAATTCCTCATAAACCATCATAAGTGATAAATATTCTTGATGACTTAAATTAAGTCCCATAAGATAATTGTCATTTATCAAATAATATCCTCCATATTTCCCAGCTTTGGATTCTATATAAATATGTGCTTGTTCTAATTCATCTTTATATCTTCTAACAGTTCTTTCATCTACTTCTAACTCCCTAGATATTTCTTTTATTTTCATTTTACCTTTGCTTTGTAATAATAAATATAGCTTTATTGCATTAGCAATAGAACTCATAAGCCCCTCCTATAAATCTAAAATATAATAATATATACTTTTAATTCTACATTTTTTTGTTAGAATATTCAAATATTATAGGCTTAATATAAAATGATTATAGAAAAAATATAAAAAAATAATAGCCTTTATCATCAAAGAGGCTATTATTATAAAAATAATGATATGAAATAATAACTAAAAATATTAAAAATATATAGAAGATTTAATATTAAATTTTAGAGATATATTTAAAAATAGGAATAGAGATAGTAAAATAAGTAAATAAGTACTAAAAATACTTAATAAAATATTAAGAAAATCTAATAATAACAAAAGAATATTACGTGCAAAAAAAAGATATAAAATATTAATTAAAAAAATTAATTTCTAAAGAGCATATTGCAAACATAATAAATCTTCATTTATATTATTTCACTCCTTTTTTATAATCATTCCAAATCCTTGACTATTTTTAGCTCCTAATCCCGTAGCAAATGCCAAATCCATAAGCTCTTTTGCACCTTTTATCTCAAAGATCCCCATATACCCTTTTATTATAAATCCTTTATATTGAATTACTCTTTCTACTGTATTTCCTTTTTGTATAATGCAAAATTCATCATTTTCTGGTAATTCTCCATTTAAGGCTTGATATTTATGAATTAAATTTTTTCTAATTAAATCATTAAATTCTTTTTCCCTGGGCGAATAATAATAGGTTTTTTTCTTTCCATCAAATCCATAAAGTGTACTATAAACTGTAACAGGTGCTAGGGTTTTTATAACTTCTCTTTCTCCTATAATCTGGGGTATAAATTCTATGTTTTCAATAAATACTGTATTTTTCCCCAATCTTACTTCAGATTGACTAATAATTGAGTTAAATATATGATTGAAAAATTTATTGTTAATAGAGCAAACATAAAAATTGATTTCTTTGGGAAATACAAATTCTTTTCTATGTCTATTAATCTTTAAAGGACGTTCTATGACATTAGAAAATGAAAATAATTTATAACTCCTTTTGTCTATTGAATATCCTGTATTATGTAAAAAATCTGCAAAGCTTTTTTCATTAATCCAATTATATAACATACTTTGAAAATAATATTGATATCCAAAAGGAAGGGAAATTTTTTTATCTGAAACAAACTTAATTTTACATAACATGATGTATTTCTCCTTTTCAATACTCACGACAAGTCTATATCAATATTTTGTCATATAAACCATATTTAAAGTAAATTATGTCTATATATTAACATTTTTCTATTAATATTTCTAGTTAATTATAAAATTTTTCTGAATTTAGGGGTTGTTAACTTAAGTGAAATGTTATAAATATAAAAATTTTAAGTAATGATTTTTATAAGAAGAAATTTAAGTTTTTTGTAGATAGGTTATATAAAATTGCAGAAATTATTTAGACAGGAGAATTAACGTTTTGTTTCAATCCCTTATAAGTAATTTCGGTTCTCATCAAAAGTAGCTTAGAATAAGTATGCAAATTTTTTACACTACTGGTGATTAATAGTTTTTATTTGACAAAATTTTATAATATTCCCTAATCAATAATAAAAATTAAATAGTATAAAAAGATTCTTATTTAGAATAATCTTGATTATATTCAATAAGCTCTATAACATTTATAATCTAGTCATTTTATATCTTAAATTATTTTATAATAAGATTATTAATTATTTCTTACAAACTTATTTTTTAGGTTTTCTAAACACAAACAAATACTCATGTGCAATTAAAAGAAAATTGTATTCTATACTTTTTTTATACCAAAATCCTGTAGCCTTACAATTATGCTGTTCTTTAATAATAGTTTCTTTTAATACAAATCCTGCATTTAAAAATTCTTGCATAACTTTAAATCCTAAAGGAACCATATGTTTATTTTTTCTTGTATCTCCTATTAATATTGCACAGTATTTATCTTCTTTTAATACCCTAAATGATTCTTTTGCAACTTCTTTCATTGCCTCAATAAATTCATCTATATCATAATGAGATAAATCTCCTTTTATCCCTTCACTATATTTAATTATATTTGCATATGGAGGATGAGTACAAATTAGATCTATACTATTGTCTTTAATAAAATTTAAGTTCCTAGAATCAGCATTATAAATTATTGGTTCATACTCTTTATTCTTATTAAATCTTAAATTTTCTTTTGCTAATTTTATTGCCTCAGGATTAATATCTACTCCTATTCCCTTCCTTTCTAAAAGCTTTGTTTCAATTAATGTAGTTCCACTGCCTAAAAACTGATCTAATATTATATCATTTTTTTGAGAATATCTAAGAATAATATTTCTTGGTATATATGGTGACCAATTCCCTCTATATTTTCCGCTATGTGTAGCCCATTTCCCTCTATCTGGAAAACTCCATACAGTTGTTGCTTCTAAAGCAAAATCTTTTGGCTCCCATGTTGCTATCCTTAATGGCTTCTTGATACTATATATTCCTCCATCTTCTCTTAAAGTTTCAAGCTTATTAAATAAAAACTGCTCTGGTAAATTCACATATTCTTTAATTTCTTTTATTGAATATCCTTTATTGTTAAGTTCAACTATGTAATTTATTATTTCTTCAAACTGATATACATGTTCATTATATAAATGTTCTAAATATTCTTTTTTATATAATTTATTACCACAAAAAATACATTCTATCTTTTTTGCCATACATTTTACCTCTATAATTTAATAATTTCATCTAAAGCTCCATTTACTATCATTTTTGTATTTATTATATAATCATTGTTCTCAAAAGCCTCTTTTAATGGTTTTTGAGCGGTTTCCCATCCCACACCATCTGTAATCCAAATAAATTTATCAACAATATGATGACCTTTTAAAAAATCATTTAATGATTTAAATTCTCCTGCTACTGACTTTAATTTAGAACCTCCTCCTGAAAAAAAGTTAGTTTCTATTAATACTAGTCTTCCTCTATTGTTAATAGCAAAATCATATTGTCTTGATGACTTATCTACGGGTAAGTCAATATCCCATTTGTTTTTAATTTTTGATTTTGTAGCCTGTGTTAAATATTCTAAGTTTAAATTTTCACACACATTTTTAACATACCACTCTACAATATCTTCCATTATTTTTCCGCCTCTATTTTTTCTCCCATTAGTTCCAATTCCTACTTCTAATCCAATACAATAATCAACAATATTTTTTATTTTTTTATTAGCAAAAAGATTTAATAATCCTATCTTATCACAAAACTCTACAATATCATCAATTTCCATATCTGAATAATGTTTTTTCTTTTTAAAAGAATATTTCTTATATTTCCATTCTCCCTCTTTAAAATCTACTAATACTTCTAAATTTTTTTCTCTTACGGCTATTAAAATAGGAATAATTGAAACTATATCAGGATACCTTTTTATTAACTTTTTAAATTCATCATTTATGTTTTCTTTACCTATCAAATAATTCAAAATATTTAACTCAACTTCTATATTATTAATATTATAAAAAACTTTCCCCCAATCAATAAAAAATTCAAAAGTCCTATTAGTATGTTTTAAATTTTTCATAAAATATTTAAAGACTTCTTCTTTATCTTTTATGCCTAATTCCTCATAAGTTGACAAATATTTCACTTATAAATCCCCCTAATAATTTACAATTAATAATTCATTAATTTTACCTCTTTTACTCCCTTTTGAATTTATATTTCTTAGTGCTTTTACTCTATTAATTTTAATTTTTTCTGAACCTTTAATATTACTTGATTTATAAAGACATTCAAAAAAATTATCATTTTCTTCTACATTTTTTGGATCAGAATTACTTAACATTAATTTTGCACCTTTTTGATTTAATTTATGGTAAAAACTTGCTAATCTTCTTTGTTCATCATCATTAAAATCCCCTTTTTGATATGAATTAAAGCTAGATGTTGTATTTAATGGTCTATAAGGTGGATCAAAATAAACAAAAGTATGTTCATCAACATAATCTTCTATAATTTCAAAATCTCCATTAAGTATTTTTACCTTTTGCAATACATTCGATACATTTAATAAATTATTTTCATCTAAAATTAATGGATTTTTATATCTACCATAAGGAACATTAAATTTTCCTTTTTTATTAACTCTATATAATCCATTAAAACAAGTTCTATTTAAAAAAATAAAATATGCTGATTTCCTTAATTCATCTAAAGAATTTTCATTGAATTCCTCTCTAATCATATAATAATAATGTTTCCTACCATCATCATCTAATGATAAATATTCACCGGATATTTTTCTCAGTTCATTAATTAATTTTTCAACCTCTTTTTTTATTATTTTATAAAGGTTTATCAAATCATTATTAATATCATTTATTATAATATCATGAAAATTATAATTTTGTAGTAAATAAAATAATACAGCTCCCCCACCAACAAAAGGTTCTATATATCTTTTTATTTTATTTTCTTTAAGTTCAAAGGGTAAATTCTCACTTATAATTGGCAATAACTGTCTTTTTCCTCCTGCCCATTTAACAAATGGCTTAATTTTTGTTTTTTCATCTAATTTCAATAACGTCACCTACTCAGTTTGTATATTTGTAATGTGCATTTATATTATATAATATTTATATTATAACAACAAGAATTATTACTATAATCAGCTATCTTTCATTACATTAAATATTATACTTATATCAGTTATCTTTTTTCGATAATTTTCTTTATAATAACACTTAACAAAAGATTATCAAGTAGCAACTACTATAATAATATTTTTAGTTATTTAATCACTTAAAAAAATATATATTTATTCTCTTAAAGCATTTATCATACGATTTTACAATCTAATAA
This sequence comes from Defluviitalea phaphyphila, assembly GCF_001466305.1. GTDB lineage: Bacteria > Bacillota > Clostridia > Lachnospirales > Defluviitaleaceae > Defluviitalea_A > Defluviitalea_A phaphyphila. Next base: position 16,122 of record NZ_JWID01000020.1, read on the forward strand.
TATATTTTAAAAAACCCAGTAGTTCTTATTTTTATAAGTTCTACTGGGTTTTTTTCTATTCTTTTATTCTTCATTAAATAATGCTGTGCTTAGGTATCTTTCTCCATAACTTGGAGAGATAGCTAAAACTTTTTTCCCTTTTCCTAATCTTTTTGCTACTTTAAGAGCTGCTGCTACGGCTGCTCCAGAGGAAATTCCAACTAAAATTCCTTCTTCTTTTGCCATTTTTCTAGCTGTTTCCATAGCTTCATTATCTGTGATTTTTTCTATGGAATCGTATATCTGAGTATTTAAAACTTCTGGAACAAATCCTGCTCCTATTCCTTGTATTCCATGTGGACCTTTTTTTTCTCCTGAAAGCACAGGGGATGTAGCTGGTTCTACTGCTACAATTTCTATATTAGGAATAGCTTCTTTTAAAACCTCTCCACAACCTGTAATAGTTCCACCAGTTCCTACTCCTGCTACAAAAGCGTCTAGGTCTGTTCCCATAGCTTCTAAGATTTCTTTCCCTGTAGTTTGTCTATGGATTTCTGGGTTAGCTGGATTTTCAAATTGTTGTGGTAAGAAATATCCTTCTTTTTCTACTAGTTCCTTAGCTTTATTTATAGCTCCTGTCATCCCTTCTGTCCCTGGCGTTAAAATAAGCTCTGCTCCAAAAGCTTTTAAAAGCTTTCTTCTTTCTATACTCATAGTATCAGGCATGGTAAGTATTACACGATATCCTTTAGCTGCACCTATCATAGCTAGTCCTATCCCTGTATTTCCACTAGTTGGCTCTATTATGGTATCTCCTGGTTTTATTTTCCCTGCTTTTTCAGCAGCCTCTATCATATTTAAAGCGATTCTATCTTTTACGCTACTTCCTGGATTATACCATTCTAATTTTACATAAACTTCTGCACTATTTTCTTCCACTAGTTTATTTAGCTTAACTATAGGAGTATTCCCTATTAAATCTGTAATTGAATTATAAACTTTGTTCATAATTTGCCTCCTCCTTATTAATCCATTAATTCCTATCGGTTTTCATGACTTTATTTTACTATAAATTTTCTTCTATTGTCAACTACTAGTATGATTTTCTAAACAATATTTTTTATATAATATTAGGAGCGAACAATATAGTTTGTTCCCTCCTAATATTTATTTATACATATTTTACTTCAAATGATTTATATCATTGTTCTAAGTGCAACTAATACACATGCTTCTACTGCATTTATTCCTTTTTCTTTAGCTAAATTAAGAAGATCTTCACTTACAGTCCCTGGTTGAAGCCATATATTTTTTATTCCTAACTTAGCACATTCTTCTACTACTCCTATACCTATTTTAGGATTAACTACAAAATCCACTACTTCTGGTTTTTCTGGTAAGTCACTTAGGGATTTATAAACTTTATCTCCATCTATCTCTTCATATTTAGGACTAATGGGATAAACTTTATATCCCGCTTCTTTTAATTCTTTATATATTTTATATCCATATTTTTCTTTATCTATTGTAGCTCCTACTACTGCCCATACCTTTTTTTTCATTAATTCCTTTGGTGTCATATTAATCCTACTTATTTATTTCTTCAATGCTTAATTTATCTTCTAACCATGTTCCATATATATATTTTATTTGCTTTATTTCTACTTGTGCACTGCTAATTTCTGTGACTTTTTTTATAAAAGAATCTTCATATCCATCTTCAACTAATACTATAAATGTAATTTTATCAGTATACAAAGTATCTTGTATAACATGTCCCATTTGTAAAATCTCATATTGTATTTTCCCAAGTTTTGAGTAATCAGTAATTACATGATATACTCTATAAAGTATTTTTTCTATTATTTTAGCTTTTAATACTCCTTCCTTAGCACATCTTCCATAAGCCCTAACAAGTCCTCCTGTACCAAGTAGGGTTCCTCCAAAATATCTTGTTACTACTATAGCTGTATTTTTTATATCTTCTCCTTTTAAAACATCTAAAACAGGAAGCCCTGCTGTTCCACTTGGCTCTCCATCATCACTGAATCTTTGTATTTGATTTCTTTCTCCTACTTGATAGGCAAAAACATTATGAGTGGCATCCCAGTATTTCTTTTTTATTTCTTCTATAAAAGCTTGAGCTTCTTTTTCATCTTTTACTGGTTTTACAGTAGCTATAAATCTTGATTTTTTTTCTATAATTTCTGCTTGAGCTAAATTTAATACAGTTTTAAATCGTTTTAGCATATCTTTTCCCCTCAATATAACTCTTTTTATATAATTATTATAGCATATTATTACAAGTTAAAAACTCTAAAATTTTTATATAATAAAAACACCTTGCCCATTATGCACAAGGTGTTTCATCCATTAAATCATCTATGACATAAGACATTGTAACTGGAGTAACAGAATTAGCAATTAATTTATTAATAATTTGTTTTGCTTTTTCTTTTTCATATGTAATATAATCTATGTAATCAGTTTCTGTATAAACTATTTGCCCTAAATGATCACATTTTTTTACTATTTCTATCCCATAACTCTTTTTGGTGTTACTTAATTCTTTACCTTCTCTCTCTAAAAGAAAATATTCTAATTGTATAAACCTCCCATCAGATGTGCTACAATTTCTTATACCTTCTAAAAATTTCGTAATCATTTTAAAACCCCCTGTAAATTCTTTTGTATGACTTTATATACTCTTACAGGGTTATTATAAATAATATAGAATAGAAAAACTAGTGTAATTTTTCGCAATATTCAATCATATTTAATGGTATTCGACAATATTTAAAATAATATTGTATATTTACCGTCGAATAATATTAAATGTTTTTATTATTTGCGATAATTTTTTTAATATTTTAATATTTATAATCAATATTAATTATTCTACTATATATTTTTTCATTTTATTATATATATTTTTATTTATATAAGCTTCTATATAAATTCCTTCTGTTCTATATTCTTCTACTATTTTTTCTCCTTGTCCTTTTATAAGATTTATAATTCCCATATCCGAATAAGGGACTAGAATTTTTATCTCTTTTCTACTTTCTTTTAAGATATTTTCTATTTCTAATAGTACTTTATCTAATCCTTCTTTTGTTTTTGCAGAAATTTTTATAGTTTTTTGGGCTCTTTCATCTCTTAGAAGAATATTATTTACTTCTTTATCTATTTTATTGTATATAGTTATGATAGGTTTTCCTAAAGAATTTAAACTTTCTAATGTTTCATAAACCACTTTCATATGAGTTTCTATACTACTAGAAGTTGCATCTACTACGTGAAGTAATATATCTGCATATCGTGTTTCTTCCAAAGTTGATTTAAAGGCTTTTATTAAATGATGGGGAAGCTTTCTTATAAATCCTACAGTATCTGTAATTAATACTTCTGAACCTCCAGGAAGAGTTAAACTTCTTGTAGTGGTATCTAATGTAGCAAATAATTTATCTTCTGCTAATACATTTGCTTCTGAAAGACTATTTAATAAAGTAGATTTTCCTGCATTAGTATAACCTACGATAGCAATTAAAGGTGTCCCCACTTTTTTTCTTCTTGCCCTAATAAGTTCTCTATGGGTTTCTATTTCTTTTAATTCGTCTTTTAACTGTCCTATCCTATTTCTTATATGTCTTCTATCAGTTTCTAATTTTTTCTCTCCAGGACCTCTTGTCCCTATTCCTCCTCCTAATCTGGATAAAGATTCTCCTATTCCCGTTAATCTAGATAATCTATATCTAAGTTGTGCTAGTTCTACTTGTATTTTCCCTTCTTTTGATTTTGCCCTATTAGCAAAAATATCTAATATAACCATGGTTCTATCCATTATTTTGCATCCAATTATTTTTTCTAAATTTCTCATTTGTGCTGGTGAAAGCTCGTCATCACATATAATGCCTGTTGCTTTTAATTCTTCTACTCTATTTTTAACTTCTTCTATTTTCCCTTTGCCTATATAAGTAGCAGGATGTATATTCCCTCTGTTTTGAATTATCTTATCTAAGGTAATAGCTCCTGCTGTAGAAGCTAATTCTTCCAATTCATCAATGCTTTCTTTTACATTTTCTTCTCCCGTATCTACTCCTATTAAGATTACTTTTTCTATTTGTTCTTCATTGTTAAATAATTTGTCTTTCAAATAAGATTCCCCTTTATATTTTTTTAAAACTAATGGTAACAATCATCTATATTCTAAAAAGTAATTCACTATAAGTAGGCATAGGCCATATTTTTTCATCTACTAAAGTTTCTAAATAATCTCCTACTTTTCTTAATTGTTCCATGCTTTTACATACAACTTCATAATGATATTTTGCCTTTTTATAGGAATCTTCTTCTATTTCTTTTGCTTTTTCTAATGCTTCTTCTAAAATCTTAAGTTTTTCCTTAAACTCTGCCATAGCATCTGTTATTTCTTTTAATAATTCCTCTTGAGTACTTGTATTAAAATCTCCTACATTAGAAATAGCTGAAATAGATTGAGCTATTTGAGTAGAGTATTTTATCAATGCAGGAATAATTTGTCTTTTTGATATGTGAATCATAGTCTTAGCTTCTATTTTAACTGTATTAATATAATCTTCTAATAATATTTCATATCTTGAATAAAGTTCTGTTTTAGAGAATACTTTATGCTTTTCGAATAAATTAATTGCTTTTTCACTAATAAGTGCTGGTATAGCTTCAACTGTTGATTTTATATTAGGCAGTCCTCTTTTTTTAGCTTCTTCTACCCATTCTTTAGAGTATCCATTACCATTAAAAATTATTCTTTTATGTTGTTTTATTATTCTTCTTAAAATATTTATAACTGCTTTATTAAAATCTTCTGCTTTTTCTAATTCATCTGCTATCTCACATAATACATCTGCCACTATAGTATTAATTACAACATTAGGACCTGAAATGGAAGCAGAAGAAGGAACCATCCTGAATTCAAATTTATTTCCTGTAAATGCAAACGGAGAAGTTCTGTTACGATCTGTTGTATCTTTTCTCATTTGTGGTAAAGTAGAGACTCCCACTTCTAAAAATTCTCTTTTTTTAGCACTTATATTTTGTCCTTTTTCTATTTGTTCTAGGATTTCTGTCAATTCTTCTCCTAAAAATATGGAAATAATAGCTGGTGGCGCTTCATTAGCTCCTAATCTATGGTCATTTCCTGCATTAGCTGCAGAAAGTCTAAGTAAATCAGCATGTAAATCCACAGCTCTGATAATAGCTGTTAAAAATATAAGAAACTGCATGTTTTCATGATGAGTTTTCCCTGGTTTTAAAAGATTATGCCCATCATCTGTAGCTATTGACCAATTATTATGTTTTCCAGAACCATTTACTCCAGCAAAGGGCTTTTCATGTAAAAGGCAAGCAAAACCATGGCGATCTGCAACTTTTTTTAATGTATCCATAATAAGTTGATTATGATCTGTTGCTACGTTAGTTGTATCAAAAATTGGAGCTATTTCATATTGTGCTGGGGCTACTTCATTATGTTTAGTTTTAGCAGGTACTCCTAATTTCCATAATTCTAGATCTAACTCTTGCATAAACGCAGCTATTCTCTCTTTTATACTTCCATAATAGTGATCTTCTTTTTCTTGACCCTTTGGTGCCATAGCTCCAAATAAGGTTCTTCCTGTAAAAATTAAATCAGTTCTTTTTTGATATAATTTTTTATCTACTAGAAAATATTCTTGTTCCGCTCCTACTGTAGTTATTACTTTTTTTGCTGTATTATTTCCAAATAGTCTTAAAATCCTAAGAGCCTGTTTTGATATGGCTTCCATAGACCTAAGAAGGGGAGTTTTTTTATCTAGAGCCTCTCCTGTATAAGAACAAAAGGCTGTTGGAATATATAATGTCATTCCATTAGCATCTTCTTTTAGAAATGCCGGGGAAGTACAATCCCATGCTGTATATCCCCTTGCTTCAAAGGTCGCTCTAAGTCCTCCTGATGGAAATGATGATGCATCGGATTCTCCTTTTATTAATTCTTTCCCTGAAAATTCCATTATAACTCTTCCATCTGAAGTAGGTGAAATAAATGAGTCATGTTTTTCTGCTGTCATTCCTGTCATAGGTTGAAACCAATGGGTATAATGAGTAGCTCCTTTTTCAATAGCCCAATCTTTCATAGCATTAGCAACCACTTCTGCTATTTTTATATCTAAACTAGCACCTTCATCTATAGTTTTCTTTAAAGCCTTATAAGTCTCTTTAGGAAGTCTTTCTCTCATTGTAGCATCATTAAAAACATTACAGCCAAATATTTCTGGTAATTTATTTTGTTCTTTATTACTCACTTTACTTCCCCCTATTGTGTTAATAATATTCTAATAAAAGGCGTTCCCAAATCTCTATTGAGAACGCCAAAATTTCAAAAATTCATAAAATAAATAGTATTTTATATACTATTTTAATATAATATGTGAGTATATTATCATACTAAAAATAGTTGTGCAAGAGAAATTTTTTAAAAAAAGAAAGAAACGGTTTTGACCGTTTCTAATTTTCTTTATCTTCTTTTGAATCTTCATTTTGCTCTTTAAAAACTTTTCCTATTTCTTCAACAGTATTAACAGTATTTTGAACCATAATCTGAGTCATTTTTCTTAACTTTGGTTCTAAGTCTTTTATAGTGCTGCCCATCTTTTTTGCAAAATCCTTTGCCCATTTTTCCATATCTTGTATGAAGTCTTCTGATTTTGTGTAATTTTCATATTGCTCATTTTTTTCTTCGGAAGTATTAGTAGCTTTTAGCATTTCTATTGCCTGTTCTGGAGTAATTTTCCCTTCATCCACCATTTTTAATATCATTTTACGTTCTTCACTCATAATAATCCTCCTTTTTATTATATACTATCCTTTTTTATAAATTATTATTTCTTTATAATATACGCAATTTTTTTTAATTTGTTTAGAAAAATATATGTTTTTATTTTTATCTAAGTCATTTATATTTTTTGAAGCATACACTAAAATATATAATGTAAATTTTATAAGTAAAGGAATATTTTTGTATTTGATTAAATTTTATTTTTATGTTATTATGTTTTTACATAATATTACTTTAATAGATATTTTACTCATTTAAGTAAAATTTATAGATTATCCTCTGTATAAGAGAAAGTATAGGTTAGAAAAGGGGGTATTTATGATGAAACAAAAAAATTGTACTAGAGAAGAAATAGAGCTCTTAAAAACTGCTTTAGATACTTTACTTGAGCAGAAAAATTACAATTTTCTAGATCCCCTTGTTCAACAACTAAGTAGAAAATTAGATGACTTAATTTATAAAATTACCCAACAGCAAATTGATAATTTTAAGAAAATAAAAAAGAAAAAAGACTGTAAATAGTTACATACTACTTATAGTCTTTTTTCTTTTTTATTTAATTGTTTTCAATAGGTTTTTGTCTTCCTTCATGGTCAATATAATAATTATCTTTTATAATAAGTTCTGATATTGGTACTATTTCATAACCCTGTTGTTTTAATCCTGTTATAATTGTATCTAAAGCATCTTTAGTATATTTTGCATTATTATGAAATAATATTATTGAACCATTCCCTAAATGTTTATGATTTAGAACTTGTTTAATAAGTGGGTCTACTCCATATTCTTTCCAATCTAACGAATCATGTATCCACATTAAAGTAAAACCATTACATAATGTTTTTTATTTTTTCTTTATCTATTTTACATATCCCCTTTTCTCCTATTTCTATTGTATATCTAACATTATTATATTCTACAATATGCTTATTACTAGTAACTTCATATTTTGGTATTTCCTTTACTTTTCCTTTAATAGGGAATAATAAAGTATTAAATATCATCTTACCTATACCCTTTTGCTTAATACTTAATTCTGGTGCAGGTTCCATTTGATCATAATAAGGACAATGCCAACCTCTAAAAGGTTCTTCACTTCCTTTATAAACATTAATTATAATCGTTTTATCACTAATTGTCTTAAGAACTAAATTAGCATCATCAAATTGGGTAATATATACTCCATCTCTTTCTAATAAATCTCCTTCTCTATAATGAAATATAACTTCCGCCTCATGTTCTTTAATAGTATTAACAATATCTCTAACAATATAAAACATTGGTTTTATAAATATTACTTGTCTTGTATGGGTAATATCATCTAATTTATATCCAGCTGTTGCTTCTTCACCTGTTTTATGACTTGGTGAAGTCATCTTAATTCCATAACCTGCATTAAATATTCCTTCTGCAAAATCATAATCTTCTTCAATAACCATATATCCTTCTGCATCTCCAGGTAATTGAGGATAACCATCTACAATTAATGAATTATATGCAGCAGTGGTTTTAAAATATTTTGCTTTATCTAACCATTCTACATCTGGACTAGTTGTATAACGCCATCTACCACAATTAACTAAAATATTTCTACCATAGGCTGAAAGCTCAATGTTTAATTGATCTTCATTCATATGGTTATCTCCCCATCTTCCCATATCAAAAAACAAATAATTTGCCTTTGTAGTCCAGTCACTTCTCATAATACCTATTCTTGAATCCTTGAAGAAATAAGATGTATATTCTGGCTTTTCTCCTTCTTTTCCTTCAGTTAATCTATATTTAATTTCTTCTAATTTAAAAAGATTATAAATTCTTTCTAATTGTTTCTTTCTATTTGTTTTGCTACTTGAATCATTAGTAACTGGAATAGAATAGTCTGGTTTTTCTTGATATAATTCAGCATAAGAGGCATTAATTAATCTTTCGGTATATATATTAGGAAATATATGTTCAAGAGCATTTTTCTTTGCTACTTCATAAAATGCAAAAAAACTTCTCATAGCAACCCAGTGATAACCACCTGACATCTCATTTGTATAATAATCTTTATTAAATAGTTTATCCCACATATTCATTAAAAAATCTACTGCATATTGACGCCAAGTATCTGCTTCTTTAAATTCACTGTAAAATATAGATGTTATCCCTAATGATGCAACTTCTCCTACTGCATGATTTCCAGTTTTCCAATGGTATTTTCTAATAAATTTTGCATGTTCATAAGTAGATAATAATATTTTTGCAAAAGCTTCTGCTGTCATTGATTTTGAATTAATTATTTTCCCTAAAGCTTCAGGCCATGTTTCTCCCATTCTAGCTGCTGCTTCAAAAGGCCTCCAAGTTGATTTTTTATATTCAAGATATGGTTTGTCTGTTGGGTCATATACAGGAACATTTTCAATATAATCAAGCATTTGGTCAATAATTTCTTTTGCAAATCTTTCATCAGATGTTCTTATATATTCATTGGCCATAACAACAAAATGACCATGTCTTACTAAACCACCATTCCATTCTAAATCTCCAGTAGGTGTAGCATACCAATTTAATTTATCTTTCATATTTACAGTATATCCTGCTAAATCAAATTCTCTATTTAAAAATTTATTTGCTTTTTCTGAAGTGTCTTCAGGTATAATTGGTCCTATTTCATCTTGATGATATCCTCTAGTTCTGTAAGGGAGAACTTTCCTATAATGATTTAATAAATCCTCCAAACTTTTAAATTTTACACTAAGTATCTCATTGATTTTCTCTAACATAGTTTTTGCCCCCTCCTAATAGCTAACATATATTAATGATATAAATTACCCTTTAATTGAACCAACAAGCATACCTTTTGTAAAGTATTTTTGTATAAAAGGATAAACTAATAATATTGGAACAGTAACAATTACTACTGTAGCCATTTGAACTGAAACAGCTGGTGGTGGTGTGGCAACTACATTATCTTCCATTATTTCACTTTGCATTGCTGTTGCTAATATCTGTCTTAATATTACTTGAACAGGCCATTTAGTATTATCATTTACATAAATTAATGCAGAAAACCATTCATTCCAATGAGTTACCGCATGAAATAACCCTATAGTTGCTAATACTGGTTTTGATAGGGGTAATACAATTTTAAAGAAAACAACTGCCTCATTAGCTCCATCTATTTTGGCCGATTCTTCTAGCCCTTCTGGAATTTGTGCAAAAAAGTTCCTCATAATTAATATGTTCCAAGCTGACATTAATGTTGGGAATATATAAACCCAGATAGAATTCATCAAATGCAGTGATCTTACTAATAAAAATGTTGGAATTAAACCTCCTTGAAACCACATAGTAAAAGCAATCATAATAGTTAAAGCATTTCTTAATGGGTATTTCTTTTTTGATATAACATAAGCAAACATAGCCTCTACAATTAAACTCAAAGCTGTTCCAACAATAGTTCTAAATAAAGTTATAGCATATCCATTATATATTAATGAACCTTTTCCTAAAATATATTTATATGCAGATAAATCAATTTTTTTAGGAAAGATTGCAAATGGTCTAAGAGCTCTCTCTACATCAGACATAATCGATCTTCCAAATACATATAAAATAGGATAAATTGTTATAATACATATTAATAAGATAAAAAAAGTATTTATAATATCAAAAATTTCTATTTTTTTTCTTTTTTTATTTTTAACTGTAATATTTTTTACCATATTCCTTCCTCCCCTAGTAGTTTAACTATTTTATTACTAATCACAACAAGTATCAAAGAAACAACTGATTTAAATAATCCAACCGCTGTTGTAAAAGAAAAATCTGCTTGTAGTATCCCTCTTCTATAAATATATGTTTCAAATACATCTGAAACTTCATACACTACTGGGGAATACATATTAAATATTTGTTCAAAATTTTCATTTATAATTTTCCCTACTCTCAAAATAAACATAATAGTTATTACAAATTTAATTGACGGTAAAGTAACATAACGTATTTTTTGAAACCTTGTAGCACCTTCAATTGTTGCTACTTCATATTGTTCTTGCGGTATTCCAGTAATAGCTGCTAAATATATAATGGTCCCCCACCCCAAATCTTTCCATATAGAAGATACTACAAGTACTGATCTAAAATAACTTTTATCTCCAAGAAAATTAATTGGTTTAACTCCTAAAGCATTAAATAATGGAACTAATGGTCCAGATGAAGGAGATAATAACATTATAGCCAATCCTGATACTATAACCCATGATAAAAAATGTGGCATATAGGATATGGTCTGAGCTATTTTTTTAAAACGTCTATTTCTAACTTCATTAAGCATTAATGCAAATATAATAGGTGCAGGAAATCCCCAGATTAATCTATATGTACTTATAAGTAAAGTATTTCTTAATAATTTCCAAAAAGATGGACTAGTAAATAAATTTTTAAAATGTTCTAATCCAACCCATGGTGCATCAATAATACCTTGTATACCTCCAAGACCTGAATAATCTTTAAAAGCAATAACAAGACCAAGAATGGGAACATAATGAAATAATATAAAATATATAATCCCTGGTATTGCTAAAATATGGAAAAATTTATATTTTATTATTATTTTCATTATATTGCTTAGTTTCATTTTTATTTTTTTGCTTATACAATATTTATTTTTTCTTTGTTCTACTAATTGCAATCCATTTCCCCCCTAAGAAACTAAGTAGTTATTAGGTAGCTACCTAATAACTACTTAGTTTGTATTTAGTTATTAATTCTTTGATTATATAATGGCGTAGCATATTTTATAAATTCATCAGCATATAATTCTCTATAATGTTCTATCATGTTATCCCATTCTTCTTCTATAGAAATTT
>NZ_JWID01000020.1:28024-32043 GCF_001466305.1 Defluviitalea phaphyphila
CAACCCATTCCCAATGAGTTCCTTTTATTCCGTATCTTGTTGTTATAAAGTTTTCTGCATTAGTTGCCATCCATTCAAATAATCTCAATGCATTAATTGCATTATCTGAATAACTTACAATACTCATCCCTGGATTAGCTGGATATCCTCTTGTTACCTTATAATCTCCACCATCATATCTTTTTAATGTAATATATTCATATTCTGCTTCTGGTACATTTTCAATTAACTTTTCCCATGGTCTTATAAATCTTGAATACCATCCAGCATGGGCTGCTACTCTATTTGCAATAATAAGGTCTTCAGCTTGGTCTTTTTGTAATAAATATTGTTCTGGATGTAATAATCCTTCTTTATACCATCTAGCAATGGTTTCTATATATACTTTATATCTTGGATGTAGAGCAATAGGTGTGACATTCCCATTTTCATCAATATAATTAGAAAAAGAAGTTCGTCCAGTTAATACAGGAACACCCATAATACTATATCCTAAAGCACATTCTAGTTCATTAAATCCTGTAACACTCAAAAGTGGTATAGTATCATGTTTGCCATTCCCATCTAAATCTGCATCCCTAACTGCTATTAAAAATTCTTCAAATTCTTCAATAGTTTCTGGTTTTTTCATGCCAAGTTTTTCTCTCCAATCTTTTCTAATGGCAATGGCATATCCCATATCTTCTTGTAATCTAGGAATAGCCCAAATTTCTCCATTTGCATCTGAAACAGATTTCCACTGTTNATCTTCTTGTAATCTAGGAATAGCCCAAATTTCTCCATTTGCATCTGAAACAGATTTCCACTGTTCTTCTGTAAATGCCTCTTTTAATCTTGGTGCATATTCTTCAATTAAGTCCCTTAAAGGCATTAGTGCTCCCCTTTCTTGCAAATCTGCCATTGAGGCGGCAGAAAACGATGTTTGAATAACATCCACATCTTCTTGCCCTGCTAGAGATAAATTGATTTTTCTAGCTAATTCTGTTGTATCTGGCATATTAATAACTTCAAATTTTATTCCTGACTGTTCTTCTATATACTTATGTACTAATTCATTATCTACTGCTTCAGCACCACCGTTATTTACATTTCTCATTATGATTTTTACTGGGTCATTATTATTAGTATTGTCTTTAATATTTTGTTCAACATTATTTTTAGAAACACTTGCTTCTTCATTTGATTCACTACTATTGCCACACCCCCCTATACTAATAATCATAATTAATACCATTAGATAAACAAAACTTTTCTTTACAATAGTCATCAAATACACCTCCATAAAATTTATTTAAGTTTGTTCAATTTCAATTTTACATAATATGAAACAAATATTAAATTCTAAATTTTTTCTCTTTATTCAAAATTGCCTAAAATAAAGGTTTTTATAGATTTTTTTATACTATTTCTGTATAATTATATTATATTGGTATTTATTTTTACTTCATATTGAACTATGATTTAAATCAAATTATTATTTTTATATATATTATTGATAATAAAGATGAGAATAAAAATTAATAATATATTTTTTTATTGTATAATAGTAATAAAATTGGAGTGAAAATAATGCTATTAACAAAAAAAATTAATAATAAATTTTTTATTTCTTTATTTTCTATCTTAATAATATTTACTTTATTAATAACAATAAGTAATTATCTATTATACTTAAATAGTATGAAAGATGAGATAATACAAATTCATAATCAATATAACGAAAATTTACTACATCAATCTAAAGCGTCTATTGAACAAATATATGAATCTATTTTAAAAATTAATAAACAAATATATAGTAATGATAGTATTTTAAACCTTATTCAAAGCAGTGATAGTAAAGTATTAAATTATCAAGAAAAACGATATATTTTAGATTGGCTTATTCAACTTAAAAATATTTCTGATAGCATTTATTCTGTATCATTATACATAAATAAAACCGGGAAAATATATGATACCAATTATGGAGTTTGTGATTACTTAGATTTTCCAGATAATGAATGGATTGGTTTTAAAAGTGATAATCCATATAATATCATCTTAATTGACCGAAGAGAATTAAAAGATTCTCACTTTAATACAAATTTAAATCATGAAGTTTTAAGTATTATATATACATTACCCTATGGCAGTAACTATTTTAATAAGATTATTATTAATGTAGATATTGAAAAAATTTATGATGAAGCAATGTCAAAACTAAAAGATACATCCGGGATTACTTTTGCAATAATAAACGAAAAAAATAATATTATACTAGGAGATCTCAATAATGATTTAATAACTGAACTTATAAACAAAGATAAACTACATTATTCTTTAGATAAACAACAATTAATAACAGAATTTAAAGGACAACCACTTTTAATTAATATTATGCCATCCACTTTATTCCCTTGGAATTTCATTTGGATAGATTCTAAAAATAACGTAGATTTTATTTTTTTTAAATTAAAAAAAATCTTGTTATCTGGAACTATCATTATATTAATGTTATCTATTTTGATAGCAATTTTTATTTCAAAAAAAGCTACAAAACCTATGGATGAATTACTTAATAAGATTAGTAATGGAAATATAGGATTAAATTTTATTAAAGGTTTTAGAGATAACATCTTAAATACACTAAACGATAATGTAGTGATGTTAGAAAAAATAAAAAAGACTTCTCCCTTATACAAAGAAAGAATTCTATATTATATTCTTACAAATTCAAAAGTAAATTCCGGTATATTAGAAGATTTTAATTTTAAACACGATTATTTTTACGTTATTAATGTAGAAATAATTAATTTATACGCATTAAAAAATAAAAATGTCAATATTAATGCAATAAAAGAAAAGATCTCAAATATAATTAAATCAGTATTTGAAGAATATAATATCGAAACACATATTGTTTACATGGATTTTGATAATTTAGCAATCATAGTGAATACTTATTTTGATAATTTCTCTACAGAAGAATTATTACTTAATAAAATAACAAAACAAATTGTATCTTTATCAAATGATCAATATAATATAAGAATAGCTTTTGGTATAAGTCAAAAAAGTAATAATATTAAACATTTACATACTCTTTATTTACAAAGTGCTCAAGCTTTACGCCATAGGTACTTAAATAAAACAAGCAGTATTATTTTTTTAGATAATATTAATAATAATGATAATAGTGAAGAAGTTTGTTTATATGAATTAAATAATGATATTTTTAAAAATTATTTATTACAAGGAAATACTGATGCATGTCTAAAACAAGTTAATGAAATCTTAGACCAAATGGATAAAAGTCAAAGAATATCCAAAATTGAATTTGAACAATTTGTTCTTTCTGTTCTATCCAATATATTGCATGTTGCTTTAAAAAACAACATAGATATATCTAAAAATACATATTTAAAATATGATATTTGGCATTTAACTTTATCTATTAAAACTGTTTATGCTGCAAAAAAAGTTTTAACTAATATTATTAATTATACATGTAGTAAAATTCAAAAATTACAAAATAATAATGAGAAAATTTATTTAAATACTATTTTAGATTATATTGATAAACATTATCACGAAGATATTTCTATGGATAAATTATCTCAAGCAATTAATCTAAGTTCTTCTTATATATATAAAATTTTAAAAAATAATAACAAAACTTTTATTGAATACCTTACCGAAAAAAGATTAAAAGCTGCTTGTGATTTATTACATACAGATGCAAAAATTAAAGAAATTGCTGCAAAAGTTGGTTTTAGTAATTCTAAATATTTCATCTATGTATTTAAAAAATACAAAGGTATAACTCCTTCTCAATATAGAAAAATGCTAAATACAAATAAATGATTGTATAGTATTGTCTGTATTAACAAAAAATAGAGGGATATTAATATCCCTCTATTTTTTGTCATTTGCTATTCTTTGATTATACAATGGCGTAGCATATTTTATAAATTCATCAGCATATAATTCTCTATAATGTTCTATCATGTTATCCCATTCTTCTTCTATAGAAATTT
>NZ_JWID01000020.1:32268-57174 GCF_001466305.1 Defluviitalea phaphyphila
CAACCCATTCCCAATGAGTTCCTTTTATTCCGTATCTTGTTGTTATAAAGTTTTCTGCATTAGTTGCCATCCATTCAAATAATCTCAAGGCATTAATTGCATTATCTGAATAACTTACAATACTTATTCCTGGATTAGCTGGATATCCTCTTGTTACTTTATAATCTCCACCATCATATCTTTTTAATGTAATATATTCATATTCTGCTTCTGGTACATTTTCAACTAACTTTTCCCATGGTCTTATAAATCTTGAATACCATCCAGCATGAGCTGCTACTTTATTATCAATAATAAGACCTTCTGCTTGGTCCTTTTCTAATAAATATTGTTCTGGGTGTAATAATCCTTCTTTATGCCACTTAGCCATAGTTTCTATATATACTTTATATCTTGGATGTAGAGCAATAGGTGTCACATTTCCTTTTTCATCAATATAATTAGAAAAAGAAGTTCGTCCAGTTAATACAGGAACACCCATAATGCTATATCCTAAAGCACATTCAAGTTCATTAAATCCTGCAACACTTAAAAGTGGTATAGTATCATTTTTACCATTCCCATCTAAATCTGCATCTCTAGCTGCTATTAAAAATTCTTCTAATTCTTCAATAGTTTCTGGTTTTTTCATACCAAGTTTTTCTCTCCAATCTTTCCTAATGGCAATGGCATATCCCATATCTTCTTGTAATCTAGGAATAGCCCAAATTTCTCCATTTGCATCTGAAACAGATTTCCACTGTTNATCTTCTTGTAATCTAGGAATAGCCCAAATTTCTCCATTTGCATCTGAAACAGATTTCCACTGTTCTTCTGTAAATGCCTCTTTTAATTTTGGTGCATATTCTTCAATTAAATCTCTTAAAGGCATTAATGCTCCTCTCGCTTGCAAATCTGTCATTGAGGCTGCAGCATATGATGTTTGTATAGCATCCACATCCTCTTGCCCAGTTATAGATGAATTGATTTTTTGAGCTAGTTCTGTTTCGCTTGACATATGAATAATTTCAAATTTTATTCCTGATTGTTCTTCTATATACTTATGTACTAATTCATTATCTATTGCTTCAGAACTCGCAGCATTTACACTTCGTACAATAATTTTTACTGTATCATTATCTTGTGTGCTTTGTTCAATACTAGTTTCAGTTACTTCATTATTTATATCCGTTTTATCTTTTTCATTATTTTTATTACATCCTCCTATACTTATGATAATAATTGACATCATTAAATAAATAAAACTTTTCTTTATACTAGTCATTAAATACACCTCCACAAAAATTCATAATTTTACTTAATTATTGAAATAACTCCTAAAATAATATCGAATTTCTTTTTACAATTTTAAGTGCTTTTTGTATAAATATTTTATTATACTAATATAACTTAATTTTTAAAAAAATTATTAAATTCTATTAATTATAAATATTTTACCTGTATTTTAAAATTACACTAAATTTTCAATATTGAAAAATACTAATTTAAATAAAGAATTATGTATAAAATTAAAAAGACTATCAATAAATTGATAGCCTCATATTTTCCATTCTATAGTTACCTCATCATCTTTTACATAAACTCTATTAACAAAACAATTTATTATCTTCTTTTTTTCTTCAAGATCACTTTCATTCCATTTACTTGTATAAGATAAAACATCTTCAATTGATTTATTTTGACTATTCTTTAAAACTAAATTTTTAATTTTGTTTGCAAGTTCTTTTTTTCTATTATCAAGCTGTTCTATTTTTTTATTTATATATTTATTGACAACTGCATTACTTAACGCAATTTGATTAATTAAATTTTCAATTTGTTCATCAATTTTGATTATTTGCAAATTGATTTTGTTGATTTCTTTATTCTCTACTTTTTCTACTTTTATTTTAGAATTTTTTATTTCATTTACTTTCTCCATCAAATGCTTTTCTACAACATCTTCAACTTCATAAACATATATGGGTCTTTTATGTCCTTTACAATTTTTATAATTTGTTTTCCCTCTGCATTTTAAATATTTATAAGTTCCTGATGTATATACACTCATAGAATAACCACAATAACCACATTTTACGATACCAGATAAATAACTGTGCTTCCCTTTTCCTGTATTTTTTATCTGTTTATTTTTATCTAGTTTATATTGACAAGTTAAAAAAGTTTTAGAATCTATAATCCCTTTATGTAATGCAATAGATAAAACATGATTTTTTACATTTGTATACTTTCTTTCATTTGATTTTCTTTTTCCATATAAATAACATCCATTAATTCCTTGAAATTCTTCTAGCTTATTGCTAATTTTACACCCCTTATTTTTATAATATAAATATATATCTCCATCAGCCTTTACATATACAGGATTTCTTAAAATTCTACTTATTTTACTTGAATCCCACGCTCCTCCTTGAGCTGCCTTTATCCCTTTATCATTTAAATAATCACTTATTTGACCTAAAGACATATCCGAATTAGCATATAAATCATACATTTTAACTACCCACTGTGATTGAGTGTTATTTGTAATAAATTTATAAGTTTTTACTCCTTCTACTTTTGTTTCTATTTTTTTATATCCATATGGGGCTCTGCCTCCCATATAAAAACCTTTTTTCCCTCTCGCATAATAATTATCTTTAATTCTTTTTTGTATAGTTTCCCTTTCTAATTGTGCAAAAACCATTGTTATATTTAGCATTGCATTCCCTATTGGGGTAGATGTATCAAATTTTTCTGTGGAAGATTGAAAATCTACATTATATTTCTTAAATATATTAATAATACTTGCAAAATCTAATATACTTCTACTTATTCTATCAAGTTTATATACTATTACCTTTGTTATAAGACCAGCTCTAATATCGTTTAATAATTGTTCAAAAGCAGGTCTATTAGTATTACCTCCGCTAAATCCTCTATCAGTATAGATTTTATACTCTTCATTAAATATTTCTTTTTTACAAAATTCAATTTGACTTTCTATAGATAAACTATCTTTTTTATCTATCGACTGTCGTGCATAAATTGCAATCATAATCTTCTTCCTTTTCTATATAAACATATTATTTTTATTAATATCATTTATTTTAAATATTATCTTTTTCTTTTATCTGCACTTTATCTTTAAAATCTCTATATATTTTTTGTAATATGTGCTGTTTTATTTTTTCTCTTTCTTCTTCTGTGATATCTGGAACACAATGAATAACTTTAAATCCATTAATATATTCTATTTTTTTTACCTTCATTTTATATTCCATAATATCACCTCTATTTTATTTATATAGAAATTATTAAGTTGTATGATTTTAGATTAATTATCATATATTAAAAAAATTTCACTTTAAGTGAAATTTTAAATTTAGCTAAAGTTTTTTACTTTTATATTTATCCTTTCAACATCCCACTGTATTGAATAATATCCACATTCTTCAGCAGCTTCTATTACTGTATTATTATATTCTCCAAAAGGAGGTCTAAATAAATTCATATCTATTCCTAAAAGTTTTTTAACTTCTTCATGAGCTGCCATTAATTCTTTTTTATTTTCTTCTTTTGATAATTGACCCATATGAGGATGTTTATTAGAATGATTACCTATATCATGTCCTTCAGCAGCAATCTTTTTTACTTCTTCTGGATATTTTCTAACCCAATCTCCAACTAGAAAAAAAGTAGCTTTTACTCCATGTTTTTTAAGTATTGCTAATATATCATCTGTATCATCTGCTCCCCAGGCAGCGTCAAAGGATATAGCTATTTTCTTTTCTTCAGTTTCTACACAATATATAGGAAGTTTTCTTTGTTCGTTTTTTGAAACAGTATTAAAAACTTCTGTTACATAAGGTCTTGATAATCCCATAGAAATCATAATCAATAATAATGCACAAACAATTTTAATAATTCCTTTCATGTTAATCACATAAATTTTCATAGGAAATCCCCCCTCTAAATATTTGTATTCAAAGGGGGGATTGTTATATTCCTATTATTTATAATAGTTTAATTAAATATTTTAAAATATTATCATAGTTTTTATTATTAAGTTTTTTTAATTCTTTTAAAGCTTTATTTATAAATTTGTTTTTTAATATTTCTGTGTTATCTAAAGCTTTTGTTTGTTTTACAAGCATAATAATTTTTTCTATATCTTCATCATCTACATTTTCTTTTTTACTTAATAATTTTTTTAATTCTTTATTTACTTTATTATCTTCTAAAGCAAATAATAAAGGAAGAGTATAAATACCTTGTTTTATATCTGTTCCCATAGGCTTTCCTTCTTTTTTTTCTGTAGATGTGTATTCTAATAAATCATCTCTTATTTGAAATGCCATTCCAAAATAAACTCCAAATTTTCCTAAAGCATTTAAGGTTTTTTTACTTGCCTTAGCTTCATAAGCTCCTGTTAAAATACTCATAGCAAATAATATAGCAGTTTTTCTATAAATCCTTTTTAAATAATCTATAACTGAAACATTGACGTTATATTTTATTTCATATTGGTCTATTTCTCCTTCACAAATTGCTCTAACAGCCCTAGCAATACGGTTCATATGTTTAAATGAAGTCTTGTCTGATAAAATTGTAAAAGCTTTAGTAAATAAATAATCTCCCGTATATACAGCCATATCTTTTCCCCATTTAGCTTGGACAGTTATTTTACCTCGCCTAAGTTTAGAATCATCAATAATGTCATCATGAACAAGAGTGGCTGTATGCAAAAGTTCTATAGCCGATGCTAAGGGAATTATCTTTTCTTCTTCAAACTTTTTCCCATATCTTGCCCCTAATATAACAAAAGCTGGCCTTAATCTTTTTCCACCAGATTCTATTAGTTCTAAACTAATTTCCGTTAATATTTTTTTCCTAGAACGAACAACTTTTTTCATGTATTTTTCCATCTTATCTAAATCTATATTTATTTCAGGATATGCTTTCCATAAATCCATTTAATTCTGTCCCTTCTGTATGTCTTTAATCCATGGGAAATTCTTAAAATATTTATAAATAAAGCCTACACTTATTCCTACAAAATATCCCGTGATTACTCCTGATATAAGAAGAATTGGAAGATAAATATAAATTCTTAAATCTTGTATAATAAAAGCTGCTACTAGTAACTGTCCTATATTATGAAATATTGCGCCACAAATGCTAATAGAACTTAATCCTAAATAATTTCTAAAAAATTTATATAATAAAATCATGACTATATTACTAAGTAGCCCTCCAACAATACTAAATAAAAAAGCTGAAATACTTCCTCCAAAAATAGAACCCATAACCGTTCTTAAAATAACTACTATTAAACTTTCTTTCCATCCTAAAACAAGTAATGTAAATAGAGATATTATATTTGCTAATCCTAACTTTACTCCCGGAAAAATTACAGGAATTTGCGCTTCTATAACATAAATTATAAGAGCAATTCCAACTAATAAAGATAATAATACTATTCTTTTTGTATTTGTCATATAATCACCATTCTAATATTAATATGAAATTTGATCTACTTCATCATCTTTTCCTTCTATACGAATCAATATTTTATTAGGAATACATACAGCTATATCTCCAGGCTTTGATAACCATCCTGAATTAACACAAACTAAATCAGGACAATCTGCTTCTATAAATCTAATTCTTCCTTTTTCAACTCTAATAGTATTATGGTGACCTTCTTCATTTTCTATAGTCCATTCTTTAGGTTCTTCTACTTTATCTAAATCAATTACTTTTATTACCTCTTGATCTTGAATAATTTTTGCAATAAGTTTATCTCCCTTATTTATAAATCTATATATTCCTAAAAATAATAAACTTATTGTAATTAAAATAATTATAATTAAACCTACTATCTTATCTCCTTTTTTCATTTTAACTCCTACCTAACATTAATTTGCTAAAATAAAGGAATCATCTACTATATTAAACGTTTCTTTTAATCCTTCTGTTATATATACATTTTTATCTTCTGTAATTATTACTGCATCTACATTATCCAAACTCTCTATTAATTCCATTCCCTTTTCTAATCCTAAAACATATACACTAGTAGATAGAGCATCTGCATCAATAGATTTATCAGTAACTATGGTACTGCTTATAATTCCTTCTTCTGCAGGATATCCTGTTTTAGGATTGATTATATGATGATATCTTTTTCCGTCCTCTATAAAATATCTTTCATAATTTCCTGATGTTACTACTGTTTTATCTACTACTTCTAATACAGCTATATAATTTCCTCTATCCCCTAGAGGATTTTGAATACCTATTCTCCATGAAGAACCATCCACTTTAGTTCCTAAGGTTACTACATTCCCACCTAAATTAATAAAAGCTGTATTGATATCATTTTCTAACAAAATTCTTTTTATTTCATCTCCCGCATATCCTTTTGCTATTCCTCCCAAATCAATTGCCTGTCCTTTTTTATTAAGCTGTACTTTATTTGTACTTTCGTCCAATTTTAAATCCTCATAATTAACTAAATTAAGAAGAGAAGTTATTTCTTCTTTTTCTGGAACCCTTGCATCTTCTGTTCCAATTCCCCAAAGTTTTACAATAGGTTCTATGGTAAGGTCAAAAGCTCCATTACTTAATTTGCTATATTCTTTTGCTTTTTTTAATACATAAAAAGTATCTTCACTAACTTGAACTGGATTTTCTCCTGCATTTTCATTAATCAAAATAACTTCACTTATATCCTTATTAACACTCATTTTATTTTCTATTTCAGTTATTCGTTCAATAGATTCTTGTATAGCTTTTTTAGCTTTATCTACATTTTCATCGTATATCTGAATATCTATAACAGTTCCTAAAGCGTAAATAGTTTCTGATATTACCTCAGAAGTTTTTTCTTTACTACATCCTGAAAATGTTAATACCAATAAAATCAAGAAAACCATAAGTACTCTTTTACTCATTTACTCACCAACTTATATATATTTACTTACATAGTATATCGCAAATTTCATATAAATATCAAATTAAAAATTATTAAAAATTCCCCAAGAATTTTCTTGGGGAATTTTCCTATACATTATTATTTAGCAGATTCTAAAGCTTTTTTAGCTACTTCTTTAAAACTTTCTGAACCATGAGTTGCACCACTTATCACATCTACTGCTTCTGGGTCTTGTTTTTCAACAAGAGCACTTTCTAATTGTGGAAAGAAGTCTGCTGGTCCTATTCCATTTTTTTCTTTCATCAAATTATTGTATTCTTCATTATCTTGTTTTGTTGTTCCTTCTTCTTCATTTACTTCATCATAGTCAACAGAAGCAATTTTTCCATCTTTTACTTCAATGGTAATTACTGGTTTCCAACCTCTTTCATCAGGTTCTCCTTCTGCAGTATAAGTACCATCTGTATATGTTACTTCTGTTGTTTCTGTATTGTTATCATTTGATTCTTGCTCTGTTTGAGCTTCTGTGTTATTATCGTCTGCTTGTTGCTCTACTTGAGCATTAGTATTTTCCTCATCAGCTTTTTTTTCTGAATTACATCCAGTTAATGTAGCAAAGGATAATCCTAGTGCTAATCCTAATGCTATAATCTTTTTCATTATAATCTCTCCCCTTTTTTGTTTTGTAAACTATTTCTAGCTAATTATAGTGGTTAGATATTTTTTTGTCAAAGTTAACATAACTTATTTTTAATTCTCTAGCTCTTATTTTCTTCCTTATTCTAATTATTCCTCTAAATTTCGTTGGTTTTTAAATTATGAATGTTAATTTTTTTATGTTATAATTATCGTAATTTTTATGTTTAATATATAAATAAATGTTAATAATATATCCATGGGAGGCTGATTTAATGAGTAAAAAAATATTTATTCTTGGAGGTGGGTATGGCGGAATACAAGCTGCACTTACCTTACAAAAGAAAAAAAAGAAGACAGACGATATAGAAATTTATCTTATAGATAAAAATCCATATCATACTCTTCTTACAGAACTTCATGAAGTTGCTGCTAATCGTATTGAAGAAGATGGAGTAATAGTATATTTAAAAGATATTTTTAAATATACAGATGTACATGTAATTCAAGATTATATACAACAAATTGATTTTGAAAAACAAATACTAAAATCTCCTAAAAATGAGTATTCTTATGATTATTTAATTATGGCCATAGGAAGTGAACCTAACTTTTATGGTATCGAGGGAATGAAAGAAAATAGCTTTACCTTATGGTCTTATAAAGATGCTCTTACAATAAAAAATCATATTTTAGAAATGTTCCAAAAAGCTTCTTTAGAAAAAGACCCATCTAAAAGAAGGGCTTATCTTACATTTGCTGTTGGTGGTGGTGGCTTTACAGGAACTGAAATGATCGGAGAGCTAGCTCTATGGGTAAATGATTTAGCAAAACAATACGACGTTAATAGAGATGAAGTAAGATTAATTCTTATAGAAACCCTCCCTAATATATTACCTATTTTAGATAACTCTCTAGTTGAAAAATCTGTGAAATATCTAAAAAATAAATTAGGTGTAGAAGTTTTAACTAATTCTAAAATTACAAAAGTTGATAAAACTTCTTTTGTATTAAATGATAATGAAATTATTAACTCCCATACCCTTATATGGACTGGAGGAGTACAAGCTAATAGATGTCTTAGTAAATTTGATCTAGAAACAGGAAAATCCCAAAGGGTATGCGTAGATGAATATACAAAAACCCATTATAAAAATGTATTTGCTATTGGAGATTTTTCTTTATTTATAACTGAAGATAATAAGCCTCTTCCTGCATTAGTTGAAGCTGCTTTAGAAACAGGGAAATCAGCAGCAATAAATATTCTTAATTCAATTAGAGGAAAAGAATTAGAAAAAGCAAAACCTAAACTTCATGGTGTTATGGTATCTGTTAGCAAAAATTATGCTGTTGCTAATATTATGGGGATGAAATTATCAGGACTTCCTGCTCTTTTTATGAAACATTTAGTTAATATCCATTATTTATTTGGTATAGGTGGTTTTGAAATAATTCGTAAATACCTAAATCATGAATTTTGGGGCGTGAAGCATAAAAAAAGATTTTTTCATGATCATCTTGAAAAAACAACCCCTACATTTTTAATAGTTATCCTTCGTTTATATCTTGGATATATGTGGTTAATGTCTGGTATAGAAAAAATAGATAGTGGTTGGTTTGAATATATAATGTTAGGTGGAAGTAATGTAGATGGAACTAGTGGCGCCTCTATTATGCAACTTGTTTCTAATCATACTCCTAATTGGTATGCGTGGATAGTTGATACATTTATTATCCCTAATGCCATGTTATTTCAAAAATTAGTAGTTCTTACAGAGTTAGGTTTAGGACTAGCTTTTATTACTGGTACTTTTACATTTATTGCCGCTATTGTATCCATTGGTATGAATATCAACTTCTTACTTTCAACAGGCCTTAATGATTTATGGTTTTTAGTTACTTCTATCCCCATGCTTTTTGGAGCTGGAAGATCTTTTGGAGTAGACTATTATCTTATACCTTATCTTATGAGACAATGGCGATACTTTGTAAGAAATAAAAAATTAAAATTTAATCTATGGAAATAATCTTAAACCCCTAAAATAATTAGGGGTTTTCTCTTGTATTTTTATTTCTTAAAGGATATTATATTACTAAATAATTTTTTAGGAGTATGCTATGATTACACTAAATATTTTAGATGTAAAAAAAACAATGGAAGAACTTTTAAAAGGTAATTTATTTGATGAATTTGAGGCTAGAGATATTGAAATTCATACCTTTACTAAATTTCATATCAGTGGCATTTTAAATAAAGATTTTTTATCTACAGATGAAAAAGAACTATATAATAGTAATTATATTTTATGGAAAGAAATAAAAAAACATGTTTTTAATATTATAAAAGGTAAAAAATCCCCTACTTATTTTAAAATTGTTTTATCTGCTAATAAAGATTTAATCTCAAATTTTTCTTCTGAAATTTCTGCTCTATTTATAAATATGATATACACTAATAATAAACTTACCTGTACCACTGGAACAGCTCTAAAAACTTTTATTCTTGATAAATCTTATGAATATCAATGGGATAAATATATTTATGAATTATTTTATAATTCTAATATCCTTGTAGAAAAAAATAATATTTAATTTATAAATACATATTAACTTTAATAAAATTGTTTTGTTAGCACTCTATTATAATGAGTGCTAATTTTTCCTTGACATTTTCATTTTATTGGGTATATCATAATATGAGAAATTTAATGAAGGGAGAGAATATCATGCCTCATGAAACTGGAAACTTATCTATACATAGTGAAAATATTTTCCCAATTATAAAAAAATGGCTTTACTCAGATAATGATATTTTTATTAGAGAATTAATATCTAATGCTTCTGATGCAATTTTAAAATTAAAAAAATTAGTTTCTATGGGAGAAGCTTCTGTACCAGAAAATACAAAATATAAAATTCAAGTTATATTAGATGAAAAAAATAAAATAATTAAAGTAATAGATAATGGTATCGGAATGACTGCAGAAGAAATCAAAAAATATATTAATCAAATTGCTTTTTCAGGAGCTGAAGATTTTCTAAAAAAATATAAAGACAAGATGGATAAAGACCAAATAATAGGACATTTTGGTCTTGGATTTTATTCTGCATTTATGGTAGCAGACAAAGTTCAAATAGATACTCTTTCTTATAAAGAAAATGCTACTCCAGCTCGTTGGATATGTAGTGGTGGAACAGAATATGAAATGGAAGAATCTGATAGAAATGAAAGAGGAACTACTATTACTCTTTATATAGGAGAAGATGGAAAGAAATTTTTAAATGAATATACTCTCCGTTCTACTATAGAAAAATACTGTGGATTTATGCCCGTCGAAATATATCTTGAAACTATAAAAGAAACTAAAGATGATTCTAAAGATGATACAAAAGAAGAAATTAAACCAATAAATGATACAAACCCTCTTTGGATGAAACAGCCTAATAAATGCACTGAAGAAGAATATAAAGAATTTTATCGTAAAGTATTTATGGACTTTAATGAACCTCTTTTTTGGATACATTTAAATATGGATTACCCCTTTAATCTTAAGGGAATATTATATTTTCCAAAATTAAAAAATGAATTTGAAACTATAGAAGGTAAAATCAAATTATTTAATAATCAAGTATTTGTTGCAGATAACATAAAAGAAGTAATTCCTGAATTTTTACTTCTATTAAAAGGAGCTATTGATTGTCCTGACCTACCTCTTAATGTATCTAGAAGTTTTCTTCAAAATGATGGATACGTAACTAAAATTTCTGATTATATTACTAGAAAAGTAGCTGACAAACTTAATTCTCTATATAAAAAGGAAAAAGATAATTTTATTAAATATTGGGATGATATTCATCCATTCATTAAATATGGTGCTCTTAGAGAACCTAAATTTTATGAAAAAGTAAAAGATATTATCATTTATAAAACTATTAATGGAGAATATGTTACTTTAAAAGAATATTTAGAAAAAAATGAATCAAAACATAAAAATAAAGTATTTTATGTAACTGATGAACGTCAGCAAGCCCAATATATAAAACTATTTAAAGATAATAATATGGATGCAGTAATTCTAAACTCCACTATAGATAATCCTTTTATTTCTCATATTGAAATGCATGAAAATGGAGTTACTTTTAGTAGAATTGATGCTGATATTTCTGAAAATCTAAAATCTGAAGACAATAAAAATGATGATAAAGAATTTAATGAAAAATTAGAAAAAATCTTTAAAGAAAGTTTAAATAATAATGATTTAAAAATTAAAATAGAAGGACTAAAATCTGAAAATGTTTCTGCTATGATACTTCTTTCTGAACATTCTAGAAGAATGGAAGAAATGAGTAAAATGTTTGGAAATCTTAATATGCCTGGTGCTTTCCCTAAAGAACAGACTTTAGTTCTTAATAAAAATAACAAATTGATTAAAACTATTGCTGATAAAGCTGATAAAGAATCTGATAAGGAATTAGTTAAAATGCTTTGTGAACAAGTATATGACTTAGCTATGTTAAGTCATCAACCTTTAGATTCTGAAGCTATGAATAAATTTATTGATAGAAGTAATCAAATATTAGCAAAAATTGCAGAATAATGAAAAGGCTATTTTAGAAATTATTCTAAAATAGCCTTTTTTAATAAAATACTGCCCTAGAAATACTAAATAGATATAATCCTTTTTCCTTTACTTTCTTTCCTGTAATTTCTTCTATGGCTCTAGAATATAATTGTATTTGTATTCTATATTTATCCATAATCTTCTTTATTTCTCTATCAGGATTTTCCTTGTCTAAAATAGCATCTGTTTTATAGTCTACTAATACTATGCCATCTTCTTCTTCAAAATAGCAATCTATTATCCCTCTTATAAAAATATCTTCATCTGATTGAATTTCGTCATAAATCTCCTTAGCTTTAAGTGAAAGAATAAATGAAACTTCTTTTTTTATTTTAGGACTTTTTCTAATTCTATTGGCTAATTCTGACTTACCAAAATAAAATAATTTTTTTATTGATACGGACTTTCTTTCTTCCTCTGTTATAAGTCCTCTGTTTTCCATAGTTATTAATTGATTCTCTATATCTTCATAATTTCCCATTCTGTTAAAATCTAAATGCTTCATAACAAAATGCATTATAATTCCTTTTTCAGCTCCTGTAAGACCTTTTTTCTCTTCTATAAAATTAGGACGAGTTAGCTGAGATTCTTCTATCAAAGATATGCTCTGTTGATCTAGTTCATTTTCATATTGTCTTTTTATTTCTGAAACTGATATCATTACAGAAAGAGCTGTTGATTCCTTATAAGGATACTCCCAAGATAATTTATTAAAAATCTTCTCTTTATAAGGACTATATGACTTATTTGTATCCCAATTTAATAATTCTTCTAATATTTTTTCCTTCTCTTTTAATTCTTTTTCATCTTTAATATTAATATCTTTTTTTCCCCATTTATAAACTCTCCAATTAGAAGAATCATCATAAAGAGTATTTATAGGATTTTTAATGCATTTTCCCCATTTTCTTATTTCTTCTCCATCTCTATGTCTAGCTAAAGCTAAACCAATCCAATCCATATATGTTTTAGCACTTATAAGAATATATGGAGATAATTCTTCTTTTTTACTTCCCACTTCTCTTACCCATTTTTTTGAGCTATCTTCTATATTTTTTACTGTTCCTGTTAATATAAGTTTTTCTTTAGCTCTTGTTAATGCTACATAAAGTATACGCATTTCTTCAGATAAGGTTTCTAATCTTATTTTTTCCCTTATGGCGATTTTAGGCGCAGTATCATAAGAAATTCTTTTTTTATAATCTACAAAATCAGGTCCTAATCCTAAATCTTGATGAAGTAGTATAGATTCATGTAAATCTTTAAGATTAAATTGTTTGCCAAGGCCTGACACAAATACAATAGGAAATTCTAGTCCTTTACTTTTATGTATACTCATAATTCTAATTATATTTTCATTTTCTCCAACTATCTTAGCAGCTCCCATATCTCCTTGATTTTTTTGAATTTTTTCCATAAACCTAATAAAATTAAATAATCCTTTAAGACTTGTTGCTTCATATCTTGCAGCTCTGTCTCTTAAAACTCTAAGATTAGCTTGTCTCTGAGCTCCTCCTGGCATAGCTCCTAAATAATTATAATAATTTGTTTCCGTATATAACATCCAAAGTAATTCATCTATTGAAATATGAACAGCTTGTTTTCTCCAATTACTAAGATTATCTAAAAATTTTATAAGCTTTAATTTTAATTTTGTATCTTCTAAAGTTCCTTCTATATATTTTTTTATTGATTCATAAAAATCTCCTTGTGGAAAAGCTGCACGAATTTCTACTAATTCATCTGAATTTAAGGATACTATAGGAGAACGAAGAACTGTTATAAGCGGTATATCCTGTCTAGGATTATCTATAATTTTAAGTAAACTTAAAATTATTTTTACTTCTATAGCATCAAAATATCCTGTAGCAACATCTGCATAAACTGGTATCCCTTCTTTTGATAATTCATCCACAAATATATTAGCCCATTTCGAAGTGGTGCGAAGAAGAATTACAATATCTCTATAATTAACTCTTCTATATTTTTCTATTTTCTTATCATATACCCAAAAAGGATTTTTATCATTCATTAACTCTTTAATCTTTTTAGTTACAATCTTTGCTTCTAATTCTATGTTGGTAATTTCTTCTAATTCTTCTTGCAAATTTTCTTTTGTTTCTTCTGTATTATCTTCTGTTTCTATTATATGTAATTCGATATCTCCTCCCACATTTAGACCTAAAGCTTCAGGATAATTTGCTCCAGGATTTAAAGCAGCTTTTTCATCATATTCTATTTCTCCTAAATTAGGAGTCATTATTTGTCTGAATATAAAATTTATTCCATTTAAAATGTTTTCTCTACTTCTAAAGTTTTGGAATAAATCTATTCTTCTTTCTTTCCCATCTTCTTTAGTAGAAAAAGTATTATATTTTTTTATGAATAAATCAGGTTTTGCTAAACGAAATCTATAAATACTTTGTTTTACATCTCCTACCATAAATCTATTAGGATTAGATGTATTCTTTCTTGAAATAACTTCTAAAATAGTTTCTTGTACTAAATTACTATCCTGATATTCATCAACTAATATTTCTTCATATTTTTCTTTAAGTTCTAAAGCTACTGGAGAAGGAATAATTTTTCCCGGAGTACTTCCCTTATCTAGTAAAATATCTAAACAATAATGTTCTATATCATTAAAATCTATTATTCCTTTTTCCTTTTTTAAATCTTGAAAACGAATAGAAAATTCATCCAAAACCTCTTTTAGAGCTTTCATAACCGGAAAAGTTCTATGCATATCTTTTAACATTTCTCCTGGAGATTTAAAAAATATATTTTCTTTTAATTTATTTACTCCTTTTTTAACTAAATCTCTTAATTCTCCTATTTCTTTTTTTATATATTCGTCTCCATCTTTCCATATTTTTTGTCTTAAAAAAGATATTTGACTTATATAAGTATATAAACTTTCTATATCTTCTTCACAAAAACTAATAAGTTTTTTTAAAATATTAACATCATCTTCTATAACTTGTATATATTTATCAGGTGCATTTGCTTCTTTCGAAAGATTTAAAGCATTTTTTGAAATTTCAAGTAATCCTAAAGCTTCTACTTTAACTTGTTCTTTTATAATTTTAGCCCAAGAAGTTTCATTAAAATCTTTAAACTTAGTTGGATCAAATACTTCAACCTTTTCTTTAAGCCATAAACTAGGCCAAGGATTACTTTGAATAAAACTATGTATTCTTAAAACTATTTCTTGAAGTTTAGTATCTTGTTTTTTTCCTCCATAACATTCTACTAAAGAATGAAAATCTTCTCTTCCCTTTTCATAAAATTCTTCAAAAATTGTCTCTAATAAATCTGTTTTTAAAAGAAGTATTTCTGTATCGTCTGCGATTCTAAAAGATGGGTCTAAATCTAAAAGGTGAAAATTATTTTTAATAACATCTAAACAAAAGGAATGTATAGTAGAAATAGAAGCTCGATTAAGAAGAGTAAGTTGTTTTTGAAGATGGATATTTCTTGGGTCTTCTTCTAATTTTTTAGATATACTAGCTCCTAGTCTTTCTTTCATCTCTGCGGCAGCAGCATTTGTAAATGTAACCACCAAAAGTCTATCAACATCTATGGGATTTTGAGGTCTTGTAATCATTTTTATAATACGTTCTACTAACACTGCCGTCTTTCCAGAACCTGCTGCAGCTGCAACTAATAAATCACATTCCCTTGTGTCTATTGCTGATTGCTGCTCTTTGGTCCACTGCATAGTTCTTCCTCCCAAATAGCTTTTATTTCTTCTACTATATCTTCTGTATTCTTACCCATGCACCTAATAGTCTTATCTTGATATCTTTCATATAAAGGAACTCTCTCATCATATACTTCAAGAAGGGTTTTCCCTTTTTTCATAGCAATTCCTCTTGTGGTAATATTGCGAATTCTATTTTTTATTTCCATATAAGGAAGTTTTAAGTATATAATCAAGGCATTTTTCTTTAAATGCTTCATAGCCTCAGGTTTTAAGACTACACTTCCCCCAGTAGCGATTACTGTTCCCTCTACATTAAGTTCTAATATTGTTTTTTCTTCTATTGAAAGAAATTCATCTATTCCTTTTTCTATAATTATTTCTTGAAGAAGTTTATTTTCTTTTTTTTGTATTATCAAATCTGTATCAATAAAAGGCATTCCTAAAGTTTTCGCTAATATAATCCCTATAGTGCTTTTCCCAGCTCCTGGCATTCCTATTAAAACAATATTTTTCACAAGCCATCCTCCTTACACATTCTACAGACAAATCAATTTTTATTATGTTTTTAAATTTATTTTTTAGTATCTTCTTTTAATTGTTCCCATATCTTTTCTTTATTTAAATTTTTTAAAATTCTATATTTATTATTTTCTAATAAAGTATCGAATTGGCAAATAGATTGATAAAGACAGTATTTACAAGAAGTATCTTCCTTAATTTTATATGGGCTTATTTTAATATTTCCTTTTAAAATCTCTTCTCCAATTTCGACTACTATATTTTTTACAAATTCTCTTAAAGCATTAAATTCCTCTAAAGTTGCTACAGAAGAATTTTTGCTTATACCGTTTTTTGTAAGTTGTACTGGAATAATATCTGAATATCTATTTATTTGATTATCCATTTGTCTGATTATATCTATATCTTTTAATACCATACCGGATAATTTTAAATCCTTTAAAAGTAATTTTTCTATTTCTTCTTGAGTCATTTCTTTAGCTTCACGAATAATAGGGTCATCTATTTTAAAATAAAAAACTCCCCCCGGTAATAATTCTTTATCATTAAAAATTTTTCTTCCCTGTTTTATAAATGCATCAAGATAAAGAAGTAACTGCAGCTGTATTCCATAAAAAATATCCGCTAAATTAAAAGATTTATTTCCTGATTTATAATCTATAATTTTAATATAAACTTTATTATCTTTATCTAAAATATCAACTCTATCGATTCTTCCTGTTAATATAATCTTTTCTCCTGTACTTAATTCTATTACTATAGGAGGAAGTTTGTACTCCTCACCAAATCCTATTTCAAATCCTAAAGGTTCAAAATTTCCCCTTTTTATATGTTCTGTTAAAGCCCATACAGCCCTTTTAGTTATTCTCTTTAATCTTCTTATTAAATATTTATTTCTAGCAGAACTAAAGAGTATTTCATTACCTAATTTTGGTGCTAATTCTTCCACAATTTCATCAATTAAAATTTCGCTTAAATTTCTATCTAAATCCTTCCAAGAAATCCCTTTTCCTTTAAGTTTTTTAGAAAACACATCTAATACGCTGTGAAAAAGTCTTCCTATATCTGGCGTTTGTAATTGATAAAATTTTCTTTCTTTAGCTTTAAGACCATATTCTACAAAATATCCAAAAGGACATGCTGCAAACTTTTCTAACCTCGAAACACTCGAATATATTTTGTTTTTATATAACTTTTTAACACTCTCTTTTTTAATATAATTTTCTTGATTGGTATGAAAAAGCCCTCTAACTGTTATTTTAGTTTTCTCTGACCAGTTTTCATTAGATAAATACCAACTATATACATCCTTCCATATATCTTTTAGTTCCCCGTTTTCAATGATATCTCTTAAAGCTTGTCCTAAATAATGAAAAGTATTAATTGGAGATGATATCATTTCTTCTATATTAGTATTTTGCAAATCACTACTTTCTTTTATTTTAGGAAAAAGAGTTTTTATTCTTTGAATAAGTATAGATGGTCTTAAGGCTTTGCCTTCTTCATCTCCCATACAAAAACTTATATGTAAATATTGACTAGGTTTAGTCAATCCAGAATAAATAAGAAACTGTTCTTCAAAAGCCCTTCTTCGTCCATCAGGAGCTAATTCAAGTCCTATTTGATCCATA
Organism: Defluviitalea phaphyphila; assembly: GCF_001466305.1. Taxonomy (GTDB): domain Bacteria; phylum Bacillota; class Clostridia; order Lachnospirales; family Defluviitaleaceae; genus Defluviitalea_A; species Defluviitalea_A phaphyphila. The sequence goes on from NZ_JWID01000020.1 coordinate 50,302, forward strand.
AATCTTCTTTCTTCATCTGAAAAAAGCCCTAAATCTTCAGGAACTGCAGGAAGTATGCCATCATTTACTCCTATTACAAATAATGCTTTAATGTTTGGAAGTCGTGATCTTTCTAAATCTCCAATCACCACTTGGTCTAGAGCTGGAGGAACTAACCCCATCTTACACTGTTCAAGTCCTGCATCTAATATCTTTGAATATTCTCTAATAGTTAGTTGTTCTTCTCCTAAAATTTCCACCATTTTTTCAAACAATTCTACTATCAAATCCCAAATCTGAAGATTTTGTTTTACTAAAATCAATTGATTTTCTTCTTTGAATTTATCGATAAATTCTAGAAGTTTTTTATTTATTTGTAAATCCTCCATAAGTTCATATATTGCTATAGTAATATCCTTAACAGAATATTTTTTATTATTTCTTATTTTATTATTAAATTTAGAAAGAGGTATTGCTACTTTTTTTCTTGTTTCATTTATTTTCTTTAAATTATTTTCTTCATATTCTTTTTGTATAATATCTTCTAACTCATCTATACCTTTTTTCTCCCAGTCTTCTCCTGTCCATCTCTTTTTTCCCTTAATTCCATAAGCTAAAACATAATTTTCTAATAAATCTATATCTTCCTCTTTTATTTGAGTAAAACCAGTCTTAAGATATCTAAAAATACTTTCATAAGACCAATTATTTATAATTATTTCTAATGATGATCTTATAAGTTCAATTAATGGATGAGATAATATATCTCTTTTTACATCAATAAAATAAGCAATATTATATTCTTTAAAAATACCTTCTATTATTTTTTGATATTTTGAAATATCTCCGGTCACTACTGCTATATCCCTATAACGATATTGTTTGTTTTTAACTAATTCTAATATTTCCTTTGCCACCTGTTCTATTTCTCCATAGGGATTAGAAGCTGTATAAAGCTTAATATTTTGAGTTTCCTTTTTATAAGGAATACATGGATAGTTAAAAAATTGTTTTTCTAAATTGATAAGCTCAGGGTTTTTCCCTTTATTTTTTCCCTGCTTTAACTTTACAATTTCTTCTACTTTTATATTATAAAGAGCAGTTATCTTATTAAGCTTATCAAAGGTTTTTCTACTCTCACAAAAAGGGTCTGTTTCATCGTAGGGAGAAAATAAATCTACTTCTGGGTCTAAAGTAAGAGAAATATTAACAATTTCTACTTTTTGTAAAAGTTTGTATAAAATCCTATACTGTTGAGGAGTAAAACCATAAAATCCATCAATCCATATATTAGCTCCATCTAGAAAAAAACTCTCTTCAATTTTATAAGTTAATACATCCAAAATCTCTTCTGATGTTATATATTTTTCTTTCATATAGTTTTTAAATCTTTTAAAAACTAAATATAAATCATTTATTTTAGCCTCTAAAATAGGACTTTTTATTATTTCTTTTTTTTCCAATAAAGTTTCTGGAATAATATCATATTGTTGAAATTCAGAAATCATACTTCCTAAGTTCTTAATAAATCCAGGCTGCCTTGCAGATTTATTAAGAATTTGAAGTTCTTCTTCCATTTGGTCTATAACTTTTCTTATAACCATATTTCTTCCTAAATCTCCTAAAAACTTTTCCTTTGGCTTTCCTACTTCTTCAAAAACTCTATGAGCAAGTCTTTGAAAACTAAGAATTTCAACATTCATTATCCCTTTGGTATCTAAAATACTTATAAGATCTTTATGAGCTTGAAAATTAAATTGCTCTGGCACTATTAAAATTAAGGGAATGTCTTTTTTATTTTTCAATTTTTCTTTTATATCATTATAAATAAAACTCGTTTTCCCCGTACCAGAACGTCCTAATATATACCTTATACTCATAAACTTTCCCCTCTATTCTTCTATGGTGTATATATATAATTCTTTATCTCCTAAACTATTTTTATCTATATTTTCTTCGTAGCCCTTAGGAATGGAAATTCTATTAGGATTACCATCAGATATATATCTATATTCTGGATGATTTTTATAATATTCAAGATACCACCACAGATCCCCTTCTTTTCCTTCTGATCCTCTAACCCTTGGAACATTATATGGATCAAATTTTATATGATAAATAGGATAAAAAGGAGCACTTGGTCCTTCCCTAAGCCCTATTTTATAATTATATTCTTTTCCATTGTAAATTCCTTTTTCTATTAAATATCTTAATTCTTCTACAGGTCTTTCCCCAAAAGGATATGAAAAAGAATCCACAGTATATCCTGGCAACGCTTCTTTTATCATTTCGTCTACTTTCCCAATTTCTTCTTGAATTTCTTCTTCATCTATTTCTGATAAATGAGCATGAGAATAAGTATGATTAGCAACCTCATATCCATTATTTATTAAATATTCTAATCTCTCTTTAAAACTTCCTGCTCCTTTAAAAGGATCATTATCTCCATTAATATAAAAAATAGCACGTGCTTCAAAACCTGGATGAGTTTTTGCAAATTCATTCATGATATCTACTGCACAATTAGGAGCTGGTTTTAGCTCTCCATTTTCTTCTACCAAAGAAAAACTAGAACTAACTCCATCATCAAAAGTTATTACTATGGGAGTATATCCAGCTTCTACTGATATATTATTATCTATATAATCTCTCATAGAAATAGGCCTATATCCATTTTCATAAAAAAATTCTAAATCTTTTTTAAAATCTTCTATTGTCCTTTGATAGGGACTAGGTGGATTATCTTCTACTAACCCATGATACATAACTATCATAATATGACCTAATTCATTTGGTTTTATTTTTTTATAATCAATTTCTACTTTTTCTTCTGTTTTTTTATTTTCTTCCTCTATTAGTAAATCATTTTTTTCTTCCGTTGCATTATCTTTTTGTAATATGTCAATTTCTTTTTCAATTATATTATTTTCTTTTTCTGACACATCTTTATTTTGACTACATCCTATTATAATCAATGGAATAAACAATATAAAAACTAATTTTTTTAACATATGTATTCCTCCCCTAGTAAATTCTTGCCACTTTATATTATAACCCGTATTTTATTTGAATTCCAATATAAAAAATTTAATTTTTAATCTTTTCTTTCTTTGTTATTTGCTTTATAATATGTTTAAATAGTAAATAAATTGTAAATTTTTATCGAAATAATTCATAGGGGGTTATAATATGAAAATTTTTAAAAAAAATAATTTAGAAAAAAATGTAGAACAAACAACACAATCTAAGAATGAATTTATAAATCAATTAGAAGAAAATCTAAATCCTATAAAATCTAGTACAACAGAATTAAAGAAAATTATAGATGACGCTTTTTCTTTCTCCCAAGATATCTCTTCTACTTTCAATGAACAGACCCCTTTATACTTAAATAACTGTGACCAGCAATTAAATAATATTGAAAAACAATATGAAGTTTTATCTGATAAAACAAAAAATATATCACAAAAAATAGATTCCGTAAATGAAATTGCAGAAAATGCCGTAAAAACTGCTAATGATGGTTCTATTTGTGTTAAAGAATCTATATCTAAAATCAATAAATTAAAAAATACTATAGAAAAAACTAATCACACTATTTCATCCTTAAATCAAAGTTCTAGTGAAATAGGAAATATTTCTCAAATTATAACTAGTATATCTAGCCAAACAAATCTTCTTGCTTTAAATGCTTCTATCGAAGCTGCCAGAGCTGGTGAACATGGAAAAGGATTTGCAGTTGTTGCCGAAGAAGTAAGAAAACTTGCAGAGCAATCCTCCAAATCAGCAGAAGATATTACTAATTTAATTTCTAGCCTTCAACAGCAAACTTCTGAAATATCTAATACAATGTCTAGCAGTGCTGCTGAAGTGACAGAAACAATTAACGCTATTAATAAAGCTAAAGAAGCTTTTGAAACCATTGGAGAATTTGTTAATACTATTTTATCTGAATCTAATTCAATCAATGAAACTATTGACCTTCTTTTATCTAATATAAAATCAATTTCTGATAATGTAAAAGAATTAACTTCTTCATCTCTTCAAGGAGAGGATATGTATACTAATTTAAAACAAAACATAGAAAAACAAATACAATTTCTTGGGGATTTAAAACAAATATCAAATAATATAGATAATAAACTTAATTTATTCCAGACTTTAATAGATAACAATAAATAAAAGCGGCAATGCCGCTTTTATTTAAGTCCCATAGCTTTTCTTTTTTTAATTATATGAGCTTCTATATTATTAGCCACTTCTACTGGGTCATCTCCAAGAGCAATTTTTCCTCCTGTTAAATTTTCAATATCTTCTGTCAATAATTTTACTAAAGCTTTTGCTCCAGTTACAAATGGAGTTGGAGATAAATGGGTATATGCTCCATAAGCTACTGCAAAAACTCCGTCTATGGTAGCTTTTTGTTCCATCCATTCCGGTGCTGTTACTGCGATAGGAAGGTCTGATACATCAACATCTAAGTGATCTGCTAAGGCAGTAACTAACATGGAAATTCTTCCTGTATCAGTGCAAGTACCAAAACTTAATACCGGAGGAATTTTTAAAGATGTACAGACTTCTTTTAATCCTTTTCCAGCCATATTAATGGCTTCTAAATTACATAACCCTGCTACTTCTAGAGCATGGTTCCCACAGCCTCCACTAACAACTAGAATATCTTTTTTAATAAGCTGTTTAGTTAAATTTACTGTATTCCAATCCTGAGGACCATTCCTAAGAGTTGAACAATTTGCAAGAGCGACTATTCCTTTTATTTTACCTTCTGCTATTACATCTACTAATGGATCTAATTTATTTCCTAAAGCTTCCAACACTGCTTCTGTAGAAAATCCTGCAATAGCTTTTTTAGTGATTTTAGGTACTTTAGGTTCTATTTTTCCATGTCGTTTTTTAAAATTTTCTATTCCTAATTCTATTAATTTATCTGCCATTTTATCAACTTTATCAGGATGATATGGTATTTCATGCTGAATCCCTGGAATTCCTATTATTGTACTAACACTAACTAGAGTGCATTGATATTTTTCTGCATACATATCAATAGCAGGAGGAGAACAATTTTCTTCCATTGCAAATACATCAACTGTCCCTGTAGCTAAAAGAGGCTCTATAGCTAACCAATTCCCCATAAGTCCTACAAATACATCATCTACATCAAATCTTTGAAGTAATTCTTGTCCTGTCTCAATGGAACCTACTACTCTTAATCCCTTAGCTCCTACTGCTTTTGCCATTTCTTGAACCTTAGGGTCTTTAGCTTTTTGTATCGTAGCCGCCCCTGCCCAAGGTTGATGTCCATTAAAAACAATATTCACATAATCTGGGTCCATAATACCTAAATCCACATCTACTTCATGAGGTTTAGGAGTTCCAAATAAAATATCTTGAACCATTTCCAGCCCTATTTGTGCATTATAAATGGTTGCTAATCCTAATCGAAGAGCTTTCTTAGCTAAAGACGCATAATCTCCATCTACATTAGTAAGACAACTAGCTACACAATTTTGTTCTTCATGAGTAGCTCCTGCTGGATATATATTAATTTTTTTCCATAACTCTTTTCTCTTTTTAGGTGCAAAAGCTTCTACCATTAAATTAGGTTCATCAGACCCTATCCTTAATTGATTTTCTAAAAAATTAGCTAAGTCAATAGCCATAGAATTAATATCTTTATTAGTATCTAACCCTACTTTTTCACACATCCATTTTAACTTATTTTCATCTTTAATCTTAAAAGGAGTTTTACCTTCTCCCGTAGCCCTTAAAGTTCTAAAAGCCTCATAAGCATGATGACTATAAGTTCCAGCACCCATTATATTTCTAAGCAATAAATTACGCATTGCCATAGCATCGGCTCCAATACCACATACTCCTTTATCTTGTCCACCTTTTTCATTGATTCTACAAGGTCCTTGAGAACAAAGCTGACAACTTAATCCCTGAAGACAGAATTTACAACGAATTTTTTCTTGTAAATCCCATCTATCAAATACATTTGACATACCATCTTCACGAATACGTTTTATCATTTCTTCTACAGAATCATGATAACTTCTTCTACCCTCTGTTTTTTCTAATATAGTTTCGCTCATATATCTACTCCTTTCTTTATGTATATTTATAGTTTTATCTGAAATATCATTTAATATACATAGAGTAGTTACTCATTCTTATTTCTTTACATATTCAATCTTTACTACTTTTTTAAATACTAACATTTAACTATTGATAGTTTTATCTACAAAGTTACTACTATCTTCATCTACAGCATGATACTTTTTCTCCGTCTACTTCTATATATCCATCACTTGTAAAATCTAATGGATGAGTTATAACTAAATTATATAGCTGTTCATCTGCCTGTATTGCTTTTAATATATCTATCCATCGTTCCCTTGGAATACTAGCAGGATATTTCCCATCAGAGTCTTTATTTTTATCTAAGTTTTCTGCATTATTATCTAATAAATTTTCTACAACTTTCCCTACAGTTACTTTTTCTCATTCACCATATTCTACAACATCATCAATATATATAAGACAATCAAGCAGTGCTAATTGTGTTTCACTTAGTTCTCCATAAGCCACTATCTTTCACCTCACTTATCCCAGAAATAGAACTAACTCTAACATATTTTATACCATATTTAACAATATCTTCATCTGCGTTTATAGCATCACTGCCCCAACCTACTTCATCAAATTTATCATCATGAACTATTACCATTTTTAAATTTCCAAATAATTTTGCTTCCTCCATCTTTTCTGCTATTTTCTTTAAGCTTTCTTCTATAGGTTTTTCTTTTGCTTCACTTTCTTTTACTAAAACTGTTACAAACGAATAAAAATCTTTATCTTTTTCATATATTTCAC
>NZ_JWID01000021.1:0-13552 GCF_001466305.1 Defluviitalea phaphyphila
ATGAAACTCTACCTATATTTATGTCTGAAAAAGTTGTAAAGGCATTAAAAAAGAATAGGATAACAGGTTGCGATTTTTTAGAAGTTAAAGTCTAATCAATTAATTAAAACTTTAAGTAAAAGATATTTTTTGACTAATTAACAAGAAGATATTAAAAATATAGTATTATAATTTCTATGAATAGAATTTGGAAAATAGTATGAAATATTTAGAGATATGGTAATTAATAGTGTAATATTAGTAGGAGATGGAGGGAACTTTTCAAAGTTGCCTCCAAATTTTTATGTCTAAATTTTTGTGTTAGAAATATAAGAGGAAATTTATATTTAAAGATGTAATAAAATGCTTTATTTAATAATAAAAGTTTTATTAGTGTTTTAAAATAATAAATTAAATTTTATAACTTGCTCAGAAATAAATGCTTTAATTAAAAAATTATAAAAAATAAATAAAATTTTTACAAAATATATTGACACTTGGAAATTATTTATGTATAATTGGTTCGAAAAATGCAGTTTATTAATTCAAAATTTAAAAACATTATGTTTTTTAATATCATTATCCATTTTCACAAAACAAAATAGAAATGGGGGGTGAGGTTCTGTTAAGCGATGAGATAACGAAAAAAGCAGTTAAACTTAGTTATAAAGGAGCTATTATAACTGCACAAGTAATAGATTCATTAATATATAGTTATTTAAGTGATTTAGAAGAACAATATAGAAGACATAGGATAAAAGGTGGTAAAAAGAGTATAAAAGAACTCAATCAAAAAGAAAAAAAACTTGATAATATAACCGTAGCAAAAGAAGATTTAAAAGGTTTACAAAAAGAATTTAAGAAATACGGAATAGAGTATGCAGTTATGAAAAACTTAAAGAATGATAACTATGAAATTTATTTTAAAGGTTCAAATATAAATCAAATAAAAAATGCACTAGAAAACTATATAGCAAGGAATTTCCAAAGAGATGTAACAAAAAAGCCCTCTATTAAGGAAAGAATGACAGCAGCTATTAGAAAAATAAACGAAAATAGAAATAAACAACAAGAGAAACAACAAGAGAAACAAATTGAAAGGGAAAGAGGGCGAGATGCAAGATGAAGAAAAAAAAGAGTTATATGTACTTTTCATTAATATTATCGATTGTAGCAGCATTTTTATTTAATCGTGTGGCAGATATCTACCAAAAATTGGAAGGAAATATACTTGAAAAAATAAGTACAACAATGAATGAAATAATACCGTCAATTAAAAAAAATATTTTTTATATCAATGTAGATAAAAGCAGTCTTATATTTGCTTTAATAGGATTTGCAGTAATTTGGCTTATTTATTTTTATAACGTTGTTGGTGCAAAAAAATATATGCATGGGATTGAACATGGTTCGGCAGAATGGGGAACTAAAAAAGATATCAAAAAGTATATAGACAAAAAGAACTTTTATAAAAACATTATTTTTACACAAACAGAACGAATGACATTAGACACAAGACAAACTTTTAGAAATAACAACGTTTTGGTAGTTGGTGGGTCAGGTTCAGGAAAGACTCGTTTTTATGTTAAACCTAACATAATGCAAATGCATTCAAGTTATGTAATAACAGACCCAAAAGGCTCACTTTTAAAAGAATGTGGGAAAATGCTAGTTGAAAACGGCTATAAAGTAAAAGTTTTTGATCTTATAAACATGCAATATAGCGATAAATACAATCCTTTTAATTACATAAAAGAAGAGAAAGATATATTAAAATTAATAACTAACTTGATAACAAATACTAATTCACCACAGAGTAAGAATGCAGGAGATTTTTGGGAAAAAGCAGAAACAGCATTACTTCAAGCATTATTTGGATATGTTTTTTACGAAGCTTCTCCAGAAGAAAGAAATATAGGAACAGTTATGGAAATGATAAGATTAGCAGAAGTAAGAGAAGATGATGAAGATTTTAAAAGTCCTCTAGATATCATGTTTGAAGATCTTAAAGAAGAAAATCCTGATCATTTTGCAGTTAAACAATATGATCTTTTCAAGTTAGCAGCAGGGAAAACAGCAAAAAGTATACTTGTATCATTAGGTGTAAGGCTATCTCCATTTTACATTCAATCATTACAAGAATTAGTGTCAGAAGACACTATAGAACTTGATATGATAGGGAGTGAAAAAACAGCATTATTTGTAATTTTACCTGATACAGATAAAACATTTAACTTTATGGCAGCAATTATGTATCAACAATTATTCGATATACTTTTTTACAAAGCTGATAATGAGTATAATGGTAGATTACCATTTCATGTTAGATTTTTACTTGATGAATTTGCAAACATAGGACAGATACCAAATTTTGAAATATACATAGCAACAATGAGAAGTCGTGAAATCAGTGTTAATGTAATACTTCAAAACATAGCACAATTAAAAGGATTATATAAAGATCATTGGGAAACGATAACAGGGAACTGTGATACTTTACTATTTTTAGGTGGTAAAGAACAAAGCACATTAGAATATATCAGTAAAATGATAGGAAAGACAACAATAGATAACATGAATGTAAATGAAACGAAAGGGCAAAGTGGTTCATATAGCTTGAATTATCAAATTTTAGGTAGAGATTTAATTACACCTGATGAAGTAGGAAGACTAGAAGGGACAGAATGTATTCTATCAATACGAGGAGAAAAACCATTTAAAAGTAGAAAGTTTGATATTACAAAGCATAGTCGTTACAAATTTCTATCAGATTATGATAAAACAAATACTTACGATATATCAAAGAAAGAAAAAATTGAAGCAGAAAATTTTCTTAACAATGTAGATGAAGTTGAAGAAGTAGATTTATCAGAACTTAATACTTTAATTTAAGTTAATTTTAACTTAAAAACTGCTATTTGAGCAGTTAAAAGAATTATAAAAAAATAATAAAAGAAAAGAGAGGGAATGAAAAATGGATTTATTAAATGAGGTATTAGATCTTGTTTCAAAATTTGCAATTACAGGTGGTGGTTTATGGCTTGTATGGGGTGTTATTGTACTAGCTGGAGGTTTAAAAGATAAAAATGGACCAGCTTTACAGTCAGGAGTTTGGCAAATAGTAGGTGGTGGCTTAATTATAGCAGCAGCAGCTTTATTTAATAATATTACAAGTGAAGGAACAGAAGGTAATGCTATGTTAATGTTAAAGCAGTACTATGCAATGATATCACCATTTCTTAAGTTATAATGCCATGCTAAAAAGTTAAAATACTGTATATCTCCACAAGAGAAATATACAGTATTTTAACTTTAAAGGGGGAATAACATGGAAGATTTTATAGTAAACAGAATTGAAGATATATTTAATACAGTTTTAACAAGTAATCATGGGAAATTAATTTTAACGCCAGAGGACTTTAATTCTTCAATATATTCAGGAGTAAAAACAATTATGCAAGATGCTGCTATGCCCGTAGCATATGTTTTACTTGGATTATTATTTGTTCTTGAACTTTATAATATTACAATTAGAACTGAAGGACAGCATGGCACTATGGGAGTAGAAATACCCTTTAAGGTTATGTTTAAACTTGTAATATGCAAAACTGTTGTAGATAGCACAGAACTTATCCTTAATGCTATGTCTGGGATCTCAGAACAAATAATAAACAATATAAAAGATACAATGAACGGAGGTAATCCTGTTACAGCAGCAGATTTAGAAGCAATCAGAGCAATTGTTGATGATATGAAATTTTCCGTAAAATTAATGACTTCAATTGAAATAACAATTATATTTCTAATTGTAAAATTTATAAGTGTGATTGTAATTGCAATGGTCGTAGGACGTATGATTGAACTATATGTAATGATGGCTATATCGCCTATACCAATAGCAACTTTTCCTAATACAGAAATGTCTAGCATTGCTAAAAACTTTTTAAAGTCATTTGCAGCGGTATGCTTACAAGGGGTTTTAATTTATGTTGTAGTAACAATATTTCCGTTAATTTTTGGCAATGCAGTTATGGGAGATATAAGTGATCCTAATGATTTTTCAAATTCACTTTTATCAGCTACAGGATATTCATTTGTTCTTTTAATGGCTATATTTTCTACTGGTAAATGGGCTAAATCAATATGTAATGCAATGTAAAAGTAAAGGAATGAAAAACCATGTCTATAGAAGTAAGAATACCTAAAGAAATAACCGAATATAAAGAAAAAATTTTATTTGGTCTTTCAATAAGACAGCTTGCATGCTTTTCTCTAGCAATTGTTACAGGGGTAGGGACATATTATTTTGCTAATAAATCTTTAGGTTCTGATATTGCAAGTTATATAGTAATACTTGAAGTTATACCGATTTTTGCTACTGGTTTTGTTAAGAAGAATAACTTCACATTTGAAAAATATGCATCTATTATTTTAAAACATTCTTTAAGGAATAATCGCAGAACTTATAGAACAAATCTTCTAATAGAAGAAGAAAGGAGTGATAGGGTTGCTGCAGGTACTAAAACAAAAATTAAAACCAAAAAAACAAACAAAAAACGAAGAGAAGTTGAAGGTTTTAAAGTCACAAAGAAAGGCAGAAAGAGAAAGAGCAAGGAAGCAATCAAAGAAATTAAAGCAGCTAGACAAGAATATAGAAAAAAGAAACAAGAAATTTATAAAGCAACAGAAGAAAGAAGCAGCACCACGCACGGCTCAACAAACGATAAAGTACAAGAGAATGTATGAAGATGGTATTTGTGAAATAGAAAATGGCTTATTTTCAAAAACAATAAAGTTTTCAGATATAAATTATCAAATAGCAAGACGTGAAGAACAGGTAGAAATATTTAGTCGTTATTGCGAATTTTTAAATTATTTCGATCCATCAATCAATCTTCAAATTACAATTCATAATAAACATATAAACACAGAAGATTTTAAAGCACAAATGTTAATTCCTATGAGAGAAGATGAACTTGATAAATATCGCAAAGAATATAATGCAATGCTTTCTGAAAAAGCATTGCAAGGACAAAATTCAATTGTGAGGGAAAAATATCTTACTTTTGCGATAAAAGCAGATGATTATCAATCAGCAATACCAGTGCTTTCTAGACTTGAAACAGATATAATAACGAATTTTAAATCCCTAGGTTGTGATACTAAAATTTTATCAGGAGCAGAAAGATTAGAGTTTTTGCATAAATTTTTTAATCCTGATGATAAATATGTATTTGATTATGAGTATCTTTTATATAGTAATTTAACAACAAAAGATTATATTGCTCCTGATAGCTTTAATTTTCAGCATAAAAATTATTATGAATTTGGTGATTATTACGGTCAAACATTATATTTAAAAGATTTACCACCAGATTTATCAGATAAATTAATAACTGAACTTTCAGATATTCCATGTAATATGACCATAACATTACACATTAATAGTGTGGATCAAGAAGAAGCTTTTGCACTTGTAAAGAGAAAAATTGCTTTTATGGAACAACAAAAAATAGATGAGCAGAAAAAAGCTTTAAAAGCAGGATATGATGTTGATATGATACCTTATGAACTTAAATATTCTCTAAATGAAGCAGAAGAACTTTTAGATGATATGCAAAACAAGAATCAGAGAATGTTTAAAGTTACAGTATTAGTACATACATCAGCAAAAACTATAGAAGAACTTAATGATAATGTATATAAAATAATGGCAGCAGCACGTAAAAATAATTGTAAAATGGGTTATCTTGATTATTTACAAGAAGAAGGAATGAACAGCACTATACCTGTAGGGAAAAATCATGTAGAGATTAAAAGGACACTAACAACAGCAAGTACAGCTATATTTGTACCTTTTACAACTCAAGAATTATTCCAAGAAAGTGGAATGTATTATGGATTAAATGCATTATCACGAAATTTGATTTTCTTTAATCGTAAAACTCTAAAAAATCCAAACGGATTTATACTTGGAACGCCGGGAAGTGGAAAATCATTTAGTGCAAAACGTGAAATGGTTAATGCACTACTTAATACAGATGATGAAGTATTAATTATTGATCCTGAACGAGAATATGCTCCATTAGCTCATGGATTTGGTGGAGAAGTTATTCACATATCAGCTGGTAGTAAAGCTCATATTAATCCGCTTGATATTACAATGGATTATGCAGATGATGACAACCCATTATTATTAAAATCAGAATTTGTATTATCTTTATGTGAATTGCTTGTAGGGGGTAAAAATGGTTTAACTGCAGCACAAAAAACAGTTATAGATAGAGCATGTAAGATGACATATCAAGCATATTTTGCTAATCCAAATAAAAATCCTATTCCAACGCTTAAAGATTTTTATGAAGTATTAAAAAGTCAACCAGAACGAGAAGCAACAAGTATTGCCCTATCTTTGGAACTATATATAGAAGGGAGTTTATCAGTATTTGCTCATCCAACAAATATAGATACACGTAATAGATTTATTGTATTTGATATTAGAGATCTTGGGAAACAATTAAAAACTATGGGTATGTTAATTGTACTGGACCAAATATGGAATAGAATAACACAAAACCGTGCATTAGGTAAAAGAACTTGGCTTTATATTGATGAAATTTATTTGCTTTTCCAAAATGAATATTCAGCAAACTATTTATTTGAACTTTATAAAAGGGCAAGAAAATGGGGGGCAATTCCAACAGGAATAACACAAAATGTTGAGGATTTACTTATTTCAGATCTTGCAAGACGTATGTTATCAAATACGGATTTTATTATGATGTTAAATCAAGCAGCAAGTGATAGGGTAGAGCTTGCCGCATTGTTAAACATAAGTAATCAACAATTAAACTATGTTACAAATGCTCAAGCTGGTCAAGGGTTGTTATTCGCCGGAAATTCAATTATTCCATTTATAGATAAGTTTCCTCAAGATACAGAATTATACTCTATGATGACAACTAAACTTGAGGAAATAACAGCACAAAAGACAAAAGAAAAGAAGTAAAATTATGTCTATTGAAGAAAATAAAGATACAGTTCCGGCGGCTGTATCACTTACTGGAGCGGCAGCCCCAGCAACATATGTTACAACAACAGATAAAATTATAAAAGATGATACTAAAGGAATAGGACGTGAGTTTGTAAAAGATTCTTTAGAAAGTAATGTAAAAGGACGTCTTATAAAAGAATATAAAGTTGTTGACTCTAAAGGAGAACCTATCAAAGAAGTTGCTATAACAGAAACTGAAAAAGCTATGGCTAAAGCAAAAGCTGCAAAAGCAAAAATGACAAAATCAAAATACGGATTTAACAATAATAAAAATGATGATATTGCAACTGTTACAACAGACCAAAGAAGTTCGGTAGTATCAGCAGAAAAAGAAAATAAGGGAAAACCAAAAAAGAAAACAAAAAGAAATCAAAAAAGTAAGAAAGAAAAATTAAGTAGAAATATAGAAAATTTGGTTACACAAGTTGCACAAAATAAAGATGAAACATTGGGTGATCGTGTAAAAATTCATACGATTAGATATGGTGTTAGATATAGTGTAAAAGCTCCACGTTATACAAGAAATATAGGTAAAGCAGTAGCTGCTCCATTTAAAGGTGCTAGATTTGTTTCAAAACTATATAAAGACACAAAAAGAGGAGTTTTAACTGCTAAAGAAGCTAGACTCTTAGCTTTAAAACATGGTGCGAAAAAAATAAAAGAAATAAGTAAAACAGCAAGTAGATCAGTTATTTCAACTGCAAAACGAGAAATAGAAGAATTTTATGGTTCAGATGATCTTGGAATAGAAGCAGTACGCAAAACAAAAGATACTATAATTAAGACTCATAGAACACTTAAAACAACAAGCAGAGTTACAAAGAAAACTATAAAAACAACAAAAAAAACTATAAAAAAATTAAAAAAAATATCAAAGAAAACTATTAAATATACATATAGGGGAATAAGATTAACGGCAAAAATACTAATGAACCCAATTGTATTAAAAGTAATTGCTATGGCTTTAATTGTTGCATTGTTTTTAATAACAATATTTTCAGGAGTTGCAGCAATAGCGTCTGTATTTTCAAGTTTCACATATTCATCTGATGATGATGTATTAAGTGATACTTATGCTTATGTTACAGAACTTGATACAGAATTATTCTTAGAAATTCAAAATATACCAAACGATCCGAAATGGTCATATATTGATAAGTTTCATATTAATGTTTCTGAACCCAAAACTGATCCTATACCAATTATGTCTTATTTAAGTGTAAAATATGATGATTTTAAACTTAATAATAAGATTAAAAAAGAAATAAAAAAAATTCATTCAGAATTATATGAAATTCAATATTATGAATGGGTAGAAACAAGAAACTATTCTGATGGAGAAAATGAATGGACAGAACATATATATCACCTTAGAGTAACTCTTGATACTATGTCGTGGGAAAGTTATATCGAAAAACATAAAGATGAAATGTTTCCAGAAGAAGATGATTATCAACGATATGAAGCCTACAACAATATAGGTGGAACAACTCTTAGAACCGAATTAGGATGTCCTTTTCCTGGTGAAGTTGTTGAAATATCAAGTCGTTACGGATACAGGGTACATCCTATAAATCTTGAAAAGGAATTCCATACTGGGATTGATATACCAATGCCAAGTGGAACTCCTATATGTGCTACTATGAGTGGAGAAGTAACGACAGGTTATGATGATGGTTATGGTAATTATGTAATTATAACTTCTGGTGAAAGAAAAACATTATATGCTCATTGTCAAACAATTAAGGTAACTAATGGTCAGCAAGTAAGAAGAGGTGAAGTAATAGCAACTGTAGGGAGTACGGGATTAAGCACTGGTCCTCATTTACATTTAGAATTTGAAAAAGACGGTAAAAAACTAAATCCAGAATTTTATATTGAAAGGGAGCAATTTGCAAAATATAACAATCAAAATAACTCATAAGTTGCTATTTTGAATAAATCAGCAACTTATGAGTATAAAAGGAGGAATATTATGGATGCGATAGAAAGAATAGAAGAAAAAAAGCAAAAGATTAAAAAAATTAAAGAAAAAATTGCAAAAGAACAACAAAAAATTAAAAAACTTACAAAAGAAATTGAGAAAATAGAAAGATTAGAAATCAAAGGATTACTTAAAGAACTTAATATGCCATTAAGTGAATTAAAAAGATTTATTAAAGAATTAAAAAACAGCTCTTATGGTAGTTATCAGGAGTGATGATATGAAATTAGTAATTGCAGAAAAACCAAGTGTAGCTGGAGAAATTGCTAAAGTAATAGGAGCAAATAAAAAAGAAAAAGGCTATTATTTTGGAAATGATTATTATGTATCTTGGTGTATAGGACATTTAATAGAAAATGCTATGCCAGAACATTATAACCCTAATTTAAAAAAATGGAGTTTAGATACTTTGCCATTTATACCTGATAAATGGATAACAGTAGTTTCAGAAAAAACAAAAGAACAATATAAAATACTTGAACAACTCATAAGGAGTAATAAAGTAAAAGAACTTATATGTGCTACAGATGCTGGTCGTGAAGGAGAACTTATATTTAGACTTGTATATAATAAAACAGGTACTAAAAAACCATTTAAAAGATTATGGATAAGTTCTATGGAAGAAGAAGCTATTAAAAATGGGTTTAAAAACTTAAAAGAAGGAAATGAATATGAAAATCTTTATCAAGCGGCTTTATCAAGAATGAAAGCAGATTATTTAGTGGGTATAAATGCTACAAGACTTTATAGTTGTATGTATAATAAAACATTAAATATAGGACGTGTACAATCTCCAACAATAAATCTAATTGTAAAAAGACAGCGTGAAATAGAAAATTTTAAACCAGTTCCATATTATGTCTTAATTGCTGATTGTAAAAATTTTAAGGCATATACAAAAGTTAATGACAAAAATACTGCGAAAAATATTATAGCACAATGCAACAAAAAAAAAGGTAAAATTTCAAAGATAAAAAAACAAAATAAAGTAGAAAATTCATCAGCATTATTTGATCTTACAGCTTTACAAAGAGAAGCAAATAAATTACTAGGATATTCAGCTCAACAAACCTTAGATGTTGCACAAAACTTGTATGAATCTAAATTAATCACTTATCCTCGTACAGATAGTAGATATTTAACAGATGATATGCAAACTTCTACCATAGAACTTATTAAAGGACTTTTGAATTCAAACTTGCTTAGTACTAAAACATTAAAAAATTATGATATTAAAAAATTAGAAATTCAAAAAGTTATAAATAATAAAAAAGTAAGTGATCATCATGCAATAATTCCCACAAAAAACATATTAAAAACAGATCTTAACACTTTTCCTACAGCAGAAAAAAATATATTAATCCTTATAATTTATAGATTATTGACAGCTCCATATATTGCAAGGAAATATATTAATACAAAACTAACAGTAGAAATTGAAGGAGTAGAATTTACGGCAACTGGTAATATGGTAATAGATAATGGTTTTAAAGAGTTTCAAAATCATCTTATGGAAATAATTAAAACTAAACCTAAAAAAGAAGAAAAAGAAAATCCTGAT
This sequence comes from Defluviitalea phaphyphila, assembly GCF_001466305.1. Taxonomy (GTDB): domain Bacteria; phylum Bacillota; class Clostridia; order Lachnospirales; family Defluviitaleaceae; genus Defluviitalea_A; species Defluviitalea_A phaphyphila. The sequence continues at coordinate 10,579 of NZ_JWID01000021.1, forward strand.
AATGAAAATATTCCTACTAACATAAAAGAAGGACAAGTGATTGATAAAGTTATAGTTACATCACAAGAAAAAAAGACAAAACCATTACCACCTTATACAGAAGCAACACTTTTATCAGCAATGGAAAACATAAGTAAGTTTATAAAAAATGAAAAACTAAAAGAAGTCATAAAAGATACAGGATTAGGTACACCAGCTACAAGAGCTGGTATTATAGAACGAATAATTAAAACTGGATTTATTAAAAGACAAGGGAAAAATTTAATTGCTACACAGAAAGCATATACTCTCATGGACCTGTTACCAGATAAACTAAAAGAGCCTGAAATGACTGCCGAATGGGAAAAAAAACTTAATGAAATTAGCAAAGGTAAATATAGCAGTAATACTTTTATATCTGAAATAGAAACCTTTGTAAAAAAATTAGTTGAAAACTCTAAAGACAATTATACTACCTTAAATACAAAAAATATCTTTAAAACAAATAAAGAAGTTCTAGGAAAATGCCCACGTTGTGGTCACGATGTAGTAGAATTACCTAAATCATATTCTTGTTGTAATAAAAATTGTGGATTTGCAATTTGGAAAGAAGATAAGTTTTTTAAAGATAAGAAAAAAACACTCACTAAAAAACAAGTAATAAAATTACTTAAAGAAGGAAAAGTCAAAATTAATGGATTGTATTCAGCTAAAAAAAATACAACTTATAATGCAACAGTTATTCTTAATGATACAGGTAAATATGTTAATTTTAAATTACAATTTTAAAAATGAGGTGAAATAATGAAAAAATTTATAAAAATTACAATTTTCATATTTTTATGTACTTTTATTTCCTTAATTTTCACTAGTTGTGGTAAAAATAAAGAAAAAGAAATAATAGGAACATGGTATAGTATAAAGCCTGATACTCTTATAATCAAAGAAGATGGAAGATTTTCTTCTGGTTGGATTACATCAGGAATTGAATGTTCATATGCCTTAGAAGATAACAAAATTATTTTTATTGATCCTGACGGCAGTTCCTATGAATTTGCAATTATTGAAGATAAGGAACATGGCAATGTTTTATATTATGAAAGTAAAAAAAGTGATCTTAAATATACTTATTACAAGGATAAGGAATTAGTAGATAAAATGATAGCCGAAGAAGAAGAAAGACTTCAAAAGGAAAAAGAAGAAGAAGAAAAAAGAAAAAAAGAAGAAACAGAAAAAGTATTAGTAGGTACTTGGGAATGGGTAGGATTTGATAGTGTAATAGAATTTACATCAGATGGTAAATACAAAACTACTAGTCTTGGAAAAGAAAAAATATGGGAATATGAAGTAATTGATCATGAAACATTAAAGTTTACAAAAGATAATGGAGAAAGTTATACTATTAAAATTACAATTAATAAGATAGATGATGGTTACGAATTAATTTTTCCTAGTGAAAGATACATAAAAAAATAAGTTCGAAAAACGTATGTAGTTTTAAATAAATTTACTTTGAAAAAAGTACTAATAAAAGTACTATTTTTAAGGTAAAAAAATACTAAATTTAATTAATTTAAAAAAGTTCGAAAAACGGTCGTTTGCCGAACTTGTAAATTATAACAAACATACCTGTTGTTTTGTAAATAATAGAAAGTATAATAATTATAAATTATACTTTCTATGAAAGGAGCAATTACAAATGAAATTTGGTTATGCAAGAGTAAGCAAAGATGACCAAAACTTAGATTTACAAATAGATGCTCTAAGAAAATATGGAGTAGATGAAATATATACAGAAAAAATAACAGGAACAAAACAAAATAGACAGCAATTAACTGAATTACTGAATAAACTACGTGCAGGAGATACTTTAGTAATTTGGAAATTAGATAGATTAGGGAGAACAACAAAGCAACTTCTTGCGTTAGCAGAAGATTTTCAAAAAAGAGGGATCAACTTTGTAAGTATAACAGAAAATTTTGATACTTCTACACCTTCTGGAAAATTTGTATTCCATATATTTTGTGCAATGATACAAATGGAACGAGATGTTATATCTGAACGTACATTAGCTGGTTTAGCTGCAGCAAGGAAAAGAGGTCGTAGAGGAGGTAGAAAACCTAAAGACAAAAAAAGTATTGAAAGAGCATTAAAAATGTATTTTTCTAACGAATTTACAATAAAAGATATTGAAGAAGCTACAGGGCTTAGTAAAACTACATTATACAAATATGTTAGAGAATATAAAGATAAAAATGGAAAGGAGTAATATAATGCCTTCTAATATAAATAAAAAAAATAACTGATAAATAAGACAAAGTAAGAAATGTGAATAAAAATAATTATTAAAAAGAAAGAAGAAATTTAAAAAATAAAGTTGCTACTTGATAATAAATAAGAAGATTTTATATTATAATACTTTACATATTTATAAATATTTGATATAATAACAATGCAAAAGCGGTGAACCCTACCATTAAGTGGGAGCTAAAAAAGCGGTGAACCCTACCATTAAGTGGGAGCTAAAAAAGCGGTGAACCCTACCATTAAGTGGGAGCTAAAAAAGTAACGATTAAGCATTAATGCTTAATCGTTTTTATGTAGGTGAAATTATGAATTTATTTTTTTATACTGTAGATGAAAAATATTGTGAATTTTTACGAAAAATAGATTTTCATGTACCTTATATAAAAAACGAAAAGTCAAAAAGGCCATTTATTGGTGTGGTTTTTAAAATAAACAGCATGAATTATTATGCTCCTTTAACTTCTCCAAAACCTAAACACTTAAAAATGAAAAATCAAGATGACTTTTTAAAAATAGATAGTGGACGTTTAGGTGCTATTAATTTAAATAATATGATACCTATACATAATACTTTTCTTACGAAAGTTAATGTTAAAGTATTTTCTACAGATACAAAAGAAACGATTAATTATAAAAATTTATTAATTAATCAATTATCTTGGTGTAATTCAAATAAAGAAAAAATTTT
>NZ_JWID01000021.1:13578-14405 GCF_001466305.1 Defluviitalea phaphyphila
TTTAAAAAAAGCAGCTAAGCTTTATATAGCAATAACACAAAATAAAGCAAGAGATAGTTTAAAAAATAGGTGTTGTGATTTTAAAAAACTAGAAAAAGGATTAATAGAATACTGTAAAATAAACAATATAATACGTAGTGAAAATAATAAAGAAATAGGAAAGAAAATAAAACCTACAATAGCTGAGCGTATTATAGCTGCTAAAAAAATAAGTAGGAAACAAATAGCAGTTACTTATGATAAATGTAAAAATAAAGATAATAATTTAGAAATATAAAGTTTTATTAAGACAATTTTTATTTTGTAGAAAATAAGTATTTTTTTCTTGTAATACATTACTTTAACACTATAATAATTTATATATAAAAATTTTATATCATAAATAATATAAAAATCATAAGTTAAAAAATGATAATTTAAATTAATTTTTAAGTAGGTGAAATTATGAATTTATTTTTTTATACTATTGACAAAAAATATTGTGAATTTCTACAAAAAATAGATATTAATGTACCTTATATAAAAGATGAAAAAATAAAAATACCATTTATAGGTGTAGTATTTAAAATAAATAATATAAATTATTATGCTCCTTTAATGTCTCCAAAGACTAAATATTTAAAAATGAAAAATCAAAATGACTTTTTAAAAATAGATGGTGGACGTTTAGGTATTATTAATTTAAATAATATGATACCTGTACATAATGATTTACTTACCAAACTTGATGTTAAGATAGTTTCTACAGATACAAAAGAAACGATTAATTATAAAAATTTATTAATTAATCAATTATCTTGGTGTAATTCAAATAAAGAAAAAATTTT
>NZ_JWID01000021.1:14446-32739 GCF_001466305.1 Defluviitalea phaphyphila
TTTAAAAAAAGCAGCTAAGCTTTATATAGCAATAACACAAAATAAAGCAAGAGATAGTTTAAAAAATAGGTGTTGTGATTTTAAAAAATTAGAAAAAGGATTAATAGAGTATTGCAAAATAAACAATATAATATTTAAGTCCAAAAGAATTATTTAGAAAATATAATGTAAATACTAAGAAGGTTTTAAATAATTTTTTTAAAAATTAAATTTAATTTAACAACAATTATTAAAGTTAAAATAAAATTATATATGATTTATTAATAAATTGCTAAAATTGTAAGATATATTCGATAAATCTTATAATTTTAGCAATTATTATTTTCATGATAATTATGTTTTTATATTTTATATTATCTTATTACTTATTTTTTATTTAACATTTTAATAGATATTTTTATATATATTTGTATATTGTATAAATTTAAGAAATATTAAGAAGTTAGGTAATACAACAAGTTAAAATAAAGAATACATATTAAAATTAGGATTTTAAAGCATTAAAATTTTTCTTTTTTATAAAAAATTTACATTTAAAAAATACAATATACAAAAATTTACTATAGTTGCTTTTAAATACTAAATAAGGTAAAATAATAAGATGAGGAGATAAAAAAGTTATTGAAAAAGGAGGAGTTTTATGGAATTATGTAGATAAATGAATATTATAATTTGGAATTTTAGAGAAATAAAATTAGATTATAATTTATTAAAGAAAAAATATAAGGAGGTATTAGAGATATGCAATCAAATGATGATAATCAAGCAAAAAAAGGAATTGATGGCATATATACAGATTCAAATCCTGACTCAGATAAAAAATATATTATTTCTGAAGCTAGATATTGGAGAGGTTATTTAAAGAAAACAAAAGATGGCTTACAAATGTCAGATAATTGGATATTTAGTAAAGACCGAATTTTAAAAGCTGCAAATGGAGATAAGGAGTTGGCAGATGATATCTTGGATGCATTAGAAAATGGTCAAGTTGAAAAAACATTATCCATGGCATATGTAGGTAAAAATATAAAGGTTTATAAACTGAATAGAGAAGCTAAAGTTGTTGGAATTTGGCCATGATATACAGGAGGGATAAATGATGTTAAGGGATAAGTTTAAAACATTGGAATATTTTATAGAGGAAATAGCTAGTGCAAATAAATTTATAAATAAAAGAAAAAATAAAATAATGCTCCTAAAAGAAGATATAAAAAATGGCATACATAGATACCCAAGAGATAATGAAAGTATTATTCGTGCAGCATATAAAACTAGTGCTATGTATGAAATGAAAAAAATACGTGCGGTATATTCAGCAGGTATCCCCATAGAAGATGTAAATGAAGATTTTGAATATACAATATTTTGTATAGAAAATTATATTGAAGATGAATATTTTATGGCAAATTATAGTGAAGATGAATATTTATATGTACTTTGGTTGATATCTTTAGGAATATTATTAGAAACTGATAAAAACAATATAATGAGATTGGCTGATATAGTAAAAAAATGGAACATTGAAGATTTTGTAATAGATTATTTATTATGTGCAAGTGATATAGGATGGGAAAGACTTTCAAATGTTTATTATAAAAAATATCCCTATTCAAAAGTAAAGAGAATTATAGAACTTGCACAGAATGATAAAAATGAAGCATCTAAAAAAATGAAGCAGTATATGGAAGAAGAATGGTTTGAATGTCATTATGATTGTGAATGGAGAAATGCTCATAATGAACCAGGATATGTAGGTTTTTGGAGTTTTGAAACAGCAGCCATAGCAAAAATATTAGAACTTGATGATACAAGTCTAAAAGAAAATAACTATTATCCATATGATTTAGCACATTATAAAAATACCATGAAATTTAAACATATTAACTTAGATGATTATAAATTTGATGATAATAAAGAAATAGAAGATGAAAACATAAAAGAAGGAATAGAACATAATCCTTCATTAGAAGAGGTTATTCCAAAAAAATGGCATGCATTTGTAGATGAATTAATAAAAGATTATCAAAGTTTAGATGATGATACTTTTTATGCAAAATATAAAGAAGAGTTAGAGTTAGATCAGCTATGGTTTTTTATTGATGAATATAAAGAAGAAAATAAAGAAAAAAATCTTTTAGGAACTTTAATTGTCTTTGCAATGGTAAAAAAAGGTTATATCATGCAATTAGATTGGAAAGATAACCTAGGAGAATATTATTTAAATATGAAAAATTATTGGGGTAACGAAAAAATAAAATTAGTAGAATTTGAATTAGATAATGACCAATGTTATTACGCATTTATTCCAAAAGTTACAAATATTAAAAATATATACGAAGTTAATATTAATAATCTAATTGAAGATCTAGAATAAAATGACAAAAATTAATATTTAATGTTTATAAAATAATAATAAGAATAGTTTAATAAAATTAGTACTTATATAAAACTCCTTTCTAACATTAATTATAAGCAATAATAAAATAAGAAAGGAGTTTTTTTTATGTCTAAATATTTAAAACTATTTAAAGTGATTTATAAAAATCAAATTATATATGGAATATTCGTAACAAAAGAAAATAATCAACCATTAACTACATAATTACTACTAAATCTACTAAAGTTGCTTTAATAATCCAAATAAGTTAAAATAATAACTGTAGTAAATTTTAAAAATCAGAAAAAATTATTAGCAATTAAAATAAAACTATAACATAGGAGGAGCAAATGATGTTACGAGATAATCTAAAAACATTAGAATATTTCGAAAAAAAGATAACTCTCATAAATCAATTTATACAAGAAATGAAAGATGAAATAATCTTTCTAAAAAAAGAAATAAAGAATGGAATAAAGAGATATCCAAAAGATAATGAAAATATTATTCGTGAAACGTATCAAGATAGTACTATGTATGAAATGAGAAAGATACGTGCAATGTATTCTGCAGGAATGTCAATAGAAAATTTAATCGAAGATTTCGAATATACAATATTTTGTATGGAAAATTATGTTGAGATTAAGGATTATGCTAAAGAAGAATATTTATATATACTTTGGATGATATCTTTAGGGATATTACTAGAAACTGATAAAGAAAATATGGAGAGGTTAGCTAATATAGTAGAAATCAGAGGTTTTGAAGATTTTGTAATAGATTATTTATTATGTGCAAGTGATATAGGATGGAAAAGGCTTTCAAATATTTATTATAAAGAGTCTCCTTATTCAAAAGTGAAAGAAATTATAGAAGTGGCACAACAAGATAAAAATGAAGCATCTAAAATAATGAAACAATATATGGAAAATGAATGGCTTAGAGGTCATTATGATTGTGGATGGAGAAACGCACATAAAAGTTATGGATATGTAGGGCTTTGGAGTTTTGAAACAGCAGCTATAGCAAAAATATTAGAACTTAATGATACAGACCTAAAAGAAAATAATCATTATCCATATGATTTGGCACACTACAAAAATACAATGAAGTTTAAACATATTAATCTAGATGATTATAAATGTAATAATAAAAAAATAGAAAATAATCCATCATTAGAAAAAATCATTACAAAAAGTAGAATACATTTGTAAAAATATATGTCTAAAATTATTTAAATAAATAAAAAAATACAAAACTACTTTATATTAATATTTTTAAAATTGTTATAGGAATGCAAAATATTGAATTTAAATTATATTATTAATTATTATAATAAAGATTATATTTTAATAGTTATATATATTTAGGAGATGTATGTATTGTAATATTAATTAAACTGAGATATCATAAGAGTAATATTGAATCTTATATAAATTTAGACCATTTTAATAAAAAATGGTGATGATTTAGTTGAAATATACAATTAATTTTTATAACATTTATATATGCAGAATATAAAACTTTAGTATATGTTACTTAAATAAAAATTTCTAATATTTTATTAATAAAGTTTCTTCATAAAATTACTATTCGAGCTTAATGAAAGTAGGGATAAAAAGATTTATAATATATTTTAATCTTAATAAATATCAATATTAAAAATATATTAATTTATCATTAAAGAGGTGGTATTATGGGTAGGACTTTGTTATCCATAGATTGGGACTTCTTTATTTATACGAAAAAAGAAAATTGGGGTTCTTATATTGAGAATAATGAAACTACTATTAAATTATGGTACAAGCGATATATATTGTCGAAAGCTCAAGGAATAAATATTCAAAACTTTTTTAAACTTTCTTCTGAAATAAATACATTCTGGGAAAAGCTCAAAAAGTATTTCTTGTTTACTAAAGATACTAAAGTTTATGTTTCAGATTCTCATGTTCTATCCTATGATATTGCAATAAATAATGGATGCAATATAGTATACCTCTTTGATGCTCATTCTGATTTAGGCTATGGAGGACTTTCGTCTTTAAATTTTGAAGTTAATTGTGCTAATTGGCTAGGTAAACTTTTAAAAAATAAAAAAATAAGTCAAGCTCATATTATTTATAGCCCATATACAATTGAAAAACCAGAGTATTTTAGAGAGATTAACAATGCTTTTAATATTCATTATTTAAGTTTAAGCCAATTAGATAAAGATATTAAAGTTTATGCAATTCATATATGTAGATCAGGAGCATGGACTCCTCCTTGGTTTGATGAAAAATTCATGAAATTTGTTAGTGATCTAGGGATTCCATTTAAAATAATAGATTGCCCTGTTAGAAAATGGAATACAGAAAATATGACTTTTTCAGACCAAATAGATTATTTACTTGCGTAATTAGAATTAACATTATTAGATTTTAATATATAACAAGAACCATAAGTAAAGATAATGGTTCTTTTATTTTATATTTTTGGAAAAATTATTATTATTTACTATAGAAAGTATTCGGTTTATTTAAAAGTTGTAATAGGAACTTTTACTAAACTTTAAAAATATTAAACTTATTTTAAATGTTGATTTTAGTGGTAAAAAGAGGATTTTAGGATAAGTTGACAAGTTGTTATAAATGAGTAAAATAACATAGTAGTAAAATTTCTAGTTTAGATTTAAATCCCGTAAGAAAGATTTTTCTTTATTTTTTATTGTAGACATATTTACTCAACCTATATTATTTAAAGAAGGAGAGTGAGTATGAATGATTATGAAGTGATTAAAAATTAATAAAATTTGCTCTATATTCTATATATTATAAAGAAAAATTTTTCAAAAGGGGGTAACATAGATGAAAAAATTTATTAAACAACTTATATTTTTAATGATAATAACTACTTTAAGTCTGACTGCTTGTAAGAAAAATGAAGATAAAAATGCAGACTCTACATCAGCATCCGGTATGGAAGAAATTGTTTTTGAAGTAGAATCCTATGGTTCTCCTGCTGATTCAACAAGAGTTTCAAATTTACAAGAAGCTGCTGACGAATTAAATAAAATCCTTGAAGAAAAAGGAGATAATAGAAGAATCAAAGTAAATGCAAGCCATGTTTCGTCTGGTTATGACGAATATAATCAAAAGTTTATATTTGCTCATAAGTCTGGTCAAGGTGCAGATATTAGAACTATTAGTCATGCAGATATAGCTATGATGGCTGAAGGAGAATATATACTTGATCTGGATGATTATGTAAATAATTCTGAATGGAGTGAATATGTAAAAGATATTTATCCTAATCTTTGGGATGCAACTAAATGGGGGACAAAAATATATGGAATTCCACAAGATACTGAAGCAAGACCTGTATTTTTTAGAAAAGATATACTTAGAGAATTAGGATGGTCAGAAGATGAGATTTCATCTCTTCCAGAAAGAATAAAAAATGGAGAATTTACTCTAGATGATATGACAAATCTTGCTAAAGAAGCAGTGGATAAAGGAGTAGCTAAGTTTGGAATATATCATAGACCTAATAATGGAGCATTTTTTGTTTCTATGATTTATAATTTTGGCGGGAAATTATTTAATGAGGAGAATGGAAAATTAGTTTTTGATAGACAAGCAATAAAGGACACATTAAATTATTTTTATGATATTTCGCAAGTTGAAAAAGTTGTACCAGATGGTATGACTTCTATGGAATGGAGACAAATTCATCAAGATTGGGTTGAAGGAAATGTTCTATTTTGGTATGGTGGAACATGGCATTGGGCAGAATATCAGGAAGTAGAATATCATAGTGAACTTGGGAAGTTAAGTGAAGATTATATGTTTGAAAATATTGGATATGCCCTTATTCCGGCTGCATCTAAGGAAGGTAATCCTGTTACTCTTTCACAGCCTTATGTTTATGTTATCAATTCCAATACTAAATATCCAGATTTAGCTTTTGCATTAGTGGCTATTGCTTCACAACCTAATTACAATGTTAAACATGCCATAGGGTCAGGCCATTTAGTAATAAGTTCTACAGCAGCAGAAGACTCTACATATAAAGAAAATAAATTTTTAAGTGATGTACAGTATATGCTAGATTATACAACCATACAACCTAACCATCCTGAAATGAGTAAATTAACTAGTGCTTTATTTAAAGCTATTCAAGGTGTAGAAATGGGAGAATACAATCCTGATCAAGCTATAGAATGGTTAGAAGAACAAGTTAAAAATGATATTGAAGATATTGAATTTATTAATTAACATAATTACGTATAAATTCATGGGGGATTACCCCCATTAATTTAATTAGAAAGGAGATGGATTATTATAGAAAATATTAAGAAATATTCAAAAAAAGAAAATAAAATGAATAATTCAAAAAAATCGTTCTTTGTAGCACTTCCATTTATTGCACCTTTTTTACTTCTCATCTTATTTTTTTATTTTGTGCCTGTAGTGTTAACTTTTATAATGTCATTTACTGATATGGATTTCTCTTTACGGTGGAATTTTGTTGGCATTGATAATTATGTAAAACTTTTTCGGGATCAAAATATTGGTATTGTGTTTATGAACACAATAAAATATGTATTCTTTACATTAATTATAAATGTTGGATTTGGTTTTTTATTAGCAGTTATTACGACTTATTTTATAAAAAATGAAAATAAAGGATTGCTGTTTAAAACTATTTGGATGTTTCCACGTATGACTCCTGCAGTAATTTATGCTTTGCTTTGGCTTTGGTTTTTAGACCCTACTGAATCTGGCATGTTAAATATGTTATCAAATAAGTTATTCAACCTACCTTCTCAAAATTGGATTTTAAACCATCCTATGACAGTTATAGTTATTGCTAATGGAATGATAGGAGCTTCTTTAGGGATGGTAGTCTTTTCTTCAGCTATTAAATCAATTCCAAAAACCTATTTCCAAGTAGCTAGTGTTGATGGAGCTTCTGATTGGGGAATAATTAGGTATGTTATAATACCATTTTTAAAATGGCCTTTAATGTTTATGACAATATGGCAGACTCTTTCACTTATTACATCTTATGAATATATTCTTTTAATAACCGATGGTGGTCCACTTAATAGAAGTGAAGTATGGTCACTTTATTCATATCACAAGGCTTTTAAAAATTATGAATTTGGATATGGTGCTGCTATATCAATGGTATTGGTTATAATAGCAGTAATAATAGCAATTATTATGTTGAAATTATTTGGTTATGATGCAATGATGAATAAAAATAAGATTAAAAAGGAGTAAAAATAAAAAGAAAAGATTTGTAAGGGGGATTTATATTGAAGCATAGATTAATGCCTTTTATATCGAAAGCTTTAATATATATTTTCTTGATATTAACAACATTACCTATAATTATAGCATATTTATGGCTTTTTACGAGTTCCTTTTCTAAGCAAGTTACTTTTGGTATTATTCCCAAAAATTTCACAATTACTAATTGGAGATTTTTATGGGATGAGATTAAATTAGGATTAACTGTATTTGAAAGTATTTGGCCAATTACATTTAACAGTATATTATTAGCAGGTAGTGTTACTATTCTTGAAGTTATAATTAGTCTGATGGCAGGTTTTGCTCTTTCTCGATTAGATTTTTGGGGAAAAGATTTTATCATGAAGTGTACTATAATACTTCATGCTTTTCCTGGAGTGGCTCTTTTAATAGCTTTGTATTACGTTTTAAATTTTGCTTCTTTAATAGACAGTATTATAGGGGTTGTTTTAGTTAAAGTAGCTTTAGAATTGCCTATGGCAACTTGGATGATAAAAGGTTTTTTTGATGAAATTCCATGGGATATAGAATGGGCAGCATATATAGACGGATGTACAAAGTTTCAAGCATGGTATAAGATTATACTGCCTCACATAAAGCCCGGAATTGCTGCAGTTGCAATATTTGCTTTTCTTGCAGGATGGTCTGAATTTATCTATTCATATATCTTTTTATTTAGTAGTAAAAATTATACTCTTTCTGTTTTCATAAAAAATTTAATTGGAGATTTTAGATTTCTAGATTATGGATTGCTTTCAGCAGCAGGATTGTTTTATTTAATACCTGTAATAGTATTTTTCCTCATTTCTCAAAAATCATTAATGAAAGTTCAATTTGGAGGTATAAAGGGATGATGTGAAAATCAACTATCGGGGAGGTTGAAAAATGGAAGTAAGGATTAAAAATTTGACTAAGAGATTTAGAAATTTTGTTGCTGTAAACAACTTGAATTTAAGTATAAAGGACGGGGAATTTGTAGCTTTACTTGGACCATCAGGTTGTGGGAAAACAACTACTTTATTGATGCTTGCTGGTATTTACAAACCAGATGAAGGAGAGATTATTTTTGGGGATCAAGTCGTAAATGATATTCCTTCAAAAGATAGAAATATCGGAATCTGTTTCCAAAATTACGCCTTATATCCTTATATGACTATTGCACAAAATATAGCATTTCCTCTTAAGTTAAGAAAAATCGATAAGAAAATAATTGATAATAAAGTTAAGGAAATAGCAAGTAGTTTCCATGTAGATTCTTTATTAAGTAGATTTCCTAATCAAATTTCCGGTGGACAACAGCAGAGAGTTGCACTAGCTAGAGCTCTTGTTAAAGAACCAAAAATATTACTGTTGGATGAACCACTTTCAAATTTAGATTCACGTCTTAGAATTTCCATGAGAGCAGAAATAAAAAAGATTCAAAAAGATTTAGGTATAACAACAGTTTTTGTAACTCACGACCAAACAGAAGCTCTTTCTATGTGTGATAAAATTGCAGTTATGAATAAAGGAGTATTACAGGATTTTGGAACTCCAGAAGAGCTTTATAACATGCCTAAAAACCTTTTTATTGCTAAATTTATAGGCAATCCACCTATGAATTTTATGGATGTTGTGTATATTCGTGAGAATGGAAAAGTTATATTAAAAGAAGAGACTTTCCAAATTCAATTACCTGAGGAAATTTATAAAAAATTTGAAGAAAAACAAAATGGCAAAGAATTAATTTTAGGCATACGACCAGAAAATATGAAACTTACTAGCCAAGAGGAAAATACTATAAAAGGTGAGATATATGTTGTTGAACCACTAGGTAGGGACAAGCTGGTGAATGTTAAAATAGGAAATGATAAAATTATTAAAATAATTGCTTCCCAAGATTATAAAGGAAATATGGGAGATAAGGTATTTATAGAATTAGATTTAGATAACATCCATCTTTTCGATAAAGAAAATGAGAAATCTCTTAGAATTAACATTTAAAAAATTAGTTAATTTATATTTTTTAATGTTAAAAGAAGAAAAAGAATAAAATAAATCAATGATAAAATATTAAATAATAATTATTAAAAAGAACCATAAGCCCAAAAAGCTTGTGGTTCTTTTTTTAAAATTTACTAAAGTTGACTTTATAAGATAAATTATGTAAAACAATGATAATATATACATATTAAAAAAATACTCAACGAATTATCAATTATTATATCAGTTATGTTGTTAAAAAAGAAGGAGGTGGAATAATGAAAAAATTTATAGGAATTATAATTCTAGCATTTTTATTGATTTTTATTCCTTTGACTTTAATTAGTTGTGGGAAAAGAAAAGAGAAAGAAATAATTTTAAATTATTGAAGACAATTAATAAAAATCTATAAATAAAATTAGATAAATTGTAAAATAAATAGGATAAGAAAATATAAGAAAAAATAAATCAAAAAGGAAAATCTCCATTATGAGACTTTTTACCTATTTTTTAACATATTTTTTTATGATAAGATATTTCTTGTGTAAAATCAAATTATTAAATCAATGTATTGATAGAATTAAAAAGTTAGATATATTATTAAAAGTTTAAAATTAATTTTTATACTTACTAATAGAATATTTAATGAAAAGTACAAGTATATTTTCAGGGAGTAAAGATAATACGGATAGAAATCTTACGGATACCATTCATTGGTTTAATGTAACATATGCCATTTTAATGGAAAAGAATAATAGAAATTATAATTTAGTTGGTGGTATAAATCCTGATGATGTTTTTAGTCTTATAGTAGTGAAAGCTTCTCTTGAATATAAGTGGGATATTGTTGATAAAACTATGTTTTAAAAACATTTAAATAGTTGATATATGAAGGGAGGAGTAAAGAATATTTATTTAGATATATGAATATAATGTTTTATTAGATTTTATAAGAGAAAAAATTATATAGATAAAAGAAGCTTCTTTTAATTCTGAATCAGAAAGAGATGAACGTATTATTAGATAAAATTAATAAAAAATAAAATAAGATGGGTCTTATTCCACTGGTTAGAATCACCGATTAGTTAAAAAATGGTAATAGTTTTTATTTTAGATAATTTCGGGGATTTTTCAATAAATGTAATAAATAAAAAATAATAAATATTATTAAAATTTTATAATACATATTAAATTTTGGCTCTTTGTCAATAGTTGGGGTGGAATTATTTGAAATCCTGCTCCATTATTGATTTTGAGCTTATTTTAATGTAGTAATCCAATTAAAACTTAAATTTTATTATTAAATCTCCCGGTTGGATAGAACCATTATTTTATCAGTATAAATAACTTTGTAGAAAAATAGAGACGAAAAATAATTTGAGTAAAATATAATTAAATAAAATAATTTTTTGAAATTTACTAAAGTTAATTTTATAATATAAATTATGTAAAATAATGACAATATAGATATATTAAAAAAGAATAAAATAAAAAATACTCAACAAATTATAAATTTTTATATATTAGTTATATTATTAAAAAAGAAGGAGGTGAAATAATGAAAAATTCATGGTAATTATAATTTTAACATTATTGTTTTTTATTTCTTTGACTTTAGTTAAAGAAAAATTTCCATTATGAGATTTTTTAATTGTTTTTAGTATATTTTTTAAGATGTTTTGAGTAAAATAGAACAAATTAATAAATTATATTAATAGAAAAGGATAGATATATTATGAAAAAATTCAAATTAATTTCTATATTTATAATTTTATTTTTATTAACAGGATGTTCAAGCAAAAACATAAATGTATTTTCAGATAATACAGATAATACATATAATACATATAATACGGATAATAAAGATAATAAAGATAATAAAGATAATAAAGATAATACGGATAATACAGATAATACAGATAATAATCTTCCAGATACTGTTCGTTGGTTTAATGCAACTTATGCTATTTTGACGGAAATGAATAATTGTGATTATAATTTAGTTGGTGGTATAAGTCCTGATGATACTTTTGCTGTTCTATCAATGCATGCTTCTCTTAAAGAGTACTGGGATATTGTTGATAAAGCCACGCTTGATGAACAACTTAAATGGTTGATAGATGAAGGAGGACATAATAAGTATTTATTAGAAGAATATAAATATAATGAGTTATCAGATTTTACAAGAGAAGAACTTATATATGTATTATCTGACGAATCATTTACTGATGAAGATAGAGCTTATTATCTAGCAACATATGATGCAGTGGAAAAGTATGGGGAAAATGCTATTGTAGCTTGGGACTTATGCCGAGCTATGTATTTAGCTGCTATTTCTTATGTCTGTGGATATTATACTTATGAAGAAGCAATGGATATTAGTTTAGAAATTGCCACTAAATTGCAAAGTACCTATACATCTTGGGATGATATGGTAAATAGTTATTTATATGGGTTCCAATTTTGGGCAAAAGAAGATCCTTTTAACCCTGAATCAGAAAGTTATGAACGTATCATTATATATAATGAATTAAAAGAAAAACAAGATGGTCCTTATTCCATTGATTGGAACCATAAATTAATCAAAGAATGGTAATATATTTTATTTATGATAATTTTGCGGATTTTAAAATAAATGTGATTAATAAAAAAACAAAAAATATTGAAAAAGCTATATAATACATATTAAATTCTAAGACTTATTCCAATTCAATTAATTAAAAGGAATAGGTCTTTTATATTGTAAAATTTTTTAAAAATTTTATAAATTAATTTTTAGAATTAAGATATTGTGATTTTTTTATAAGTTTGTAAAATTTTTGTAAAACTAATATAATTAAAATTTTATTAATGTAAGGGCTGCTTGTTATATAAAAAAATATATAGTAAAATAAAAACAAAGTATATTATTTAATAAATATAAAATAATGGAAGTAATTAAATTAACATAATTAGAATTATTTATGGCTTGGGGGTTTTTCTCAAGCTATTTATATAATTTTTATATTTAGGGAGATGGTATTTTGGAACAATTAAAAAATATTATCAACGAAAGTAATAATATAGTTTTTTTAGGAGGAGCAGGAGTTTCAACAGAAAGCAATATTCCAGATTTTAGAAGTTCGCAAGGATTATATAGTGGAAAAGAACAATATCCACCAGAAGTTATATTAAGCCATTCTTTTTTTATTGAACACACTGATTTATTTTATGATTTTTACAAGAAAAAGATGATATATAAAGATGCTAAACCAAATAATGCTCATATAGCTCTTGCAAAGTTAGAGGAAATGGGAAAATTAAAAGCAGTTATTACTCAAAATATTGATGGACTTCATCAATTAGCAGGAAGTAAAAATGTATTAGAACTTCATGGTTCTATACATAGAAATTATTGTATGAAATGTGGTAAGTTTTATTCTTTGGAAGATATTTTAAATGACAATGAAAAAGTCCCTACTTGTAAAGAATGTGGAGGAATTATTAAGCCAGATGTAGTTTTATATGAAGAAGCTTTGAATTCTGAAATACTCCAAAAATCTATTGAGTATATTGCTAATGCAGATGTTTTTATTGTAGGAGGAACATCTTTAGTTGTATATCCTGCAGCAGGACTTATAAATTATTATAAAGGGAACAAATTAATTCTTATTAATAAATCTTCCACTCCTTTTGATAATATAGCAAATTATGTTATTAATGAAAGTATAGGAGATGTATTAAAAAAATTGATATTATAATTAAAATATAGATTAGTTATCTTTATAATTAGGGGCTGATAATATGAGAATACTGCATACATCAGATTGGCATTTAGGAAAAAATTTAGAGGGATATAGTAGATTAGATGAACAGGAACAGTTTATAGAAGAATTAATAGAAATTACAAACAGAAAAAATGTAGAAATGATTATTATTGCTGGAGATGTATATGATACAGCCAATCCTCCTGCAAAAGCTGAAAAACTTTTTTATTATGCACTTAAAGAATTATCTAATGGTGGGAAACGACCTGTGCTTGTGATAGCAGGCAATCATGATAATCCGGATAGATTAGTCGCTGCTAGTCCTTTAGCTTATGATCATGGAATTATTTTATTAGGAACTCCTAAAAGTGTTGCTAAAATAGGAGATTATAAGAATTATCGTATTGTTGATGCAGGAGAAGGTTATATAGAAATACAGATAAAAAAAGAAAAAATAGTTATTTTAACCATTCCTTATCCTAGTGAAAAAAGATTAAATGAGATTATAAGTATTGATATGGAAGAAACTAAAATGCAGAGGAATTTTTCTAAGAAAATAGAGATATTATTAAATAAACTATCGTCTAAATATAGAGAAGATACTATTAATGTTGCAGTAGGTCATTTTTATATGATGGGAGGCGAAGAAACAGATTCAGAGAGGCAAATTCAGCTAGGAGGAAGTTTTGCTATAGACCCTTTAGTATTACCTAAAAAAGCTCAATATGTAGCTTTAGGTCATTTACATAGACCTCAAAAAGTAAAAAAAACAGAAGTTAAAGCTTATTATTCCGGTTCTCCAATTCAATATAGTAAAAGTGAGATATCATATTCAAAATGTGTATACATAGTAGATGTTTGTGCGGGAGAAGAAGCTAAGATAGAAGAAGTTTATCTTAAAAATTATAAACCTATAGAAGTTTGGAAATGTGAAAGTATTGAAGATGCTATTAATAAATGTAGAGAAAATAGTGATAGAAATGTATGGGTTTACTTAGAAATTAAAACTGACAGAGTACTTCTTCAATCAGAGATTAAAGAAATGAGAAAATTAAAATCTGATATAGTCCAAATAATCCCAATAATAAAAGAGCAAGAAGAAGAAAAAGAAACAGAAACAATGAAAGAAAAAAGATTAGATGAATTATTTAAAGAATTTTATATTCAACAAAGAGGTGTAGAACCAACTGAAGAAATGATAGAAATATTTCTTTCTTTGATGAATGAAGGTGAGAATAAATATGAGGCCTAGATTACTTAAAATAAAAGGATTAAATAGTTTTATAGAAGAACAAGTAATAGATTTTACTAAATTAACTGAAAGAGGTTTGTTTGGGATTTTTGGGCCGACAGGAAGTGGGAAATCAACAATTTTAGATGCTATAACTTTGGCTTTATATGGAGAAATTGCAAGAAATACAAAAGAATTTATAAATTCAGAAGTAGACCTTTTAAATATATTATATGAATTTTCTATAAGAGATGGGAAAGATATTAAAATATATGTTGTTGAGAGAAGTTTTAAAAAAGACGATGAAGGAATAAGAAAATCAAAAAGTGCTAGATTTTATATAAAAAATAAAGAAAATAATATAGAAATTATAGCAGAAGGAATTACAAATGTAACAAGAAAGGTAGAAAAAATATTAGGACTTAATGCAGAAGATTTTACTCGTTCTGTAGTATTGCCCCAAGGGAAATTTAATGAATTTTTAAAATTAACCGGAAGCGATAGACGAAATATGTTAGAAAGAATATTTGGGTTAGAAAAATACGGAAAAGAATTAATAGAAAAAATAAAAATAGCTAAAAATGAAAAAAGACAAAATATTACAAACATAGAATCTCAATTAACAATATATGGAGATTTAACAGAAGAAAAATATAAAAATGAAAAAAATTCTTTTGAAATATTAAAAAAAGAAGAGGAAAAATTAAAAAAAGAACTAGAAGAGATAAACAATAAATATGAAAAATACAAACTTATTTGGGAATTACAAGGAGAATTAGAATTTTATGAAATTAAAAATAAAGAATTAGAAAATAAATTAGATGAATATACTCATAAAAAACAAATTTTAAAGAATGCAGAAAAAGCTCAAATGATAAAACCTTTAATTGATGAGATTGAAGAAATAAAAATAAAGAAAAAAGAAAATGAAAAACAATTAGATATATTAAATAAAAAGTTAGAAGAGATTAAAAAAGAAATAGATACATTAGAAATTAAATATTCAGAAATTATTGAAAGAAGAAATACGGAATATCCTTTATTATTACAAAAGGAAGCAAATTTATCTCAAGCTTTAAAAATGTTGGAAGAAAAAAAAGGGTTAGAGCAAGAAAGAGAAAAGCTTAGAAAATCATATAGTAAGAATAAAAATACAATAGAAAAATTTCTAGTAAAAGATCAAGAATATTCAAAACAAATAAAAGAATTAGAAACAAATATAAATAAAATAGAACAAAGAAAACAAGAAATTTCTATTGACCCTTTTGTTAGAGAAGAATTGCAAAAAGGATATGAAATAGAAAGAGAATATATAAAATTAGAGCAGAATAAAAAAGAATTAGAAGAAAAATTGAAAAAATTAGAAAAAGAAATATTAAGCACACAAGAAAAATATGAATTAATTGTAAAAGAAAATGAAGAAAAAAGAAAAATTTATTCAGATATAGATGAGAAATTAAAAAATTTGAAAAAAAATTCCCCAGGAAATAATGAAATAATATTTGAAAAACATAAAATAATAGAAGAGGAAAAAAGTAAATATATTCGTTTAAATGAAGAAATAGATAAGAAAAAGGAAATAGAAAAAAATCTTAAAGAAATTCTTGTAAAAATAAAAGAAAAAGAAGAATTAAAACAAAATTTGTATAAGAAAAAAGAAGATTTAAATAAAAAAATAGAAGAATTAGAGAAGTCTATAGAAAATATGAGAAGACAAAATATGGCAGCAATATTAGCTAAGGATTTAAAAGAAGGAGAAAAGTGCCCAGTTTGTGGTTCTATTTATCATGGGCAAGTTTATTTTAATTTAAATGAAGAAAAGTATAATAATATGTTAGAGGAAGAAAAGTTTTTATTAAATGAATTTAAAAAATCAGAAGAAGAATTTAATAAAATTTCTATAGAATATGAAGGATTATGTAAAGAAGCAAATAAATTAAAAATAGAGATAAATAATATTAATTTGCGTATAGGAGAACAAAATATAGAAGACATTAAAAATAAAATAATTTCTGAAGAAAAAGAATTACAAAAACTTCAAATTAAAATAAAAAATTGGGAAGAAAATATTCAAGTAATGGACCAAAAAATTCAAAAGTTAAAAGATGAAATAAATAAACTTGAAAAAGAGGAAGCTATATTAAATGAAAGATTATTAAAAGATAAATCTCAATATAATGATATAATTAAACAGCATAAAGAAATAGAAATTAAATTAAGTAATATTTATAATGAATATATTCAGATTAAAAATAAATATAGTTTAAATAAAATAGAAGATAAAATAAATCAATTTAAAAAATGGGACAAGATAAGGATTAATTTAGATAAAGAAGAAAAAAATACTAGAGAGATTATAAAAATGAAAGAAAAAGAAAAGGAAGAAAACTCTAAAAAAATTGCAGAATTAGAACAAAAAAATGCTCAAATTAAACAGAGTGGATTAGAGAAAAAAGAAATTATAGAAAAATATAATGAACAAATTAGTAAATTATCAGAAAATAAAAATCCTTCAACGTATATAAAAGAAGTAAAAGAACAAATAAAAAAATTAGTAGAAATGGAAGAAAAGTTGAAAAATGCTTTAGAAGATATGAAAAATAAAAAACAAAATATAGACCAACAAAATATAAAAACAAAAACTTATAACAATACTCTTAATCAACTTGATACAGAAAAACAAAATAAACTAAGTATTTTATTAAATGAATATAATTTTAAAGATCGTAATGAAGTTCTTAATGCTTGGATGTCAAAAGAAGAAAAAGAAAAATTAGAAATAAATATACAAGAATTTGAAAAAAACTTAAATGAAGTTAAAAATAATTTGATTAGAATTAAATCAAAATTAAAAGGAGATAGCATATCTAAAGAAGATTGGGAAAAGATAAATAAAGAAAAAAGAGAAAAAACTCTTGCTCTAGAAAATAAATCTAAGTTTATAGCTGTCATGGAAGAAAAATTAAGAATTATGAAAAATAATTTAGATATAGTTATAAAATTAAATAAGAAAAGGGAAATAGTAGAACATGAATTTAGTCTTTTAGATGATTTACATAAATTAGTACAGGGGAATAAATTTGTAGAATTTATAGCTTCTAGTCGTTTAAAGTATATTGCAAGAGAAGCCTCAAAAACTTTAAAAGAAATTACTAGAGGAAGATATGCACTAGAAGTAGATGGAACTGGGAATTTTATTATGAGAGATGACTTTAATGGAGGAATAAGACGTTCTTGTAGTACTTTATCAGGAGGAGAAACGTTTCTTACATCTTTGTCACTAGCTTTAGCACTTTCATCTCAAATTCAATTGAATAATACATCTCCTTTAGAGTTTTTCTTCTTAGATGAAGGATTTGGCACTCTTGATAACAATCTTTTAGATGTTGTAATGAATGCTTTAGAAAAACTTAATTCTCAACAACTTTGTGTTGGAATTATAAGTCATGTGGAAGAGTTAAAAAATAGAATTCCAGTTAAACTTATTGTAGAGCCAGCTTATCACAGTTTAGAAGGGAGTAAAGTAAGAATAGAATATAGTTAATAAAAATAGCATCCATTTTATGATGCTATTTTTATAATAAAAAAGATTTATTTCTAAATTGCAATATTAAATGCAACACTTATGTTTAGTAGAAATCATGCTTGATTTTAGGTGTTAAAGTATAAAATTAGCCTTA
>NZ_JWID01000022.1 GCF_001466305.1 Defluviitalea phaphyphila
AAAGATCATTTTCAACAGGATAATGAGTAAAAAACTACATTCTTAAATGATCAAAAAGTTACATTTTTAACTTGACATTTATATTCTTCGTTGTAGTAGGGGTTATACGCTTTGGCCGAGGTATCAGGTTCTTTGATTTTAAGTCTCGGTAGACGTGCTGAATTTCTTTTATAGAGAGGGGGTAACGTAGTGCATGGCGTTCTACTGCTTTGCCTTTACGCTTTGCGTCATCTGGAATGTATGTGAGAGCAGAGCCTGCGAATAAATCTGCTAAACGATTGAGTATCTTACCGTGCAGGTTGTTCTGCTTCTCGGTTGTGGCTTCAAGGTGCTGGTCGTCGTTGACGTTGCCTGTTTGATGATTAACACTGAAATCGTTGAAATAACCTGTATTTATTAGGTATTCAATATGTTCTGGACTTCTCTGGCTGATAAAACCCACCAAGAAAATTGCTGTGTGCTTGCCGATTGCTTGATGCTTGCTGTCGCTTGGGTCGATTACAAAGGGAACGGTTGTCCATTCGCCTTTGGTGATTACCTCATAAAACCGCTTGGTGCGGGTGTTGTAGTGTCCTATACGTGCGTAAGTTGTGTCGACGATGATAGTATGAGGATTTTTAATACTTAAATCGCTAAAAATGTAGCATTGGCCGATAAAACCTGCGAGTTGTTGGAGTTCTGGGGGTGCAGGCTTTAAGGTTTTTAGAATCTGTTGAACTTGTTGGGTAATACGTGGGGTATTATTGATACCACAAGCCATAATCTTAGCCTCCTTTCATTATGATGATGGATTATGAGGGTTTTACAGGGAGGCGGTATTACTGGCCGCCCCTTCGACGAATAAAACCCTCTGCATTAGTTTACTTAATAGTAGTACACATACTTTGTAATTGTCCAACCTGTTGGGGTAGCTGCAACTACAAGCCGGAAGTTATCATCAAAAAATGCGACTAAGTCGTTGTATGTCCAGAGTCTGTCATCCTCATCGGGGGCAATATCCCAATCAATACCTACATTATCGTCGTGGGGTTTGGTACGCCATGTCGAACGGTAAATATCTGCTCCATCATCTGTTTGCCCTACCAGCTCTATGTCCTCGACCTCAAATTTTTCAGGGTTGTTTATAACCTCGAGTACTTTGCTTGAGTCCAGATTTTTTCTGCTCATATCTTGATATACTAACTGCGATTTAGCGTGCTCCACGCTTAGAGCTAAGTGTTTTAACTGTATATTTAACATAACTTAATACCTCCATTTATTTGTATTTTATAGGGTCGGAGTGTGTTGGCCGACCCTTTGGCGGATAAAACCCTCTGACTACTTCTTTTTGCCGTACTTACTGCGACTGAGAGGTACATCTTTTATGATGTTTCCGTCAGCGTCGATGTAGCTCACACGCTTACCTCCCATGACATACCTGACAATCACAGTCGTAGGGATGAGTTTGCCATTGGCATTTGCCACATATACGTTTTGGTCTACGATTTCGCCATCTTTATACATAGTGCTTTCCTCCTTTCTTGGGCGTTGGGGTAGTGCGGGTGGGGCGGTGGGTGATAGGCCGCCCCTTTTCGGATAAAACGTGCTGCTGATTAGTAACTATTTTTAAGGCTATCAAAAAGATTGTGACGTGCATACTCATCGAAACTTCTATACCCATATTCTTTCATCTTGAAGCTGACTACGGCAGGGTCAAAGTCGATGCGTCGCACCATGCGGTCAACTGCAAACTGGTTGATTTTAGTGTTAATGTATGCTATAATTTTTTTGATAAGGGGTTGTCTTGTACATCCCATAAATCTTATCCTCCTTTCTGGGGGTTTTGGGAGAGTGCACTTTGGCGGGTGGCTCTCCCTATTTATTTTTGGTTTGTTTTTACTTTCTAATTATATTATACCCATATATGTAAATTTGTCAACAACTTAAGTAAAGTCATGTAAAGTTAAGTAAAGACAAGTTAATAAAGAGTAAAGAAATGTAAAGACAAGTACAGTTTATTATTGACGACTAAGGTAAAGTAAAAAAGTTGAAATTTTTTTTAAAAAAATTTGTTAATTGAAGGAAGCCCGATGTAGTCGGATAAAACCCTCTGAAAGAAATTTAGGACGCTTCTAATCGAGCTACAAGGCGTTTGAAGATAACTCTTGAGGTTTTGGTCGACTTGGACTATAAAAAATTGATGTGGATTGATGTCGCAAGAATTTTGATAGGTAAAAACATACCCCTTAGCAAATAACTGCTAAGGGGTATTGTGTTAAGTATTAAGACTATAAGTCAGCTAATAAAACCTGTCTATCCAGCGATAGAATATCTTTAAGCCTTGCGTGATTGTATCCTCTCTGAGAATACAAATCTACAAGTGTAATCACATTGGATACACTGATAGCTGACCCATGAATATGTGTTTCGTCTACGATTGATTTTATCTGAGCATTGATGGAGCTTCCAAAGCCTCCAGAAATGTAACTGAAGAAGGCTAAGGGGTATTGCTGTCCTGAACGATACCTTGGAATATAATTATGTACCATTCTATTTCTGTGGTCGTTGCTGATTGTGTACTTGCTATATGCCTTATTATCTATAATCCCAATAAAACCTTCTTGGTCCGATAGAACCAGTACATCCGGTGTCAATCCCTGAGGACCGATATGTTCCGCTCTTAAATCAAAGGCGTTTTTGAATAGTTCTACCGTTGCGAGCTCAAACTCAGTAGCGTCATCACGTCCACGGAAGGCCATGTCAAAGTACTCAGTCATAAAAGAGCCGATTGCTCCACGGGGATATAGTCTTAAAAGTGTTTCCTCAACAAGTTGAGCGTCTATACCAGTCATATCAACTATCTTATCTATAATAGCAGTAGTGATTTTACCAATAGGTGTCTTAAGCGACTCTGAAATAAATGCTTGCTTAATCTTTTGCTCGGCTATCATCTTATGTGTTACCGTCCTCGTAGCTGTAAGATTTCTTGTGTCTTTTGAATGTTTCGGGTCGATACCATATTTCCTTTGGAAATACTCATGTTGCTCTGGTCTATCAATAAACGGAGGAGTGACAGATAAAATGCTCTGAACTTCGTCACGCTTATCATCTAAAATAACCAGTTGCCCATCATCATTTCTTTTTGCCAGCTGCGTATATTCAATCCAATTTACTATAGTGTTTGCAATGTCTGTAAGGTGGCGAAATGGATATGCGGGATTCACCTGCCCTTTAGATGGTTTGTATAAATCGAAAAAGTCAGGCGACAAGCAGCTATCCCCGTAATTTCGAAATTGAAGCAGACGGTTTACAATCCTTTCGTAGCACTCATCCTTTTCAGTTTCAGCCTCAGTTATAACTATCTTCGCAATTTCTTCCTCCGTTAAGTAGTATCCTAAACGGCTGTCGGATAAAAGCCGCAGAAGAAATCTGAATGGTCTTATTTTAAACCTTGGAGAAACTTGAACACCTCTACTTAAGGAGAAGGAGGATGGAAACTGGTATTTTAAAATTTGATGTTTTAAAACCTCCACAGGTGACTCACCAGCCATAATCGCTTCCCCAGCTAATGTCAGTTTTAGTTTGCCAGTCGATTCCTGTATAAAGATAAGACCAAGACTTACAACCCAAGCCTTATATGTCCTTGCTCCGCCACCTGTCTGGTCTCGGCGTTCACCAATTCTTTTTAACCCTGCTTGTTCCAATGCTTCTTCTAATGAAAGGTGAGTGCCTCGCTGACCTTGCCATTCTTCGTCAAGTGCCTGCTCAGCAAAGGTACTCAGTACCTCTGGTATTGAATTCAGTTTTCGCTTAGGTCTTGTAACCCACCAATAATTCAGCATTTCTTGTCACCCCTCACTCTAATAAATTACATGGTACGCTTTCGTATGGAATACCTGCGAAAGTTTTTAGTACAGCCTCAAAAATGACTTGTGCCCCTTTGCATGGTACAGCCATACCTATCTGCCTGCGTACAGACTCTTTACTACCGATAAAAACAAAATCGTCTGGGAAGGTTTGTAGTCTTGCTCGTTCTCGGTTTGTCAATGCTCTCGGCTCAGCATAGTGGTATATGTGAGTGCCGCCACCACCACTACCTGTAACCGTATAAGCAGGTTTATCAGGGTCCAGTCTTTTATAAATCTGACTTAACTTCGCACCTTGCACATTTAACCTCAGATGTTCAGGCAATTCTGCTGTCCAAGCATTTTCTCCTGGCTTAATATGTTTTAGCCTTTCTACTACGATTGCAGATTGCTTAGTTAGTTCATGATTCGGTGCATCTGCTGGTATTGGGGGATTTTCAAGAGCAGTTCTTACCGAAACATCTATGTCTTTGTAAGGTTCAGATGATGGCACTTTATACTCGTATGGCAAGTCTTTTCGTATCCCTATTATAATCACCCTATGCCGTGCCTGCGGTACTCCGTATTGCTCAAATTTATATAGGTGCGGATAAATCTTATAACCTGCTTGCTCCAGCTCGGATAAAATCATTTCAAAAGCTTTACCCTCGTTAGCTGACCGTATTCCTCCCACATTTTCAGCCAAAAACCACATTGGCCTATGACTTTTAAGGGCTTTTACACCATAAGTATAAAGAGGTCCATAAGTACCGTTTATACCTTTCTGTTCACCGACTAAGCTATAATCGTTGCAAGGAAACCCAAAGGCCAATGCATCTATGGGTGGCAGGCTATCTATATCGAGTTTCCTCACATCTTCGCAGATTACGGTTTCAGGATGCTGAGGGCATATATTGTGAATGTATGTATCACACGTTGAACGGTCGTAATCTGTTGCCCACTGATGGATTATACCAAATTCCTCATTGTCTATTTTTGCTTTCATGGCACCGTAGGCCAAGCCCCCCGGACCACAAAACAATTCTCCTAACTTGAATTTCATCTTTATGCGTCTCCTTTAACTTTATCGCCGTTGCTTAAAATGAAGTTTCGCTCAAACTTAGCATCGACAGCCTCAGCTATTTTTTCTAACTCAGCTACAGTAAAACTCTCTCTCTTTAGCTTAGCATTAAGATTCTGAGGTGACTGTCCAAGCCTCCGAGCCAATTCGGCTGTGCTTATATTTGCTCTAACACAAAGTATCTTAATCTGTTCAGATATTCTCATTACCATAGCACCTCCTATGATAAGCACTATAAATAGTATAAACTTTTTAGTTTATAAAATCAATTAAAATATTAAGCTACGAATAATTTATTTTAGATATTTAGAGAGGTTGAGTGAGGCAGGAAGCCCGATGGCATCGGATAAAACGCTTGACTAAAGGTTCTGGTCCCGGTATACCTAAAGCTAAAGTTATCCGTAAAAGTATGTTTTGTTTGCGGATGTTCGTAAATAGGCCGATAGAACTTTTACGGATAAAAAGCATACCTGTTTTGCGTTGTACGTAAAAGTATACTTTTTCGTGCACTGTGATTTAAGGGAGGTGTTTGATATGGGTAGAGTGTACGGTTATGCAAGAGTCAGCAGTACAGAGCAAAATTTAGACCGCCAGATTGAAGCACTTGTCGCTTATGGAGTAGAGGACAGACACATCATTACAGACAAGATGTCTGGTAAAGACTTTTCACGCCCCGGATATATGACACTTAAAGAGCAACTGCTACGGTCTGGGGATGTCCTTGTAATTAAAGAGTTGGACAGACTTGGTCGAGACTACGAGGCAATTAAAAATGAATGGCATGAACTTCGACAGATGGGCATCGATGTAGTCGTAATAGATATGCCGATGCTATCGACGGCCGACAAAACAGACTTGGAGAAAGTTTTGATAGCAAACATCATTTTTGAGCTTTTATCATACTTGGCCGAGAAAGAGCGTGTGAAAATCAAAACCCGTCAAGCCGAGGGCATCGCCGCAGCCAAGCAGAAAGGGGTTAAGTTTGGACGCCCCAAGGCTAAACTTCCAACTGGCTTTGCTGAGGAGGTACGTAAGTGGCAGGCTGGCGAACAAACAGCCACGGAGACAATGGCAAAGTTGGGACTTAAAAGAACAACTTTTTACAAGTTAGTTAAAGAGGTATGTATTTGATGACTATGTGCCTTAACTGCATTGAACTATTTGATTTAAGGGAGGAAGTTAGATGGAAACGAATTCAAGATTATACTGCATGGAGTGCAGGCAGTTTGTACCCGTTAGAGACGTGCATGACTGCCCATCTGAGTACTTCGCAGCCGTGGATAGAGAAATGGTAGGAATTGTTGATAGGCTGTATAAGATGGGGATTACGCCTATGATAGCGGTCTGGTCTGCGATTGATATGGGCGATATAAAGGACTGCGAGTATCTGTTGACGGTAAAGGTAGACATTGAAAGGCGAATAAGCGAAGCTGTTCTGGGGGAATTGCCCTCAGGCTGGAAATATCATTGGGAAACGGTTACGGCAGACATGTCGGAGTTACATATGATTGCTTATGTTGAGCATTGGTATAATTTCGGCTTCGACGGTGAGAGCGTGGAGAATAGAATTGGTGAGCTAATAAAGGAGTTTGAGGCGTTTCTTGATACTCGTGATAGCGAGGCTGTGAAGGCTCTATTGCTGCTGATGGAGGTGTGAATATGGAGGTTTTAAAGGTGAACGAAAAAGATATTTATTTTCCGTATATAAAAATCAGTCAACAGAAAGACTACTGCATGATTTGTCGTAAATGGGTCAATAACGGCGTTAATCATAAATGCCCGATAAAACATCGTGCGCTTATTGATGATAATATGGTGGGGATTGTTGACAAGCTCTATAATCTTGGGATAGTGCCGATGATGGCAATGTTTAATCTTGATAGCACTGGTAAGACTCCTGAAGCTTACAATGTCAATATCATTATTGATTTAAGCGAACATTTAAGATGTGAAGTACTGGGGGCTTTGCCAGTAAACTGGCAATATTGCTGGGATGAAGGTGGAATACACGGACTGGAGTATACTGATTGTCGTGATAATCTGGATGCTGAGAGTGCGGATGAACAGGTAAATGCGGTCATTAAAGAGTTTGAGCAGTACTTGGATAGTAAAGACGCTGAGGGAGTTAAGTCTTTGTTGCTACTGACGGGATGTCAGTGAGCAGGAGCTTGCGGATAAAAGACTCCATGAAATAGTTTCTTCTTATTTAATAGGCTTACGATTATTCGTCACTGCCTTTTTTGACATGGATAAAGAAGTCAGATACCATATGGATATTCACAACCCAATAAAACTACAAAAATAACCGCTATCTTAGTAGCCCTCTGTGCCTTCAGAGAGCTAATAACATTTATCGTGACTGTTGTATAAGATATTTATGGTATTATTAAAACTCGATGTATGTACTTATTTTACTGGTTTTATATCCATTGTCATCTTAACGATTAGTTTCTCCAAAACGTTGAAAGTGAACAACTTCTCTTTCTCTTAAAAATCTTAAAGCGTCGGTAACTCCAGGGTCATTACTTAGATTTATTAAATGTTCATAGGTGGCCCTGGCTTTTTGTTCTGCAGCCATATTTTCATGAATATCTGCAATGGGATCATCCTTCGAATTAATAAATGTAGCAGTCCATGGAACTCCAGCAGCGTTATGAGGAAATGGACTTCTACCATGATTTGCATAATGAGCTTCAAAAGGAGTACCTTCTATTTTAGATTCAGGAATATCTTTAGTTAGTTGATAAACTATACTTCCTATAATTTCCCAATGAGCAAGTTCTTTGGTTCCATTAAGTTATCAGTGATTTCCGAAAAAGACTTCAAACCCTTGTATATCAAGGGTTTGAGTCTGGTAACCGTGGGTATAAAACTAACTCAAAATCGTCAGGTGACGTATGCCATCTACCACCTTTTTTCTTGGTATATACAACCTTCTCTAACACCTCTTTTAGTAGGTCATTTTTGGCCTGCGGTGTAGGTAATGCGTGATAAGTTTCAATCAGTTTCTCGACTTTTGGTATTATGACTTTACGGGCTTCTTCTCGTTGTTCTTCCTTCGCAAGTTTGTCCTGCAAATCTTTATAGTCCTTCTCGGCTTGTTTTATTCGCTCGTCAAGTATCTGTGACCTTTGCTTATATTTATCAATATCATACACACCTTGCTCCAGCAGGTCATCAAGATTAGATTGTTGTGTGCGTATTGTTTCAATATTTTTTTCGAGTTTTATTAGCGACTTATGAGCCATATCAAGAGCCGAGTTTGTTGCCTTCTTAGGCTTATCATCGATATTCCATATCAGCTTATAACCGGCCAACCAATCCTTAAGTCCCTCAAGTATCTTTTCCTCAACTAAATGTAGGTGCGAACTAACATTATCGCACGATGTTACTGGACACATTAAGGTGTCAGGATAATCATTACCGTAGGGACGCCTTACCATTTTGCGTTTGCATACACCACACACTACTAACCCTGCAAGCGGGTTTTTAACGACATTCCGTTCGCTTATTGGCCTTGCTGGATTTTGCTTCATAAATTCTTGTGCTTTGTTAAAAGTCTCCTCGCTGATTATCCCTTTATGTAAGCCGTTAACGAGTATGTAATCATCAGAGCGGGGTCTTTGCACGGTAATTTTTCCATCCACCAATTTTTTGTTCGTCCGACGCCAATACCACCTGATTTTCCCGGCATACGCTGGATTTATCAGTATGTCTCTAATGCTAGGGACAGTCCAGACATCACCTTTACTAGGACGAATTTTAAGCTCATTTAGCCGTCTTACAATTAGTGATACCCCAAGCCTTTTGGTCGTGCCATCAGGCTGTTTCTCGCCAGCTGTATACCACTCAAAAATCATTCTAACTACATCAGCTTCTTCAGGTTCCTCCTCCAGAGTATATCCTTTTTGCCCGTGAATTTTTACCCGTTTATAGCCATAGGGCGGTTTGTTTCCCGGATATTTACCCTCTAAAGCTGAGCGTTTGCGGCCTTCTTGTAGCCTGCGTGTGATGGTCTTTAGTTCACGCCTTGACATAAATAACCCGAACTCAAAGTACTCCTCGTCGAATTCGTTGGTCGGGTCATAGATTTTATTTGGGGTTATTATAAGAGTTTCGCTATATTTGAAAGCCTTAGCCACTCTCCCTTGGTCTGATGTATCACCACGGGCTAAACGCTCTACCTCCATAACAAGCACTCCACGCCACATCCCCTGTTCTACCTCTTTAAGCAGTTGCTGCATGACTGGACGTGCTTCAATAGTTTCACCAGACACTACCTCACGGTGGACGCACTCCACAGTAAGCCCATTACGCTCAGCAAGTTCCCATAGAGCTTTTTCGTGCCGAGCCAGCGTTTCCTCTATGCTTTCAGACTTTATATCATCGTCCTTGCGGGATTTACGCAAGTACATACAGTATTTATCCGCCATAACATCACTCCCTAAAATCATTAAAGCCGTATCACCTATATATGTGCAATCATATTATACCATAAATAATAACAAAGCTTACACGATTTTATTCGGCCTGCAACGAATTTTACCATTGAACTATAAGAGTGAAATATTTTTCACTTACATAAGAAAGCCTACGATGAGAAATCGTAGGCCAATTTAATAGTTTCATTCCACTAGCCCTCTTAGCGTTTTTCTACTCTTTTCTACTCTGAGAGGGTTATTCTTTTATCCGCAGCCTGCAAGGACAATCAAGGACTTACAGGCGTCAGGGTCTTTTCCTTCCAGCCAAGTTTCAAGATTGCTTATTGAAATTTCTTTCTGGAAGTCGATGCTTTCTTGGTCGCACTCACTGGGAGGGTGTTCAATCGTACACGTAAGCACAGCGACTGGCTCTCCCAATGCGTAGCCATCGTACATAGGATATTCGTCAGTTAATTCCCAATCAGGCGGGAGTTCATTAAACAAAGCCTGCAGGTACAATTCACTGAAGCCGATTTCAAGTTGTGTGAGCTTACCGTCTTGGTCTTTATCTGTATAGCATTTAGCGTAAGATACCTTAAAACCTCGATGTATTAGCATTTGTACAATCCTTATAAGTTCGGCACTTACGCTGATTGTTTTATTGGTACACTTACAGCAAGGCTTCGACCAGATGTCGCTGTAAAGCTCGTAGCATGACGGACACATTGTCATCATACACACCCCTCCTCGTAAATGGCCTTGTATTTGTAAGCCGATTGTCTGCTAATACCACAGACCTTTGCCAACTCTGTAAGCGTTAAGTCTCCTCTATTGTATAGAGGATAGTGGCGTAAAAACACTATAGGAAGGTTGTCAAGTGTAGTCTTAGGCCGTCCAATCACAGCACCCTTCTCTCGAGCGTTAGCCATTCCCGACTTAACACGATGGCTCGTTATTGCAGCTTCAAGCTCCGCAAACACACCCCACATCAAAACCATACCCTTAGTCATCGGGTCATCCTTGCTACAATCTATTTCCAGACCACCAATGATAAGTTTTATTCGCCTCGCCTGAGCCATTTCAATGATTTCGCAAAGTTGCTTAGTAGACCTCGATATTCGGCTAACCTCTGTTGTCGCTATTGTATCGCCTTCCTCAATTCTTTCCATTAACTTTTCCCATTCGACTTTAACGAGCTTTCTGCCACTTACATACTCAAAATAGATGTCCTTATCCTTGACCCCAAGTTTCTTTAATTCCCTACGTTGGCGGTCAATATCCTGACGGCTCTCATCTGTCGAGCATCGACAATACCCGTATATACTCATAGTCAATAACCTCCCTTAAAACAAACTACGATACCCTCGGTCTGCATATCAAAAACTCTATATTGTCAACAAAACCCCTCCTTTAATTTCTTTGACATTTTCGCCTCTATATTCCGCATAAAATCCGTCCACATCGACCCTTCTGAGTTGTCAACGAAAAGAATTCTTTTCGTTGACACGACTCTACCGGGCCACGAACCTATAGTCAATAGGTATTTTTCAGTTCTATCCGATACCATCGAGCTTCTTGCGTCAGGTAGTCATTTTAACCTTTATTAAAGACGCAATAAAACATACCCCTTAGCAGGGTTAGGTTTTTCTGCTAAGGGGTATATTTTTGCCTATCGAAATTCCATCGACATCAACACACGTCAATTTTTTACATTCCAAGTCGACCAAAACCTCAAGAGCCGACTTCAACATCTTTGTAGCTCGATTTAGAACGTCTTTAATTTCTTTCATCAAGTTTTAACCGACCCTATCAGGCCTCCCTTTAGCCAAACAAATTTATAAAAATTTTTGCGATAAATTTACCACTTTAAATCCAATTTCTAAATATTATTTCGGATTTAAATTGTGAGCATAGATGCTAAAATATAAATAAATTAATAAACATGTTTTATAAAAGAATTAGCATAGAGTACAGCAAATGTAGTAATTTCAACTATTATAAAGATTTATCTTTTTAAAAAGTAATTTTATGATATAATAACTTACAAAAGAAAGGTGGTAGCGTGAACTTGAAGTTTATAGATTTATTTGCTGGTATAGGTGGTTTTAGGTTAGGATTTGAACGAGAGGGTTTTGAGTGTGTATATAGTAGTGAAATAGATGAACATGCTTGTAGTGTATATGAAGCTAATTTTGGAGTAAACCCATATAGTGATATAACAAAAGTTGACCCAAAAGAAATTCCAGATTTTGATGTGTTATTAGCAGGTTTTCCTTGTCAAACATTTTCTATTTGTGGTAAACAGAAAGGTTTTTATGATACTACAAGAGGAACGCTTTTTTTTGATATATGTAGAATATTAGAAGCAAAAAAACCTAAAGCATTTGTATTAGAGAATGTTAGTAATCTTGAGAAACATGATAAGGGTAAAACATTAACTATCATGTTAGATAGCTTACATGAGTTAGGATATACAGTAAATTATAAAGTTTTAAATGCAAAAGACTTCGGTGTACCTCAAAATAGAGAGAGAATAATTATAGTAGGTAGTATAGATGGTTTTTTATTTGATTTTGAAAAATTAGAAAAAAAACCTGTTATATCAATGAAACCTTTTTTGGATAAAGATGGAAGCTTTGATTACCTAAATGAAGATGAGTATACTTTAATAGATAAAAAGTATATAAATGTTCAGAAATCTGGATTAATATTTGTAGGATATAGAAATAAAAAAATTAGAACAGTAGGGGTTAGACCTGGAACAGAACATTTATCAAGGGTTCACAAACAACCTAATAGAATTTATTCTGCAGAGGGGATACATCCTACAATAGCATCACAAGAAACAAGTGGAAGGTACTGGATTTTAGTGGATGGGAAAGTAAGAAAATTAACACTTAATGAGTGTTTTCGATTTATGGGTTTTCCAGAAAACTTTAAGAAAGTTGGGACCATAGGTCAGTTGTATCTACGAGTAGGTAACAGCATATGTGTAAACATGGTACAAGCTGTTGCAAAAGAAATTAAAAATCAATTCTTCACAAAGGGGGTAAATGTTGAAATGACAGAACCAATGCAGTTCCTTGAATCAATATATCAAGAAGCAATAGCCATGAAAGATATTAGCGAAGCAGGTTTAACAAAAAAACAGTTGGATTGGGTAAATGCTATTGTAGAAAAAGAGGAAACACAAAAAGGTGTTTTTACAGTAACATTTACAAGTTTAACTTATAAATGTCTACATCCAGAGCAAGATGTTCGATTACATCAAGCAAATATGGAAGGTGGGTATAGCGGAAGAACTTTTGATACTAAATATGTTACACCTTTCTTAAAGAGCAAGAGGTTTTATGGTGCAATGAAAGAGAGTGGTTGGTTGACAAGAAGTTTGGAACAAAATATTCCATACCACAAAGACTTTCCAGGTAAGATTAGTAATAAAAAAGTAAAGGAAGCATTTTTAAATATATTAGATGACATAGAAACAAATAAAGCAGACCCTAAAAAGTATTTAAAAGCAATAATTAAAGGTAGTGTAGTTGAAAAAAGTAAAAAAGCCTTGGTGTTAATAAACCCAATAGAAGCTGAAACCAAATTAAGTATTAATGATATAATGTTATATTTACATAGACACTTTTATTATAAATACAAAAGCAGAGGTGCTTCTATACTTCCAGTTTTAGCCTTATATAGTGTGTATGAATGTATAGTAGAGGAATTAAAGAGGTTTAAGGGTAAAAAATTAGATGCATTAGCATCACATACAAGTAGTGATAGAAGTAGTGGTGCAACAGGTGATATAGTAGTAAGAAATGAAGATGGTAGTTTATATGAGGTAGTAGAAGTAAAATTTGATATTGCACCTGATAGTATCATGATTGAGGATGCGTATAAGAAAATAGCAACAACGACAATCCAAAGATATTATGTATTAAGTACAGAAAGTCCAATAGATGAGGAGTATGAGAAAATACAGGCAGTTGTAAGTAGAATAAGAGAAGAGCATGGATGTCAAGTAATTATAAATGGGGTTTTTCCGACTTTAAAATATTATCTCAGATTATTAGAGAATACTGATAAATTTGTTGAAAGGTATCTTTATAATTTAGCAAATGACCCTGAAATCAATTATGAGCAAAAACTTGCTTGGAACATTATAACAAATGAGGAAAATGATTAAAATGGTTAAAATTGTATTTAAGCAACCTTAAACCATAATGAGGTAAGTAATTTATTGAAATCCTAATGATGACAATTCTATCAAATGACAAAATATAACATATATCTTCTTCCCTCACATAGTCAAGTATTTCCTTTAACTTTGGACGATTAGTGGTTTACACTTTTGCTCAATAAAGTTTAATCCACATAAATCTATAGAAACAGTCCTTATCCAAGGGCTGTTTTTCTTATCCAAACCTCTCCAATCGCTCTACAACCGCCTCAACACCCCTCCTTAGTACCATAACTACTGCCCCACCTAAAACCCCGCACAACGCCCCCAGACGCCTAAATAGCATAGTCTGGCGGGTTTTATCGGGGTAAAAAATTATTATTATCCAGACTTCCCACACAATGTAGTACCCACGAGTTGTGTTGCCATACATTGTATTGCCAATACAATGTAGTACCAATACAATGTATTGGCAAACTCTTGACAAACCATACATTGTATGGTATTATATAAATAAATCAGATAAGGATGTGATAATATGGATACTACACTAAGTGTAGCGGATAGGATACGCACAGCACGCAAGCAGGCAGGATTAACCCAACAACAACTAGCCAGTCATTACGATATACCTTTACGCAGCCTAGAGGCATGGGAGCGAGGTTTGCGGACACCTCCTGAGTATCTAGTAAATCTGCTACTACGCTGCCTAGAAATTGACTTCCCTTCTGCGGGTTCTACTGCAGAGCAGAAGGATTTATCCGCACCGTCCAGCCCCAAAACTACAATGTACACTGATACTATTGGCAGACCACTAAAAGAGCCTGTACTATCGGCCGTGATGCGTGCCTACGCTGACGGCAAGGTACAGGACTTAGGCAATAGTACCGTAGACTATGACGGTAATTATCGGCCAGACCCTAAAGGTAGGTTATATATGGTCTTAGAGCCAGATAAATACGGGTTAGATATGGGTTTAACTTTTTACGTAAAGGAGGTCTAATCTTATGACTACAATTACAGAGCTTAAAGATATGCTTGACATTTTAAATATTGACACCTTAAACCAGCTCAACACCAGCATTATCCACGAGGAGCCATATAGCTGGGGGCGCACTCCGCTACTAAAGTATGCCCCAGAAGCCTTAGCCGACTACGCAGATGCTATTTATCGGCACGTCATCGCACCCCTCGACCCAGACACTGCTACAGACGACGACCTCAACCTATATGTTGCCCAGTACCTCACTTTTTATGAGCAAGCAGAAACTGCCTTTGCATCGGCCAGTGTAGACCTTGCCCATAGACTGCTTACCATCAGTCGGACACCGATTAAGCCTGACTTACCGCCCAACTACATCGACGAGGGTGATAACGTCTACGATTTAATTTCCGATTATTTTGCGGGCAACTCTTATGACTTGTACCCACATTTTAACCATATCCTCTACTCCTTCCTGTCTCCGCTACGACGCCCAGACCTCATTGCACACGACCAACGCCTAATCGACCTTGTCAAAGAGGCAGACGAGCTTATAGCCCCTCACAACAAAGCTCTCAGTGCTTTTATCGGGCGTGAGCTTAAGCGATTACAGTCAGCAGTCAAAGACCGTATCAGATACACCAAACTAAAGCCTGCGGACATAGACACGCTAAAACGCAACCATCACCGCATCCCAACAGACGACTGGCAATCCATCAACCAAGCCATCAACACACAGTCTTTATCGGCCTCCATCTTAAAACTGATAAAACGCACCCTGCAAGAGCTTAAGACTGCACCACCAGCTAAGCCAGCACCCACAGCAAAGCCAGCGATGTCTTTATCCGCCTACACAACGCACTTTTTAGACTGTCTAGAGTCTGCCTACACCAAGTTGATGGCTAAGAGAGCCAACGCCTATGCTAACGGTGTCACTCCTTTGGACGACATTATCGCTGGATACCATGAGTCACAGCGAGCCATCAACCAAGGCATTGACCTATCAGGCATAGAGGATGCACAGGCAAAGGGCAGGGAGTTTTTCAGTCATTTTAGTAATTTAAGGGCGATTTTAACGACCTGCTTACAGATAGACCTATATACACTCTCAGTAGATAGCGTTTTTACACCTGACGCATTAGCCCACGGCGTTATACAGGGCATACTTGCATTTACCGCTAAACTCAGACCACAGTTTAAGGCACGCAGTCTTGTCCTAATGTATGACCGTCTTGCCGAGGAGTTATATAGCTCTATCAGCAGGCATACGTGCGGTTTTGCCGATGCACTGCCTCTGCCAGACATCGCACCACTGTCAGACGACGCCGTAGCCAACGCACCCAAAGCTCCCCGCATTACTGACAGCAAGCCGTTGCCCTTTGACTTGACACAGCCTATACAGGATATACTCAGCACCCTTGGGGCAGATGTAGTCACCACAGACACCGTGGTTCTATCCGCACCTCTCGACCCCAGCAATCTTATGACTGTCGACGACCCAACTCTTAAAAACATAGCCTGTCGCTTAACTGGCATGGACTCAGCACCGTACCTACTTGATGGCGGCCTGCTAATTTACAATCCCAAGACAGACCAATATCTAAAAGTCCTGCCCACCATACGAGAGGACGGCTACGCAGACTACGTATTTACTGCCTACAACATCAAAGCCCTAAAAGACCGCCTCAACGGCTTACAAAGCCTTTTATCGGCCGACCCAAGGTATCGTAGTAGTCTGTCACCATGTATCACCCATATCCCGCAGGGCGACCCTGTAGCACGTCAAAAAGCCATTAAGGATATGCAGGAGTTGGCCGACATACTGTTAGCTCAAGTTAATGACCTCTACAAGTACGATGCTGATGATTATGATGGCGATACCGATTATGTTGTCACCAAACGCACCATACGTCAGATAGTCCAGACCCCGTACTACAGGCTGTTTTATCTGTCTGCACATCGGCTTGCTGCCTACGTCTACTATCCTAAGGATTACTCGACGTATATAGCAGCCAAACCGACCGACCCTATAACGGGCAAGCCATTGGTCTACCATGTCCATCACAAGGATGGGTGCCGAAGCAACAACTGCCCAGAAAACCTTGAAATCGTACCTAAGCAGACAAACGACACAAGAAGGAGTACCAGTCGACCAGTGATTTATAAAGGCATACGTTATGACTATCTTAAGGTGTACTGTGAGGATACAAATGCAGGAGCATATGATAAGCTTACGAGCCGTCTGGCATCGTTATCCACCACAACACCTGTGATATACAATGGCAGGGTCTATACGATAGATGTTGCGGGCATAATTGCTGTCACAGACGATGAAAGCATTCCTGTAATCACGTATAAAGACAGTGTCTACGCAAATCCCAAGGCGTTTGCCGACGCCCACAAACTGCCTTATAAGAGTCTCCACAATGCCCTCAGTAAGGCACGTAAAGAGGGTAAAGTCAGGTTTATGTATAAGCAGTACAATTTTCATCTGGATAATAATGGTTATATAGTAGCAGTATCTAAATAAAATGAGTGTGTTAAGCCCTAAACCCCGTATTTATTGGGGGTTTAGGGCTTAAAGATAGATTAAGGTAAGCTGACCTTAATTTCCATTTCTCCGTATCCAATTTCTAAAGATTTTATTTACTTTTACATGATTTTTATTTAATTTTTAGTTCTCCTGTCCAAAATACCTCAAAATGAGCTACTAACCCCGATGACATCGGATTTAACCTCAAAAAATGGATTAAGGTAAGTCGCCATATATATATATAATAAAAATTCAAAGTGTGACTCTACCTACCCAAATACCTATCCTTAATATCCAAATATACCAATATATTCTATTATTCTATTGGCTATATCCAAAG
>NZ_JWID01000023.1 GCF_001466305.1 Defluviitalea phaphyphila
TACCTCCTTAATCTTAGAGATAATTATATCTTATTTCCCTACATTCTTAAATGATCATTTTATTACATTTTTATTGTATCATTTATATTATATTTAATATATTCTATTATCTATCTTATGCTAATACTACTTGCTATATCGCTTTCCATTTCCATCATTGCTTTAGCCACTTCATTTAAATTATCTGCTAATGCTTCAAGGAATTGCTCCATTTGATTTTCAACTTCTTTTCTTACTTCTGTAAAAGCTTTTGCATAAGCTTCTGCAGAATCACCTTTCCATACTTGTTGTGCTTCATCTACTTCTTGTTGAACTCCTCGCATCATTTGTTTTGCTTGGCTATTATAAGCTTTTATTTCACTAACAAAGCTTCTTACTTGTTGTGAATCAAGCTTTATTCTTTGTCCCATATTTTCCCTCCTTTCTAATTATAATTAGATATTGTTTTTAATTCCAAAATCTTGTTTTATTTATATGTTTTATATATTTTGGAATATGCAATATGATTGTATAATAAATTTATACTTTTTTCAATATTTTTTTTAAATTTTATTATTTGTCATATATTGTATTTTTATAGATTATATTTTTACTACTAAAATCTGTATATCATTGCTTTTTTCTCTTTGTTCTTTTTCTAATTTTTCTGCTAAATTTTTTAATTTTATTTTTATATTAAATAATTTATTAATTGTATGCTTTTGAATAGTATATGTTTTAGCATACATGGCATAATAGAATATATTTTGACTATAACCTTCCCAGTAATAATAAATATCTTTTATAGTTTTCATCCTTTACTCTAATATTAATATACTTCCTGCCCATAAACCTTTTTCTGCTAAAGTAGTATCTTCTTTTAATATTTCTCCTGTATTTTTACATTTTAATGTTTTATAATTATTTGAATCTAACTTTAGAGCTTTAATTATTAATTGTATTAATATTTCTATCTTTATATTAGTTGGCACCTCTAAATCACAACTATATTCTCTATCCGGTATATATATGGTTACTATTGCCTGTTCCATTTTTAACCTACTTCCTCTTTATAATATTTATTATTTATATTTTCTATATAATCTTTTATCTCTTCTTCTGTAGCATAAGGAGTTTTTATGTATGTATATTGTCCTTTTATAATTAAATACCCTTCTCCTGGAATTTTCCTTTGTTCTTGGGAATATTTAATTCGTACGTTAAATATAGACTGTTCTAATAAATCTCCAAAATATATTCCCTGTTGAAGATTTTTTACAGCTTGGGCTAAAGGATGATATTCAGAACTTAATTCTTCAATAGGAGCGCTTACCCATACTCCTACTCCTAAGCTTCTTCCTTTTATTAGATTTTCTAAAAATTTAGTTTGATTATACTTATCTTGTCTTATGATATCTATTATATTTTCTATAACTATTAATATGTATTTTTCTTCTTTTGTGTCTTCTTTTTTCTCTATCATTTTATTTTTTCTTAATTCTAATTCTTGTTTTAAATGTTCAAAGATTTCATCTAATTCATTTTGAGAAGTGTTACAATATTTTGCAACATGAGGTAGGTTTTTGTAATCGTATAAGTCTCCATATATATTATCTACTATATAAATTTCTACTTGTTCTGGAGTATATTTTTTTGCTAAAGTTAATAACATTGTTTTTAACATATT
The DNA here is from genome assembly GCF_001466305.1 of Defluviitalea phaphyphila. Classification (GTDB taxonomy): domain Bacteria; phylum Bacillota; class Clostridia; order Lachnospirales; family Defluviitaleaceae; genus Defluviitalea_A; species Defluviitalea_A phaphyphila. The sequence goes on from NZ_JWID01000023.1 coordinate 1,667, forward strand.
TGTCTTACCTAATCCATAACTACCTGTAATTAATTTATAAGGATTTTTATTTAAATTTATATTTACTACTTCTACATCTTCGTTTAATCCTATTGGAAGATATTCTTCTTTTGTATTTTCTAATACTTTATAAGTATTATATAACTCTGATATATTAAACTGTGATGGAAGTAATGGGATTCTTCTATCCCAAATTTTTTCATCTTTGTTGCTATATTTTTTTATCCATTCTCTCATTTGTTTTAGTCTTTCTGCTTCTGTATCTCCTTTAAATGGTAAAGATATTTGTATTTCTAAAGGTGGTTGTCCTTTTATAAATCCTCTTCCTGGTATATCAGGAATATCAAAACTTCTAGCTTTTCCTACTATTGAGCTTAATTCGTATTTATCTTCTACACCTATAGCTATTACACTTTTAAAATACATAGCTATTTTATATCTAATATCTGATGGCTTTGATACTGTAAATACAACATATATACCTAAGCTTGCACCATCTCTACATAGACGAATTAAAAATTCTTCTTCATCAGGATATAATTCTATAAAATTTGAATAGTTATCTAACATTATTATCCATATAGGCATTTCTGATTGCACTATTTGTTTATACGCATAATAATTTGCTACTGAATGCCTTGCAAATTCTTCTTTTCTTTTTTGCATTTCTCTATCTATCATTTTTACAAAATATTTATATTTCTTTTCTTCGTCCATTGTTACTACATCCCCACAGTGATTTAATTGTTCAAAACTTTTTAATACTTTACTTCCAAAGTCTAATATATAAAAACATACTTTATCTGGAGTATAATTTTCTACTAAAGACACTATTAAAGTTTGTATTGATGTAGTTTTCCCTAATGCTATATCTGCATATATTAGTAAATTTCCATCTTTTATAAAATTATGTACTAATGGATACTGGGTTTGTTTATATGGGTCGTCTATCATCCCCATAACTGCTGAAATTTCATCTTTTAATGGTTTATAGTCTATATCTGAAATATAAATTTTATCTGGAATAGGTTTTGTCCATAGATTTTTTAATTTTCTTATATTTAAATCCTCAGAAATTTTTATAATATGCTGTTTTAATACTCCTAATTCACTAACTTCTTCTTCTTTTTCTTCTCCTAACGTATTTGAATATAATAATGTTCTTTTCCCATTTATATCTACCTTAGATATATTGATTTTATTAGATGAGTTATCTTTATTACCTTTATATTCTGCTCCACTCCACGCTGATTGAAATAATTCAAAAAGCTCATTATTCCCTACTTGTAAATAAGCTCTACCGGGATATTTTATATCTGCCGCATCTGGAGTCTTTAACACTTCCATACTATCTTGAGTTGTTTTTACCTTAAGACATAACTTAAAACTAGAATTACTCCATATTTGATCATCAACTACTCCTGATGGTTTTTGCGTAGCTAATATTAAGTGAATCCCTAAAGTTCTTCCTATTCTGGCAGCACTTATTACTTGAGTCATAAATTCTGGTTGGTCTACTTTTAATTCTGCAAATTCATCAAATATCATAATTAAATGAGGAAGTGGCTCTTTACATTGTCCTCTTTTATATAGTTTTTGATAATTGTCTATATGATTTACTCCATATTCTCTAAATAATTCTTGTCTTCTTTTCATTTCACTTTCAATAGCAATCAATGCTCGCATTATTCTTTTTCCATCTAAATTCGTTATAGTACCTATTAAGTGAGGAAGCCCACTGAATAAATCAGCCATTCCTCCCCCTTTGTAATCTATAATTACAAAAGCTAGGTCATTTGGATGAAAATTTATTGCTAAAGAAGCTATTAAAGATTGTAATATCTCACTTTTCCCTGACCCAGTTGTTCCTGCTACTAATCCATGAGGACCATGAGCTTTTTCATGAATATTAAAATATAAAACTTCTCCTCCCATTCCTACTCCTAAGGGAACTGCAAGAGAACTAAAAGCCTCGCTTTTTGCCCATCTTTCTGGTATATTAAGCTCTTCTACACTATTTACTTTATACATTTCAAATAAAGTTATTTTTTTAGGTATATCTGTAGAAACTGTTGTTTGTTTTAATCTAATAGGACTCATTAATCTAGCAAAATTTTCTACAGTTTCACTAGCTACTTTATCAGGAATAAATATTTCTTTTTCAGCATATATCGATGACTTTATAAATCTACCTAGTTTTGTATCTATTTCTAAAATGCTTTTACAATCTCTAGGTAAAGCTTCTATTCGATTTGCAAGGAAAATAGAAGAATATCCTAAATTGTGGTTGGATTTAGATAAATAGCTCATAATTGGTTCGTTTTCAAGTAAAGACATATCTGCTAGTATAAATACATAATGTGGAATATATACTATACCATCGTATTGGTTTTTAACCTTTCTTTCTCTCTCTTTTAATATGTCATTAAATGTTGTTAACATCTGATGAGCTGATATTTTGTCTTTGGCCATAAATCTAACCTTATAATCATCGTCCCAAACATGGGGAAGCCATTTAAGATTTTCCCATTGTTCTGATTCATTAGAAGGATATATTATGACCAATTTTACTTCTACATAACTATGATGGGTACAAAGTTGTGTTATTAGTGATAATACAGAAGGTATTAAATTAAATCTTGTGCCTATAAGACCTGTTATCCCATTTTTTGCTATTGGGATAGTTACAGGAACATTGGAAATGTTATAATATTCATCTGCTAATTTATGAGGTTCTTCTGCTAAAATGTCTGGCTCTAACATAAGTTGCTTTTTGCCAGTCTGTATCTTAACACCAAAAGGAACATTTCCTATACCTATCCTTAAATCTAAAAAATCTTCATCTTGAGGAGTTCTATTCCATAAATTTTTATCTCTTAATTTAACTATCTTCATACATTCATCTATATTAGGATGTATTTTGTACAAACTTTCTGATTGTATAGTTTTTTGTTTATCAAATTGTTTGCGATAATGATCTATTTGTTCTAAATATTTCTGTTCTCTAATTTTTATTTGCTTTTTATAATTTGATTTTTGAGTAAGTAAATTAATAACTGAAACTATTACAGAACCAAGCATGAACATCACAGAATAAATTCCATATCTGCTAAAAAATATAGAAATAAATATTGTTATTCCTACCATAATAATTGCTGGCAAAAATATTGAAATCAATGATGTACTTGGCTTTGTTGGCATTGGTGGTGGGTCTGGTATTTCAACGGTTTCATTGGGAATAGGAGGATAAAATCTAGGAGGTCTTTTAAATAAAGGATAATTAGTATCGTCATCTTCTTTATTTAAATTTTTAATTTCTAATTTATTAAATACTTCTAAACAATCTTTTCTTACTATTATTTTATTTCCACATATTCTTATTTCATCATTAACCTTTATTCTTTGTGAATTTTCTACTTTTTCTTCATTTATGTATACTTCTCCATCAATAGGATATAATACATAATTTCGATTTTCATATCTGATTTCAAAGGATTTATTACCAATTGCTGAATCTGTCAAAATAATAGAATTGGTACTTTCTCCTCCAACAGTAATTGTTTTATTTTCTAAAGGATATTTAAAAAAATTCTGATTTAACTCATCTGCATTTCTTATCCATACTAATGCTTTAGTATTTCTATTAATAAAATTTATTTCATAAGTATCTTCATATGAAATTATCCTTGGTTCATTTATGATTATATTTAAAAGCCTTATTTCTATATTATTGTCTTTAGGTGATAAACTCCAATCACTTTGTATTTTTTCAAAAAATATATGAGATTTTGAAACTTTTTTATTAGCTATTTTTATATCCCCATTGTTTTCAAAAACAATAGACCATATATCTGTGTCCGTATCTTTTAAAATAATCTCTTTAAAATTATTTTGATAATAAATATGTATTGCTATATTCCCCATACTATCTCCTCATAAAATGTTTTTATTATGTAAATAAATTATAAATTAATATTTATAAGTAACTGATTTTATTTCTCTACTTATTGCATTTGCCATATTTTTCATCTGCTATTTCACAATTTATAGCTATATTTTCTATTTTACTAGATAAGTGTTCTATACTTGTTTTAAACTTCTCTATAACTTTTTTAAACTCTTCATATTGTTGTTTTAATATATCATAAGTACCCCCTTCCCAATAATTTTGAAGTCCGTCTATTATTGAATTTAAATTCGTTAATAATTGTTCGTAATCCTCTTTTATCTTTTTTATTTCTCTAACTTTATTTTTAATGTTATTTGTTTCTATAATGGTATATGATTGTCTCATTTTAAATACTCCTTTTTAAACTTTACTTATTTTGTAATATAGTATAATATTGTATATTTTTAATTGTATATTCTAATAATTTTTATTTTTCTATTGTATTTCTTATTATTGTTAAGAATTGAAAATTAATTATTTATTATATTAGTTTAATTCTATTATCATTTTTGTTTATTTGTTACATTTTTTCTTTATTATTATATCCTTATTCTGTGTTTTTTTCAATATTATTTTTTATTATTATAATTTTCTTATCATTAAATGTTTTTTATTACTTTATAAATAATTAAATACACAATAATATATACATTACATAAACTTTGTATAAATTAATAATTCAAGTAAAATTTTATAAGAGAATTTTAATAATTTAGCTATTATAAGTAAAATTTCTTATATAATAATCATCTATTTTGTTTATTAAATATTTATAATTACTATCATATATCAAATAAAAATATTTTTCGAAATATATTGAAATATATCAAATAACTTTTGTATAATTATAATTGTAGTAATTATGGAAAATTTATGTATAGAGGTGAAATTATGAACCATATCTTTATTTCCCATGCTCTTGAAGATAGTCCCATTGCTGAAGCTTTGTATGAAGAGTTAGAAAAGAAAGGATTAAAATGTTGGATGCCTTCTAAGAATATTTTGGCAGGACAAAATTATGGAGAAGCCATATTTAATGCTATTGAAAAATGTAGTGTGATAGTTATTATTTTTTCTTCTAATTCTAATTCTTCACAAAAAATTATTAGAGAATTGCAAAAAGCAATAGATGCTAATAAAAGAATAATTTCATTTAAAATTGAAAATATTAATCCCTCTAAAGATATGGAATACTACTTAACTAATGCCTACAATTTAGATGCTACAAATGATACATTATTTATTAGTATTGATAAATTAGAAACTATCATTAATAATACAATTGATATATCAAACCAGGTTAATAATTCTAATGAAGTTAATAATAATATTAATAAATATAAAAACGTTAATATGCAAAATCAAATTTATAAAATTAATAAACCCAATAATAATAAAATTAATCCTGCTAATAGTCGCAAAAAAAATCCTTTAAAAGCAATTATATTTGGTATTAGTATATTAGTATGTTTTTTTATATTTATGATATTATTATCTGATACAGAAACATTAACTCCTTCTAATAATGAATCAATTGATGCCTCTGTTTCAGACCATACTTCTGTTTCGGAAGAAAATAATAATATAACAAATATTAGTTTTGAGTACGAAAAAGCAGATAATATTTCTTCTACAAAGTTTACTGAAGAAGATATTATTAAATTTGCAAAAACTGCTGTAATGGAATTAGATAGATTAGATGGTTCTCCAGAATTTTATGAACAATATGCTTATAATGGTCCCGAATATAATATAATGAATCTTTATGAAGATGTAATGTTTGCTAACCTTAAAATAGAAATAAGAGAATTTCAAACTGTAGAACTTATAGGTAAAAATAAAAAACCTTTTGGAATTGAGTATCTAGTTAAAATGGACTTTACATGTTATGCAAATTATGACATAAATATAGACGGAGAAATTAAACATAGAGAAGGAGAAGCTACATTATACAATAATCTTGTAATTATTGAAACTAACGATGGTGAATTAAAATATCTTGTTATGGATGGGATATCTGAAGAAGATTTAGAAAAACGAAATAATTCAATAGAAGTTACTTATAACGAATTACAATCTATAGAAGATTTAGATACAGAAGATACTGTTCAATCTTTTATTCCTTCTAATACTATAACCGAAGAAGAAGCTTTAAAATCTGTAAAAGAAATAGTACAAGAAAATGACCATAAAATTGTAGCTGTTTTTGTTGAAACTAATCAAGGAACCGCACAAGGAAGTGGATTTTTCATTGAAGATGGGATTATCGTAACAAATTATCATGTAATTGATGGAGGAAACGAGGCTTATATTCTTCTTTCTGATGAAAGTACAATTGATGTAGATGGAATCATTTGTGCAGACCCTTATCTAGATATTGCAGTTCTTAAACTGAAAAAACAAATAGGAATTGAACCAGTTGTTCTTGGTGGAATAGAAGATGTAGAAAAAGGTGAAGTTGCTGTAGCTATTGGATCACCACTAGGACTATTTAACACAGTATCAACAGGTATTATTTCTAACACATGGAATAATGAAGGCATTTATCTATTGCAAATTTCTATACCTATTACACATGGTAATTCTGGAGGAGCTTTATTTGATGAAACTGGAAAAGTTGTTGGCATAACAACTGCTGGTATGGGAGAAGCTGATTTGAACTTTGCAGTTTCAACTGAACATTTAAAGGATATTGCTAATCAAATTAATGCAATAGATTTTTACGATTTGCCTGTATATACATTCGCAGAAGTTAAGCAATTAATTAATGATTCTAACAGTAATTTATCTTCTTCTGATACCAATATTATTGAAAAAGAACCATCAACTGATGAAAAAGAAATAAAAGAAAATGAAGGGAAAATCGAAAATACTTCTCCTCAACATAACTATCGTTTTGTCCATTCCAATCAAGGTATCGGAAAAAATTTAACTTTTACTACTGATATAGAGCGTATAGAAGAGCTAGACATATATTATACTGTTGAATATGCTGAAAACGATGCAGATATTCATTTAAGTAACATAATAGGAACTGTATCGCTACCAGATTACAAAGATTTTTACCAAGACCCTCTTAACCTTTTTTCTGACTTCGATATAACTTTTGTAGAAGAAGATTTAGATTATTATATGGCTCTTAATCAAGATATTCTTGCATCTGATGCTTTTATTGACTATGAGGTTGATAATATTAAATTAATTGAATTAGCTTTTAATAAATATGGAAAAATAGATGGAATTGTCGTAGAAGCAGATATAATTAAATTCGTTGATTTTGAAGAATATGATATTAAACGTAATAAATATTATTTTAGATATAATGAACTTATGGATCGTTTTTTATACGTAGGAGAAATTGAATAAAAGTATTATCTATTTTAAAAAAGCTATCTTAGTCAAGAAAAAACTAAGATAGCTTTTTTTAGTTATTATTAAAGAAAAAAATTTTTTGATTAATTTGATATCGAATTAAAATCCACCTTTATAAAGTTTTTTATTCTCACTTTTTCTTTGATAAAATTTTAATCCTTGAACTATAGATGGAATTAAAATAATCTGTAAAATAATCCCTGGTATTCCCGAAGTCACAGAAGTAATGATACTCATTCCTGCTGGAAATGAAATACCAAATATATTAATAAGTCCCCACATAACTATTGCATAAGCTATTCTACCAGTTATCATAGCTCCAAATAATGATACAAATAAATTTTGTTTTAATTTTTGATATAAAATTCCTGATACTAAACCATAAGTAGCTAATTCAAATATCATCATAGGAAGAATTGGTACAGGAGATATAGGAGGCATTCCCGTTATAAAATGACTTAAAATAGGAGTTAATATTCCAACATAAAATCCATATTTATATCCTACAATAAAACCTGCTAAAAGAACGGGTATATGCATGGGTAACAATAAACTTCCTGCTTCTTTTCCTCCAAATATATGAAATACCTGAGGTAATACTACTCCTAAAGCAATAAAAAAAGAACTAATAACTAATTTTTTTGTATTAGTCTTAACCACAATATTCTCCTCCTTTATCTTATATGCATTTATATTTATTATATAATAATTCTTCATATAATAACAATAAAAACTGCTAATAAATATTTATTAGCAGTTTTTATTGTTTATAAATAGAAATCATGATTATTTATTGTTTTATAAAACGTTCTATTTTGAATAATCCAATAACTAGTTGATTTTTTAGGATTTAAAAAATATAAGCACTCTCCTATATTATTATTCCCTTCTAATGCCATCTTTGCAGCTTTAATACTTTCTTCTGAAGGATTATTATATATAGCTCCATTAGCTACTGGAGTATATTGTACTCCCCAATTAGTATCAAATATAACTTCTTTTATAGTATTAGGAAAATCATCACTTTCCTTTCTATTTATAACACAATTAGCAACAGCTAATTTCCCTTCAAAGGGTTCTCCTCCTGCTTCTGCTTGTACTAATCTAGATAACCAATACAAATCTTCTTCTGAATAAAAATTAGAATAAGCTGGAGATATAACTGTATCTTGAGATTTAGTTTTAATATAATCTTTAGTATATAAATTTACAGCTGTATTATCTTCATCCCAATAAACATCTATATCAAAAGCTTCTGATACAAACCTAATAGGAATGAAAGTTCTTCCATTATATATATTAATTGGAGCATCTAATTCAATAGATATATTATTAACTAATGCATAAGATTTATTAATTGGTAAAACAATAGAAGTTCCGTCTTTTATAAGAATCGCTTCTTCTTTATTAGAATCCCAATATATCTCATCTATACCTATAGATTCTGAAATAAACCTAATAGGTACAAAAGTACGTCCATTTTCCATGTACGGTTCTACTTCAGAGTATATGTAGTTATCATTTAAATAGATTTGAATAGTTTTATTATCATCAATAGGACGAAGTTTTATTAAGTTTCCTTCATATATTTCTTCATTGCCATTTAAACTAATTAGATTGTTATAACTTATATTATAGTCTTTTGAAATACTATATAAACTATCTCCTTCTTTTACTGTATGCATTACATAAGATGAAGCTAAAGAACTAGAAGGAATTCCTATGCAAATAATAAACAACCAGATTTTTATAAATATTTTCTTCATATTTTTCATCCCTCATTTTTTACTTATTTATTAAAATTATTAATTGAAATCATAAATATTGTAACATTTATTTAATAATTTTCAAGAGGTTTTTTTTGGAAAAATGAAATTTCGCTCCTTTTTTTACCAGTTATCCACATTGTATTCACATTTTGTGGATAATTTTTCTATATATGTAAAGTTTATCTTTATTAATATTTAAACCATGTGGAATAATATTTCTCTTTATATGGAACTTTTTAATGGAGAATGTTCTAAAGAGAAATCAATAGATTAAGGGAAAATATAAAAATCCCCTATATAGGGGATTTTTATATTTTAATCTAATGTAATTATATTTATTGCTATTGGAAGACTTGAACCTCCTGCATTCATCATTTCAAATTCTATGACTTTTTCTTCTCCATCTTCTAAAGTGTAATCTATTATATTAGCTGCTTCTTGTGAGCTCATTTCAGGAGTTATAAAGTATCCTTCTTCTGTTTTTACTGCTGCTGCACAACGTCCTCCTCTAGGATTTAATCTAACACGAATAGTTTTTTCTTCTCCTGTATTATTTACAACAGGAATCTTTATCTTATAAGTAGCTCCATAATGTCCAATATTCCCTATTGTTCCATACTCTTTACCAAAACTATTTTCCGCTGAAAAAATATTATCGGTTTCTTTATTAGATATAGAATATGCTACTTGATTATCTCCTGCTTCATATACTGGTAGTTCTGTTGTAAGTCTTGCAAAATCCCATGTTCCTCTAGGATGTTTATTATCAAAATCTAAAGGTAATGGGTCTCCTTTAGCATATAATAAACTTAATTCATCTCCTTTTGTTACAACTGTTCTTATTACATAATTTAATTTTCCACTACCTGATGCTTTTTTTACTTTAAACTCATATTGGAATCCTATTAAAGTTTCTGATCCTAGATGAAGACTATCTATTATTTGAGTGGAACCAGATTTTATGTATGTTGTGTTCATGGGAATTAATGGTAAAGTACCACTTAAACTTAACTCAGCTACTTTTAATCCAACATCATAAATTGCCCATCCTCTATTACTAGTCCTAGAGACTCCTCTAACATCAACTAATTCAATATCATTAGTATCAGATAAATTCTCTATTGTTATTCCTATAGTTACTGGTTCATTAAATTTATTTTCATGATATCCAAATACAATATGTCTTATATATTCTTCATCTTCTTCTACAATATCATGCCAAAGTACTGCAGGGTCCTGAAAAACTGTCATTTCATTAAATTTTTCTGGATTATCACTAACCATAAGCCTTGTATTTCCTTCTGGAATTGGCTCTGGTACATTCTTTGGAACTACTCCACCCCAAATAAACTCCTTTTCTAAAAAGGGTAGTAAAAAGGCTGATTCTTTGGAATAAATATTTACTTGTTTTGCATTACTATCCCAAACAACAGTAGCTCCAAAAACTTGTTCAAGAAATTTTAAGGGTACATATAAAGTTTCGTTATAATCTATTATTTCTTGCTGAGGTTCTATATATTCTCCATTAACAGTTACTGTTTTGTCTAAAATATTAATTCTTAATTCCACTTCATTATCCTTTAAAGCCACTAACTCTCCTGTAGTATAATCAATATATGTCTTCATTCCCATAGCTTTAAGTACTATTTCTGCAGGAACCATTCCCGTATTTCCATTCATTATAGGATTTAGGTAAGTATTAATTTTACTTTTATTTACAACTATACTCATATTACTATATTCACGAATTTTAGGTAATTTAACAAAATTAGTTGTAATTATAGCCGTTTTAGTGGCATTATCCCATATAACATTTCCTCCAAAAGATTCCCCTATAAATCTTAAGGGAACATAAGTAGTATCATTATATATTATCGCTGGTTGATCAAGTTTAATTTCCTCTTCATTTATAAAAGCTATATCAGAATTAATAAATATCTGTACAATATTGCCATCCCTCATGGCACATACTTTTTTTTCAACATTATCCCATTCTACATTTATATCCATGGTTTCAAACAAGGACCTCAAGGGCACTAAAATTCTTCCATTATTTATTATTGGCTTAATTGAAGGCTTAAACATTTCTTCATCTATTATAATATTAATATCTGTTTCTAAAAATTTATTTGGTTTTGCTAATACATTTGTTATAGACATATTAATAAATATTGCTATTACGCTGAAAAAGATTAGTGCTCTTTTTAAATTTCTCATGTTTTCCCTCTTTCATTACTTATTTTTTATTGCGTCTAAAACCTCTAAATATTCAAATCGTTTAATGGTGTTATTTTTAATAGACGGTGTTATTCCAAAATTATCACTGAAAAATTTTATTATATCCTCTCTTGTTGCTAATTTATCTCTTTTATCCATTAAATCTAATCTATTATAATGTAAAAATGCTAAATAATATGGTTGTTTTAAATATATACTTTTTTCCTTTTTAGAATTTATAATGTTTTCAAGTTCTTTTTTATACTCTTCTTTTGTCAAAGTCATCATTACCATTTCTCCAATAGTAAGTTCTTTATCTGGTTTAAATTCATTAGTTTTATATCCTATAATAAAACCTTTTCTATCTAAATCTCTAGCAATTTCAAAATTTTTAGATTTATCATTAAAATCTTCAAAAGGATACATATCTTTTAATTCTCTAACGGTAATAACCCTATATCCATAATTCTTTAATATTTCTAATTGTTCCTTTAGAGCAGTAACAACTGGAGTCATTAAAGACATATTGTATCCATCTTTTTGAAATATAATTTGACCATTTAAAGACATTTCATCATTTTTTAATACATTTTTTATGGGGTCAACCATTTTTCTAACATCTTCATTATAATCCCCTACTGTTGGCATCCAACCTCCGCCATCAAAACTAGCTGCTAAATAATCATATCCCATTAGAGCATAGGCATCATAAGATGTAAATCCATCAGGAATTTTATCAATATAGTGAGGAGGTCTTGACATAATAATTTCATAATTAAATTCATCTTTTAATAACTTATGTAATTGAGTTAAATCTGATACTACTTCATTGATGTTAGAAAAATGCTCTCTACTTCCATATACAATATTATTTTTGCCAAATAAAACATGTCTGTAGCCATGGTTTGATATTTCATGACCATTATCTAAAAGTAATTTAATTAATTCCTTTTGATTTTTTGCACCGGCATATTTATCTTTCTTAAATTTTGGATAATGGTCATGCTTTACTCCACTCCAAGTAGGTTTATTAATAGTTCCTTCTTTATCTGGATAATTATATTCTGTAGTTCCTATAACATTAAATGTTCCTCTAGCTTCATATTCTTTCATAATATTAACTAAAATTTTTGTAAGTCCACAATTTTTATATTTAGGATCAGTTATAGGATTAATAGGCATATTCATAGGTCCATCATCAAAAGTCATAGCTACTATTTTTTCATCATTAGGAACAGCAAACCTTTCAAATCTTCTAACAGGTGATAAATATTTTCCTGCTTTTTCTCTCTTTCTTTGTTTAATCTTTTTATTAACTTTTCTTGCTAATGCATATAGTTTCATATTCTTTACTCCTTGTTATCTTATTATAAAATATTTCATATATTCCAAATATCATTCTTATTATATTTTTTATTATTATTTTAAATTTAAACTTTTTTAAATTATGAAGCTTTGCTTTCGCTATTATATAATTGGAAGATTTTTTATAATAAATAATACTTTTTTTTATTAAAGCACTTTTAAAATCTTTTGGGTTGAGATCAAAATCCTCTGTAATAGTATAACAATTTTTCAATTCTTCTAAGGAGTGAGCATCAGGTCCTCCTAAATAAATAAAGTTTTTCTTATTTAATAGAGAATCTGTAAAATTATTTGATTTTGTTTTAAAGTAAAAAGAATCTAGTCTAGCATTATACTTTTCTATTCCATCTACATGATTTAAAATATCCATATTATCTTTTAGTTTACTATTATAAGGATGTGCTAATATTAAAACTCCATTAGATTTTTTTACATTCTCCACAATTTTATAAAAATCAAAACGTTTATTATCTATTTTAGGAGTATTTTTTTCTATAGTTTCATCAATAAAATATGCTAATACATGACCATATTGAGTAGAAAACTCTGCTCCAGGTATAATCTTTATTCCATTATCTTGATATTTTAGGGCTTCTACTCCCCCTTTTGCTGTATTATGGTCTGTAATAGCTATAACATTATATCCCAATTTTTTTGCAGTATTAACTATCTCTTTTACTGAACTCTTACTGTCATGAGAATATTCCGAATGAATATGTAAACATAATTTCATTTTATATTTCTCCTAACCAAGGATTTCAAATAATTAATAAAAGGTACTGGATTTTTAAAATAAAAAATACCTTCTTTAGCAGTAATAATGTTTGCTATATGTTTTAAAGCTTTTTTTATATTGCCCCTTTTAAGATAAGCAATAACTGCAAAATAAGCTTGTGGAAAATAGTACATCTTTTTCTTTAATTTATATGGGATATCATTTTCATCTATGTTTTTATGAGAATTATCTAAGACTTTAAGATAATTCTCAAAAAAATCAGATTTAGCTACAAATAATAAGGGCATACTGCCCCAATATCTTGGATTAATTTCTATTAAATAATCACCTTTAAATTCAACCATGGCATAGCCTGTCCATTTTAACTCTTTTAAAAGTTTGTATGCACTATATACTAAATCCTTTTTATACTGAGAGATACAAATAGCACTAGGCCCACCTGAAATAGGATATTCTAAAATTCTCTCATGCATTATATAATCTACTAAATTAGAATTAAAATCTAATAACATGGAAACTCCAAAACCTTTTCCTGTAACATATTCTTGTACTAAAATGTTATCTTTATTGTTTGATATTGTTTCAATAGCTTTTCTATATTCTTCTTCGTTATTTACTATCTTATATCTTTGTTGAGGCTTTAGAGTAGTATTTTCTGAATTATTTAATTTAACTACTAATGGATATTTATTAGTAGTATTCTTTGGAACTTTTATATTTAAGTTATTAGCAAAATCCATTAACCATTTTTTATTAGTTATTTTTTTGATTAATTCATTAGTTGGAACTATATATTTTATATTTGGTCTTATTTCATTTACAGCTTCTATAACAAGAGGATGTCCAACTAATAAATAATCTTCACTAGAAAATTTACTTAAAACTTTAATTAAATCCTCTTTTATATTCTCTTTAGAAATTTCAAAAACAGAATTTATATGATTACTAATCACTTTTGTATTCTTAAATTTTATACCCTCAACATTATATCCTTTTTTTACTAAATATTCAACTAATGGTGCTGTCATTCTTTTATCAATATTATCAATTAATATATTTTTCATAATTCCTCCAAAATCCCTAGGATTTTATTAAATTTAATTATTTTCCATTATACTACATAAAAAAATTCCTTACAAGGTTATTAATTTTGCTTGTTATTAAATATACTATGGTAATTTCATGTAAATCAAATAAAAGAGTACAATAGCTAATACAAACTATTATACTCTTTTTATTTACTAAAATTTATTTACTGATATTTTATGCGGATGACGGGATTTGAACCCACACGGTATTGCTACCACTAGAACCTGAATCTAGCGCGTCTGCCAATTCCGCCACATCCGCAAAATTTGAACATAAAAATATGAAATAGAAACCATAAGATACAAAAAAATCTTACAGCCCCTATTTCTATTAACTAACGTGCGCAGAAGGATTCGAACCCTCGGCCTTCTGATCCGTAGTCAGACGCTCTATCCAGCTGAGCTATGCGCACCTATATTTTTATAATTAAAATATGCCGGAGACCGGAATCGAACCGGTACGGTCTTTATGGGACCGCAGGATTTTAAGTCCTGTGCGTCTGCCAGTTCCGCCACTCCGGCACAATATGATGGGCGCAACAGGACTCGAACCTGTGACCCCCTGCTTGTAAGGCAGGTGCTCTCCCAGCTGAGCTATGCGCCCATATTGTGTTTAAAATTAATATTAAGTTTTGGCTTGGTCTGGGTGACAGGACTTGAACCTGCGACCTCTAGAACCCCATTCTAGCGCGCTACCAAACTGCGCCACACCCAGACATTACGTCTGGAAAATAAATGGCGACCCAGAAGGGACTCGAACCCTCGACCTTCGGCGTGACAGGCCGACGCTCTAACCAACTGAGCCACTGGGCCACATCCAAAATAAAAAATACAATTTAATTTTTAAATTGTAGTGGGCCTTCAGGGACTCGAACCCCGGACCGTCCGGTTATGAGCCGGATGCTCTAACCAACTGAGCTAAAGGCCCTCAATCTGGAGCCGACGATCGGACTCGAACCGATAACCTGCTGATTACAAGTCAGCTGCTCTGCCAATTGAGCCACGTCGGCATATGTATGACCCATAGGGGACTCGAACCCCTGTTACCGCCGTGAAAGGGCGGTGTCTTAACCGCTTGACCAATGGGCCATATCAACTCCCCGA
>NZ_JWID01000024.1 GCF_001466305.1 Defluviitalea phaphyphila
TCCTTAATCTTAGAGATAATTATATCTTATTTCCCTACATTCTTAAATGATCATTTTATTACATTTTTATTGTATCATTTATAAAGAAGTATGAAGATAAAGTCGTCGAACTAATAGCTCAACATATCGCACCAGTATGGCTAAAAGCCGACCACTACCTACCAAGCTATCCTGCGGAGGATTATCCACTCCATGACGACTTGTTATATAGACACCAACGCAGAGCGGTTTTATCCGCATACGAAGCACAAAAGCAACTACAAGCAGATGCATACCACGCAGATTATTGTTTTTATCAGTTTGAGGAGCAACACAATAAATTAAATGCCGAAGTTAATAAACTATCGGCCTAAAAGGAGGATGTACTTATGATTAGAGCGACTAAAGAAAGTTCACGCACAGCTCGGCCTAAACTTGAGAGGCGCATTAGACGAGTTTGTAGAACGTACTGTCCCGACGGCAAGCTAACGATTGGCGAGGCTCTGGGTGCTGGCATACGCTACTCAGGCTACATACCTAAGGACCCATCTATACCTGCAGTAGTGGTAGTGAGCCGAGTTGATGGTATACACGATATATACCCGTTAACGTTATACCCTGACTTTGATAAATCTTATGACTACGTTGAAACTCTTAAAAACGAGTTAAGGAGACAGCAGAAATCAGGCGAGTTTAAATACTGGTAGGAGTTTTATTAGCACAACCCTCGACATTATCGGGTTTACCGTCAAAAATGTCCGTTAATCTTAATCACATATTAAAATATAAATCTGTAAGCAAAACGGCTTAGCATCCTAAATTGGTGCTAAGCCGTACTTAATTTTAAGCTCTTTCTTGTCATTACTCTACTTTACTTCTATAAACTCTACACAAACTCCGCTCAAACTTTACCTTACTCCTTTATTTTGATTAACGCAGACTAAATTTTTAAATTGAAATTCATAGCAGGCCTGTCGTGATTATAAATAAAAAGATTTTTAAATGATTTTAAACGGGAGGTGAAATATTTGCATGAAAATTACCTCAAATCCGACCCAGTTGTAATAGACCCAGCTCGGCTACAATGGGCATTAGAAATGCATCAAGTAAATGTTAGATTAAATGCTGAGGCAGCTGGCAACATCACCTCCGAGCAGAAGAAACGCCGATGGTGGCAACGTAAGGGTGAAGCCGATACAGACCATCACCGAATAAGGGAGTTGAATTTATGAAAAGTACAATCGCAGAAGACTTAAAGGAAAAATTAAAGGAGTTTGAAACATCACATCAGCGAATGGCTTATATGCAGACTCCTGAGGGTTTACGTTATGTAGATGCTCTCTTAGAAGAAGGTGTAACGCCAAGAGCAATTTTCATGACACACTTTGGAGTGGAAAGCAGGTCAATGTCCAGACTACGCAAGCACAATCCAGAAGTAGCCAAGATATTTACGCAATACAACCAGCGTCTTAAAAAGGCATACATCGAGAAGATGGCTACACCCGAAGGACTTGCCAAGGTGCGGGATTTATCGGCAAAGGGTTACTCCCTGAAGGCAATCTGCGAACAGCACTTTAACTTGAATTATCCTCAACATTGTCGAAAGCAACTGTTGAGTTGGATACCTGCATTAGAGCAGGCATTACATCCTACGGACCACACAAAGGTGCCAGCATATCGGATAGTTCTGGGCTATGAGAAGCTAAAGGGTTTAATTGCCGAAACCGCACAAACCTTCGATGAAATCTGGACTTCTATTTACGTACAGAATTACTTAAAAATAGACCACCGCAGTCCAGACGACCTAAAAGCGATGTGTCTAAAGGATTTATCGGTCAGAGGCTACTGCAAACTATCAAATCGAGTGGTGATAGTACACTGCCGAGTTTCAAAGGCAGGTCTAATACATCCAGTTCCAGTGGTCGTAGACCACTGGCACTGAGCGAGAACAATAACAAACAATGAGGAGGTAAATAACAATGAGTAAGAAAGTACGTTTTATCGGCATACAAGAGGCATCTGACATAACAGGATTGTCTTTAACAACCCTACGCAGGGGCGTAGAAAGTGGACGATTTTTAGCCATTAAATCTGGCGGCGATAAAGGTAGATACCTGTTTGACGAGGCACTACTGTTAAAAACTTTACAGGACGAGGCACTCAGTCGAGTTAAAAACGACGAGCGTAGGAGTTATCTGGCAAGTCTTTTTAAGGATGACGACGAAGCCGACGACAGCAAACCGCAATCTGCGACAATCACTATCTAATAGAGGAGGTAAACACAATGTTTAAGATACCAGCAACTATACTTACAGTAATCCTTTTATCGGGAAGCGTACTGGCAACATCGACTACAGCACCAGTTAAAGACATAACACCCGCCGTTGCTCCCCTAAAAGCATCGGCCTACGAAACCAGTCATAACCCTGAACAACCTAAGCCGACACCTTTGCAGCCGACAGCTCCCGCACCGCAAAAAAACCCCATCGACCTATCTAAAAAGCGGGATAAAAACGGCAACCCATATCCAAGCATCGAAGCCTACATCGCCGACACCTACGTTTTAGCCAAAGACAGTGATTTTATCGGCGACATAGACGGTCAATTTCAATATGTAGGCGATGCTGAGTATGTCATAGTTCCAGAAGTTATCAAAGGAGTTAGGATAACCTCAACAGCCTGTATGTTCAAAGGTAGCACAGTCAAAGGGGTTATATGCGACAATCCCAACATCACTGATATGCGAGCAATGTTCTGGGACGCAAGGACAAATGAAATAGAGTTTATCCAAAACAAGCCGAGGAGTGCATTGGAGCTTATGCTTAACACCTCTAATGTGACGGATATGTCTTGGATGTTCAACGGAGCGGTAGTCGAAGAACTTATTTTGACAAGTTTCGACACTTCCAAAGTTGAAGATTTTTCAGCAATGTTTCAAGGTTCGAGAGCCAAAACCATTGACGTATCAACCTTTGATACATCAGCAGGCGTTTACTTCGTCCAGATGTTTGACGAAACTTACACTGATAGCATTGACATCAAGCACTTTGACGTAAGCAACGCCAAGAACCTGAACAATATGTTTAGTCGCAGTAAATTTAGGACCCTTGACCTCAGACATTTTGATACAAGCAAAGCAGAGTTTATGAGTAATATATTCTCTAACTGCGAGGCAACAACAATCGACATCAGCAGGTTTAACTTCGGCAACGTAAGCGACATCAGCGGTATGTTTGCAGGAGCGAAGAACCTTTTATCCGTGGACTTCTCCAACCTGATTGTTACAGGAGGCAACCGCTTCCAAGAACACTCTTTGACCTACGGGTCAAACATAAAAACCATTTACATCAACCAAAAGCAAGACCCAGAAACTTTTAGAACTTATTGTCATCCAGACGCTGGAACACAGCTTATAGTCAAATAGAATGTGGCGGCCAACACTTTATAGCCCCACAAAAACACTTTAAAAAAAAGGAGGCAAAAATTCAATGAGCACAAGTAAACCAACTATCAATAAGCTCTTATCCCTCTTGCTGGTTTTATCTGTGGTACTTACTGGCCTGCTACCAAGTACTGCGGTTTACGCCTCAGAGGTAACCAACCCCGGGAGTGGAAAGTCAACCGCTGTATTATCCTCAGACGGCTTGATAATGGATGTAACCGTACCAACGTCCGTTCTTATCTATGTCGACGAGAACGGCGAGGTTACCACTCCTGATTATCTACCAATAATCAATAACTCAATAGCACCCGTATTTGTGCATAGTCTTACAGTAACCCCAAAGAACGGCTGGACATTAGACCCGATTGCTACGGACTACACCAATTTCAAGGTCAATCAAAAAAATTACTGGATAGCATTTAACGGTCTCGACCCAAGCATTGGGCCGATAGCCCTTGCCACACCGATTAACGGCTCAGATAGCCTGAACTTATTTTTATCCGCTGGCGTAGCCCCTCAGAGAACAGCGATAAGCGGACTTAACATCGGTGAAATTGTGATAACTCTGGGCTGGGATGCAGTTGAGGGTGGTGAGGAAGGCAACCAAGGTATAGGCAATTATGTATTGGCAACTGATGAGGACTTTGAAGGTGAAGCCGACGGAGAATTTCACTACATTGGCTCAAACCCTTATGTGATAATCCCGGACGTTATCAAAGGAGTACCAGTAACCCAATACACAGGGATGTTTGAAGATACAAACGTAAAAGGAGTCAAGTCAGATAATCCTAACATTACAACAATGGCTCGTATGTTTAAGAACTCGCAGTCTGATACTCTTGATTTATCTGGGTTAGATACATCTTCTGTCAAGTATATGCACTCAATGTTTGAAGGCTCTCAGGCAAAAGACCTTGACATAAGTAATTTCAATACCAGCAATGTTGAGAATGTAATGTCTATGTTTAAGGACTCCCGTGCTAAACGAATTGACATCAGGCACTTCAACCTCGACAAGGTTACCGAATACGGAGCTATGATGATGTTTGAGAACGCCCAAGCTAACGTTATTGATATGACAGGCGTTAGTCTATCAAATGTTACGAATTTCGATTTGGTATTCAAAGGCACTCAGGCTAAGACAATTATTTTAGAAGGCATTAACCTTCCAAGTATTACGTCGCTAAGTGGTTTAGCATTTAACTCCAATGCTAAAGTATTAGACTTAAGTTCCATTGATACTACTAAGGCTACCAATATCTTCAATATCTTTGAAAACACAAGCGGTCTAACCGTTTATGTACAAACGCAAGCAGATAAAGAATTCTTGGAAACGGCTCCGGGTAATCCTTCTGACCTGACAATTATTGTCAAGGACGAGAACACAGTTATCACTTACCCAGCAGACGATGAATCCGATGATGAGTCTCCTGATTATGACCCAGCAGACTATCCAGACGGATATGTAATGCCTAAGAACAGCGATTGGATGGTTGTAAACAGCTCAACGCCGATTTATCAGGGCAATGATGATTACATTATCATTCCTGCTTCTATTGACGGAACTGAGCTGACAGGATTAAACTCAGCGTTTCAGTCCAAGCCCACTGTGAAAGGCGTTTACGTCAACAATCCTAACATAACTACAGCAAACTCAATGTTCCAAGGCAACACTTCAACATCTTTGGACTTGCAGTATATAAACATCCCGAACGCTGCTTATATGCAAAGTATGTTCGAGAACACCAATGCAACAACTCTCGACCTCACTGGATGGGATGTGTCAAACCTACATTCAGCTGATAAGATGTTCAAGAACGCAGAAGCAACGGAGATAGTTTTATCGGGACTTAACTTTGAATCACTCAACCAAGCAACTGAAATGTTTGCAGGAGTAAATGTAGACACGCTCACCTTAAAAGGTCAAACCTTTGGGGCAAATGAGATGTTCAAGGGTGCAACCATAGACGTCTTAGACCTTTCAGAGTTCAAGTTCCAAATTCCAGATGGGTCAATCCATACAATGGATTCAATTTTCAAAGACGTGTTTAAAGACGCTACTATCGGCACTCTATACGTCTTTGATAGAGACCAAGCAGAGCTAATCAACCGCTCATCAAGTAAACCTGCAGGGCTCAAAGCAGTTGTAAAAGGACAGCCTGTACTACCTGAGGGCTACGTATTAGCGTTAGACAGGGACTTCTCTGAAAGCAATAGTTTCACTTACAGAAAACCAGAGTTCCTAAACAATTACTATGGCTTCGGCAAGAATGTCACTGGATTTGAGCATGACAAATTCGTATTACCAAGCACTATCAGAGGCGTAGATGTGACAAGCTACCAAAGTATGATGGCTGGCTTCTATCAAGCAGGCGACGAGAACAAACTGCCTACACACTTTAAGTCCAGTAATCCAGCTATAACCGATATGTCCTTTATGTTCCAAGGCTACCCAACAGCAACCTTAAACCTTGACTTTAACACAGTCAACGTCACCAATATGGAGTATATGTTCTCAGGTGCTAAGGCAACAATTCTTGATTTATCGGGCTTCAATGTAGACAAGGTTGAAACAATGAGTTCGATGTTCAACGGAGCAGAGGCTGCGACCATTGACATCAGTTCCTTCAAACTTGCTGATACTCAACCAGATGTATCCGATATGTTCAAGGACGCAGAAGCTACGACAATCTATGTACGCTCACAGGCAGATATTGACTATATCACAGCAAACCACGGCTCAGATTTACCAGCGAACATTAACTTCGTAATCAAATAACCTCAAGTTCAATAGGGGCGGCCTTTACACCGTCGCCCCTACAACATAAACCAAAAAATAAATTTTAAGGAGGCAATAACTATGAAAACTAATTTTAAATTTCTATCTTTACTTTTAGTACTCTCAATGCTTTTATCCGCAACGCCAGTTATGGCAGCCGAGGGCGACCAAACCGTACCAGTTGACCTTACAGTAGAAGCACCTATCTTCTCAGTGACAGTGCCAATCGCTCTACCTATCACTATCACCGAGCAAGGCGAAATCCTAACATCAGACACAGCAGCTGTAATCAATAACTCTGCTGGACCTGTAGTTATCACAGACATACAAACCAAAGGTATTAACGGCTGGGAGACTGTAGCGTTCGGCTCTATAGATATGGCGAGTGCCAAAGTCAACACCAAAAATGTATCCTTACAGCTCATCTTTGGGGACAAAGACACAGGCACAATCGTCAACACCACTGGAGCAAACAGTAACGACTTTGCGGGTTCTATTCGACTTGCAAAAAATGCATCTTTACCACTGCTCTACGATGCAGAAGTGCCTGCACAGACAACTGCTTACGAATCAGCACAAATCGCTGAGGTAATCTTCACCGTAGGCTGGGACGAATAAGTCTAATAATCTAAACAGAGGCAGGAGCTAACCCCTCCTGCCTACATAAAAATTAAAGGAGGATAAGAAAATGCAAAAACAAACCTTAAATAATCCATTTGCAAATATACACCTGCCACAACAGTTTTCAGGGCAGCAACAGGTACAACAGCAACAACCACAACAGGTACAGTATCAACAACAGTATCAACCTGTACAGCCACAACAACCAGAACAAACAAAGGAAAAGAAGAAAAAGAGCAAGAAGAAATACCTTTTACTCCTTCTCCTTCTGCTCTTAATCCCCCTCTTTAAGGGAGTTTTTATCGGCGACAATCCTATGCCAATCCCCGGCATCAACTGGGATAAAAACCAGAGCTTAGGCGACTTGACAGGTAAGAGCAAGGAAGAAATCGTAGCGGCCTTGAATGAAAAAGTCCAAGAAGGAATGATAAACATAAGCATGAACACAAACCCAATCTTTGAGACAGGCACATCCCTTGGAACTTTGATGATAACTAACTCAGCGTCTAACAGGTATCCGCAACTAATCGAAATCTTTACTAAGGACGACAACGCACTTGTATACTCAGGAGCCGTTGACATAGGCAATAAAGTTGAGCAATCCACGCTTCTTGTTGACCTACCGAAGGGCGATTATGAGTGCATAGCTTATTTTAGTGCTATCAATCCCGAAACAGGCGAAAAGCTTGGTACAGCAGGAGCTAACATAAAGATAACTGTTCTAAACTAAAGGAGGTAGATTAGAAATGAAATTCAAGAGTTTTATCTGTCAAAAGTCTATATCCCTTATATTACTCGTAGCATTGGTACTTACTGTATTTACGGGCTGTACCCAAGCCGTTGGTAAGGCGGTTACTACAATAATCAATGATGACATGGAGGATGTAGAAGTAATCACTGAGGAAATGATAATAATACACTTTGGCTTTCCAGATAGCATTGACGATACAAAAGATGTTCAAGACAATATGATGGCAGTAGGTTTTGCGTCTACAGACTATAGAATCTTCCCTATCCCAGTATTCGAGACCAGCAAATCTGAGGGAACGATTGTTGTCGAAAATGTAGCTACTAATAAGTATACACAAGCAGTAGAAATCTACATCAAGGACGACAATACACTTATTTACTCAAAAAAGCTTCCCGTCGGTGAGAAGGTCGAAAAAGACAAGCTTCTTGTGGGTTTACCAAAAGGCGAGTATAAATGTGAAGCACATATTCGCAATATAGACCCTGAAACAGGCGAAAAGATTGGCGGTGCTGTATTCGATATTAAATTAACCGTCCTCAACTAAGGGGGCGGTTTTCTTCTACTCATCAGAGTGTTTTATCCGCACACATTAAAATCCTTGTCCACCCACACCAAAAATAGCCCCCTACGACCTTCAGAATCGCCCCAGAATCGTTTCAAACCCATTTAACCATATAAACCCTTACCATCAACCAAATAAACCGCTTAAAACGCCCTTAAACGCTTCCTGCGTATTTTACACTTAATCCCTTGACCTATCATACCTTACACTGCTCAAATTTCCCTTTGAGCCTGCGGGGGTAGTCAATGAAGAACAGAAAAGGAGTTGATATGATGAAGGAGGTTAAATATATCGTAGACCATAGACATTACAAGCTCTACTATGTATGGGATGGTATCAGAGTGTATTTCAACATGAGGTTGCTCGCAATCGGACGCCATCCGTCGTACCCAGTGTACTTATTCACACGAGCAGGTCATAGATTCGATTTCACAGAAAAGTTGGCTTGGATGCGTGCCAAAGAACCAGAGAAACTGAAAAGGGTTAAGTTCATCCCTTTAAACCCTTCAAACAGACATCTTTTACAGCATTTCTTTGTAAAACTTGTTTGAGGTTTTATCGGCGGTAATCAGCCTATAACAGCCAATAAACAGACTTATAATCCATTAACCCAAAGGAGGTAATTTTATGATTAGAGCAACAAAAGACAGCATCGGGATAGTATCCCCAAAGTTAGAAAAGCGTATCAGACAGGCTTGTAGAGTCTATTATCCTGACGGCACGCTCACTATCGGCAAGGTAGCGTTCAATCAACCCAACGCTGCACGTTACAGTCAATTTCAACCCAGCAATCCAACACTGCCAGCAGTACTGATAGTGAGTAACGGTGAAAATATCACAGATTTCGGCCTACTATATCCAGACCGCAGTAAATCTATTGAAATCGCTAAGAAAACTAAAGCTGAACTAATCAGGCAACACGAAGCTGGCGAGTTCAAGTATTGGGATTAGAACTGTTTTATCGGCTGCCTCCTCAAAGAGGCGGCCTCTTACATATTTTCGCAGAAAGAAGGTGCAATTATGGAAAATTTTCATTTAAACCCACGAACTCACCTGTTTTATCTGCTTCACTATCCAGTAGTTCGTTTCAGAGCTCTCCTTATCCGTGATATGCTTACCGACTCCTTCATCTTTTCAGATAAGGACTTTCCCGGACACTTCGAGAAGCTCACCCACACCGACGCTCGCTGGTATCTATCCCAAAATCCCGACCTGCTTGACCTCTCAAACTCACACCACAAAGAAATGGTCGAAAGCTTCGGCCTGACGTTAGAAACCACATAAAGGAGGTGAAATAGTTATGTATAAACCGCCCTTGATTACCAATTACAAGTTCCTTACTCGCATTTATAAAGATTTGCAAAAGCAGTCAACTAAACCTCTACCTCAGCATATATGCGATGGTTTAAGACACTATTTGCAGCAGTCCAAGCATTATAACCGTCTAACAGATGTCATGCTCCAAACTAAGACAGTCAGCCTTTTATCGGGACAATTCGACCCCGACGAACCTATAGATGTCTTTTTATATCCACCCCATGACCCTTACGCATATATCAGTCCATACACCGTGGTCGACGCTCTGACTACGAACCTGTATATCGTAAGCGACCCTATTCAAAGTATTTACCGTACTCTCGTAATCCACGACCTACCCACTGATGTATATACTGCGATTACAGATGATGGTACAATTTACACACCTACGGAGCTATCTTTTTTAGACTGTGGTGAGCCGATAGATGTCAAAGTCAACTCACCAGACATTAAGAATTACCTCAATAATGGCGGGAACTCCTTACGAATTGACCTTGCCTACGCAAATCATTTGGAAATGATTTCGAGGTATAAAATCGTCCTCCTGAACTTAGATAAATTGCACGACACTGAAATAGACACTTCCAGCAAACCTCCTGTTTTATCGGCAATACCAGTCCAAGACGACCCTCAAGAACCTGCTTACGACCCGCAAGAACCTGCTTACGACGACATAGAAAACCCCATAACAGACGAGCTTCTCACTGAATTGGAGGGCATCATAAACAGCTAATCCTGCCACTCGGCAGGATTCTAATTTTCAGTTGACCTTTTATTCGTGACTGACTTTTTTACCC
This sequence comes from Defluviitalea phaphyphila, assembly GCF_001466305.1. Classification (GTDB taxonomy): domain Bacteria; phylum Bacillota; class Clostridia; order Lachnospirales; family Defluviitaleaceae; genus Defluviitalea_A; species Defluviitalea_A phaphyphila. The sequence continues at coordinate 10,249 of NZ_JWID01000024.1, forward strand.
CTGTCGTAAGCAACTCCATCCCGTCAGCACAAGGCTTCACGCCTCGAAGACACCCACCTACGCAAATCACTGTCGTAAGCTGGTTTTATCCGTAGCCACAGGGCTTCCCACGATTTTTCACATACAATTCATTTTTAACACTCAAATTAAAATTTTTCTCAATTTTTCTCTCGGACGCACTTCAAATATTTCTCCCCAATTTTCGTCTTTGCGTCTGTCTTGCGTAGGCTATAAATCCTCGATACCACGGGGGTTAAAAGATTTTTTACTTATAATCAGAATCTAATCAGGCCTTGCCAAATATATAATTAGAAATCGGAGTAGATGCAGACGGAGGTAGGTAGGAGAAAAGGTGAGCCAGAGGCTCAGGCAGCAGACTCGCCTACACCGACGCTCCCAGTCCGCCTGTACAACCGATTTAACGACAATCCCCATTTACGACCCTCAGGTAGCTTTTATCTGGGGGTTTTTCTTTGACTTCTACCTGCGGGTCTAAGAATATATGTCCACCTGTCCAAACTGGACAGTAGCACCCGTGATTGCGGGTTTAGTTGGAAATTTGTCCGCTAAGATTAACAGGCTCAAAGAATATATAAACGCCAATTTACAGCACCCGCAGTACGGAAGTTCCCTTAGGCGGTTTTATTCGGTTCTTGCGGGATTTATTTGGCGGGATTACAAAGCCAGTCACCAAGGCGGGTTTTATAGGTCTGTCTGTCATTTATGTAAGCAACCCGCAAGGCAGGTTATGAGGCAGGCGGATTTTATGTGACGCTTGCGGGATTACGAGACAGTCTGTCTATGAGCCAGTTTCCCAGTGCGGGATTATGAACCAGTTTCCCAGCTATACCCCAGTCTTTTAACCCCCATAATTTCCCCCACAATCGCCCTCAGCAAACTTTTCAACCCATCACCAGTACAAACCTCCACCTATCTATTCACAGCCCCTTAGAACTCGATTAGACGCCTTCCATAGCCAGACAGATGGTTTTATCCGTTTATAAGTTTTTAGTCAAACTTAATCAAAATTAACCTCAGGCCTCCACGGTTATAAAAACATATAAAAACATATAAAAACATTTAAAAATTTAACCAAAGGAGGCGACCCCAATGTCAACCTACGAACTCGCTTATCTTGAAGAAAATCATACAGACGGAAGCGTCAAGCACACATACATCGAGCCAGCCGAAGAAGAACCAGTTGCCAAGCCTTTAGACCCCAACGACGACCCTGTCTACGAAGTAATTGAGGACTTCCTGAGCTATTTGAGCATCCAACCGTCTGTCCTTATACTGCGGGATTTACTGGTCGAGCAGTCCATCACCATCAACTGCACAAAAGCCGACGACTTACCGGGCGTTATCACAAAGGTTTTATTGGAGGAGACCTCTCCCGTGCACTATCTATACAGCATACCGTCAGCCAAGGCTCTCATCGTAGGGGTAGAGCTGCATAGATGTAGGCTATCCCCCGACCAGTTATACCGCATAGACGGGGCGAAGATAGTCAAAGCCGACTAACCCAGAGAGGTTTTATCCGCAAACCCAAAGCTTACGAAAGGAGGAAACACTGATATGGCAAAGATAAGACTTTTCCCCCAAGCCACATGGACAATCATCAACGGCTCACGCTTACCTTTCATCGACTCACACAAGCTCTATCCGTCAGGTACAGTCGCCCAAGTAACCGCCCGCACAGGGGAAAAGACCTTTGTCAAGCTCCTTTCCCCACACAGCAAGACCCCTTATGGATACCTCTACAACTACGAGCCAGTTAAGAAACTGAGGTTTTATGACATACCCCCAGTAGATGTAGGCGAAAAGCTACGGCATAACTACGTTCCATACGAGGTTTTATCCGTAACCTTCGTGCCTACTGCATACTTCGACGATGGCAGTTACCGTCCAGCACACTATATCCTTGAAGCCATTGAAATATAGGCTCTATCAGAGCCACCCCCAAAAAAGAAAAGGAGGAATACAACTATGAAAAAACTAATAGCAAGCTTACTAAGCTTAGTCCTAATACTAACTGGTAGTCAACTGACGCTATCAACAGAGGCACAGCAAAAGCCCACAGCACAACAGCAGGAGGTTTTATCCGTCCAGCAGGCTACAAACGCAATCACAAAAGACTTAACATCACCTGTCGAACCTTTATTAGCTGCGGCGTCATCCACACCCGTAGCCCCAGCTGGGTATACTCTGCAGTACATCGGTCAATATAGTAGTGTATCTGCTGTATCTGATGGCATGATAGCGGTGTCTACTGGTGATTATATTGAACCCAGTGGTTATTGGGGTTTTGTGGACGCAACCACAGGAAAAGAGGTTATTCGTCCACAATATCGGGTTTTGTTTTCAAGTAAGCCAGACGCTTACGGTGGCGGACTGCGTTTCCGTGAAGGTAGACTACCTCTGATTACTGACAAAGGTACAATCGTCATAGATAAAACAGGTAAGGTTATCGTACCAGCAGGTAGGTACAAAGATATAACCCCGTACGATAACGGTGTTGCTGGTGCTTATGATGATAGAGGGTGGCATTTAATAGATAAAGATGGTAAAGAAATCTTTACATCAAATGACCATATTTATATAGCTTACGACCCAAGAAGCACTTTGCAATATGGTTTAGTAGTAGTATATATGGATGAAAAATCCTATGTATCAAACGGGGTTATTGACATTACAGGCAAAACTGTTTTACCGTTTAGCAAAACGCAAGAATACATGATATTATCCAATGGTTTGATACAAGTCAGGGATTTTTCCGCATCTAAGGTATCCACATACTACGTAGACAAACATGGTAACAGAGTAACAACTGTCCCCGACCTATTGTCCAGATATAAGATGTGGGAAGATGCACACAGACTGAGGTTATCAGCAGAACTCAGGTATGTAATCAGATATTACGACTCATACCATAAATACGGACCCGAATACTATGACCTTGACTTATTACGTGAATTGAGCGAGCAGTTTAACTATATAACACCCATAGAGGACGGCGTGGCACTCGTAGGCAAACTTGTAAAGTGGATATATCTTAGCCCATATGACCCTAATCAGTATGAAGAATATCCTTTTAGCATACCTCTTTGTGAGTGGTATATCCTAAGACCTATAAACTAAATCTAATCCCTTTATAAAGGTTTTATCAGGAGGTGATACTATGGGCAAAGGCATAGGTTTCCGTCGTATCCGTAGAGTTACGGGTTATCTAACAGGCGATGTCAAGTTGATGAATGATTCCAAGCAAGCAGAAGTCGCAGAACGCACCAAACACGCATAATTTCCTTGACATATACTCACTCCAACCTAAGAGAGCCGTATTCTGGCTCTCTCTCTTTTTATCCGCACCTAAAGTCTTAGCTGGTATTATCGTAGGCGAGAAAAACGGCACAGTATCGACGTCCCTATGGAATTACAATCAACTGCGTAAGCGGTTTTAAGCGTTGCGTAACCAACTGCGTAAGCGGTTTTATCCGACCATTACGGGCATTACACTGAAGGCACGAATTTCGTACATAATTGTTGCTTACAAAAGCACGAATTTCGTACAAAATATAATTGACAAAAGCACGAAATTCGTGCTATTATGAATTAAAGAAAATTTTTTATCCGCATAAAAACTCTGAAGGCAGCCCTTACCCAAGGGCTGTTTTTCTTATCCTCAACCTCTCCAATCGCTCTACAACCGCCTTTGTACCACTCTTAAGTATCATAAGACTACTTCTCCACCTAAAACCCCGTACAACGCTCCCAGACGCCTAAAAGTATAGTCTGGCGGGTTTTATTGGGGTAAGACTTGTTACTCCAGATTTATCGCATAAAAACCACGGTCACCGCCATCTGATTTCCTATTTCTCAAGCAACCCGTAACCACGGGCAAACCACGGGAATTAACAAATTCCTTGACTTACCACGAAATTCGTGGTATCATTGTAATAGCAATACTTAGAAAGGAGGGCTATGGTATGAAAACACTTGGACAGCAGATAAAAGAAGTTCGTCAAAAAGCGGGGCTTACACAAGTTGAATTGGCTAATCTATATGGTATACCCCGTAGAACAGTCGAGGACTGGGAAAGGGGTGCACACGAACCCCCGGAATATGTAGCCAATCTTCTAATTGACCGAATTAAATCAGACTTTTTATACGACCAGTCAGAACAGAAGGTTTTATCCGCACCTAAGAAAAAAGTATACACTGACTTTATGGGTAAACCCTTACCTCCAGACATAGAGGCAAGCGTTCGGAAAGCCTTTGGCGACCGTAAAGTCCAGTTTGTAGGTGCAATAGATGAAGAAGGCAACGAAATTGAGGACCCACGTAAGGGCAAACCGTACATGGTTTTAACCCCTGAAGAATATGGGTTAGATTTAGGATTGACATTCTATGTCAAGGAGGTCTAATTCTATGCCTAAGCCAACAACCCCCGAAAATAATACGTCCAAATCATCAAGAGAGGAATATCTTGCAGACCTTCTCACTCATGTAGAGGTAGAATACCGCACACTCGCAACAAAATATAATGGCCTCCACTCACAAGACCCCGAAAATCTTAACGGACGCTTAGATGAAATGTTTGCCTATGTACTTGGTGCAAAGTACGCACAGGCAGAAAATTTAGACCTCGACGATGTCTTAGCACAGCAAACGCAAGCACAAGCAGCAATCTTGACCTTCGACAATCTTAGACCAGTTTTATCGGCCTGCTTGCAGACTTATCTATACAAGCTCTCAGCAGAGGATATATTACCAACATCAAACGGCGTAGTGCGGGGCATCCTTGAAGCCACCAAACCTTATATCCCGCAGATAATCAACCTTACTTACGTAGAGTGCAAGGACTATGCTGAGGCACTGTATAACAAGATATTAGAATATACTCACGGTTTTGTCACAGCTCTACCACTACCTAACATATCACCCTTAACAGATAATGCTCTAACCACAGCTCCGAAAGTAGAGTATATACCAACTGGCGTCATCCTTCCGTTTGACCTTACGACGCACTTATCACGGGTAATCAACGACTTGCAAGCAGACGCCATAACAACCTACACTGAGGTTTTATCCGAAGCACCAGACATAAGCACTCTAACGCCAGTCAACAATAGCACCCTCAAAGAGGTGGCCTGCTTACTTATAGGGCGTGCCTCCGCTCCATATCTGTTGGATGGTGAGCTGGTAATACACGATGAGACCGTCAACAAATATTACAGAGTTGTCCCTAAGATTGGTAGTGATAATTATGCGGCCTACGGCTTCCGTGTCTATAATTACTGGGATTTATACAGGCGGATTTATCGGCAACAGGAGCTACTGAAAACATCGGCCAAGTATAAAGAATACTACGCAAAAGTAGACCAAAACATTCCTGATTACAACAGCGACGCAGAAATTGACCCCTTCGGAATTGACACTAATACAGCTAAGAATAGCACACTAGACATCGACGAGCTTTTAGGACACCTAAAGTTTGAACCTTTGCCACAGGGAGACCCTCAAAGACGCAAAGAAATCATCGAAAAGCTGGCAGAGTGGGATAAAGTGCTTACTGAGAGGATAAATGACATCTTTGACGACCCTCACTACAACAAGACCCACGCCAAGGCACAAGCTGAATACCGCAAAAATATCAAACCTATACAGTATTTTTATCCGACCAACGTTTTTATCAGTTCTCACAAACTTGCGGCCTACACCTACTACCCGCAGGAATACTCTGATTTAATTATCAGAAAACCTCTTGACCCAGAGACAGGCAAACCAATGACCTATCATATACACCATGTTGCTGGCAAAGGCAGTGAGCATGATAACCGTAAGCATAACTTGGCAATCATAACCAAGCAGTTGAACGACGAACTTCGCTACACCAGTCGTCCAGTGATTTATCGGGATACTCGATACAATACGCTTAAATCCTACTGTTCCGACACAAGTGCAGGCAACTACGTAGCCCTGAGTCAGAGCATCAGCTCTCTCACATCAGGCGACCAAGTGAGCTTCAAGAGCCGTCTATATACCATAGACCCCGAAACAGGCGATATACTTGCCTCAGACGACCCACAAGCCACCCGCTACACCTATAACGGCACTGTGTACGACGACCTAAGCTCCTTTACCAAGGCTCACCGTTTAAGCTATGATGCCATCCAGAAAGGCATTAAGCGTGCTAAGGACGCAGGCAAGACCGAATATAAGCATAAAAAATTCAGGTTTTATCTGGGCGACAGCAACATCATAGAAATAACCTCAACCTAAAATGACCTCTTAACCCCGACTGTTGTGGGATTAAGAGGTCATTTGTCCGCCACTATGAATCGGCTCATATAATATAAAAAAGTCTTGTAGCCACACTATTTATTCGTTGACCTTAATTTCCATTTCTCTGTATCCAATATCTAAAGATTTTATTTGCTTTTCCACGATTTTTATTTAATTTTTAGTCCTCCTGTCCAAAACACCATAAAATGACCCGTTAAGCTCGATGACATCGGGCTTAACGGCAAAATATGGATTAAGGCAGACTGCCATATATATATAATAAAAAATCAAAGTGTGACTCTACCTACCCAAATACCTATCCTTAATATCCAAATATACCAATATATTCTATTATTCTATTGGCTATATCCAAAG
>NZ_JWID01000025.1 GCF_001466305.1 Defluviitalea phaphyphila
CATCCTGAGCCAGGATCAAACTCTCATATTTCTATCTTTCCTTGCCTACTGGCTTTTAATCAATCTTGGAATTGATTGGGTTTTATTTATCATACATTATTTTATTTTCAAAGAATCATTGTATCGCTGTCACGAAATGTATATTATCAAAATTCTAACAGAATGTCAACACTTTTTTTAAAAATTTTATAATAAAATTTTTTATCTTTTATATTTATACATTTTATGCTAAACTAACTACTATACTAATTCTATTAATATAAAATCATAGAAAGTTGGGAATGAGTTAATGAAAATACTGGTAGTTAGCGATAAAGAATCTCAATATATATGGGATTATTTTGATCGCGACCGTTTTAAAGATATTGATTTAATATTATCTAGTGGCGATTTAAAAGCCGAATATTTATCTTTTTTGGTTACTATGATTAAAGCTCCTTTATTTTATGTTCATGGTAATCATGATTCCCATTATACTATCAAAGAACCTTTAGGATGTATTAATATTGATGATCAAATAATTACTTATAAAAATATTCGAATTCTTGGATTGGGAGGTTCTCAATGCTACAATAATGGAATCTTTCAATATACAGAGAAACAAATGGAAAATCGTATTAAAAAACTAAAAAAAACTATAAAAAAACATAATGGATTTGATATTCTCCTTACTCACGCTCCTGTTTATGGTATTGGAGATGGTAAAGATTTATGTCATAGAGGCTTTAAAGCCTTTATTACTCTTTTGGATCAATATAATCCTAAATATCTCATTCACGGACACCAACATTTAAATTATGGAAGAAATAAAAGAATTCATCTTTATAAAAATACTTATATTATTAATGCTTATGAATATAGTATTATTGAATATCAAAATAACCCCTAATTATAACTAGGGGTTATTTTCTAACTCCTAACATTTCTGTTAGTGGGTCAAAAATATTTTCCTCATCATTCAATTTAGGAATCTCTCCTTCTACTCCATTTACAAACCAATTCATAGATAAAATTTGTTCATAAGTTGCCACTTCATCTTTAGGTATTCTTAAATTGTTATTTTGATCATAAATAGGACCTGTAAAAGGATTATATTCATTCTGAATAATCATTTTTTTCATAAGTTCAACTAAAGTTTGAATTTGAACAGGTACATGGGTTTTAGAATAAATAATATCAACCATTCCTGTATCCATTCCCCACCAAAAATTTACTAATTTAGGATTGGAGTTTAATACATCAAATACCATTTTCCAAGTTCCACTTAAAACATTTCTAAGTAGTTTTTCATAAAAAATTCCCCAATTCCATATTGGCATAGCAAAATGTGCTTTAGAAACAAATGAATTTTCATTATCTGAAGATTTTAATGAATATACTCCATATTCTTTTGAAGCATCTCCTGGATTAGGTAAATCATCATGAGATATTATATCTGCTCCTGAATTATTTAATACAATCCCAAAATTTTTAGATTTTTCAGGTTGATCCCATTTATGAGTCCAAACTACCTTTACTTTAGCATAAGGATTGACCATCTTAACTCCTAAAGCAAAAGCATTAATACCTGTTATAACTTCTGGAATTGGATATGTAGCAACATACCCTATAATATTTGTTTTAGTTAAAGCTCCTGCTATAATTCCTGTTAAAAATCTTGGCTCATGAATTCTCCCAAAATAAGTTCTTACATGTTTAAAAGAATGAGTTTCAGAACAATTTAAAAATTTTACATTTTGAAACTCTAATGCAGCTTTTAAAGTTGGAGTTATATATGTAGGGCTAGTAGTAAATATAATATCATAGTTTTGTTTTGCTAATTCTTTTAAATATTTATATGCTTGATTATTTTCCGGAACATTTTCTATATATGTCGTTGATATTTGATCTTTTAGTACATTTTCAACATGGAGTCTTCCTAAATTATGAGCATAAGTCCATCCAGAATTTTTAATAGTTTTTGCATATACAAAAGCAACTTTTAATTTTGATTTCTTTTTATATGTCATTAAATTGGTGATAGATGTTATAACATTTTTTTTAGGAATTTCAATTGTATCCGTTCTCACTTCAACAGACTCATTATGTGATAAAGCTTCTAACTCTACCATAAATTTTTTAATCCTATTTTTCAAAACTTCTTCTTTTATTTCATTTGGTATTCCATAAACTTTAATATATTCTAATATGGCATCACCAGTTGTTATATTTAGCTTATCACCCCCTAATTTATAATAAACTTCTCTAAATGGACGATAAAAATTCCCCATAAAATGTTTATATTTGTCATCATAAGTAGTTAATTTAGGCTCGTACTTATCTAGATATTTACCTAATTCTTTGAAACTATTTTCTTTTGAAAACCAAATTGAATTAATTCCTGTTTTTTTATTAAACTCAAGAAACTCATAATAAATATTTATAATAGGGTCCGTCTCATCTCTTTTAGGTATTAATCTAGTTACATTAGCAGACATTGCATAAGCATCACAATATTTTAATACACTAACCCTTTTATTCCCTTCCACAACATAAAACCAGTTTAAATATTCATAAACTTTAATAGGGTCTCTTATTCCTTCTTCCATATGAATACCATAAAGATTAGTCCATTTAGCTTTAAATTCTGTTTCTCCTGATATAAGAGGCATAAAATTACTAGCAAAGGCAATACTTCTAGAATGTGAATATGTACCAATAATTTTTTTAATAGGGATTTCAACTATTCCTAAATTAATTTCTGATGAAATTTCTGAATTCTTTATTATTCCATCTAGAGAAGGAAGATACCCAGACAGTCCCTTTGCAACATTTTTTGAATAACTAGCTTTTCCTAATTTGTAAGCATGTTGATAAGCTTCCTCTTTTTCTTGTGCATCCATAACATCACCTTCATTCATTTGTTTAATATTATTATATCTATTTTAAAACTAGTTTTAAAGTAAAAAAATGACATCAAAATAGATGCCATAAAAATATTTTTATGCCTTCATGTATTTTCTTTAATTAATATCTTCCTTCTTGCTCCTCTTCTGACTTACTCTTCTTCTGAATTTTCGTCTAAATCTTCTTCATCATTTTCTTCTGTTTCATTATAATCATTAAAATCATCATCTTCATAATCTTCTTCATCACAACAATAACATTTATCATTTCTTTTTATAAAATATATACTTCCAATAATTGCACTTAATAAAGAAAACACAATAAATATCCAAACAACGATTCTTTTTCTATTTCTTTTTCTTGATAAATTAATTAATACTTCTCTTATTTCATCTATATCTAAAGAAGTATCTTTTTTCCATTTTCCAAGCATATATTTTCTCCTTTCTTTTTTTATTTATTATACCATAAACTATAAAAAATTATATCTATATTTTATTTTTAATTTTTTATAATTTTTATAAAAAATTAGAGCTGATAGTATATAAACTTATCAGCTCTACTATAGCGGAGAGTCAGGGATTCGAACCCTGGGTACATTTTACATATACACTGGTTTTCGAGACCAGCTCCTTAAACCACTCGGACAACTCTCCAAATATTAAAATAAAGGTGTTATAATGGTATAATATAATTATACTATTGTCAAGTGTATGATTTTTTTAAATTTTTATATATTAATTATTTTATTTTATATTTAAAACTTCTGCAAGAATTTTTGCTAAAGGCTCCATAGCATTTTTAGCTTCTTCAAAAGTATTTGTATTAGCTCCTACTTCAACTAATAAAGATTTTGGTAGCATATGTAAACTATATCTATAGGGTTTAATATACAATTTCCTTGCAAAACCTGGATAAAGTTCATTAGCTTTTAATTGCATTTTTAAACTAAAAGCTAAATTTTCTTTTATAAAAGGATTAGGTAAACTTTCTATATCTTTCAATTCTCCATCTTGCATAATTTTACAAATACCATTTACAAACATAATTTTAGCAGTTGGTTTCCCATTGATTTGAGTTAATAACTTTCCCCCTTCTATTCCATCTCTATGTAAATCAATTGCTACTTCTATTGATGGATTTTCTTCTAAAATTTTTCTTATAGCTGGTTCCATTCTTTCATAACTTCCATTTCTCATTAATTTACCATCAACTACGTCATATTGTCCTTTATGATGTAAAACTCCAATACCATATTCTTCATGTAATATTCTAGCCAATTCCATTCCAAGCCCTATAACTCCTTCTTCTAAATTATCGGGATCACTATCAATAAAATTTTCTTGGGAATGGGTATGAAAAATAAGAATTTGAGGTTCATTTGTTTTCTTACTTATTGCCATATTTTCATTTAAAAGATTTAATACTGGTATATCTTCATAACTTAAATTTAAATTATTTTCAAAAGTATATAAAGTATTTTGTAAAAAATTTATATCTTGAAGTTGTGCTTGTGTGTATTCAAGCTTATTAATATCAAAAGGGTCTTCAAAAACATTTATATCATCATCTATATTATAAAATTCTTCATCATTTTGATTTATAATTTCATCTTGATTTTTATACTCTTTAAAAGTTCCCTCTACTTCTACTATATTTTGAATATATCCAATTGAATTATTAGATACATATTTCATATTAGGAATAATTTGCTCCAATACGGTATTAAGATTATTTAACTTTATATCTGTAAAAAACAAAATAATATTATTTATTAATATATCTAAGGTATGTCCACTATTTGAATATTCATCAACATACGGAATAGTTTCCTCTAATATTTTTTTATAAAACTCGTCGTCAATATTTTGTTTTTCTATGTATTGAGGAATTTTTTCTCTATTCTCTTTTAAATCAAAGGTAAAATTTAATTTATTATTATTTGTTATTACATATCGAGAAAATATTATAAATATTAAAAAAATGATTGCTATTTTTTTAGATTTTATTTTTTTTACATTTATAGTATGAATTCTTACCAATATACTGCCCCCCTACAATATCTTTTGTTTATTAATATATATATATTCTATTATGCTAAGGAGAATATTATGCTTTAATTGTTATATCTATTAATATCTTTTAAATCTATTCCTGGATGAAGAGCTATATTTAGTGCATTAGCAATTATATAAGCTAATCTATCTATTACTTCATCTATTTCTTTAGGTGTTACAAATAAATTCCCTACGTAAGGATTTAGTACTTCTTTAATTAAAACATATTTTTCTTCTTCATTTAACTTATTTAACATTTCATAAAAATTTGTACTAGGTGTGGCTTCTTGTAACATCGCTTCTATTAAATGATTCATTGTATCATTTACTAAAGTAGCTGCATCTACAACAGTCGGAACCCCTATAGCAATAACTGGAACTCCAAGTGTTTCTTTATTTAAACCTTTTCTTTTATTTCCAACTCCTGACCCAGGATGTACTCCTGTATCTGCAATTTGAATAGTTGTATTCACCCTACTAGTCTTTCTAGAAGCTAAAGCATCTATAGCTATAACTAAATCTGGTTTTATTTTTTTTACAATTCCTTGTATAATTTCACTAGTTTCTATTCCTGTTATTCCCATAACACCAGGAGAAATAGCACTGACTGGTCGAACTGATGCATCTATTTGTTTTGGAACATTTTCAAGTAAATGTCTTGTAACAAAAACTTTTGATATCACTTTAGGTCCTAAAGCATCAGGAGTTATATTCCAATTTCCTAATCCTACAATTAATATTACTTCATGTTCTTTTAAATTTTTAATTTTTACCAATTGTTTTGCCAAAATTTTAATAATTTCCTCATGAGCTTCTACATCATTTTCTTTCATTAAAGGACTTTCTACTGTAACATAATTTCCTATAGGTTTTCCCATTTGCTTTTCTCCTTCTTTATTTATTATTTCTACCCAAGTCACTGTTATTTTTTTTTCCTTTTGTTCTTCTACAGTTACTTTTACTCCTGGCACTTCAATATCTTGCTCTTTTCTTACCATTTCCCTAGTTTCTATAGCAAGGTCTGTACGAATGTTAAAATTAAATTTCTCTTTTGACATAACTCCATCTCCTTAATTAATTTGTTTTTATATTTAATAAATTATTTATTTTTAGGTTATTATATAAATAAAGAATTATTCTTTGTTTATATAATTATAAATATATTTTTTCCTGTGTTTTTTCATATATTCATTGACTTATTTATTATTTTCTATTAAAATATAACATGTTTGATTTGTTTAATATAATCTATTATTCCCCAGATAAAATAGTGTCTCGTCCATATTATTACTGTGAGGAGGTGTAAAATATGGCAAATATTAAATCTGCAAAGAAAAGAATTAAAGTAATAGAAAAAAGAACTTTAAGAAATCGTATAGTTAAATCTAAAGTTAAAACAGCTATAAAGAAAGTTATTGCATGTGTTAATGATAATAATCTTGAAGAAGCTAAAATTGCTTTAGCAAATGCTATGGCTGAAATAGATAAAGCTGCTTCTAAAGGAGTTTTCCATAAAAACACAGCTGCTAGAAAAAAATCAAGTTTAGCTAAACTTGTAAATAAAATAGGAGCATAATAAAACCACCCTTCTTAGGGTGGTTTTATTATTTACTATACTTAATAAGAAACATTTCAATTGCAATTTGCGGGTCTATTTTCCCAGTTTTTGAAGCTATATCTATTTCTAAACAATCTTTCATAGCCATTTTTAATTTTTTAATAGTAAAAAGTTTTGATTGTTTTATACAATCATTTACTACAAAAAAAGGTTGTTTTAAGTTTGTAGATATTTGTTTAGCATTAAACCCTTGCTCATAAAGATATTTTACTTGTAAAATTAATCTTATTTGTCTTGTAATCATTGTTAAAATTCTAATAGGGGGTTCTTTTAAAAATATGAGATTTGAATAAATTTCTAATGCTTTATCAATTTTTTTATATCCCATAGCTTTAAGAAGATCAAAAATATGTGCTTCTAAAGATTTAGTACATACATCTTCTATATCTTTTAAATTAATTTCATTTTTATCTTTTGCATATGATGATAATTTTTTTATTTCATTAGATAAGTTCTCCATAGAAGTTCCAACTATACGCAACATATATATAGAAGTTTTATTATCAATATCTTTATTATTTTTTTTAAATTCTCTTTTTATCCAAGTAATTAAATCAGATTCTTTAGGAGTTTCTAATGTAACTGCACAATTCATAGAATTAATTTTTTTAAATAATTTATTTCTTTTATCTACATGATCTTCTACAAATACTATACAAGTTGTATCAGGAATTTTATTTATAAAATTACATATAATCTCTGTATCATTTTTTCTTCCAACAGTAAATAATCCTGAGTTTTTTACAATAACTAACCTTTTTTCTGCCATAAAAGGTAATATTTCTGCACTCTCTATAATCTGATTAGCTGAAATTCCTTTCCCTTCTAAAATATCTGTATTCATTATATCAGAATTATTAAAAGTTAACTTTTTTTGTATTTCTTCTAAATAATATTTTTTTAAAAAAGATTCCTCCCCATATAATAAGTAAACAGGTAAAAATATATTTTTCTTTATTTGTTCGCTTAATTCTTTTATATTCATCTTTATTCCCTTCTATCATAGTATTTATTTTATAATTTTCTCCATTTGATTTTATTATTATTGCTCCACTATTTGCTGTAATTATAACAGGAATATTGTATTCTTTATATCTTTTTAATACCTCCTGATGAGGATGTCCATATCTATTATTTCTTCCACAACTTATAATTGCATTCTTAGGATTACTCCAATCTAAAAATTTTTCTGTAGAAGATGTGTTTGAACCATGATGAGGAACCTTTAAAAAATCACAAGTTATAGGTTGGTACGTATTTATTATACTATTTTCTTGCTCTTTTTCTATATCTCCTGTTAATAAAAAAGAATTATTTTTATATATAATTTGTAATACCATGGATATTTCATTCCAACTTTCTTTTTCATAAATTTTATTATTATCAAACTTTGGATATAAACAATATATACTTATGTCATCTATTGAAATTTTATCTCCTTGCTTTAATAAATAACAAGGAATTTGTAACTTTTTTAATTTTAATATAAATTCATGATATATTTCATCTTTCCCATTGTCTTTTACAGAAACAAATATATTTTTTATGTCCATGGTATCTAATAACCCTAAAAGCCCTATAAGATGATCTCTATCTGGATGAGTTAAAAAAATAGCATCAATTTGAGAAATTCCCTTATATCTAAAATATGGTAAAAGCACTTTTTTAGAATCTTTTTCTCCTCCATCTATTAATAAAGTTTTATTTTTATTAGTATGAATAACTATGGAATCTCCTTGTCCCACATCTAAAAATACCATCTCGAAATCATTTGGTTTAAATAAAGCACTTCCCAATAATAAAGTACATAAAAATAAAAAAACATATTTTATTTTTTTATTTAATTTATGTCGTTTTTTATAAAAAATATAGAAAACTATTCCTAAGCTAGTAATGTAATAAGATATTATAAATAAAATATTAGGACGCCCTATAATTATATTAGAATAAGGAATTTGTATAAATAATTTTGATATAAATTCATAAAAAATTAATATATAATGAACAATTCCTATGGTAAAATAAGCACCTGTTTCCCAAAAAAATCCTAAAACTCCTCCTATAAATCCAAATCCTACTACCAAAGAAGCTAAAGGAACAATAAAAAGATTTAATATAAACCCAACTATAGAAATATAATAAAAATGATACGATACTATTGGTAAAGTTGCAAGTCCTGCTCCCATAATAGGTGCTAAAATTTTTCTTAATATTTTAGGAATCCAATAAATTTTTTCAAAACATGGATCTATTAAAATTAATCCTAATACTGCTACAAAAGATAGTTGAAATCCTGCATCCCATAAATATAGAGGTTGCTTTATAAGAATTAAAAAAGCCGCCATAGTAACTGATGTATATACATCATAATTTCTCCTAATTAAATTACCTATTAATGCTATAGAAACCATTAATACAGCTCGTAAAGTTGAAATATTTAATCCTGTAAAAATATAATATGACCACAAAAATATTAAAATAAAAATCGTACTAATTTTATCTGGAATTCTTATATAATTAAATATTTTCCATAGAAATAAACTTAATATTGATATATGAAGTCCTGATATAGCTAAAATATGAGAAATACCCGCTTTTTGATACATTGTTTTTTGTTCTTCATCTAAAGTACTTTTTTCTCCAAGAAGCATAGCTTTCAATAAAGCAGATTGTTTTAATGGAAGAATACTATCATATATTTTATTAAATTTAAATTTCAATAAATATATACCATATTTAATATTTTTAGTTTCTGATTTTTTATCAATCAATTCTGAAAAGATTTTATATTCTATACCTCTTGTTTTCATATATAATTTTTCATTAAATCCACCAGGATTTCTAGGATAATTAAACTTTTCTATATTTCCTTTAATATGCAGTAAATCTCCCCATTTAATAGAAACAGGATTTTTAAAATATACTTTTAATTTTAAAGGTATTGTAAATACTTCATTTAGATAAATTATCTTCTTTGATTCTATAACACAGCTTATTTGATCGTTTGAATAATCTATATCATAGACATTCCCTATTACTTCTACACTATGATTTGTATTATTATTAATTAATAAATCTAAAGCAATATCTTTAGGCTTAGTACTTTCTCCTATATTAATATATCCTAATAATGTAATTATAGGAAATATTAATATCCCATTCCATCTATATTTTTTATATAAATAATATGTAAATAACATAATTAAACCAAAAAAGGGAATGGTACTACACAAGTACCATCCCCCTAAAATTCCTAATAAATACATTAAAAATATCCATATCATTGGCCGATGCATTTTAATCCTCCGACTTAATTAAATTTTCATCTCTTTCAAATGGTCCACTAAAATCATAATGTCCTTTAAATTCCTGTTGTTTTTCTCCTTCTATTAAAAATTGTACTTTTTTTACATTTGGAAGTTCTGTTAAAGAATTTACAATAGAATATATTGTAAGTGTTTCTCCTGTAGAACCTCCGCTATGTTTTGTTCTAAATTCATCACTTAAATCCACATAACAAATCCCATCTTTCGTTTCTATATCTTTAATAGTTGTTTCTGAAGGAATTGTAGGCAATAATTCTTCATTCATAGGACCTACAATTAATTGCTCTACTATATATTTTTCTAATGCAATATTAGGATTTACTTCTATCTCTCTTTCTTCTAATATTAATTTTTCTCCATTCTTATCAGCAAAATATAATTTAATGTTTTGTAAATTTAACTTACTAACTTCATCTGAGGGTCCTAAGACAATATCTTTTTCAGTCATAGCTCCAATAGGTTTTCCATCCACTCCTACCATAGCTTCTCCATCAATCATCATTTCCACTGAATCAATAAAGTCAAATTCTGTTAAAGTTTTAATTAAGGAAGCTCTAAATAACACCTGTTCTTGTGGAGATAAATTATTATAATCTAATGAAATATCTACTTTAGTAGTAGTTCCTTCTAGTACAATAGTTTTTATTTTAATACTTTGAGGAATAGAGGGCTTAAGACCAGATGTTTTAGGCATATTCTTTAATTCTTCAACTGCATATTTTATTAAATCTTTCTTATCACTAAAATCAACTGTACGTATTTCTTCTTTTAATTCGGAATTATCTCCATTTATAAAATATAATTTTACTTGCGTTACTTCCCCTTCATTTGAACTATTATTTATTATTTTAAAACTAATTAATAAAACTAATAAACTAATAGAAAAAATGATTAAAAATAATAACATTGGTTTTTGTTTAAATTTCATTTTATCACTTCCTACGAAAATTATTTTTTTACTATTTCATAATATGTAATATATCTTTTTTAATTATATCAAATATATATTACAAAACTATGAATTTTGTCTTAAAGGAAGTCTTACAATAAATTCTGCCCCCTCCCCTTCTTTACTGTTTACTTTAATACTTCCATGATGAAGTAAAACTGTTCTATAAGTAATAGATAATCCTAAACCTGTTCCTCCAGTTTCTCTATCTCTTGTTTTATCTACCCTATAAAAGCGATTAAATATTTTATCCTGTTCTTCTTCTGGAATTCCAATCCCTGTATCTATAACTTTTATAAAAGCATTCTGATGGTCTGCATCTAAAACTACTTTTACCATTCCATTTTCAGGAGTATATTTTATCCCATTTTCAACTAAATTTGATATTGCTAAAATAAGTTTCATTTCATCTACTTCTGCATATACATTTCTAAAACTTTCAAATATTAATTCAATATTTTTTTTACTAGCTAAAGGATGTAATCTTTTTAAAATCTTTTCTAATAAACTATTTAGATTTACATTTTGGACCATCATAGGTACTTCTTTTTGGTCTAATTTTACTAAAAATAAAAGGTCATTTACAATAGCTGTTAACCTATCAACTTCTGAATTTATATCTTTAAAAAATTCTTTATACATTTCTACAGGAACATTTTCTTGAAGCAGCAAAGATTCACTTAAAACTTTAATTGAACTTAAAGGAGTCTTTAATTCATGGGATACATTTGAAACAAATTCTTGTCTAGATTGGTCTACTTTTAATAATTTTTTTGTCATATGATTAAAAGCATTCCCTAACTCTGCTAACTCGTCTTTTCCTTTTATTTCAATTCGTTGGTCTAAATGTCCTTCTGTAATTTTTTGAATTACCCTAAGCATTTTTTTTAAAGGATTCGTTATAGCTCCTGAAGTAAAAAAACTAATAATTCCTATAACCATACTAATAAGAATAGTTAAAAGATATAATTGCTTTTTCAAAGTATTAAGAGTTTCCTTAACCATATCATCAATTGGAGCTGAAATCATAACTGCTCCTATTATTTCATTCTGATCTACAATAGAAGCTGCCGCATTAATAGTATTATCTTCTTGTTTTTCTGCAGTATCTTTCCCTTGTAAAGCTTGAAGAATTTCTTTTGAAACATGAGTTTTTTTATTATCATATACTTTTTCTGTTCTATTAGAATCATAAGCTTCGAATCCCTGTGCATCTACTACAATTACTCTAGCTTCTATTTCTTTACTTGTTTGTTCTATTTCATAATAAAATAATTCTCTTTTAGTATCATCTAATAAATATTTCCCTATAGCTATATGACCCGCTGTAACATTTGCTTGTCTAAGTAATTCTGCTTTTCTTTCTTCTATGTAATGATTTTCTAATTTTTTATATACTGCCGTAGAAAAAATCATTAGAGGCATAAAACTAGTAAGTACAAAAACAAATAGTATTTTCCAACGCAAGCTATAAAAATATTTTGTTTTAATCTTTAAAATAATAACCAACTCCCCATTTTGTATGAATATATTCAGGTTGACTAGGATTTTTCTCTATTTTTTCTCTTAATCTTCTAACATGAACATCCACTGTTCGTATATCTCCTGGATAATCATAACCCCAAATTGTATTTAAAAGACTTTCTCTACTATAAACTTTCCCGGGATTAGAAGCAAATAATTCTAACATGTCAAATTCTTTTGCTGTTAAATTTACTTCTTTGCCATTTATAAAAACCCTTCTGCTATTCATTTCTATTTCTAAACCATTAATTTTTAATTTTTTCTTATCATTTCCGTTTTCAATATGATTAACTCTTCTTAATATAGCTTTTATTCTTGCTTTTAATTCTAAAATATTAAAAGGTTTCGTAATATAGTCATCAGCTCCATATTCTAATCCCATAATTTTATCCATATCTTCTCCTTTAGCAGTTAACATAATAATAGGTACATCTGAAAATCCCCTTATTTGTTGACATACATTTAACCCATCTATTTTAGGCAACATAACATCTAATATTATTAAATCATAATTATTATTTTTAGCCTTTTCTAAAGCTTCTTCTCCATCATAAGCAGCATCTACAATTAAATTATCCTGTTCTAGACTAAACTTAATACCCTTTACAATTAATTTTTCATCATCTACAACAAGTACTTTATTTCCCATAATAAATATCTTCCTCCTTAATCAACAGTAATTTTATCTTTTATTTTCTCAAAGGTTTTTTCTCCTATCCTCGGAACATTTTTTATTTCTTCAATTGATGAAAAAGGTCCTTGAGAATTTCTATAATCTATAATATTTTGAGCAATAACAGAGCCTATTCCAGGTAAAGTTTGTAATTTTTCAGAAGAATCCGTATTAATGTTAATTAGTTGATTATTAGATTTTTTTATAGAATAATTATCTTCTTCTTTATTTTCTACTTTTAAAATAGATTTGTCAATTTCTTCTCCCTTTTTTGGAACATAAATTTTTTGTGAATCAAAAATTTTTTCTGCAAGATTTAATTGATTTAAGTCTGCTTCTTCTAAAGCTCCTCCAGCCATATTTATAACATCATTTATACGACTCCCAGCAGGTAAAGTATAAACATTTGGTTTCTTTACCGCTCCACAAATATAAACAACACAATTTGACTCTTTTTCTTGCTCTATTTCTTCTTTTTTAGATTCTATTTCTTCTTTTTCTTGCTCTATTTCTTCTTTTTTAAACTCAGGTTCTATAATGTTTAAATTATCTTCTGTAATTGATTGAATATTTTGAACTTCATTCAACAAAGGTTGTACATCTTTATCCTTATTATTAATGTATAAAATTCCACTTATTATAAATACTATTATAATGATTGAATAAAGTAAAGTTTCTTTTTTCATTCATATCCCCTTTCTTGTAAATAATATATTTTTTTTATTATTTTGATTAAAATCTAATTTTTTGTTATACTTAAATTTGCCACTATATAGAGAGGAGCTTAAATATGCATTTTTCCCATTATAGGGGTAAAAACTTTTCTTTTTTAATAGTTTTATTTTTTTACTTTGGTTTTGTGTTATATACACCATCTAAAATTTTTGCCCAAAATACACCAGTTATTCAATCTGATTCTGCTATTTTAATGGATGCTAAAACAGGCACCATTTTGTATGAAAAAAATATACATAAAAAACAATATCCAGCTAGTATAACTAAAATAATGACTGCTCTATTGGCAATAGAAAATGGAAATTTAGAAGATACTATTACTTTTTCAAAAAATGCTGTATATAGTATTGAATATGGAAGTAGTCATATCGGAATGCAAGAAGGAGAACAAATTACTTTAAAAGATGCTTTATATGGCATGTTTCTTATGTCTGCTAATGAGGTATCAAATGGAATTGCTGAATATATTGATGGTTCAATTGAGAATTTTGCAGAACATATGACTAAAAGAGCAGAAGAATTGGGAGCTCAAAATACAAATTTTGTTAATCCACACGGACTACATGATGAAAATCATTATACTACTGCCTATGATATGGCTTTAATTGCTAAAGAAGCCTTAAAATATGATGTTTTTCGTGAAATTATAGGCACTATCACATATACAATTCCTCCTACAAATATAGTAGATGAACCAAGATATTTAGCTAACCAACATAAGTTATTTAATAATAAAGCTTATCCTGAACTATATTATGAAGGATGTGAAGGTGGGAAAACTGGATTTACTAATGAAGCTAGGCATACTTTAGTAACTTATGCTAAAAGAGATGACCTAGAATTGATAGTAGTAGTTTTAAAATCCGAAAAACAAGCAATGTATGATGATACTAGAAATTTATTAGATTATGGATTTAATAATTTTAAGATGGTATCCATATTACAACAAGACCTACCTATAGGGAAAATTCCCATTATATCAGAAGAAAATGAACAAAAAAAATATCAAAACATTATAGAAGCATATCCTGAAACAGATTTTTCTTGTGTTTTACCTAAAAATTCTTCTAGTAAAGATATAATAAAAAAAATATCTATTCCAGAAGAAATAATTACTCCTATTGACGAAAATCAAATAATAGGAACATTAGATTTTATATTTCAAAACAAAATAATTGGTAGTGTTAATTTAATTGCAGGACAAAGTATAGAAACATTTAATACTTTTTCTAAAAGTACAATCGAAAATAATACAAATACAACTACTTATGGAAATAGATTTTTTCGTATACTTATTATGATATTATCTATTTTAGTTATACTTTGTATAGTATTTTTTGTCTTATTCTTAATAAATACTTATTTATCTAAATTGCAATATTAAATGCAACACTTATGTTTAGTAGAAATCATGCTTGATTTTAGGTGTTAAAGTATAAAATTAGCCTTA
>NZ_JWID01000026.1 GCF_001466305.1 Defluviitalea phaphyphila
ATTTCTATCTTTCCTTGCCTACTGGCTTTTAATCAATCTTGGAATTGATTGGGTTTTTATTTGGCGCTGTTTAGTTTTCAAGGATCAATTTTATTACTTTTTTCGAACAAGAAGTATCATATCATTTTTCTCAAAACTTGTCAACTATTTTTATTTTATTTTTATAACATTTATTTTTCTTATTATATTAACAACTTATGTAAAAAATTTTTTGTAATTATTTCCATTAAATAATATCCGTTTTTTATATTCGTATTTAATTACAATTATGTTATAATATAGATAGTTTAAAATATATTTAAGGAGTGATTTTTTTGCCAGATCTTCGTGATGCTATTACTGATGAATTCCAATATACAGTAGAAAATACCTTGTTTAGAAATAAAAGTATTTTAGATCAAATTACAAAATTTCAAGATTCTTGTTCTAGAGTAAATAGAAATATTATTAAAGCTACTACTCAATGTGGCTGTATAAAAATTAATAGTTACAAACAAAAATATCCTGAAAATATATCTGATATTTCTATTGAAAAATTAAAAGTAATGATGGATAAACATATTTCAGGAGAATTATGTGAAAATTGCAGAGATGCTATTGAAAAAGAAATAGGAAAAAATTTATTTTATCTAGCTTCATTATGTAATACTCTTAATTTAAATTTATATGATATTATAATTAAGGAATTAGAACGAATAAATATGCTTGGAAATTTTATGCTAAGATAAATAAGGGGAATGCTCCCCTTATTTATTATTTTACTTTAAGATAATTTCTAATGCTTGATTTACATTTTCTACTCCATATATTTTTATGCCGTCTATTTTTTTAATACCTTTAATATTTGCTTTAGGAAGTACACATGACTTAAATCCCATTTTGGCAGCTTCTATTACTCTTTTTTCTGCCATATTTATACCTCTTACTTCTCCAGTTAATCCTACTTCTCCAAATACAACCATATGAGGGTCTACTACTTGATCTTTAAAACTGGAAGCTATAGCTGTAATTATGCCTAAATCAATAGCAGGTTCATTTACTTTTATTCCTCCTGCTAAGTTTACATAACTATCATAACTTATTAATTGCATACCCACTTTTTTCTCTAGTACTGCCATAAGTAAAACTACTCTGTTATAATCTATTCCAGTAGCTGTTCTTCTAGGCATTCCAAAATTAGTAAAACTAACTAAAGCTTGAACTTCTACTAACATAGGCCTTGTTCCTTCCATGCTACATGTTACAACAGAGCCTGAAACATTAAGAGGTCTTCCTGCTAACATAAGCTCAGAAGGATTTTGTACTTCTATAAGCCCGTTATCTTGCATTTCAAATACTCCTATTTCATTAGTAGAACCAAAACGATTTTTAACTGCCCTTAAAACACGATAAGTTGCATGTCTTTGCCCTTCAAAATATAAAACTGCATCTACCATATGTTCTAAAACTCTAGGCCCTGCTAAAGCTCCCTCTTTTGTTACATGTCCTACAATGACAATAGAAATATTATTTTCTTTTGAAATACGCATTAAAGTGGAAGTTGCTTCCCTTACTTGACTAACACTCCCAGGTGCTGAAGTAATTTCTTCTTTGTAAATCGTTTGAATAGAATCTATAATAACTAAATCTGGAGAAGAATTTTTTATTGTTCCTTCTATTAAATCCATATTAGTTTCTGAAACAAGAAATAAATTTCTTGTCTTTACTCCCAACCTATCTGCTCTCATCTTTATTTGTCTTATGGATTCTTCTCCAGACACATATAATATCTTAAATTTATCTTCTCCTATATTTTGGCACATTTGCAGAAGTAGAGTTGACTTTCCTATTCCAGGGTCTCCTCCTACCAATATCAAACTTCCTTTTACAATTCCTCCTCCTAAGACTCGGTCCAATTCTTTTGACCCCGTAGATATTCTTTCTTCTTTATCCATATCTATGCTTTCTAGTATCACTGGAGTAACTGTTTTATTTCCTAAATTTGTTACAGTTTTTTTAGATGTAGTCAATTCTTCAACAAATGTACTCCATTGATTACAATTAGGGCATTTCCCCATCCATTTTGGAGATTCGTATCCACATTCTTGACATACATATATATTTTTTGTTCTTGCCATAACATCTTCCTTTTATTAGTAAAGCACATCTTAACTGATGTGCTTTACCCTATTTTTTCAATTTTAACTTTTTGAATTCCATTACTAAAATCAATACTAAATGTTACTTTACCTGCTAAACTAGATTTTACTTTTCCCACCTGAACATTTTCAACAAATATTTTATAATCTTTTTGGGGTTCTAGTTCCATAGTTATTTGTGCATCATTTTCTCCTTCTACTTGAAAAAAAACATTCTTTTCATCCATAGTAAAATTATGCACTGCTGTCCCTGGAACTGATTCATATAATAATATGCCATTTTTTTCTAATTTTGTAATTTCTTTAAAAGTTTTAACTTTATATAAATTCCCGTTTACTTCAAAATCTAACACTTTCTTTTTAGTTTCCATTAAGTAATTTCCAAAGCTTATACTATTGTCTTCTTCTATTCTAATTAATTCTTCTATAACAGCCACATTATTAACCCCCTAGGATAATTTTAACCTTATTATACATTATTTTTTTTATTAATTCCATGGAAATTTAATTATTTATTAAAAACTAATTTGTCTTCTAATAAATCTATTTTTACAGTATCTCCTTCTTTAATTTTCCCATCTAATATTTCTTCTGCCAATCTATCTTCAATTTTAGATTGAATTGCTCTTCTAAGTGGTCTAGCACCATAAGCTTGGTCAAAACCTTCTTTAGCTAAATATTCTTTAGCTTCTTCTGTAATTTGTATAGTAATTTTCATATTTTTTTCAATTCTTTTTGCCAATTGATTTACCATAATAGAAACTATTTGTTTGATATCTTCTTTAGTCAATGGATGGAATACTATTATTTCATCTATTCTATTTATAAATTCTGGTCTAAATAATCTCTTTACTTCATCCATTACATTTTTTTTCATATCTTCATAATTTTTAGCTTCATCATCTGCAAAATTAAATCCTAATCTTTTAGGTGCAACAATATTTCTCGCTCCAATATTAGATGTCATAATAAGAACTGTATTTTTAAAATCTATTCTTCTTCCTTGATTATCTGTAATATGTCCATCATCTAATACTTGCAATAGTATATTAAATACATCTGGATGAGCTTTTTCTATTTCGTCAAATAAAATAACAGAATATGGCTTTCTTCTAATTTTTTCACTTAATTGTCCCCCTTCTTCATATCCTACATATCCTGGAGGAGAACCTATTAATTTTGATACACTATGTTTTTCCATATATTCTGACATATCTACCCTTATCATGGCGTTTTCATCTCCAAATAAAGCTTCCGCCAAGGCTTTAGTAAGTTCTGTTTTCCCCACTCCAGTTGGACCTAAAAATAAAAAGGAACCAATAGGTCTTTTAGGATCTTTTAATCCTACTCTACCTCTTCGTATAGCTCTAGATACAGCTTTAACTGCCTCTTCTTGACCCACAACTCTTTTATGAAGTATTTCTTCCATATGTTTTAATCTTTCACTTTCTTCTTCAGCTAATTTCTTAACAGGAATGCCTGTCCAACTAGATACAATATCCGCTATTTCTTCTTCCGTAACTATTTGATTAGATTTTGTATTACTAGCTTTCCATGTGTCTTTTTCCTTTTCTAATTTTGCTTTTATTTCATTTTGTTTTTTCTTTATCTCCCCAGCTTTTTCATACTCTTCTGTTTTTATAGCAGCTTCTTTTTCTTTTTCTAATTCTTCTAATTTTTCTTCTAATTCTTTCACAATAGGTGGGGCTGTAAATGTACGAAGTCTAACCCTTGAAGCCGCTTCATCTACCAAATCTATTGCTTTGTCTGGTAAAAATCTATCTGTAATATATCTACTTGAAAGTCTTACTGCTGCTTCAATAGCTCCATCTGTAATATGTACTTGATGATGAGCTTCATATTTATCTCTTAATCCTTTTAATATTTCTATAGCTTCTTCTTCTGTAGGCTGTTCTACTTTAACAGGTTGAAAACGTCTTTCTAGAGCAGCATCCTTTTCTATATATTTTCTATATTCATCAAGAGTTGTTGCTCCTATAACTTGAATTTCCCCTCTTGCTAAAGAAGGTTTTAATATATTAGATGCATCTATTGCTCCTTCTGCTGCTCCTGCTCCAATAATAGTATGAAGTTCATCAATAAACAATATTACATCTCCAGAAGCACGAATTTCATCCAATGCTTTTTTGATTCTATCTTCAAATTCTCCTCTATACTTAGAACCAGCAACCATAGCAGATAAATCAAGAGATACTACTCTTTTATTTTTTAAAATTTCTGGAATATTCCCTTCTACAATTTTTTGTGCTAAACCTTCAGCTATAGCAGTTTTCCCTACTCCTGGTTCTCCTACAAGACAGGGATTATTTTTTGTTCTTCTACTTAGAACTTGAATAACTCTTTCTATTTCTTTATCTCTTCCAATAATAGGATCAAATTTCTGCTCTCTGGCCATAACAGTTAAATCACGACTAAATTGGTCTAAAGTAGGAGTATTACTTTTTCCTGTCCTTTTTGCTCCCTGATTTATTGAACCCCCTTCTTGTCCCTTATTTCCTTCTCCTAACATATTCATAATATCTTCATATATTTTTTGAGGATCTACACCAGAACTAATTAAAAGTCTTACTGCGACAGAATCAGTTTCTCTTAAAAGAGCTAAAAGTAAATGTTCTGTACCTATATATCCTGTCCCCATTTTTAAAGCTTCCCTTAAACTCATTTCTATAACTCTTTTTGCTCTTGGAGTAAAGTCTATGGAATCACTAATAGTTATATCTCCACTTCCAATTATTGATTGCAATTTATGTATAATATCTCTTTCAGTAACTCCTTGATTACTTAATGCTTTAGCAGCTACACTATCTACTCCACGAAGTAATCCTAAGAGTAAATGCTCTGTTCCTACATAACCATGCCCTAACTCAATTGCTACTTGTTGTGCAGCTTCAAGAGCTTCTTGAGCACGTTTTGTAAATTTCCCCATCATATAGTATTCCTCCTTTTAACACATTTATTTTAAAAACGTTCTCTTATAAACTCTGCTCTTTTTATATCTCTTTGCTTACTATTTAAATCAGTTCCAATTATTTTTTGAAAATTAGCTGGTTGTATATACATCATAAATTCATAAAAACTAATTTTAGGTTTTGGCTCTTCTAATATTCCCATTTCAAAACCCATCTTAACATCAGACAAAAGAGCTATTGCCTCTTTTGTACTTAATGTCCTTGCATATCGAAGAATTCCATAAGCCCTATAAATCTTATCTTTAAGCTCTGCTTCTCTTTCTCTTAATATTTTTTCTCTTATTTGTTTTTCTTGTTCTTCAATTTGTAAGGTTATATTGTTTAAATTTTCTATTATTTCTATTTCTGACTGTCCTAAGGTGATCTGATTAGAAATTTGATAAAGACTACCTTCTGCCTCCGTTCCTTCACCATAAATACCTCTAACTGTAAATCCTAATTTTCCAATAGCATTAAATATATTTTGTAATTGTCCTGACCACTCTAAAGCTGGAAGATGTATCATATAAGAAGCTCTCATTCCTGTTCCTACATTAGTAGGACATGAAGTTAAATATCCAATTTTTTCATCAAATGCATAATCTATTTTTTCTTCTAATATATCATCAATTTTATCTGCTAAATCCCAAACTTTTTCTATATTCTTCCCTGCTGCAATACATTGAATTCTTATATGATCTTCTTCATTAACCATTATACTTATAGATTCATCATTACTAAGCAGAACTCCACAAGGTTCTGTTTTTTTTACTAATTCTGGACTGACTATATGTCTTTCCATCATTGCTCTTTTATCAATAGGGGGTTTTCTAAAAATAGAAATGTATTGAAAATCTTTTGATATAACTGTATTCCCTTCTAAAATAGCATTCTTAGTTTCTTCTATCATCTTTTCAGCTTCAGAAGAAGATAAACGAACAGCAAAAGGATATTTTTTATAATTTCGTGCTAAACGGATTCTACTAGAAACTATAATATCTGTATCTAAACTATCTTCATACCACTTTTTCATTTATCCTGCCTCCCTTCTAAGGCACGGATTTTATCTCTAATATAAGCTGCTCTTTCAAACTCTTCCATCTTAATAGCTTTTTGAAGTTCTTTTTTTAAATTTTGTAATTCTTTTTTTATTTTTAACTCTCCTGCAGCCTTATTAGGTAACTTCCCCGTATGAATATCATCTCCATGAATCTTTTTAAAAATAGGATTTAATTGTTCTCTAAAAGCGAAATAACAATCTGCACATCCAAAGCGTCCAAGATTTCTAAATTCATCATATGTCATTTTACAAGTGGGGCATTGGAGAATTTTATTCCTACTATTATAATTTTTAAATTGCCCTGCACTTCCAAAAGGCATTCCTAACAATCCTGTCAAAAAATTTTGAAAAGAAATTGGACTATCAAAATTAATTTCCTCTGTTTCTTTAGCACATTGATTACATAGATACATTTCTACTTTTTCTCCATTATTTATATGAGTAACATGAACTGTGGCTATATTTTTTCCACAACGTTCACATAACATATTTATCCCCCTTTCCAAAATAATATACTTTATTTATCTTATAAAATTAATATTCTAATTGATATTATTTATTTTTTAATATATGCCCGCAAGAAATACACTGATCTGCATCTGGATTATTTCCTGTTTGACATTTAGGACAGAATTTTAATAATAATAGTCCATCTGCTCCTACTTCTGGTTTTGGAATATTTTTATTTATATATCCTTGTTTAATTTCAGTTTTTTTATTCTCTTTTATTGATTCAGAAGGATATTTAATATTATTTATTTTTTCTTTTAATTTATCTATTTTATTTATTTTTTCTCTTATCTGATTACATAATTTTTTAATTGTATCTATATCACTTGTATCTCCTGTATGAATTTCATAAGATATTCTTCCTAATTCTTGATATAATAATTTTAAATTTTTATTTTCTTTTATAAGTTCTTTATTTAATTTAGTAATATCTACACTATCTTTAGCTTTTTTCCCAATATAACTAGCTGTTTCTTCCATGTTTTTTATGATTTTTTTAAAATATTTCATATTATCCCCTTCTTAATAAAGTGCTCTTCCACAAGATAAGCAAAACTTATCTTCTAAGTTATTCTCTGCTTTGCAAACAGGGCAAATCTTTTTTTCAGGTTTAGAATTAATATTTACTTTATTCATATCAGTATTTATATTAACATTATCTTCTTTTTGTACTTCATCATCCATTCTATTTCCACATTTGGGACAAAATTTAGCTCCTCTATCAACTTCTTTACCGCATTTAAGACAAATTCTAACTTTTTTTAGTTCTTCTATTTTATTTTGTAATTCTTCTATTTTTTCTTCTACTTCTTTAATTTCTAAATATTTTTCATCAAAAAACTTTCCTAAAGAACCTCCATACTGGTATATTTCATGCACCTTTTTACCTATCTCATAATAAAGACTTTTTAAATTTTCTTGTTCCTTCCCAAGTTCTATATTTATTTTAGTGGTTTTATAAATCTCTCCAGTGTTATCTTTTACAGTCTTTACCACCTTCGCTAATTTATTTCTCCAATCATTCACTATACCACCTCTTATTTATTTTATCATATTTAGGTAAATTAACCAATAGATGTGTTTAATCTCGTTTGCTATTAAATGAGATTGATTATTGATTATTTATTATATACCTTAAGTTATAAAAATGCAATGTATATCAATTCCCGAAATTAATTTACTTATAATATAATATTATAATATCTATATGAAAAATGCAAAACCGCATTACTGCAGTATGTAATACGGTTTTATAATTTAATAAATTATTTAGGATTGTACATTCCATGTTGTTGCATATAATCAAAAATTCCTTGTCCATGTTCTTGTTCTTCTTTTTGAATATGATTTAAAACTTGACGTATATTAGGATCTCTAAATTCAAATATAGTTGTATTATATCCAGATGATACATATTTTTCAGTCATTAGCATATGTTCACAAAGTATTGCATCTTCTTGATCATAATTTTGAGTCCCTTGAGAATTTTGTATATTAGATGGTTGCCCACTTTGCTCTGTTTGTTGTTGCCCTTGTTCATTCTGCATTTGTGGAATTTGTCCATTTAATAATTGATTAATTGTGTCAAGATGTTGTTGCTCTTGTGTAGAATAAGTATTAAATAATTGTTTTAACTTAGGGTCTTTAGCACGATTAGCATAATCTTGATATTGTTTAATACAAACCTGCTCATGACTTTTTTGATCTTCTAAAAGCATTCTTTCCTTTTGGGTTAAATTCAATTTTAATACCTCCTGATTTTTTATTTACAAAACTTATTTTTCCCATATTAATTAATAATATGTGAAATAATATAATTTTTCTAAATAAGTTTATATTTAAGCATTAACAAATATATTTCTATTAGAATAATATATTTATATATATTCTAATAAGGAGGCTTTATATGTATAAATTGAAATTAGGTATTATTTCTATTCTTTTTTTAGGGATAATTACCTTTCTTCTTTCTAGCTGTCAAAAAAACGACCTTGAGACTATAAAACTTAACGAAGTTGTACACTCTGCTTTTTATGCTCCTCAATATGTAGCAATAGAAAAAGGTTTTTTTGAAGAAGAAGGTCTTAATATTGAATTATCTTCTGGATGGGGAGCAGATAAATCTATGGCTGCCCTTATTTCTGGAGATGCCGATATAGGCATGATGGGAACTGAAGCAGCTATATATGTGTATAATCAAGGTCAAGAAAATTATGGAGTTATATTTGCTCAACAAACTCAAAGAGCTGGAAATTTCTTGATAAGTAGAGAGGCTAACCCTGATTTTCAATGGAGTGATTTAAAAGGGAAAACAGTCATTGGTGGGCGTCCTGGAGGTATGCCAGAAATGGTATTTGAATATATTTTAAAGAAAAACGGCCTAACCCCTTTTAAAGATGTAGACATTATTACTAATTTACAATTTACCGCAACAGCTGGAGCTTTTATAGGGGGTACTGGAGACTATACCATAGAATTTGAACCTACTGCATCTACTATTGAGGAACAAGGTAATGGTCATGTTGTAGCTTCCTTAGGAACAGCTAGTGGAAAAATTCCTTATACAGTTTTTATGGCTTCTAAAAAATATATAGAAGATAATCCAGAAACTATACAAAAATTTACTAATGCTTTTTATAAAGGTCTTATATGGGTTAAAGAACATTCCCCCGAAGAAATTGCAGAAGTTATACATCCTCAATTTAAAGAAACAGATAAAGACCTTTTAATAAAAATTATTACACGATACAAAGAGCAAGATACATGGCCAAATACTCCAGTAATGAACGAAGAATCTTTTAACTTACTTCAAGATATTTTAGAAAGTGGAGGAGAATTAGATAAAAGAGTTCCTTATAACGAAATTGTAATAACGGATTTTGCCGAAAAATCTGTTGAAAAATAATAAAAGGTTAAGCCTATATGCCCATAATAAAAAAAGAGGGACCTTCAATTTCCCTCTTTTTTTATTTTTTATATTTTATAACATATCTTCAACAGTTGCTACTATATTCTCAACAGTGAAACCAAAATGTTTAAATAAAATATTTCCAGGACCAGAGGCTCCAAAAGTATCTATTGAAATTATTCTTCCATCCAAGCCTACATATTTATGCCATCCAAAGGATGAAGCTGCTTCTACTGCTACTCTTTTTGTAATATTTTTAGGAAGTACTTTATTTTTATACTCCTCATCCTGTTTTTCAAATATTTCCCAAGATGGCATACTAACTACTCTAGCTTTAATTCCTTTTTCTTTTAAAACATTTGCTGCTTCTAAAATTAAGCTAACTTCTGACCCTGTCGCCATTAATATTACATCTGGATTTTCTTCATCTTTTAAAATATAGGCTCCTTTTAGTGCTTCCTTTCCATCGTTCCCTAAATCGGAGAGGTTTTGTCTTGTAAGTACTAATGCTGTAGGACCAGTATTAGTTAATGCACTATACCAAGCAGCTGCTGTTTCTTTTCCATCCGCTGGTCTAAATACAGTAAAGTTTGGAATACTTCTAAGAGCTGCTAAATGTTCTATTGGTTGATGAGTAGGCCCATCTTCTCCTACTCCAATACTATCATGGGTAAGAACATATATAACTGGAAGATTCATTAAAGCAGATAATCTCATACTTCCTTTCATATAATCACTAAATACAAAGAATGTTGCTCCATAAACTATTAATCCTCCATGAAGAGCTATTCCATTTATTATTGCAGCCATAGCATGTTCCCTTACTCCAAAATGAAGATTAGAACCTTTTCTATTTTCTGCTGAAAAATCTTCTCTATCATTCATATATGTCTTTGTAGAAGGTGCAAGATCAGCAGACCCTCCTATAAGATTAGGAATAAGTTTTGATAAACGATTAATAATTTTTCCAGAAGCCTGTCTTGTAGCCATAGAACCATTAATATTCCATAATTCTTTATCATTTAAAAGATCTAATTGCAATTCTTTACTATGCCACTTTTCCCATTCTTTTGCCAATTCAGGATATTCTTCTTTATATTTATTATATAATTCATTCCAAGCTTCTTCTTCTTTTTTCCCTTTTTCTCTTAAATCATTCATATGTTTTTTTACTTCATCTGGCACATGAAATTCTTCTTTAAAATTCCATCCTAAAAATTCTTTCATTGCAGTAATATTTTCTTCTCCTAAAGGTTCTCCGTGAGCTGAAGCTTTTCCTTGTTTCGCTGGAACTCCATAACCTATTTGAGTTTTTATTTCAATTAATGTAGGTTTTTTATTTTCTTTTTTGGCTTCTTCTATAGCTTTATTTATATCTTCTATATTATTTCCATCTTCAACAGTTAAAACTTGCCAACCAAATGCTTCAAAACGTTTCCCTACATTTTCTCTAAAAGCAATATCTGTATTTCCTTCAATTGAAATATTATTTGAATCATATAATACAATTAATTTACCAAGTTCTAAAGTTCCTGCTAGAGATGCTGCTTCTGAAGAAATCCCTTCCATTAAGCATCCATCTCCCACTAAAACATAAGTATAATGATTAACAATATCATATCCTGGACGATTAAAATGTGCAGCTAAATAACTTTCTGCCATAGCCATTCCAACAGCAGTTGATATACCTTGTCCTAAAGGACCTGTAGTAACTTCAACTCCTCTTGTATGACCATACTCTGGATGACCTGGCGTTTTACTACCAAATTGTCTAAAATTTTTTAAATCCTCTATACTTAATCCATATCCAAATAAATGAAGTAAAGAATATAAAAGCATTGAACCATGGCCTGCTGAGAGTACAAATCTATCTCTGTCTACCCATTCTGGATTATTAGGATTATGTTTCATTTGTCTTGCCCATAAAGTATAAGCCATAGGAGCTGCTCCAAGAGGCAGTCCTGGATGCCCTGAATTGGCCTTTTGAATTCCCTCTGCAGATAAAACTCTAATAGTATTAATAGTTAATTGTTCAATATTATTCATGTTTCTCCTCCTTGTTTTTGTTAAAATTCTGCATTTTTAACTGTTCTTGGGAAGGAAATAACATCTCTTATATTGGACATTCCAGTCATATACATTATCGCTCTTTCAAACCCAAGACCAAATCCTGCATGTTTTGTTCCTCCATATTTTCTTATATCAAGATACCACCAATAATCCTCTTCTTTCATTTTTAATTCTTTTATTCTATTTTGCAAAACATCTAATCTTTCTTCTCTTTGACTTCCTCCTATGATTTCTCCTACTCCTGGAACTAGTAAATCCATAGCTGCAACAGTTTTACCATCATCATTTTGTCTCATGTAAAAAGCTTTAATATCTTTAGGATAATCTGTAACAAATACAGGTTTATTAAATACTTTTTCTGTTATATATCTTTCATGTTCTGTTTGAAGGTCACTGCCCCATTCTACAGGATACTCAAACTTATCATTTTCCTTTTTTAAAATTTCAATGGCTTCTGTATAAGTTATATGACCAAATTCAGAATTAACTACATTACTTAATCTTTCAAATAAAGTTTTATCTATAAATTTATTAAAAAATTCCATTTCTTCTGGAGCATGTTCCATAACAAATTGTATTAAATATTTTATCATATCTTCTGCTAATTCCATATCATCTTTTAGATCTGCAAAAGCCATTTCAGGCTCTATCATCCAAAATTCTGCTGCATGTCTTGCAGTATTAGAATTTTCTGCACGAAAAGTAGGTCCAAAAGTATATACATTTCTAAATGCCATGGCATAAGTTTCAGCTGATAACTGTCCACTTACAGTAAGATTAGTTTCTCTCCCAAAAAAATCTTTAGAAAAATCAATATTCCCTTTTTCATCTTTAGGAATATTGTTTAAATCTAAAGTTGAAACACGAAACATCTCTCCTGCTCCCTCTGCGTCACTACCTGTAATAATAGGAGTATGCACATATACAAAACCTCTTTCTTGGAAAAATTCATGAATAGCATAAGCTAATAGAGAACGTACTCTAAAAACTGCTGAAAAAGTATTAGTTCTAGGTCTAAGGTGTGCAATACTTCTAAGAAATTCAAAAGAATGTCTCTTCTTTTGAAGAGGATACTCTGGACTTGATTTCCCTTCTATAATAATAGATATTGCTTTAATTTCAAAAGGCTGTTTAGCTTCTGGAGTTTTAACTAAAATTCCTTCTACTATAATTGCAGCTCCAACATTTAGTTTCGAAATTTCTTTATAATTATGTAATTTTTCTTCAAATACAATTTGAACATTTTTAAAAAACGATCCATCATTTAATTCAATAAATCCAAAAGTTTTAGAACTTCTAACCGTCCTAACCCATCCTCCTACAGTAACTTTATTATCTACATATTTTGAAGTATTTCTATAAAGTTGTTTAACTAAGGTATATTTCACTTATAATTCTCCTTCCTAGTTAAAAATTTTTCTTTAAAGTAAATGTATATTCGCTTTTTCACAAGAGTTAATCATATCTATTGGCCATACAGAAGCTTGAACTTCTCCAATATGAGCTTTTCTTAAAAAGAACATACAAAGTCTTGATTGTCCAATTCCTCCACCAATTGTATAAGGAAGTTTCCCTTCTAAAAGTTGCTTATGAAATTCTAGTTTTTTTCTATCTTCACAATTTGAAATTTTAAGCTGATTTATAAGAGTTTCTTCATCAACTCTAATACCCATAGATGATAATTCAAATGCTCTTTCTAATACAGGATACCAAAAAATTATATCCCCATTTAAATTCCAATCATCATAATCAGGAGAACGGTCATCATGTTTTTCTCCAGAATGTAGCTTTCCACCAATCCCTATAATAAATACAGCTCCTTTTTCTTTTGCAATAACATTTTCTCTTTCTTTAGGTGTTAAATTAGGAAATCTATCTTCTAATTCTTGAGTAGTAATAAAAGTAATTTCTTCTGGCAAAAATGGTTTTATAGAAGGATATAAATCTGCTATATATTGTTCAGTCTTTTTAAATACATTATAAATATCTCTAACAACTGATTTTAAAGTTTCTATATTTCTTTGTTCTTTTGTTATGACTTTCTCCCAATCCCACTGGTCTACATAAACTGAATGAAGATTATCTAATTCTTCATCTCGTCTTATAGCATTCATGTCTGTATATAACCCTTCTCCCACAGAAAAATTATATTTTTTTAGTGCCATTCTTTTCCATTTAGCTAAGGAATGTACTATTTCTACAGTTTTCCCTCCAATACCTTGAACATCAAAAGAAACTGGTCTTTCTACCCCATTTAGATTATCATTTAATCCTGTTTCACTTTTAACAAATAAAGGAGCAGATACTCTTAATAAATTTAATTGTTCTGCTAAAGCATTTTCAAAATAATCCTTTAATTTTTTTATGGCTTTTTCTGTTTCTCTAACTGATAAATAAGAAACATAATCTTTGGGTATTATCAACGATTTTTGCATATTAGTTTTCCCCCTGCTTCCTTTTGGTTTTCTAATTTTATTATTATAGCATTTAAAATAGAGTTAGTAAAATAAAAACATATAATATTTTCTTTTTTTAATTTATTAATAAATTTTTCTAAATTGCAATATTAAATGCAACACTTATGTTTAGTAGAAATCATGCTTGATTTTAGGTGTTAAAGTATAAAATTAGCCTTAA
>NZ_JWID01000027.1 GCF_001466305.1 Defluviitalea phaphyphila
CTGCATTTACTACGGGATTATGGAATGAACTTTATTTTTATGGAGCGAACTTTATTTTAATGGAGTGAACTTTATTTGAATTATACATAGTTAGGCTCATAGAGCAAGGTCTAAGATTCAGATTATTTCACCATATGTATAAACATCTAAGTAATACCGATTACTTATTATTTAAGAAACGATGACCTCTTCCATTTCTCTATCTTCATATTCATTATAAGTATATCTTCGTATTTTTGATTTTGTATTACCATATCGTACAAACTTAAACTCATAAAATTTATCTCTTAAAAAACTAAACTTTCTCTTAAACAATTTCGCTACATTGTAATTCGCAGTAGTAAAAAATATTTGAGTTCCGTTTGATATAACCATTTCTCTTAAAAAGTCCAATAACCCAAGGATATTTAAATCGTCAATATTTGAAACAGGTTCATCAAGTAATATAAATTTAGGTGCAGTTTTCATGCTTATATGAAACTTAAAAAATATTGATATTACAACTGCCGTTTTCTGTCCTGTGCTCATTAAGTATATAGGAACCTCAACTCCATTTCTGTACCCAACGATTTCTCCATTTTCATTCAAAGAAAGTTTATCAAACTCTCTAGGTGAATGTAGACTTACAAATAAATCACTTATATCACTAATATTTTCCCTGATAAATTCTTCAGCATACTGTGAAGATAGTTTTAGGCTATTTAAAATACCAATCGCATGTATGCACTTTTCTTTTTGTTTTTTCTTAAAATCAATTTGTTGCTTTAATTGTTCTAACTTCTCATTATCTTCTTTTTGCTTAATAGCATTATTAACTCTATCCGTAAACATTGAAACTTCATCTAATATTGTCCGTACAATGTTTCTCACCTTTGTTATAGATGTATTGTTCTCAATACAAATATCATTTTCTTCAATTTCATTAAGAAACTCTTGTAAAACATTGATTTTAGACTCATAAGCATCTAGTAATTGCAATTTTTTTTGTAAAGTCTGCTTATTTGCTTCTTCTTCATTAAACTTCTTTTGCTCATTTTGTATTAAATCATTTAAGTTATCTATTTTATGCTGCAAAATCTCTCTATTATTCAAATAATCTTTTAATTTTGCTTCCAGGTGATTTTTTATAGAATTAATTTTCTCTAAAGTCAGTTTACTATCTTTAGTACCTGCAATATTATTTATATAATTCAAGGCACTTACTACAAAACTGTAATTATACCCTAATACTTCTAATTTGCTTATATCATATTCCAACTTCTGTAATTGTTGCATTTTTACATCAAATAGTTTTAATGTTTCATTAACTGCCTGTATCATGTTGTTATTGCATCTGTTATTGGAATAAATATTATTTCCTAATAATCTGTTTTCAATAATAAAGTTAAATGCGTCATATAGACTATTAATATATTGTTGTTGAGTAGTGTAATATTCAATCTCATTATCAATTTTATTCAATTCTTTGTCGATAATATGTTTTTTCTCTATTAATTTTTGATAATAAGAATCATCTATTTTTATTTCTTTATCTATTGCTTCCAAAAATTTTTCTTTAGTGACAAAATCAGTACCGCATAATGGACATGTTGTGCTATTATTTCTTTCATTAAAATACCGCATACCTAATGCTTTTACTTGAATAATTATATTATCTATACTGCTCTTTTTTGACTCCTCAATTTCTATCTTATCGGATAAGTTTATTGCTTCTTTTTCTAATTCATTTTTTCTCTTAGTCTTTTCAAGTATAAGCATTCCTAAATCATCAAGATTTTCATCAACTATCTGTTCATTAACAAGATAACCCCATGTATCTTGAAAGTAACTTAATATACTGATTATTTGCTTTATATTATTTTTTTCACTTTCTAATTCTAATCGTAAGTTACATTTTTCAATATCTTTTATTTCTAATAAATAATTGTTTAACATATTTAAATGATTTTGTGTCTCATCAATAAGTTTATTAATTAAACTATCATAATCCATTGCTTGTTGTAATTCTTCAGATAATATCTTAATATTATTATCTATGTTAATTATATTTTTTTGAATTAGGGCAAACTCTTCCTCATAACTACTTCTTTCTCTCTTTATTCTATCGAGACTATCACATATATCTTTTTTTGATTCTATTTCTCCACTCTCAGATAAGAAATTATCCAATAACACTCTTATCTTTGTCAGTTTTGTATTAAGTTGCCTTAACCAATTTAATACTGAATATAAATTAGTTTCATCATCTATTTTTTCAAATCGCAATTTTATCTCATCTAGTAAATTATAAAATGGTTCCAACTTAATCTGTATACTACTAGTATCAGTTTTTTCTAGTAGTTTAATATCGTCTTCAAGACAGTTTATTTCTTTTTCAATTAAAGTTTTCTCTTGCTCAAATTTTTCCTTATAAGTTAGCCAATTATTTTCTATTGTTTTAGTACCTTCACCATAAATTATCTTACTAAATTCGTCACTATAATTAGGCTGTTCACCTAAAAAACAAAATGAAAACGTATCCTCAAATGAATAGTAATTATATTGATGAAATACCTTATTTAGTTTTTCTTTTTGCCTCGTTCCTTGTCTATTTTGATAAAAGCGACTCTCTCTTGACTTTCTTTCTCTAATATCATTGGGGATATATATCGTTTCATTATTTTCCATTTGTAATGTAATATTACTTCTTATGTCATTGAAGTAAATATCATTATCTATCTCACCTCTATCGTTTTTTCTTATTTGGCCTGTCATAACTAATTCTATTGCTTCAAGTATAGAAGTTTTGCCACTTCCATTAGCACCGAAAAGTAAATTAACATCTCCAAATTCAAGTTCTGTATTTAAGCCGAAACAATGTGGACGAAACTGGTCTGTCATTTTTAACTTCTTAATTTTATATAAAGAATGTGTCTTATTTTCTTCATTATAAATTGATGCAGAATCATAATTGTTTTCACTTTCAACATTTTTGCCTTCTAAGAAATAATCTATTTTATATTTTGAATATGAATCGAGACAAAAAGTCATTCCGTTTTCATTTAGTACATTATACCAATCATCAATCGGGTCAATAATTTCTTTTTCACTATCTTCTGTGATAATTTTGCCAACAGGTATAAGTTTATTAAAATGCTTCTCATCAATAACTAACTTTCGGGCATATTTCTCATTTCTTTCAAATTCAACTAACTCTTCTGATGAAATTCTTTCATATTCTTCACTTGGCAATACACATACAAGATATAAGTTCCAACTTAAATCCCCATACAATTTAAAAAATATTGGCTCAAGACATTTTTCTTCAATAATTTTTTTATACTGCTCTTTATCAGCAATATACTTCTTGTATTGGGAATAGTTTAAGTAGATAAAAATATACTTACTAACAAGTCTGTTATCAAATATATGATTTGCGATAACTACATCACAATCTTCAACCAAAGTATAATTCTTTTCGTACTTTAATCCGCTTCCTACTACTAATTCTTTTAATTTCATAATCTTCACCTCATAATAATTGAAGTTCCATCTAATACACGGTCAGAAGAGGTTATTTCTGGCTTATACCCGGAATAACTAATAATTTGTGTTGACCCCATTTTTTGGGTAATTATACTAACATATGTTTTTGTAATGAGTTTACGTAATTCGTTTTCTCTTCCTTCAGAATTTAGCAATTCGTATATTATATCTTTATTCAATTCATTTTCAATATCATCCGCTATCTCTCTCATCTTATAACTTATTTTTTTAGCATCAGGTTCATAAGGTACGTAAGATACTATAGCCTTTGCTCTTATGTTATTATCTTTGGGTACAACGTTAAAAACACAATCCTCTAATGAAAACATATGTGAACAAGCCAAATTTTTCATACCAGAAGTGATTTCCCCTCTTTCTATGAGTTCAACTAACTTACCCGTTTTTAGTAATTCAACTAATTTATTGAAATTATCTATTGATTTTAATCTTTGCTCCTCACATTCATCATCAATATGTATACTAACAATATTACATATTTCATTATCCCCTATAGACAACTGACCTATTTCTAAGTCTCCAAGACATGTACCAAAAAATTTATCTCTATCTTCTTTGTCTGCTTTCAAAGGAAAATTATAATCTAATTCATCTTCTCTTATATTAATTAATGCCTGTAAGTTGTTATTATCGCTAATATAATCCTTTTCTATTAAATATCCCTGATTATCTTTTATATATGCCTTATTAACTATTACATCATATTTTGGTTCTGCGACATTAGGACCATTTAATTTAGGCTTTTTTATAGTCAGCAAGTGAATAATTTCATTTTTTATGCAATACCATACTTTTAATTTATACCTATTAAAATAACCGAACCCTAAACCTTTTTTATAATTTTGCTTTCTTAAATCTCTTTCTTGTTCCATCCATTTATTTACTTTATCTTTTACATATATACACGACCACGGATTCATAATATGTAAAGCCATATCTTCTGCATTAGGATTGTTTCTATGAATTAACTTGGTACCATATGCCCAATTAATAGTTATATAAATCAAACTATCACATTCAATTCTGTCGTAAAGTTTATTTTTAAAACCACAAAAAGTGCTATTTCTAGGTTTCTCATTAAGTTGTGGATGAAGCAATATAATATTCTCATTCCCATTAATTATTTCATTTAATGAAATATATAATAAGTTTAGTGCATCAGCACATATTATTGTACACAATTGATTAGATTGTCCTTTACCAAATTTATATATAATCTTACCAGTACTCATCCCCATCTCTTCGCAAAGTAATTCTCTATCAGCGCTTGGGCAAGTTTTTAATTGAGGTAATATACATATACTACCATCTGTAAGCATGAAAACATAAATTAAAGCATTAATAAAATTCTTTGCAGATGCATTCTCAACAGCAAGTCTTATAACTTTTGCCCCTAATTCTTCAAACTTGTCAAGATATTGTATGAAATCATAATATTTTGTTCCTTGACAACATAAACACCAAATTTTACCTAAATTAGGTTTTAGAGATTCCGAAGTATCGGTAATTATTTTTGTAATTATATTCAATGGAATGCAATATTCAGGAGTTATTAATACGTCAACATTCTCATATTTCGCTTTTTTAATCAAATCTTCACATAATTGATTAAATGTTTCATCACAAATGACAGGTCCATTAATATCATCATATTTGAATGTAGCACAAAATTGCGGACGCATTAATGTAAAAACATAAGGATTTCCATTACATACATCAAATTCTGGACATACTGGACCTATCTTTTCTAAAATTATATCTTCAACATATTTAAACTCAACATTCATTTATATAAGACCCCTTATTTTATGTATAATGTTGGATTTAATAATATTATAATTCAAATATTTATTTATTTCCAGTTTTATATACAAAACTTTAAAATTCACAAAAAATATAATGCAAAACTTCAATAATTAACTCAATATCTTACAAGACCTTTCTTCTTAAATAGCCATAAACACAGCAACAATCCAACCCCAAATTATCCTAAATAGTATAGAAGTTATCACAAAATAGAGCATTAACTTTTTTTACTTATCCGATTATATGAACTTACATACTATCAATTAACCAAATACTTGGATATGTTATTTCTCAGGTTCATCCCATGAAAAATTTCTCACAACTTTCTTTAAGTCCACTTTATATTCCTCTCTTTCCAGCCTTCCTCATTATCTTCCACAATTGCAACTCTTCTCCTTCTTTTTCTAATTCTCGAACTGCCCAGCGAATCCTCCTCAATCTAAAGTCACGATTGGTCTCTTTTACAGAATCCAGATATGCCTTTGTCTTAGGAAGTTTATCTAAATGTTTTTCAAGCAAGCCCCTTATGCCTAATTTACTACCAATTAGGCTAATGGTAATCCTTTCAGGCTTTCCATCCGAATTCAGCATCTTATCAACTATTCCTTTTATCTGAGACAATATCTCATTATCTCTTTGATTCCAATCAACTCTTCTGTTTACAGCATTAGTTTCTTTTCTATCGGGCGAGTTTTGGTTTAACCATTCCCTGTCATTTCTATAAAGCCAGGCAAATAAAGCCTTATCAATCTGCCGTAATTGCGTTTTTCCCATCTCTGGATGTTGCTTTCTTAATTCATTCCACCTTTTTCTGTAGTAATCCTTATCATCCAAGTTCATTGAAGAATAATTATCATATACATCTTCAGCCTCACTCCGCTTTTCCCAGTAAGTCGTTAATCCAAGTTTCTTAGCATACTTCTTAACTGTAATAGGGTCTACCCCTAATAACCTTGCTGTTTCTCTTAAACTCAACTTTTGGTCTAATAATTCTTTGAGTTTCTCCTCCCATACATGTCCAAACTTTTTTATCCTTCCGAACCTATATCTTGCATCCACAGATTCATCTGGTCCACTTCTAGTATAAACAAAACCGCAGGTACAGGAAAAAGTCCCAACAGGACATTTCAAATCCGTACTGTGTGTAACTTTTAAGTCAGAAACAACCGGCTTTAGGTAGTGGTCTGCCGCTGCATTCAAACAAGGCCACGGTCCATCCCCAAAAGGCTTATATTCCATCTTTTTATAAAATAAATCATGAAGTGAAATTCCAAGAAAACGGGAAAGAAGCAAATGTCTGATAGGATGAGCAGTCTTGTTTTTCTTTCTTACCATATCCATTAGCCAGTTTGAATCGTTATCTACATCAACACCCGACTGCACAATATCTAAAAATACTTCACCATAATAATCAATAAACTCTTTTATAAACTCCTTTTGATGCACTTTTCCGTTTGAAGTTGCAAATCCCATTTCTATCATCTTTGCAAGATACTGCTCTTTATACCATTCTATATCTCTCTTTTCAAAGTCGCTGTTAAGCAAAACCTGAACATCCTCTGCGAGCCTATTCAGTTTTTCAAAAACATCATCAGAGTAGTTGATAACAATATCGGGTTTTACACAGTTTTCCTCGCCAGCAGCCTTATATTCGTGTTTGTTATATCCCCTGACAGGAACCTGGCTGTCATATAAAGGAACATGATGTTTCGGGCATATCAGTACACCAGGGATTTGATGAACTCTATGCCAGTATAACTCTCCGTACTGCAACTTATCTTCTTTAGCACAGACAGGGCAGAACTTAAAATATTGGTTTAATGTAACGGAACTGGCCATGATTCCAGTCCGGCTATATACGCTTCCTCCATTTTCCCCTTTCATTGATTCTAGAACTTTTTCTGCACGCTCAGGAGGTAAAAAGGCAGAATAGAACGGGAAAAGTGTATGTTTTTTAATAAGATATTCTTCAGTATACTTGGAATTAAGAGGCATATTATTAACAAGGTTATGTATATTGGAAGGCAAGTCCATCACCGCTGTTACGGAAGTTGCACCGAAAAGGTCTCTCATTGTCGCCTTATAACTTATATTTCCACTCCTCACATGGTATCTTGCAAGGACGCTGTATAATACTTCATCCTCATATGGCACAGGAAAAAACGTCATCATATGCGCTAC
This sequence comes from Defluviitalea phaphyphila, assembly GCF_001466305.1. Classification (GTDB taxonomy): domain Bacteria; phylum Bacillota; class Clostridia; order Lachnospirales; family Defluviitaleaceae; genus Defluviitalea_A; species Defluviitalea_A phaphyphila. The sequence goes on from NZ_JWID01000027.1 coordinate 7,531, forward strand.
ACCGCCTTGAAAAAGTCTTTTTCTACCTGCTTAATAAGCCCTTTTTCTTTTAATGATTCATAGGCTGATTTTTTATTTCTCCTGCCCTCTTCCACAATAAACCTTATATCATTTTCATCCATATTCTTTGCTTTACTTTTTTCCTTTTGTTTTGATTTACCATTGGTTGCTATCATTTGTACCGCCTTTATTACAATCTCAGAAACTTCAAGCCCTTCTTCATTATCAAGTACCTTCTCAACTGCTTTTTGAGCCTTTTTGGCATCAATATTTAAGTCCAGCAATTTAAGAATTGCCTGTTCCTTCTTTGAAAGATTGACTTCCTCTTCTTTTTTCTTTTGCTGCTTTTGAAGCATTTTCATCCTCATGTCCCAATCTACTGACTGTTTGCTTTTGTCCACAAATCCCATAAAATCAATGTCTACAGTGCAAATATCTTCATATTTTGCGATTTCTTTAATATTTCCCGATTTTAATGCTTCCAGCATAGGACGAACCAATTTTAAATTATCTTTTGCAACCTGCCTAATCAGATTTGCTGTGATAACCTCTTTCCCTGAAAGAATAGCCCGTATTTGTGACATCGCATAAAGTTTTACCGCAATGTCTATAATGCCTTGTGACTCTTCATAGAGAACATCACTTAATTCAGGTGTTAGCGGTACTTCCTTTTTGGTCCATTGATAGTCCCAAAATGCATTGATAATCAGTTCCCAACTTTTATCTTTGCTCAACCTCTCCCAAATCATATCCCCTTGTCCGCTTCCACGCCTTGCCTGACGGAATTCAGATTGCAAAACTGATAATGCTTTTGTTGTACCAATAAGTACAGTAGGCACTCCGATAGTATTTACAAGGGTGACAAAAAAGTTAAGCATCTTTTCATCCCCTCCGCTTTTTGCACTGCTCAGATGTTGAATCTCGTCAATTACTAATACTCCTAACGCTGTATTTCTGGCTATCTGAGACATAACGGAGAGCATAGTGTCTACTGTATTCCTACCTACCCCGAATTTCTTATGATAGTCTGTACCCAACAGGTCATCTACCTTATGGAAGAACTCAATACACAAGCCTTTCAAAGAACCATCAAAAGGGCAGTCCAACTTAAGCCAAACCAGTTGGTACATACTAAAATTGGTATTATTATATTCTGAATGTACAATTATCTGGGGATAAAGAGATAATACACGGTTGATAGCAGTTGTCTTACCCATTCCACTTACACCTATAATAGTAAATCCCGATGCAGTAGTCCTGAAGGATGCGTTGCTGCTTAACTCCCATTTCATGCTTTGTATTGCCTTATATCCGTTTTGTAGACTTTCAGCATAGGAAGGTCTAAATGGGTTACGTGCCAGGTATCCCTGCCTTATAACCCGGCTTATCCTGCTTTCAAGGTCAAGATGAATACTCAACGGCTGAAAGCACTGGAACAACCGCTGTACCATATGAATGCGGTAGTGGTCATCCAATCGTCTTTCCTCTGGATTATAGCGGGGATATAGAGATAGTTTCTCCACTACCTCTTCCTTAGAGTAAACCGGTGGTAGTGCTTCAATAAATGGATTCCCGCTATATTCAGGTATCAACTGTTCCTTGTATTCTGCAACTACAGCATTAGCACCGTTAGGTATTATTACTTTATTCATGGATTTTTTTCAAAGCCTCCTTTTGTTTTCTTATCAAAAGGCTTATCGTATCATTCTCGTCCACCTCTTCCTCCTGCTCTGCCCTGCTAAACGGTATAACTGCTGCATTACTTCCTGTTTCTTTTTTATCAAGTTCAAAGGATTCCTTTTCCCGGTTTAACATCTTTTCTAATCTTCTGTTGTTTCTAATCCCTTTTTTACGTTTCGAATCGCTTTCATTTGATTTTTCTTCTTTAAAAGATTTTTCTGCCTCTTTTGCAATACTTTCAATTTCAGTAATTAAATCAACCTTTGCCTGCAGTTCCTTATCTTCTGCAATTTTTATTCTAAGTTTCTCCTCTTCAAGAAGGTATTGAATTTCCTCAAGATTTTTATCTTTATACCTATCCTGGTGTTCCAGAAGAAAACATTTCTCGAAGTCCATGCCATTTTGCTCTTTGACATAAATAAAGTTCATATTGCGGGGGTCATAGGAAACATCAATTTTCCATGTTCCTTTATTTCTCGCCCTTTCAAACCATCTCTCCTTAAGAGTTTTTGGTGAAGCATAATACAAGCCTTTGAATTTAATTCCCTTTGCCGTTACAGTTGCTGTCTCTGAGGGCATAAGATTTAGTTTAACGATATCCTCTTGTACACTCCGTAATTTTCCCGCACGGTTCGCAATCCCCCAGTTCCATATTTCCCGTGGAATGCATTCTACTTCATCAGCAACCATCATCTCTTCCCTGTCATAGTTTTTAAGATGATACTGGTTATTATGGTACAAGGCACATTTTATGATTATCTGTGTAAACTGGTATATATCCAATTTGGCATCCAACCTGTAATCCCTGTCGCCACGCTCTCTCACATCAGGGTCAACAGTACCAGGCAAAAGCGGTTTTACCCTTAAATTAGTAATTCTGAAATGCTGTTCAACAATTGCTTTCCAGTCTGCCCGATATGGCGGAGTATTCTGTATCTTTACATGTAGAGCATTAATAAGGTTTTCAACATTCTTGCCTTCAAGTTCCCCTCTGTCCGCCAGAATAGCCTCTGGCAAGTGATGGACAGGCCAGTCCTTTTCTTCAATATCTATTCCATACTCCTTGCAAAAGGCAACTTTGTCGGACGCTGCATTTGCAAGAGCCATCATAGCCCCTATCCAACTTGGCCCCTCTAAGCCAACATAAATACCAACAACCATCCTGCTGAAAACATCTATAACTGCGTAAATCACCGGTCTTCCAATTATCCAGTTCCTGTTATACCGGCTCACAAGGTAAATGTCGCCTACAGTTGCATCAATCTGATAGATACTTCCTGGCGCAATTGCTTCGGAAGTTGTATTGCCTAAAAGGGGTCTATACTGCTGCTCATATTTTTTACTGCTTTGTCTGGATGAAATTTGCTTTTTGAAATTGATATTCTTATAATACCAGTAACGGAATTGGGCATATGTAGGAACCTCACCTATAGTTTTTATTACAGGAACTCTTATTCCGTTTTCTATCTTAAATTCATCACTGAAGAATTCCTTTCTCATCAGTTCATATGCAAGTTTAAGAGAATTTTTGGCGCTTGTATGATAGTATTTATTGATAGTGACATTGAATATCCTTTTTATTTCTTCATCTACATTGATTCCCTCACCCACCAGTTCAGCATTTTTTCTTCTGCGCCCACGCTTTTTGTCTCCTGCCCGCCTTTCTTTTCCCGGGCCTCCGCATAAATAGTAGTCCGGAAGCAAGGCGTTCTTTGTTTTCCCTCTCTTCCAGAATCGTTTTAGGTAATTTGAAATAGTTTTGGCATGCAAATTATAAATTGCCGATGCCTTCAATACGAGTTTTCTCCGTTCTTTCTTATAAAAAATAACAGGTTCAAGCACAACCAGTTCCTTAATTACTTCCCATGCTTTATCACGTATTTCTTTTGATTTCTCTGATAATTCTCCTTCATCAATAACCTTAACAAACGGGTCGCTATCCAATATGTTTGCATTCCCCTGCTTAATGCCCTCTTCAATATCAGAAATATACCTTAGGAAAGGACTTTCATTTGAATATATGTTTATAACATATGCAATGTTTTGCTGCCTATCAAGCCATAAAATCCTTTCCACGTTTTCTTTATCATTATCATGTTCCCATTTGATTAATGTATTTACCGCTATCATAGAACTCTCACCCTTTCTGTTAAACTGGGATTTATGATTTCTATACTCCGGGTCGAATTATTAAGGTCGATTTTTTTATTCATGTCCACCATTATCTTTTTAAGGGCAATTAAGCGCTTAAATATGTATATCCCTGTACCTGTGTCCAAATTAAACAGCCTGTCAAACTGCACAGTGAAATTTCTAATCGATGTATTACTTCCTTCCAATTTGTCAATAAAAGCATTACAGTAATAGTCAACCTCTTCATCTGTAAGTCCTCTTTCGTCGGAAGGATACAAGGATGAGTGAATCCATTCTATATTCTTCGCTTTAACCACTGGAATCTCTTTTTGTGTTACTATTCCCCAATCAATATTTTGGCTCTGCCAGTATCTCCTCTCTATTTCCAACCTTTCTAATGCTGTTTTGCGCTCAAGTTCATAGTCTGCCTTAAGACTTCTGGCAACATATGCTATTTTACCGTTTGGTTTTTTCAAGGTTATTAAAAATGATGTAGATAAAATGTATGGCGTTCCTGTATCTTTGTCTTTAAATAAATCAAAATTTAAACCAGCCTTGTTTTGTATTACCTCTTCACAATGAAACAAAGGGTAGTGTTCCCTGATATCTAAAACATCATCCTCCCATTCCAACAGGTAAAAATATCGTGTCTCCGAATCCGTAAAAAAATGATGAATTCTTTTTGTTTTCCATCCAAATACACGTGTAACCCTTCCTTTGCTGGGGAAGTCCTGTACAGTAAGCCAGGGCTTGTAATCCTTGCCTTCCCCCTGTCCTCTTCCTTCCTGTATCCATTTTTTTAATTTATTTTCATCCCAATCTATTTTCCGTTTAGCCATGCAGATACCTCCTGAGTTAGGAATTAAGTATAAAGGATTACGGAACAAAGGAGAATGATATTGCAATGTAATTCATCCACCACTTCCTTAAGTCCCTTACCCCTTGCCTCTAAAACCTTTTTTATAATAAAACTCTTATCCCTTTTCCCTTATTCGTCTATTCCCTGAAAAACAAAAAATGCCACTGACCGCAGGACACCTATACTAGATGTCTGTGTCAATGGCATTTACCATTCTACAGTGTACTTTCATTTTACCATATAACGACTTTATTTTAAACGTAAAATTTTTTTATTTACAATATTCAATTTTATCAGAAGCAGGGTTGCCACCAGAAGTAATTAAGAAAATTTCGGGTTGGGAATCATTAGATATGGTTTCCTTGTACACAGATACAGATATTGATGATGAATTAGGTAAATATTTCAATGAAGATGGAATTAAGCGAGCAGAAACAAAATCTTTAAGCGAATTGTAAATAGTTCTCACGAGCCTATATAGGCGCAATACTGTGAGCCAATAAAATTCTTATTTTATTAAAAAAATAGGAGAGTTCCCTCCCCTATTCTAAACTGTTTCATAATTGTCTTCTATGTTGTTTTGTTCAATTTTTAATCTATTGAGCGTACTTATGATATTACCCAATTGTTGATTGTTAACAGCATTTTTGAATATACAATCAATTGGTACATTATTTTGGACATATGATAAAATAAGGTAGGTATTATTAATTTCAGTTTTCTTTTTTAAACCAAAAGCAAAAATGCCTAGTGCCAATAATCTTGTTAGAGTAACATCTTTTTGTATTTCAGATTCGGTTTTTAGTTCATAACGAGTAATTTGGTTAATTGGTATTATACTTATTTCATTTGTTTTTGAGGTAACATCATTAAATGTTTTATAAAAATATAAATTATTATCTTTGTTCAATACTAAAAAAACATTTGTATTCGTATTAATATATGGATGTCCATATATATGAACAATTTCATAAAAATCTAATATCCCTAACGAATTTAAAAGTTGTTCAAGTTTTTCTACATCTTTTTCATCCGGTTTATAAAATATACCTACAAGTATGACTGTAAATACGATTAAAAATATTGTTATTAATAATATTTCAATAAAAGTTAGCAAGCATATCACCTCATTATTATTTTACATTTATATAATATAATACTTCTAATAAATTAATTGTCAACAGTTTCATGCGAGGGGGGTTTGTCTCCCCTCCCCTAGCGTAAATAAAGCGAAGAAGGGAGATATTCAAAATGGCTGATAAACTAGGGATACTTATAAATACCATATTAAATGTTAAACAAGAAGATTTACAAAAGCAATTAGATTCCGTTGCAAAAAAAATAAAAATAAATCTCAAACCAATATTTTATTTACTGTTATTCAGCAGCAAATTGAAGAGTTTATATGAAAATAGTAATTGAAATAATGGAAGTATTAGTAGAGTTTATCTATGCCTTTTCATTATTTTACTGAAGCATTCCACCTTCGAATTTATAGTTTTTTAAGTAATTCCAATATGTGTTGACTTCATTACTATCAAGCATTCCGAAGATGTCTTCAATCTCATCATAAAAATCCTTGTATGCTTTGCATATAGAAGGCCTCATTTTCCCCCTTAAATGAGGTAGTGTATAATTGCAAAATACTAAATCCCTTATTATAAATGATACAATAAAAATGTAATAAAATGATCATTTAAGAATGTAGGGAAATAAGATATAATTATCTCTAAGATTAAGGAGG